>NZ_JAROCE010000001.1:0-1383745 GCF_046064585.1 Microbacterium mcarthurae | reverse complement strand
CCAGCTGCGCGCCGCGCACGGCCGCGACGTACCCGCCGGGACCCGCACCAAGAATGACCAGATCGTAATGAGGCATGCGCTCAGCCCTTCGTGTTCGCGGTGGCGGGGGCGACCGTGCGCGGACGGGAGACCCCGCCCTGCAGACGCTCGACGTAGGAGCGGTGGGCGGCGATCTCGGCCGCCACCCGCGCGGCATCCCACCCCAATTCGCGCGCGGCGCGTTCGGCCACGGCGCGCTCGACGTCGGTGCCCAGCGCCGGCTCGAGACCGACGAGTGTGCGCCGGTGCAGGATGTCGACGAGGGTGGCGGCGCCCTCTGCGCGGATTGCATGGGTCACCTCCGCCGCGACAACGGCGCCCCGGCCGTGGCCGAACACCTCTGCTTCCCCGGGGTCGGTCGCCGCGAGGTCGCGAATCGCCGCTGCCCCCGCGCCGTACACATCGACGAGGCGCTCCGCGAGCGCGGGTTCGAAGGGGAGGGTTGCGAGCAGGCTCTGACGCGCCGCCGCGGCTCCCGCCCAGCGCGCAGAGAGTGCGCCGGGAAGCGGCATCCGCGCCGTCCGGGAGGGGGTCAGGCGGCGCCCGAGCTTCCGAGCGATCTTGTCGATGGTCTGCTGTCCGAGGCTGAGGTGCGGGGTCAGCTTGCCGCCGACGATCGTGACGAGACCGGGGGCGTCGTCGTGCGTGAGGATCAGGTGGCTGCGCGGGATGTTGCCGGCCTTGACTCCCGGCCGATAGGGGAGGGGGCGCACTCCCGTGTAGGTGTAGAGCACGTCGTCAGCGGTGAGGTGCGCGCTGGGGATCAGCAGATTCGTCTCGGCGAGGAGATAGGCCACCTCCTCGTCTGTTCCGCGCACCGCCCCCGGGTCCCCGTCGAAGCGGTCGTCGGTGGTGCCGATGAGGTAGCGGCCGTTCCACGGGATGACGAGAATCGCACGATTGTCCGATCGGGCTTCGAAGTAGATGCACGCGTCGGGAGCGCCCGGGAAGGCGTTTACGACGAAGTGCGTGCCCGTCGTGCCGCCGATCTGTCGTGGCATCCCCAGCTTCTGTCCGATCTCATCGACCCAGGGGCCGGCGGCGTTGACGACCGCGCCGGCTCGGATCTCGAACGTCTCGTCGGTGAGAACGTCGCGCGCGGCGACGCCGACGACGCGCGCGCCGTCGCGCAGGACGTCGGATGCCTCGATGTAGGTGCCGATGACGGCGCCGGAGTCGGCGGCCGACAGGGCGGTCTCGATCACCAGGCGCTCGGGGTATGTGACCTGCCCGTCGTAGTACCGCACCGCGCCGGACAGGCGGTCCTTCTCGAGCCCGGGCAGCTCGGTGTCGATGGCCTTGCGGCCGAGGTAGCGGTGTGCGGGCACGGACTTGCGCAGCGACAGCACGTCGTACATGAGCAGTCCGATGCGGAACATCCAGCCCGGGAGGTGGTTGTGTCCGTACAGGGGCACGACGAAGGGGAGCGGCGTGACCAGGTGCGGTGCGATACGGAACAGGCATTCGCGGTCGTGGAGCGACTCGTAGACGAGCGGGATCTCGCCGTGCTCGAGGTAGCGGAGCCCGCCGTGGATGAGGCGGCTGTTCCACGACGACGTGCCCACGGCGAGATCGCCGCGTTCGATCAGGGCGACGGAGAGTCCGCGGGTGGCGGCTTCGCGGGCGATCGCGACACCGTTGATGCCTCCCCCCACGACGAGGACGTCGAACGTCCGGCCGGTCAGCTGCGCGGCATCGGCGCGAGAGAAGCTGGTCATATGTCTCGTTCTCCATTGACGGGGACATGGGCGGTGCCGGTGCACCTAAGATGTATATACAAGAGTACACAACTTCGGTTCGAGCGAGGATGCCGATCCGAACGACAGGAGGTCTGATGTCCCTGCCCGCGACCATGGTCGGATGCAGCCCGAAGAGCTACCTCACCGCCGATACCGCTGAGCGCTGGCTCGACGCCCTCGTCGACGGTCTGAAGCGCACTCCTGAGCAGGGGGAGGGTGTCTTCGTCTGTCTGCCCGCCGCCCTCCTGGCCCGGGGCGTCGAGATGCTCGCGCCGCTCGGCGTCGTCGTCGGCACCCAGGACGTGTCGGCGCACCCCGTCGGGGCCTTCACCGGAGAAGACAACGCGGAGCTGCTGGCGGGACTCGGCGCGCGGCTGGCGATGATCGGGCACCCCGAGCGCGTGCGGTACTTCGGCGAAACCCCCGAGGTGTTCGGGGCCAAGGCGCGCGCCGCAGCGGGCGCGGGCATCGCCCCCGTCCTGATCGTGGGCGAGCCCGAACGCGGTGCCGACCCCGAGCGCATCATCCGGCCGCAGCTGGACGCGGCATTCGGCGAGATCGCCGCAGACGCGCCCGTAGTGGTCGCTTACGAGCCCACGTGGGCGATCGGTGCTGCCGAACCCGCCCCACCGGCCCACGTGGTGGGTGTCGTCGCCCGGCTCCGAGAACTCCTCGCCGATCGCCGCGGCCCGGTGCGGGTGGTCTACGGCGGCAGTGCCGGCCCCGGGACGTACGCGGCGATCGCCGCGGCCGGCCGTGCGGCCGGTGCGCCCAGCGGCATCCCGGACGGAGTCTTCCTCGGCCGCGCGGGAGTGGATGCCGCGGGCTTTCTCGCCACGATCGCCGAGGTGCGATCCACGTGAATGCCGAACGGCGGCCCGGGTGCGTGGCGTCCGGGCCGCCGTCGAGGGAACTCCGGGTCAGATGACGCCCCACGCGTCGATCGCGACCCGGAGTTCGTCTGTGTCCGCCGCGGCCTCCTCGACCGGGACCCCCGCGACGGCGGCGTCGATCGCTTGACGCATCGCTCGGACGCCGGCCGCGGCGCCCCCGGGGTGACCCTGGACGGCGCCTCCGGCACCGAGCACGATGTCGACGCCGAGGTCGGCGACGTAGCGGGCGACCGTGCCGGGGTGCACGCCGCCACCGATGACGGGCATCGTCGGCGCGATGCCGGGCCGGGGGAGGAGCAGCTGGTGCACGGTGCGCTGATAGGGCAGCGAGCGGATCGTCGCACCGCCGTAGGGGGTGCTGACCAGGGCGAGGTCCGCGCCGGCGAGGCGCGGCAACAGGCCCATGGCCAGGGGAGCGCTCATGCCCGTCGACGGTCCTTCGAAGTAGGGGGCCGCGCCCGCGAAGTGCGCGAGGACGGGAACGTCGACGGCCTCGGCCAGGGCCTCGAGCGACCCGTACCCCACCGTGGCGTAGGTCGCCATGACGGCGCGGGCACCGGCGTCCACGGCGCGGCGGGCGGTGTCGATCATGCGATCCGGTCGATCGCTGACGTTGGGGATGTAGATCGTCTCGATGCCGGTCTCCTGCGCGGCTTGCCGTGCGGCTCGAGTGAAAAGGCGCACGCGCTCCACGACGGGCGAGTACTCGGGGTCGGCCGTGAGCTCGTCGTCCTTGATGAGGTCGATGCCCCCGAGGGCGGTCTCGAAGAACACGTCCCGGGCGACAGCGGGCGGCATGCCCGCGCACGGCTTCAGCATGTTGAGCAGAAGCGGCCGGTCGTGGACGCCGGTCAGTCGGCGCAGGCCCTCGACGCCGAAGGCCGGTCCGGAGAACGAACGCGTGAAGGACTCGGGCATTTCGAGGTCGACGAGCTTGGCCTCCACCGACGTCGAGGAGTCGTTGCCGAGCACGGTCGTCAGCAGCATCGGCAGCGAGGCGCCGAAATTGATCGTGGGGACGGCGATGCGCAGGACGTAGCCGATCCGCGCGGGATCGTCGATGCGTGTGGTGTCGGAGGGGGGAAGGCTGTACACGCTCAGCACGCGAGCCTCGTGCCGGGCGCGCATGTCGTCGGTGATCCCGGGAACCGGCAGCCACGTCCCGATGGTCTGACCCACTGCGAAGCGGGTGGCGCGGACGAGAGCGTCGGCGTCGGCCGGGAGTTCGAGCACGTAGGTCGCCACGATGTGGTCGCTGTCGCGCACGGTCTCGGGGAGGGCGAACAGGTCGAGGGGAGTGGGCATGGGGTTCCTTCAGTGTCGGGCTCGGTCCAGCTCGGCGGCGAGCTCTTCCAGGACGACGGCGGCGCCGTCGTCCGCGTGGTGGAGGGTATGGCGTCGGGTGAGTGCTTTGACTTCGTCGCGGGCGTTCGCCATCGCGACCGGGTGGCCGATGCGACTCAGCCAGGGCACGTCGTTGCCCCCGTCGCCGATGCCGAGGACGTGTGCGGGGTCGATCTCCCCCGCGAGCAGATGCTGCAACGCGGCCCACTTGTGGGCGTCCGGTGCGACGAATTCCCAGAACGTGTCCATCGACCGGGCCGCGTCCGGGAGAGCGGTGCGCACCTCGTGCGCGGCGGCGTCGAGGGCCTCCGGTGTCCCGTGCAGCATCATCTTGAGGGTCGTGTCCGGGCGGATGCCGTCGGGGTCGCCGACGCGGATCGCTTCGGGCGACTCTCCGAGCGCGATCAGCTCGTCGGCCGCGGGGCCGTCGGCATCCACCCAGATGGTGTCGCGTTCCCACCACGTCAGGGCCAGTCCCGTGGAGCGGTGAAGCCCGACCGCGGCGGTGACGTCTGCGGCCGACATCGGCGCGACGCGCGTGTCGACGTCGGCCACGGGGTCGAAGGCGACCGAACCGTTGGCTGCGGCTACGCGGTTGCGCAACCCCAGCTCACGCGCCAGGCGCAGGACGCTGCGGCGCGATCGGCCGGTGAGAAGGAAGACCGGGAGCCCCGCGGCGTGCACGGCGGCGATCGCGGCCATCGTGCGCGCGCTCACCGCGTGGTCGGCGCCGGCGATGGTTCCGTCGACGTCGAGGGCGACGGCGTGGACGTCCTGCGGGGTCCCGGTCTCGTGGCCCATCGGGTCAGCTCACCGCCGGGAAGAGCGCGGCCGCGCCCAGGACGAGGGTGGTCACGGGCCAGATCGCCGCGGCCGGCGGGTCGATGTGGGTGTCGCCGTGTGCGAGCCACAGCCGGGCGAAGACCTCGGCGATCCAGGCGCCGAGCACACCGGCCGCGATGCCGATGAGCATGGCCGCCCACGCCTGTCCGCCGACGATCGGGAGGAAGGTGACGGCGGCGACGCCGGCGGGCAGGGTGATGTGGTGTGTCACGGGAACCGGGATGCCGATGGTGAGGAAGATCAGCGAGACGGCGGAGACGGCGAACATGAACGTTGCGGCACTCCCGGCGATCGCGGGAAGCGACTGCGCGATCGTGATGGCGACGAAGGCGCCGAGCCCGCCGACGAAGACGCCGAGGACGGTGTTGGGCACGAAGCGTTCCTGTCCTTCGATCCACCGGCCCTCGTCCGACGGCGAGTACGCGGCCCAGCCGCTGGCGCCGGAGGAGTTGCGAGCGAAGACGCCCTTGCGTCCGAAGACGATCCGGGCGACGAGCGCCGACACGAGGACCGTGACGGCTACGGAGTCCGTGTTCGCCCCGAACCACGGGATGAGCGCGACGAGCTTCTGGAGGAAGTAGCCGAAGACGCCGAACAGGGCGCCCACGAGCAGGACGTCGGGCTGGGCGAACTTCGCCAGGGGCGTGACGATGTCCTTCCCCTGGAGATCGTGCTTGCGAGCCGCGTACGCCGCGGCCGCGACGCCACCGGCGAAGGAGATGTGCGGACCGAACGCCGGTCCGAAGGCGACCGATCCGAGGATCGGCGAGGAGGGATCGGCGATCAGGCTCACGAGCCCGACGAGCACCATGACCCCGGTGAAGATGAACGCCTGCAGGGCGCCGATGGCGGCGCCGAAGAAGCCGCCGGCGGCGGCGGCGAGGATCGAGAAGAGATCGATGTCCATGTGTGTGTCCTTGGCTTCACGTCGTTGTGTGCGCGGATAGGGATAACCTTCGGTCGGGCGCTACCGACCGGATCACAGAGTAGAGATCTGCGACTAACAGGGCAATACTTGACTATACAAGTTCTATCCGAATAACCTCAGCGTGCCGTCGGACGCCCGTGCCCGACGACGCATTCACCTCCAACACGATGAAGTGGGAGTACCCATGGTCAAATACCTGCTGGGAATCGACGAAGGAACCACGAGCGCGCGTGCCTTCGTCATCGACGAGGACACCACCGTCGTCGGCTTCGGTCAGGCCGAACTGACGCAGATCTACCCGCGGCCGGGCTGGATCGAGCATGACCCGATGCAGATCCTGAACACACAGCTCGAGGTCATCCGCGCCGCGCTGCGTGACGCCGGCATCACGCCCGATCAGCTGGCCGGCGTGGGCCTGACCAACCAGCGAGAGACCGGCATCGTGTGGGACAAGGAGACCGGCCGCCCGATCTACAACGCCATTGTCTGGGCTTCACGCCACTCCGTCGACATCGTCCAGGGTTGGGTGGATGCCGGCATCGGCGACCTCATCCAGGAGCGCACCGGCCTCATCCCCGACGCCTACTACACGGCATCCAAGATCCGGTGGATCCTCGACCAGGTGCCGGGAGCGCAGGGGCGGGCCGAGCGCGGCGAGCTGCTCGCCGGGACCGTCGACACGTGGCTCATCTGGAACCTCACGGGGCGGAAGTCGTTCAAGACGGACTACTCCAACGCGTCGCGCACCATGATGATGAACCTCGAGACCCTGCAGTGGGACGAGGAGCTGCTCGGGCACTACAACATTCCGGTCGGCATGCTCGCCGAGATCGTCCCGTCCGACTCGAACTTCGGCACCATCGAGCCGACCTTCGGCGCGCCCGTCGTCATCGGGTCCGACCTCGGCGATCAACAGGCCGGTCTCTTCGGTCAGGCCGCGTTCACCCCGGGTCAGGTCAAGATGACCTACGGCACCGCGGGCGTGCTCAACATCAACTGCGGCAGCACGCCGCGCCGTATCGAGGGCCTCACCCCGAGCCTGGCGTGGGGTGTGCAAGGAACCACGGCGTACGAGGTCGAGGGCGTCCTGTTCGCCATGGGCAAGACCATGCAGTGGCTGCGCGACGACATGCAGCTGATCCACGCCGCCCCCGACAGCGAGTGGTACGCGGGGCAGGTGCCTGACACGCAGGGCGTCTACCTGATCCCGGCCTTCACCGGCCTCGCCGCCCCCACGTGGGATCCGTACGCGCGTGCCGCACTCATCGGCATGAGCAACTCCACCAACCGGCTGCACATCATCCGCGCGGCCGTGGAATCGATGGTGTTCCAGACCCGCGACGTCGTCGAGGCCGCTCTCGCGGGCTCGGACCTGTCGATCCCCGAACTGCGGGTGGACGGCGGTGCGGTGAAGAACAACCTGCTGTGCCAGCTGCAGGCCGACATGCTCGGCGTGCCCGTCATCCGGCCCAAGAACGCCGAGGCGACGATCTTCGGCGCCATGCTGCTGGCGGGTCTGACCACGGGCGTGTACTCCAGCCTCGAAGAGCTCGAGTCCAAGTGGGTGGTTGACCGCGTGTTCGAGCCGCAGATGAGCCGGGACGAGGCCGACGCGCGCTACGCGGGTTGGACCGCCGCCCGCGAGCTGACCAAGGGGTGGACCAAGAAGGTCCAGGTCGCCTGATCCCCCTCCGGGGCACCGGTGCGCGCAGCGCACCGGTGCTCCGCCCTGCCCGCGGAACGCCGCGCGGGCTCCGCCACCGCCAGACGAAGGGCGACATTGTGACCCAGTACATCCTCGGTATCGACGAGGGAACGACGAGCGCTCGGGCGTTCGTCATCGACGAGGACGCCACCGTGCTCGGATTCGGGCAGTCCGAGCTCACCCAGATCTCCCCGCGCCCCGGCTGGCTCGAGCACGACCCGATGCAGATCCTCCACACGCAGCTCGACGTCATGCGCGAGGCGATGAGCCAGGCGGGAATCACCCCCGATCAGCTCACCGCGGTCGGCCTGACGAACCAGCGCGAGTCGGCGATGGTGTGGGAGAAGGAGACCGGGCGTCCCATCTTCAACCTCATCGTGTGGGCCTCCCGCCACTCCGACGGCGTTGTCCAGCAGTGGGTGGACTCGGGTCTCGGCGAACTGATCAAGGAGCGCACCGGCCTCGTCCCGGACGCCTTCTACGCGGCATCCAAGATCCGGTGGATCCTCGATCACGTGCCCGGGGCGCAGGAACGCGCCGAGCGGGGCGAGTTGCTGGCCGGCACCGTCGACACGTGGCTGATCTGGAACCTCACCGGTCGTGAGTCCTTCGTCACCGAGCCCTCGAACGCGTCGCAGACGATGATGATGAACCTTGAGACCTGCGACTGGGACGACGATCTGCTGCGCGGGATGAGGATTCCGCGGCACATGCTCGCCCGCATCGTTCCCTCCGATGCGCACTTCGGCACCATCGAGGCCACGTTCGGCGCGCCTGTGCCGATCGCCTCCGATCTCGGAGACCAGCAGGCCGGCCTGTTCGGCCAGGCGGCGCACGCGCAGGGCCAGGTGAAGATGACCTACGGCACCGCCGGCGTCCTCAACATCAACAACGGCGCGACCCCTTTCCGTCCCGAGGGGCTGACCCCCAGCGCGGCGTGGAACATCCGCGGCGAGGTGATGTACGAGACCGAGGGCGTCGTGTACGCGATGGGCAAGACGATGCAGTGGCTGCGCGACGACCTCCAGCTCATCCACGCCGCTCCCGACAGCGAGTGGTACGCCGGTCAGGTCGCCGGGACGGAAGGCGTGTATCTCGTCCCGGCCTTCACGGGTCTGGCAGCGCCCACGTGGGACCCCACCGCGCGGGCCGTGATCGTCGGGATGTCCAATGCGACCAACCGTCTGCACATCATCCGCGCCGCCGTGGAGTCGATGGTGTTCCAGACACGGGATCTGGTGGATGCCGCCGTCACGGGCTCGCATTTCGAGATCCCCGAGCTGCGGGTGGACGGAGGGGCCGTCAAGAACGACCTCCTGTGCCAGCTGCAGGCCGATGTGCTCGGCATTCCCGTCGTCCGGCCGAAGAATTCCGAGGCCACCATCTTCGGTGCCATGATGCTGGCCGGCCTCTCCACCGGGGTGTACCGAGATCTGGCGGAAGTGCGGTCGAAGTACGTCGTCGACCGCGTCTTCGAGCCGCAGATCGACGCCGGTCGCGCGGACGAGCTCTACGCGGGGTGGCGTGCGGCGCGCGATCTGACCCGTGGCTGGACGGCGGCCGTGGCATGAACCGCCCCGCACAGATCCCGGACTTCGAGTCCTACGTCTTCGACCTGGACGGCACGATCTACCTCGGCGAAGCGCTCCTGCCCGGGGCGCAACGTCTCATCGAGGGGCTGCGCGCGCGCGGCAAGCGCGTCATCTTCTGCAGCAACAACCCCACGAAGCGTCCCGAGGACTACGCCGACAAACTCACGCGGCTGGGACTTCCGACGGCGGTGCCCGAGGTCTACACGAGCCTCGCCGCGACGGTGTCGTGGATCCGTCGCACCATGCCTCACGCGGCCGTGTTCCCGATCGGCGAGATGCCGCTGGTCGAGGCGCTGGCTGAGGCGGGTATCCACATGAGCGACGACCCGGAGCGTATCGACCTGGTCGTGTCGTCGTACGACCGCACGTTCGAGTACCGCAAGCTGCAGATCGCCTTCGACGCGCTGTGGTTCCATCGGCGCGCTCGGCTGGTGACGACGAACCCCGACCGGTTCTGCCCCTTCCCCGGCGGGCGTGGAGAACCGGATGCCGCCTGCATCACGGCCGCGATCACCGCGGGAACCCAGATCGAATGCGAGGCCGTCTTCGGCAAGCCGTCGAAGGATCTGCTGGAGATCATCGCCGCCGAGACCGGTCTGGATCCCGCGACCTCGGTGATGGTGGGCGATCGGCTGGCCACCGACATGCTCTTCGCCAAGAACACCGGAATGCGTTCGGCCCTCGTGCTGACCGGAGAGACCGACCGCGGCCTCTTGGCGGCGGCGCCGGAGGAGCAGCGCCCCGATTTCGTGCTCGACCGCATCGACGACCTCCTGGACGTCGACCTCGCCCTCCGCTGACGTCTCCGCGTCGCGCGCGCGACGCGGGAAAGGATCCCCCATGACCTCCGTATCGACGATCGACCTGGCCCGCACGTCCTCCGGCGGGGCGATGCGCCTCATCGCCGAACCCGGCGCGTTGCGGCACCTCGCCTCCCTCGTCGACGAGCTCGCCCCCGTCGGGGACATCGTCCTCGTCTCCGATGACACCCCCAAGCTCGTCTCCGGCGCCCCCCTGGACGCCCTGGTCAGCGCCGCTCTTCCCTCAGGGCGGCCTCGGCGCGCGGTTCCCGTGCCCGCCGGCCCGCACGGCGTCACTCTCGACGAGGCGACGGTGGACGAGGTGACGGCCGCGGTCGCGGGAGGCGCGATCATCGTCACCGTCGGCTCGGGAACGGTGAGCGACCTCGGCAAAGTCGTGTCGGCGACGCTGCGGGTCCCGCTCGTGTCCGTGCAGACGGCCGCGAGCGTGAACGGGTTCGCCGACCCCCTGTCGGTGCTCGTGCGCAGCGGAGCCAAGCGGACGGTCCCCAGCCGATGGCCCGACGCCCTCGTGGTCGATCACGATGTCGTCGCGGGAGCGCCGATGGATCTCACGCGAGCGGGCGTGGGCGACGCCGTGGCGATCTGGTCGTCCCCGGCCGATTGGTACCTGGCCTGCGCGCTCGGCATGGATCCGGGCGCGTACGACAGCCGGTTCGTCGACCCCGTGCGCGACCTCGCCCCGCGGTTGGCGGACACGTCGCTCGCCGCGGACGAGCGGCTCGCCGCCCTCGTGGATGTGCTCACCGTCGGTGGTCTCGTCATCGGCGAGGCGGGCAGCACGGCGCCGCTGTCGGGTGTCGAACACCTCGTCAGCCATGTCCTGGACATGGCCGCGCTCGCGGAGGGTGGTGAGCACGACCTGCACGGTGCGCAGGTGGGCGTCGCCAGCGTCCTTTCGGCGGCGCTGTGGGACGTGGCGCTGACCGAAGAACGCGTGTTCGACGTCGGTCCGGACGACCTCGTCGTGCCGCTCGGCCTGGAAGAGCGGGTGCGGGCGGTCTGGCATCCCGTCGACTCCTCCGGAGCGCTGGGGGACGAGTGCTGGCGCGCTGTCGAGACGAAGATGCGCCGATGGGTGGCCGCCGCGCCCATGATCGAGGACTTCTTCCACCGTCGCCGCGAGCACGTGTCGACGCTGCGTGCGCTCGCCGCCGACCCCGCGCTTCCGGTGGCGGCTCTGCGGGCGTGGGGCGCGCCGACGACGTTCGCCCAGCTGCGCCCCGCGGTGTCGGCGGATCGGGCGCGCTGGGCGCTCGAGGCGCTGCCTTTCATGCGGGATCGGATGTCGCTCGCCGATCTGCTCGTCCTCGCCGGCCGCTGGAACGACGACCTGTTCGATCGTGTGTTCGCCCGGGCCGAGCGCGCCGGCGGCGGCCACGGAGGGGTCTAGTTGTATAGGGTTGGCTATACTTGTACTGTTAAACTGATCGCAGCAGAGCCGCTCCGATCCAGAGGAGGGAACCCCCAATGACTTTCGCCAGCACGAAGCTGCTCGCCCGCGAGGCGCGCGCGAACGGGTACGCGATCCCCGCGGTGAACATCGTCGACGGCATCTCGATCGCCGCTGTCGTCCGTGCGGCCGACCGCGCCGGGTCGCCCATCATCCTGCAGACCTCGGTCAAGACGGTGAAGTACTTCGGAGCCGAGGTGCTGGCGGGCCTCGCACGCGCGGCCGCCGACGCCGCCGATGTCCCCGTCGCCCTTCACCTCGACCATTGCCCGGACCGCGCCGTGATCACCGAGACGATCGCCCACGGCTGGTCGTCGGTGCTGTTCGACGCCTCCGACCGTCCTTTCGACGTCGCTCGGACGGAGACGGCCGAGGTGACGGCGGAGGCTCACGCGGCCGGTGTCGACGTCGAGAGCGAGATCGAGAACATCGTCGGTGTCGAGGACGGCGTCGGCTCGGACGACCCGAACGTGCACTTCTACCCCGATGAGCAGCTCGTCGCGGTCGCCGAGGAGACCGGCACGGATCTCATCGCCCCCGCCCTCGGAACGGCCCACGGGCTCTACAAGGCCTCGCCCGTGCTGCTGTTCGACCGCGTCGCCGCGCTCGCCGCGCTGACCGACATCCCGATCGTGCTGCACGGCGGGACGGGGCTCTCGGGGGAGGAGTTCGCGCGCTTCATCGATGCCGGCGTGTCCAAGATCAACATCTCCACCGCGCTGAAGCTGGCGTACATGTACTCCGCGCGTGACCACCTCGCCGAGGCCGAGCGCACCGGCAAGTGGGAGCCGGTGCGGCTCTTCGACCAGATCGGGGCCGCGGTCGAGGACGTCGTGACCGAGCACATCGCCCTGTTCCGTTCGGGTTCGCGTCAGGAGGTGTCCGCATGAGCGGTCGCGCCCTCATCCTCGATTGCGATGGCGTCCTCGCCGACACCGAGTTGGACGGCCACCTGGTCGCCTTCAACCGCACCTTCGAGGAGCTGGGGATGCCGTTCCGGTGGAGCGCCGACGAGTACGGCCCGCTCTTGCGCATCGGTGGCGGCAAAGAGCGCATGCGCGCCTACCTCGCCCAGCATCCCGAGATCGGTCTCGGCACTGCCGAAGAGGTCGACGCGCTGATCGTCCGCGCGCACAAACGCAAGTCCGAGATCTACGTCGAACTGGTCGAAAGCGGCGCTCTCCCCGGGCGGCCGGGAATCGCCCGCATCGTCCGGGAGGCGTTGGATGCCGGTTGGCAGGTCGCCTGTGCGTCGACCTCCGCCGAGAAGAGCGTCGAGGCCGTGCTCGCCTCCGTGGTGGGGTCCGAGCTGCGCGGGCGTATGGCCGGGGTGTTCGCCGGCGACGTCGTCCCGGCCAAGAAGCCGGCGCCCGACATCTATCTGCTGGCGGCGGAGTCGCTCGGCCGCTCGCCCGAGGAGATCGTGGTCATCGAGGACTCGCAATCCGGTGCCGCCGCGGCCGCTGCCGCGGGGATGGCCCACATCGTGACGGTCAGTCACTTCACCGCCGACGACGACTTCCCGGCGGCGGCGGTCATCGTCGACGTCGTCGGGGATGCCCGCACGCCGGCGACGGTCCGCTCGGGGCTCGACGTGCGCGACGACCGCGGCGTGATCGGCGTCGAGGGACTGGAGAGGATTCTCGCGGCGCGCGCCTGATCACACGCACGACGGCCCCGCTTCGGCGGGGCCGTCGTGCGTGCGATCTCAGGTGAGGTCGTAATGGAACTCGAGGCGGATCATGTCGCCGCGGAAGCTGATGCGGCTGAACTCGAACGGCGTGCCGTCGGGTGCGGCGATGCGCTGCTCCAGCAGAAGCAGGGGCGTGCCCGCCCGCGTGCCGAACAGCTTGGCCACCGCGGGGGAGGCGGTGGTCGTCTCGAGGGTCTCGGTGACCCCGGCCATCCGCAGACCGAAGTCGCGATCCAGCACCGTGCACAGCTGCTCGTGGGCGAGGTCGCGATCGAGCATCTCGGGGGCGAGGGCCCGGGGCACGAACGACTCGTGCAGGCTGATGGGGTGACCCTCGACGCGGCGGAGGCGGCGCACGTTGTAGACCTGGGTCCCCTCGGGCAGCGAGAGGGCGGATGCCACGCGGGCGTCGGCATCCACCAGGGTGCTGGTGAGGACCTCGGTCTCGGTGGCGTAGCCCTGCTGCTCCAGCTGCTCGCGGATGCCCTGGTAGGACGGAGAGCGCGTGCTGATCTTGCGCCGGGACACGAACGTGCCCTTGCCCTGGACGCGGAAGAGCAGTCCCTCATCGACGAGCCGGGCGAGCACCTGGCGGGCGGTCATGCGGCTGATGCCGTAGATCTGGTTGAGCTCGTTCTCGGACGGGATCTTCTGGTCCGGTACCCATTCGCCGCGCTGGATCTTGTCGCGGATCACGTCGGCGAGTTGGATGTAGAGCGGTGTTGCAGAGTCGCGATCCAGCTTCTCGGTCATCCGGTGCCCCTTCCGTGCGGCGGTCGCGACATCGCAGCTCGCGCGTCGCCGATCATCGTCGTCGCCGAACAGGACAAACTCGTCTAACCTTGTATATACTTGTATTGTATTTTTACAACGGGTACGACGACGTCCGCTCGGCTTCGCTGAAGCCTATCTGACCGTGTCGGCCCGACGTCGGTCCGGCCACTGCGCGCCGGAGGATTCATCGAGGATGAGGATCATGGCTCAGACCATCACGCTGGAGCCCGCGGCACCGTGGGTCGAACTCCGAACGACCGAGGCCGACTGGGATGCCGCTGACCCGGTGCTCCTGCAGACCATGCTGGTGCAGCTGCACCTCATCCGCGCCTTCGAGGAGTACGTACTCGAGCTCGCGGGACAGAAGCTCATCAACGGTCCCGCCCACTCCTCGATCGGGCAGGAGGGCGGCGCCGTCGGCTCGGCGCTGCCGCTGGTCAGCGCCGACCAGGTCAACGGGTCGCACCGCGGCCACCACCAGTTCCTCGCCAAGGCCTTCGGTCACGTCCAGCCGAACGGGTTCGACGCCACCGCCGACTTCTCGCCCGAGGTGCGCGAGGTGCTCTACCGCGCGCTCTCCGAGATCGCGGGTCTGCGCGATGGCTACTGCAAGGGTCGCGGAGGTTCGATGCACCTGCAGTGGACCGAGGCCGGGGCGATGGGCACCAACGCCATCGTCGGGGGAGCCGTTCCGTTCGCCGTCGGCTTCGGGTGGGCCGATCAGCACGCGGGCACCGACAACGTCGCGGTGACGTTCTTCGGCGACGGTGCGGTCAACATCGGCTCGGTGCTCGAGAGCTTCAACCTCGCCTCGGCGTGGAAGACGCCGACGTGCTTCTTCATCGAGAACAATCAGTACGCCGTGTCGACGACCGTCGCCGAAGCCACCGGCGAAGCGCGCCTGTCCGGCCGCGGACTCGGGTTCGGCATCCCCAGCTGGCGCGTCGACGGGCAGGACACCCTTGCCGTCTACCTCGCGATGCAGCAGGCCGTCGAACTCATGCGGGCCGGGGGAGGACCGACGATCGTCGAGGCCGACACGTACCGCTTCTTCCACCAGAACGGACCGTTCCCCGGTTCGGCTTTCGGATACCGCACCAAGGACGAGGAGAAGGGGTGGCGTGATCGCGACCCGATCGCCCTGGTCGAGTCCCACATCGTGCGCCGCGGCATCCTGAGCGCGGACGAGGCGCAGGCGGTGCGCACCCGCGCGAAGAAGATCATGCAGGAAGTCGGTTCGACCGTCGTCGAGGCGGATCCCGACGGCAAGCCCGGTCAGCTGCGGCTGCGCGCCGAGCTGTGGCCGTCGACCGACACGATCAACCTCGGCATCCGGGGCGAGATCCCCGAGATCACCGACGTCGCCGTCAAGGACAACGCCGACTTCGGGCCCGACGAGCTGGAGGAGAAGAAGTTCGTCGATGTCATCGCCGAGGTGATGCATCGCCGTATGGAGCAAGACCCCTCGATCGTCGTCCTCGGTGAGGACGTGCACCGCCTCAACGGCGGGTCGCGCGGAGCGACGAAGGGCCTGGCTGACGACTTCCCCGACCGCACCCTCGGCACGCCCATCAGCGAGAACGCCTTCACCGGTTTCGGGGGAGGACTCGCGCTCGACGGGCGCTACTACCCGGTCGTCGAGCTCATGTACGCCGACTTTCTGTGGGTGGCCGCCGATCAGCTCTTCAACCAGATCGGCAAGGCGCGGCACATGTTCGGCGGCGACCACGACATGCCGTTGCTGCTGCGGATCAAGATCGGCACCAACACCGGTTACGGTTCGCAGCACTCGATGGACCCCGCCGGGATTCTCGCGACCTCGGTCGGGTGGCGCATCATCGCGCCCTCATCGCCGCTGGACTACGTAGGCCTCCTCAACACCGCGATGCGGTTGAAGGACCCCGTCGCGGTCCTCGAACACGACGCCGACCTCTACAAGTCGATGGGGGAGGCCCCGAAGGACCTCGACTACTGCCTGCCGTTCGGCAAGGCCGCCGTCCGTCGGGAGGGCACCCAGGTCACCGTCATCAGCTACCTGTCCATGGTGCACCGGGCCGTCGAGGCGGTCGAGAAAGCCGGCGTCGACGGCGAGGTCATCGACCTGCGCTGGCTCGACAAGGCCAGCGTGGACTGGGACACCATCGGCGAGTCGATCCGCAAGACCAATCGGGTCCTCATCGTCGAGCAGGGCTCGGAGGGCACGTCGTACGGCGGCTGGCTCGCCGACGAGATCCAACGCCGGTACTTCGATTGGTTGGACGCTCCCGTGGAGCGGGTCACCGGGTCGGAGTCGTCTCCGAGCATCTCGAAAGTGCTCGAGGCGGCGGCCCTGGCCACCACCGACGACATCGTCGCCGCGCTGACGGCGATCGTCTGAGCCGGGCGAGAGAGGACAACTGACATGGCTCGTTACCTGCGCATGCCCGGCGTCTCCGCCGACTCCGACGCCGCGGCGCTGGAGTTCTGGACCGTCGAAAAGGGTGATTCCGTCTCGGCCGGCGACACCGTCGCCTCGGTCGAGACCGAGAAAGCGGTCGTCGACATCGAGATCGACGAGGATGCCGTCATCTACGCCCTCGTGGCGGAATCCGGTTCCATGGTTCCCGTCGGCGACCCGATCGCCGTCCTCATCGCCCCCGGCGAGGACCCCGCCGAGGCGGAGGAGCTGCTCGCCCAGCTCGGCGGAGCGGCATCCCTTTCCGCGTCCGAGGACGCGGCCCCAGACCCGGCGGCGTCGAGCGGCTCGGCTTCGGCGCCGCCGGCCGCCCTCGCCGCGGAGGACATGGCCGCTCCGGCCTCGCCCCCCGCCGATGCCGCGCCCGAGCTGGTGACCGAGGAGGTGTCGGCCGCGACGAACGACACCGGCGGGCGCATCTTCGCCAGCCCGCTCGCGCGTCGGGTCGCCGCCGACAAGGGCGTCGACCTGGCCACCGTGACCGGGTCCGGCCCTCGCGGCCGCATCGTGCGTGCCGACGTCGAGGCGGCCGCCGCAGCGCCCGCCCCTGCGGCCGACGCGCCCGCCGCATCGTCGCCCGCGACCCCGGCGGCCGGCACCACGACGGCCCCCGCGGCGCCGGTCGCGGCGCCCGCCGGAGGGACGGCGACGCCGCACACGAAGCTGCGTCGACTGATCGCGAACCGCCTGCAGGAGAGCAAGCGCACCGCCCCGCACTTCTACCTCACGCGGCATCTGCGCGTCGACGCCCTCCTGGCGCTGCGCGCGCAGATCAACGCGCAGGCGACCGTGCGCGTCTCGGTGAACGACTTCTTCGTCAAGGCGGCGGCGCGTGCGCTCGTGGACGTGCCCGAGATGAACGTGATCTGGACCGACGACGCTGTCGTCGGCTACGACACCGCCGATGTCTCGGTCGCGGTGGCCAGCGAGCGCGGCCTGGTCACGCCCACCTTCCGCTCGGTCGAGTCGATGTCGCTCACGGTGCTCTCGAGCAGCATCAAGGATGCCGTGGCCCGCGCCAACGAGGGTCGGCTCCAGCAGTCCGAACTCGAGGGCGGGACGCTGTCGATCTCGAACCTCGGCATGTTCGGCGTCGACGAGTTCGCCGCGATCATCAATCCGCCTCAGGCCGCGATCCTCGCGATCGGTGCCGCGACAGCGCGCCCGGTCGTGGGTGCGGGCGGAGAGCTGGAGGCGGCGACCGTCGTCACGGTGACCCTGTCGGTGGACCACCGGCCCGTGGACGGCGCGATCGCCGCGCGCTGGCTGGACCGTCTGGCCGCCCTCATCGAGTCGCCGCTGACCATCCTGCTCTGACGCAGGAATCGCGAGGGCCCCGGACCGATCACGGTCCGGGGCCCTCGGCATCCGCCCATCCGTCCAGGTCCGGCTGGCGGGACCGCGCGTGGGAGCGTGCGGGGTCAGCCGAAGAGGATCTCGGCCTCGGCGTAGCGCTCGGCGGGGACGGTCTTCAGCTCGTCGAGGGCGTCGGCGAAGGGGACGGTGGTCAGGTCGGTGCCGCGCAGCGACACCATGCGGTCGCGCTCCCCACGCAGCACCGCCTCGGTCGCGGCCATGCCCATGCGGGTGGCGAGGACACGGTCGAACGCCGACGGGATTCCTCCGCGCTGGATGTGACCCAAGGTCGTCGCACGTGTCTCGATGCCCGTGAGGGCCTCGATCTGCGGCGCGAGGCGTTCCCCGATTCCGCCGAGGCGCGGGCGTCCGAAGGCATCCAACCCGCGCTCGGAGTGCGGGTCGTCGGCCTGGTCGGGGATGAAACCCTCGGCGACGACGACGAGCGGGGCCTTCCCGCGCGCCCGGGCATCGGTGACCCAGGTCGCGATCTCGTCCATCGTCGTGCGGCGCTCGGGGATGAGGATCGCGTGCGCGCCGGCGGCCATGCCGGAGTGCAGAGCGATCCACCCCGCGTGTCGGCCCATGACCTCGGCCACCATGCAGCGGCCGTGCGAATCTCCGGTGGTGCGCAGACGGTCCATGGCATCCGTGGCGATCTGCACGGCGGTGTCGAAGCCGAAGGTGTAATCCGTCCCGTTGAGGTCGTTGTCGATGGTCTTCGGAACGCCCAGGACGTGGATGCCGCCCTCTCCGAGTCGCTGCGCCGCGGCGAGGGTGCCTTCGCCGCCGATCGCGATGAGGGCGTCGACGCCGAGATCGGCGAAATTCGCACGCACGCGCTCCACGCCGCCGTTGTCGAACGGGTTGAAGCGGCTCGATCCCAGGATCGTGCCGCCCTGCTTCGCGATGCCGCGGATCCGTTCGCGGTCGAGGACGAGGTGCTCGCCGGTGGTGGCTCCGCGCCAGCCGTCGCGGAAACCGACGAAGGTGTGGTCTCCGGCGGCGAAACCGCGCAGCACGGCGCCGCGGATCACGGCATTCAGGCCGGGGCAGTCGCCGCCGCTGGTCAGGATGCCGATGCGCACGGCTGCTCCTCGGGGACGGGTGGGGTCGTCGCGCTCACGGTCGCTCCTCTCCGCGGTCGACATCGACCGCAAAGGCTGTTGTATATACAAGTATAGCCGTCAGGCGGGTGTCATGTCGCCGCTACTGTGAGGGACCATGAGCGGCGACGGCGGGGGAAAGCGCATCGGTATGCGCGAGGTCGCCGACGCCGCCGGCGTCTCGACCCAGACGGTCTCCCGAGTGCTGAACGGGTACCCCGGCATCCGGGATGCCACGCGCGAGCGCGTCCTCGACGCGGTCGCCGCGCTCGACTACCGCCTGAACAACGCCGCTCGCGCGCTGGGCACGAGCCTCACGCGCACGGTCGGCGTCGTGGCATCCGATGCCGCCCTGCACGGACCGTCGGCGGGCATCGCGGCCCTCGAGCGAGCGGCGCGGGCTCGGGGGCGGTGGATCTCGACCGCCTACACCAGCTCGGACGACCCCGCCGATATCGACGCCGCGGTCCGGCACCTGCTCGCACAGGGCGTCGACGGGGTCGTTCTCGTCGCCGCGCACAGCACGACCCCGCTCGAGGGACACGGCGTTCCGCTCGTGCCGCTCTACGGCGAGTCGGGCATCCGCCAGCGCTCCGCGGCGGCCCTCGTCGTCGAGCATCTCGCCGACCTCGGCCACCGCCGCATCGTCGAGGTCGCCGGACCCTCGGACTGGCGCGAAGCGCTGGCGCGCGCGTCCGGCGTCGCCGATGCCGTCGCGCGCCGAGGGCTCGCGTGCGTCGGTCGGATCGACGGGGACTGGAGTGCATCATCGGGCGCGGCGGCCGCCGACGCCGTCGCAGCGCACGTGCGCGCGGGCGCCACGGCCGTCGCGGTCGCCAACGACCAGATGGCGTTGGGGCTCATGGCCGCGCTCGCCGCGCGCGGGCTGACGGTACCGCAGGACGTCTCCGTCGCGGGCTTCGACGACAATCCGGATGCCGCCTTCTACACGCCCGCACTCACGACGGTGCGACTCGACGTCGACGGCGAGGCCGCCGAGGCGGTTGCGGCGGTGCTCGGCGAGGCCGCCGCCGCCCCGGCCGACCCGGTGCTGGTTCCGCGCGCCTCTACGGCGCGCGCGCGGTAGCGGCTCGGCGGGCGTCGACGGCGTGGCCGCGGTGGTGGCTCGGCCGGCGTCGACGGCGTGGCCGCGGCGGCGCCTCGGTCGGCAGAACTCCGGCGTTGCGTGCGGGTGCGGGCGCGGCGGCGCCTCGGTCGGCAGAACTCCGGCGTTGCGCGCGGGTGCGGACGCGGTCGGCATCCGGGGTTCGGTTTCGCCGGAGTTGTGCGCGCCGGCTCGCGGAGCCGTGCTGCGGGGGTGCCGGATGCCACGCCGTCCATGTCCCACTCTGTGCGACATCAGGTCCTCAGTTCCGCACATAGTGGGACACGCCCCACGACAGGCGGATGAGGCGCAGCGATGCGCGCCGGCGTGCGGCGGCTCGGCGGGCAGAACTCCGGCGTTGCGCGCGGGTGCGGGCGCGGTTGGCATCCGAAGTTCGGGTTTTGCCGGAGATGTGCCCGCCGGCTCGCGGAGCTGGACGGCCGGGATGCCGGATGCCGTGCCATCCATGCACGCCGGCTCGCGGGGCTGGACGGCCGGGATGCCGTGTGGTCGGGGCCTGGGCCGCCGGGAGTGCTGGGGCGAAGCTGGCGAGGCCTGGCGGGGCGGCGCGGATGCCGGGGCAGAGCGGGGCGCCACGGAGGCCGGGGCGCGAAGTGACCGCATCCGAGGGTCGCGAAACCGGCGATGTTACCGGTAACATAGACACGCCACCCGGCCCTAACGTCGAAGGAGACCCCGCGTGTCCGATGCCGCCACGTTCGCGCCCGAGGTGCAGGAGGCGATCGACGCAATCCGCGCCGACGTCGCGAAACTGCACGCCGAGCTCGTGCGCTACAACCTCATCGTCTGGACCGGCGGCAACGTCTCGGGCCGCGTCCCGGGCGCCGATCTGTTCGTCATCAAGCCCTCGGGCGTCTCGTACGACGATCTGGCCCCCGAGAACATGATCCTGTGCGATCTCGACGGCAACGCCATCCCCGGCACGCCCGGGAGCGAGCGCAGCCCCTCCAGCGACACCGCCGCGCACGCGTACGTGTACCGGAACATGCCGGAGGTCGGCGGCGTCGTGCACACCCACTCCACCTACGGCGTCGCGTGGGCGGCCCGCGGCGAAGAGATCCCGTGCGTCATCACCGCCATGGCCGACGAGTTCGGCGGCCCCATCCCCGTCGGCCCCTTCGCGATCATCGGCGACGACTCGATCGGCCGCGGCATCGTCGAGACCCTGCGCGGACACCGCTCGCGCGGCGTGATCATGCAGAACCACGGTCCCTTCACGATCGGGACGAGCGCGAAGGATGCCGTGAAGGCCGCCGTCATGCTCGAAGACGTCGCCCGCACCGTGCACATCGCGCGCGAGGCCGGACCCCTCATCCCGATCCCGCAGGACAAGATCGACGCCCTCTACAACCGCTACCAGAACGTCTACGGACAGAGCACGGACGACCGTCGATGAACGCGCACATCACCGAAGGCCGGGCCTCGCTCGGCATCGAGCTCGGCTCCACCCGCATCAAGGCGTGCCTCATCGGACCCGACGCCGAGGTGCTCGCCACGGGTTCGCACGAGTGGGAGAACGTCTACGCCGACAAGCTGTGGACGTACTCCCTGGATGCCGTGTGGTCGGGGCTCCGCGCCGCCTACGCCGGCCTCGTCGCTGACGCACAGCACAAGTACGGTGTCATCCCCGAGCGGTACGCCGCGATGGGTGTGTCGGCGATGATGCACGGCTACCTCGCCTTCGACGCCGAGGGAGAGCTCCTCGCCCCCTTCCGCACGTGGCGCAACACCAACACCGGTGTCGCCGCCGCCGAGCTGACCGACCTGCTGTGCGTGAACATTCCGCTGCGCTGGTCGATCGCGCACCTGCACCAGGCGGTCGTGGATGCCGAGCCCCATGTGCCCGAGATCCGCTTCCTCACCACGCTCGCCGGCTACGTGCACTGGCAGCTGACGGGCGAGAAGGTCCTGGGCGTCGGCGACGCCTCGGGCATGTTCCCGATCGACTCCGCCACCCGTGACTACGACGCCGAACTCGTGGAGCGGTACGACGGCCTCGCCGCGGGACGCGTGCCCGCGCTCGGCGACCTGCTGCCCGAGGTGCTCGTGGCGGGCGCTGCTGCGGGGGAACTGACGGCGGCGGGCGCCGCGCTGCTCGATCCGAGCGGGGCGCTGCAGCCCGGCATCCCGTTTGCCCCGCCCGAGGGCGACGCGGGCACGGGCATGGTCGCGACGTGCGCCGTCGCGCCGCGCACGGGCAACGTCAGTGCCGGCACGAGCATCTTCGCGATGGTCGTGCTCGAGCGGCCGCTGGCCGAGGTGCACCACGAGCTCGACCTGGTCACGACCCCGTCCGGCGACGCGGTGGCGATGGTGCACTGCAACAACGGCGCGAGCGAGCTGGCGGCGTGGGCGAACATGTTCGGCGCGTTCGCCGCCGCCGCGGGCGTGCCCCAGACTCCGGATGCCACCTACGCGGCGCTCTTCGCCGCGGCGCTGGAGGGCGAGGCCGACGCCGGCGGACTGCTGGCCTACAACCACCTCGCCGGTGAGCCGATCGCCGGTCTCGACGAGGGACGCCCGCTCGTCGTCCGCACTCCCGACAGCCGCTTGACGCTGCCGAACTTCATGCGCGCACAGCTGTACGGCGTCTTCGGGACGCTCGCGCTCGGCATGGCCGTCCTCCACGGCGAGGGCGTCGGCCTCGACAAGATGTACGCGCACGGCGGCATGTTCCGCACCGCGGGGGTCGCGCAGCGCTTCCTCGCGGCGGCCCTCGACGCCCCCGTCGCGGTCGCCGAGACCGCGTCCGAGGGCGGGGCGTGGGGCATGGCCGTGCTCGCCGCTTACGCCGCCGACGGCGCGGGCCGCGACCTCGACACCTACCTGCGCGAGGCCGTCTTCGCCGACGCGCCCATCGTCACCGCCGAGCCCGAACCGGCGGACGTCGCCGGCTTCTCGGCCTACCTCGACCGTTACCGCGCCGGGCTCGCCGTCGAGGCGGCCGCCGTGGCATCCCTTTGAGAACGACAGGAAAAGACATGACCCGCACGCCCCTCAAGAACGACCTCGACGGCTACGAGGTCTGGTTCGTCACCGGCAGCCAGAACCTCTACGGCGAGGAGACCCTGAAGCAGGTCGCCGAGCAGTCCCAGGGTGTCGTCGAAGGCCTCTCGGGCCTGCCCGTGAAGGTCGTCTGGAAGCCCGTGCTGAAGGACTCCGACAGCATCCGCCGTATGGCCCTCGAGGTCAACGGCCGTGACGACGTCATCGGCGTCATCGCGTGGATGCACACCTTCAGCCCCGCGAAGATGTGGATTGCCGGCCTCGACGCGCTGCAGAAGCCGCTGCTGCACCTGCACACGCAGGCCAACGTCGAACTGCCGTGGAACGACATCGACTTCGACTTCATGAACCTCAACCAGGCCGCCCACGGCGACCGCGAGTTCGGGTACATCCAGACGCGCCTCGGCGTCGCGCGCAAGACCGTCGTCGGGCACGTGTCGAACCCCGCCGTGCGTCAGCAGATCGAGGACTGGGAGCGCGCCGCCGCCGGCTGGACGGCCGCCCGCACCCTCAAGCTCGCGCGCTTCGGCGACAACATGCGCTTCGTCGCCGTCACCGAGGGCGACAAGACCGAGGCCGAGCTGCGCTTCGGCGTCCAGGTCAACACGTGGGGCGTCAACGAGCTCGTCGAGGCCGTCGAGCAGGCAACGGATGCCGACATCGACGCGCTCGTGCAGGAGTACATCGACAGCTACGAGGTGGTCGAGGAGCTGCTCCCCGGCGGCGCGCGGCACCAGTCGCTGCGCGACGGCGCCGCGATCGAGCTCGGCCTGCGGTCGTTCCTCGAGGAGGGCGGCTTCGGCGCGTTCACCACCTCGTTCGAAGACCTCGGTGCCCTGAAGCAGCTGCCCGGTCTCGCGGTGCAGCGCCTCATGGCCGAGGGCTACGGATTCGGCGCCGAGGGCGACTGGAAGACGGCGATCCTCGTGCGCGTCGCGAACGTCATGGGCGCGGGCCTGCCCGGTGGCGCGTCGCTCATGGAGGACTACACCTACGACCTCGTCCCCGGCAACGAGCGCATCCTCGGCGCGCACATGCTCGAGGTCTCGCCGTCGCTCACGACGGCCAAGCCGCGCCTGGAGATCCACGAGCTGGGCATCGGCGGCAAGGAAGACCCGGTGCGTCTGGTGTTCACCGCCGACCCCGGTTCGGCTCTCGTCGTCGCGCTGAGCGACATGCGCGACCGCTTCCGCCTCACGGCGAACGTCGTCGAGAACGTCGAGGCTCCCGACCTGCCGAAGCTCCCCGTGGGCCGCGCGGTGTGGAAGCCCGCCCCGGACTTCGCGACGTCGGCCGCGTGCTGGCTCGCCGCCGGCGCCGCCCACCACACCGTCATGACGACGGCCGTGGGCATCGAGGTGTTCCGCGACTTCGCCGAGATGGCCAAGACCGAGCTCGTCGTCATCGACGAGGACACCACGGTCCGCGGCTTCCAGAGCGAGCTGCGCTGGAACCAGGCGTACTACCGCCTGGCCCAGGGCATCTGACCCCCGCCGCCCCGGGTTGCTTCGAGCCCCGGGGCGGTGCGGCACGTACGCGAACCGGTCGCTCGGGGCGCGTCCCGTGCAGCGGGGCGGACATCGTGCGCCCCACTGCACGAACCGTGCCCCGGTTGTTCCGGCGCACGAACCGTGCCCCGGGCCCGCGTCGGTGGTGGGCCACCGCGGGACCCGGGGCATTCGTGTGCCCGCAGCCGCGGCAGCCGGCCGGCGTGCATGTCCCACTTCGTGCAGCTTCGGGACACTGCCGTCGCACGAAGTGGGACATGGATGCCGGGAGACCGCGCTACAGTCGCTGGCCCAGCGACCACAGGCGGTCGGCGCGGCCGGAGATCGCCTCCGACAGCGTGAACGCCTGGGCGTCGGTGAGGGATGCCACGTAGTCGACGATCCCGCGGGAGCGCGCGAGCGTCTCGGCCTCGGCATCCGTCGGCCGGCGTTCGGCGGGAAGAGCGGCGTACTGCTCCTGCGCGAGGGCGATGAGCTCGCGCAGCCGCCGCGGGGTGCGCGATCGGTCGAGGTCGTCGTCGAGCCATTCGCCGAGCGCGCGCACCGATCGCGCGAGGATCCGGCTCATTCCGCGTTGCTGGATCGCCAGGTCGGGGCGGCTCAGCACGAATCGCTTGTGGACGAACTTCAGCACCTCGACGTGGTGCCAGGCCGACGGCGACAGCGCCACCGGTCCGGACCGCGGAGTGTCCAGCGGTCGCAGATGCACCGATTCCTGGAAGCGGCGGATCCACCGGTCGGTGAACGCGGCCAGCCGCCGCTCGGCCGTCAACGACCCGTCGAACGGGCGCGCGAG
Source organism: Microbacterium mcarthurae (assembly GCF_046064585.1). Classification (NCBI taxonomy): domain Bacteria; kingdom Bacillati; phylum Actinomycetota; class Actinomycetes; order Micrococcales; family Microbacteriaceae; genus Microbacterium; species Microbacterium mcarthurae. The sequence goes on along the minus strand of NZ_JAROCE010000001.1, from coordinate 1,358,568 downwards.
CAGGTCGGTGACCATCTCGGCATCCACGTCGCTCACCGCGTCGAGGAACGCCTCGTCGTCCGCGATCCACGGGTCGTCGCGGCGCATCTTCCGCCGCAAGCGTTCCAGGCCCGCGCCGGGCGCGAGCTCGGCCCGCACCTCGGCGTCATCGCGCGAGCGCCACTCGAGCACGTCGTCCAGCCAGCCGCGGAACTCCGCCGCGATCGGGGCGTGGTCCAGGATCCCCGCGCGGTAGAAGTCGTCGACGTCGTGCACCGAGTACGCGATGTCGTCGGCGAGGTCCATGACGGCGCCCTCGATCGTCTGCCGCAGCGGCTCGGCATCCACGCCCTCCCGCGCCTGGTCCAGGTCAGCGGCATCGAGGTCGTACACCGAGTACTTGTGCACGCGGTACGCGCCGTCTGAGGCGCGACGGATGCCACGGGGTGGACCGAGCCGCTCGATCTCGGCCGCCGACACCGACGGCGACCACGGGTACTTCGCCGAGGCCGCGCGCACGGCGGCGGTGAGGTTGAGCCCCCGGGGCGCGTGCTCGACGACGTCGAGGGCCGCGAGGATGCGATACGTCTGCGCGTTGCCCTCGAACCCGTCGGCAAGGCCGAGCTCGGTGCGCGCGAGACGGTCGAGCGTCGATTCACCGAGGTGGCCGAACGGCGGGTGGCCCAGGTCGTGCGCGTACGCGGCGGCTTCGACGACGGTGGCGTTGCACACGTCGGTGCCGGCGCTCGTGTTCAGCTGCAGGGCAACGACGCGGGCGATCGCGCTGACCTTGAGCGTGTGCGTGAGGCGGTTGTGCACCGGGGCGCCCGAGATCGACGGCGACACCACCTGGGTCACGGCCGACAGGCGGGAGAAGTACGGCGAGAACTGAATGCGTTCCAGGTCGATCGACCACGGGTCGGCGCCGGCGGCGTCGCGATCGTCGAACACGCGCGAGGATGCCGTGGGGAGCGTCATCCGTCCACGCTATCGGCCGTCCACCCCCGCGAGACAGCATCGCGCCGACAACCCCCGTGCCGTATGCGGGGCGGTCGTCGGCGCGATGAAGTCTCGCGGACAGGAGAGGCGGGATCAGCCCCGGCGCACCTCGACGGCGACGATGCGAGCGTCGTCGGGACGCAGCTCGAACGCCGGGCCCGTGAGGCGCAGGGCCACGGCTTCGTCGACCTCGGCGCAGGACGGACCCACGCGCAGCTCGACCTCGCCGGGCTCGACGACCCGGCGCAGCGCACGATCGCTGTACGCCAGGCGCGACGCGGGGATCGTGAACCGCACGTCCGCCGTCTCGCCCGGCTCGAGCTCCACCCGGGCGTACGCGACGAGCTGGGCGACGGGGCGCGTCACGCTCGCGACGGCGCGGTGCGCGTAGAGCTGCACGACGTCGGCACCGCGGTGCTCGCCCGTGTTGGTCACGCGGACGCGCGCGCAGAACGCGTCACCGGCCCGCACCTCCACGGCGGACCCGGACGACCCGTCCACCTCGAGGCCCTCACGCCGGAACGTCGTGTACGACAACCCGAAACCGAACGGCCGGACGGGGGTCGGGTCGGTGCTCGTGACCTCGGTGGGGCCGCCGAGGATCGGGTGCAGGTACGAGTACGGCTGCGCCCCGGCCGAGCGGGGAAGCGACACCGGGAGGCGCCCCGAGGGAGAGGCGTCACCGGCCAGCAGAGTCGCGAGAGCGGCACCACCCTCTTCTCCCGGGAAGAAGGACTGCACGACCGCCGCGGGACCGGTGGCCTCGTCGAGCGCCCACCCGAGGGCGTACGGGCGGCCGGTGAGCAGCACCATCACCACGGGCGTCCCGGTCGCCACGACCTCCTCGACGAGACGGCGCTGCAGGCCCGGCAGCTCGAGAGAATCGGCGTCGTTCCCCTCGCCCACCGTGCCGCGACCGAACAGGCCCGCGCGGTCGCCGACGACGACCACCGCGACGTCGGCCGAACGGGCGAGCTCGACCGCCGCGGCGATGCCCGAGGCATCCGTCCCCTCGACCGTGCAGCCTTCCGCCGCGACGACATCCGGGAACCGCGCGGCCAGGGCCTCGCGCACCGTCGGGATGTCGAAGCCCATCGGCGTCCCGGGGTGGTGCGCCAGCACGTGGTTGGCGAACGAGTAGCAGCCCATGAGCGCCTCGGCGCTGTCGCCGTTGGGGCCGATGACGGCGATGCGTCCGGGAGCGGCCGCGAGCGGCAGCACGCCATCGTTGCGCAGCAGCACGGCGCTCTCCAGCGCCAGGCGGTACGCCAGCGCGCGGTGTTCGGCGTCGTCGAGGTCGACCTCCGTGGGGGCGTCGTCGAAGGTGGCATCCAGGAGACCGAGGTCTTCCTTCTCGGCGAGGACGCGCGCGACCGCGCGGTCGATCACGGCTTCGGGAAGGTCTCCGGATGCCACCCGCGCGGCCAGGTGCGGGTAGGCGTCGGCGCCGGGGAGCTCGACGTCGATCCCCGCCTCCAGGGCGAGCTGCGCGGCCTCGCCGGGGGTGCCGGCGACGCCGTGCATCGAACGGAGGAAGTCCACCGCGAAGTAGTCGGAGACCACCGTGCCGTCGAAGCCCCACCGTCGGCGGAGCAGATCGGTGAGCAGCTCGGGCGAGGCGGCGACGGGGACGCCGTCGATCTCGGCGTACGAGTTCATCACCGAACGCACACCGCCATCACGCACCGCCATCTCGAACGGCGGCAGGAACACGTCCTGCAGCTCGCGCGGACCCGCGTGCACGGGGGCGTGGTTGCGGCCCGCCCGCGAGCCCGAGTACCCCACGAAGTGCTTGAGCGTCGCGTGCACGCCGGCGTCCTGCAGGCCCCGCACGTACGCGGTGCCGATCGTGCCGACCACGTACGGGTCTTCGGCGATGCACTCGTCGACGCGTCCCCACCGGGGATCGCGGATGACATCGAGCACCGGCGCGAGTCCCTGGTGCACGCCGACCTCGCGCATCGAGCGTCCGATGGCGGATGCCACGAGCTCGACGGTCTCGGGATCGAACGACGCGCCCCACGCGAGCGGGGTGGGGAAGGTCGCTGCCTTCCACGCCGCGAAACCGGTCAGGCACTCCTCGTGCACGAGGGCGGGGATGCCCAGACGCGTCTCGGTCTTCAGTCGACGCTGCTCGCTCCACAGCCAGGCGGCCCGGTCGACCGGGTCGACCGGCCGCGTGCCGTACACCCGGGTGAGGTGGCCGAGGCCGTGGACCGTGGCATCCGCGTAGTCGGTCGAGGTGACCTTCTCGCCGGACATCGGCGCGACGACCTCGTCGCCCTGGTCGACCCAGTAGCCGACCAGCTGGGCCAGCTTCTCGTCCAGGGTCATCTCGGTCACGAGCGCCTGCACGCGGGCCGAGACGCCGGGGGCCAGCGGTGCGCCGATGTCGGACTTGTGGATGGTCATGCGGATCAGCCCTTCACGGCGCCGGTGAGGCCGCCGACGATCCGTCGCTCGAACACGCTGAAGAACAGCAGAGCGGGGATCATCGACAGCGAGGTGAATGCGAGCACGCGCGCGGTGTCGACGGAGTACTGCGAAGCGAAGGCCTGTGTTCCCAGCGGGAGCGTGTACGAGGCCTCGTTGTTGAGGATGAACAGCGGGAGCATGTACGAGTTCCAGCTGTTGACGAACGCCAGGATGCCGACGGTGACGACCGCGGGGACGGCCAGCGGCAGCACCATGCGCCAGAAGAAGCCGAGACGACCGAGACCGTCGATGGAGGAGGCCTCCTGCAGCTCCTTCGGGATCGCGGCGAGGAACGGCGACAGGATGATGATCGTCAGCGGCAGCGCGAACGCGATCTGCGGGATGATGACGCCGGTGAGCGAGTTCGTCAGCCCGAGGTTGCGCACCAGGATGTACAGCGGCGTGATGGCCACCGTCATCGGGAACATGAGTCCCGCGGTGAACAGCGCGTACACGGCCCCGCGCCCGCGGAAGCGGTAGCGCGACAGCGCGTACGCGGCCATCAGACCCAGCGCGACGACGAACACCGTCGTCGCGATCGCGGCGATCGCCGAGTTGCCGACTTGGCCCCAGAACACGCCGCTGCCGAGGACGTCGGCGTAGTTCTCCCAGTTCCACCGGGTCGGGAACCCGGACGGGTCGACGGTGATCTCGGCGTTCGAGCGGAAGCCGCCGAGGATGATGTACACCACCGGGGCGAGCATCATTCCGATCAGCAGGAGGGCGACGAAGCCCACGATGACCGAGCTCGAGCGCGAGGTGCCGACAGGGGAGCGGCGGGCCGATCGCGGCGCCTTCGGCGCGACGAGGGTGGCGGTGGCGGTCACTTGGTGCCTCCCGTGAGAGCGCCGGCCGTGTCACGACGGAGCACGAAGCGCTGGTAGATGAGGGCGACGGCGAGGGAGATGAGGAACATCACCACGGCCACGGCGCTGCCGTAGCCGAAGCTGCCGGCGTTGCGGCCGTTGGCGACCATGTAGGTGGCCATGGTCGAGGTTCCGGCCGTCGAGGCGACGTACTGACCCCAGATGATCCAGACGAGGTCGAACAGCTGCAGCGAGCCGATGATCGACAGGAACGCCCAGATGCGGATCGTGGGTCCCATGAGGGGCAGCACGATGTGGCGCTGGATCTGCCAGAACGACGCGCCGTCGATGGCGGCGGCCTCGGACAGCTCCTCCGGGATGCCTTGGAGCCCCGCGAGGAAGAGGATGACGGCGAAGCCGATGTACTTCCACGTGATGATGATGAGCAGCGTCCAGATCGCCAGCGCCGGGTCGGAGATCCAGTCGGCGCGGAGGGCGCCGAGCCCGATCTTCTCCAGTGCGCCGTTGAGCGCGCCGCCGGACTGCAGCATGAGGCCCCAGCCGAGGCCGACGACGACCTCGGAGATGACGTAGGGAACGAAGATCAGCACGCGGATCAGGGACTGCGCCCGCATCTTGCGATTGAGAAGGAGGGCGAGTCCGAGGGCCAGGGGGCCCTGCAGCACCAGCGAACCGATGACGATGAAGGCGTTGTGACCGAGCGCCTCGTGGAAGGCGGGGTCGGTGAGGATCGTCAGGTAGTTGCGGAATCCAACGAACTCGGTGGGGGCGCCGAACCCCGACCAGCTGTAGAAGCCGTAGAAGGCGGCCAGGGCCACCGGCAGGATGACGAACGAGACGAAGACCACGAGGGCAGGGCCCAGGAGGATCGCCAGTTCGCCGCGGATGCGCCAGTTCTCGCGGCGGCGCCGCACGGGCGACCGCCCGGCCGAGGAGGAGCGGGTAGCTCCCTCCTCGGCCAGGCGGCGACCGGCGACGTCGTCCGACGCGGTGGCGACGGGGTGACGCACGGTGGTCATGTCGGGATCCTTAGGAGCGGGCGCCAGCCGCGTTGACGGCGTCGACGATGCCCTGCGGTGTGCCCTTGCCGGCGAACATGTCGACCACGGCGACATTCAGCGCGTTGCCGACGTTCTGGCCGTAGAGCGTGTCGAGCCACACCGACACGTAGGGGGCGTCGGTGTAGGCGGCCAGGGCCGACTGCAGGGCGGGCGTCGTGACCGCTGCGGTCGCCTCGCTCGAGGCGGGGATGGTCTGGAACGCTTCGGCGTAGTACTCCTGGTTCTCCTGGGTCACCATGAAGTTGAGGAAGTCGACGCACTGTTCGGGGGCGTTGACCCAGCAGGAGTATCCGTCGACGCCGCCCATGATGGCGCCGGGCTCTCCGTCACCACCGGGGACCTCGGGGAACGGGAACCAGCCGAGGTCGGGCAGCGGCTGCTGGTCGGGGGTCAGCGACGCGATGACGCCGGGGTTCCAGGCGCCCATGAGCTCCATCGCGGCCTGCTTGTTGGCCAGAAGACCCGCCGAAGAACCGGCGCCCTGCTGGGCTGCGGTGGTCAGGAAGCCCTCGTTGAAGGGTTCGGTCTCGAGGAAGGCCTGCAGGTTCTCGCCCGCTTCGAGCCAGCACGGGTCGTCGAAGTTACGGCTCTCGGCCGCGGCATCCAGCACGTCCTTGGCGCAGGCGCGCAGTGCGAAGTTGTAGTACCAGTGCGCGGCAGGCCACGCGTCCTTGGCGCCCACGGCGATGGGGGCGACGCCGGTGGCGCGGATCTTCTCGTCCGCCGCCACGAGGTCGTCGATCGTCGCGGGGGCCTCGGTGACACCCGCGGCGGTGAGCAGGTCCTGCGAGGTGAAGATGCCCGAGGGGAGCACGGCGACGGGCATGCCGTAGTTCTTGCCGTCGACCTCGAAGGCGCCGAGCGATCCGCCCAGAGCGGACTTGACGTCATCGGAGATCTTGTCGGTGAGATCCATCGCCTGGCCGGCCTCGACGATGTCGGCGAGCTTGCCGCCACCGCGTGCCATGAAGACGTCCGGCGCGTCGCCGGAGTTCAGCGCGGTCTGGAGCTTGCCGTCCATCTCCTCGTTCTGCACGGCCTGGATCTCGATGGTGACACCCGGGTTGGCCTCCTCGAAGGCCGCGGCGGTGTCTTCCCAGTACTTCTTTCCGTCACCGGTGGTGGAGTTGTGCCAGAAAGTCAGGGTGACGCTGCCGTCGGCGTTCTGTCCGCCGCCGCCGCCCGCGGCGCAACCGCCGAGGGCCAGGGTGCCGGCGACGGCGATGGCCGACGCGGCGAGGATCTTCCTCGTGTTCATGTGATTCCGTTTCTCTTCGTCGAGGTGCGTCCCTCGCGGGATGCTCCGGTGTTCGGCTGCGATGCCGTTCGTTCACCCCCGGGTGTGCGGCCCGAGGTTCCAGAAGTGTCACCCGGGGCGTGACGAGCGTCAAACGTTTTCGAAAATGATTTCCACGACTAGTGTCGAGCCGTGAACAGACGCGCGACCATCCACGACGTCGCCACCGCCGCGGGGGTTTCGGTGGCAACCGTGTCCAAGGCCGTCAACGGCCGATACGGCGTCTCGCCCGAGACGGTCGCGCGCGTGCTCGACGCCGTCGAGGCCCTTGGTTACGAGTCCAGTCTGGTGGCCAGCAGCATGCGGGCGCGACGCACGGGGGTCATCGGCGTGCTCGTGGCCGACATCGAGCCGTTCTCGGCCGAGATCCTCAAGGGTGTGGGCGGGGCGTTGTCCGACACCGGCTACGACCTCCTCGCCTACACGGGTGCCCGCCGCGACGGTGAGGGCTGGGAGCGGCGCTCGCTCAGCCGCCTGAGCGGCACGCTCATCGACGCGGCGATCCTGGTCACGCCCACGGTCGTCAACGTCGTGAGCGAGGTGCCGATCGTCGCCGTCGACCCGCATACGGGCCGCGCTGACCTGCCCACGGTCGAATCCGACAGCTTCACCGGCGCCCAGCAGGCCGTCCACTACCTCGTGCAGCTCGGCCACCGTCGCATCGGCTTCATCGCCGGTCGCCCCGACCTGCGGTCGGCGGTGGCGCGCGCGTCCGGGTACCGCGCGGCGCTGTCGGCGGCCGGCATCCCGTTCGATCCCGCGCTGGTGGGGGTCGGACGCTATGAGCAGGACGTGGCGCGCGAGGCCGCCCACGCGATGCTCGCGCTGCCCGATCGGCCCACCGCCGTCTTCGCCGCGAACGACCTGTCCGCCCTGTCGATCATCGAAGTCGCCGCCGAACGGGGGCTGCGCGTCCCCGACGATCTATCGGTCGTCGGGTTCGACGACGTGCCCGAGGCCGCGCGCGCCCAGCCCGGCCTCACGACGATCCGTCAGCCCATGAAACGCCTCGGGGCCGAGGCGGTGCGCATCGTCCTCGCGCTCCTGACGGGCGAGGACTTGCCCGAAACCCACGTCCAGCTGCCGACCCGGCTCGTCGTCCGCGCCACGACCGCACCCCCGCCTCGGCCCCGCTGACCCGGTTCCCGGCGCCGCCCCGCGCTCCGCCCGGCGGTTCGGTGTCCAAGACACGCGGACGCGTGTGAGGCGTGTCCGCGTGTTGTGGACACTCGCTGCGCCGGTCGAGAGCGGCCCCGGCGATGCGCGTTCCTCTCGCGGTTCAGTGTCCAAGACACGCGGATGCGCGCGCTCGGCATCGGCGTGTCTTGGACACTCTGCCCCCCGCCCCCGCCCGCGCCCCGCCCCCGGCCCCGGCCCCCGCCCCGCCCCGCCCCGCTCCCGGCGCCCGCCCCCGGCCCGTGCCGACGCACCGGGCGGAGTAGGGTCGGCGCGTGACGCGCGTGCTCTTCGCCCCGGACGGGTTCAAGGGGTCCATCTCCGCGGCGGGGGCCGCGGCGGCGCTCGCGGCGGGGTGGCGTTCCGTGCGGGGCGACGACGAGATCGTCGAGCTGCCGATGGCCGACGGCGGCGAGGGCACCCTCGACGCCTTCCTCGCGGCCGTGCCGGGGGCTCGCCGGATGCCGGTGCGTGTCACGGGTCCGCACGGGCGTGAGGTCGCGGCATCCTGGGTCCTTCTCCCCGCGGCGGCGGACGCGACCGGTGAGACCGGCGTCGTGGAACTCGCCTCGACCTCGGGCATCGAACTGCTGGGCGGCGACCTGCGCCCGCTCGACGCCGACACCCGCGGATTCGGGCAGGCGATCGCCGCGGCGCTCGATCACGGCGTCACCCGCCTCGTGCTCGCGATCGGCTCGAGCGCGTCCACCGACGCGGGATTCGGCGTGCTCTCCGCTCTCGGGGCGCGCATCATGGATGCCGACGGGCGCGAGGCGCTGCCCGGGTTGCGGGGCGTGCGCACCGCGGTCCGCCTGGATCGCTCGGGGCTGCGTCCTGCGCCGCGGGACGGGGTCCTCGTGCTCAGTGATGTGCGCAGCCCGCTCACCGGTCCGTCCGGCGCGGCAGCGGTGTTCGGTCCGCAGAAGGGGCTCGGGGTCCGGGCGGTCGCGGAAGCCGATGCGGCGCTCGCTCGCGCGGCGGCGCTGCTCGGCGTCGACACGAACGAAGCCGGAACGGGTGCGGCGGGCGGGACCGGCGCAGCCCTGCGCGCGTGGGGTGCCGTCCTCCTGCCGGGGGCTGAGCGCGTCGCGGATCTGATCGGCCTCGCCGACGCCGTGGCCGCCGCCGACGTCGTGGTCACGGGGGAGGGGGCGTTCGACGCGGGGTCCGCGGCGGGGAAGGCGCCGGCCCTGGTCGCTGGGCTCGCCCGGCAAGCGGCGCGTCCGACGGCTCTCGTCGCGGGGCGGATCGCGCCGGATGCCGACACCTCGGGCTTCGTCTCGACGGTGGCGCTCGTCGATCTCGCGGGGACGGCCGACGCCGCTCTCGCCGACCCGGGGCGGTGGCTGTCGGCGGCCGGCGGGGTGTTGGCGCGGCGCGAAGGCCGGTCCGCGCCACGGTGAGCGTTCCCGGGGAGCCCGCGGGATTGCGGGTTGCCGTCGAATAGCCGGGCGGGGCCGCGACGGTCGAATGCGCCCGGCGAACGCACAATCCCGCCGCGAAACGCCCGGTCCGGAGCCGATCGCCCCCGCGACTCCGGTACCGTCGAAGTGTGTCCACGGTCTCCAGCAGCAAAGACGACGAGGTCGACCTCCTCATCGACGCCTGGTCGCAACTGCTGCCCGAAGTCGACCTGACCCCGCTGGACGTCATGTCGCGGCTGCGTCGCGCGGCCTTCCACCTGTCGAAACTGCGGGCCCGCGCCTTCGCAAGCGCCGACATCGCCGTGTGGGAGTTCGACGTGCTCGCCGTCCTCCGTCGCGCCGGTACCGAGCTGAGCGCCACGCGCCTCATCGCGGCGACGATGATCGGCAGCGCGGCGATGACCAATCGCCTCGACAAGCTCGCGGATCGCGGGCTCGTCCACCGTCGGCCCAACCCTTCCGACGGTCGCGCGATCCTCGTCGCCATCACCGCCGAGGGCATCGAACGTGTCGACGCCGCGATGACCGAGCTGGTGCGTCTCGAGGCCGAGGCCCTGCGCGATGTCAGCCGCGCGGATCAGGCGCTTCTCGCGCGCGTGCTGCGCGTCCTCGCCGCGGGCGAGACCCACGAGGCGTGATCGACCTCGAAACCCGCCCCCTCGTCCTCGATGGAGGCCTCGGCACCCTGCTCGAGCGCCGCGGCAACGATGTGTCGTCGTCGCTGTGGTCCGCGCGGGTTCTGCGCGACGACCCGGGCGAGGTCCGCGCCGCCCACGAGCAGTTCGCCGCCGCCGGCGCGGACGTCCTGATCACCGCGTCTTATCAGGTGGGCTTCGGCGGATCGATTCCGGATGCCGAGGTCGAGACGCTCCTTCGGCGCTCGGTCTTGCTCGCCCGCGAGGTCCGAGGTCCCTTGGTCGCGGCATCCGTCGGTCCGGTCGGTGCGCTGCGCGCCGACGGCAGCGAGTACACGGGGGAGTACGGGCTGGACGTCGCGCAGCTGCGTGGTCTGCATCGCCGCCGCCTCGCCGTTCTCGCCGAGGCGGGCGCCGATCTGCTCGCGGTCGAGACGATCCCGTCCCCGCTCGAGGTCGAGGCGCTCGCTCTCGAACTCACCGCTCTGGGCATGCCCGCGTTCGTCAGCCTGTCCGCCGACAGCACCGGGTTCACTGCTGCCGGGGCTCTGGCCGAGGCTCTGCGCACCGCGGCATCCGTTCCGGAGGTCATCGCGGTCGGAGTCAACTGCTGCACACCGGCGCGGGTCCTCCCGGCCCTGGCCGAAGCGCCCGCCGTGCCGCTCGTCGCCTACCCGAACACCGGGGAGCGGTGGGATGCCGAGGCCCGCACGTGGCACGGCGCCCCCGCGCCGCTGGCCGAGACCGCCCCGTCGTGGGTGGCGGCCGGAGCGCGGCTCGTGGGCGGCTGCTGCCGCTCGACCCCGGCTGACATCGCCGCGATCGCCGCCGCGCTTCATTCGTGACGCCTCGGTGTCAGGCGCGCTCGCCGCGCCCGCGCGCGGCCCGGCGTTCGGTCAGGAGTGCGATCTCTTCCGGGCTCCAGCCGAAACCGTTCTGCAACTGGTCGCTGAGCGTGGACAGCGCCGACGGGAGTGCCGTGGCCACGCCGTCTCGGACGTCGACGGCGCGATCGTCGATGGCGTGGGTCGCCGCCCGCATCTCGTTGACGAGCGACCTCAAGTGCTCGACGCCGTAGGCCCGCGCCACGAGGCGCGCGTCACCGACCACGATGACGGTGAGCTCGCCGGAGACGCTGTCCGCCGTCCGGCTGGGCGAGCGCAGGGACAGGATGATGGCGAGGCCGCACGCCAGAACGATCATGATGGCGACCGCGGAGCCGATCTCCAGCGAGCGGAACACCGGTCCCATCGGCCCGGCCCAGCCGGTCGCTGCGCCCACCACGGCACGCCCTGCCGAGTAGACGGTGTAGACCCCCATCGCGACGGCGAGGAGACGCGCAGGATGCCGCGGTGCGACCGTCGAGCGGGCCGCGGCGATCGCACACACACCGCACACCACGGCGAGGACCGCCGCCTTGATGATGAGGGACTGCTCCTCGCTCATGGTCGCAGTCGCTGCGCCCGTCGCGAGCGCGATCACCGCGACCAGCGCCAGAGCGGCGCGGCGGCGGCGCGTGGACAGTGCGGCCACGGCGACGGCCATCGTGCCGGCGGTGAGGACCATGCCGGCGTCGGCGACGACCAGGGCCAGCCGTGCGCCGTCGTACCGGTGCACGGCGTACATCATCGCCGATCCCACCGAGAAGATCCCGGCCATGGTGGCGTACTGCAGGAAGGTCGTGAACCGTACGGGCGCTGAGGTCTTGGGGAGGGCGATCCCCACCACGGCGATAGCGACGCCGATGGACATCGCAGCGAGCCCGATCGTCAGCAACACGGCTCTTCCCCTCGCCGTGCGGCGCCGCACGGTTCCGCCACTCTATCGGCCCGCGGTGCGCCGTCTCGCCGCCGCTGCGGGCCGTCTCACGCGAAGTCGGCCGCGAGGGCGTTGCGGTGGTACTCGAAGATGATGCTGGTGCGGGTGGATGCCACGCTGTGCCGGGCCGAGAGCTGATCGACCACGAAGCGGCGCACGGCCGAAGAGTCGTCCACGGCGATGTGCACGAGGAAGTCGTCGGCACCGCCGAGGAAGAACAACTGGATGACGTCGGGGTGTCGTCGCACCTCCTGAGCGAACGCGCGGATGCTCTCGTGGCGCTGCCCAGGTCGGAGTGTGACTCCGACGATGGCCTGAAGCCCCCGGCCGAGACGGCTCTGGTCGACGGCGGCGTGGAACCCCGTGATGAGGCCGCGCTCGACCAGACCGCGCACGCGGGCGTGTGCCGTCGACGCGGCAACACCGAGCGCGTCCGCGAGTGCCGCGTTGGTCATCCGAGCGTCGGCGGACAGCAGGTCGATGATGCGGGCGTCCAGGGGATGTAGGTCGTCGTCGGCCATCGCAGATCCTTCGGTCGGGCCATCGGCTGAGGGTGGGTTCGCTTGAGGGTACCGCGGTGCACGGCATCCAGAGCGAAGAATATTCGGCGTTACGCCACGGAAACGTTTGTTTCTGCGATTCTTCCTGCCACGACCACCTCAGAGGAGAGACCGATGCGCGTCGCCGTGCCCACCGAGATCAAGAACAACGAGAACCGCGTCGCGATGACGCCCGCGGGCGTGGATGCGCTCGTGCATCGCGGACACGAGGTGCTCGTGCAGGCGGGCGCCGGTGAGGGCAGCGGCTTCTCCGACGAGCAGTACCGTGCCGCGGGCGCCGAGATCGTCGCCACCGCCGAGGAGACGTGGGCGCGTGCCGAGCTCCTGGTCAAGGTGAAGGAGCCCATCGCCCCGGAGTACGGGCACCTGCGCTCGGACCTGACGCTGTTCACCTACCTGCACCTGGCGGCCGACCGCCCGCTCACGGATGCGCTGATGGCGGCGGGCACCACCGCGGTCGCCTACGAGACGGTGCAGACCGCCGACCGGGCGCTGCCGCTTTTGGCCCCCATGAGCGAGGTCGCTGGACGCCTGTCGATCATCGAGGGCGCTCACCACCTGCTGCGCGCGTCGGGCGGGCGCGGGCTGCTCCCGGGCGGAGTGCCCGGCACCCCCAAGGCGAAGGTCGTCGTAATCGGCGGCGGCGTGGCCGGCGAGCACGCCGCCGCGAACGCGCTGGGCCTCGGCGCCGACGTCACCGTCATCGACATCTCGCTGCCCAAGCTCCGCCAGCTCGAGGAGCGCTTCGGCGGTGCGATCCAGACGCGCGCCTCGACCCGCCTCGAGATCGCCGAGCAGCTCGCCGACGCCGACCTCGTCATCGGGTCCGTGCTCATTCCCGGAGCCGCTGCGCCCAAGCTCGTCACCGACGACATGGTCGCGGCGATGCGGCCGGGGTCGGTGCTCGTCGACATCGCGATCGACCAGGGCGGGTGCTTCGAGGGATCGCGGCCGACCACCCACGACGCACCCACGTTCCGCGTCCACGACTCCCTCTACTACTGCGTCGCCAACATGCCCGGTGCCGTGCCTCACACCTCGACGCGTGCGCTGTCCAACGCCACGCTGCCTTACATCACCCGCATCGCCGACGCGGGCTGGGAGGCCGCGGCATCCGCGGATCCGGCTCTGGCGAAGGGCCTGAACGTCCGTGCCGGAGTCGTCGTGAACGAGGGCGTCCGCGCCGCCTTCGACCTCTGACGCGCGCTACCCGCTCCGCCCCGCGATCGGCGCGGTCCGCCTCCGATCGACCCGGTCCGGGACGGCGGGGCGTGGACCGCACCGGGTCGAGGCGCGTTGCCCGCTTGAGTGTCCAGGACACGCGGACGGACACGTGACGCGTCCGCGTGTCTTGGACACTGAACGGGATGCCGGGGCGCCGACGCCGACGTGGGGCGCCGACGCCGACCCGGGGCGCGGGCTCGGACGCGGGCGAGTGGGCGGGTGGGGAACGGGAGAGCGGGCGAGCGGGCGGCGCGGGCGGCCCCGCGGGGCGGCGCGACGGACGGACGCGGGTGCGTCAGGCGCGGACCCAGGCGTACGTGATCTCGGGGCGACCGGGGCCGCCGTAGCGCGGCTCGCGTCGCACGCGGCCCGCGTCGGCGAGGTGTTCGAGATACCGTCGCGCCGTCACGCGCGACATCCCCTCGCGCTCGCCGACCTCCGTCGACGACACCGCCCCCGGGGACACGCGGACGCGCTCCGCCACGGCCTGCAGGGTCTCGTCGCTCAGGCCCTTCGGCAACTTCGGCGAGACCGCGCGCAGCGTCCCCAGAAGCGCGTCGACCTCGGACTGCGTCGCTTCGCCCGCCGCGCGGTCGAGCCCCTCCACGTAGGCCCGGTACGCCTCCAGACGCTCGCGGAACGCGGCGAACGTGAACGGCTTGATGAGGTACTGCACGACCCCGGTCGACACGGCCGCGCGCACCGTCGCAGCATCGCGGACGGCCGTCACGGCGATGATGTCGACGCCCGCACCCATCGCCCGCGCGCGGCGGGCCACGTCGAGACCGCCGCCGTCGGGCATGGTCATGTCCAGCAGCACGAGGTCGACCGGGCGTTCGGGGTCGGCGATCGCCGTGAGAGCAGCGCGCGCCCCCGCAGCCTGACCGATGACCTCGAAGCCCGGCACGCGGCCGACGTAGGCGGTGTGGAGCTCGAGGGCGAGCGCGTCGTCGTCCACGACGAGAACACGGATCACGCCGGCACCGCCTCGACGGGGGCGGGCAGGACCACCCGGATTGTCGTGGGGTCGGCCGTGACACGCAGCGTTCCGCCGTGGGCTGCGACGATGTCCCGCACGAGGGCGAGTCCGACACCGCGACCGCCGGGCACCGCGGCCGGCTTGGTCGAGGCGCCGAACGCGAACGGGTCGGCGAGGTTCGGATCGAACCCGGCCCCGCTGTCGCTCACCTCGATCGCGACATCGGGCCCGCGCCGCGTGAGCGACGCGCGCACCCACCTCGGCTCCGCGCCGGTCGAGGCGGCATCCAGGGCGTTGTCGACGAGGTTGCCGACCACCGTGACGGCCTCGCCGGGCGCGAGCGGAAGCGCGGGGGTGGGCTCGTCGACGTGCAGTTCGAGGGCCACGCCGCGTTCGGCGGCCTCGTCCAGCTTGCCGAGCAGCAACGCCACCACGACGGCGGCGTCGCTATCGGCCACCAGGCGGTCGGCGAGATCCTGCCTCTCTTCGGTGGATGCCACGATGAGCCGCCGTGCGTCGTCGACACGGCCCAACTCCAGCAGCGCCAGCAGGGCGTGCAGGCGGTTGCCGTGCTCGTGCGTCTGCGAACGAAGCGTGTCGCTCAGGGTGCGCACTCCCTCGAGTTCGCCGAGGAGGGCCTGGAGCTCGGATCGGTCGCGCAGCGTCATGACCCGCCCGCGCTCGGGGGCGCGGCGCCCGGAGAGGTCGCGCGCCTCCTCCTGATTCACCAGCAGCACGCGATCGCCGGTGACCACGGTCTCCTCGACCATGCGCCGACCTGTCGCGATGGCGTCGGCGAGCGCGGCATCCATGTCGATCGCGCGCGGGTCGAGGCTCACCTGCCCCTGCGCGGCCGGCGGCAGGCCGAGGAGATCGGCGGCTTCGTCGTTGTAGAGCACGATGCGCCCGCGATGGTCGGTGACCACGAGGCCTTCCCGCAGCGAGTGCAGCACGGTCTCGTAGCTCTCGACCAGCCGCGCCAGTTCGCTCGGCGTGTACGAGCCGGTGACACGGCGGGCGCTGCGGCGGACGTACAGGGCGCCCAGGATGCCGATCCCGACGATGCCGGCCGCGGCGGTCACGATCAGGGGCACGCGCGCGGCCAGGTCGGCCTGCACCGCCGTGAGCGTGACACCGACCGAGACAAGCCCGACGATCTCGCCGTCGTCTGCGCCGTCGCGGCGGATCGGCGCGATCGTCCGCACCGAGGGGCCGAGCGTGCCGCCGTACACCTCGGTGAACGTCTGTCCGGCGAGCGCTTCGTCGCGGGAGCCCAGGTACGGTTCGCCGATCTCGTCACGATTGCGGTGGGTCAACCGGATGCCGTCGGGCGTCATGATCGTCACGAACGACAGGTCGGCGTCGGCCAGGATCGCCTCGACCATCGGCTGCAGCGCGTCCGAGTCGCGCGTACCGACGAGCGCGGCGACCTCGGGCTCGTGCGCGAGGGTCTCGGCGACGGAGCGCGTGACCTGCTCCGCCTGACGTTGTCCGGAGTCCGACAGCTGCACCGACATCAGCGCGGCGAGAACCCCCGCGACCAGCACGACGACGCCCAGCGACACCATCGCCAGCCGTCCGCCCACGCTCAATCGCACGTCGTGCCCTTTCCGGTCTGCCGTGAACAATACGACCACAAATCGTCCCGTGCCCGGCGGTCGAGCAGAGTCATCACGTCGCCGGCGACCCCGCCGGACTCAACGAAGACGTTAGGAAAAGGGGAAGTCGCCGATGTCTCTCTCACTCCGCACCACGCGCGACGGTCGTCCGCGCAAGAAGATCGACCGCAACCACTGGCTCTACATCGCCGTCATCGTGGCGGTCGTGGCGGGAATCGTCGTCGGGCTCGTGGCGCCGGCGTTCGCCACGGCTCTCGAACCCCTCGGCAAGGGCTTCGTCAACCTCATCAAGATGATGATCGCGCCGGTCATCTTCTGCACGATCGTGGTGGGCATCGGCTCGATCGCCAAGGCATCCACGGTCGGCAAGATCGGCGGCCTGGCGATGCTCTACTTCCTGGTGATGTCGTCGTTCGCGCTGATCATCGGCCTCGTGGTGGGCAACATCATCCACCCCGGCGAGGGTCTGAACATCGCGGGCGCCACCTACGAGGCTGCCCCCGAGGCGACCACGACGCAGGACTTCGTTCTGGGCATCATCCCCACCACGTTCTTCTCGGCGTTCACGGGCGGCAGCATCCTGCAGGTGCTCTTCATCGCGCTGCTGGTGGGCTTCGCCCTCCAGGGCATGGGCGAGCGAGGTGCGCGCATGGTCGAGGGCATCCGCAACTTCCAGGCCCTGGTGTTCCGCATCCTCGGCATGATCCTGTGGCTCGCGCCCATCGGCGCCTTCGGCGCGATCGCCGCTGTCGTGGGCAAGACCGGCTTCCAGGCCGTCATCAGCCTCGGCATCCTGATGGGCGCGTTCTACCTCACGTGCTTCCTCTTCATCACGGTGGTGCTGGGCGTGCTGCTGTACGTCGTGACGCGGGTCAACATCTTCACCCTGATGAAGTACCTCGGTCGCGAGTACCTGCTGATCGTCGGAACGTCGTCCTCCGAGGCCGCCCTGCCGCGGCTCATCGCCAAGATGGAGCACCTCGGCGTCTCGAAGCCCGTCGTCGGCATCACCGTTCCGACCGGGTACTCGTTCAACCTCGACGGCACCGCGATCTACCTCACGATGGCGTCGCTGTTCATCGCGTCGGCGATGGGGGCGCCCATGTCGATCGGCGAGCAGGTCGGTCTCATGGTGTTCATGATCATCGCCTCCAAGGGCGCGGCGGGTGTCACCGGTGCCGGGCTGGCCACCCTCGCAGGCGGCCTGTCGGCCTACCGCCCCGATCTCGTCAACGGCGTGGGCGTCATCGTCGGCATCGACCGGTTCATGTCCGAGGCCCGCGCGGTGACGAACTTCACCGGCAACGCGGTCGCGACGATGCTCATCGGCGTCTGGACGAAGCAGTACGACGGTGCGCGCGTGCGTCAGGTGCTGGCGGGCGAGATCCCCTTCGACGAGTCGCTCCTCACCGGTCACGACCACTCCGAGACCCCCGCGGCGGATGCCAAGGAAGAGGCGTCCGCGGAGGCCGGCGTCGGACCGGCACCGGTCGACACGCAGGCGCTCGACGCGTTCCGTGCTCAGGCCGAGGCCGAGGCAGCGGCACGGGGTCGTTCGTGAGCGTCACCCCGATCGCGGCGGGGGCGGCTTCGGCCGTCCCCGCCCCCGCGCGTGTCGACCTGGCCCGCACCTGGCTGCTGCGCTCACCGCTGGCCGCGGGCGGCGACACCGCGGCCGACGTCCTGGTGCTCGATCTCGAAGACGGACTGCCGGCCGCGCGCAAGGCCGAGGGGCGGGAGCGGGCGCGTCGTGCGGCCGAGCGCGCGCCGGTGTGGCTGCGCATCAGCGCCGCCGGAACGCGCGAGGGCGAGGCCGACCTGGCACTCGGCCGTGAGCTCGGCGACCGTCTCGCCGGTGTCGTCCTGGCGATGTGCGCCGGACCCGCCGACGTCGCCCACGTCGCGGCATCCCTCCCAGCGGGCGTTCCGATCGTGGCCATGATCGAGTCGGCCGCGGCGCTGCTGTCGGCCCCCGCGATCGCCGCGCACCCGGCGACCCGCCGCTTGGCGTTCGGTACCGGCGACTTCCGCCGTGACACCGGTATGGCGGCGGACCGCGTCGCGCTGTCGTGGCCGCGCGCGCAGCTGGTCGTCGCATCCGCGGCAGCCGGCATCCCGGGGCCGATCGACGGCCCGTGCGGCCCGGTGGAACAGGCCCGGGATGCCGCGGAGCACGCCGCCGCGATGGGCTTCACCGGCACGCTGGCGCTGCGGGATGCCGCGATCCCGGGCGCCCACGCCGGGTTCACGCCGAGCCCCGCCGAGGTCGCGAGCGCCCGAGAGATGCTGACGAGCGCTCCCGACGGCCCCGTCGACGGCTCCTACGCCCCGGCCCTGGCCCGTGCCCGCGCCCTCGTGCGTCGTGCCGACGCGCTGTCGCGGCTCTGACGCGTCCCGTCCCGTCCCGCCCCACCGGAACGTGTGCTTTCGCTTCGCTCAGCGCGCGCGGAACCAGCGGCGGCGACGCGGCGTCGGGGGTGCCACGGCCGCGGCGGCCGCTCGCGCGCGGCGGCGTGACGCCCACGCCTCGATCTCGGCATCCACATCGACCGTCGGCGTGACCACGGGCGGGCCGCCGAGCAGCTGCCTGCGGGCTTCGATGACGCGACGGTTGAAGTCCTCGAGGGCGTCGCGAACGTCGCCCTCGCGCGCCAACGCGTCCATGCGGTCGGCGAGCGCGGCGTGCTCCACGCGCAGCGTCAACGCCGGCGGCCCGAGCCCGCTCAGCTTCTCATTCTCGATCTTGCGGCGGATCCACCAGTCGGGATCGTGGCTGTCTCCGAGGTTCGTGAGGGGCTTGCCGGCTCCCGGCAGGTCGTCGAAGTCGCCGCGCCGGATGGCCTGCTGGATCGCAGTCTCGACGTACGCGGCGCGCTCCGCGGCGGTCGATCCGCGTTCCGGCGCCGTGGATTCGGTCTCTCCCGGGTCGATACCGGCATCCCGCAGCCGCCGATCCAGGCGGTAGCGTTCGGCCGCCTGCCGGGGGTCTTCACTCATGCCGCCTCCGCGTGTGCTCGGGTGCTTCCAGGCTACGTCGGCGGCGGGCGCATGGCGCCGGACGGGAGGTGGGGGCGTCGCGCCCCCACCGGGGTCGATGTCCAAGACGCGCGGATGCCACGTGAGGGCGTCGCGTGTTCCGGCCACCGAACGACAAGGGAGCGGGGCGCACGACTCCGGCAGACCCGCCGCTCGCCGGCTCCGGATGCCGCTACCCCCGACACCGTGCAGGACTTGTGCGGCACTGCCCCTGGGTGTCCACGACACGCGGATGCCGCTCGAGGGCGTCCGCGTGTTTTGGACACCGAACGGGAAAGGACGTGCGCCCCGCCCGCGCGAGAACTACAGACCCAGCCGGCGCAGCCGCAGGCGTGCCATGTCCTGCGCGCGGGGACCTGAGCCGAGCGCGCGCTCGGTGAAGCGCAGGATGAGGCCAGTCGCGGTCTTCACCGGAAGCCAGGACCGGCGGAGCCCGAGCATATGCCGGATCCGCGGGGGGAAGGTCGCCACGGCTGCCGCGAACAGCACCCGGTAGGCAAGACCCATCGCCCCGGGGAACGGAGGCTTTCGCAGGAACCGCACGACGTCGTCGACGCGTTCGTCGCGGCGCAGCTCGCCGCGGTCGAGGAAGCCGTCGAGCTCGGCGCGGAGCGCTTCTTCTGTCTGCGGCGGGTCGGGGATCCGCATGAGTCGGCCGGCGGTCGCCCAGTCGGCGACGTAGGCGTCGGGGCCCCCGGGGATCGGGCCCCCGTACGCCTCGTGGCTGCGCAGGAACGCGTCCGTGAAGGCCAGGTGCACCCACCGGACGAGGTCGCCGTCTTCCGCCGAGTACGTGCGTTCGCCGCCGTCGCCCGCCGTGTACGTACCCTGCACGCGGCGGTGGAACCGGCCGACGCGGGCGGTCTCGGCATCCGCTTGGCTCGTCGAGCCGTAGGTGAGCGTGATGACCCATCGCACGGTGCCGGTGAGGCGCCCGATGGGATCCTCGCGATAACGCGACCAGTCGTGGACCCCCGCGAGAGCCCCGGGGTGCAGTGCCTGGAGGAGCAGAGCCCGGATGCCGGCGACGAGCGTCCCCATGCCGGCGTGAACGGTCCACGCGGGACCGTTTTCGACGAAGTAGCCGCCGTCGTCACCGTCCGCGATCGCCCGCACGTACGGGGCCATGCCGGTCGGGTCGCCGGCGAGGGCGGTGAGCAGCTTCGCACGCAGCCGCGCGACGCGTGCCGGAACCGGGGGTGAGGACGTCACTGTTCCAGCGTGCCATCCCGTCGAAGCGGGAGGGCCGGATCAGTGATCGTGGGTGATGACGGGGACGGACCCGTCGTCGCGGATGAGGACGGCATCCTGCGCAGAGCCGAGGGCGGGCGTCACGACAACGGCGATGATCGAGGCGGCGAGGAGGAGCCCCCAGACACTCATCGGCTGAGCGGTGCTCGGCGTCGACTCGGCTCGTCCGCGTCGGCGCAGGGTGGGTGCGATTCCGGCTCCGACCCCGATGAGGAGCAACCAGGCCGCCGCGACGGCGATGACGCTGGTGTGAGACGGGAGCACGAACATCAGCGCCGACGAAGCCAGCAGTCCGACCACGACGCCCGTGAGGGTCGCGCGGGGAAAGACGAGGCGGCCCAGGGCGAGAGCGGCGCCGCCCCACACGAGGGCGGCGACCCCGAGGGCGACCAGACCCGCTCCGAGGCCGCGCGAGGCGGCCCCGGAGCTCGGTCCGACGATGGCGCCCGCACCGAGGGCGGCGAGGATGAGCCCGGCCCCCCATGCGGACACGGAGGGCCACGACCTCACGAAGGTCGCGGCGTTCACGCTCAGACCGCCGCGGTGCGGGGGACGTTGCGCTCGGTGCCCAGGCCCACACCCAGCAGCACGACGGCGCTCGCGAGGTGCAGGAAGTGGTCGGGCACGTTCAGCGCGAGGATGTTCGCGGGACCCGTGAGGAAGAAGCCCACGATACCCAGGAGCAGGTACACGGCACCCACGGCGATGTTGACGCTCTTGGCGGCGCGGGCGTTGGCAAGACCGGCGACCAGAAGCGCGGCACCGATCAGGAGGTGCGCGATGTTGTGCAGCGGGTTGACCTCGAAGATGCCCAGCAGCAGGCCACCCTCGTTGGCGATGAACCCGACGCCGCCGGTCACGGCGAAGCCGAGCAGACCGACGAGCAGGTAGACGGCGCCGAAGATGGTGGCGACGATGCGGTTCGGTGACGAGCTCATGATGAACCTCCCAGAGTTCTGACAGCGACCACTCGGCCGCCTTCCCTCCATGTTCGAAGAGAATGGGAGATTCGGATTGGCCTTTGCAGCATTCGCCTGAATCCGGTAGAGAGCCGTGGCAGCTTTCTCGTGCCCCGAAAACGACAGAAGGCCCCCGAGTACTCTCCGAGGCCCTCCGCAACGGAGTCGACGCTACGGGCGCGCACGATCCGTGCCGGGGGCGTTGCATTTTTTTCTTTGTTCGCCTAGTGCACGCGGGGAGCGTTGCGGAGGCCTAGAGCGGCGGATGCGCGCGCGACGTATCGCGAAGATCTTCGCCGCCCTGACGTGAGGGAGCGATGGCCCCCGACGTCCGGGCGATAGCCTGGAGCGGGAGGTCGCGTGGGCCGGACGAAGGATGCCATCGCCGAAGGGCTGTCGATCGCGACGGCTGCGGCGCGACTCGCCGTACGCAACCGCATCCTCGTCGAGACCATCGCCCGGGGCGGGCATTTCGATCAGGACGTCTTCGCCGCCTTCGCGCGCGACACGCTGCACGCCCTCGCCGACGAGCAGGACCAAGCGGCCGACCGGGTCACGCAGCAGCGGAAGAGGGCCTGGGGGCGGTTCTCCGATTCGTCGGGCACGCACGATTACCGCGACCGCGATACGCGGAATCTCCGCCGGCGCGCGCGGCAGTCTCGCGGCGTCGCGAAGGAGCTGCGCGATTTCGCCGACGATCCGTTCCGGGTGGAGCAACTGGTCGCGGGCGCGCGCGTCGCGGCCTGGGGGGATGTCGAGGCGAACCTGTCCAAGCGTCTCGACGTCGAGGGCATGACCGAGGATGCCGATCCGGATTACGCCACGATGCGTCGCGCCCGCATGGATGCGCTGCGCATGGTCGACCTCGCCCGCCTCGCCTCGCAGGCGAAGAAGCGGGCGAAGGCGCAGGCCGCCGCCGACGCCGACGGGCCGACCGCGTCAAAGGGCGACGCGAAGAAGCCGTCGTCGACCTGAGCTGGTGCGGTCACCAGGACGCCGGCCGGATGGGCCGGTGGGACTCGACGGTCGCCGCGGTGGGGGGCGACGGGGACATCATCGCGGCGTCACCCGCCGGGCGGTGCGCGTGGCTTTCGGTCCGGGGTGAGGTGCACCCGTTCTCGTGGTTCGACCGGTGCGAGTGCCACAGCGTGGCCTTGGCCTCGTCGAGGTCGGCGCAGGTGTCGAGGGGGCGGGCGTCGTCATCGAACACCGTCCACGTGTCGTCTCCACCGCGGTTGAGGAACCCGATCACACGCCGTGAGCACGCCCCCAGGACGAAGTCCTCATCGACCGATCTCCACAGCGCCTCGGGCGCCGGTCCTTTCCGCCACAACATCGGCAGCCCCTTTGCATGCCCTGTCACCGATCGTCGAACACTAGGGCGGACCCGGGATGGCTGCGATGCCGCCCGTTTGCGTTTTTCGTATTTCGTACGAAAGTCGGCGTAAAGCTGCCGGAATGCCCTCGAACGACGGAGGCGGAGAAAACACCGACGGCCTCCGCCGAAGCGGAGGCCGTCGATTTACTGTCTCAACACAGTGTGCGCCCGAAGGGACTCGAACCCCTAACCTTCTGATCCGTAGTCAGATGCTCTATCCATTGAGCTACGGGCGCAGGGCCTCCGCGCGAAACGGCGCGCAGGCCGTGGTCCAGCATAGACGCAGAACCCGCGGAGGTCTAATCGGCGGGGACGGCATCGTATCTCGGGCGTGGCGCGAGCGTGTCCGGGGGGTGAAGCGGCAGCGACGTACGCTGGGGACATGAGCGCCTACGTCTCGGCGTTCGAGCTGTTCTCCATCGGTGTAGGACCCTCGAGCTCCCACACGGTCGGCCCCATGAGGGCCGCCGCCGACTTCGCCGCACGCCTGCGCTCGACCCGAGTGCTCGACGACGTGGCATCCGTCTCCTGCGCCCTCTACGGCTCGCTCGGAGCGACCGGGATCGGCCATGGCACGCCCGACGCCGTCGTCGCGGGGCTGCAGGGCCTTGAACCCGAGACGGTCGATCCGGACGCCGTGCGCCGGGCGTGGTCGGACTGGCCCGACGGAGGGACGCTCACGCTCGCCGGCACCCACGGCATCCCTTTCGCCAAGAGCGACGTGGTGCTCGCGCCGCGCACCCGCCTTCCCGGCCACCCGAACGCGATGACGCTGTTCGCGCGCGACGCCGACGGCGTCCTGCTCGCCGATGAGACCTACTACTCCGTCGGCGGCGGGTTCATCCGTCGCGAAGGAGAGGCTCCGCGGGTCGCCGCGGCATCCGTGCCCTTCCCGTTCACGGACGCCGCGAGCCTGCTGGCTCTGTGTGACGAGCACGGCATCACGATCGCCGAGGCCGCGCGGCGGAACGAACAGGCGCTGCGCTCGGACGAGGAGATCGCCGCGGGGCTGGACCGCATCTGGGATGCCATGGCCGCGTGCGTGGACGCGGGTCTGCATCACGACGGCGTGCTGCCCGGCATCCTGAAAGTGAAGCGGCGCGCGTCGGTGCTGCGTGCACAGCTGGAGGGCATTCAGGCGGAGGGGCACCGCGAACTCCCGGGGGAGTGGCTGGGGGCGTTCGCTCTCGCGGTCAACGAGGAGAACGCCGCCGGAGGCCGCGTCGTCACGGCTCCGACCAACGGGGCGGCCGGCATCCTGCCCGCGGTGGCGATGTACTGGTGGCGGTTCCTTGCGGACTCGGGGCTGGGCGTCGGCAACGCGGTCACCCCGCACGGTGAACTGGTCGGCAGCGCGCTCCTGGGCTTCCACGGGGATGCCGTCGCACCTGACGAAGCCGCCGAGTGGGATGACGCGCGAGTGGCCGAGGCCAACCGGCGCCGCGGCATCCGTCGCTTCCTGCTGACGGCGACGGCCCTCGGGTCGCTGTTCAAGAACAACGCCTCCATCTCGGGGGCCGAGGGCGGATGCCAGGCCGAGGTCGGCTCGGCGTGCGCGATGGCGGCCGGCGGGTTGACCGCGGTGATGGGCGGCACCAATCGGCAGATCGAGAACGCCGCCGAGATCGCGATGGAACATCACCTGGGTCTGACGTGCGATCCGGTCGGCGGACTCGTGCAGATCCCGTGCATCGAGCGCAACGCGATCGCCGCGTCCACCGCCGTGACCGCGGCCCGACTCGCCCTGCGGGGCGACGGCACGCACTACGTCTCGCTCGACACCGTCGTCGAGACGATGCGCCAGACGGGCATCGACATGTCCACGAAGTACAAGGAGACGAGCGAGGGCGGTCTCGCGGTGAACGTCATCGAGTGCTGACGCGGAGTCGGATGCCGTGCTTCGGTGTCGCCGTGCCCGTTGAGTGTCCACGACACGCGGATGCCGTGCTTCGGTGTCGCCGTGCCCGTTCAGTGTCCACGACACGCGGATGCCATGCGCGGGCGTCGGCGTGTTCTGGACACTCAACCCGGAAGACCGGGAGCGGGCAGGGTGTCAGCGGGCGTCGCGGAGCTTTGCGGTCAGGGCGTGCAGCTGCGCGAGCTCGGCGTCGTCGAGGCGTGCCATGCGGTCGGCGATCGAAGTGGCGTGCGTCGCGGCGAGGCGCCGGAACGCGACGGCGCCGGCCTCGGTGGCCGTGACGAGCGAACCACGGCCGTCCTCGGGGTCGGCGCACTTGGTCAGCAGGCCGCGCGCGACCATGCGCTCGACCAGACGTGAGACGCTCGGCTGGCTGATGAGCATGTTCGCGGTGACATCGCGCAGCCGCGCGGTCATCGCCCGGCCGCGCGTCACCGTGAGGAGCACGTCGTATTCGGCCTGCGACAGTTCCGCGCACTCGAAGTCGGTGCGCAGGTCGTCGAACACCTCGTGTTGCGCGCGGAACAGGCTCTCCCAGGCCTGGACGGCGAGGCGACGATCGGTCATGACTTCAGCGTAGAGCCGTCCGGCCCGCGCGCGGACTCGCGCGGATAGCACACGCGGGTTGCGAGCCGAGTCACCCGCCGGTCACCTGCCGGGTCAGTCTGGTTCACCGTTCCGGTCACCCGGGCTCCTAGGGTCGGGCCGTTCCCCCGATCGAAGGTGGCTCTTCCATGCGCTCTCCGCGTCCCCGTCTCCTCTCCGCCGCTCTCGCGACCGTGCTCGTCGCTGGAGGGGTCCCGACCCTGGTCGCTCCGGCCGCGCACGCCGCCGAGGCGTCCTCCCGCGTCGTCGTCACCGAGATCCTCGCCGACACCACCGGCGTCGACGACTTCGAGTACGTCGAGATCCACAACATCTCGGATGCCGCCGTCGACCTCGGGGCATCGGGGATCACGTTCGCGTACTCGTACGACGACTCCACCGACCGCACCCGCGACGTCGCCCTCGAGACCGAGCCGCTGGTGCTGGCCGCGGGCGAGACGGCCCTGCTGTGGGTCAGCTACACCTCGGGGTCGGTGAACGCCTCGGCCAAGTCGGTCGCGGAGTTCCGCGCGTTCCACGCCGTCGCAGACGACGTCCAGGTCGTACGTCTCACGGGGCAGCCGGGTATCGCCAACGGCGGCAACCGTGGCATCCGCGTCGTCGAGAACGGCGAGCTGACCTCGTGGTCGCACGCGCCGGCCGGGGGCTTCGGTGTCGGCCTCGCCACCCACTTCCGCCTGGCCGCCGACACGGCGCAGGCGCGCCTCGACGTCCTCGGCGTCAACGCCGCGCCGACGCCCGGCTCGGTGCTGCCGGAGCAGGTCGGCGGCTCCGCGCCCTCGCCGTCCCCCGAGCCCACGTCCACCCCCACGTCGACGCCGACCGTCACCCCCACGCCGACGTCCACCCCGACGCCGACCGCCACCCCCACGCCGACGTCCACCCCGGTCCCGACCACTCCGGCACCGTCCCCGACGGCGACCGCCCCGGGTGAGCCGCTCCTCGCGGGCGCGCCGCTGCAGATCACCGAGGTGCTGCCCGACTCGACCAACGTCGGCGGCTCGGACGGCTACGAGTTCATCGAGGTCTTCAACGCCACCGATGCGCCGATCGACTTCTCCGACTACGCCATCGACTACCTCTACCCCGTCGAGGGCACGGTCAGCCGCTGGCCGGCCGTCCCGTCCGACGTGGTCATCCCCGCGCGCAGCGCCCTGGTGTTCTGGATCAAGAACGGCGCGAACGACGCCCTGACCGCCGCCGACTTCAACCGCCAGTTCGGCACCGATCTCGTCGCCGGTGTGTCGCTCGTGGAGATCTCCTCCGCCGGTATGGCCAACGGCAGCCCGCGCGGACTGCAGGTGTCCACCAACACCGGGTACGCCGTGAGCACCGCCTTCTACAACCTCGACGGCCGCGACGACACGCAGGCCGATCGCGGCATCCGGTACACCGCGACCGAGGATGCCGGTCGCCAGCGGATCGTCGACCTTGCTCCCGCGACCCCCGGTGCGGCGCAGAGCGACCAGGTCGCCGAGGAGCCCGTCCGGACCCCCGTGGACACCGTGGCACCGACGGTCACCGACCGCACCCCGGCGGAGATCGTTCCCGGGCAGGACTTCGTCATCGACCTCGCGCTCGCCGACGACGTGCAGGTGCGCACCGCCACTCTCGAGCTTCGCAACGACGTGGATGCCGAGACTCTGCGCGTCAACCTGAGCGACGCCGGCGACGGCGCCTTCCGGCACACGGTGAAGGCGGTCGACCTCACGGGCAAGCGCTGGTACGCGTACACCGTCACCGCGACCGACGGCGTCAACACGACCACGAGCCCGGAGCGACGCGTCAACGTCGCCGGCACGTCCGATGACCCGGTACGTCTCAACGTGACGGACGGCCAGTTCGTCCGCGGCGAGACCGAACTCGTGGCATCCGGAGACGCCTACCCGAGCCCGCTGTCTCTGTCGGTCGACGGGAAGACCGTCGAGACGACGCCGAGCCTCGAGGCGCGGCCGGTGTTCGTCTTCGAGACCACCAACGTCAACTACTACTTCAAGAACGGCGTGCGCATCGGCGACGACGTCCTCGCCATCTTCGACAAGGGCACCGTGGGCTGGGAGACCATCGCGACGCCGGTCCCGCTGGAGTACCTCGAGCGCGGCGGAGACGTCACGGCCAGCGTGTGGGCGGGCACGAAGAAGGCGCCCGAGATCGACCCGGACGAGAACAACGACGACTTCGAGATCCGCGGCATGCGCCTGATCCTCCCCGACGGCCGCACCCTCACCCCCGCGGGGTACGACGACCCCACGGCCGTCCTCCGCATGGGCGACAGCGCCGGAAAGCTCGACTTCTACGACGCGCGGTTCACCGTTCCCGAGGACGCGTACTCGGCCGTGGCGCACGCGTGGGACACCACCGCGCGGACCGACGGTCCGGCCGAGATCGCCGCGACCGACGGTGAAGAGGTCGTCACGCGCACGGTCCGGGTGGACAACACCGCGCCGACGGTGACCTCGCGCATCCAGGACGGCACCGCCTACCGCGGCACGATCGACATCGACGCCGAGGTCGTCGACGACGGGTCCGGTGTGGCGGAGGTCGTCGCCCGACTCGACGGTGCCGAGATCGCGCTGCCGTATCAGACCTCGTCGGTCGCGCTCGCCCCGGGCGATCACTCGCTCGAGATCGCCGCGACCGACACCGTCGGCAACGCCACGACCTGGACGGCCACGTTCGAGACCTACGCGGAGCAGCCGGCCGCCGGGCTCCTGGCTCCCGCCGAGGGTGCGGAGGTCACGGCGGGTGACGTGACGCTGCAGGCCAAGGTCGAGGACCCCCAGGGCGACACCCTCGACGTCGCCTTCCTCGAGGGGCGCCGCCTCGACCTCGCGGACGGCGACGTGACCGTGCAGTCGGGCACGGTCTCCGATGCGGCATCCCTCGACCGCACGCAGCCGCAGACGCTCTCGCGTGCGCAGGTCGAGACGCTCGCCGCCGTGGACGGACTGTCCGACGACGTCACCAGCTCGGAGGCGTTCCCGTATCAGCTGTTCGAGGTGGCGGTGGATGCCGCCGACGCCGGCGCCGATGTGCGCTCGACGTGGTCCGGGCGCGCGAACGCGGGTGCCTCGGTGATCCTGTCGGTGCAGCGTCCCGACGGTTCCGGCTGGGACGAAGTGGACCGGCACGTCGCGGCCGCGGACGACGAGGCGTTCGACCTCGACGGTGTCGTCGGCGTCGACGAGTACGCGGTCGACGGCGCCGTGCGCATGCTCGTGCAGCACTCGGAGGGCTTCGCGGCTCCCGATCGCAGCTCGCGTGACACGGCGGTCGCACCGCACAACGTCGACGACGTTCCGCGCTCGGAGTACGACTTCACGTTCGGGTGGGAGTCGGACACGCAGTACTACAACGAGAACGAGATGGCCGGGGAGCCCTACAAGCACCAGGAGGCGATCCACTCGTACTTCCTCGACCGGCGTGACGAGCTGAACCTGCAGTACGTCATCCACACGGGCGACATCGTGGACGACTACGACGTGATCCCGCAGTGGGAGCGGGCCGACGTGCAGTACGACCGTCTGGACGAGGCGGGGCTTCCCTACGGCGTGCTGGCGGGGAACCACGACGTGGGTCACGACGTGGGCGACTACACCAACTACGGCACCTACTTCGGCGAGGACCGCTTCGCGCAGAACCCCTGGTACGGCGGAAGCTACGAGAACAACCGCGGTCACTACGACCTCGTCTCAGCCGGCGGCATCGACTTCCTCATGCTGTACACCGGGTGGCTGCCCGATGACGCGTCGATCGCGTGGATGAACGACGTCCTGAAGCGCTACCCCGATCGCGTGGCGATCGTCGCGCAGCACGAGTTCATCCTCACCACCGGTGGACTGGGTGCCATCCCGCAGCGCGTGCTGGACGAGGTCGTGGCTCCGAACCCGAACGTGCGCATGGTCATGTCGGGCCACTACCACGACGCGTTCCTGCGCACGGATGCGTTCGACGACGACGGTGACGGCGTCGACGACCGGACCGTGTACTCGATGCTGTTCGACTACCAGGGTCTCCCCGAGGGCGGCCTCGGCTACCTGCGCCTGCTGCACTTCGACAACGAGGGCGAGCGCATGATGGTGCGGACCTACTCGCCGTCCCTCGACCGGTACAACTCCGACGAGCCGAGCCTGCTCGGCCCCGCGGACGACCCCTACGCGCAGCAGGAGTTCGAGCTGACCTACGACCAGCTCGGCATCCAGCCGATCGAGCGTACGCTCGGCACCGACGCGTTCTCGGCCGAGGTACTCGGTGGCACCGAGATCGCCGCGTTCGCGGATGTCGCCAGCGGCACGATCCTGTCGGCATCCTGGCCGCTGACCGAGGCAGGCGAGTACGGCTGGTATGTCCGCTCGAGCGACCCGTACGGCGCCGTGGACTACTCGCGGGTGGCGCTGTTCACGGTGCGCGCCGCGCCGGTCGAGCCCGAGGAGCCGGGCGAGGAACAGCCGGGCGACGGGCAGGAGGAGCCCGGTGACACCGGTGGGGGACAGGGCAGCGGATCGGGCTCGGGCTCGAGCGGCGCGGGTTCCCCGGCCGCCGGCGACGCGGGGTCCGATGACACCGGCGGGGGAGCGCTCGCGGTGACCGGGGCGAATGCCGGAACGCTCGCTCCCTGGGCGCTGGGAGCCCTGCTGCTCGTCGCCGTCGGGATCGTGATCCGGCGTCGATCGCGGCGCAGCTGAGGCGGGGGCGCCGGTGCGAGAGCATCGGCGCCTCGCTCCGTTAACGGGGCAAGGGCCGGTCGAAGCGGCATCCGACCGGCCCTCTGCACCAGAGTGTCCTGCAATCACATGTCGGTAGCCGCCACAGCAAAACGGTTACCGCGCGATGACTCTATAACGGTGAGGTAACGGAACGGAAGGGGTTCCGTGATCTTTTCGTGACGAACGGGGCGCCTGGCAGCCGGTGTCTCAGCGACCGCGGACGTGGTTCCACTGCGTGATGACCTCGGATCCATGCTCGAATCCGAGCTCGCTGACCGCCGACGTCCCCAGCACGAAGTAGCGGCCGCCCGCGGCGGTCAGGCCGAGCCAGACGCCCGCGAGGGCACGCAGGAAGTGCGCGTGCGAGAAGACCAGCACCTGCTCCCCGGCTCGCACGCGGGGGCTCAGCTCGTCGAGCAGGGACTGGGCGCGCGCGGTGACCTGTTCGACGCTCTCGCCCGGGGTGGCGCCCGCGGGGGCTCCCGCCTGCCAGATCGTCCATGGCCGCCCGAGTCGTTCGACGATCTCGGGCGTCGTAAGGCCCTCGTACGCGCCGTAGTCCCACTCCACCAGGCGCGCATCGGGTCGGGCGTCGGGGTAGCCCGCGCGATCGGCGGTCTCGACCGCCCTCCGCAGCGGGCTCGTGAGGACGAGGTCCCACCGCCGGGTCGCCAGGAGGGTGCCGGCGAGCTCGGCCTTGTAGGCGCCCGTCTCGGTCAGGGGGATGTCGGTCAGGCCCGTGTGGCGACCGGTTCGGCTCCATTCGGTCTCGCCGTGGCGCACGAGCACGAGGCGCCCGTCGGGATCGGTCAGCTCGGCGTCTTTCACGAGCCCATCCTGCCGTCATCGGCGGGCATTCGGGGTCCTGGCCGCAAAAGACGAAGGGCCGGTCGAGGAGTGTCGACCGGCCCTTATCCCTGCACCAGAGTGTCCTGCAATCACATGTCGGCAGCTGCCACAGCAAAACAGCTACCGTGCGATGACTCTATAACGGTGAGGTAACGGAGCGGAAGGGGATGCCGTTATCTTTTCGTGATTCACAGGTGGCGCTGGGCGCGCGCTCGGCGTCCGCCGAGCTCGCGCGCATTCGTCAGCGCGCCACTTCGCGCTCGCGTCGGACGTCCGGCTCCGGGGCTGTGACGGGAAAGAGCCGACGTCGCAGCCACAGCGCGACGTAGACGAGCCCGATGAGCACGGGCACCTCGATGAGGGGGCCGACGATGCCCGCGAGGGCTTGTCCGCTGGTGGCTCCGAACGTGCCGATGGCCACCGCGATGGCGAGCTCGAAGTTGTTGCCGGCCGCAGTGAAGGCGAGCGTCGTGGTCCGCTCGTAGGTCAGTCCGATGATCTTTCCGGTGCCGAAGCCGATGAGGAACATCGCGAGGAAGTAGGCCAGCAGGGGCAGCGCGATGCGGGCGACGTCGAGCGGGCGCTCGATGACCTGCTCGCCCTGGAGCGCGAAGAGCATGACGATCGTGAACAGCAGGCCGCCGAGGGCGAGCGGGCCGACGCGGGGGAGGAAGGTCGTCTCGTACCAGGCGCGGCCGCGGCGACGCTCGCCGATCAGCCGCGAGAGGTAGCCGGCGACGAGAGGAATCCCGAGGAACACCAGCACGCTCAGGGTGATCGCCCACAGGGAGAACTCGGCGCTGGTGGTCGGCAGTCCCAGCCAAGCGGGGAGGATCTGCAGGTAGAACCATCCGAGCGCGGCGAACGCGATCACCTGGAAGACGGAGTTGATCGCGACGAGGAAGGCGGCCGCCTCGCGATCGCCGCACGCGAGGTCGTTCCAGATGAGAACCATCGCGATGCAGCGCGCGAGGCCGACGATGATGAGCCCGGTGCGGTACTCGGGGAGGTCGGGCAGAAGGACCCAGGCGAGCGCGAACATCAGGGCGGGGCCGACGAGCCAGTTCAGGACGAGGGAGGATGCCAGCAGGCGCTTGTCCCTCGCGACGATCGCGGCATCCGAGTACCGCACCTTGGCCAGAACCGGGTACATCATCACGAGGAGTCCGACCGCGATCGGGATGCTGATCGTTCCGATCGATGCCGCGTGAAGGAATTCCCCGAAACCCGGGGCGAAGACCGCAAGGGTCAGACCGGCGCCCATCGCGAGCAGGATCCAGAGCGGCAGAAGCCGGTCGAGGGCTCCCAGGCGGGCAGGGGTGGGTGTCGCGGTCACGTCGCTCCTCTATCGATAGACAAGTATCGATATGGACCCTATCAATACATTGACGCTCGTCGATGCATTAGGCGCCCTTCGGTATCCGTGTAGGGGCGATCGGGTTGGGGTGTGGAAGTGGTTGCTCTCGTTCACCGCGCGTTCAGATAGATCAGCTTCTATACCAAACGGATAGAAGCTCATCTATCTGGATGGGTCGTGCGTCGACTCGTCCTGGCGCCCGCACCGGGCACGAAGGGAAGCGCACTCGTGAAGAAGAACACAGCAAAGTTCGCCGCCGTGGCGACGCTCGCCGCCGCCGCTCTGGCTCTGAGCGCATGCGGCGGTCAGGCTGCCTCCAGCCCCGCTCAGGGAGAGTCCGCCGCGGGAGGGGCGGGTGGCTCGGTCACGACCGATGGATCGTCCACGGTCGCGCCTCTGACCGAAGCGGCCGCGGATCTCTTCCGCGAAGAGGACCCGTCGGTCAACGTCTCGGTCGCCACCTCGGGCACGGGCGGCGGCTTCAAGGCCTTCTGCGCGGACGAGACCGACATCTCGAACGCCTCGCGCCCCATCAAGGACGAGGAAGCCGCCGAGTGCGAGGCGAACGGTGTGGAGTACACCGAGATCGTGGCGGCGAACGACGGCCTCTCGGTCATCCTGAACCCCGAGAACGACTGGGCGACCGACCTCACGCTGGAGCAGGTGGCCAAGATCTGGGCTCCCGAGTCCGAGGGTGTCGTGAACAGCTGGTCCGACGTCGACCCCAGCTTCCCGGACGTCCCGCTGGTGCTGTTCGGAGCCGGCACCGACTCGGGGACGTTCGACTACTTCACCGAGGAGGTCAACGGAGAAACCGGCGCGATCCGTACCGACTACAGCCCGTCGGAGGATGACAACATCACCATCCAGGGTGTGGCGGGCGACCGCGGCGCGATCGGCTTCCTCGGCCTCAGCTACGTCGAGGAGAACGAGGGGACGATCATCGCCGCCTCCATCGACGGCGTCTACCCGAGCACCGAGACGGTGCAGGACGGCACGTACACGCCTCTCGGGCGCCCGCTGTTCATCTACGTCAAGAACGCGGCGTACACCGACAAGCCGCAGGTGAAGGAGTTCGTCGACTTCTACGTCGCCAGCTCGGCCGAGATCGCCGACCTCGCCCTGTTCGTCCCGCTGACGGAGGAGCAGATCGTCACGGCGCAGGAAGAGCTCGCCTCGCTCGGCTGAGCGAGACCTTGCGGAGACTCTCCATGACCGTTGTCACCTCCACGGCCGGGGACTCGAGGACGACCTCCTCGGGCCCCCGGCCGCGCTCCCCCTTCGCCGGGCGCCGCCGTCCCGGCGAAGCCGTCATCAAGCTCGCTCTCCGGCTGGCCGCCGTGCTCACGATCGCGACCACGATCGGCATCCTCTTCGCCCTCGTGATCCCGTCCGCGGCGTTCTTCGCCGAAGTTTCGGTCGGAGACTTCCTGTTCGGCACCCGCTGGGCTCCGCGCTTCGCGGATGCCTCGTTCGGCGTCGTGCCGCTCGTCTCGGCGACCCTGTGGACGACAGCGATCGCATTGCTGGTCGCGGTGCCCTTCGGGCTCGGCGCCGCCATCATGCTGGCCGAGTACGCCCGGCCGCGCACGCGGAAGATCCTCAAGCCGATGCTGGAGATCCTCGCGGGCGTGCCCACCGTCGTCTACGGATTCTTCGCTCTGCAGTTCGTTCAGGCCACGGTGCTCCGCGACTGGCTGCAACTCCCCACGGGCGCTTTCAGCGTGCTTGCGGCGGGGCTCGTCATGGGCGTCATGATCATTCCGACGATCGCTTCGATCTCGGAGGACGCGATGTCCGCGGTGCCCGGTGCGCTGCGTCAGGGCAGCGCCGCTCTCGGCGCGAACCGGATGCAGACCACGCTCCGGGTGGTGTTCCCGGCTGCTCTGTCAGGAATCGTCGCGGCCGTCGTGCTCGGGGTCTCCCGAGCGGTGGGGGAGACGATGATCGTCGCGATCGCGGCCGGCAGCCAGGCCAGGATCGTGACGAACCCGATCGAGCAGGGGCAGACGATGACCGGGTTCATCGCCAACGCCGCGCTCGGCGATTCCCGCGTGGGGAGCCTCGAGTACAACACCCTTTTCGCAGTGGGGCTCTTGCTGTTCCTCATCACGCTGGCGATGAACTTCATCAGCATCCGGTTCGTCCGCCGCTTCCGAGAGGCCTACTGATGATCTCCCTCACGCACCGCACCACATCCGAGACCGTCCGGGCCTCCACCCCGTTGGGTTCGGGAACCCCCGGTGACCGCAGGCCCGGGCCGATGATCTTCCTCATCCTGCTCTGGCTGTCGCTGCTGGTCGCCTTCGGCGTCCTCGTCACGCTCCTGGTCACCATCCTCGTCGAGGGGTGGGCGAGGCTGACGACCCCGTTGCTGACGGAGTACCCCTCCGCGTCGCCGGAGACCGCGGGCGCCCGCCCCGCCATCCTCGGTTCCGCCTGGGTCATCGCCACCACGGCGGTGCTGACGCTTCCGCTCGGTATCGCCGCCGCCATCCACCTCGAGGAGTTCGCCGACAAGAAGCGCTGGTTCAACCGGCTCCTCGAACTGAACGTGCAGAACCTCGCGGCTGTCCCGGCGATCATCTACGGACTCCTGGCCCTCGGGTTCCTCAGCATGCTGCAGGTTCAGAACAAGAACATCGTCATCGGTGGCGCGGTCGCGCTGTCGCTGCTCATCCTGCCCGTCATCATCATCTCCACGAGAGAGGGTCTGCGCGCGGTTCCGAGTGAGATCCGAGACGGCTCCCTCGCCCTGGGCGCCACGAAGTGGCAGACCGTGTGGAGGCAGGTGCTCCCGGCATCCGTGCCCAGCATCGCCACCGGCTCGATCCTCGCCCTCTCACGCGCGCTGGGAGAGGCGGCGCCGCTGCTGGTCCTGGGCGCACTCGTCTACATCACCTTCGATCCCAACGGTCTGATGAGCGGGTACACCACGCTTCCCATCCAGATCTTCAACTGGACCGGCCGTCCGCAGGCGGGCTTCCACGAACTCGCCGCCGCCACGAGCGTCCTCCTGCTGGGAGTTCTCCTCCTCATGAACGCGCTGGCCATCTTCATCCGCAACAAGTACCAGAAACGGTGGTAACCATGAGCGACTCGATCGTCCCGTCCCCCGAGGCGTCTCCTCACCCCTCCTTCCGCTCTCCTGCCGCGAACACGAGCGTGAGCGCATCGCCGAGCGGTCTGATCCGTTGCGAAGCCGTCGACGTGTTCTACGGCGACTTCCGTGCGGTGACCGACGTGAACCTGAGCTTCGGCAAGAACGAGATCACCGCGCTGATCGGCCCCTCCGGGTGCGGGAAGTCGACTCTCCTGCGCTCCTTGAACAGAATGAACGACCTCGTCGACGGTGCGCGCGTGGAGGGTCGGATCCTGTTCCAGGACGACGACATCTACGCCAAGAACGTGGACCCGATCGAGGTGCGCCGTCGGATCGGCATGGTGTTCCAGAAACCCAACCCGTTCCCGAAGTCGATCTACGACAACATCGCGTACGGGCCCCGCGTGACGGCGATGAAGGTGTCGAGCATGGACGACCTCGTCGAAGAGGCACTGACCAAAGCGGCTCTGTGGGACGAGGTGAAGGACAAGCTCAAGCAGTCGGCCTTCGGATTGTCGGGCGGGCAGCAACAGCGTCTGTGCATCGCCCGCACGATCGCCACTCAGCCCGACGTGATCCTCATGGACGAGCCCTGTTCGGCCCTGGACCCGATCGCGACCATGCGCATCGAAGACCTCATGCACGACCTCCGCCGGGACTACACGATCATCATCGTCACGCACAACATGCAGCAGGCCGCGCGGGTGGCGGATCGGACTGCGTTCTTCACCGCCCTCGCGGACGAGACCAGCGGAGACCGCACCGGAGTGCTCGTCGAGTACGCCCCGACGGCGGAGATCTTCGAACATCCGAAAGACCAGCGCACCGAGGACTACATCAGCGGCAGGTTCGGGTGACCACGCTCGCCGGGCCGGTGCGCGGGGCGGCGCGGATCGTCGTCCTGTCGTCAGACCCCCACGTCGTGAGAGGCAGCACCGCGGAGTTCCGGCACTTCGGCGCGTCGCTCGTGCTCCGCGCCGACGTCGTGAGCGCACTGACGGAGGTCGTCCGCGATCCGGACACGATCCTCCTGGTGTGCTCGGATGTCGACTGCCAGGACATGGCGTCCGTCCTCGAGCTCGCGCTCGCCACGTCGCGGTCGACCGTCCTCTTCGGGGTCCACCCGGCGGGCGGGCTCGGCGCGCTCGGCACCGCGGTGGCTGCGGGCGTCGGCGGGATCGTGGATCTACCCGTCACCCCTGAGCGCCTGGTCGCCGCGTTGCGCGACCTTCCGGTGCCGACCACCGACCTGCCCGGCCCGGTGACCGTCGGGGGGCTGGTCGTGGATCGGTATCGGCACCGCGTCGAGCTGTTCGGGACGCCCATCCCGACGACGCCGCGGGAGTTCGACATCCTGCTCGCCCTCGCGACGTCATATCCGGGAGTGGTCACGCTCGACCGACTCGCGGGGGGCCGCGGGCGCGGAGCCGGGCATCGTGCGTCCGTCCGCGTCATGGTCGCCGGCTTGCGATCGCGGTTCTCTGCCCTGGCGGGAGTGGCGCGCGATGCGGTCATCGAGACGCAGCGCGGTGTCGGCTACCGACTGGGCCCCTGAGGAACCAGGTCCATCTCCGTCAGAAGCGATTCGACGTGCCGACGGATTCGATCCCTGACGCGGCGGAGTCCTCGGTCGTCCAGAGCCAGGGGGTCCTCGAGGTCCCAGTCCATATAGCGGCGGCCGGGATAGACCGGGCACGCGTCCCCGCAGCCCATCGTCACCACGTAGTCCGCTGCCTGCACGACCTCGTCGGTCAGGGGCTTGGGGTACTCGTCAGGCATCGGCACACCCACGTCGGCCAGGGCCGAGACGACACGCTCGTTGATCTCCGCCGCGGGCTGCGAACCTGCGGTGCGGACATGGACGCGATCGCCGGCGAGGTGACGCAGATACGCCGCGGCGATCTGCGATCGGCCGGAGTTCTGCACGCACACGAACAGCACCTCGGGCGTGCCTCGCAGCATCAGGCCCCTCGCCGACGCGAGCGCGTCGAGGCGGTCGGCGGCGTACCGAGCCGTCAGGGAGGGCAGGTGCGACTTGACCCGGGCCCTCTGGCTGAGCAACAGGAAGCTGTCGACCACGTACTGCGACACCGTCTCCTCGCTGAAGGTGGAGGAGAACCGATAGGACAGGTCTTTCGCGACGGAGGCGATCGACGCGGGTAACGCGGCGACGGCGGGCTGGTCATCGGGGAGGGGGAGAGCGGGCGCGTCGCCGACGAGGAGGCGGCCGAACCTCACCCACGACGTCGCGGGAAGGACGACGTCGTCTGCGCCGTCGGCGTGGATGATCTCCGCGGCTGTCAAGCGAGCCACAGCGTCCGCGACCTCATCGGTGGGCGCGTGCAGCAAGGTTGCGAGGTCGTCGACAGGAGCGCCCGCCGCGAGTGCGCTGAGGACCCGCAGGGCCAGCAGATCGCCGAGCACGGCGGCCTGCGCGGCGCGCTCGCGCGCGGCTCGGTCGTCGAGAGGGCGCCCGACCCGGTGGCCGGAGTCGCCGGTCACCGCAGCAGATCCTCGATGGCACTCCGCCGGGACGGGGTGACGGAGAGCCACACGAACTTGCCCTCCGGTTCTCGCTGCAGCAATCCATCGTCGACGAGGATGCGGACGTGGTGCGTGACGGTGGGCTGCCTGAGACCCAGGGCTTCGGTCAGCTGTCCGACGGTCGCGCGCTCGCCCTCCGAGTCCAGGACGACGCTCAGGATCTGCAAGCGCGTGGGATCGGCCACGGCTCGCAATGTGCGAGCCAGGTCTTCCGCCGCCGACCGCTCCAGCGGCGCGCCCGCACCAGCGGCGGCGGGACCTCCGGATGAGCGCATGGCGCCATCGTACCGGAGGATAGATCGCCATCTATGAAAATCGTAATGGGCGGCCGGCGCCCTGCCGCCGGGGCTCGGCGAGTCACCGTCCGTTCACCTGGCGTTGGGCTGCCATGCATAGACGACTCTCTATGCTTCAAGTCACAGGAAGTGAGAATGCCATGTCCGACACCCCCACCGTCCTTTTCGTCTGCGTGCACAACGCGGGTCGTTCGCAGATGGCGGCCGGCTACCTCAAAGAACTCGCGCAGGGCCGCATCGAGGTGCTGTCGGCCGGCTCCGCGCCGAAGGACGAGATCAACCCGATCGCGGTCCAGGCGATGGCCGAGGAAGGCATCGACATCGCCGGCAACACCCCGAAGGTGCTGACCGTCGAAGCCGTGCAGGAGTCCGACGCGGTCATCACCATGGGGTGCGGCGATGCCTGCCCCATCTTCCCCGGCAAGCGTTACGAGGACTGGGAGCTGGACGACCCGGCCGGGCAGGGCATCGAGGCCGTCCGCCCCATCCGCGACGAGATCCGCCGACGTGTCGAGGTGCTGATCGGCGAACTCCTCCCGGCGGGCGGTGTCGCATGACCGGGCGGAAGGGGCAGGACGGCCTTCTCGCTCCCGACTCGGTCCTGCACCGTGCGGCGGAGCGCCTCGCCGTCCAGTTCACCGGAATGGTGGGAGCCGAGACGGTCGAACGCGTCGTGTTCGAGTCGTACGCCGCGCTCGCGCGCACAGCGAGTGTGTCCACCCACCTGCCGTCACTGGCCGAGAAGTTCTCCCGAGACCGGTTGACCGCACTGGCGCAGTCCCGGGGGTTCCTGCCCAAGCCCGTTCCCGAGGTGTTGTACGTCTGCGTGCAGAACTCCGGCCGCTCCCAGATGGCTGCGGCACTCACGCGACACCTCGCGGGAGACCGTGTGCACGTGCGCTCCGCAGGATCTCAGCCGGGTGAAGGCATCCTCGCGGTCGTCGTCGAGGCGCTCGCGGAGAAGGGCATCGACGTCCACGAGGAGTTCCCGAAGCCGCTGACCGACGATGTCGTCCGCGCCGCGGATGCGGTCGTGACCATGGGCTGCGGCGACGCGTGCCCGGTCTACCCCGGTAAGCGCTATCTCGACTGGGATCTCGCCGATCCCGCGGGGCTCGACCTCGCGGCGGTTCGCGAGATCCGTGACGACATCGAGGCGCGCGTGCGGCGTCTGCTCGAGGAGCTCACGACCTCGGGCGCCTGAGCCGCGGATTCCCGCGACCATGGCTGCGTTCGGCGGCCAGCGACTGCCCGTTTCGAGCAGTTCCTCCCGCACCGCCCGCTGGTCGGTGAAGATGTGGCCGTGTACGCACCGGATGCCACCCGGCCGCGGGCGACCGTCCGAGGGGGACACTGAGGGGGAGATGTTCCGCTGGCGGTCGGGTGGTGGTGCGTCCGGACGTACGGGCACCTCGACTGCGCAGACCGGCGCCCGCGCGGCGGTGTCCGCGGGCGCCGGAGTCCTCCGTCAGGCTCCGATGGCGTGCCCGGCGAAGTACTCACCGAGGCCGCGCCGGGATCCGGCTCCGACCTTCCCGCGTGCCTGATAGATGTGCGACTCGACTGTCCGGACGG
The DNA here is from genome assembly GCF_046064585.1 of Microbacterium mcarthurae. Classification (NCBI taxonomy): domain Bacteria; kingdom Bacillati; phylum Actinomycetota; class Actinomycetes; order Micrococcales; family Microbacteriaceae; genus Microbacterium; species Microbacterium mcarthurae. The sequence goes on along the minus strand of NZ_JAROCE010000001.1, from coordinate 1,318,917 downwards.
AGATGAAGAGGTGGTCGGCGATCTGGCGGTTCGACATCCCCGCGGCGATGAGGGTCGCGATCTCGCATTCTCGACGCGTCAGCGAGGACGACTCCGCCGAGCCGGGGCGCGGCGATGCGGCGGCGGAAGCGTCGGACGAGGAGGGCGTTCGCGCGATCAGGGTGCCGAGGAACGCCGATCGGACCGTCCCTTCTCGCGGCGACCGGTGCGGCGGATGCGACAGCGCGTGAGTGAGAGGCGATCGTCCGTCATGGAGCAGCCGCCGGATCTCCAGCAGCGCTTCTTCTCCGAGCACGTCGAGGGCGACGCCGCGGTAGAGATCGCGAGCGCGTCGCATCGGTGATTGTCGGGAGGTCGTGGCGGCGAGCGCGCCCCGCAGGGCCCGTGCGGCCTCGTCGTTCCGCTGATCCAGGGCGTCGATGATCGATCGCGTGGCGGCGCAGGCGTGACGCAGGGACAACGGTCCCTCCGACCACACCGTCTCCACGCGCTCCGCGATGGCGCGCGCTTCCCCTGTGCGACCGTTGCTCGCGAGGAATTGCGCGATCCACAGCTTCACTCCCGCGACCGCCATGTCCTGCCGCAACGGGGCGAAGCGAGCCCGTGCGGCATCGAGGCTCCTCACGGCCGCATCGCTCTCGCCGCGGACAGCGGCGGACAGTGCCACCGCGAGACCGGCGATGCCGAGGACACGATCGTTGCCTTCGCGCGCGGCTCGTCGCCTCTCTCGTGCGATGCGTTCATGAATCGGCGGTGCGTCCTCGCCGAGCACGAGGTGCGTGGCGAGCTCCACCATCAGTATCCATAGCCGGTCCGTCGTCGTCAGGCCCGGAGTGCCACCGTCGATGACGTCCTCGTCCACGCGCGTGAGGAGGCGTTTTGCTCCTTCGGCGTCGGCGAGCTCGCCCCGCGCGTAGGCCTCCATCAGCCAGCACCACAATCGCCACTGCCCCGTGGTCGCCCTTGCCGCGTCGTGCGCCGCGTCGCGGGCCTCCGGCCATTCCAGCGACAGGCCGAGTGCGTCGATCAAAGCGAAGGTCACGTGGGGGTCCTCCGGACCGGAGGCTCCTCGTTCGAGAGCCGACCGCAACTCCTGTGCGCGGGACGTGTAGCCGCGCACCCCCCACGTGGCGCTGAGGAGCAGAGCGCGTGCGCGATCTTCCTCATCCGACAGGATCTCCGGCAACCGCAGCCCGGCGCTGGGCTCTCCGGCGGACACGCGCGCGTGCGCCAGCTCGAGCTGGAGTCCCGCGTCATCGGCAGCGCCGGCGATACCCATGGCGGCGTACGCCTCCGCCGCTGCCCACCGGCCGTCGTCGTTGTTCCGGCGTGCGGCATCCCGCAGAGCCCGCTGGCACAGATGGGCGGGCGCCGGCGCGGGCAGAGCGCCGCCGCGCAGGAGCAGATCCGCAAGACCCGTCGCGATCGGAGGGCTCCACCAGCGACCGCCGCCTTCGAGCAACCGAGAGACGGCCGACCCGACGAGTGCGTCCACCTGTGCCGCCCCGAGGATGCGGGCAGCCCCTTGAGCGAGCAACGGGTTGGCCCACAGGGACCCGGTGTGCGATTCCTCCCTGTGCAGATAGCCGCCGCGTCGCAGGGCGTCGATCTCGTGCTGGGGGCGGATGCGGACCGCGTGCGCGGAAGCCAATCCCGGGAACCGGTGGACGGTGACCAGCGTCCTCAGGTGGTCGGCGTCCAGGCCCGCGAGATGCGAGTGAACGGTGTCAGCCAGCCGAGCCCACACCGGAACGTCCCGGACCGCGACGAGAGGGTCGCGTCCGTCCGCCGACGCCTCGCGCGCCACCTCCGCGAGCTCCTTCAACAACGCGCGGGACCCGTTGGCCAGCCAGACGATCGTCTCGATCGTCATGTCGTCGAGGTCGCCCGCTCCGGACTCCACGACGAAAGACCTCGCCTCGGCGTCGCCGAGCGGCTCGAGGTCGATCCGCCGAGCGAAGCCCTTCGACGCGAGACCGAGGAGTGCGCCGGTCACCGGATCGGACGACGCCCGGGCCACCGTGGGGGCCTCCACGGCGAAGCACACCGGGACGCGCTGCCGACACACCGCCTCGATCAGCATCGAGGCGCTGTCGGGGTCGAGATCATGGGCGTCGTCCACCAGGAGGGCCGCCCCGGCGACGGGAAGGCCCCCCGAGCCCGCCAGCGCCGTCGGAACCCGAGCCAGCCCCCGGATCAGGTCTGACGCGACGTCACGTTCGGCCAGCGCATGGGCGACGCGATGCATCGTCTCCGTCTTGCCCGTTCCCAGCGGTCCGACCAGTACGACGGCGCCCCCGGACGCCACGTGATCCGCGATGTCCTCCGGATCAGTGAATCGACCGGTACTACCGATGAAGCCATGCCCCCCGCAGAACTCCACTGTCGCCCCCCATCCCCACATATGGTTTCGGCTCGGTGTGGGGTTCAGGTTAGTGGCTGCGCGAACGGTTCAGCCCCCAGATCACGCGAATGTCTCGGCAGTGCGCACTCGGTACTGCGGCGCACTACCGGGATTTCGTCCGTATTGCGGAGGACCTCCCCCTCGCCTACCGGTTTCCGCCCTGGTTCACCGCCCAGGTTCTAGGCCCCGTACGGCGCTTGCGACAGGCTCGCCGTCGCGGGGGGTTTCGCTCGCCCGCCGGCACCGGCACGGCGGAACGTGATCGATTGGGGTTTCCATGGAGCAACACAAGCGTCGGACCGTTCGGCGTCGGATCTTCGCCATCGCGGCGGGTGGCGCCGCGCTCGGGCTGGGTGCCGCCGCGACCCTCGCGGCGTGGACCGACACCGAATGGGTCTTCGGGGGTGACGGTACGGGCGGCCCCGGCGTGGGCACATCCACCTTCGCCGTGCAGCAGAACACCGATGCGCCGGCCTTCGACGAGGCGGCGTGGACGGACGAGCCGGACAACCCCGGCGGTGAGATGGTGTTCACGGCCGACGGAATCCTCGGTACCGAACTCTCCCCGGGCACGAGCGTGTACGCCCCGATGGCCTTGCGGACCACGTCCACCTCGATCGCCGGTTCCGTCGAGCTCCAGGCCGCGACGCCGGCGGCGGGCATCACGACCACAGACCCGGACGGCCTCCTCTTTGCCGCTCTCGACGTGCGCGTCGCCACCAGTGCGACGCCTTTCGCGTGCGACGCCAGCGCCTTCACGGGTGGCGCGACGGTGATCGCCGACGGCGCGCTCGCGAGCACGGGCGGATCGGTCTCCCAGGATCTGCTCGAGGAGTCCGGATCGGTGCAGTACTACTGCTTCGAGGTGACGCTCCCCGATCCGATCCCCGTGGCCGGCGGTGTCGGTCCCGCGGAGTACATGGGTCGCACGGTTGCGCCGGCCTGGGAGTTCGTGGCCACCTCGTGATCGAGCCACTCACGGCATCCCGCCCGCTCGCCGCGCACGCTGCGTCATTGTCCGGCCGCGGCTCGGCCCGGTCATCGGAAGGTCGACCGGTTCCGTTGATCGAGCGCGTGCGGGATGCCGTGACCCTGGTGTTCGGATGCCTCGGCATCGTCGCCGTCGCCTGGTTCGCGGCGAGCGCGCTGTGGAGTCTGGGGATCATCGTGTTCGTCACGGGATCGATGGCCCCTTCCCTCCCGACCGGCGCCGCCGCGGTCACCCGCGTCGTCGACGCGTCGGAGTTGGCCGTCGGAGACATCGTCACCGTTCGTCGTCCCGATGCGAACGAGCAGGTGACGCACCGTATCGTCGGCATCGCGCCGGTCGCCGACGACGCGCGCGCGCGCAGTCTGACGCTCCGCGGCGACGCGAACTCGGCCGCAGACCTGGAGCCGTACATCGTCACCGAAGCGGCGCGCGTGCTGGTCGGTCTCCCGGTCGTCGGTGAGGTCATCATCGCCGCCAAGACACCTGGAGTCATGCTGGGCGGCGCAGGGCTCGTCGCGTTCGTCGTCACCTGGGCGCTGTGGCCCGCACCGGAGCGGGCAGGAGCCGACGAAGATCGGTCGGATCCCGAGCGGCGTCAGACCCGCTGAAGTCGAGCAGGAGAAGTATGTTCCACCCCGACCGCTCTCGGCGCCGTCGCCGTAGCGCGACGGTCCTGGCCGTGGCCTCCCTGGCGTTCCTCGGCGCGGGGAGTCTCGTCGTCGCCGACACCGCCCTCGCCGACCTCATCGAGGCCGCACCCACGGGGGCGCCGGGGCGGCTGATTCTCGCCTCCGATCCGTACCCGGCGCAGTTCCTCGACCTGAGTCCGGGCGAGCCGGCCCACTGGAAGATCCGCGCGCGGCTCGAAGACGCCACACACGCCGAGCTCGCCCTCGAGCTCCGCAAGAGCGGTGCCCTCGCGGCCGCTCCCCGGGGGCTGGTCATGCGGGTGGACGTGTGCGACTCCCCGTGGTCCGATGTCGCCGACCAGCCGATCTGCCGGTCTGGGGCGCGAGAGGTCACCGTCGCCCCGCCGGAGGACGATTACGCCTCGTCGTCGCCGACCTTCGAGTTGCGCCCGCTGACGCCGTCGGCGCCCCAGTACCTCCTGGTCACGCTCGCCGTCGACAGCACCGGGGAAGCGGCGAGAGACGCAAGCCTCATGGGTCTTCGGGGAAACGTGGCGGTCGGCCTCACAGCGACGTCCATCGAGGACGACTCCGCCCGCCCGGCGGAGCGCCTGGCCGTCACGGGTGCTGCCCCCGAGATGCTCCTCGGGGTCGGTGCGCTCGCGGTCGGTGTGCTCGGGCTCGGTGCGGCGCTGCGTCGTGCGCGGAAGGGCGGTGCCGCGTGAACCGGCGGACGCGTACCACGCTGGCGGCGGTGGTCGGAGCCGTGCTCGTCATTCCGCTCGGCATCACCGCGACGACCGCGAGCTGGAACGATCGCGAGTGGGCGCACGGGGAGTCGATCGGGACGGGCATCCTCTCGTGCGACGGCGATGCGGTGCTCGATACCCGCTCGCGCGGCACCCTCCTCGCCGGCCAGCTGTTCGGAGTCGATCTCGATGCGGTCGCCGAACTCGAGCAGCTGAGCTTGACGGTGGATGCCGACGACGGCCCCCAGCCGCGCCCGGGTGACGCGATCGATCTCGCTTCCTCGCCCCCCACGTACACGTACGCGAACCCCTTCGATGTGACGGCCGTGGACATCGTCGGGGTCAACCTCACCGGGTTCGCCATCGCGCTCCCGGGCGCGCAGTCGGGTGCGGCGAGCCAATGGACCCGGGGAGCGACGGACGGACGTGCGGCGGGGGCGTCCGGTCTGGTCAACGACTCGGGTGGCATCCTGGTGTCCGAGACGACACCGGGACCGCAGGTGCCTCAGCCGGCGAGGATCGACCTCACTCGTCTCCTTCCGCCGATCACCGGGCTGGATCGTGCCGAGCTCGAGATCGGCGCGGTCGCCGCGAGCGCGCAGCTCGACGGATGCGCGGCGCTCCAGGAGCAGGTGTGGGGTATCGCGCCGTCGCAGGCGGTAGCGGAGCGCGACTACGGCATCGCCGGCATGGAGGTCGTCCTCGAAGCGCCCGCCGTCGAAGCGCTGACCGGGGCGGTCACCGCCGGGGTCGCCGACCTCGATGCCGCCGTCGGCGCACTCGTCGGGCAGAGCGGGCTGATCGCACAGAACCTGCGTGCGAACCTCGCGCTGGCCGTGCCCGGGGTGGCCGCGGCGAGCATGGCGGGCGACGTGACGATCACCGGTCTCGATCTGAGTGGGACGGTCGCGCCCTTCCTCGGTCTGACACTCGACGGCGACGGTTTTGCGATCGACCTCGCGAACGGCCGCATCCTCGTCGACGTCGAGCGCCTCGCGGGACCGTTGAACAACGCCCCACCCAACAGCGAGCTGGTGCTGAACGCCGACGTCGTCAATGCCATCGTCGCCGAGGCCGGGGCGCTTCTCGACGACTGGGCGAGCGATGTCACGGAGGCTCTGCGCACCGCGATCCGCGACGCGCGGCTCGGAATCGCCCTGACCACCTCGGTGTCCGCGGCCGGCTACACGTTGGCCACCGTGCGGCTCGGCCTCGACGCGACGATCGGACAGGTTCTCTCGGGCGACGCCACCATCGGAGTGACCCTCTCCAACCAGCCGACCGGCCTCATCGTCGGGACGATCAATCTCGCACTGGGCGCGCTGGGCCTGCCCACCCTGAGCTCGATCCTCTCGATCCTCGGCGGCTCCGGCGGGGCATTGACCGCCGCGCTGGCGAACCTGCTGACCACGGAACTGATGAACCGGGTCACGTCGCTGGGGGCGACCCTGTCGGCGCTTTCCGCGCCGGTGATCGACGTTCTCGGTGGCGTGGTGAATGCGCTCCCCACGGTCGTATCGGTGATGGTCAACGTGCAGCCCGATCAGGAGGGCGCTCCGCCGGGTTCGTCCTTCGTGCCGGCGGGGCCGCGATCCACGGCCGAGTTCGCCGTCACTGCGCTTCGACTCGGGCTTGCGGATGCCGCCGTGCCCGGGGACGTCGCGCACATCCTCTTCGCGACCGGCTCGGCGGGCCCGGTCGATCTGCCTTGAGGTCAGTGGAGACAGTCCGTGCCGCGTGTCCTACGTCTTCGCGCCGGTCAGCGCGAGCGTGCCGCCGAGGCCGATCATGAGGACCCCTCCCGCCCCCGACAGGGTGGAGATCCGCCGCGGCGACCGCGCGAACCACGCACGCGCGGTGCCGGCCGCCAGGGCCCACACGCTGTCGCACGCCAGCGCCAGCACCTGGAACAGCAGTCCGAGGATCAGCAGCTGCGCCCACACGGGGCCGGAGGAGGGCGAGACGAACTGGGGCAGCACGGCGACGAAGAAGGCGATCGTCTTGGGGTTGGTCAGCCCCACGATCATGCCCTCGCGCAGCAGCGTCCACGGTGACCGGACAGTGCCGACCGCGGCGACGCCCGACGTCCGTCGATGCCGGATGGCCTGGATGCCGAGCCACACGAGGTAGGCCGCCCCCGCGACCTTCAGCACCGTGAACGCGGCGATCGACGAGGCCACGATCGCTCCGACCCCGAAGGCGACGGCGATCACGGCGGGGATCGTTCCGAGGGCGTTCCCGACGACGCTGAGCACCCCGGCGCGGCGCCCGAGGGCGATTGACCGGCCGATGACGAACAGCACGCTGGGACCGGGGATCACGATGATCACGATCGAGGCGAGCGTGAACGCCACCAGGTTCGACCACGGGATCATGCGCTCACACTAACGCCGCCGGGAAAGCCCCCGCGCACTACTCTCTTCTCACGGTCGTCTACCCGAGGGAGCCGTCATGGAACAGTTCGACATCGTCGTCGTGGGAGCGGGGATCTCCGGTCTGTCGGCCGCGCGTCTGCTGGTCGCCGAGGGGCGCCGCGTCGTCGTCCTCGAGGCGCGCGACCGCGTCGGCGGACGCGTGCATTCGCAGCGTGAGGGGCACCGGATCACCGACCGGGGTGCCTCCTGGATCCACGGCATCGACGACAGCCCCGTCGAGGCCGCGGCCCGTGCGTTCGGCCTGCCCATGGCCGAGTTCACCGTGGGCGGGTACCAGCCCGACAGTCGGCCGCTGGCGTACTTCGGGCCGAACGGTGAGCGACTCGGCGCCGACGAGGTGCGGCGCTTCGCCGACGACGTCCGCGCGCTCAACGTCGATCTCGTCGAGGTCATCGCCCGTTCCGCTCCGGATGCCACCTACGCCGACGTGGTCGAGGAAGCGCTGGCCGCGCGCGACTGGGACGCCGAGCGGGCGCAGCGCGTGCGCGAGTACAACGGCCGCCGCGCCGAGGAGCAGTACGGCGTCCACATGTCCGTGCTCGGTGCTCACGGCCTCGATGACGACACCGTCAACGGGGACGAGGTCGTCTTCCCGCGGGGCTACGACGAACTCGCCACGCACCTCGCGGGCGGTCTGGACGTCCGGTTCGGTCACGTCGTGACGGCTGTCGCCTGGTCCGCCGCCGGCGTGACCGTCACGACCGACCACGGCGACTTCCACGGCGCGAGCGCGGTCGTGACGCTGCCCATCGGCGTCCTGCAGTCCGGCGACGTCGCCATCACCCCGCCGCTGCCCGACTCCCATCAGCGCGTGCTGGGGGTGCTGGCATCCAATGCCTTCGAGAAGGTCGTGCTGCGCTTCCCCGAGAAGTTCTGGGATGCCGAGGTGTACGGCATCCGTCAGTTCGGCGACGAGGGGGAGTGGTGGCATTCCTGGTACGACCTGGGGCGCATCCACGACGAAGCGGCGCTGCTCACCTTCGCCGCGGGGCCCGCCGCCGTCGCCACCCGCTCCTGGACCGACGACGAGATCGCCGCCTCGACGATGGCGCAGCTGCGTCGCCTGTACGGCGCGAACATTCCGGATCCCGAGAGCGTCGTCGTCACCCGCTGGCAGGACGACCCGTTCGCGCGCGGGTCGTACAGCTACATGAAGCCGGGTTCGGTGGGTCCCGACCACGACGACCTGGCCGAACCCATCGGTGGCGTGCTGCACCTCGCCGGCGAGGCGACGTGGGGAGACGATCCCGCCACGGTCCCGGGGGCGATGCTGTCGGGGCACCGCGCGGCGGAGAACGTGCTCGGTCGCGCCGTGCCCATCGAGCGTCTCTGGAGCTGAGTCAGCGCGGATCGGGGCCCGTCGCCACGGGCAGCTCCGGGTGATTCGACCACTGGCTCCACGACCCGGGGAACAGGCGCGGCGTGAATCCGGCGAGGGTCAGGGCGACCGCCTGGTGCGCGGCCGTCACCCCGGATCCGCAGGAGACGCCCACCTCCACGCCCGGAAGCGCACCGAGCTCGGTGAAGCGCTCACGCAGAGCCTCGGGGGCGTGGAAGCGACCGTCCGCCCCGACGTTCTCGGTGGTGGGCGCGCTCACCGCCCCCGGCACGTGCCCCGCGCGCGGGTCGATCGGCTCCACCTCGCCGCGGTACCGTTCCCCGGCGCGCGCGTCGAGCAGCAGACCGTCGTCGGCGAACGCGGCCACCTCGTCGAGCGCCAGCACGGGCAGCGCGCCGTAGGCCAGGGTCACCGACCCCGGCGTCGGGGTCGCGGCATCCCCCGTCTCCATCGCGAGGCCGGCGTCGGTCCACGCGCGCAACGACCCGTCGAGCAGGCGCACGTCGGCGACGCCGGCGTATCGCAGCAGCCACCATGCGCGGGCGCTGGAGAGGTTGTTCAGATCGTCGTAGACGACGACGGTGTCGCCGTCGTCGATGCCCCAGCGGCGGGCCGTCTGCTGGAGTGCTTCGACGGGCGGGAGAGGATGCCGGCCGTCGGTCGGCGCGCCCGGGGCGGCGAGGTCGTGATCGAGGTCGACATACTGTGCGCCGGGAATGTGTCCTGCCCGGTACTCGGGTCGTCCGTCGGGGCGGTCGAGACGCCAGCGCACGTCGAGGACGCGCACGGGGCCGCCGTTGGGGAAGCGGCCGGCGCGCAGGGCGGCGTCCAGTTCGGCGGGGGTCGTGAGGATTCCCGGCATGGGCCTGCGCCACCTTCCTTCGCGAGAGGCGGGCGTCACCCGCCGCTCGAGCTTACGGTGCGCCCGTCCGCGACGCGGGCGGAGGCCCGGTCGTGGCGGGAGCCGACCGGAACCATCGTGGTCGCCTTCGGCAGCCCCATGGTCGGGGTGGCCACAAAGATCGACTCGGCGCGGTCGACGAGGTACGTCTCGTGCCAGATGCCCACGGCGCCGGCGGCCTTGCGTGCCCGCTTGTTGAAGCGCGTCCACGCGGGGCGGTGCGCCTGCGCGGGAGAGGAGGCGTAGGCGTACAGCTTCTCCAACGACGACCAGTACTGCACGATGTACGGTCCGCGTGGACCGAAGAGCGTCGTGAACCCGAGCAGACCCGAGTCCGGATCGCTGCTCAGTTCTCGCAGCATCGGGCCCATCTCCCCGAACACGGGGAGCCAGGCGTCGGGCCGCCACCACCGGTTGATGGTCATGCCGATGTGGAAGACGACGAGTTCGCCGTCATGCTGGTGCGTCATCCGCCCCGAATTGATGGATGCCATGGGTCCGTCCTCACTCGATAGTGGTGCTATCTAGTGTTGGATAGTGGTGCTATCCAGTCAAGGGGGAATCCATGCGGATCTCGGAACTGTCCGCCCGCAGCGGTGTGCCGGTCGCGACGATCAAGTACTACCTGCGCGAACGCGTCCTCCCTGAGGGAGAGCGCACATCGCCGACGCAGGCGACCTACGGCGACGCGCACCTGCGTCGTCTCGGCGTCATCCGTGCGCTCGTCGATTCCGGCGTCGGGATCGCCGGAGTGCGCAACGTCGTGGCCGTCCTCGAGAACCCGCCCGATCACCCGTCGGCCCTCCTCGGAGCCGCCAGCGCCGCCGTGAACCCGGTCGACGACGACACGGCCGATCTCGATCTCGCCCCCGCCCTCGCGCTGCTCGAGCGCCTGGGAGGCGGCGCCGACGACTGCTACCCCGGACAGGTCACCGCGATCGCACGCGCGCTCGCCGCTCTCGACCGTGCCGGCTTCGCCGTGCCCGAGCCGGTGCTCGCGGCGTACGTCGAGCACCTCGGCGCGATCGCCGACGCGGAACTCTCGGCCACGCCGACCGACTCCGCCGAAGCCGCCGTCCGCTACGTCGTCCTCGGCACGACCCTCGTCGAGCCGCTCATCCTGGCCCTGCGACGCGTCGCCGAGCAGATCGCGGCCTCTCGCCGCTTCGGGCGTGACTGACCCGCCGATTCAGCGCTGCGGATTCGACGCGGCACCGTCCAGCCACAGGGTGTCGGTCGCGTCGCCGTGCGCGCCCCCGCGCCCCACGTGCGCATCGCTGATCTTCGGCCCCTTCGTGATGACGTGCACGAGGGCCATGCCGTGACCGCGACCGAGGTCGTAGTCCTGCTTCAGCCACTCCAGAATCGGAGTGGCCTTCGTGTCGGGGCCGAAGCCGAGTTCGTGCGCCCGCTCCACGAGCTGGCGCGGAGTGAGACCGGTCTTCTTCTCGGCCGCGTCGAGATACGCCTGGAAGGACATGTGCACACCCTAGAGTGGGCCGCCCGCGATAGCGTCGAGGAATGTCCGTCACGCTGCACCGCGCGCCCGTCGCGCAGATTCCTCCGGGCACCCTCTACCGCATCCTGTGGCTGCGCGTGAGCGTCTTCGTGGTCGAACAGGACGCCGCCTACCCCGAGATCGACGGGCGCGACATCGAGGCCGGTGCCGAGCTGATGTGGGCCGAGGAGTCCTCGGGCGACGTGCTCGCGACGCTGCGCGTCTTGAGGGAACCGCAGAACACCCGCATCGGCCGGGTCGCCACCGCCGCGCACGCCCGCGGCCGCGGCCTTGCCGCCGATCTCCTGCGCGCGGCGATCGGGGTCCTGGATGCCGAAGCCCCCGGCATCCCGATCCTGCTCGACGCCCAGGCGCACCTCGCCGACTGGTACGGCCGGTTCGGTTTCGTCGTCTGGGGTGCGCCCTTCGCCGAGGACGGCATTCCGCACGTGCCGATGCGCCGCACGGGACCGGGCGAGCCGATCGCGAAGGAGTCGTCGTCGTGAGGCGGACGGCGGCCGCGGTCGTCGCGCTCGTGTGCGCCCTGGTGCTCTCCGGGTGCGGCCTGCAGTTCTCGCTCGGCTTCGGAACGGGCGAGGACGGACGCTTCGACGGCACCGAGGTGACCGTCCCCGTCCTGTACGCGAGCGGGAAGAAGGGCGTGCTCGCCACGCAGCGCATCGCCGCCGCCTCGGCCGAGGGGCTGCGCATCGACATCACCGAGAACGACCTCAGCGGCGTCGACCCTGTCACGCAGTCCGCGACCTGGACCGCCGTCACGGCGGCGACCCTGCTCACCGGAGCGCGGCCCGACACCGCGTACACGTTCGCGTTCGACACGCGCATCGCCACCCCCGCGGCCGGCGCGGTGACGGCCGTCGGCGTCCTCGCGCTGTACTACGGCACCGAGATCCTCCCCGGTGTCGCGCTGTCGGGAGCGGTGACCCCGTTCGGCGCCATCCGCCCGGTACCGGGACTGGCCGAGCAGGTGCAGGCCGCCATCGAGGCCGGGGGCATCGACACGATCCTCGTCCCCGCCGGCCAGCGCACCGTGCGCGCCGCGCAGGGCGAGACCGTCGACCTCGACCAGCTCGCCGCGACGGGCGGGATGACCGTGACCGAGGTCGCCGACATCGCCACCGCGTACGCCGTGATGACCGGTGAGGATGCCCCCGAGGCGGCTTTCCCGACGCCCCCGGCCTCGCCGACACCCCTGCCGGAAGCCGACGACGCCTCCGCGCCGGACGCGGTGCTCGAGGGGGCGGTGGACGAGATGCTGGCTGATGCCGACGACCTTCTCGCCCTGGCATCCGATCCGGTCCTGGTCGACTCCGGCCGCGCGGCGCTCGCCCGCGCCGAATCTCTCCGGGCCGCGGGAGAGACGGACGCCGCGCTCGCTGCGGCGGTCACGGCTGCCGACCGGGCCGCTCTCGCCGCGGCGCCCGAGGCTTCGGCCGCCGAGGCGACCGTCGCGGCCGGCCGGGCGAGCGACGGTGCCTCGGCGCTCATCGACGACCTTCAGGCGCGGTCGCCCGCGACCCTCGACGACGCCGACCGCGTGCTGCGCGCGGCGACCGCCGCCGCCGAGGCCTTCGCGCTGGCCCGGTACGCGGAAGACCTGCTGTCCGACCCCGCCGCCGACGACACGGCCCGCACCGTCGCGACGACCGCGGCGTTCTTGGCGACGTCATCCGCACGCACGGCCAGCGCCCTGGCCGCGCTGCCCGAGGGCGGCGGCGGCGGGTTGTCCGGCGACGCGGACCTGGACGCGGTGGCCTCCCTGCTGCGGCGCGCGGGAGTCGCGGCGAGCGAGGCGTATCGAACCCGCGTCGTCGCGGCGCGGGCCGATGCCGACGGCGTCTCGCTCGACGCGGCCGAGATCCGGCTGGCCGGCGCCGATCCGGCGGCGCTGCGCGCACTCGCGCTGGATCGCGCGCGCGGCGAGTTGACCGCACGTGCCCCGCAGGACCGCGGGTGGGGGGCCCTCGGGATCGCACTGGCCGGCTACACGAGCGCCTCGCCCGTGCTGGCGGCGACGCAGGCGGTGCGCCCGCCCTCCGAGGCGGATGCCGATGCCGCCGCCGCCCAGCGCGTCGCCGTGGCGGAGGAGTACACCGTCGCGGCGATCGACGCGCTGACCGCGACCGGAGCGGAGGTACCGTTCGCGCGTGGCCTGCTCACCCAGGCGGTCGCGGCCGCCGAGGCGGAGCCGGCGGCCGGCGCGGGGGGTTTCGTCACCCCGTTTGTGGCGGCGCGTGTCCTCGCTTTCGCAGCGGGCGTCGAGCGGTCGTGACCCGGCTGCGTCAGTGCGGCGCGTGGTACTCGGCGGTTCCCCGCTTCCAGTAACCCTTCACGATCGTGGTGGCGGGATCGCTCGCCCAGCGGTCGAGCAGCAGCGCTCGACCGGCTCGGACGACCGATTGCTCTGCCGCGACGAAACCGAAGACGCAGCCGTCGGGGCGCTCCGGGGCGTCGAGGGCGTCGAGCCAGTCCGTGAGCTCTTCGCCCGCGGGTCGTGCCCCGCGGTGCACCTGGGTCACGTCGACACCGGGCGGGGCGGCGATCGGGAGGTCGTGCGCGGCATCCCGCACTTCGATCGCGATCCGGCCGACCGCCTCGGCATCCATCGACGCGGCGAAACGGCGAATCGCGGGCACCGCGGTCTCGTCTCCGGCCAGCAGCCACGCGTCGGGTCGACCGGTCAGCACGAGCGAGCCCCGCGGTCCGCCGATCGCCGCGGGTGCGCCGATCGGCGCGGTCTCGGCCCAGCGGCTGCCGATTCCCTCGCCGTGCAACGCGAAGTCGAGATCGAGCCAGCCCTCCTCGGCATCCCATGCGACCGGCGTGTACTCCCGGCTCGGCGCCGCGCGTACCTCTTCGGGCGTGGATGCCGCGGACTCGGGGAAGAACACGCGCACGTGGTCGTCGGCGCCGGGGGAGTCGAAGCCGCGGAGCTCGGGCCCGGTCAAGCGCAGGCGCACGTATGAGGGGGTGACCGCGGTGCGCCGGGTCAGCGTCGCCGACCGGAAGAGGAGGGGGTTTCGGCGGGGCTCGAGACGGGCTTCGCGGTCCCGAATGGACTTCGTCATGTAGCTAAGGCTAACCTAACTCGCCGGGCGGGGTCGTTCCGGTCGCCCGCCCCTCGAAGACCGCTCTGGAGAAGATCGCATGAGTTCACGCCTGTCCCGTCCCGTCGTCGTCCTGTCGCTGACGGCTGCCCTCGCCCTCACCGGGTGCGCCTCGGGAGCCGCTGCCCCGGTCGAGGAATCCGCCGCCCCCGCCACGGTCACGATCGAGGACAACCACGGCGCCATCGAGGTGCCGGTGAACCCCGAACGGGTGGTCGCGTTGGACAACACGACCTTCCAGACGCTCAGCGACTGGGGCGTGACGCTCGTCGCCGCGCCGAAGCCGCTCATGTACGACCTGTGGCCGTCGCTGTCGGGCGGAGACGAGGTCCTCGACGTGGGCCTGCACCGCGAACCCGACCTCGAATCGGTCGTCGCCGCCGAACCCGATCTGATCGTCGGCGGCTACCGCTTCCGCGAGATCTACGACGACCTGAAGCAGATCCAGCCGGCGACGATCGAGACCAGCCCCCGCGACGGCGAGGACCACACGTCGGAGCTGAAGCGCCAGACCGAGATCCTCGGCACGGTGTTCGGGCGGGAGGCGGAAGCCGCCCAACTCACCGCGGATCTGGATGCCGCCATCGCCGACGCCCGCGCGGCGTACGACCCGTCCGAGACCGCGATGGGACTCATCGCCTCGGGCGGCAAGATCGCCTACGCAGCTCCCGGTGACGGTCGCGGTGTCGGCACGCTCTTCCCGACGCTCGGGCTCACCCCCGCGCTCGACCGCGCGGCGGAGGACGCCTCGCACGGTGACGACATCTCGGTCGAAGCGATCGCCGCAGCGCAGCCGGAGTGGCTGTTCGTGCTCGATCGCGACGCGATGTTCGGCGAGGACGGCTACGTCCCCGCGAAGGAGCTCGTCGAGAACGCCGAGGCTCTCAAGAACGTGCCCGCCGTGCAGAAGGGGCAGATCGTGTACCTCGACGGCAGCTTCTACCTCGACGAGGGGATCCAGGCGTACACGAAGCTGTACCGCTCCGCCGCAGAGGCGTTCACGTCCTGACGTGACGCGCCTTCCCCTGTCGATCGCCGTTGTCGTCGTCGCCGCTCTCGTCGCCCTCTCGCTTTTCGTCGGGGCGTACGACCTGGGCGGCGACGACTTCGGCGCCGAGATGTTCTGGATCTCCCGCGTGCCGCGAACGGCTGCACTCGTGCTGGCCGGCTGCGCCATGGCGGTGTCAGGGCTGATCATGCAACTCCTCACCCAGAATCGGTTCGTCGAGCCCTCCACCACCGGCACGACCGAGTGGGCGGCGCTCGGGCTCCTCGTCACGGTCGTCATCGCCCCCGCGGCCCCCGTAGGGGTGCGCATGGTCGTCGCCTCGCTCGCCGCGTTCGCCGGCACCCTGGTGTTCCTGGCGATCCTTCGCCGCATCTCGCTGCGCTCCTCGCTCGTGGTCCCGCTCGTCGGCATCATGCTCGGGGCCGTCGTGTCCTCGTTCACCACGTACCTGGCCGTCACGACCAACGCGCTGCAGATGCTCGGAACCTGGTTCATGGGGAGCTTCACCTCGATCGTCCGTGGCCGCTACGAGATCCTCTGGGTCGTCGCCATCGTCGTGGTCCTGGTCTTCCTGTACGCCGATCGCATCACGGTCGCGGGTCTGGGGCGCGACGTCGCGACATCGGTGGGGCTCGACCACGGGCGCGTCCTGCTGGTGGGGACCGCGCTCGTGGCCGTGGCGACGGGCATGACGACCGTGGTCGTCGGCTTCCTCCCGTTCCTGGGGTTGGTGGTGCCCAACCTCGTGTCGATGTGGCGCGGCGACAACGCGCGGACGAACCTGCCGTGGGTGTGCCTCGGCGGGGTCGCGATCGTCGTGGTGTGCGACATCGTGGGGCGTGTCATCCGGATGCCGTTCGAGGTCCCGGTCTCGATGATCCTGGGCGTCGTGGGCTCGGTCGTGTTCCTGTCCCTGCTGCTGAGGATGCGTGCCCGTGTCTGACATCCTGCTCCGTCCCACCCCCGCGGTGCGGTCCCCGCGCATCGCGTGGCGCTTCGCGATCCTCGCCGCGATCGTCGCGGTCGCGGCCGTCGGCGTTCTTACGTGGGACATTCCGGGCGCCCCCGGCTCGCGGGGATTCTGGATCGCGATGAACCTCCGCGTGGTGAGTGTGGCGACGATCGCCCTCGTCGCGTGCTGTCAGGCCACGGCCACCGTGCTCTTCCACACCGCCACGGCCAATCGCATCCTGACCCCGTCGATCATGGGCTTCGACGCCCTGTACGTCGTGATGCAGACCGCGCTGGTGTTCTTCTTCGGGGCCGCGGCCCTCTCGGCGACCGATGGCCTGCTGAAGGTGGCGCTGCAGAGCGCGCTGATGGTGGGCTCCGCCACCCTGCTCTACGGCTGGCTCTTCGCCGGTCCCCGCGGCAATCTCCACGTCATGCTCCTGGTGGGGGTCGTGCTCGGTGTGGGGTTCGGCTCCCTCTCCACCGTCATGCAGCGGCTGCTCACCCCGAGCGACTTCGACATCCTGTCCGCGCGATTGTTCGGAAATCTGTCGAACTCGGATGCCGACTACTTGCCGTGGGGAGCGCTCGTCGTCGCCGCGGTCCTCGTGGTCGTGTGGCGCGCACGGTACCGGCTCGACGTGCTCGCCCTGGGACGCGAGGCATCCGTCAACCTCGGGCTGTCGTACCGCCGCGAGGTGACGCTGATCCTGGTGCTGGTGGCGGTGCTCATCTCGGTGTCGACCACGATGGTGGGGCCGATGACGTTCTTCGGCTTCCTCGTCGCCACGCTCGCCTATCAGCTGGCGGGGTCCTCCGAACACCGGATCGTCCTGCCGTTCGCGATGCTCCTCGCGATGGCGACCCTCCTCGTGGGGTACTTCGTGCTGCGGCACGTGTTCTACGCCGCCGGGATGCTCTCGATCATCATCGAGTTCGTCGGCGGCGTGTTCTTCCTGATTTTCCTGCTCCGGAAGGGAGCGATGTGATCCGCCTCACCGACATCACGATGACCTACGGAGACCGAACGGTGCTCGGGCCGGTGACTCTCGACATCCCCGCGGGGGGTGTCACGGCGCTCGTCGGGCCGAACGGTGCGGGCAAGTCCACACTGCTCACCATCGTGGGAAGGCTGACGACGCCCACGTCGGGTCGAGCGTCGGTGGCGGGCCTCGACGTCGCCACCACGCCCGGGCGCACCCTGGCGCGCGTGGTGTCGATCCTCCGGCAGGAGAACCACTTCGTGACGCGGTTGACCGTGCGCGATCTCGTCGGCTTCGGGCGCTTCCCGCACTCGCAGGGCCGGCTGACCCCCGCGGACCGGGCCGTCATCGACCAGGCGATCGCGTTCCTGGATCTCGAGGAGCTCTCGGAGCGCTATCTCGACCAGCTGTCGGGCGGACAGCGGCAGCGCGCCTACGTGGCGATGGTGTTGGCGCAGGACACCGACTACATCCTGCTGGACGAGCCCCTGAACAACCTCGACATGCGCCACGCCGTCGCCATGATGGGGCAGCTGCGTCGAGCCGCCGATGACCTCGGCAAGACGATCGTCATCGTCGTGCACGACATCAACTTCGCCGCAGCCTACGCGGACCGGATCGTCGCCCTCGCCGACGGTCGCGTCGTGCACGCCGGGACTCCCGCCGAACTCATGACGCCCGCAACCCTCGAGGAGGTGTTCGGCACGCCGGTGGAGGTCCGTCATGACGGCGCGTACCCGTTGGCCGTCTACTACCGCTGAGCGACCCGCGACGGAGAGCGCCGCAGCGGTGGTGCGTCAGAGCTCGACGCCGTTGTCGGGGTCATTGACCCCGACATTGCGTCCGCGGCTGGATTCGAAGGCGAGAAGCCAGCCGAGCGACACTACCGCGGCCAGGAGCACGCCGAGCCAGACGTTCTGGAGGATCAGACCGAAGAGCACGCCGCCGGCCAGCAGCACGAGGGTGCCCAGAATCCAGTACGTGCGTCCCCGCGGCCATCCCGTGCCCGATTGCGTCATGCGCCCAGCCTAGGGTGCGGGCGCTTCCGCTCCGGTGTCGATGACGACCTGCCAGTCGATGCCGAAGCGGTCGGTGACCGTTCCGTAGCGGCCGCCCCACGGCGGCGTCTCGAGGGGCAGACCGATGCGACCGCCCTCGGCGAGGGCGTGGAACCATCCCTCGAGCGCCGCTTCCTCGTCCCCGTGCAGCGCGATGGAGATGCCGGCCGCGGGGGTGAACGGCATCCCCTCCGGAACGTCGGATGCCATCAGAACGAACCCCTGCGGGGTCGTGAGCTGGGCGTGCATGACCAGATCGCCGTCGCCGTCGCCGACGGGCATGCCGTAGTCGTCGAACGTGGCGATCTGCAGGTCGCCTCCGAACACGCCGTGGTAGAACTCCATCGCTGCGCGGCTCTCGCGTCGGAAGTTGAGGTAGGTGGTGAGTGCTGTCGTCATGCCGACAGTGTGTACCCCCTCCCGGGCGATGTCGATGGCCCGCGTCGACGTCGCCGCGCTAATGATCGCGGTGGTCTTGCGGGTGAAGCCGCGGGCCGCGACGCGGCTCCAACGACGCGCCCGCGTAGATGAGGCGGATGACGCGCTGGCGGTGCCCCGCGAACGGTTCGAGGAGCTCGAGCATGCCGTCGTCGTCGGTGCGATGCCCGGTGAGGGCGAAGCCCACCTGGTGCGCCAGATGGTAGTCGCCGATGCTCACGGCATCCGGGTCGCCGAAGGCGCGGATGCGGGTCTCGGCGCTCGTCCACACGCCGACGCCGCGGAGGCTGATGAAGACGCGATCGCGCGCCTCGCCGTCGGGGGCTGCCGTCGCCGCACGTTCGATAGCCGACCCGCGGCGTGCGGTCTCCACGATCGTGCGCGACTGCGGGGGCTCGAGCCCCGCGCGATGCCACGCCCAGGACGGCACGTGTCGCCACCCCTCGATGTCGGGCGGGGCGAACATCGGCAGCGGGGTCGGACCCGGCGCGCGTTCGCCGTACCAGGTGACGATGCTCCGCCAGGCGGAGAAGGCCTGCAAGCTGGTCACCTTCTGCTCCATGATCGCGCTGACCAGAGCGTCGAACACGAGGTCGGTGCGCCCGATGCGCAGGTCGGGGTGCCGTCGGTGCCATTCGGCGACGGACGGATGCCGCGACGCATCGAAGCCGTCGGGGTCGTCGTGCGCGCCGCAGAGGGCGGGGAGCTGGGCGAGGGCCCACTCCGCGCCCGGGCCCCACGCGGCCGCGCGAACCGTGCCGCCCGCGGTGCACCGCAGGGCCATGGTCGCCACGCCCATCGGCGTGCGGCTCGCGCGCCACACGATGCCGCCGGTGCGCAGCGGGCCGGTCGCCGCGAAAGTCGGGTCGTTGCGCCCGTGCCGCTGCGCCGTGATCGTGCGATCGATGTCGACCGGCTGCGGCGGTCGGTACTCGGTCTGAAGGGGGTCGGAGACCGGTGGCCGAACCTCGCGCGAGGGCAGTGCCGCGCGCGCCCGGGTCGATCTCATGCCGACACCCTACGTCGCCCCGCCGACATCGCGGTGGGAGCGGCGGGAGCAGGGCTCAGAAGCGGTCGGGCGAGGGCGTGCCGTGGCCGTAGCGGATCGAGACGTCCGCGTGGCGATCGAACCGGTATCCGACGCCGCGTACGGTGCGCACGATGTCCTCGTAGACGCCGAGCTTGGCGCGCAGCCGACGCACGTGGACATCGATCGTGCGCTCGCCGGGCGCTTCGTCGTCGGTGGCACCCTCCCACAGCGACGAGACCAGCTCGGTCCGCTCGATGGTGCGGCCCTCGCGGAGAACGAGGTACTGCAGCAACTCGAACTCCTTGAAGGTGAAGGCGGCGGACTCGCCGTCGATGAGGACCCGCTTGCGTGAGATGTCGACGACGACGCCGCGCGGGGCGCGGTCCTCTTCGGCGGGCTCGTCCTTGGTGCGGGCGACGGCGGACGGTTCGTGCAGGGCCAGTCGGACGACGTCGACGTCGCGGCCTCCGGCGCCGGCGGGGGCGAGAGCGACCGTGGCGTACGTCTCGGCGGCGGGGGCCAGTTCGCCGAGGGTGCGACGCAGAGCCTCGACGAGGGTGCCCAGGCTCACGCCGGCGGCGGCGGCCTTGGCTTCGTCGATGCCGACATAGAGCGCGAATCCGCGCGGCGAAGTGCCGGCGGGGACAGCGGGGCGGGCTGCGGCGGCGGGCGTCGTGGGAGCCGGTGCCGAGGGAGCCGGCGGTGCGGTGATCCGGCGTGCGGGCTGCGGGCGAACGGCGGAGACGGGGGTGGGACGATCGAGAACGGCGGAGGTCGACATGAGGAAGGTGTCCTTCACTGGTGAACCCGGGCGTCGAGGGAGCGGGGTTCGACGGGAGGTGTGTGGCCGAGGGGCCGGAGCGCGGTGTCGGGGTGCGCGTGATCGACGCGGACCGCGGACGACCGGGGGACGACGTCGGCGTTCAGAAGCTCGAGATCGTCGGACGAGGGTCGCTGTTAGCGGCACATTCGACAACACATGACAACGCGGCCGGGCATCATCATGCCGGCAGTCCCGTTCGCCTCCCGGGCGGACAGAGAGAGCGCGTTGACAGTCATGCGGCCGATTATGACCTACCGTGTCCGCTCGCGTCAAATCATGACGCCCGGAGAACCGGGCATCCTGCTCGATGTCGTGGCCGATGGTGGGCATTCATCGAGCACATTGCTCGTGAGGCGCCGGTGTCGGCGGAACGGCGTACCGTGTCATCCCATGACCGACCTGCGTTTCGCCGATGACCGGGCCGCCTCGCGCTACACGCTGCACGACGGCGACGACCTGGTCTCGGTGCTCGATTACCGCGACGACGGCCGCACGGTGGCTCTCACTCGCGCGTTCACCATTCCCACGTTCCGCGGTCGCGGGTATGCCGCGGTGCTCGTCGAACGCGCCGTGGATGCCATCGAGAAGGCCGGCGACCGCGAGATCCTGCCGGTGTGCTGGTACGTGGGCGAATGGTTCGAGGCGCACCCCGAGCGGGGAAGCCTGCTGCACGCCCGCCGCTGAGCGATCCGGTACCCGCGGCCCGCAGACCCGTCAACCCCTGCCGCCTCACAGCACGGGGCGACGATGCTGGGTCGGGTCGAAAGGGGTTGTCATGACCGACGAACGCGACCTGCCCGAGGGCGTCATCGATGCGAACCCGCCGGGAGGCTGGGAGAGCGGCGCCGTCGCGGACGACGAGACGGCCGAGCAGAACGAGAACGCGAAGGGCTCGCCGCGCCTGAACGACGCCGAGCCGTCGGACCCGATCGAGGGGGATGCCGCCAGCCAGGGCATCGACCCCGACATGAGCACGGAGGAATGACATGACCGAGCACACCCGAAGCCCCGAGCCGTCCGACGCCGCCGAGACCGGCGCTTCGCCGGCCGACTCCGTCGGGGGAGCCGTCCACGAGGACGGGAAGGCGTCGCGGCCCGATGAGCAGTCCGCTCCCGCGATGGACACGCACCCCACCGACGACGAGGCGCGGATCGCGGGCGTCGTGGTGCAGACCCGGGCCGACGTGGGCGACAAGTCGCCGGAACGTATCGCCGACGTTCTGCGACAGCGTTTCGCTGACATCGGGCTCGAGCTGGGCGATGACCGCATCCGGGCTCTGGCGGCCGAGGTGTCGGGGGCCTGAACCGCGGCGCGGGTGCCGTACGGGCGACCCGCGCGGCAGCTGACCGCCGATGTCGGAGGCCCGACGTACCGTGTCAGCATGCGGATCCTGCACACGTCCGACTGGCACATCGGGCGCTCGTTCCACGGCCACTCGACGCTCGAGGCGCTCTCCGAGGTGCTCGGGGTCCTGGTCGGTCAGGTGGAAGAACACGGCGTCGACGTCGTCGTCGTCGCCGGTGACGTGTTCGACTCCGCGGCGCCGTCCGCGGCGTGCTATCCCCTCTTGACCCGCACGCTCGCCGCACTCGCAGAGGCGGGGGCGCGCGTGGTCGTCACCTCCGGCAACCACGATTCCGCCGCGCGTCTCGGGTTCCAGTCGGCGCTGCTGCGCGACGACATCACCGTCGTCACCGACCCGCTGTCCGTCGGCACCCCCGTCACGATCGAGGACGCGCACGGCCCCGTTCACTTCTACGGCATCCCGTACCTCGAGCCGGCGATCGTGCGGCATCTGTGGCCGGGTGCAGAACTGCGCAGCCAGGCGCAGACGATGGCGCACGCCATGGATCTCGTCCGCCGTGACCTGTCCGCGCGCGGCGGTCGCTCCATCGCGATCGCGCACTGCTTCGCCGCGGGGGTCGAGGCCACCCCCGGGGTGGAGCGCGAGATCCGGCAGGGCGGTCTCGACAACGTGCCGCTTCCCGTCTTCGACGGTCCCGACTACGTCGCCCTCGGCCACATCCACGGGCGACAGAGCCTGTCGGATCGCGTGCGCTACGCCGGCGCTCCTCTGCACTACAGCTTCGGCGAGGCGGGCAAGCCGCGCGGGTCGTGGCTCGTCGAGCTGGATGCCGCGGGCCTCTCGTCCGTCGAGTGGCTCGCCCTGCCGGTACCGCGACCGCTCGTGACTTTGCGGGCACCGTTCGACGACTTGCTCTCCGACGCGGCCCTGGATGCCCACGTCGATGACTGGGTGCGCGCCGAGTACACCGACCCCACTCCCCAGATCGACCCGATGCGTCGGCTGCAGGCTCGCTTTCCGTGGTGCGCGACCGTGGCTCACCTGCCGGCCGAGGCGAGACAAGACGACGGACGCGGGTACGCCCGCCGGGTGCGCGCGGCTCGCGACGAGACCGAGATCGTCGACGCCTTCCTGGTGCACGTGCGCGAGGGCGAAGGGGCGTCCGAGGCGGAGCGGGAGATCCTCCGCGACGTGCTCGACGCGCGCGCGATGACCCAGGCGCAGTCGTGAAGCTGCACCGCCTCGAGCTCGAGGGCTTCGGTCCTTTCCTGGAGCGTCAGGTCGTCGACTTCGACGCCTTCGCCGATGACGGCATCTTCCTGATCGCCGGGCGCACGGGCGCCGGGAAATCGAGCGTGCTCGACGGCGTCTGCTACGGGTTGTACGGCGGCGTTCCCCGGTATGACGGAGCCGAGCGGCGACTGCGCAGCGATCATTGCGGCCTCGATGACCCCACCAGCGTGACCGTCGAGTTCAGCGCCGAGGGGAGGCGCTGGCGGGTGACGCGGTCGCCCGAGTACGAACGCCCCAAGCGCACGGGCACCGGCACCACGAAGGAACCGCATCGCGCGAGCCTCGAGGTGCTCGAGCCCGAAGGCTGGACGGGCGTGGCCGCACGACCGGTCGATGTCGCCGCCCGGCTGGATGAGATCCTCGGACTCACGCAGCAGCAGTTCCTTCAGGTGATCCTCCTGGCCCAGAACCGGTTCGCCCGGTTCCTGCTCGCCAAGAACGACGAGCGTCAAGCGCTCCTGCGCACCCTGTTCGGTACGCGCTCGTACGAGCAGTACGCGGCGGCCCTCGACGAGCGACGCAAACGCGCGGCCGAGCGACTCGCGTCCGGCGGCACCGAGGTGACCACGCTGCTCGACGAGGCCGAGCGGATGATCGTCGCCGACGAAATCGCTCGGGGCGCGGGAACACCCGACGTCGCTCCGGGAAAGGACGACGCGATCGAAGGGGTCAGCGGCCCGGCGGCCGCCCTGACCATCGACGAGCGCCTCGCTCGCGTGGTGCGGGCCGTCGAGCGCATGGAGTACCGCGTGGACGCCGTCGCGCACGAACGCGTGGTGGCCAAGGCCGCCCTCGACGCCGCTCTGGCAGCGGAGCGCGACGCGACCGCGATGCGGGACCGGCAGATGGAGCGGCAGAGTGCGCGTGAACGTCTCGCCGCCCTCGAGGCCGACGCCGAGCGAATCGACGCCCTGCGCGCCGAGCACGACGCCGCCGCCGCGGCGGAGGCGTTGCGGGCTCCGCTCGAGGCGGTCGATCGTGCGCAGCGGTCCCTCCAGTCGGCGGAGGACGCCTTCGCGGCCGCGCTCGATGCGGCGGAGCGGTCCGGCGAGTCCGGGCTCGGCGACGCCGGGGTGCTGGCGCAGCGCGATGACGACCTCACGGCCCTGCTCGCACGCGTCGACGAAGCCCTCGCGGCCGAAGAAGACCTCCGCCGGGTCGAGGCCGGGGTCGCGGCCCGGCGCGTCGACGTCGAGAGCGCCGAGAGTCGGAGCGCCGACGTCGCAGCGCGCCGCGCCGAGGCGCCGGCGTTACGAGAGGCGCTCGAAGCGCGTCTGACCCTGCTCGCCGACGCCCAGCCGCGCCGTGACGTCGCCATCGCCGAGCGCGACGAGATCTCGCGGCGAAGGGCGGCGGCTCGTGAGGCGGAAAGGCTTCACGAGGAACGGGAGAAGGCCGACCTCGCCGCGCTCGTGCGCTCCGACGAACTGCAGCGCGCGGTCGAGGCCTGGAGCACTCTCCTGCGCCGCAGACTCGCGGGCGCCGCCGGTGAGCTCGCCCACCGCCTCGTCGACGGCGAACCGTGCGCCGTGTGCGGGTCACGCGAGCACCCCGCGCCCGCGGTCGGCAGTGACGACCCCGTCACCGACGCCGAGATGTCGGCGGCCGAGGATCGCAAGGCCGTCGCGGCCGAGAATGACCGCCTCGCCTCCGACGCGTCGCGCATCGCCCGCGATGCGCACGCGCTCGCGGCCGCGCGCGCCGGCGGTGAGACGGTGACGGAGCTCGACGAGCGCCTCACCCGCGTCGAAGACGTGCTCGCGCGCGCCGAGGCCGATGTGGCCGAGTACGACCGCCTCGCTGCCGAGCGCACCGAGCTGAGCGATCGCGAGCGCGCGGACGCCGCCGAGAGCGAGGAGCTCGCGCGCGAACTCGCCGACGCGCGGCAGGATCTCGCGCTCCAGCTTCAGCGGGCGGACGGTCTGCGCGCCACGGTCGCCGAGGCGCGCGGAACGTTTGCAACGGTGCGCGAGCGTCGGGACGACCTGCGCACCCGCCGCGATGCCGTGCGGGCCGTGGCCGCTGCAGGGGCTGAGCGCGACGCGTGTCGGCGCGCCGCCGTCGACGCGCGCACGGCCTTCGGCGCGCTGCTCGCCGCGAGCGACTTCCCCGACGAGGCGGCCGTGCGCGCCGCCGTGCGCGACCTCGCCGAGCGCCGCCGGAACGAGGCCGTCCTGGCCGAGCACGACACGGCGCTGGCCGCGACGCGTCGCCGCCTGCTCGACCTCGAGCTGCAGCTCGTCGGCGCGCCCGACGATCCGATCGACCTCGCCCCCGTCCTCGAGGCGGTGACCGTCGCGCGGGCGGAGGTCGAAGCGGCGGCCGCCGCTCATGCCTCCGCGTCCGCCGCCGCGCAGCGCGTGCGCGATCTGGCACAGCGGGCCGACGCCGGGAGCGCCGCCGTCGCGCGATTGTCCGACGAGCATGCCGTCGTGGTGCGTCTGGCCGACACCGTGGCCGGCCGCGCCCCCAATACCCGCCGTATGACCCTCGAGACCTTCGTCCTCGCGGCCGAGCTCGAAGAGATCGTGGATGCCGCCAACCTGCGCCTCGATCACATGTCCGCGGGGCGGTATCGACTGCAGCACACCGACGCGCTGGCCGCGCGCGGAGCGGCGAGCGGGCTGGGTCTCGAGATCATGGACGCCTTCACCGGTCAGTGCCGGCCCCCGCAATCCCTCTCCGGTGGTGAGACGTTCCTCGCCTCGCTCGCGCTGGCGCTCGGACTCGCCGAGGTGGTCACGGCTCGGGCGGGCGGCATCCATCTCGACACGCTCTTCATCGATGAGGGGTTCGGTTCGCTCGACGACGAGACCCTCGATCTGGCGATGCGCACTCTCGACGAGCTGCGGCAGGGCGGCCGCACGGTGGGAGTGATCAGCCACGTCGCCTCCATGAAGGACCAGCTGCCCGCACAGGTGCGCGTGACCGCCACCCCGCGCGGCCCGAGCGTGATCCGGCAGGACTCGGCGGTGAGCTCCCTCACCTAGGCTGGAGGCATGCGCAAGAGCACCCTGTGGACCGTTCTGGGGGTCATCGCGGCCATCGTGATCGCGTGGGTCCTCGTGAACATCCTGTTCTCGGTCATCGCGTTCGTCTTCCGGCTGGTGGTCGTCGCGGTGGTCGCGGTCGTCGTGTTCTTCATCCTGCGGGCCGTGTTCGCGCGACGCGACATCGACTGACGCCGCGAACGCCGGGACCTGCCGTCCTCGGCGCGCAAGCCCCGGCCGGGGCGGGTGATCGCGGGGGTACCGTGAGCTGCGATGCCTGAAGACAGCTCGTCCCCCCATCCCCCCACCCGCGACATCCCGCTCTCGTCGCGCCACCGCTGGCGCGCCTACTGGGTCGCCGTCTCCGTCGCGGCGCTGACGATCCTCGATCTCACGAAGGTCAACGTCGCCCTCCCGTCCATCGAAGCGGCGCTGAACGCCGGACCCACCGAGCTGCAACTCGTCGTGTCGGGGTACATCCTGACCTTCGGGCTGGTGCTCGTGCCCGCGGGCCGGCTCGGCGACCTCCGCTCGCGTCGTGTGCTCTTCCTCGTCGGCCTGTCGCTGTTCCTGGTGACGAGTCTCGTGTGTGCGCTGGCCCCCAACACCGCCGTGCTGCTCATCGCGCGTCTGCTGCAGGGCGTCGCCGCCGGCATCCAGATGCCCCAGGTCCTCGGGCTCGTACAGCAGCTCTTCCAGGGAAAGGAACGCGGTCGCGCATTCGGGTTGTTCGGGGCGACGATCGGCATCGCGACCGCGCTGGGCCCGACCCTCGGCGGACTGCTGATCGCGGTGGGCGGTCCGACCGACGGCTGGCGCCTGATCTTCTGGATCAACATCCCGCTCGTCGCGATCGTCATCGCGTTGGCCGCGTGGCTGCTGCCCAGCACGCGCACGAAGTCGCACCGGGCGCTCGATCTCGACCCGATCGGCGTCGTGCTGTTCGGCGCGACCATCGTGGCCCTCATGTGGCCGTTCTTGTTCACGACGGGCTCACCCGATGACGACCCCCGACGGTGGTGGCTCCTGGTGGTGTCCGCGGTCTTGGCCGCCGGGTTCGTCTTCTGGGAACGCCGCTACGCCCAACGGGGACGGATGCCGCTCATGCCGTTCTCGATCTTCTCCCTCGCGTCGTACCGCAACGGCGTGCTCATCTCGACCGCCTACTTCTCGGCCGTTCCCGCGATGTTCCTCCTCGGCACCCTCTACTTGCAGGGCGGTCTCGGACTCGAGCCCGTGTTCGCGGGCATGGTCACGATCGGCTTCGCGGTGGCATCCGCGTGGAGTTCGTGGATCGGCGGGAATCTCGTCACACGTCTGGGTCGACCGCTGGTGGTCGCCGGCATCGTGGGCGTGCTCGCCGCAGCCGGTGCGCTGGCCCTCGTCGCGCTGGTGACGCCCCCGGAATGGACGCCGTGGGCGATGGCCGGGGTCATGGTGGTGGGCGGCTTCGCGGGAGGTCTCGTCATCTCGCCCAACCAGACGCTCACCCTCGCCGACATCCCCGTCAGCAGCGGCGGTGTGGCGGGATCGGTCGGTCAGCTCGGGCAGCGCATCGGCACCGCGGTCGGCACGGCCATCGCTCTCGCGCTGTTCTACGCCACCGTCTACCGCGAGCAGGGGGAGCGCGATCCGCTCGTGGTGTTCCACGACGCGTACGCCTACGGCATGATCGCGGTCGGAGTGTTCCTGGGGTTGGCTCTCATCGTCGGCGTCGCCGACCTCGCGGGCCGGGCCCGGAACGGGTCTCAGACGCCGTAGAGCTCGCGCAGCTTCGCGCGCAGCTCGTGACTGCACCGCTCGACGACGTCGTCCCAGAGCTCGGTCGCTCCGCCTTGCGCGCGATCCGAGACGGCGCGCAGGATGCGGATCGGCACACCGAACTGCTGGGCGACCCAGGCGAGGGCGTAGGACTCCATGTCGACCATGCGGGCGTCGAGGTCGCGGATGAGCGCGACGGCTTCGGCGTCGTCCACGAAGTGGTCGCCCGTGGCGATGACGACGCCCTCGGAGGCGATGTCCACCCGAGAGGGCAGCCACACGTGCTCGCCGAACGTGCCGTCCAGCCCCTTCACGTCGTGCTGCACGGCGGCGGCGATGTCGTAGATGCCCCCCTCGAGTGCGGGGTCGATCGCGCCGGCGGTGCCGACGACGACGATCTCGTCGTACTCGCCCTCGCAGAGGGCCCGCGTGAGCGCGTAGGCGGCGGGGATCTTGCCGACGCCCGTGAGCAACCGGTCGAAGCCGGGGATCTCGGCCTCGAAGGCGACGAATTCGGACGCGTGGGCGGCGACGAGAAGCTTCACCGGACCATTCTCGCCGACGCGGCGCACGAGCCGCGTCGGCAAGCACGATCCGGGGCGACTCAGCCCTGGGCTTCGGCGGAGACTGCTCCCAGGCGGGCGAGTTCGTCCGCCGACAGTTCGAGCGACATGCTCGCGATCAGGTCGGCGACCTGCTCGGGTCGCGACGCGCTGGCGATGGGCGCGGCCACGGTCGGCTGCAACCGGAGCCATGCCAGCGCGGTCGAGGCGATCGACGCGTCGTGGGCGCGGCCGATCTCGTCGAGGACATCGATCACGGCGAGACCCGCGGGCGTGGCGAGCTTCGCGGCGCCGCTCGCGCGGGGCGACTCGCCCGCGGCATCCGTCGTGCGGTACTTGCCCGTGAGGAAGCCGCTGGCCAGCGCGTAGTAGGGGACCAGCGAGAGACCGAACTCCTCGGCGACCGGCACGATCTCGCTCTCGACCTGTGTGCGGTGCACGAGGTTGTAATGCGGCTGGATGGCGACGGGGAGGTCGGCGCCGGCGGCCTGCGCGAGCGAGATCCATTCGCGGATGCGGTCGGCGGTGTAGTTCGAGACGGCGACGTAGCGGACGAGACCGTCCGACACCAGGTCGGCGAAAGCGCCGACCGTCTCTTCGAGCGGAGTGTCGGGGTCATCGAAGTGGGCGTAGTAGAGATCGATCGCGTCCACGCCCAGCCGGCGCAGTGAGGCCTCTGCCGCGGCCCGGACATTCGAGGCCGACAGGCCGCGGAAGTCGGGGTGGGTGCTCACCTTGGTCGCCACGACGACGTTCTCGGGTCGGCGGCTCGCGAGCCACTCGCCGATGATCGTTTCGCTCTCACCGCCGGAGTTCCCCGGCGCCCACGCGCTGTACCCGTCCGCAGTGTCGATGAAGTTCCCCCCGCCGGTGTGGAAGGCGTCGAGAACCGCGAACGAGGTGTCGCGGTCGGCCGTCCACCCGAAGACGTTGCCGCCGAGGGAGAGCGGACGGATGTCGAGGTCGCTGCGTCCGATGCGCGTCATGGATGCCCTTTCGTCGTGATCGGTGTCCTCGGGACAACGACCACGACCACGGGGAATTCCCGCTCCGGTTCAGTTGCCGGAGAGGATGCCGATGAGACCGCTGCCGAGCAGCCAGAGCCCGACCGCGGACACGGCGACCCAGATGGCGACCGTTCCCGGCGGGTACTTGCGGGGCCGGGGGTCCTGGCCGCCCTCGTCGGCGCCGCTCACGAGCGGACCATCATGACGATCGAGACGATGATCACGGCGAGGCCTCCGATTCCAGCGATGGCGGCGATCACGGGACCGCCTCCCGAGAGGAGCGCGGCGATGCCGAGACCGAGGAACAGCACGCCGATCAGGATGCCGATCACCTGGTACACCCGGTACCGTCGACCGCTGTCGATGCCGTGCTCGCCGCTCACTCGTGCCCCTCCTGTTCCCAGGCTACCGAACCCACCGCGCCGAGCGATCCGTCCTGCGTTCAAGGGCGCCCCGATTCCGCCCCTCCCCGGCGTGGTCGGCGTAGCGTTGATCCATGGCCCGCCCTGTTCCCGATCCCGTTCGTCCCGGTCAGGAGTCCGTCTGGGACTACCCCCGCCCACCCCGCGTGGAACGTATCGCGAAGCGCGCGCAGATCGATTTCGGTGGCATCCGGATCGTCGACACCGACGACGTCGTGCGCGTGCTCGAAACAAGCCATCCGCCCGTGTACTACCTGCCGATCGCCGCGTTCGGCGATGCTCTCACGCTCGGTCAGGGGGCGTCGTTCTGCGAGTTCAAGGGCGGTGCTCGCTACTTCGACGTACACGGCGGGGGAGGTGCGCTCGCGGAGCGGGCCGCGTGGGACTACCCGCATCCGATGCCCGGCTACGAAGTGCTCGCCGATCGTGTCGCCGTGTACGCCGCCCCGATGGATCGGTGCATCCTCGCGGGCGAGACGGTGCAGCCGCAGCCCGGGGGGTTCTACGGCGGCTGGGTCACGAGCGATCTCGCGGGACCGTTCAAGGGCGTCCCCGGCTCGATGGGCTGGTGAGCTCAGTCGCCGGCGAACGCGCTCGGAACGGCCGCGTGCAGATCGGCGAGCCACGCGCGCGCGTTGCCGTCCGACGGTGCGCGCCAGTCGCCGCGGGGTGAGAGCGACCCGGCGGGCGAGACCTTGGGCCCGTTGGGGATGGCGCTGCGCTTGAACTGGGCGAACCCGAAGAAGCGCTGCAGGAACACTTCCATCCACCGGGCGACGGTGACGAGGTCGTACGAGGGACGTGCGCCCTCGGGGTAGCCCGCGGGCCAGGACCCGGCATCCGGATCCTCCCAGGCCTTCGCCGCAAGGAACGCGATCTTCGACGGCCGGAAGCCGAACCTCAGCACGTGGTAGAGCGTGAAGTCGTGCAGGTTGTAGGGACCGATGCGATCCTCGGTGGACTGCATCTTGCCGTCCTGGCCCGCGGGCACCAGTTCGGGGCTGATCTCGGTGTCGAGCACGGCCTGCAGCACCTCGACGGTCGCGGCGCTGAGCTCGCCCGCCGAGATGACCCAGCGGATGACGTGCTGGATGAGCGTCTTCGGCACGCCCGGGTTGACGGAGTAGTGGCTCATCTGGTCGCCGACGCCGTACGTCGACCAGCCCAACGCGATCTCGGACAGATCGCCCGTGCCGATGACGATCCCGTTCCGCTGATTGGCGAGGCGGAACAGGTAGTCGGTGCGGAGCCCCGCCTGGACGTTCTCGAACGTGACGTCGTGCACCGGCTCGCCGGCGGCGAACGGGTGGCCCATGCGGGAGAGCATCTCGGATGCCGCGGGGCGGATGTCGATCTCTTCGATCGTCGCTCCGACGGCTTCGGCCAGGGCGATGGCGTTGCGTTTGGTCTTCTCGCTGGTCGCGAACCCGGGGAGGGTGTACGCGAGGATGTCGCTG
The DNA here is from genome assembly GCF_046064585.1 of Microbacterium mcarthurae. NCBI lineage: Bacteria > Bacillati > Actinomycetota > Actinomycetes > Micrococcales > Microbacteriaceae > Microbacterium > Microbacterium mcarthurae. The sequence goes on along the minus strand of NZ_JAROCE010000001.1, from coordinate 1,287,751 downwards.
CGCGGGCGGCCCATGCGGTCCATCGCTCGGGCGATCACCAGCAGCGCATGGGTGGAGTCGAGCCCACCGCTCACGCCGATGACGGGCCTCGGACCGCCGATCGCTTCGAGACGCTGCACCAGGCCCGACACCTGGATGTTGAACGCCTCGTAGCAGTCCTGCGCCAGACGCGCCGGGTCGTCGGGGACGAAGGGGAACCGGTCGAGCGAGCGGCGGAGGCCGAGATCGGCAGCGGGCGGTGCGAGCTCGAACGTGACCGTGCGGAAGGGGGCTCCGGCGGTGCGCCGGTTGTCGTCGAACGTTCCCTGGCGGAGCCGATCTTGGCGCAGACGATCCAGGTCGACGTCGGCGACGCTGCGCCGCGGCCCGTCGGGGAAGCGTTCGGTGGTGGCCAGGAGCTGGCCCCCCTCGTAGATCATCGTCTGACCGTCCCACGACACGTCGTTGGTCGACTCGCCCTGGCCCGCGGCGGCGTACACGTACGCGGCGAGGCAGCGCAGGGACTGGGACTGCGACAGCAGGGTGCGGTCGTCGGCGCGGCCGATCGTGATGGGACTGCCCGAGAGGTTGGCCAGCACCGTGGCCCCGGCCAGGGCGGCGGCGGACGACGGGGGGATGGGGACCCACACGTCTTCGCACACCTCGGCGTGCAGAGTCAGCCCCGGCACGTCGACGGCGTCGAACAGCAGGTCGGGACCGAACGGCACCGTGGAACCCGCCACGGAAATGTCCTGACCGGCCTGGTCGTCGCCCCGGGCGTACCAGCGGTGCTCGTAGAACTCGCGGTAGGTGGGCAGATACGACTTGGGCGCCACGCCGAGGATCCGGCCCCGATGGATGACGACGGCGCAGTTGTAGAGACGGTTGCGGTGCCGCAGCGGGGCCCCGACGAGCAGGACGGGCAGCAGGTCGGCGGACGCCGCGACGATTCGCGCGACGGCGGCCTCGACGGCATCCAGCAGGGGGTCCTGCATGACGAGGTCGTCGATCGCGTAGCCCGACAGGCACAGCTCGGGGAACACCGCCACCGCGACGCCGTCTGCATCGCAGTCCCGCGCGGAGGCGAGCACCGCCTCGGCGTTGGCGGCGGGGTCGGCGACCGCGACGGGGATCGTGCACGCGGACACACGCGCGAACCCGTGCCGGTAGACGCTCTCGAACGGCAGCTCGGTGATCACCGGTCCAGTCTGTCAGGTGGGTCGGACACCGCGGCAGACGGTTCGCGCAGACTCGCGGACCGTGCGCACCGCCGCGCGGCGATGTCGGCGGCCCCGGTTAGCGTTGGGGATCATGCGGTACATCGAGCAAGACGCCCGGATCGTCTGGAGCGCCAGCGACCTCAAGGCGGCGGCCGAGTGCGAGTTCGCGTGGCTGCGCGCGATCGATGCGAAAATCGGCCGTATCGCCGCCGTCCCCGACCCCGAGGATGCCACGCTCGAACGCGCCGCCGCGCTCGGCACCGCGCACGAACGGCGCGTGCTCGACGACTACCGCCGCCGCCTCGGATCCGCGGTGCGCGAGATTCCCGCCGTGCGCTCCTCCGACGCCGATGCCCTGGCCGAGGCGGTGCGGCTCACGTCCGCGGCACTCGCCGACCCCGCGGCCGAGGTCGTGTATCAGGCGGCGTTCTCGACCGACGAGTTCGTCGGGTTCGCCGATTTCCTCGTGCGCGAGCCCGACGACGGCAGGGGCGGTCCCCGCCCCTGGATCGTGCAGGACACCAAGCTCGCGCGGCGGGCGCGGGTGACCGCCCTCATGCAGCTGGCCGCCTACGTCGATCAGCTCGACAGGCTCGGGGTTCCCCGCTCCGACGAGGTGCAGTTGCTCCTCGGCGACGGCACCACCAGCACGCATCGCGTCGACGATCTGCTCCCGGTGTTCGCGTTGCGCCGCGCACGTCTGCGCGCCCTCATCGCGGACCGCCGGGCCGATCTCGGCGCCGCGGGTCCCGTGGTTCCGTGGGGCGATCCCCGCGGGGAGCTGGCCGTCCTCGCGTGCGGCCGTTGCCCCACGTGCGAGATCGAGGTGGTGGCGCACCGCGACCTGCTCCTGGTCGCCGGTATGCGTCCGGTGCAGCGCGACCGCCTCCGCGCCGGGGGCATAACCACGATCGACGCGCTGGCGGCGGCGCCCGTCGCCCCTGAGGCGATGAGCCCCGACACCTTCGCCTCCCTCCGCACGCAGGCGCGGCTGCAGCTGGCCAGTCCCGCCGGCGACGGCGCCTCCGCCGCGCACGTGGTCCCGACCTACGAGGTGGTCGCTCCGAAGGCGCTCGGCGTCCTTCCCCGCCCCGACCACGGCGACCTGTTCTTCGACTTCGAGGGTGATCCGCTCTACACCGAGGGCGATCGCGAGCACTGGGGCATCGATTACCTCTTCGGCTGGGTGGATTCCCGCGAACGGTACACCGCGCTGTGGGCGCACACGTTCGACGAGGAACGGGCAGCCCTCGAGCGGTTCCTCGACATGGTGGCGGTCCGCCGGGAGCAGTTCCCCGGCATGCACATCTACCACTACGCGCCTTACGAGCCCACTCATCTGCTCACGATGGCGGCCCACTACGGCGTCCGCGAGGCCGATGTCGACCGGCTCCTGCGCGACGGGGTGTTCGTCGATCTCTATCCCGTCGTCCGCCGCGCGCTGCGCGTGGGGTCGCGCTCGTATTCGATCAAGAAGCTCGAACCGCTCTACATGGGCGATGAGGTGCGCACGAGCGACGTCCAGCGCGGCGACGACTCGATCGTGAAGTACGTCGAGGCGCGCGCGCTCGCCGCCGACGGCGAGGCCGAGGCCGCGCAGCGCGTCCTCGACGACCTCGCGGACTACAACCGCTACGACTGCGTCTCCACTCGCCGACTGCGCGACTGGCTCGTCGAACGCGCGCGCGAGGGCGGAGCGGTCCCGGCCCGCGGCGCCGAGCCCGACGAGCAGTCGTATGAGCCGTCACCGCGCGCCACCGCGCTGCAGCGCTGGGCGGCCGACGCCCCCGAGCCCGAGGCGACGGCTCTCCGGCTCGCGGCGGCGGCGATCGACTACTACCCGCGCGAAGACAAGACGTACTGGGCCACGCACTTCCTCCGCCTGCGCGAGCCCGTGTCGATCTGGGAGGACTCGCGCGACGTCGTCGTGGTGGATGCCGCACGCTCCCGCGTCGTGGCCGACTGGCACATCGCGGAGTCGGGCCGGGGTGCCGAGCGGCGTCTCGTCGAGATCCGGGGCGAGGTCGCCCCCGGGAGCCGGCTGACCGTGGATGCCGAGCCGTTCGCCGTCTACGACCTGCCGACGCCCTTCCCCCTCGACGTGCGGCCGCGCTGGATCCACGGAGCACGCAGGGTCACGGTGCGCGAGGTGCTCGACGACGGCGCGGTCATCGAGGAGACCGCGGTCGACGGGATGACGTGGGATGTGCTTCCGCTCGCGCTCACACCGCCGGCGCCGCCCCGCGCGGGCAATCAGCAGAAGGCGATCGACGCGTGGGCGGATGCCGTGCTCGCGGCGGCGCCGTCCATCCCCGACGGGCCGGCGGCCGACATCCTGCGTCGCCGCCCGCCGCGCACGCGGTCGGGGTCCTTGGCGCCGGTGACCGCTCTCGACGGCGCCGGGGGAGACGACGAGGTCACCGCGATCGCCCGCACCGTCGCCGACCTCGACCGCAGCTACCTCGCGGTGCAGGGCCCACCCGGCACCGGGAAGACCTACGTCGGCTCGCACGTGATCGCACGTCTCGTCGCCGAGCGCGGCTACCGTGTGGGCGTCGTCGCCCAGTCGCACGCGACGGTCGAGCACATGCTCGACCGGGTCATCGCCGCGGGCGTGCCGGCCGCGCGTGTGGGCAAGGCCCCGAAAGACCCCGCAGCGGCGCACGCGTTCACGGTGCTGCCGAAGAACGGGATCCCCGCGTTCGCCGCCGAGAACGCCGCCCACGGCTTCGTCGTCGGGGGTACGGCGTGGGACTTCAGCCACGAGGGCCGGATTCCTCGCGGAAGCCTCGACCTGCTCGTCATCGACGAGGCGGGGCAGTTCTCCCTGGCATCCACGGTGGCGGTGTCTCTGGCTTCGCCGCGGCTGCTGCTGCTCGGCGACCCGCAACAGCTGCCCCAGGTCAGCCAGGGAACGCACCCCGAGCCCGTCGATACCTCGGCGCTCGGCTGGGTCATCGACGGCGCCGAGGTCGTCCCCGCCGAGCTCGGCTACTTCCTCGCGCGAACGCGGCGCATGCACCCGGCGGTCGCGCGTCCGGTGTCCCGTCTGTCCTATGAGGGACGCCTCGCCGCGCACCCGTCCACGGCGCTGCGCGCGCTGGAGGGGATCGAGCCGGGCGTGCACCCCTGGCCGGTGCGGCACAGCGGCAACGCCACGTACGCGCCGGAGGAAGCGGACGCCGTCGTGCGCCTGGTCGCCGACCTCGTCGGACGCGAGTGGACCGGCGCCGAGGGCGGGGCCGGTGACAGCGCGACGCTGCAGCGCCCGCGGCCGCTGGGCGCCGACGACATCATCGTGATCACGCCGTACAACGCGCAGCAGGTGGCCGTCGAGGAGGCGCTCGCCGCGGCGGGCTTCCCGGAGGTGCCCGTCGGCACCGTCGACCGGTTCCAGGGCAAGGAAGCGGTCGTCGCGATCCTCACGCTCGCCGCGTCGTCGGGGCGCGACGCCCCGCGAGGATTGGAGTTCCTGTTGCTCCGCAACCGCATCAACGTCGCGATCTCGCGGGCGATGCAGGCGGCGTACGTCGTGTACTCGCCGTCGCTGCTCGACGATCTCCCGCGCACGCCCGAGGGCGTGGCCCGTCTCAGCGCGTTCGCGCGCTTGGTCGGCGCCGACGGCTGACCCCGGGCGAGGCTCCCACCTCCCCGCACAACCCGCCCGGCTGCTCAATGTTTCTGGTTTGGGGCGCATTTCGTGCTTCGGGGCGCGCGATGTCCGCCCCAAAGCACGAATCGCACCCCAAACCGGGGGGAGGGGGGTCCGACCGCGCGAGACCCGCCCGGGATGAAGTGCCCGCGTCAGGCCGTGCCGTAGAGGCGGTCGCCCGCGTCGCCGAGGCCGGGCACGATGTAGCCCTTCTCGTTGAGTCGCTCGTCGAGAGCGCCGAGCACGAGGGTCACGTCGTGTCCTTCGACCTGCTTCTCGATCGCGGCGACGCCCTCGGGCGCTCCCAGCAGGCAGATCGCGGTGACGTCCTGCGCGCCGCGGTCGAAGAGGAAGGTGATGGCCGCCCCGAGGGAGCCGCCCGTGGCCAGCATCGGGTCCAGCACGAAGCACTGCCGGTCGCTGAGATCGTCGGGCAGGCGTTCCGCGTATGTGGTGGGCTCGAAGGTCTGCTCGTCACGCACCATGCCGAGGAAGCCGACCTCGGCCGTGGGCAGCAGCTTCACCATGCCCTCGAGCATGCCGAGACCGGCGCGCAGGATCGGCACCACGATGGGACGCGGTTCGCTGATCTTGACCCCCTGGGTCTTCGTCACCGGCGTCTGGATCTCGATGGCGTCGACGCGCACGTTCCGGGTCGCCTCGTACGCCAGCAGAGTCACGAGTTCTTCGGTGAGCTGGCGGAACACCGGCGACGAGGTCTGCCGGTCGCGCAGCACCGTGAGCTTGTGGGTGATGAGGGGGTGGTCGGCGACGTGGACACGCATAGGCTCAAGGCTAGCCGCTCGAATCGAGCCCTCCACCCTCGTCTTCCGGGAGAGCACCGTGACCCCCGCCGCTGCCGACCTCGCCGCGATGCAGCGCGCCCTCGCGCTGGCCGGGACGGCGTCGGTGCATGACGACGTCCCCGTGGGGGCGGTCGTGCTCGACGCCGAGGGGCGCGTCGTCGGCGAGGGGCGCAACCTGCGGGAGATCACGGGGGACCCCACCGCGCACGCCGAGGTGGTCGCGCTCCGAGAGGCCGCGACTCTTCTGGGGACGTGGCACCTCGCCGGGTGCACGCTCGTGGTGACTCTCGAGCCGTGCGTCATGTGCGCGGGGGCGATCCTGCAGGCGCGGGTGCCGCGGGTGGTGTTCGGATCGTGGGATGCCAAGGCGGGCGCGGCCGGCTCGTTGTACGACGTCCTGCGCGACCGGCGTCTGCCGCACCGGGTCGAGGTGGTCGGCGGGGTCGCCGAGGAGGCGGCATCCGCTCTGCTGCGGGAGTTCTTCGAACGTCGACGGGACTGACGCGCCCGGGACGACGGGCGCTCAGCGCGGCAGGAGCGGCAGCAGGTCGGTGCCGATCTCGTCGGCGTGCTCGACGTCGCGCAGATCGAGCAGTTGGAAGTAGACGCGGTCGGCGCCGATCGCCCGGAGGCGCTCGACCTTGTCCGCGATCTGCGCGGCGGAGCCGATGAGGTTGGCGCCGTTGTCGAACTGCTCGCGCGTCTGCCCGATCGCGGCCGCCCGGCGTTCGATGGTGCGATCGTCGGCGCCGAGGATCGTCGGCAGCGCGACCGAGAACTTCAGCGTTCCGGGGTCGCGCCCGGTGCTCTCGCACGCGGCCCGCACGACGGCGAACTTCTCGGCGACGACGTCCTCGGCCACGAACCCGATGTTGTACTCGGTCGCGAAGCGGGCGGCGAGGGCCGGGGTGCGCTTCGGGCCGCCGCCGCCGACGATCACCGGGACGGGTGATTGCACGGGCTTGGGCAGTGCGGGCGCGGCATCCAGGCGGTGGTGCGCGCCCTCGAACGAGAAGGTCTCGCCGGCCGGCGTCGACCACAGGCCCGTCACGATGGCCAGCTGCTCCTCGAGCAGGTCGAAGCGGCGCGACGGGAAGGGGATGCCGTACGCGGCATGCTCCTGCTCGAACCAGCCGGTGCCCAGGCCCAGCTCGACGCGGCCGCCGGACATCGCGTCGACCTGAGCCACCTGAATGGCGAGGATGCCGGGGACACGGTAGGTGACCGAGGACACGAGAGTGCCGAGCCGGATCCGCGAGGTCTCTCGGGCGAGGCCGGCGAGGGTCGTCCAGGCGTCGGTGGGGCCGGGGGTCGGATCGCCCTCGCCCATGCGGAGGTAGTGGTCGGAGCGGAAGAACCCGTCGAGGCCGTGCGTCTCGGCCGAGCGGGCGAAAGCGAGCTGGTCGTCGTACGAGAACCCCTGCTGGGGCTCCGTGAACAGGCAGTACTCCACGACGGTCGCCTCAGTCCGCCGAGCGGAGGATGATCGCCTCGGTGGGCGGTGCCGGGTCGGCGGGCCGGCCGACGTACCCGATGTGCGTGAGAAGGGCCTGGCGGAACTGCGCGGGTCGCTCGAGGTGCGGCGCGTGTCCGGCGCCCTCGACGGCGATCTCGGTCACCTCGCCGCCCGCGGCGGCGTATGCGTCGAGCACGTCGCGCGTCTGCGACACCATCGGCTGCGCCGGGGCGACATCCTCACCGGGCCACCCCGGCACGATGCCGAGGGCTCCGAGGTGGTTGATGTCGTAGAACGAGGCGTCGGAGACGATCGCGTCGGCCGTGCCGTGGATCCACAGGATCGGGGGCTTCGCGGCCAGGTCGACGATGCCGGAGACGTCGAAGTGTCGGGGTGCGAGCGTGTTCAGCACGCCGATGGTGCCGGCGGCGAAGCCGGGCCAGTTCGGCGACGGCACGGAGTCGCCGGGGTAGTTCCCGCCGGCGGTGGAGGTCGTGAGCATCGACTCGACCCACACGTCCTCGTGGTCGCTCGTGTACCCCGGTGCGACGTAGCCCGAGCGGAACACCGAGCGCGGCGACGTCGGCGCCTCCGTGGACGTGTCGTGGTCGATGAGGCGCTGGACGAAATCGGGGTTCGCGGCGCCGGCGCCGGCACCGGCGTCGTCGTCGGTCAGGCGCGTTCCGTCGCGGCGCGTGCCGCCGAACCCATAGGGCGATACGGGCGCTTGCAGCGTGAGCGAGAGGACGGGGTGGTCCAGGGCGTACTGCAGCACCACGCCGCCGCCCAGGGACCAGCCCACGAGGTGCGCGGTGGGGATGCCGAGCGCTTCGAGCGCGGCGTGCAGATCGTCGCTGAAGTCGCGTACACCGCGCGTGGCATCGATGGGAGCGTGCTCGGTGCCGCCGAAACCGCGCAGGTCGACCGCGAGCACCCGGAGGTCGCTCGGCAGATCCTGCATGATCTCCTGCCAGAACAGCGAGGAAGAGACGTTGCCGTGGACGAAGACGACCGTGTGGTCGGGCACCGTGGCGGGATCGTCACCCGCGCGCTCGAGCACATTGACGCTCAGCCGACCGGTCTCGACCAGGCGCGAGGTGATGCCGTCGAAGAGAGTCATGGGGTCCTCCGTGTCACTCTCGCCCGCTCCGGCACGGGCGCGTTTCGACTCTAACGCGCGCCCCTCCGCGCCGCACTCAGGCTTCGTAGACTTGCGGTCATGACGGATGCAACTTCCTCCCTGCCCGCAGTCGCCATCCTCGGCGCCGGTTCCATGGGAGGGGCGATCCTGCGGGGCCTCGTCGCGGCGGGTCTCACGGGCGGCGGCATCACGGCGACGAACCGTTCGGCCGCGAAGGCCGAGGAGCTCGCGGGGCTCGACGGCGTGACGAGTGTGGCGCTGGAAACGGAGCCCGACGGCAACGTTCGGGCGGTGGCATCCGCCGACATCGTCCTCATCGGCGTCAAGCCGGCCATGGTGCCCGACCTGCTCGATGACATCGCCCCGCACCTGCGCCCCGGGACGGTCGTGGTGAGCCTTGCCGCCGGTGTCACGCTCGAGACCTTCGCCCGCCACCTCGGCGAGGGCGTCGCGACGCTGCGCTCGATGCCGAACACGCCGTCCCTCGTCGGTCAGGGAGTGACCGGGCTCGCGGCAGGCCCCGCGGCAACTCCCGAGGACGTCGCCGTCGTCCGTGCGCTCTTCGAGACGGTGGGTCACGTCGTGGAGGTGCCCGAGGCGCAGATCGATGCGCTCTCGACCATCTCGGGTTCGGGTCCCGCTTATGTCTTCCTCCTCGTCGAGGAATTCACGAAGGCCGCCGTCCGCATGGGCTTCGACGACGACGCCGCGCGCCTCCTGGCCGAACAGACGTTCATCGGGGCGACGGCGCTTTTGGCATCCGCCGATGTCGATCCGGCCGAGCTGCGTCGCCGGGTCACGAGCCCCAAGGGGACGACCGAGCGCGCGATCGCGGTGCTGCAGAACGCGCGCCTCGACGACACGTTCGCCGCTGCCGCCGAGGCCGCTCTCGCCCGCGCGAAAGAACTGGCCGCCGGAGCCTGACGTGCGGCTGCGGTTCGAGGGCGAGATCTGGTTCTGGCGCGGGCCCGCGCCGTTCCACTTCGTCACCGTGCCGACCGCCGAGGCGGCCGCGATCGCCGAGGTCGCTCCGGTGGTCACCTATGGCTGGGGCATGATCCCCGCGGCGGTGACCATCGGCGACACGCGCGTGACGACATCGCTCTGGCCGAAGGACGGCGCGTACGTCGTGCCGATCAAGAAGGCGCTCCAGGGTGCCGAGCACCTCGGCGTCGGCGACACCGTGACCGTGGAGCTGGAGATCGACGCCTAGGCGCATGCCTTCCCCGGGCATAAACGCTCTCCGCGTTCATAAACGCGCTCCGCACGCGTTTTTCGGCGCCGATCGCGTTTATCGACGGTCGTGCGGGTGGGGGATCACTGCGGAGGGGGGTCAGCGGTCGAGTGCCGCGAACCGCTCGATGTCGCGGTTGGTCCCCGAGACGATGATGAGGTCGTGGTTGGTGACCACGGTGTTCGCCTCCGCGTAGCGGAAGGGCCGGCCCGGGCTCTTCACCCCGACCACGGTGACGTTGTACTTCGTGCGGACACCGGACTCGTTCAGCCCCACGCCGCGGACGAGCTTGGGCGGGTACATCTTGGCCAGCACGAAGTCGTCGTCGAAACGGATGAAATCGAGCATGCGGCCGCTGACGAGGTGGGCGACGCGCTCGCCGGCCTCTGCCTCGGGGTAGATGACGTGATTGGCGCCCACGCGCGCGAGGATCTTGCCGTGCGACTGCGAGACCGCCTTCGCCCAGATCTGCGGGACCTTCAGGTCGACGAGGTTGGCGGTGATGAGGACGGATGCCTCGATGAGAGACCCGACGGCGACGACGGCGACCTGGAAGTCCTGAGCGCCGATCTGGCGCAGGGCGTCGATGTTGCGGGCGTCGGCCTGCACCGCGTGCGTCACACGCTCCGACCACTTCTGCACCAGCTCGAGGTTGCCGTCGACGGCGAGCACTTCGCGATCGAGCCGGTCCAGTTCGCCGGCGCACGCCGCACCGAAGCGTCCGAGGCCGATCACCAGGACGGGCGCGTCGCTGCGAATCCGTTCAACCAACGATGGGCCTTTCGACGGGCAGCGCGTACAGCTGCGAACGGGACGAGGCCGCGACGGCCGCGGCGAGTGTCACAGTACCAATGCGTCCCATGAACATGGTCAGTGCCAGGACGTAGACCGCCGGGTCGGGCAGTTCCGCAGTCAGGCCGGTGGACAACCCCACCGTCGCGAAGCCCGAGATGACGTCGAAGAGCACGTACTCGATGGGGGCGTCGGTGATGCGACTGATCGTGACCGTGGACAGCGCGACGATCGTCGCCCCCCAGGCCACGACCGACAGTGCCACGCGCTGCACGTCGCTCGGGATGCGTCGGCCGAACGCCTGGACCGAGGGGCGGCCCTTGGCCTCCGACCACACGGCGAGGGCGAGCACGGCCAGCGTGGTGACTTTGATCCCGCCCGCGGTGGATGCCGAGCCGCCGCCGACGAACATGAGCATGGATCCTACGACCAGCGTCGCACCGTTGAGGTCGCCGACCTCGACGACGGAGAACCCGCCCGAGCGTGTCATGGCGGAGAGGAAGAAGGCCTGGAACGTCGTGTCCCACGCGTCCATGCTCCCGAAGGTCAGGGGGTTGTCGTATTCCAGCAGGAGAATGACACCGGCGCCGGCGAAGAACAGCACGATCGTCGTGATGATCGTCAGCTTCGCGTGCAGTGACCACAGCCGGAACCGCCACCAGTGCCGCCACAGCGTGAAGATCACCGGGAATCCGATCGACCCGAGGAAGACGCCGATCATGAGCACCGTGAGCAGGTAGTAGTCCTGCGCGAAAGGGGCCAGCCCCTCGGCGTTCGGGACGAACCCGGTGTTCGTGAAGGCCATCGCCGCGTAGTACGGCGCCTCCCACAGGGCGACCACGGGGTCGATGCCGCCGATGATGAGCGAGGGGTAGATGAGGACCGCGAGGACGGCCTCGATGACGAGGGTCGACAGCGCGACCGTGCGCAGCAGCTGGCCCACCTCGCCGAGCCGGATCGTCTGGCCCTCGTTCACGGGTCCGCCGTGGACACGGAGCGGATTGCTGTCGCCGGCGGCGATGAGCTTGGCGCGCAGCCCCAGCCGCTTGGAGATGACGAGGCCGAGGATCGACGCGAGGGTCAGCACCCCGAGCGCCCCGACGTTGACGCCGACGTAGGTGATGGCGCGACCGAGCGGCGACCAGTCGCTGTACATGTTGACCGTCGACAGACCCGTCACGCAGATGGTCGAGACCGCCGTGAAGAGGGCGTCGGCCAAGGGGGTCCGCTGCCCGTCGGCGGCGGCGGCCGGCAACGAGAACAGCGCGGTGAACAGCAGGATGAGGATGACGAACACCAGCACCGCGAATCGCGCGGGGGATGCCGTCGTCAGATCCCGCAGGCCGTCCCATGCGCGATAGGCGATGCGCTGTACGCGCATCGACATACGCACCTCGTCGGGCGTCGCCGCCATGCGTCGCTCCCTTCGGGCCAGCACCGGAATCATGGTACTCGGGCTGGACCGCGGCTAACCTGATGCCATGGCGGACATCTTCGACGTGATCGCTGACGGCACGCGTCGCGACATCCTGCAGCTTCTGTTGGACCGTGCGACCGGGGGAGAACGGGGCACGAGCGTTTCGCAGATCGTGCACGCGCTGGGCGTCAGCCAGCCGACGGTGTCCAAGCACCTCAAGGTGTTGCGCGAGGCCGAACTGGTCTCGGTCCGTGAGGAGGGGCAGCACCGGTACTACAGCCTGGCGGTCGCACCCTTGGACGAGGTGGATGACTGGCTCGGTCCCTTCTTCTCGATCGACGTCGAGAACGAACCGGCTCTCCCCGAGTCCGCGGTCCATGCCGCCGAGGTCGTCGGCCGCGCGGCGGCTTCGGTGAAGCATTCCGTGACATCGGCGCTCCGCAAGCTCCCGGGTCGCTGAGTCCCGCACGCCCGAGGGCGGCGGCATTCCCCGTCACATCCGTCACTCAAGCCCCGACGGTTTACAGCCGTCGCGCGCAGACCCTAGAGTGTGTCGACATCAGGGTGAAGTCCGCCCGCGGCGAAGGGTGATCGATGGCAGAGCTGCCCGACGTGCGTTTCCTCACGGTCGCCGAGGTCGCCGACCTCATGCGGGTCTCGAAGATGACCGTCTACCGGCTCGTCCACGCGGGCGAGCTCCCCGCCGTGCGGTTCGGCCGCAGCTATCGCGTGCCCGAATCGGCCGTCGCCGAGCTCGTGCAGCGTCCGGTCTCCGACGTCGGCTAGACTGGTCCGAGGCCTTTTTCCAACGCCTGCCCGTTCCCGGGAGCCGACATCGGCACCCAGACCCCGACTTAGTGAGGTTTTCCGTGGGTTCTGTCATCAAGAAGCGCCGTAAGCGCATGGCGAAGAAGAAGCACCGCAAGCTGCTTCGCAAGACTCGTCACCAGCGTCGCAACAAGAAGTAAAGCGACCACCACACCGAGCGCCTGTCTGCTGACGGGCGCTTCGTGTATGCGGCATCCGTTCCCTTCGTCTCCGAGGAGCAAGAATGCAGTCCATCTCGGTCCATGACCTGCACGCCGGACGCGACCGTCCGCTCATCGACGTGCGCGAGGTCGACGAGTTCACCGCCGGGCACGTCCCCGGTGCGGTCAACCTTCCGATGTCGACTCTCGGCGAGAACCTGCACATGCTCCCCGAAGGCGCGTTCGACGTCATCTGCCAGGCGGGCGGGCGTTCGGCGCGGGTCGTCGAGGCGCTGTCCGCGCGCGGCCACGACGCGACCAATGTCGAAGGCGGCACGGGCGAGTGGATCGCCTCGGGCTACGACGTCGAATCCTGACCCCCAGGCGCCCTCCTAGGATGGAGGGGTGACGACCCTGACGCTCATCGGCAAGACCGACTGTCACCTGTGCGACGTGGCAGAGCAGATCGTCGAGACCGTCGTCGCCGATCTCCCGTCCGAGGTCGCCGCTCGGGTCGTCATCGAGCGGGCGTCCATCGCCCAGGACGCCGCGCTCTACGAGCGGTGGTGGGAGAAGATCCCCGTCGTCCTCCTCGATGGTGAACTGCACGCGCACTGGCGCGTCTCCGCCGATCGCCTGCGTGCCGCGCTCCTGGCGGCCGATCTCGAAGGAGCTTCCGCGTGAGCATCCGTCACATCGTCCTATGGAAGCTCGCGGCCGACGACGCGGACACGCGTGCGCTGCACGCCGAGCAGATCGAGGAGCGCCTGCTCGCGCTCCGCGCCGAGATCCCGGAGATCCTGCACCTCGAGGTCGGCCGGAACGTCGCCTACCCCCAGACGAACTGGGATGTCGTCCTGGTCAGCGAGTTCGCGGACGTCGACGCTCTCGAGCGCTACCAGGTCCACCCCGCGCACCAGGAGGCCGGGGCGTTCGTCCGCTCGGTGGTGTCCGAGCGCGCGGGGATCGACTTCCCCGCCTGAGCCTCCGCCTCAGCCCAGCGGGCGCGTCGTGACCGGAACCGGGGCGAGCGCGATCCGCACGCGGGCGTGATCGTCGAGCCGGTCGGTGACGGCGTGATCGACCTGCACGAGACTCCCATCGGTGGTGCGCACGAGCGAGCGCCGCACGCTTCCCAGGAACGTGCTCTCCTCCACGACGGCATCCATTCCGGGGGCATCGGATGCCACGAGCACGACGTTCTGCGGACGCACCAGCACCTCGCAGTGACCGTCGTGGGCCGGGCCGGCCAGGGGGACGTGCTGCCCCCAGACATCCACGACCGCACCTTCGACGATGCCGGGAACGGCGTTGACCGGTCCGAGGACGGCGGCGACCGCGGGTTCCGCCGCACGTGCGTAGACCTGTTCGGGGGAGCCCTCGGCGGCGACGCGGCCGCGGTGGAGGACGACCACGCGGTCGGCGACCGCGACCGCCTCGGCGGTGTCGCGGGTCGCCCACAGGGTGGTCGTGCCGCGGCGACGGAGCTCCCGCACCACGGCGTCCCGCACTCGTTCCCGGGCGGAGGTGTGCAGGAAGCTCAGGGCGTCGTCCAGCACGAGCGCGCGAGGGCGGGCGAACAGGGCCCGCGCGATGGCGAGGCGCTGCCGGTCGCCCCGGGAGAGCCGACGTGCCCGCTCCTCCCGGTGCTCGAGGCCGACGAGGTCGAGGAGCCGCTCCATTTCTTGGTGCGCTTCCGCGTGGGCGCGTTGCGCTCGCGGAACGATGGTGTCGCGCGCGCGGCGCCAGCGGGGTGAGAAGCGGTGGGGGACAGCGACCACGGGGGGCGCGTCCGGCCGCGTACGTCCGTCGATGCGCACCTCGCCGCGGTCGGGGCGTTCGCGCCCGGCCACGATCCTCGCCAGGGTCGATGCCCCGCACCCGGATTCGCCGACGACGGCGACGATCATGCCCGCGGGCAGTTCGAGGTGGATGTCGTCGAGCACCGCGGTGCCCTCGCGACGACGCCCGATCCCGTTCAGCCGAATCGGCCAGCCCGCGCGGGGTGGACCGTCCACCGGGACGGTGCGCACGGCGCTACCTTCGACCATGACGACACGCTATGAGCCCGGGATGGCCCTTCCCGGCCCGGAGAGTGAACCCCGGGGGTCGGGCCGGCGAAATCAGGGGGCCAGGCGCGTCGGTCCGCGGAACAGGTAGGTGACCTCGCGGATCGACGACTCACCGAGCAGCAGCATCAGCACGCGGGCGAGGCCCATGCCGAAGCCGCCGTGCGGCGGGGCGCCGAAGCGGAAGAAGTCGAGGTAGAAGTCGAGGTGCTCGGGGTCGAGCCCCTTCTCCTTCGCCTGCTCGACGAGGACGTCGACGCGGTGCTCGCGCTGCGCGCCGGTCGTGATCTCGACACCGTTGAACAGCAGGTCGTACGACTTGGTGAGCCCGGTCTCGGGGTCGCGCATGTGGTAGAAGGCACGGATCTCGGGGTGGTAGTCCGTGATGAACACGAACTGGTGGCCGTAGGTCTCGCCCACGTGCGCCGCGATCTGCCGCTCGCCCTCGGGGTCGAGATCCCCGTCGGTGCGCGGGATCTCGTATCCACGGGCAGCGACGATGTCGCGGGCCTCGGCGAGAGGGATGCGCGGGAAAGGCAGGCTTGGCACCTGGACGTCGACGCCGAAGAGTTCCTGGATCTCGTCGCCGTGCTTGTCCTTGACCGCCTGGATCGCGGTCTGCAGGAGCTCTTCCTGCATGCGGGCAACGTCCTCGTGCGAGTCGATCCAGCTGATTTCGGCGTCGACGGAGGTGAACTCCGTCGCGTGGCGGCTCGTGAACGAGGGGTCGGCGCGGAAGGCGGGGGCGATCTCGAAGATCTTGCCGAAGCCGGCGACCTGCGCCATCTGCTTGAAGAACTGGGGGCTCTGCGCGAGGTACGCGGTCTTGTCCTCGAAGTAGGGCACCTCGAACAGCTCGGCGTTGGATTCCGACGGGGATGCCATGAGCTTGGGCGAGTGGATCTCGATGTAGTCGCGCTCCACCCAGTACGTGCGCATCGCGTGCTCGAGGGTGGTCTGCACCCGGAAGATGAGGTTGTTGCGGCGCTGGCGCAGGTCGAGGAAGCGCCAGTCCATGCGCTTGTCCAGACCGCTGTCGGCGGCGATCGGCGTCTCGGGGTTCGCGGCGGCGGCGATCTCGAGCTCGCCGATCCTGATCTCGACACCGCCGAGCTTCACGCGCTCGTCGTGCTTGAGCTCGCCGTGCACGGTGAGGAAGGTGCCGTTGGCCAGGGCGCCGATCGTCTCGGTGAGCGCGAGGGCCGTGGCATCCTGCTCGCCGGCGTCTTCGGACGGACGGGTCGCCGGGTTGACCAGCTGCACGGCACCGGTCTCGTCGCGCAGGACGACGAACTGCACCTTCTTCTGATCGCGCACGGTCTCGACCCAACCGGACACCGAGACGGGGCCCGCGGGGAGGGATTTCAGCTGCTGCACCAGGACGCGTTCGCTCACGAGAAGCCAGTCTACGTGCGGGCGCGGGCGGCCTTTGCGCCTCAGCGACCGGAGCCGGCGGTCAGGCCCGCCTTGACGTGACGCTGGGCGGCGAGGATGACGACCAGCGCCGGCACGCTCGCGATCAACGAAGCGGCCATGGTCGCGGCCCACGTGTTCAGGTTCGAGTTCGACAGCGCGAGGATCAGCACCGACATGGGGTACATCTCGTTGCGGTTGACGAGGGTCAGGCCGAACAGCAGATCGCCCCAGCTGAAGAGGAAGGCGAACACCCCGGCGGTCACGATCGCGTTGCGCGAGAGCGGGACGACGATGCGCCACAGGGTGCCGACCGGGCCGAGACCGTCGACCGTCGCCGCCTCGATCACCTCGGTGTCCAGGCGCAGCATGAACGCCCGCATCACGATCACGGCGAAGGGCACGCCCGCGGTGGAGTTGGCGAGGATCAGCCCGATGAAGGTGTTGAGCAGCCCCCAGGAGTTGAACATCGCGTAGAAGGATGTGGCGAGGACGACGCTCGGGATCATCTGCGCCAGCAGCAGCAGGATGAGGGCGATGCTCACCGCGCGGGAGCGGAGGCGACTCAACGCGTAGGCCGCGGGGATCGCGACCAGGAGGGTCACCAGGACCGAGCCGAGCGAGACGAGGACCGAGACCCGCAATCCGCCAATGCCCGCGTCGTCCAGGGCCTTCTCGTATCCGCCGAGTCCCGGTGCCGCGGGGAACCAGGCCGTGTCCGCGGAGTTCGCGGAGGGTTGGAGCGACGCCGACACCATCCAGTAGACCGGGAAGAGGTAGACCGCAAGAACGATGACCGTGACCACGGTCCACGTCCAGCCGCGTCTGCGGCGGCGGGCAGCGACGGGGGCTGCGGCCGGCTCGGGCGTCGCCGTCGCGGGGGCGACGGGCAGGGTGGCGGTCATTCGTCACGCTCCCGGCGCATCGACATCACGGTGTAGGCGATGGCGAACAGGATGCTGATGCCCAGCAGCAGCATCCCGTACGCTCCGCCCAGTCCGAACTGGAACTGCTGGAAGGCCTGCCGGTACGACAGGAGTCCGAGGGTCACGGTGCTGTTCGCGGGGCCGCCGGCGGTGAGCACCAGGACCAGGTCGACGATGAGCAGCGTGTAGACGACGCTCATGACCACGAGCACCGAGATCACCGGCCAGATGGTCGGCATCACGATCGAGAGAAGGCGGCGCCACGCCCCGGCGCCGTCGAGCTGCGCGGCCTCGAGCTGCTCCGCGGGCACCTGCTTCAGCGCGGCGCCCAGGATCGTGGCCCAGTAGGGCAGGCTCGCCCAGACGGCGACGACGATGACCGCAGGCAGGGCGGTGGCGGGGTTGGCCAGCCACGGCTCGACCGGGATGCCGATCGAGGAGAGGACATCGTTGATCGGGCCGTCGCCGGCGAGCAGCGACTTCCAGACCGTGGCGACCACGACGGCCGGGAGCAGCCACGGCAGAAGGATGAGGGTCGGCAGCCAGCGGCTGCCGGGGAAGCGTCGGGCGAACAGGAGCGCGAGAGCGAGGCCGAGAACGAGTTCGACCGCGACCGAGACGACCGTGATGGCGAGGGTGTTCGCGAGGGCGCGGAAGGTCACCGGCTCCGCGAGGATCGCCTCGAAGTTCGCCGTTCCCACGAAGGGCGCGCGGCCGGTGATGAACGTTCCCGTCGTGAAGGTGGTCGTGCTCATGTACACGCCGTACCCCAGGGGGAACAGGAAGAACACGACGAAGAACACGATGGCGGGGGAGAGGAATCCCCACAGCTCACCGCGCTGCCGCGCCGCGAGAGAACGCCGGAACCGGCCGGGGGAGCGGACCCCCGGCCGGTCGGTCGACGTCAGCGTGTCCGCCGTCACTGGCCGCTGGCCTGCTCCAGTGCGGCCTGCGCCGTCTGCCCGCCGACGGTCGCACTCTGGATGGCGTCGACGTACTGCTGCTGCAGGGTGTTCCACTCCGTGCCCAGCTCCGCGGAGTTGTACGCGCCGTCGACCGCGTCGACGAACGGGGCCGCCGCGGGCACCTGCTCCACGAAGGCCTCCTGCGCGCTCTGCAGCGCGGGGATGTACCCGCCCTGGACGGCGGTCTCGATCTGGTTCTCCTCCGAAGCGCGGCACTGCACCAGGGCGGCCGCTGCGGCCTCCTTCTGCGCGTCCGCATTGGCGGCGACGCCGTACGCGTAGCCGAGCAGGTTCACCTGCGGCGACTCGCCCGCCTCCGCGGTCGGGAAGGGGAACGTGCCCCACTCGAACGGGATCGAGGTATCGACGAGGTTCCAGGGACCCGACACCGTCAGGGCGGCGGAGCCCGACGTCCACTGGTCGATGGAGTCCCAGCCCCAGTTGACGAACTCCGACGAGAGGGAGCCACTGTCGACGAGCTTCTTGTACAGGTCGACCGCCTCGACCGCGCCCGCCCCGGTCGGGTCGGCGGGGTCGCCGCCGGCCGAGAGGAGGAACGGCAGGAAGTACACCGGCGTCGAACCGTCGCCGCCGATTCCCGGCAGGACGATGCCCTTCTGCGTCGGGGTCGTGAGCGACTCCGCCAGCGCGACGAGATCGTCGAAGGTCTCGGGAGCGGTCTCGGCGACTCCCGCCGCGGCGAAGGCGGCCTTGTTGTAGAAGACGGCGTAATCCTCCACCTGCACGGGCAGGCCGTACAGCGTGCCGTCGTAGCGGCCGAGGTCGGCGGCGCTCTCGGCCAGACCGTCGGTGCTGACGTCGTACTGACCCAGGTCCGCGAGGACCCCCTGCGACGCGAGCTGGGGCAGCTGCGTGTCGGTGGAGAGCAGCGCGACGTCGGGCAGCGACTTCGCGCCGGCGGCCTGCAGCAGGCGTGTGGTGTAGTCGCCCGACTGGGTCTGGACGTCGACGGTGATGCCGAGGTCGGCGGCACAGGATTCGAAGTACGTCTTCTGCAGTCCCTGGTACGGCTCGAAGTCGATGTTGTTCCACACCGTCAGCTCGACGCCCTCGAAGCCGTCCGTGGCGGCGGGGGTCGAGGAACCGCCCGCGCAGGCGGTGAGCGCGAGGACGGCGGTGAGCCCGGTCGCAGGCACGGCGATGCGGCGCAGGCGAGAGATGGATGCCATGGGTCTGTCCGTTCCCGACGACGCCGTGGCGCCGGTCGACGTGTGCTGTGGGGGAGGCGGGTCGGGAGCTACCCGCGTCATGGCTCACTCTGGGGCGTCCACGTGACGAACAGGGAACGAACGTGTCACGCGATGTAACGCCGCGCCGTGTCGGCGTGGGGGAACCGGCAGGGTGAGAGCGTCCCCTTCTTCCGCCCGAGGAGCATTCATGGCATCCGTCCCCCCTTCCGTCCGCCGCGTCCTCGTCGACACCGACACCGGTCTCGACGACGCCCACTCGCTGATGTACCTGCTGGCGCAGCCGGACGTCGAGATCGAGGCGATCACGACGATCTACGGCAACACGCCGGTCGAGGACTCGGCGCGGAACGTGCGGACGGTGCTGCGGCTGGCCGGTCGCGAGGACATCCCGATCCACCTCGGCGAGGCGACGCCGTTCGAGGGCGAGGCCTCGATCGCCGACTTCGTTCACGGCACCGACGGTCTGGGCGATCGTTTCGAGCGCGCCGAGCTGCGCGTGGAGGACGAGAGCGCGGTGGATGCCATCGTGCGCATCGCCGCCGAGCACCCCGGCGAGGTCGACCTGCATCCACTCGGGCCGCTGACGAACATCGCCCGCGCGCTCGAGCGCGACCCCGACCTGTTCCTGAAGTTCCGCTCGGTCGTGATCATGGGCGGCGCGGGTCCGTACCCGGCACCGGGGGGAGCGACCCTGACGGATGCCAACACCGCCAACGACCGTCGAGCGGCCGAGATCGTCTTCGGGGCGCGCAACTCCGGCAACGTGGTCATGGTGGGCGTCAACGTCACCGCGAAAGCCATCCTGGACGAGCACGTGCTCGCCGTCCTGCGCGGAGCGGGCAACCCGTGGGCGGAGTTCGCCGGCGAGGTCCTCGACGCCTACAACGACTTCTACCAGTACAAGTGGGGGCGTCGGATCTCGTCGGCCCATGACGGCCTCGCGACCGTCGTACTCCATCGTCCCGAGATCGTCACGGGCTGGATCGAGGGGCCCGTGGACTACACGCCCTACGGCGGTTCGCTGGCCACTCGCGTCGCACTGACCCACGACGGCCTGCCCCTGGTGTGGGGGACACCGGCAGGTCCTTCCGTCCGCGCCGTCACGGCGTTCGACGGCACCGAGTTCCTGCTGCGGTTCGTCCAGGCGCTGTCGACCGGCCCGGCACCGCGGGACCGATGACGCCCGGGGTGCTCCGCCGACCGTGAACCCCGGGGCGTCACACCCCGGCAGACGACCGATCGTGCCCGGGCGTGCGCGTCCAGCGCTCGCGGCCGCCGACCACGGTGAGGGATGCCTCGTCGGGCCCGGCCTCGACGAGCTCCGCGAGCGCGTCGCGCGCGGTGGAGGCGGACACGGGGAACACCGCCAGGTCGGCCCGTGCGCCCGGGCGGAGCGCCCCGGTGTCGGCATCCATTCCGAGCGCGTGCGCGCCGCCGATCGTCGCGGCCGCGAACAGGCGTGCGTGGAGGTCGTCGGCCGCGTATCCCTGGGCGCGGGCGATGTCGTGGAGCGCGGCCACGTCGTGCCACGGCGAGAGGCTGGGCGAGGACGACAGCGAGTCGGTGCCGACCGCGATCGCGTTCCCCTCGCGCAGGTACGCGGCCACGGGCGGCGCGTCGAGCCCGATCACGGCGTTCGAGCGGGGACACAGGGCGACGCTGACACCGCGTGCGCGCAGCAGCGCCCGGTCGGCGGCATCCACGTAGATTCCGTGCGCGAGGTGCGTGGAGGGGTTCAGAGCGCCGAGGTCGTCGAGGTAGCGGATGACCCCGGTGCCGACCCCGCCGTCGCGGAGCAGCGCGAACTCTCCGCGACCGTTGGCGCGCCAGCGTTCCGCGAGATCACCGGTGCCGGAGCGGACGTACGCGTCCTCCCACGCCGACTCGGCGGCGTGGATGTGCTGGCGCACGCCGAGTTCCGCGGACAGGCGCGCGAGGTCGCGGATGACCGCGGTGTCGAGCGAGTAGATCGCGTGCGGGGAGAGTCCGATCGCGGGAGTGGCGGGGAGGGCGGCGAGCTGTGCCCGCACGGTGCGCTCGCCGCGCTCGTCCCAGGCCCGCTCGGTCCACCCGAGGACCTCCCAGAACGCGATGCCGTGGAGCCCGGCGTCGTGCACCGCCGATCCCGCGGCGGCGTCGGTCACGATCTCGGCGACGGTCGTCGTTCCCGAGCGCAGGGCGAGCGCGGCTCCCGCGGCGGCCGACGCACCCCAGTCCCGCGGCACGGGGTAGAGCTCCATGAACGCGCTCATCCACGCTTCGAAACCGGCGTGCGCGGCGAGGCCGACCGCGGCCATGTCGCTGTACTGCAGGTGGGTGTGGGCGTTGACCAGACCCGGTGTGAGCGCACCGTCCCATTCGTGCACCACCGCGCCCGGCCCGACACTCGCGAGGACCTCGTCGGCGGAACCGACGGAGAGGATGCGGCCGCCCGCCACGGCCACGGCACCGTCCGTCACCGCGGCTGCGCCGGGCGACAGGACGAACCGGGCGCGATGGACGACGACCATCACTCCTCGTCCTCCTCGGGATTCCACGCGGCAAGGAACGCCCGCTGCGCCGCCGACGGCGCGTCCAGCGTCCCGCCGAAGGAGGCGAGGGCGAGAGCGGCCACCTCGTCGTCGGCGGCGCGCGGCAGCTCGTGCACGCCCGGGCCCAGGGACGGGGTGGACAGCACGTGGGCGACCGAGGCCAGCTGGACGCCGAACGAGAGGTCCATGATCTCGACCGGATTGCCCTCGGCGGCGCTGACGTTGAGGCAGTTGCCGTCGTCGAGCACGCGCACCTCGGCTCCGCTCGGCATCCGGAGAACCGACACCGCCCCGTCCCGCGCGACCTCGACCGCCCCCGCGGCCCGCGCGGCCGTCAGCGCGATCTCCTGGCCCACGCCGCCGCCCACGGCGACCACCGCGCCGCTGCGCAGCGCGTCGAGGTGGGCGACGTCGATGGAGTGACGGATGCCGGTGGCCGAGATGACGATGTCGGCGTGACGAACGGCTTCGGCGAGGGTTCGCACCTCGAAACCGGCGAAGGCGGCCTGCAGCGCGGCGACCGGGTCGGTCTCGGTGACGACGACGCGCGCGCCGAGAGCGGCGGCGTGCTGGGCGATCCCGGTGCCGACGCGACCGAAGCCGACCACGACCACCGTCGCACCGAGGAACGAGCGGTCGGCCACGTCGGCCACGGCGAAGACGACCGACTGCCCGGTGCCGTGCATGTTGTCGAACAGGGACTTGGAGCGGGCGTCGTTCGCGGCGACGACCGGAATCCGCAGCGCGCCTTCGACCTCCATACGCCGAAGGGGACGCACACCGGAGGTCGTCTGCTCGGTGGCGCCGCGCATGTCGGCCACCACATCGGGGCGCTCGAGGTGGGCCAGCCGGATCGTGGACGCCCCGTCGTCCACGATGACGTCGGGCCGGTGGGCGAGAAGCGCCAGGGCGTTCGCGCGGTCCTCGGCGCTGTCGGCATCCGCCCGTGCGTACACCGGCAGACCGGCGTGCGCGAGTGCGGCCGCCACGGCGTCGTCGGTGTTCCGCCCGGCCGAGGTGACCGTCACCTCGGCGCCGGCCTCGGCGAGCGCGAGCGCGACCGTCGCCGTCTTGGGCTCGAGCACGTCCGAGACGCCGATCCGGACGCCCGCGACGGTGCCATCGCGGCCCAGACGCGCGGCGAGAGCCGTGGTCACCGGCATGTGGGCGCGAGCCCACTCGATGCGGTCGTGCCCCTCGGGCCACAGGTCCGCGTCGGCAATGCGGCCCGTCACGGCGTCACCGCCGCGGCGAAGGCGCCGCTGTCGCCGTCCGGGCCGTCGTCGACGATCAGCGCGGCGACGAGCGCGTCGGCCAGACGTCGTTGCGCCGCCGTGGTCGGCTCGGTGTCCGCGGGGAGCGGAGAGGGCATTTCCACGAGCGTTCCTCTCGGTGTCGTGCCGACGTGCGCGCGCGGAGACGGCAGGGAGGCGGCCGTCGTCGGTCGGGGTGCGGCATCCGCGACGATGCCCGCGAAGTCGAGAGCCGAGACACCGTCGTGTCCGACACCGGTGAGCAGGGTGAACGCGGTGGTGCCGGCGGTGGACACCGGCTCCACGCGAACTCCGTCGAGCCGCGCGGCGAGACGTTCCACGGGGTCGTCGGTCGCCCGCACGACCGCGGCGCCCAGCCGCCGCAGGGCGGTCGTCAGGACGGGGGCGAGCGCACCGTCGCCGACGACGCGCACGGTGGCTCCGGCGAGGGTGAGGTTGGTGCGGGAGGAGAGGGCGAGGAGCACCTGCTCGGCGCGGACGTGCGCGTACAGGATGCCGAACGCCCGCGACGTGAGCGGGTCGAACGCCGCCGGGTCGTGGTCGATCCGGAGATCCCACGTCTCGCGGAGGGCCTCACGAAAGGTGCGAGGAAGGGCGGGGAGCGGGCCGCCGTAGGCGACGGGGGAGGGCGGCAGCGATCGCGCACCCAGGAGCTCGCGCGTGATCGGGAACCCGCCCTCGAGCCCGACGGGGGCGGCAGAGGAGGAGGACGACACGGCTCGAACGTAGGACCCGGGGACCCTTCCGCGCGAATCGGGGGCGCGGCATCCCTAGGATGTCGCCCGTGACCTATTCCCTCTCACCGGAGTCGTACCGGATGCTCCGGCCCGAGCGGCCGCAACGGCCTGCGCGCCGGGGATGGGATCTCGCCCTGACGATCGTTCTGCTGGTCCTGCTCCCGCTCGTCGCGATCGCGGGCTCGTACGCGGGCTTCTTCCTCGCGTTCGCCTCGGACGCCTGCGGCGCGGCACGGTGCGACTTCGGCGTCATGAACTTCGGGCTGTGGTTCGCGGTCATCGCCCCCTGGGTCGTGCTGCTCCTCACGGTCGTCGCCGCGATCGTGCGCCTCGTGCGTCATCGCGTGACGTTCTGGGTTCCGCTGGTGGGGGCGGTCCTCATCACGGCCACGTGGTTCGTGGCCGCGGCGATCGTGAGCGCCGGGGTCTCCACGACCTGACGCGCTCACAGGTCGCGCCGAGGCGACACCCGTAGGCTTCGGGCGGACGTCCGGACGGGCGGCCGATCACCGAGCGCGAAGGCACCCGATGACCGACACCACCCTCACGCACGCGTCCGCGGCATCCTCCTCGGGCGACACGTCGTGGCTCACGTCGTTGGCCGACTGGACCGTGTCGCTCATGGAGATCATCGGTCCCGTGGGCGCCGGTGTCGCGATCGCGCTGGAGAACCTCTTCCCGCCGCTGCCGAGCGAGGTCGTGCTGCCGATGGCGGGCCTCACCGCCAGCCGGGGGTCGTTCACGCTGTTCGAAGCGCTGCTGTGGACCACGCTCGGCTCCATCGTCGGCGCCTTCGCTCTCTACGGACTGGGCCGGTGGCTCGGTGCCGCGCGCCTGCGCGCGTTCGCCGCGAAGATGCCGTTGCTCCACCCCGAGGACGTCGACCGCACCGTGGCCTGGTTCGAGCGCCACGGCGGCAAGGCCGTGTTCTTCGGGCGCATGGTGCCGATCTTCCGCAGCCTCATCTCGATCCCCGCCGGGGTGGCGAAGATGCCGCTGTGGCGGTTCGGTCTGCTCACGGGCGCCGGCAGCCTGATCTGGAACACCATCTTCGTCCTCGCCGGGTACCTGC
This sequence comes from Microbacterium mcarthurae, assembly GCF_046064585.1. Taxonomy (NCBI): domain Bacteria; kingdom Bacillati; phylum Actinomycetota; class Actinomycetes; order Micrococcales; family Microbacteriaceae; genus Microbacterium; species Microbacterium mcarthurae. Next base: position 1,262,888 of record NZ_JAROCE010000001.1, on the reverse strand, counting down.
TCGGCGAGAACTGGCACGTCATCGAGCAGTACGCCGACATCCTGCAGTACGTGGTGATCGCCGCGGTGGGCCTCGGCATCGCGTGGTTCCTGTACACCCGGATCCGCTCGCTCCTGGAGGCGCGCCACGGCGCCTGAGCGCCCGCGCTCACGGATACGACGCCGTCGAACCAACGGCACCGCCCGCTCAGCCGGCCCACAAGACCCGCCCGTAGACTGGTGACGTGCCCGCCGACCGCCTTCATCTCGTGCGCCACGGGGAAGTCCACAACCCCCGTCGTGTGCTCTATGGCCGGCTCCCCGGATTCGGGCTGAGCGTCGATGGCCGCCGTATGGCCCGCCAGGCCGCGGACTACGTGCACGGCCTGCAGCGGCCCGTCGGGGCTCTCGTCGTGTCGCCGCTCCAGCGCACGCGCGAGTCCGCCGAACCGTTCGTCGAGCTCTTCGGAATCGAACCCTTCATCGACGACCGCGTGATCGAGCCGACCAACGTGTTCGAGGGGCGACGGATGAAGCGCGCCCTGGCGAACCCGATCAACTGGCGCCACCTCTCGCGCCCGGCGGTGCCCAGCTGGGGCGAACCGTACGAGCGGATCGTGGCCCGCATGACCGAGGCCATGACCGACGCCTGGGAGCGCGTTCCCTCCGGCGATGTCGTCGTCGTCTCCCACCAGCTCCCCATCTGGGTCACGCACCTGGCCCTCTCACGCCAACCCACCCGCCACGACCCCCGCAAGCGCCGCTGCGCGCTGTCGAGCGTGACGAGCTTCGAGCGGCGAGACGGTGCCGCCGGGACCTCGCGCTGGGTCGAGGTGGCGTACGCCGAGCCGGCCGCGACGGCCGGAGCCGTCGACGTAGGAGCCGTCTGATGCGCCGAGTTCTTTCCGCCGCCGCGGTCGCGATCCTGGCCGTCGGCTTGGCCGCCTGCGGTGCCGACCCTCTCGCCGAGCAGTACCGCGCCGGTGACAACAAGGGCTTCATCGCGGCCAACGGCTTCCAGACCCAGGAGATCGCGCCCGATCAGCGGGGAGAAGCGGTCGACTTCGCCGGGACCCTCGACAACGGGTCGCCCGTTTCCAGCGCCGACTTCGCGGGACAGGTCCTCGTGGTGAACTTCTGGTACGCCACGTGCGGCCCGTGCATCATCGAAGCGCCCCGTCTCGAACAGGCCTTCCAGACGTTCGAGGGTCAGGACGTGGAGTTCCTCGGGATCAACACGTACGACCAGCCCGCCACGGCGCTGGCGTTCGCCCGCGACAACGGCGTGTCCTACCCCAGCGCCATGGCGGTGGGCGACGCGGAGCTCAAGCTCGCTTTCGCCGAGAAGACACCGATCAACGCCACGCCGACGACGCTCGTGCTCGACCGGCAGGGGCGCGTCGCCGCCCGCGTGATCGGTGAGCTGCCCGAGGCATCCATCCTCGAGGCGATGGTGCGCACGGTGCTCGCGGAGAGCGCGTGAACCCCGGAGCTCTGGTCTTCGACGGGGCGCTGTGGCTCGCGATCCCCGTCGCCCTCGCCGCGGGCCTCGTTTCGTTCCTGTCGCCGTGCGTGCTTCCGCTCGTGCCGGGCTACCTCGGCTTCATCGGCGGCGCCGTCGCGCCGCGCGGGGGGTCGGCATCCGCCCCCGGCCGCTCCCGACTGGTCTTCGGCACCCTGCTCTTCATCGCCGGGTTCACGCTCGTGTTCATGGCGGTCAACGTATTCGGCGGGACCGCCGGCATGTTCTTCCTGCGGTACGCCGACACGATCACCCGCATCATGGGCGTCGTGATCATCCTGCTCGGGCTGGTCTTCATCGGGCTGTTCGGTCTCGCGCAGCGGTCGGTGCGCCTGCAGGCGCGCGGCAACCTCGGGCTGGTCGGCGCTCCGCTCCTCGGCGTCGCGCTGGGCGTGGGGTGGACCCCGTGCATCGGGCCGACGCTCGCGGCGATCCTCTCGGTGTCGTACAACCTGGGCGACCCCGGTCGGGCGGCACTCCTCGGGCTGGCGTACTCGCTGGGCCTCGGCATCCCGTTCCTGCTGCTGGCGCTCGGCTTCGGATGGGCGTCCCGTTCGGTGGCCTTCGTCCGTCGGCACATCCGCGTCGTCAACCTCATCGGCGGCGCGCTGCTGATCGTGCTGGGCCTGCTGATGGTCACGGGCGTGTGGGGTTCGTGGATGTCGAACCTGCAGGGGGTGATCGGCAATGTCCAGCTCCCGCTCTGATCGAGGGAACACCGTGACCGAACCCGCCGACGGCGTGCTCCGCCCGTCCGACCATGCCGACTCGGCGACCCCCTCCGGCGACGAGATCTCCTCCCCGCGCCTGGGCGTGGTGGGGTGGCTGCGGTGGGGCTGGCGGCAGCTGACGAGCATGCGCACCGCGCTCGTGCTGCTGCTGCTCCTCGCGATCGCGGCGGTCCCGGGCTCGCTCGTGCCGCAGCGCAGCGCCGACCCCAACGGCGTGACGCAGTACTTCCGCGACAACCCGGATCTCGCGCCCGTCCTCGACAACCTCAGCCTCTTCGACGTGTACACGTCGCCGTGGTTCTCGGCGATCTACATCCTGCTGTTCATCTCCCTCATCGGGTGCGTTCTGCCGCGCACCAAACACCACGCCAAGGCGCTCCGTGCGCAGCCTCCGCGCACGCCCGCGCGGCTCGCGCGACTCGACGATCACCGCGTCGCATCCGTTCCCGTGCCGGAGGGGCAGGATGCCGACGTCGTCGCCACCGCGGCGGTCGACAGTGCCGCGGCGCAACTGCGCAAGGCCGGGTACCGCGTGGCGCGGTACGACGGGCGCGGAGCCTTCTCGGTGTCGGCGGAGCGCGGGTACCTGCGCGAGACCGGAAACCTCGTCTTCCACGCCGCTCTCGTCGGCGTGCTCATCGCGGTCGGTGTCGGCGGCGGCTTCACGTACACCGGTCAGCGCGTTCTCGTCGAGGGGCAGGCGTTCACGAACAGCCTCCTCGACTACTCCTCGTTCAACCCCGGTCGTTTCGTCGACAGCAACGCCCTGGCCCCGTACTCGATGACGCTCGATCGTTTCGACGTGAGCTACGTCCCGCCCGGGCAGCCCGGCTCGGGCCAGGCCGGCGACTTCGCCGCCCACGTCACCACGATCGCTCCGGGCGGCGACCGCCGCGAGGGGCAGATCCGCGTCAACCACCCGCTCGACGTGCAGGGCGATCGCGTGTACCTGCTCGGCAACGGCTACGCGCCCACCGTGACGATCCGCAACGCCCAGGGCGAAGAGGTGTTCCACGACTCGGTGGCCTTCCTGCCTCAGGATGCCAACATGACCTCGCTCGGTGTGATCAAGGTCGCCGACGGTCTGCCCGACCAACTGGGTCTCGTCGGCTTCTTCTACCCGACGATGGACACCCTCGACACGGGGGCGCTCACCTCCACGTTCGGTGGCCTGGAGTACCCCGTGCTCACGCTGCGCGCCTACTCGGGCGACCTCGGCATCGACGGCGGGACACCGCGGTCGGTGTACACGCTCGACACGAGTGAGATGACCCAGATCGCGGGCGGCGACAGCGGCACGCCGGCGTTGCGCCTCATGCCGGGCGAGACGCAGGACCTGCCCGAGGGCCTCGGAACCATCACGTTCGAGAACGAGGCACCCGCGGGGGCGGTGGGCTACCAGGACTCGGTCAAGCGCTTCGTGTCGCTCTCGATCCACCGCGACCTCGCGGGTCCGTGGGTGCTGGTCTTCGCCACGCTGGCCACGCTCGGGCTGCTGGCGGCACTCTTCGTCCCGCGTCGGCGCATGTGGGTCAAGGCCGCAGCGGACGGCGACACCGTGCGCATCGAGTACGCCGCCCTCGCCCGCGGCGAAGACCCCACGCTCGCCGCCGCGCTCGACCAGGTGGTCGAACGGCACCGTTCCACGCTCCCGGCCCCCGACGACCAGAGCCGCCCCGACACCGGAAAAGTAGACTGACATCATGCCCGGAACCGACCCGCTCGTCCTCGACGAGATCTCCCTCCTGTTGGTGTGGACGGCCGTCGCGATCTACGTGCTGGCCTTCATCGCGTACGCGATCGATCTCGCCCGCCGATCCGACCTGGCCCTCAAGGCCAAGGACGAGATCGTCGCGCGCGAGCTGGTCACCGCGGGTGGCGGCGGTGTGATCGACGCCGCCTCGCCGTCGGCGGCATCCGGAACCTCGCCCGCCCGGCCGCGGTACCTCTGGGCCCGCATGGGCACGGCGCTCACGGCCCTCGGCTTCCTGTTCCACCTCGCCGCCACGGTGCTGCGCGGTATCGCGGCCGAGCGTGTGCCGTGGTCCAACATGTACGAGTTCGCCCTCACGGGCGTGCTGCTCGTCGTCGCGGTCTACCTCGCTGTGCTCACCCGGTACGACCTGCGCTTCCTCGGCTCTCTCATCACGGGTCTCGCCGTGGTGCTGCTGGGCGGGGCGACCCTGGCCTTCCACGTCGAGGTGGTGCCGCTCGCGGACCCGTTGAAGTCGGTGTGGCTCGTCATCCACGTGTTCGTCGCGTCGCTGGCCACCGCGCTGTTCGCCCTCGCCTTCGGGCTGTCGATCATGCAGCTGCTGCAGGCGCGCCGCGAGCGGAAGCTCGCCGCGGCCGCCGCCTCCCCGGACGCCGCGGCGCCGCGCCGCAGCTTCCTGCAGACCCTGCCGACGGCGGATGCGTTGGAGTCTCTGGCGTACCGCTTCGCGATCGTCGGCTTCATCTTCTGGACCTTCACTCTCATCGCCGGTTCCATCTGGGCCAACGACGCGTGGGGCCGGTTCTGGGGCTTCGACACCAAAGAGGTCTGGACCTTCGTGATCTGGGTGCTGTACGCCGGGTACATCCACGCTCGCGCGACCCGCGGCTGGCGCGGCACCCGTTCGGCCTGGCTGTCGATCATCGGCTTCGCCGCGGTGCTGTTCAACTTCACCATCGTCAACGTCTTCTTCAAGGGTCTGCACGCCTACTCGGGTCTGACCTCCTGACGCGTCGCCCGCGCGGGCGCCGCGCGCGCGTGCCGGGGTGCCGAGGCGTGCGGGCGCCGGCGCGCGTGCCGGGGTTCAGTGTCCAAGACACGCGGACGCGGGGGCGCGTCATCCGCGTGTTGTGGACACTCAATCGGGGCGTCGGGGCGAGGCCGGCCTAGCGGAGCGCGGTCGTGGCCTGCGGTGGCATGCCGGGTTCGGTGTCCAAGACACGCGGATGCGGGGGCGCGGCATCCGCGTGTTGTGGACACTCAAGAGGGATGCCAGCGCGTTGGGGCGTCGGAATACCGGGGCGTCGGGGCGTTGCCGGCTTAGCTGCGCGGTCGTGCGCTGCGGTGGCGTGCCGGGGTTCGGTGTCCAAGACACGCGGACGCGGGGGCGCGACATTCGCGTGTTGTGGACACTCAATCGGGCGTTGGGGCGTTGGGGCGTCGGAATGCCGGAGCGCGCGGGGCGCGGGGAATGCCGGGGCCTGGCCGGCCGAACGGAGCGCGGTCGTGCGCTGCGGTGGCGTGCCTGGGTTCAGTGTCCAAGACACGCGGACGCGGGGGCGCGGCATCCGCGTGTTGTGGACACTCAACCGGGGCGGGGCGGGGCGGGGCGGGTCGGGGCGCCACGCGCGGGTGGCATCGGGACTGCCGGCCTACGTGCCGGGGCGCCAGCCTCGGGAGATCAGCGCGGCACGGACCGGGCCGACGACGTCGCGCGCGGGGACGTGGAGGTGGTGGTCGAGCACGCGCACAAGGAGCCATCCCGCTCCGGCGATGGCGCGCCACCGGTCGGCATCGCGGCGGAACTGGTCGAGCGCGGCGTGTTGGCGCCCGTCGTACTCGACCGCGACACGGTAGGCGCGGTACGCGAGGTCGAGTCGAGCGACGAACCGGCCGTCCACATGCAGGTTCTCGTTCAGCTCCGGTTCGGGCAGCCCCGCGCGGTGGAGCAGTAACCGCACCTCGGTCTCCCGCGGCGATTCTGCGCCGGCCCGGGCGAGGTCGAGGGCGGTCTCGAGGTCCGCGGCCCCGCGTCGACGGAGGCGTTCGAGGGCGCCGCGGAGTTCGTCACGGTCGGCGTCCCGCCGGGTCAGGACGACATCGACCGCCGCGACCAGAGCGTCGAGCGGGAGCATTCCCCCGAGCTGCGCCCAGGTCTCGGCGGCCGAAGGGACCGGGAGTCCGTGGCGGAGGGTCAGGTCGGCGCCATCCATCCGGAGCCGATGGCCGATCACGCCGACCGACCGCGGCTCGCGTGCGGGACGGTCGGCCGCCACGTGGAGGTCGCGTAGGGCGTAGCCGGGGAGCGGCAAGTCCCAGAGCGCGGCGGCGGTGGTGTGGCTGAAGAACTGACTCCCGCGCAGCCGGGGTGCGTACGCCACGCACCGGTCGAGCACTTCGTCGAGCGGATGATCGACCCCGACTCGTACGCCATGGAAGGGCGCGAGGAGGTCGTGAGCGAACAGGCGCCCCGAGGCGATTCCCTCCCGGCGGGCGGTCGCGACGTCGAACGCGGGTCCGAGGTGGTCGGGCAGGGCAGAGCGACGCATGTCGCCAGGAAACCGCACCCGCACTCCTGGCGGTCGCGGCCTCTCGCCGTTCTGGGGATGGCGAAGGCACTGCGTGTCATGTGGAGGAGGGGCACTCGCACAGGTGCGGGGTGGTCCACCCCGTTGAGTGTCCAAGACACGCGGATGCCGGAGCGGCTCGTCCGCGTGTCTTGGACACTCAACAGGGAGAGGCGCCGCGCCCCCGCGCAGCGCCCCGGCGTTGCGTCCCCGCGCCGCGTCCCCGCGCCGCGTCCCCGCGCCGCGTCCCCGCGCTGCGCCCCCGCGGCGCTACGCGGGCTGGGCGGCGGCGCGCACGGACGCTGTGCGGTGCCGGACCACGACGAGCGTCGTCACGATCAGCGCGAGCACGGCCCAGACCGCGAGGCCGGCGACACCGGCCGCCACTCCGCCCGATGATGCGAGGGCGCCGAGCATCGCCGCGTAGGCGGGGGAGGTCGGCAGCAGCGAGGCGAGACCCGCCAGGATCGGCGGCACCGTCGAGACGATGTTGGCCGCGACGGCGAGGGCTCCGATCACGGCCGCGACCCAGCGTCCCGCTCCGCCGAAGAGGGCGACGAGGGCCTGGTTCACCGCGGCGAACGCCACTCCGGCGGCGATGCACACGAGGGCGAACAGCGCCCAGTCGCTCCAGTCGTACTGGGATGCCACCTGTACGACGCCCGCGACGAGGATGCCCTGCACGGCGCCAATGATCGCGGCGGGGGCGAAGCCCCGCAGAGCGACGAGGCCCGAGGCGCGGCGGCTCGTGAGCGCCCGCGCCGACACGGCCTGGAACGCGACGAACGAGGCGAGGCCGCCGAACCAGAGCACCGCCATCGCCAGCAGCGGCACCGCCGCGATGCCGAACAGGGAGTCGCTCACGCCGGACGCCGAGACGGGGTCGGCGACGACGTCGGCGAGGTTCTGTGCCTGGGCGTCGGTGTAGGTCGGCAGTTGCGCGACGGCCGTGTCGAGCCCGTCCGCGAGCGACGAGGTGCCCGAGGCGACCTGGTCCACGCCGTCGGCGAGCTGCACGGCACCCTCCTCGGCTCCGGCGACACCGGATGCCAGCTGCGCGGCGCCGCTGCTGAGGCCCGCTGCACCTGTGCCGAACTGTCGTGCGCCGTCGGCGAGCTGGTTCGCGCCTCCGGCGAGGCCGTCGACGCCGCCGGCGATGGTGTTCAGGCCGTCCGCGGCTTCGGTGGCGCCGCCGGCCAGCCCGCGGGCGCCGTCGGCGAGCTGCTGGTTCGCGGCGGCGATGGTGCGGATGCCGGCGGGCAGCTCTGCGGCGTCGCCGGCGAGTTCGCCGATCCGCGTCACGGTCGCCGTGGCCTGGGGGAGCGCGGCGTTCGCGTCGGCCGCTGCGGCGCGCAGCGCCTCGCACTGCTCGGGCGTGCCCGTGCACTCGTCGGCGGCCGTCTGCAGCGCTGCCGCCGCCGCCACGAGGGCGTCGTTGACCTGCGGCGCGGCTTCGGACAGGTCGGTCGCGATCTGCGCGAACTGCGGCGGGATCTGGTCGGCGATGCCGTTGATCTCGTTGGCGAGCTGTTGGTTGCCGTCGGCGATGCTGTTCGCACCGCCCGCGAGGTCGCCGACACCGGCGGCCGCCTCGCGCGTACCGCCGGCCAGCGCGGTCGCACCGCCGGCGAGCTGCGACGCGCCGTCGGCCAGTGGGCCGGCTCCCGCGGCCAGCTGCTGCGCGCCGGTGGCGAGCTGCGAGGCTCCGTCCGACAGCTGCCCGAGGCCGTCGGCCAGTGCGTCGGCACCGTCGGCGGCTTGACCGGCGCCGTCGGCGAGCTGGTGCGCTCCACCGGCCGCCGTGCTCAGCTGCTCGCCGAGGGTGGTGAAACCGAGGAACACGTTGGTGAGGTACTGCGACGACAGCTCGCTCCCGAACACCGAGGAGGCGGTGGATGCCAATTGCGCGGTGATCGCGCCGTCGACGACGCGCGCGTTGGGTGCGGTCTCGACGCCGATCGTGGCTCGTTCGGGTGTTTCGCCCGGTCGCGTGGAGAGGGCGGCGGCGGTGAAGTTCTCGGGGATCGTGACGACGGCTGTGTACGTGCCGTCCTTCAGGCCCGTTGCGGCGTCGTCGTCGTTCGAGATGACCCAGTCGATGTTGCTCGGCTGGTCGTCGGCGCCCTCGACGAGTCCGCCGGTGAGCTGCCGGCCCAGGGGCACGAGCTGCCCGTCGAGCTCGACGGCCTTGTCGTCGTTCACGATGGCCGCGGTGATGTTGTCGAGACGGTCGGTGGGGTTGTAGAGCGCGCCGACGAGGATGCCACCGATCACAGCGGGCAACAGCAGCACGCCGATGAGGGTGAGCCAGGTCACGGGGCGGCGCGAGCGGGAGCGCTCGACGGGGACGGTCATGCGAACACCTCGGAGAGATCGGTGAAGGACTCGGGAGCCGGTCGGTGGCGGTGGGGCGACGGGAGGGCGAGCGAGGTGACGTCGGGGCGGTGTGCGTCGGCGAGGAGCGCAAGGGCGCGGCGCTCGTCGCGGGCGGAGACGACGAGGGTGAAGGCCCCGGAGGCGTCGTCGCTGCGCTCCCGCGCGGCGGCCGATGCCCGGCGGATCGCCTCGGCGACATCGGCGCGGGCGTCCGCGTCGAGGCGATCGACGTCGCACAGCACGGCCAAGCGTGTGCGGCCCGACACTGCGCTGTCGACCTCGGCTGCGACCGTCTCGGCGTCGTCCAGCAGGGCCACGCCCACCCGCGAGCGCACCGTGCCGGCCCGCTCGGGCAGCAGCAGCCCGTCGACGCGCAGGCGTCCCTCGATCGCCGAGAGGCGACCGGCGAGGGCGAGGAGCAGGGGACGCGTGACGCGGGTCTCCCCGGTGACGAGCAGCGTGCCCCCGTATCCGAGGCGGAGCTGCACGTCGGCGAAGGCGGGGTCTTCGTCGTCGCGCACCGTCGCCGCGCGCAGGTCGTCGGCCGCGATCGCGATCGCCGGCTCGGAGGGCCACCCGGCGAGTCCGAGCTCGCGCTCGACGGCTTCGCCCTCGACGTCGAGCTTGGGCAGGAGCCGGTCCAGCCACCGCGGCATCCACCAGGCCTTGGCCCCCAGCAGCGCGAGGATCGCCGGCACCAGGGTCATGCGCACGAGGAACGCGTCGACGGCGACGCCCACCGCGAGGCCCAGGGCGATCGGCTTGAGGCTCGAGTCTCCCTCGGGCACGAAGGCGACGAACACCGAGAACATGATGACGGCGGCGGCCACGACGACCCGCGCCGAGCCCCGGAAGCCGCTGCGCACGGCGCCGAGGGCGATCTCCCGGGGGGTGCGACCCTCGCGGGAGGCGTGCACGTAGTCCTCGCGCATGCGCGAGACGAGGAACACCTGGTAGTCCATCGCCAGACCGAACAGCACGCCCATGAGCACGATCGGCATGAAGCTGATGATGGGGCCGACCTTCGCCACGTGCAGGGCGTCGGCGAACCAGCCCCACTCGAACACCGCGGCGACGACGCCGAAGGACGCGGCGACCGAGAGCAGGTACCCGCCGGCGGCGGTCAGGGGCACCCAGATCGAGCGGAAGACGATCATCAGGAGGATCAGCGACAGGCCCACGACGAAGATGCCGAAGGGGAGGAGCGCCGCTCCGAGCTGGTCGGAGATGTCGATCGTCACGGCGGTGTAGCCGGTGACCAGCAGGCGCACGCCGAACTCGTCGTACAGGCGGTCTTCGGCGGCGCGCAGTTCGCGCACGAGGTCGGCGGTGCGCGGGTCTTCGGGGCCCGTTTCGGGGACGATCTGCACGATGCCGGTGTCGGCGGTCTCGTTGGGGGTGGCGAGGGCCACTTCGGCGACGCCGGGGATCTTCGCGACCTCGTCGCCGATGTCCTGCATGAGCGTCAGCGGATCGTTGGACGTCACGATCGTTCCGGTCATGATGAGGGGGCCGTTGGCGCCGGGACCGAAGTACTCCTCCGTGAGCTCGTACGTGGTGCGTGCCTCGTTGCCCTCGGGGAGCTGACCGGCGGTCGGCAGGGTGAGGGCGAGGCTTCCCGCCGGGATAGCGGTGACGCCGAGGAGGCCGATCACGGCGACGGTCGTGATGACGGGATGCCGTGTCACGAGGCCCACCCACCGCTTGGCGGGACCGTTGCGTTCGGCGCGCGCCTTGGCGGCGGCGACCTTCTTCTCGCGCTCGAGGGCGGCGGCGTGGACGGCGTCGGCGTCCTCCTGCGCGGACATGCCGCGACGGCGGCGCGATGTCGTGCCGCGCGACCCGTAACCCCAGCCGACGACGCGGCCCTTGGCGAAGCCGAGGAGCGCCGGCGTGAGGGTGAGGCCGATGCAGACCGCGATGGCGACCGCGACCGACGCGGCGATGCCCATCGTGGTCAGGAACGGGATGTTCGCGAAGCCGAGGCCGATGAGCGCGATGAGCACGGTGATGCCGGCGAACACCACGGCCGACCCGGCGGTGCCGGTGGCCCGCGCGGCGGACTCCTCGGGGTCCATCCCCTCGCGCACCTGATCCTGGTGGCGCGAGACGATGAACAGGGCGTAGTCGATGCCGACCGCCAGGCCCAGCATCACCGCCAGCAGCGGGGTGGTGGACGACACGGTGGCGAACCCGGTCGAGATGAAGATCAGGGCGACGGACAGCGCCACGCCGAGGATGGCGGTGGCCAATGGCATCCACGCCAGGCGCAGCGAGCGGAACGTCAGCATGAGCACGATCGCGGCGATGACCACGCCCAGAGCCTCGGTGATGGTCGCGCCGGGGACCTCGGTGGCGAACAGCTGACCGCCGAGCACGGCCTGCGAGCCGCTGGGGAGGGCCGCGCCGAGGGCCTCGGTGTCTTCGCGCAGGCCGTCCTCGGTCGCGGCGGGGACCGCGGTGGCCTCGCCCGAGAATTGAATGCGGATGATCGCGGCGCGATCGTCGTCGGAGACGCCGCCGGAGATGCGGTCGTCGAAGGGGTTGGTGACGGCCTCGACGAACTCGAGGGTGCCGATGTCGTCCACCGCGGTGCCGATGGCGTCCTGGTAGGCCTGGTCGCGCACGCTCGCGCCGTCGGCGGAGACGACCACGATGTCCGCGCTCGCGCCGCTGACCTGCGGGAACGTGCGGGAGAGCATCTCGAGCCCGGCCTGGGATTCGGTGCCCGGGATCGAGAAGGTGTTGTCGGTGCCTTTGGCGAACAGCGCCACACCGCCGCCGGCGAGCGCGAGGATGAGCAGCCAGGCCGACAGGACGCGCCACGGGTGGCGGAACGACCAGCGGCCCAGGGTGTACAGGAAGGTGGACACGGTGGCTGCTCCCGAGGTCGGCGGTGGGTCGATACAGCACCGTATCGGATACAAGACTGTATCGTAGTGATGCGGGCTGACCTACAACCTGAGTCTCGCCCGTGAAACGAAGAGGAGCGCGGCATGACCGATACGGCACCGGCGCCGTCGCGACGACGCGAGAACACCCGCACCCGACTCATGGATGCCGCGGCCCAGATGTTCGCCGAAGAGGGGATCGACGCGTCCTCGGTCGAGGCCATCTGCGAACGCGCCGGCTTCACCCGCGGGGCCTTCTACTCGAACTTCGCCTCCAAGGAGGAGCTCTTCCTGGCCCTCTGCGGGCGCTCGGCCGACACGACGCTCACGGCCGTGCGCGAGCGTGTCGCCTCGCTCGAGGTCACCGAACTGGATGCCGACAACGAGGTGCGCAAGATCGTGCAGGAGGTGCTCGAGGTCGCGGGACACGACCGGCTCGACGTCCTGCTCGGGGCCGAGATCCGCGTGCAGGCGCTGCGCAACGGCGATTTCGCGGAGGCGTACCTGGCGCTTGACCGCGGACTCTCCGAGAACGTCGCCCACCTCGTACGCGATGTCGCACAGGCGCGCGGCCTGTCATTGCGCCTGCCCCTCGACGAAGCGACCGATCTGCTGCTGTCCACGTGGATCGCCGCGTCGGAGCACGCGCTCATCACACGACGCGACCCGAACCGCGCCCGGCGTGACCTCGCCGAACGTCTGGCGCACCTCGTGGCGCTCATCCTCGAGTGACGTCGGCCTCGAGCAGCCGATAGCACCGGGTGAGGCGCTGCAGCCACAGGTCGCGTCGCTCGGCGGGCGCGGCGACCCTGTCGAGCCCCGCCGTGGTCGGTACGGGACGAGACACGGCCAGAGCCCCCGCGCGCGGCCGGAGGGGTTCGGCGACGACGTCGGCGGTGAACAGGGATGCCGTGCCGAGGCCGCAGTCGTATTCGAGGTCGGGAAGCGCGGCGGCCACGGCGAGTCCCATCGACAGTCCGATCGAGGTGTCCAGGGCGCTGGAGACCACGGCCGGCAGGCCCGCATCGGCGACGAGGGCGAGCGCGGCGCGGACCCCGCCGAGCGGCTGCGCCTTGATCACGAGCAGGTCGGCCGCGCCCGCGCGTGCGACCCGGAGGGGGTCGGCCGCCTTGCGGACGCTCTCGTCCGCAGCGATCGGGATGTCGAGGTAGCCGATGCGCTGTCGCAGCTGCGCGAGTTCGTCGACCTCGGCGCACGGCTGCTCGATGTACTCGAGGTCGAACTCGGCGAGGGCGTGGACGGCGCGCTCGGCCTCGTCGACGTTCCACCCGCCGTTCGCATCGACGCGGATGCGGCCCTCGGGCCCCATGGCCGCGCGGACCGCGCGGACCCTCGCGACATCGTCGGCGAGCACCTGGCCGGCCTCGGCGACTTTGACCTTGGCCGTGCGGCATCCGTCGAAGCGGGCGAGGACCGCGTCGACCTCGTCCGCGGTGACCGCGGGGACCGTGGCGTTCACGGGGATGCTCGCGCGAAGCGGCGGAGGGGTGGGATGCCACCCGAAGTCCACGGCCGCCGCGAGCCACGTCGCGGCCTCCGCGTCGTCGTACTCGATGAAGGGCGAGAACTCCGTCCACCCCTCGGGCCCTTCGAACACGACGGCCTCGCGCGTCCGGATGCCACGGAACCGGGTCGCCAGCGGGAGGGCGACGACGCGGGCCGTGGCCAGGACGTCGGCGAGCGGGGGAAGCGCGGTGGGGCTCATCGTCCCATCCTGGCCCGCGCCCCGGACCGCCGGGAATAGGCTGACGCCATGCTCTTCGACACCCCGGTCCGGCTCGGCGTCCAGATCCAGCCGCAGCACGTGCAGTACTCCGACATCCGTGACGCCGTCTTCCGCCTCGAGGAGATGGGCGTCGACATCCTGTTCAACTGGGACCACTTCTTCGCGCTCTACGGCGACCCCGACGGTGAGCACTTCGAGTCGTGGACGATGCTCGCCGCGTGGGCGGAGCAGACCGAGCGGGTGGAGTTCGGCGCCCTGGTCAACTGCAACAGCTATCGCGGGGCCGACCTGCAGGCCGACATGGCCCGCACCATCGACCACATCAGCAAGAAGGGCGGCGACACCGGTCGCTTCATCTTCGGCACCGGGTCGGGGTGGTTCCAGCGCGACTACGACGAGTACGGCTACGAGTTCGGCACGGCGGGCTCGCGCCTGAACGCGCTCGCCGGCGACCTCGACCGCATCGTCGAGCGCTGGGGCAAGCTCAACCCCGCGCCCACGCGGAAGATCCCCGTCATGATCGGCGGCAAGGGCGAGCAGAAGACGCTGCGCATCGTCGCCCGTCACGCCGACATCTGGCACAGCTTCGTCACCCCCGAGGAGCTGCCGCACAAGTTCGAGGTCATCGAGCGCTGGGCCGAGACCGAGGGGCGCGACCTGTCGGGCCTGGTCGTGTCGAACGAGCTCAAGGACCGCGACGAGGACGTCGCCGACGCGCTGTTCGACGCGGGGACCCGGCTGTTCACGCTCGGGTTCTCGGGTCCGGACTGGGACTACTCGATCATTGAGCGCTGGCTCGCCTGGCGGGACGCGAAGAACGCCTGAGTCCCGTGAGCGTCTCCGACATCTTCGACCCCGCCGAGTGGACCCTGGCGCCCGGCGCCAAGGGGTACACCGACATCACGGCCCACGTCACGCACGACGGCCGTGTCGCCCGGATCGCGTTCGACCGTCCCGAGGTGCGCAACGCCTTCCGGCCGCACACCGTCGATGAGCTGTACCGGGCTCTCGACATCGCGCGGCAGGACCACCGCATCGGCGTCGTCCTCCTCACCGGCAACGGGCCCAGCCCGAAGGACGGCGGGTGGGCGTTCTGCTCCGGCGGCGACCAGCGCATCCGGGGGCGCGACGGGTACAAGTACTCCGAGGACGAGGACGCCGTGGCCGATCACGGCCGCGCGGGACGGCTGCACATCCTCGAGGTGCAGCGGCTCATCCGGTTCATGCCGAAGGTGGTCATCGCGGTCGTTCCCGGGTGGGCGGCGGGCGGGGGGCATTCGCTCAACGTCGTGTGCGACCTGTCGATCGCAAGCGCCGAGCACGGACGCTTCAAGCAGACGGATGCCGACGTGGGATCGTTCGACGCCGGTTACGGCTCGGCCTACTTCGCGCGGCAGATCGGGCAGAAGTTCGCGCGGGAGATCTTCTTCCTCGCCGAGGAGTACTCAGCGCAGCGGGCGTACGAGATGGGCGCGGTGAATCGCGTCGTGCCGCACGTCGACCTCGAGCGCGAAGCCCTCGCGATGGCCCGCACCATCCTCACGAAGTCTCCCACGGCCATTCGCATGCTCAAGTTCGCGTTCAACGCGGTCGACGACGGCCTGGTGGGCCAGCAGCTGTTCGCGGGCGAGGCCACGCGGCTGGCGTACGGCACCGACGAGGCCGCCGAGGGGCGGGATTCGTTCCTGCAGAAGCGCGACCCCGACTGGTCGGGCGTCCCGTGGCACTACTGATCCTCGGATGCCGCGGCCCGGTGCGGTCGTGAAGCTCGAGCGGTTGACGTCCGACGGCCCGCGCGACGTGCTGCGGGCGCTCCGCCACGCGGTCCTGGGGGCAGGGCCCGCCGTCGCGCTCGGCGGCGACGCGGTCCTCCCCACCGAGGTGGCCGCCGGAACAGCCGCGGTCATCACCACCTCGGGGTCGACGGGGGTGCCCAAGTCCGTCGCGATCGGACGAAACGCGCTCATCGCCAGTGCGTTCGCGACCTCCGCCCGGATCGGCGAGGGGGCGTGGCTGCTCGCGGTCCCGGCGACCTACGTCGCGGGGGTGCAGGTGCTCGTCCGGGCGCTCGTGAACGGCCGGGAGCCCGCGATGCTCACCGGGCCGTTCCGCCCGGAACCGTTCGCCGCCGCGGCCCTGGGAATGGCGTCGTACGAGAACGGCATCCGCGTCCCGACCTACACCTCCCTCGTGCCGGCACAGCTGCAGCGACTTCTCGACGCCGCCGAAGACGATTCCGACGTCGCCCGCGCGCTGCGGTCGTTCGAGGCCATCCTCGTCGGCGGCCAGGCCCTCGCTCCCGCCCTCCGGGAGCGCGCCCAGACCGCGGGGGCGCGGATCGTGCGCACCTACGGCTCGACCGAGACCTGCGGGGGATGCGTGTACGACGGGCGAGCGCTCGACGGGGTGAAGGTCGCGATCGTCGACGGCGAGGTGCGCATCTCCGGTCCCACCCTCGCGGACGGCTACGTCGGCGACCCGGATCGCACGGCCGAACTCTTCCCCGTGGATGCCGACGGCGCCCGGTGGTACCGCACAGGAGACGGCGGTGACCTGGCCGACGGTGTGCTGCGGGTCACCGGGCGGCTCGACAACGTCATCGTCTCGGGTGGGGTCAACGTCTCGCTCGACCGCGTCGAGGCGGCGGTGCGTGGCATCCCCGGCTTGGAATCGGCCGTCGTGATCCCCGTCGACGACGAGCGCTGGGGCCAGGGGTCCGCGGTCATCGCACCGCACCGTCCGGGCCTCGACGAGGGGAGGACCCTCGATCTCGTGCGCACCGAAGTGGCCGCCGTGATCGGGCCGGTCGCCCGCCCGGCACGTCTCGTGCTGGTCGATGCCGTGCCGCTCCTGGCATCCGGCAAACCCGACCGTGCCGCCCTGCGAGCCCGGTTCGGCCCCGCGAAGAATTAGGCTTTCCCTCCGTGGCAGCACAGTCTCGCAAGCGCTCGCGTCCCGCCCCGAAGCGGCGTCCCGGGGGAAATCCCCAGAAGGCCCACCGACCCGTTCCGCGCGCGGCGACCCCCGCGACCGCGCGCGATTGGATCGGCGCCGCTCGGCTGCGCACCCTGCCGCTGGCGATCACGCCCGTGCTCATCGGCACGGGAGCGGCGACCCTCGTCGACGGTCAGCTCCACTGGGTGATCGCGCTCGCGTGCCTCGCGGTCGCCTTCGCGCTGCAGATCGGCGTCAACTACGCCAACGACTACAGCGACGGCATCCGCGGCACCGATGACGTCCGGGTCGGGCCGGGCCGGCTCACGGGCGGCAAGAAGGCGAAACCGCGCACGGTGCTGATCGTGGCGTTGGCGTTCTTCGCGCTCGCCGCGCTCGTGGGTCTCGCGCTCGTCATCCGCACCGGGCAGTGGTGGCTCATCGCCGTGGGCGCCGCGTGCATCGTCGCCGCCTGGTTCTACACCGGTGGCAAGCGGCCCTACGGCTACAACGCCCTCGGAGAGGTCTTCGTCTTCGTCTTCTTCGGCCTGGTCGCCACCCTCGGCACGACGTGGCTCCAGGTGCAGTCGCTGCCGCAGGAAGCGTGGTTCGGTGCCGTGGCCGCCGGCCTTTTCGCGTGCGCGGTTCTGCTGCCGAACAACCTCCGCGATATCGACCAGGACCGTCTCGCGGGCAAGCGCACCCTCTCGGTGCTCATCGGCCGACGCGCGACGCAGGTGCTGTTCAGCGTGTTCGTCCTCGTGCCCTTCGCGATCTCGGTGTTCCTCGCGCTGGTGTACCCGATCGCGTGGCTGACGCTCCTGGCTCTGCTCGGCGCGCTGTCGGCGATCCTCATCGTCTGGACCTACCGGGCGCCGCGCGAGCTCATCGTCGCGCTTCAGGTGACGAGCTTCACGTCGGTCGGCTACGGCGCGATCCTGTTCTGGGCGTTCGTGGCCTGACCCGCGAAGCCGGCCTCAGCGTTCGGAGCCGGGGCGCTCGTCGCTCGTCGAGTCCACGACGGCGTCCTCGACGTCGGCATCCGTCTCCGCCCCGGTGCGGCGGTTCGCGGCGCGGCGCTCCGCGCGACGGGCGGCGAGGTCGCCGGTCACCTGATCGAGGGGGCGCCGGAGGAACAGCAGCGACAGGCTCAGACCGATCAGCGCGGCGAAGACGGCCGCCAACCACGGCAGTTCCCGGAAGATCGGGAACAGCAGCAGGATGCCGAGGGGCACCAGGAAGGCCAGCAGGCGCAGCACCGTGTAGACCAGGGCGGAACGGGCACGCATATTCCTAGCTTACGACCGCCGGCTGACACCCCGGCGCCCGGCCGGTGTCCAGGCAGCGCCGGTAGAATCGGGTCATGGCACGCCTGTTGCTGATCCTGGCGCTCGTGGCGATCGCATTCTGGGTCTACACGATCGTCGATTGCGCCGTTCAACCGGCCGCACGCCATCGCGGGGTCAGCAAGCCCGCCTGGATGGTGATCGTGATCCTGGTTCCGGTGCTGGGCGGCATCCTGTGGTTCCTCATCGGTCGCGGCCGCGCCGGCCGCCCCGTCGTACGGCGTGCGCCCGACGACGACCCCGAGTTCCTCGGCGGGTTGTCCGCGCGTGCTCGCGCCGACCAGGACGAGCGGATCCGACGTCTCGAGGAAGAACTCGCGCAGCTCGACTCCGCCGCCGACGACCCCCGCGACAAGCGTCCGCCCGCCGAGCCCGACGGTGACGCCGATGGTGACCCGGGCAAGGGCGACGACGACACCCGCGGTCAGCGCGGCGCCGTCGGCTGACCGTGGCACGAGAGGAACGGGGCTCCGCGGCCCCGGCGACCGACGCGGCCGCCGCGCTCCTGGCCGGTCTCGTCTCTCGCGGAGTCCGGCACCTGGTCGTCAGCCCCGGGTCCCGCTCGCAGGCGCTCGCGCTCGTCGCCGCCGACCTGGAGCGGGCGGGGATCGTGCGGCTGCACGTCCGCATCGACGAACGCGTCGCGGGCTTCACCGCGTTGGGGATCGGCCGCGAGACCGGCGTTCCCGCCGCCGTGATCTGCACGTCGGGGACGGCTGTGGCGAACCTCCTGCCGGCCGTGTTGGAAGCCCACCACGCGGGTGTGCCGCTCATCCTCCTCACCGCCGATCGCCCGCCCGAGCTGCGCGGGGTCGGAGCGAACCAGACCACGCGCCAACCCGGGCTCTTCCGCTCGGCGGCGCGCTACGAGGCCGACCTTCCCGTGCCCGAGGACGTGGATCCGGATGCCGGGGGCAGCCAGACCGCCGTCTTCGATGAAGCCGCTGCGACGGCGCTGGCCGCGGCGCTGGGGGAGGGCGCCCGGCCCGCGGGGCCGGTGCACCTCAACGTCCCGCTGCGCGAGCCCCTCGCCGGGGCCGCCCCGCGGTGGCTCGTCGACCGCGCCACGCGTGCCGCAGCCTCGGAAGACGCCGCGGCCGACGAGGGCGACGCCTCGGGCGCGCATTACCAGGGCGGCGGGGGAATCGGTATCGCCGACCTCCCGCCCGAGCCCGAGGCGCCGTACGTGCTCGAGTCGGGACCGCGAACGATCGTCGTCGCGGGAGCGGATGCCGGCCCCGCCGCGGAGGAGCTGGCCCACCGGGGCGGTTTCCCGCTCGTCGCCGAGATCGTCAGCGGGGCGCGCTTCGGACGCTCCGTGGTCCACGCGTACCGCGCTCTGCTGCGCGAGCCCGAGCTCGGCGGGCGGGTCGAGCGCGCGGTCGTGTTCGGTCACCCGACCCTGAGCCGCGAGGTGGTGCGTCTGCTCTCGCGGGAGGACGTCGAGGTCATCGCCGTCCGAGGCCCGGGGGAGCCGGTCAATCTCAACGGGGCCACCCACGCGGTGGACGCCGTGCGGGCCGCCGGTGCCGAGGATCGCGCGTGGCTGGGGGAGTGGATGCGGGCGTCTCGCGCCGCCGCCGTCGACCTCAGCCCGCCCGCCCCCGACGCGGACGGTCTTTCGTCGGCTGTCCCGCACGAGCGCCTGGGCGCGATCAACGCCGAGGTCGAGGTCATGCGCGCGCCGATCGACCGCGCGACCCTGGTCGACGCGCTGTGGCGGGCCACGTGGCCCCACGACCGTCTCGTGTTCGGTTCGTCGCGCCTCGTCCGTGTCGCCGACGATCTGCTCGGCGGCAAGAAGGTGGCGGTGCACGCCAATCGGGGGCTCGCCGGGATCGACGGCACCATCGCCACGGCGACCGGTGTGGCCGTGGCCAGTCAGGACGGCGAGCGCCCGGGTGTGACACGCGTGCTCCTCGGCGACCTCGCTTTCCTCCACGACGCCGGGGCGATGCTGCTTCCGCCCGGAGAGGACGAGCCGCGGTTGCAGGTGATCGTGGGCAACGACGGCGGAGGGACGATCTTCGACGGTCTGGAGGTGGCATCCGTCGCCGGCGAGGACGCGATGGAGCGGGTGCAGTACACACCCCAGAACGTCCGGCTCGAGCATCTCGCGCTCGCCTACGGGTGGGAGTACCGCCGTATCACGACGCGGGTCGCGCTCGATCAGGCGCTCACCGCTCCCGTCGGAGGCCGGCAGCTCATCGAGGTGCCCCTGGACCGTTGAGCGCCGTCCGTCAACCACTGGCGCGCACCACCGTCCCCCGCCACGATGTGACGATGAGTTCGCACAGCCGCTGGTCCACGCCCGCCGCCGATGCCCTGAGCGTCGCTCCGGGCTTCCGTCTCGTCGATGTCGACACCCGCGCGACCCCCGGGTACGACGGTGACAAGGATCAGGGCAAGGCGGACCTCGAAGCGGGTGTGGCGCCGCTCGCCGACCTCCAGGAGCGGCTCTTCGCGCAGAGCGTCGCGGGCACCGCCACCGGGTCGGTGCTGCTGGTGCTGCAGGCGATGGACACCGCCGGCAAGGGCGGCATCGTCAAGCACGTCGTCGGGGCCGTCGACCCGCAGGGCGTGGAGCTGGCGTCGTTCAAGAAGCCCACCGCCGAAGAGCTCTCGCACGACTTCCTGTGGCGCATCCGCAAACGCCTCCCGGATGCCGGCCGCCTCGGCGTCTTCGACCGGTCGCACTACGAGGACGTCTTGATCGGTCGCGTCCGCGAACTCGCACCCGCGGACGAGATCGAACGACGCTACGGCGCGATCGTCGCGTTCGAGGCGGAGGCGGCGGAACTCGGCATCCGCGTGGTCAAGGTGATGCTGCACATCTCCAAGGAGGAGCAGCGCGAGCGGCTGGCGGACCGTCTGGAGCGGCCCGACAAGCACTGGAAGTACAACCCCTCCGACGTCGACGAGCGCGCGCTCTGGGACGACTACATGGATGCCTACCAGGTCGCGCTCGAGCGCACGTCGACGCCGCTCGCCCCCTGGCACGTCGTGCCCGCCGACCGCAAGTGGTACGCACGATTGGCCGTGCAACAGCTCCTCATCGACGCTCTCGCCGACATCGACCCGCAGTGGCCGGGCGCCGACTACGACATCGCGACGGAGAAGCAGCGCCTCGCGGCATCCTGAGGTCAGGCCAGGGCTTCCACGATCGGCCGGAACTTCACGCGGGTCTCGAGCAGCTCCGATTCGGGAACGCTGTCGGCGACGATGCCCGCTCCCGCGTACGCCGTGATCGGCGCGGTGGGCGACGACGGGGCCGCGCGGTCGATCTGAGCGCACCGCAGGGCGATCGCCCACTCCCCGTCCCCCGAGGCGTCGATCCATCCGACCGCCCCGGCGTAGCGGCCGCGGTCGAACGGTTCGAGTCGTCGGATGACCTCCATCGCGGCCGCCGTGGGGGTTCCGGCGACGGCGGCGGTGGGGTGGAGCACCGCGACGAGGTCGAGCGCGGATGCCGCCTCCGACAGCTCTCCCTCGACGTCGGTGGCGAGGTGCCAGACGTTGGGAAGCTTGAGCGTGAAGGGCTGTTCGGCCGCGGCGAGCGCCGAGGTGTGCGGCCGGAGGGCCGCGAGCACGCTCTGCACGGCGAACCGGTGCTCCTCCTGGTCTTTCGCGCTCTCGGTCAGGGCGAGAGCCGCGGCGACGTCGCTGTCGGCGTCGCCGCCGCGCGCGACCGTACCGGCGAGGACGCGAGCGGTGACGGTGCCGCTGGACACCGTCACGAGGGTCTCGGGGCTCGCGCCGATCAGCCCGTCCACGGCGAACACCCAGCAGTCCGGGTAGCCCTCGAGGAGAGCGCGGGCGAGCCGCCGCAGGTCGGATCCGGCCGGCACGGTTCCCGTGATGTCGCGCGCGAGCACGACCTTGCCCACTTCGCCGCCGTGCACCGCTTCGACGGCCTGGCGGACGGCATCCTGATACCCCTCGGCGGTCTGCTGGCCGGGGCCGAGGGTGGCCGACCAGTGGGGGCCGAACGGCGACCGCGGTGGCAGGTCGGGCTCGGGTTCGTCGGGGGTGTCGGCGAAGGCGATGCGCGTCACCCACGCGCGTCCGCCGTAGCGACCCACGATCGTGCCCGGGACGCGCAGGACGTTCTCGCGCTCCGACCGCGGATCGAACACGAACGACCCGAACGCCACCAGACCCGTGCCCGGAAGCCGGACCGGATCGTCGACCTCGGCGGCCGCGGCGATGCGCCGCCAGCGGTCGGCGATCGTGGCATCCCCCGGCTGAGCGCCCGTGTACCGCAGCGTCAGAAGGTCGCCGAAGCCCGCGAGCGACTCACCACGGCGGCTCCAGAAGAGCGGGTCGTACCCGGTGGTGTAGCCGAGCACGTCCTCCATCGGGGGCAGCTCGCGCGTGACGACACGCAGACGCGGGACGAGGTCATCCGCCGGTTCCTGCACGTTCCCACAGTAGACCGCGACTTAGACTCGCGGCATGACCTCCCGTCCCGCACCCGGCACCCGGCTCGTGTTCCGCTGGCGCAAATGGGACGGCTCGCCGCACTGGGAGCAGGACTGCGTGTACCTCGGCTCCGATGAGTGGGGCGACTGGTTCGGACAGCGGGTCGGCTGGCGCAGTGTGCGTCCGGGGCGCGAGTTCGTCTGCCGCGAGCCGAACGTGACGCTCGTGCCCGCCAGCGGTGACTGGGCCTTCACCCACAACGCAGCACCGCACCCGGTCGCCGTCTACATCGATCTCGCGTGGGACGCCGGATGGAACGAGGAGGGCGCCCCGGTGGGCGTCGACATGGACCTCGACGTCGTGCGTCGGACCGATGAACGGGGCACGTGGATCGACGACCGCGACGAGTGGGACGATCACCGCGTCCGGTACGGGTACCCGGCCGACGTCGTCACGCACCTCGAATCCGTCGCGGTCGACCTCGAGCGCCGCGTGCGGGCGGGTGAGGCGCCGTTCTCGGACGAGGTGACCGGGCCGTGGCTGCAGCGCCTCGCCGACCTCGCGCAACCCGGGGCCGACGCCGCGGCCCGCGCCTAGACTCGACGCGTGAGCAGCGACCCCAACCGCGCCGATCTCGGCAAGGATCCCCAGCGCGTCAGCGGCATGTTCGACCAGGTGGCCGCGGCCTACGACCGGACGAACTCGGTGCTGAGCCTCGGCAACGACCGGTTCTGGCGCGTCGCGACCCTCCGGGCCGTCGCGCCGCGGCGCGGCGAGCGGATCCTCGACCTCGCCGCCGGCACCGGGACGTCGTCGATGGCGTTCGTCCCGAGCGGTGCGCACGTGGTCGCCGCCGACTTCTCGCGCGGCATGATCGCCGAGGGCCGTCGCCGTCACGGCGACGTCCCGAATCTCGAGTTCGTGCAGGCGGATGCCACCGACCTGCCGTTCCAGGACGGGGAGTTCGACGCGGTGACGATGTCGTTCGGCCTGCGCAACGTCAACGATCCTCGTCGCGCGCTGCGGGAGCTCCGCCGTGTGACGCGGCCGGGGGGACGCATCGTGGTGTGCGAGTTCTCGCATCCGCCGTCCCGGGCGTTCAACGGTGTCTACCGCTTCTACAACGACCGCGTCCTGCCGGTGGTCGCGAAGGCGGTCAGCTCGAACGCCGAGGCGTACGACTATCTCAACGAGTCGATCCGCGACTGGCCGGATCAGCCGACGTTGGCGTCGTGGATGCGGGACGCCGGGTGGGCCGACGTGGCGTACCGGAACCTCACCTTCGGCATCGTGGCCCTCCACCGCGGAGTCAACCCCGGCGCGTAGCCCGGACGATGCGCGCCCTGTCAACCGTCGAGATACCGTCGGCGGCCTGTGACCGCGCCAGGATAGGCTGGAAATCGTGACCCCGAGACCGCCCGCGGCCGGCTCCCGCCTGTCGGGCAAGCTGGGCCTGAGTGACCGCATCTTCGGCGGGCTGCGCGCGCGCACCCTGCTCTCCACCGTCGAGGCCGGTCTCGACCTCGTCGAGAGCACGCTGGAGCGCGAGGTACGCAGCGCCGACAAGCTCGCCGATGTCACCGCCCGCTATCTGTACGAGGCCGGCGGCAAACGGGTGCGTCCCATGCTCGCGATCCTGACGGCGCAGCTCGGGCAGGGCACCACGACCGAGGTCGTCGAGGTCGCCACGGCTCTGGAGCTGACGCACCTGGGGTCGCTGTACCACGACGACGTCATGGACGGCGCAGACAAGCGGCGCGGCGTGCCGAGCGCTCAGACCGTGTGGGGCAACAACATCGCCATCCTCACGGGCGATCTGCTGTTCTCCCGCGCGAGCCAGCTCATGGCGCGCCGCGGTGAGCGCGCGATCCAGTTGCAGGCCGACACGTTCGAGCGTCTCGTGCTCGGGCAGATGCACGAGACCGTGGGCCCGCAAGAGGGCGACGAGCCGGTGGAGTTCTACCTGCGCGTACTCGCCGACAAGACGGGCTCGCTGATCGCGGCGGCCGCCCAATCGGGTGTCATCTACTCGGGGGCTCCCGAGGAGTTCGAGGCACCCATGGTCGTCTTCGGCGAGAAGGCGGGCGTCGCTTTCCAGCTGCTCGACGACGTCATCGATCTGTCGCCCGATCCCTCCGAGACGGGCAAGGTGCCCGGCACCGACCTGCGCGCGGGCGTTCCGACGATGCCGTACCTCCTCCTCGGACACCGCACCGATCAGGCATCCGCCGACCTGCGGGCCCGCATCGACGAGGGGCAGGACCGCATCGCCGCCGGCGCCGACCCGGCGATCCTCGACGACGCGCTCACCGAGCTTCGTGAGCACGAGACCACGCGCGAGACGCTCGACCTGGCCCACCGCTGGTCGCAGGAAGCGATCGACGCGCTCGCTCCGCTGCCGGACGGTGCCGTCCGCGAGGCCCTGACGCGCTTCGCGCGCGCGGTGGCCGACCGCTCCGCCTGACCTTTTCCACACCCCCCGATCACGATCGAGAGGATTCCCATGAAGCTGCGCCTTGCCATCGTCGGAGCCGGACCCGCCGGCATCTACGCCGCCGACATCCTGCTGAAGGCCGAGCGCCAGTTCGACGTGTCGATCGACCTGTTCGAGCAGCTGCCCGCCCCGTACGGTCTCGTCCGCTACGGCGTCGCGCCCGATCACCCGCGCATCAAGGGCGTCATCACGGCCCTGCGCGAGGTGCTCGACCGCGGCGACATCCGGATCTTCGGCAACGTGCGCTTCGGTGAGGACATCACCCTCGACGACCTCAAGCAGCACTACAACGCGGTGATCTTCGCCACCGGCGCCATCCGCGACGCCGATCTCGACATCCCCGGGATCGACGCGAAGGGCTCCTACGGCGCCGCCGACTTCGTCAGCTGGTTCGACGGGCACCCCGACGTGCCGCGCGAGTGGCCGCTGGAGGCCGAGTCGGTCGCGGTCATCGGCAACGGCAACGTCGCCCTCGACATCACGCGCATCCTCGCCAAGCACGCGGACGACCTGCTCCCGACCGAGATCCCCGCGAACGTGTACGAGGGACTCAAGGCATCGCCCGTCACCGACGTGCACGTGTTCGGCCGCCGCGGTCCCGCGCAGGTGAAGTTCACCCCGCTGGAGCTGCGCGAGCTCGGCGAGCTGCGCGACGTCGACATGGTCGTTTACGACGAGGACTTCGACTACGACGAGGCCTCCCGCACCGCCATCGAGACCAACAAGCAGGTCAAGGTCATCGACCGTGTGCTGCAGCAGTGGCGCACCCGCCCGGGCGCGAACAACGCCGGGGGAGAGGCATCCCGCCGCCTGCACCTGCACTTCTGGGCGAAGCCGCTCGAGGTCGTGACGGATGCCGAGGGCCGGGTCGCGGCGCTGAAGTACGAGCGCACACGCCCCGACGCCGAGGGCGGCGTCGTCGGCACCGGCGAGATCCGGGAGGTGCCGATTCAGGCGATCTACCGCGCCGTGGGCTATTTCGGTTCGCCGTTGGCCGACGTGCCCTTCGACGAGCGACACGGAGTCATCCCGAACCACGAGGGTCAGGTGCTGGCATCCGACTCGAACTCGCGGATCCCCGGTCTCTATGCGACCGGCTGGATCAAGCGCGGACCCGTCGGCCTCATCGGCCACACCAAGTCGGATGCCATGGAGACGGTGCGCCATCTCATCAACGACCAGGGCGAGTGGTGGCGGCCGGCCCACCCCGAGGAGGAGGCCATCCCGGCGCTCCTGGCCGAGCGCGGTGTGCGCTGGACCGACCTCGCGGGCTGGCACCGTCTCGACGAGCACGAGATCGCCCTCGGTGCCCCGCACGAGCGTGCCCGCATCAAGGTCGTTCCGCGCGAGGAGATGATCCGGGTCTCGCGCGGCGAGTGACCCGATGTGCTCTCGGGCAGCCCCTCGCCGGGCAGCCCTCGGCGCGAGGGGGGCCAGAGGATCGTTCGGAGGGGTTGAGTGAGCATCGCGGCGATCCTGATGGGTGTCTTCCTCATCGGCGCGGGGGTGGCGGCGTATCTCGGTCGCTGGCGACGATGGGCCTTCGCGCGTCCCGTCTTCTCGTACGCGATCGGTTTCGGCGTGCTCTACATGGGTGTCGGCATGGTGATCTTCGGTGTTCTGACGATGGTCGGAGACGCCGTTCCTCTGGGCGTGGAGCGGGTCGCCGCCGTGGTCGTCTTCGCGCTGATCGCGATCATGCTGCTGTCCCTGTTCTGGTTCCCGTCCTTCCTGACCCCGCGGTGGTTCCGGACCGAGCGGACGGCGCAACGCGGCGCGCGCGGGACGAAGGGCGCTCCCCCGTCCGCCTGACGCCCCGCGCGCGAGTAACACCCATCCCACGGCCGAGGCAACCCTCGCGACCGGAATCGACCCCCGTCGGCAGGATGGAGTGCA
This sequence comes from Microbacterium mcarthurae, assembly GCF_046064585.1. Lineage (NCBI taxonomy): Bacteria > Bacillati > Actinomycetota > Actinomycetes > Micrococcales > Microbacteriaceae > Microbacterium > Microbacterium mcarthurae. The sequence continues at coordinate 1,236,270 of NZ_JAROCE010000001.1, read as the reverse complement.
CGATGGCGGGCGCCGGTGCCCGCGACGACGCGAGGGGGCCGGATGCGAAGAGCCAGACGGATCGTGGCCGGAGTCTCCGCCCTGGCCCTCGCGGGCACGCTCGGCGCGTGTTCCGCCGATGACGGGGTGCCGACCCTCACGTGGTACATCAACCCCGACGACGGCGGTCAGGCCGAGATCGCGGCATCCTGCACGGAAGCCGCAGACGGGGCATACCGGATCGAGACCTCGCTGCTGCCGCGCGACGCCGCGTCGCAGCGCGAGCAGCTCGCCCGGCGTCTCGCGGCCAGCGACCGCTCGCTCGACATCATGAGCCTGGATCCGCCGTTCATCCCCGAACTGGCCGAGCCGGGGTTCCTCGCCCCCGTCCCCGACGACCTGCAGAACACCGACGGGGTCGTGCAGGGCGCCGTGCAGTCCGCGAGTTGGAACGACGAGCTGGTCACGGTGCCGTTCTGGGCCAACACGCAGCTGCTCTGGTACCGCAAGTCGGTCGCCGAAGCCGCAGGCCTCGACATGACGCAGCCGGTCACGTGGGATCAGATCATCCAGGCAGCCGAGGACCAGAGCAAGCAGCTGGGGGTGCAGGGCGCGCTCGCGGAGTCGATGACGGTGTGGATCAACGCGCTCGTGGCCTCGGCGGGCGGCGAGATCCTCGAGAACCCCGACGCCACCCCCGACGAGATGCAGCTGGGACTCGACACCGACGCCGGTCGCGCCGCGGCCGACATCATCGGCCGCATCGGCTCGTCCGGTCTCGGCGGCTCGGGCCTGCCCACGGCCGACGAGAACGCGAGCATGAACCTGTTCCAGGGCGACAACGGCTCGTTCATGGTCAACTGGCCCTTCGTCTACCCGGCGATGCAGGGCGCCGCTCCCGAGGTCGTCGAAGACCTGGGATGGGCCGTCTACCCGCGGGTGGATGCCGGGACTCCCGCCGCACCGCCGGTCGGGGGGATCAATCTCGGCGTCGGCGCGTACAGCGCGCACACCGACCTCGCCTGGCAGGCGGTGGCGTGCATCGTCAGCCCCGAGAACCAGGCGCAGTACTTCGTCACCAACGGCAACCCGCCCTCCAACACCGCGGCCTACGACGACCCCGAGGTGCAGGAGAAGTTTCCGATGGCCGACACGATCCGCGAGTCGCTCGACCTCGGCGCCCCGCGGCCGCAGACGCCGTACTACAACGAGATCTCGATCGGGCTCCAGCGCACGTGGCATCCGCCCAACGCCGTGAACCCCGACACCACGCCGCAGACGTCGACGGACTTCATCCTCGCGGTGCTGAGAGGGGAGAGGCTGCTGTGACCGCCGAAATCGCCGCGGCCGGCAAAGTCCGGACCGACACCGAGGCCACGCCCTCCGCACCGAAGCACAAGAAGCGCCGATCCGACCGTGCGCGCGCCGAGGCTCGCCTCGGCTGGATGCTCGCCGGCCCCGCGTTCGGCATCATGCTGCTGGTCACGCTGTACCCGATCGTGCAGGCGCTGTGGGACTCGTTGTTCAGTCTTCGCCTGACCGCGCCGGACGATCGCGAGTTCATCTGGTTCCGCAACTACGCCGTGATCCTCGGAGACCCGGCGTTCTGGCAGTCGATGGGGGTCACACTCTTCATCACGGTCGTCACGGTGCTTCTCGAACTCATCCTCGGGTTCGGGTTCGCGCTCGTCATGCACCGCGCGATCAAGAAGCTCCGCGGGTTCGCCCGCACCGCGATCCTCGTGCCGTACGGCATCATCACCGTGGTCTCGGCGTTCGCGTTCTTCTACGCGTTCGACATCAACTCCGGCGGCTACGTGAACAGCTGGCTGGCGTGGATCCCCGGTTTCGACGAGAACCTCAACTGGTTCGCCTACCAGGGAACCTCTCTCACCGTGATCATCCTCAGCGAGGTGTGGAAGACGACGCCGTTCATCTCGCTCCTCCTCCTTTCCGGTCTCGCGCAGGTCCCGGGCGACCTGGAGGAGGCCGCGAAGGTCGACGGCGCGACGGCGTGGGAGGTGCTGCGTCGCGTCATCCTGCCGAACATGAAGGCGGCGATCATGGTCGCCGTGCTGTTCCGCACGCTGGAGGCGTTCCGCATCTTCGACAACATCTTCATCATGACCGCGGGTGCCAACGACACCGAGGCGCTGTCGCTCCTGGCCTACAACACCTCGATCGGACGGCTGGAGATCGGTCTCGGCTCGGCGATCTCGGTGCTGCTGTTCCTCAGCGTCCTGATCATCGCGGGGATCTTCATCAAGGGCTTCAAAGTCGACCTGTCCGCAGGGAGGAATGGGTAATGCGCGCGATGACCTGGCCCCAGCGGATCACGTGGATCGTCATCATCGCGGTCGTCCTGGTGTGGTCGCTGTTCCCCGTGTTCTCGATCGCGATGACGTCGTTCAAGACGCCCGCGGGCCTGTTCTCGGGCACGCTGCTTCCGCAGGAGTGGACCCTCGACAACTACGCCACGATCCTCGCCCCCGGCGGCAGCGCGCAGGACCTGTTCCTGCCGGCGTTGCGCAACTCGATCGGCATCTCCCTCATCGCGACGTTCATCGCGGTCGTGCTGGCGACGCTGTGCGCCTACGCCATCGCACGGCTCGACTTCCCCGGCAAGCGGGTCATCCTCACCACGGCGCTCGCGGTGTCGGTGTTCCCGATCGTGTCGATCGTGACGCCGCTGTTCAACCTGTGGCGCGTCGTCGGGCTGTATGACACGTGGCTCGGGCTCATCATCCCGTACCTGTCGCTCACGCTCCCCATCTCCATCTGGACCCTCGCGGCGTTCTTCCGTCAGATCCCGTGGGAGCTCGAGCAGGCGGCGCAGGTCGACGGCGCCACGCCGTTCGAGGCGTTCCGCAAGACCGTGGTGCCGCTGGCCGCGCCCGGCGTGTTCACCACCGCGATCATCGCGTTCTTCATCGCCTGGAACGACTTCGTCTACGGCATCTCGTTGACCTCGACGGATGCCGCCCGCCCGGTGCCGGCGGCGCTGTCGTTCTTCACCGGGGCATCGCAGTTCGAGGAACCCACGGGGGCGATCTCGGCCGCGGCGATCGTCGTGACCATCCCCATCGTCATCGTCGTCGTGATCTTCCAGCGCCGGATCGTGTCCGGTCTCACGCAGGGCGCCGTCAAAGGCTAAGGAGCGAATCCATGGCATCCATCACCCTCAACCGCATCGTCAAGACCTACGACGACGGTTTCACCGCGGTCAAGGGCGTCGACCTCGACATCGCCGACGGCGAGTTCGTGATCCTCGTCGGCCCGTCGGGCTGCGGCAAGTCGACGCTGCTGCGCATGATCGTCGGGCTCGAAGACATCTCGGACGGCGAACTGAAGATCGACGACGAGGTCGTCAACGACAAGGCGCCCAAGGACCGGAACCTCGCGATGGTGTTCCAGAACTACGCGCTCTACCCGCACCTGACCGTGTACGAGAACATCGCCTTCCCGATGCGACTGAAGTCCAGCGACCTCGACGACAAAGAGATCGACGAGCGCGTCCGAAAGGCGTCGAAGCTGCTCGAACTTGACGAGCACCTCGAGCGCAAGCCCGCGAACCTTTCGGGCGGTCAGCGTCAGCGCGTCGCGATGGGACGGGCGATCGTGCGCAACGCCAGCGCGTTCCTGTTCGACGAGCCGCTGTCGAACCTCGATGCGAAGCTGCGCGGTCAGATGCGCACCGAGATCGCGCGACTGCAACGCTCGCTCGGCATCACCACCGTGTACGTCACCCACGACCAGACCGAGGCGATGACGCTCGGCGACCGTGTGGCGGTGCTCCGCCGGGGCGAGCTGCAGCAGGTCGCGAGCCCGCGCGGACTGTACGACCAGCCCGTGAACCTGTTCGTCGCGGGATTCATCGGCTCACCGCCGATGAACTTCCTCAGCGGTACGGTCGACGGCGACGTGCTGCGCCTGCCGTTCGCCGATGTCCCTCTCGACGATCGGCTGCGGGCGGCGGTCGAGGGTCGGGACCTCGTGATCGTCGGTGTCCGCCCCGACGCGTTCGAGGACGCCGATGCCACCGAGCGCGATCTCACGGGCGGCATCACCGCCGATCTCGACATCGAGATGACGGAGTGGCTGGGCGAGGTGCTCTACGCCTACGTGCCGTACGAGACCGACGCGACGGTGAAGGAGAAGCTCTCCGAACTGGACCGCGACCTGGACGGCGAGAGCCTGCGCACCGAGCTCGTCGTGGCCCTGGATGCCATGAGTGCGATCCGTGCCGGCGACACCGCCCGTCTGTGGTTCTCGCCGGACTCTCTGCACCTGTTCGACCCGGAGACAGGCGTCAACCTCACCCGCGACGAAGCGAAGGCCGAGAAGCTGGAGGAAGACGCCCGCTCCGCGCGCAAGCGCGCGCTGGAGCGTGCCAAGGAGCGGGCGGAGCGGGAGAACGCGTCGCCCTCACGCTGACGCGCCGAGCTGCCCGAGCCACAGGTAGAACCCGACGAACAGGCTCGCTCCGACGATCGCGGCGAGACCGCCGGTGACGCTCGGCGCGATGCGCGGGCGGGCCTGCAGGATCGCGGCCGTCATGAGGGCGAGCCCGAGCACGATCTGCAGGATCCAGTACACGGGGCTCGTCGTCGCGGCGACCACCGTCAGTCCGTAGACGCCCTCGCCGAGGAGGACGGCGGCGACCGGCGCCGCGGCGACGGGCTTCCACCCCGCGGGTCCCGACCGCACGAGTGCCGCCGCCACCCCGACGACGGGACCGGCGAGCACTCCCACGATCGTGAACGTGTCCTGGAACGGCTCGGCGTAGTAGTACCCCCGCCAGCCCGAAACGATGCGGTACCCCTCGATGAGCAGCACGAAGGACACGATCCCCAACGCGGCGGCGATCGGCGGCCGTACCCGCGACAGCCAGATCACGCCGAAGGTGAGGATCGTCCACCCTCCCGCCGAGTTCGCGAACGACACCAGGGCGTCCGGCAGCAGCGTCTGACCCCAGCTGGTGAGGCCGCCGAGCGCGAGCGATGCCGCGGCGACGACGAGGGCGGGAACGAGCCAGTGCCGGGGGTGCATGTCTTCACGGTAGGCAGCGGCGGCCGGGCGCGCGTCCTCCCGGAGAGGGTGGTCGTGTCATTCTTCCGATGGATGTCGTCGCCCTAGGCTGAGGCCATGGGGGACTGGCATCCGGACATCCTCGGCGACGGCTTCCAGCAGCGCACGCTGCCGCTCGGCGCGGATGACGAGGGAGAGGTCGTCGCGACGCTCGTCCGCGCGATGCCCCACCCGGGAGCGCGGCTGTTCGGGGCGTGGCGCGAGATCGATGTGCTGTACGTGCACGGGTGGTCGGACTACTTCTTTCAGACGGGTCTCGCGCGCTTCTTCACCGACGGGGGCGCCCGCTTCCACGCGCTCGACCTGCGCAAGTACGGCCGCAGCATCCGCCCCGGCCAGACACGCGGGTACGTTGCGGCGCTCGACGTCTACGACGCCGACATCGAGGCGGCGCTGGATGCCATGGGCACCGAGGGCCAGGGACGGCGCCTGGTGCTCCTCGGCCACAGCACCGGGGGACTGACCCTCACGCTGTGGGCCGCGCGGCATCCGGGGCGCGCGCACGCCGTCGTTCTCAACAGCCCGTGGCTCGAACTGCAGCTCGGTCCCCTGGGGCGACAGGCGCTCGCGCCGATCCTCAACGCCCGTGCCCGCATCGACCCGCTCGGCACCCATCCCGCGGTCGACCTCGGGTTCTACACCCGCGCCCAGCGCGAGGTCGGGTCGCTGCCCGACAGCCCCGACGGGTGGCGCCCCGAGCGCGGCTTCCCCACCCACCCGGGCTGGCTCGCCGCCGTCGTCGCCGGCCACGCGCGGGTGGCATCCGGGGTCGATGTCGGGTGTCCCGCGCTCGTGCTGCTGTCGGCTCGGTCCACCTCCGCGATGGCGTGGAGCGACGCGATGCTGGGGTCGGACTCGGTGCTCGTCGTGGACGACATCGCCCGTGCGGCGACCCGCATCGCGCGGGAGGTGACGATCGCCCGGATCGACGGGGCGCTGCACGACGTGTTCCTGTCGCGGCCCGCGGCCAGGGATGCCGCGTACACCGCGCTCGACCGCTGGTTGGGGTGGCTAGCGTAGAGGGTGAGTGAAGGAGCCCCATGACCTCGACCACCCCCACCGAGCTGTACCGCGCCGCGCGCGACGAACTGCTCGCCGCCCGCACGGATCCGGCTCGGGCCGCGTCCTTCACGTGGCCTCGCGTCGAGGGGCCGTTCAACTGGGCGATCGACTGGTTCGACCCGATGGCGCGGGGTAACGATCGACCGGCGCTCATCGTGGTCGACGACGACGAGACGCACCACGAGCGGACGTTCGATGAGCTCGCACGCCGCTCCGACCAGCTCGCCGCGTGGTTGGCATCCCAGGGCGTGCGCACGGGGGATGCGGTGCTGCTGATGCTGGGCAACCAGGTCGAGCTGTGGGAGTCGATGCTCGCGATCATGAAGCTCGGCGGCGTGATCGCCCCGACCACGACCGCCCTCGGACCGGGCGATCTCGCCGATCGCATCGTCCGCGCGGAGATCCGCCACGTCATCGCCGGGTCCGCGGATGCCGACAAATTCGATGACGCCCCGGCGGAGCTCGGCCGTGTCGTCGTGGGGGAGGCGCGGTCCGGGTGGGCCCGGTACGACGACGCGTTCGAGGCGGATGCGCCGCCGTCGCGGCATCCGGGAACGACCGCCGAGGACCGCCTGCTGCTGTACTTCACCTCGGGCACGACGTCGAAGCCGAAGCTCGTCGAGCACACGCACGCGTCGTATCCGGTGGGGCACCTGAGCACCGTGTACTGGCTCGGGTTGGAGCCCGGCGACGTGCACCTGGCGATCAGCTCGCCGGGATGGGCGAAGCACGCGTGGAGCTGTTTCTTCGCGCCGTGGATCGCCGAGGCGACGGTGCTCGCTTTGAACTACTCACGGTTCTCGGCCGACCGGCTGCTGGCCGAACTCGAGCGCGATCGCGTGACGACGTTCTGCGCGCCGCCGACCGTGTGGCGCATGCTCATCCAGGCCGACCTCACGGGTCGTCGCGGTGCTCTGCGCGAGGTCGTGTCGGCCGGGGAGCCCCTTAACCCGGAGGTCATCGCGCACGTGCAGCGCGCGTGGGGCCTCGACATCCGCGACGGATACGGGCAGACCGAGATGACCGCGATCGTCGCCAACACACCGGGCGCACCCCTCGTGCCCGGGTCGATGGGACGCCCGTTGCCGGGTTGCCCGGTCGTGATCGTCGATCCCCTCACCGGCGAGCGCGCCGACGAGGGCGAGATCTGCCTCGACCTGACCGAACGTCCCGTGAACCTCATGACGGGATACGTCGGGGAGGCCGAGCGCAACGCGGATGCGTTCGCCGACGGCCTCTTCCACACCGGCGATGTCGCGCGCCGCGACGAGACCGGCAGCATCACCTACATCGGCCGCACGGACGACGTCTTCAAGTCCTCGGACTACAAGATCAGCCCGTTCGAACTCGAGAGCGTGCTGATCGAGCACCCCGCGGTCGTGGAAGCGGCCGTCGTGCCCGCCCCGGACGATCTGCGGCTGTCGGTGCCCAAGGCCTACGTCGTGCTGGCATCCGGTCATGAGCCCGGGGAGGACGTCGCGCTGGAGATCCTGCGCTTCGCCCGCGAGAATCTCGCCCCCTTCCAGCGTCTGCGTCGCATCGAGTTCGCGGAGTTGCCGAAGACCATCTCGGGAAAGATCCGTCGTGTCGAACTGCGCGATCGCGAAGAGCGTGCCGCCCGGGGCGAGGTCGTCGTCGTCGAGTGGCGGGACGACCGCCTGCGGGGCTGACGGCAAGCCCCTCGCCCCGCGGCGACCGCGCGTGTGACGATCGCTTCATGGACAACGAGAAGAAGCAGCCGTTCGAGAACCCCACCGTCGACGACGATAGTGACATGCCCTCGCCCGAGGAGGACCGCTCGATGGGGCGCGAGACCGAGCGTGAGATCGACCAGCTGATCGGTGGCATCGAGTGACGACGCAGGCCCCGTAAGCCCTCTAGCCGGGCTCGGTCGTTCGGATCAGTCCGCAGTTCACACACGACCAGGCCACGAGGAACCGCTCGTCGTCGAGAACCTCGAACCGCAGCGGCTCGCCGCAGGTCGGGCAGCGGGGGAGGGCGTCGGCCGTCGTCAGCGCGTCACCGGTAGTTGACGAACTGCAGGTCGACGTCGAGGTCGGCGGCCTTGAGCAGCCGCTGCACTTCCTGGAGGTCGTCGCGCGACTTCGACTGCACGCGGAGTTCGTCGCCCTGGATCTGCGACTTGACTCCCTTGGGGCCCTCGTCGCGGATGATCTTGCCGATCTTCTTGGCGTTCTCCTGCGAGATGCCTTCCTTGAGGGTCGACGTGATGCGGTACTCGCGGCCGCTGGCGGTCGGCTCGCCGGACTCGAGGCTCTTCAGCGAGATGCCGCGCTTGATGAGCTTGGTCTGGAAGACGTCGAGGACGGCATTGGCGCGCTCCTCGGAGTTCGCCTTGATGAGGATCGCTTCGCCGCTCCACTCGATCGACGCGTCGGTGCCTTTGAAGTCGTAGCGCTGCTCGACCTCTTTGCGCGCCTGGTTGAGGGCGTTGTCGGCTTCCTGGCGGTCGATCTTGGAGACGATGTCGAATGAGCTGTCGGCCATCCCGCGATTCTACCGAGCCGTGACGCGCAGGCCAGGGGAGTGCCGTCGGTAGATCACAGGTTGGTATCGACGTGCGCGGCGCTTTGCGGCCAGGGTGTTCGTCCTTCACTATGTAAGCGCTTGCAACGTAAGCGCTTGCATGCGCACCCGGGGCCGATGACGTCCGCGATCTGGACGATCTGGAGCCCCTCCCCCCACCAGAGAGGCACACACCAATGAAGGTGAAATCCACGAGCGCACTCGGCTTCGGCGTTCTCATCGCTGCCGGTTCGCTGCTGCTGGCCGGTTGCTCCGGCAGCGGTTCCACCCCGCAGGCCAGCGGCGACGCCGCCGCGGCCGGAACCCTGACCGTCTGGGTCGACGCCAACCGCGCCGACGCACTGAAGGATGTCGCGGCGACCTTCGCCGACGAGAAGGGCATCGCGGTCGACCTGGTCGAGAAGGACTTCTCGAAGATCCAGGCCGACTTCGCCGCTCAGGTTCCCACGGGCAAGGGTCCCGACATCACGGTCGGCGCCCACGACTGGCTCGGCGGTTTCGTGCAGGACGGCCTCGTCGCCCCGATCGAGCTCGGTGACACGGCATCCGACTTCCAGGACGTCGCCATCCAGGCGTTCACCAACGACGGCAAGGTCTACGGCCTGCCGTACGCGACCGAGAACATCGCGCTCATGCGCAACGTCGATCTCGTCCCCGAGGCTCCCACCTCGTTCGACGACATGATCGCCAAGGGCGCGGCCGCCGGCGTGCAGTACCCGTTCGTCATGGGCCTCGACCCGGCCAACGCCGACCCGTACCACCTGTACCCGTTCCAGACCTCGTTCGGGAACTCGGTGTTCGCGCGCAACGCGGATGGCAGCTACGACGGCTCCCAGCTGACGATCGGTGACGAGGCCGGGCAGGCGTTCGCCGCGTGGCTCGGCGCGCAGGGCACCGCGGGCACGATCAACCTGAACCTCACGCAGGACCTGTCCAAGGAAGCCTTCAACTCCGGCCAGACGCCCTTCATCCTCACCGGGCCCTGGAACGTCGCGGATGCCGAGGCCAAGGGCATCAACATCGCGATCGATCCGATCCCCTCGGCCGGCGGCCAGCCCGCGCAGCCGTTCGTGGGTGTGCAGGGCTTCTACCTCAGCGCGAAGTCGCAGAACGCGCTCGCCGCGAACGAGTTCCTCGTGAACTACCTCGGCACCGAGCCGGTGCAGACCGTGCTGTACGAGGCGGGCGACCGTCCGCCGGCTCTCAAGGCCGCGTACGAGAAGGCTGCCGCCGACCCGATCATCGCCGGCTTCGGCGAGGTCGGCGCACAGGGCGCTCCGATGCCGAGCATCCCCGAGATGGGCTCGGTGTGGGAGTTCTGGGGCGTCGCCGAGGTCGCGGTGCTGAAGGGTGAGGACCCGACGGCGACGTGGACCACCATGTCCGACGACATCCAGGCCAAGATCACCGGCTGAGCCGGCGCCGCGGCGGGCCCCCTCGCGGTCGCCCGCCGCGGCATCCCCCTTCTTCCCCCTCAACCCCCGGACTTCGTCCCCCTGACGCAGAAGGCCTCAACGATGACGGCTCCCCTCCTCGAATCCGACGCGCCCGCCGCGAAGCGACCCGATCCCGCCGCCGAGCGTCGCCGCCGCCGAGCGGAGCGTTACGCCGAAGCCGCGTCCGCCGGCTGGAAGGTGTGGCTGGTCAAGATCGTCGCGCTGGCGATGATCGACGCGGCCGCGGTGTACGCCGTCATGGTGCTCGCGGGGACCGGACAGTGGGCTGTCGCCGCGGCCGTCGCGCTCATCGCGGTCGGCGTCAACGTCGTCTACCTGACCCCGGGTCTGCTGCCGGCGAAGTATCTGACGCCGGGGCTCATCTTCCTGCTGATCTTTCAGATCTTCGTCGTCGTGTACACGGTCTACATCGCCTTCACGAACTACGGCTCGGGCCACAACTCGACCAAGGACGATGCGGTGAACGCGCTTCTGCTGCAGTCGCAGACGCGCGTGGCCGACTCGGCGACCTACCCCATCACCGTCGTCGAGCAGGGGGGCGTGTTCTCGTTGCTGGTGACCGACCCCGAGACCGGCGACGCTCTGGTCGGCACGACCGACGAGGCCCTCGAGCCCGTGGACGCGGAGTTCTCCAGCGGGCGCGCCGTGTCGGCGGACGGCTACACCAGCCTCGACTTCGCGAGCATCATCGCCAATCAGGCCGAGATCGGCGCGATCGCCGTTCCCGTCTCGGACGACCCCAACGACGGGTTCCTCCGCACCACCGACGGCTCGAACGCGTACCTGTTCACGTCGAGCCTGACCTGGGATGCCGCGGCCGACACGATGACCGACACCACCGACGGCACGGTGTACCGCGACACCGGCACGGGCGCCTTCACCGCCGATGACGGGACCGAGCTTCTGCCCGGGTGGGTGGTGACGGTCGGCGCGGACAACTTCGTGCGCGCCTTCACGGAGGAGTCCATCCGCGGCCCCTTCGTCGCGGTGGCGATCTGGACGTTCGTCTTCGCGTTCCTGTCGGTGGCCACGACGTTCGTGCTGGGCCTCTTCCTCGCGATCGTGCTGAACGACCCGCGCATGAAGAGCCGCAAGTACTACCGCGTCGTGATGATCCTGCCGTACGCGTTCCCCGCCTTCCTGTCAGCGCTGGTGTGGGCCGGCATGTTCAACCAGGACTTCGGGTTCATCAACCAGGCGATCCTCGGCGGGGCCTCGATCCCGTGGCTGCAGGATCCGCTGCTGGCGAAGATCGCGATCCTCATCGTGAACCTGTGGCTGGGCTACCCGTACATGTTCCTCGTGTGCACGGGGGCGTTGCAGTCGATCCCCGACGACATCACCGAGGCGGGGCGCGTGGACGGCGCCAGTGTGTGGCAGGTCTTCCGCCACATCAAGTTCCCGCTCCTGCTGGTGTCGGTGGCTCCGCTTCTGATCTCGTCGTTCGCGTTCAACTTCAACAACTTCAACCTGATCTACATGCTCACCGGCGGCGGACCGCGATTCGCGGATGCCGCGATCAACGCCGGCGCCACCGACATCCTGATCTCGATGGTCTACAAGGTCGCCTTCGTCGGCCAGCTGCGTGACTTCGGTCTGGCCAGCGCGTTCTCGATCGTCATCTTCCTGCTCGTGGGCGTGATCTCGTACATCGGGTTCCGCCAGACCAAGGCTCTCGAGGAGCTGAACTGACATGGCCACCGACACCGCGACCGTCACCCGTCCCCGTCGTCCGGCGCCGGCGCCTCGCCGGTCGTTCGGCACCTGGTTCCGACAGACCGGGTGGCGCCACTTCGTCGGCATCGCGATGCTGATCTTCTCGGCGTTCCCCCTGTTGTACGTGCTGTCGGCGGCGTTGAACCCGGGGGGAACTCTGCTCACCGCGAACGGGCTCTTCCAGACGTTCAGCATCGACAGCTTCATCCGGTTGTTCTCTCTGCCGCAGCAGCCGTTCGCGGCCTGGTTCGTCAACTCTCTCGTGATCGGGCTGGCGACCGCGGCGGGGACGGTCTTCCTCGGTGCTCTCGCCGCGTACTCGTTCTCGCGCATGCGCTTCACGGGTCGACGCTTCGGTCTGCTGAGCCTGCTGCTGGTGCAGATGTTCCCACAGCTCCTGGCGTTCGTGGCGATCTTCCTGCTCATGACGACGATCGCCGACGTGTTCCCCGCGATCGGACTGAACACGCAGATCGGGCTCATCATGGTGTACCTCGGCGGCGCGCTCGGGGTGAACACGTACCTGATGTACGGCTTCTTCAACACCGTTCCCGCATCCATCGACGAGGCCGCCAAGATCGACGGTGCCGGTCACGCCCGCATCTTCTTCACGATCATCCTGCGTCTGGTGGCCCCGATCCTCGCGGTGGTGGGGCTGCTGTCGTTCATCGCGACGATGAACGACTTCGTGCTGGCATCCGTGATCCTCGTCGACCCCGCGAAGCAGACCCTCGCGGTGGGCCTCTACCAGTTCGTGTCGCAGGAGACGGCGACGAACTGGTCGGTGTTCGCGGCCGGAGCGGTGCTCGCGGCGATCCTGCCGATGGCGCTGTTCCTCGCGCTGCAGCGCTACATCGTGGGAGGGCTCACGGCCGGCAGCGTCAAGTGAGCTCTGGCCCGTCGCGCTTCGCGCGCTTCTAGACTCGGATGCCATGCGAGCACTCACCGAGAACGAGGTGCGCGACGCGTTCGTCAACGCCGCACCGGACGAGCTGCGAGTCGTGGCTCTGCCGCACGACTTCCTGCTGACCGATTGGGATCACCTCGACTTCTGGGCGTGGCGGGATCCCCGCACCCGGGGCCGCGGCTATCTCGTGACCGAACGCGACGGGGAGGCGACCGGGGTGGTTCTCCGGGTCGCCGACGGGCAGTCGCGGGCACGGTCGGCGATGTGCAATCTGTGTCACACGATGCAGCCGGGCGACCAGGTGGCGCTTTTCACGGCGCGCAAAGCCGGGGCCGCGGGGGAGCAGGGCGATACGGTCGGAACGTACATGTGCGCCGACCTGTCGTGCCACGAGAACGTGCGCCTGGCGATGCCCCTGGCGCCGAGTGAGATCCGCGGGAGTGTGGACATGAAGATCGACGGCACGAAACGCCGTACCGAGGCGTTCGTCGAGCGGGTGCTCGAGACGGCCGGGGTGGAGCGGTGAGCGGCCGCGTCGTCGTGATCGGCGACGCCCTGATCGACGAGCTGCGCGATGACGACGGCGTGCGCGAGTTCGTCGGTGGCGCGGCGCTGAACGTCGCGGTGGGGCTGTCCCGCCTGGGCGTGCCCGCTTCGCTCATCGCGATGGTCGGCGACGACGCCGCGGGCGAGCAGATCCGGGCGTACCTCGCAGAGTACGACGTCGACCTGCTGCCGAGTCCGTCGGAGCACGGCTCGTCGCGTGCGGTCAGCACGCGGTCGGCGGGCGGCGAGCCGGAGTACGTCTTCAACGACGCCGCGCAGAACCGCCGCGTCCACTACGGCGACGCCGAGCGCCAGGCGCTGGCCGACGCGACCATGGTGGTCGTCAGCTGCTTCCCCTTCGACGACGCCGAGCAGACGGACGCGCTCCTGGATGCCGTGGGCTCGGCGTCCGCGTCGCTCGCGATCGATCCGAACCCCCGCGCCGGCATGCTGCACGACCGCGACGCGTTCGTGCGCGGTTTCGAGAAGGCCGCCGCCCGCGCCCAGCTGGTGAAGGTCGGCGAAGATGACGCGCAGCTGCTCTACGGCCGCCCGCTGGAAGACCTGCGCGAGAAGCTGACGGGCCTCGGCGTGGATGCCGTGCTCGCCACCTACGGCGCCGGGGGAGCCGCGATCGACGCGGACGGGATGACGGTCTCGCGCGGTATCGCCGACCTCCCCGGCCGCATCGTCGACACGATGGGCGGCGGCGACGCGGTGCTCTCGACCACCGTCGCGCTCGTGCGCGAGGGCCTGCCCGAGGACGAGGCATCCTGGGGCTTCGTGTTGGACCGTGCGATGGAAGTGGCCGCGGCGACCTGCCGCAGCGAGGGAGCGCTCCTGCGCATCCCGGAGTGACCTCGCCCCGTGTTGGAACCATGCCCTCGGGGAGGGTAAGGTAGGTGATCGCGCCTCTGGTCGACTGTGAAAGCCGGGCGGGTGCGCACCTGGCGAGTTACCCAAGCGGCCAAAGGGATCTGACTGTAAATCAGACTGCATTGCATTCGGGGGTTCGAATCCCTCACTCGCCACCACCAACACCAGCAAGAGCCCCGGGAGACCGGGGCTTTTCGCTTTTCTTGCGCCTTCCCCGCCCGGGTTCCTGCCTGATGATCCGGCCGGCCTCCATGCGCACGACGACGTCGGCTTCGGCGATGAGTCGGTCGTCGTGGCTGACGCACACCACGGCGGTGCCGCGCGCCGTCTCGTCAGCGATCGCGTCGCGGATGAGCGCCGCGCTGGCGGCATCCAGGGCCGTGGTCGGCTCGTCGAGCAGGAGCAGGTCGGCGCCGCGGGCGAGGCCCTGCGCGAGGAGGGCGCGCTGACGCTGACCGCCCGAGAGGGTGGCGAACGGCCGGCGGTGGAGGGCCGTCATGTCGACGCGGCGCAGCGCGTCATCGACGGCGGCTCGGGCCTCGCGGTCGAGGCGGCGCATCGCTCCGACGCGCCCCCAAGCGCCCACGACCACGACGTCGCGCACGGTGAGCGGGAGGCGCTCCGCGACCGCGGCGCGCTGCGGCACGAACGCGCGCGCCCGCGCGTCGACGACGACCGTGCCCGCGGAGGGGGCGCGCGCTCCGGCGAGCACCTCGATGAGCGTCGACTTGCCCGAGCCGTTGGGGCCGACCACCACGGTCAGGGCGTGCCGAGCGATGTCGAGATCGACGCCGTCGACCGCGCGCGTGTCATCGAAGTCGACGCGGATGCCGCGCAGTGCGGCAGCGGGCGAGAGTCGGGTGATCGGGGGCATGGCATCCATTGTATGAGTTTGAGAATCGTTCTCATTACGGATACGGTCGACTCCCGTGCCGTGGTTCACCGATCCCTTCTCCCTCGAGTTCGTGCAGCGCGCGCTCCTGGGCGGCGTTCTCGTGGCCGTGCTGTGCGCGGTCGCCGGCACCTGGGTGATCGTGCGAGGCATGGCGTTTCTCGGCGAAGCGCTCGCGCACGGCATGCTTCCCGGGGTGGCGCTGGCCACCGTCCTCGGGCTCCCCGTCCTGCTGGGCGCAGCCGTCAGCGCCGTGGTGATGAGTTTCGGCATCGGCGTGCTGCAGCGTCGGGCGCGGCTGTCCTACGACACGAGTATCGGGATGCTGTTCGTCGGCATGCTGGCCCTCGGCGTCATCGTCATCTCCCACGCCGGAAGCTTCGCGACGGATGCCACGGCGATCCTGTTCGGTGACATCCTCGCCGTCGGGACCGGTGACCTGGTCGTGCTCGTCGTGGCCACGGCGGTGGGCGTGGCCTCCGCGGCGTTCTTCCACCGCTCTCTCGTGGCCCTAGCGATCGACGAGCGTGTCGCCCGCGTTCTGCGACTGCGTCCCCGGGTCGCACAGACCGTGCTCGTGGGGCTGGTGACCCTCGCGGTCGTGGCCTCGTACCAGGCCGTGGGCTCTCTGCTCGTGGTCGGCCTCTTGGTCGCCCCGGCCGTGGCCGCCCGGCAGTGGACCGAGCGCATCCCCACCACCATGGCCCTCGCCGCCGTGATCGGTTCGGCCGCCGTCTGCGCGGGACTTCTCGTCTCGTGGCACGCGGCCACCGCCGCCGGGGCCACCATCGCCGCCACTGCGATCGCCGCAGCCGGCGTGTCTTGGGTCCTCCGCGCGGGGATCGACACCGTTCGGCGCCGCCTGGTCGCGCCCGATCTCGTCCCCGCCTGATGCAGAAAGCCTCCATGTCTCACCGTTCTCCCCTCCGTCCCTTCGTCCTGTCGCTCGCGATGGTGCTCGCCCTGACCGGGTGCGCGGCGAACGGTCCGACGGCATCCGTGACCGAACCGGCCCCCGACACTCACGGCGAGATCGCCGGGGCCGAAGAGCTCGCGGAACCGGCGCTCGGTCTCACCTCGATCGATGCCCAGGGGCGGGTGTCCCACCTCGACCTCCTCGACGAGACGACGGTCGAGCTCGGGGCGGTCCGTGCCCCGCGCGCGGTCCACAGCGACGGCCGCTACCTCTTCGCGATCGACGAGACCGGTGTCTCGGTCGTCGACAGCGGGGTGTGGACGTGGGATCACGTCGACCACTTCCACTACTACCGCGCCGAGGCGCGGGTCCTCGGCGACGTCGAGGGGGCGGGGGCGGCGACGGTCGCGACGTCGAACTCGTCGACCACCGGCGGAACGGGCGTGTTCTTCCCCGAGTCCGGCGACGCCGTGCTGCTGGACACCGAGGCCCTCTCGAAGGGGCGGCTCGTGGAGTCCTTCCGTCTCTCACGCGAGCCCGGACCCGGCATGGTCGTGCCCGCCGGATCGTTCGCCGCGGTCGCCGCGGGCGACGAAGTGACGCTGCACACGGCCGACGGCGCCACCACGGGTGAGCCGGTCGCGTGCGAGGCCGCCGCCGGGACCCTCACCACCCGCGTGGGAGCCATCATCGGATGCCAGGACGGCGCGCTCCTCATCCACGTCGAGGACGAGCGGCCGGTCGTGGAGCGTATCCCGTATCCCGACGGTGTGAGCGCACCGCGGGCCACGGCTTTCGCGAACCGCGAGGGGCGTCCCCGCGTCGCGGCTCTCGCGGGCGACGCCGGCATCTGGATGCTGGACACCCGCGCCCGCACGTGGACGCTCCTTCCCGTGCCCGAGCCGGTAGTGCAGGTCACCGCGGTCGACGACGCCGACGCGAACGTGCTCGCACTGACCCGCGACGGGCGCGTGCTCGTGCTCGACGGCGAGACGGGCGCCATGCGCGCGGCATCCGTTCCCCTGGTCGGGGCGAGCCTCGCCGCAGGAGCCCCCGTGACCCTCGTGGCCGACCAGCAGCGCGCGTACCTCAACGGTCCGGCGGAGGGACGGCTGTGGGAGATCGACTTCGCCGACAACTCCCGCCTCGCCCGCGAGTTCGAGACCGCTTCCGCGCCCGTGTTCTTCGCCGAGACGGGACGTTGACATGAAGCTCTCCCGCCTCGCGGCTTCGTTGTTGCTCGCCGGTGCGCTGCTCACCGGGTGCGCGTCCAGCGCGACCGAGCGCCCGCTGATCGTGGTGTCGACGAACATCCTCGGCGACGTCGTGTCGAACCTCGTCGGCGACGACGTCGAGGTCCTGACCCTCATGCGCCCGGGCGCCGATCCGCACTCATTCGAGATCTCGGCATCCGAGGCGGCCCGCGTGCGTTCGGCCGACCTCGTCGTCTCGAACGGGCTGGGGCTCGAGGAGGGCCTGCAGCAGCACCTCGATGCCGCCGCCGACGCCGGTGTGGCCGCCTTCGTCGCGGGCGACGTCGTCGACGTGCTGCCGTACACCTCGACCGACGCCGGGGGTGCGGACGACCCGCACTTCTGGACCGACCCCGCGCAGACCATCGCCGTCGTCGACGCGCTGGTCCCCGTCCTCGAAGGCGTGGACGGGGTGGATGCCGCCGCGATCGCCGCGCGCGCGGCCGACTACCGCGAGGCCCTCGAAGCCCTCGACGCCGACATGACGACCGCCTTCGCCGCCATCCCCGAGGCTCGGCGCGCCCTGGTCACGAACCACCACGTCTTCGGCTACCTGGCCGAGCGCTTCGGGTTCCGCGTCGTGGGCGCCGTCATCCCTGGCGGGACGACCCTCGCGGCCCCGAGCGCGAGCGATCTCGCCGATCTCGTCTCGGCGATCGACGAGGCGGGGGTGCGCACGATCTTCGCCGAGTCGTCGCAACCCGACCGCTTGATGAAGGCGCTTGCGGAAGAGGCGGACGTCGACGTCACCGTCACCGAGCTCTTCACGGAGTCGTTGACGGATGCCACCGGGGGAGCCCCCGACTACCTGACCATGATGCGCGTCAACACGGAGCGCATCGCGACCGGCCTGTCGCCCTGAGCGCCCGGCCACCCCAGAGAAGAAAGAAGAATCACATGCGCACCCTTCCCCTTCGACGCGCGGGCGTACTCGCGCTCGCGGTCGGCGCCACCGTCGGACTCGCCGCGTGCTCCGGCGGCGCCGGCGGCGGTTCTGCCGCTCCCGCCCCCGGCTCGTCGTCGTCGGCCGCCGACGAGACCGGAACCCGCGTCGCGCTGTCGTACCCGGGCGGCATCGTCGTCCTCGACGGCGAGACGCTCGAGGTCGTCGGCGACGTCGACTCCGAGGAGTTCACGCGGCTCAACTCCGCCGGCGACGGTCGGCACGTCATGGTGACCACCACCGCCGGCTTCCAGGTGCTGGATGCCGGGACGGCGCAGGACGAGCCCGTCCTCACCGACCTGGTGTTCCCCGCCGAGAAGGCCGGTCACGTCGTCGTCCACGGCGGCAAGACGGTGCTGTACGCCGACGGCACGAGCGACACCACCGTGTTCGACACCGACGCCCTGCTGGCATCCACCGACGCACTCCCCGAGACCGAGACGATCCCGGGCGTCGAGGCGCACCACGGTGTGTCGATCGTGCTCGAGGACGGCTCCTTCGTCACGACCGTGGGCAACGCCGACGGGCGCACGGGCATCGTCGTGAAGGACCCGTCGGGTGCGACCGTCGCCGAGAGCGCCGACTGCCCCGGCGTTCACGGTGAGGGCACCGCTCAGGACGAGGTCGTCGTGTTCGGGTGCGAGAACGGCGCGCTGATCTTCGACGACGGCGAGATCACCAAGCTCGACGCTCCCGACCAGCCGTACGGTCGCACCGGCAACCTGTTCGTCAGCGAGACCAGCCCGTTGGTGATCGGCGACTACAAGGACGACCGGGATGCCGAGGGCTACCTGCTGAACCGCATCGCCCTCATCGACACCGCGGCCAAGACCCAGACCGTCGTCGACATGCCCGAGGGCGCGGAGTACACCTTCCGTGACCTCGCTCGCGGCCCCGGGGACCTCGGCTACATCCTCGCCTCCGACGGCGCGATCCACGTCTTCGACCCCGAGGCCGGCGCCTTCACGGACGCGTTCCCGGTGATCGACGCGTGGGAGGGTCCGGCCGAGTGGCAGGACGCGCACCCCGCCATCAAGGTCAGCGGTGACATCGCCTACGTGACCGAGCCCGCCAAGAACATGGTGCACGCGGTCGACCTCACCACGGGCGAGGTGCTCACGAGCGCGACGCTCGAGGTGACGCCCAACGAGATGGCCCTCACGCGCTGAGTGCGACGAGCCGCCCCGGGACTTTCCCGGGGCGGTTTCGTGCGCTCACGCCGATTCGCGCCAGACGATCGGGCTCTCCAGCAGGATCGGGGCGTCGAAGGTCTGACCGTCGAGCTGGGCGAGGACGGCGCGGGCGGCGGTACTGCCGAGCTGATCGGCGGGCTGGTGCACGGTCGACAGCGGGGGGTCGCAGCGCAACGCCCACGAGCTGTCGTCGAAACCGACGATGCCGACGTCGTCCGGCACGCGGCGCCCCGCCTCGCGCAGTGCTTCCAGCGCCCCGGCGGCGACGGCGTCGCTGGAGGCGAAGATGCCGTCGACATCGGGAGCCCGGTCGAGCAGACGCTTCATGCCCGCCTTGCCGTCGGAGAACGAATAAAACGGCACGCGTTCGACGAGCTGCGGATCGAAGCCGGCGCCCAGGGCATCGACGAACCCGGCGAGGCGGTCGGCGCCGGAGTCGCGGTCCAGGGCCGCGGCGACCATGCCGATGCGGCGACGGCCCGTGCCGACGAGCCGCCGCGTGATCTCGCGCGCAGAGCCTCGGTTGTCGATCGCCACGTGGGCGGCATCGCCGATGTCGCGCGGGTTTCCGACGAAAGCGGCGGGCAGACCCAGCTCGACGACCGCGCGCGTGATGGGGTCGCCGACGCGGGCCGAGACGATGATGACACCGTCGATGAGTCCGCCGCTGAGGTAACGCGCGAGCCGGTCGACGTCGCGCGGGGTGTCGGCGATGAGGCAGGACAGCTGGTAGTCGGCCTCGGACAGGGCGCTGTTGGCCCCCAGCAGAATGGACGCGATGTTCGGGTCCTCGACGAACAGCGAGTGCGGTTCGTGCACGATCAGGCCGATCGCCTGGGAGCTGCGCATCACGAGGCTCCGCGCGGCGCGATTGGGAACGAATCCGACCTTCGCGATGGCCGCCTCGATCGCCGACCGGGCGTCTTCCGACACGTATGGCTGCCCGTTCAGCACGCGGCTCACCGTGCCCCGTGAGACGCCCGCCTCGAGGGCGACGTCCTTCACGGTCGCGCGACGCCGACGCTCCGTTTCCACGCCCCGATCCTAGGGGGAGGAGGGGCCCTCTGTGAACGAGCACAGATTGGTAACGAAGCCTTGACGCGGAAAACGCGGGATGACACTCTGTGTACGTTCACAGAACCTCGACGGTGAGGCATCCGCTCGAATCTGTGCACGTTCACAGAACGAGGAGCAGGATGACCGATCGCACCCCCTTCACTCACGAGGGCATCGCCTTCGGGTGCGACTACAACCCTGAGCAGTGGTCGCCCGAGGTCTGGGACGAGGACATCCGTCTCATGCGCGAGGCCGGGGTCGACCTCGTGGCGATCAACATCTTCGGGTGGTCTCACCTGCAGCCGGGCCCCGACGCGTTCGACTTCGCCGCCCTCGACGACATCCTGCAGCGACTTCACGACGCCGGGATCCGCGTCAACCTCGGCACCGGCACCGCGTCGGCCCCCGCGTGGCTGAGCCGGGCCTACCCCGAAGTGCTGCCGATGGCCGAGGACGGGACCCGCCGGTACCCGGGTGGGCGTCAGGCCTGGTGCCCGAGCTCGCCGATCTTCCGCACGGCATCCCTGCGTCTGGTCGAAGCGGTCGCCGCCCGCTACGGGTCGCACCCGGCCGTGGCGTTGTGGCACGTCTCGAACGAACTGGGATGCCACAACGCGCTCTGCTACTGCGACGAGAGCGCCGCGGCGTTCCGCCTCTGGCTGCGCGAGCGATACGGGTCGATCAGCGAACTGAATCGCGCGTGGGGGACCGCCTTCTGGAGCCAGACGTACCACGACTGGGAGGAGATCCTGCCGCCGCGGGCGGCGCTGTCGGCCCGCAACCCCGGTCAGCTGCTCGACTTCCACCGCTTCAGCTCGGACGCCGTCTTCGCGCAGTACCGCGCGGAGGCCGACGTGCTCCGCCGTCTCAGCGACCGCCCGGTGACGACGAACTTCATGGTCACCGCGCACATCGAGAACATGGACTACTGGTCGTGGGCCGCCGAAATGGATGTCATCGCCAACGACCACTACCTCGACCACCGGCTCGGCGACCCGCGGAGCGAGCTCGCCTTCGCCGCCGACCTCAGCCGCGGCCTCGCCGAGGGAGCGCCCTGGATCCTCATGGAGCACTCCACCGGGGCGGTGAACTGGCAGCCGCTCAACCTCGCCAAGGAGCCCGGCCAGCTGCTGCGCAACTCCCTCACGCACGTCGCGCGCGGCGCGGACGGCGTGTGCTTCTTCCAGTGGCGGGCGTCGGTGCAGGGCGCCGAGAAGTTCCATTCCGCGATGCTGCCCCACGCCGGCACCGACTCCGCGGTGTGGCGCGAGGTCGTCGAACTCGGCGGGATCGTCGACCGCCTCGGCGAGGTCGCGGGCTCCCGGGTGGTGGCGGATGCCGCGCTGGTCTTCTCGTGGGAGGCGTGGTGGGCCACCGACACCGAATGCCGTCCGAGCCAGGCGGTCGGATACCTCACGCAGGTGCACGCGGTCTACGCCGCGCTGCACCTCCAGGGCCTCACGGTCGACATCGTCCGACCGGGCGCCGACCTGTCGGCCTACCGCTTCGTCGCGGTACCGGGACTCCACCTCCTGCGCGCCGACGAGGCGGCCGTCCTGACCCGCTGGATCGATGCGGGCGGGACCGCCGTGGTCACCTTCAACTCGGGCATCGTCGATGAGAACGACCGCATCTGGGCGGGCGGCTACACCGGTCCGCTGCGCGAGGCGCTCGGCATCCACGTCGAGGAGTTCGCGCCCGTCGCCCCCGGTGTCGGGATCGCGCTCGACGACGGTACGGCCTCCCGTCTCTGGAGCGAACGCCTCCGTGCGACGACGGCCGAGACCGTCGCCCGCTTCGTCGACGGCCCGGCGGCCGGGTCGCCCGCGATCACGCGCAATGCCCACGGGCGGGGGAACGCCTGGTACTTCGCCACGCAACTGGAGCCCGCCGCCCTCGCCGACCGGCTCGGTGCGATCGCGCGCGAGGCGGGCGTCCGCCCGCCCGTCGAGGTCGATGCCCCGGGGGCGTGCGAGATCGTGCGGCGGCGCGGCGAGACCGCGTCGTACGTCTTCGTCGTCAACCACGGCGACACCGAGCTGGTCGCCGACGTGCGCGGCGCCGAGCTCGTCACGGGAACGGCGGTCGACGGACGACTGCCCGTTCCCCCCGGCGCCGTGCGCGTCGTCCGAGAGGAGAACCACTCATGACCGCTCCCGTCGCCACCGCGGCACCGGCCGGGGCATCGACGCCCCGGGTGCGCCGCCGCATCCCCCACAAGGGAGCGATCGTGGCCTTCATCGCCCCGTTCGTGGTGCTGTTCGTGCTCTTCTACCTCGTGCCGATCGGCTACGCGGTGTGGAAATCTCTGCTCGTCGTCGAGCGGGACGGCACGTTCGGTCAGGCCCGCGAGGTGTTCGGTGGGCTGGCCCAGTACGCACTGGTGTTCCAGAACACCGCGTTCTGGACGTCCGTCGGGCGCGTCCTGCTGTTCGGTGTCGTGCAGGTGCCGGTGATGCTGGGACTCGCGCTCCTGTTCGCGCTGCTGCTGGACTCGCCGTTGCTGCGCGGCAAGCGGTTCTTCCGTCTGGCGTTCTTCGTGCCCTACGCGGTGCCGGGAGTGATCGCGGCGATCATGTGGGGGTTCCTGTACTCCCCGAACCTGTCGCCGTTCCCCGCGGTCACCGCCAACGTCGACCTGCTGTCCGCCGACCTGGTGCTGTGGTCCATCGCCAACGTCGTGACGTGGGTGTTCGTGGGCTACAACATGCTCATCATCTACTCGACGCTCCTGGCGATCCCGCAGGAGATCTACGAGGCCGCACGCATCGACGGGGCGGGTCAGGCCCGCATCGCGTGGTCCATCAAGATCCCGCTCGTGCGGCCCGCTCTCGTCCTCACCGGCGTGCTGTCGATCATCGGAACCCTGCAGCTCCTCGCCGAACCGCAGACCTTCCGGTCGTTCAGCTCGGCGGTGACGAGCACCTTCACCCCCAACATGACGATCTACGCGACCAGCTCGATCCCGAACGTCTCCCTCGCCGCGGCGTTCTCGGTCGTGCTCGCGCTGGCGACCTTCGTGCTGTCGTTCACCTTCCTCCGTCTCAGCCGTCGTGGAGTCCAGTCATGAGCGCGCTCGCCCCCCACCCCACCGACACCCGCACGCTCACGACGGGCCGGCGCGCCGCGCGGCGTCCCGTGGCGACCGGCCCGCGCGAAAGCATCGTGTCGCGCACCACGGCCATGGTCGTGATGTCGATCTTCACGCTCTACTTCCTCATTCCGCTGTGGTGGCTCGTCGTGGCATCCACGAAGGACCGCGGACAGCTCTTCAGCACCAACGCGCTGTGGTTCGCCGACTTCCGGTTCTTCGAGAACGTGGCGCAGCTGTTCACCTACCGCGACGGGGTGTACCTGAAGTGGCTGGCCAACAGCGCCCTGTACGCCGGCGTCGGCGGTGTCATCGCGACCATCGTGGCCGCGATGTGCGGCTACGCGCTGGCGAAGTACCGGTTCCCGGGCCGCGAAGCGATCTTCAACACCGTCCTCGGCGGCGTCCTCGTGCCGGCGACGGCCCTCGCCCTGCCGCTGTTCCTGCTGTTCAGCCAGGTGCAGCTCACCGACACCTATTGGGCGGTGCTGCTGCCCAGCATCGTCAGCCCCTTCGGCGTCTACTTGGCGCGGGTGTTCGCCGAGGCATCCGTGCCCGACGAGCTCCTCGAGGCCAGCCGCCTGGACGGGGCGGGGGAGGTGCGCACGTTCTTCACGGTGTCGATCCGCCTGATGTTCCCCGCGCTGGTGACGGTGTTCCTGTTCCAGTTCGTCTCGATCTGGAACAACTTCTTCCTGCCGCTGATCATGCTGCGCAGCGAAGAGCTCTTCCCCGTCACGTACGGCCTCTACGCGTGGAACTCCACGATCAACCAGTTCCCCGAGCTGCGCACGTACGTGCTCGTCGGCTCACTCATCTCCATCGTCCCGCTCATCGTGACGTTCCTGCTGCTCCAGAGGTACTGGCGCACCGGGCTCGGCACGGGGGCCCTCAAGTAACGAACCTCCCGTCGGCGCGACCGACGGGCCAACCGAGAGAAGGAATCATGCAGCACAAGAAGAGAGCGGTCAGTGTCGCCCTGCTCGCCGCGGGCGCCCTGGTCATGGCGGGATGCTCGGCGTCGAGCACCGGCGGCGGCGACGCGGCGTCGTGCGCCCCCGCGGGCGAGGACGTCACGCTCACGTTCACCTCGTGGATCCCGGGCATCGAGGATGCCGTGGCGATCTGGAACGAGCAGAACCCCGACATCCAGGTCGAGGTGCAGACCGGCCCCTCCGGCAACGCCGGCACGTACCAGAACTTCTTCAACCAGCTGCAGGCGGGGAACGCCCCCGACCTGGGCCAGATCGAGTACGACGCGCTGCCGAACTTCCGCGTGCAGGACGGACTGGCGAACCTCGGCGCGTGTGAAGAGGTCGTCGCCGCTCAGGACCAGTTCGTCGACTGGACCTGGAAGCAGGTAACGCTCGGCACCGAGAACGAGGTCTACGGTGTGCCGCAGGACGCCGGCCCCATGGCGTTGTTCTACCGCAGCGACCTGTTCGCCCAGAACGGCATCGAGGTTCCCACGACGTGGGACGAGTACCGCGAGGCGGCCGTGAAGATCCGCGAGCTGGGGGGATACATCACCAACTTCTCGCAGAGCGACATCAACCAGTTCGCCGGCTTCGTGTGGCAGGCCGGCGGGCAGTGGTTCGCCAACGACGGGGACGCGTGGCAGGTCGATCTGACCGACAGCGTCTCGACCCAGGTCGCCGACTACTGGCAGGGTCTCATCGAAGACGACCTCGTCTCGTCGTACCCGGCGTGGACCGACGAGTGGAACAACGCCTACAACACCGGTGAGGTGTGGACGTGGAACTCCGCCGTGTGGGGCGCCAACTCCATCTCGAGCGGCGCTCCCGACACGGCCGGCAACTGGTCGGTCGCGCAGAGCCCGCAGTGGGAGGCCGGTCAGTCGGCGGCGGGGAACTGGGGTGGATCCTCCATCGCGGTGTTCAAGTCGACCGAGCACCTCTACGAGGCGGCGAAGTTCGCGCTGTGGCTCAACACGTCGGAGGAAGCCCTGACGTCGCTGAACACGACCGCGGCGATCTACCCCGCGACCAAGGACGGCCTGTCGCTGCCGTCGCTGCAGGAGGGCGTGCCCTTCTACGGTGACCAGAAGATCTACGACGTCTTCGCCGAGGCCTCCGGCCAGGTCGACCCCAACTTCGTGTGGGGCCCGACCATGACCCAGGTGTACGCCGACGTGTCGGACGGCTTCAAGTCGGCCGTCGCCGGTTCGGGGACTCTGGCCGAGGCACTGGCCTCCGCTCAGGAGAAGACCATCGCGACCCTCGAGGCGCAGTCGATCCCGGTCGCGGAGTAACCGCGGGCATGATCCATCACCTCCGCGCCGCGGGCGTCGACCTCATCATCGACGCCCGCGGCACGGCGGCGCCGGTCGTGGTGCATTGGGGCCGCGCCCTCGGTGACCTCGACACCGCCGCCCTCACCGCCCTGGCCGACGCGAGCGCACCCGCCATCGCCCCGAGTTCGATCGACCACCCGTTCCGGGTGAGCGTCGTCCCTCTCCTCACCGAAGGCTGGACCGGGCGTCCCGCCGTCGAGATCTCCCCCCACGCCGCCGCGCTCCGCCACATCGGGACCGGCCGCGACGGCGATGCCGTCCTGACGATGCTCGCCCTCGGCGACGCCCGGATCGAACTGCGGTACGCCCTCAGCCCCGAGGGCGTTCTGCTCGTGGACCGCCGGGTGCGCAACGACGGCCCCGCCGACATCGAGGTGCGCGCCCTCGCCGCCCTCCTGCCCGTGCCGTCGCGGGCCCGCGAGGTGCTCGACTTCACCGGCCGCTGGGCCGGCGAGCGCGAGCCGCAGCGCCTGCGTCCGGGTCACGGCGTGTGGGCGCGTGACACGCGCCACGGCCGAGGCGGACACGACGACCCCTTCCTGTTCACGGTCGGGACTCCCGGGTTCGGGTTCCGCCACGGCGAGGTCTGGGCCACGCACGTCGCGTGGAGCGGCGACCGCTCGGTGTGGCTCGAGCGCAGCGACCTGGGTGCGTCCGTGGTCGGGGCCGGAGAACGCCTCGACGGTCACGTGCTCGCTCCGGGCGAGACCTACGCCGCCCCCACGGTCGTGGCCGTCTGGTCGGACGAGGGTCTGGACGGGCTCTCCGCGCGCCTGCATCCGTGGGTGCGGTCGTGGGCCACCCCGCGTGGCCCGCGCCCGGTGACCCTCAACACGTGGGAGGCCGTGTACTTCGACCACTCGCTCGAGCGGCTCACGCCCCTGGTCGAGGCGGCCGCCCGAGTGGGCGCGGAACGCCTGGTGCTCGACGACGGCTGGTTCCACGGCCGCACCGATGACCGCCGGGCGCTCGGCGACTGGACGGTCGACGAGCGGGTGTGGCCGGACGGCCTCGGTCCTCTCATCTCCCGCGTCTCGGAGGCGGGGTTGCAGTTCGGGCTCTGGGTCGAGCCCGAGATGGTCAGCGCCGACTCCGACCTCGCGCGCGCACACCCCGACTGGATGCTGACGCCCGCGGACGCGGTGTCGTGGCGGTGGCAGCACGTGCTCGACCTCACGCATCCGGATGCCTGGCGGCACGTGTTCGACAGTCTCGATGCCCTGCTGACGCAGTACCCGATCGCGGCGCTCAAGTGGGACCACAACCGCGACCTCCTCGTCCCGCACTCCGGCGGGCAGGTTAGGGCGTTGTACCGGCTGCTCGACGCGCTTCGCGCCGCCCACCCGGACGTCGAGATCGAGTCGTGCGCGTCCGGGGGTGCCCGCATCGATCTCGGCATCCTGCGGCGCGTCGACCGGTTCTGGACGAGCGACACCAACGATCCCCTCGCCCGTCAGCGGATCCAGCGGTGGACCGGCATCCTCATCCCGCCGGAGTTCCTCGGATCCCACGTGGGCGACGAGCGTGCGCACACGACCGGCCGGACGGCCTCGATGGCGTTCCGTCTCGCGACGGCGCTGTTCCTGCACGCCGGCATCGAGTCCGACATCTCGCGGCTCGACGACGCTCAGCTCGACGTCCTCGCGCGATGGACCGAGGTGTACCGCACGCACCGTGCCCTGGTGCACGGGGGCACGGCCGTCCGGTCGGACGATGCCGACCCTGCCCTGCTGCAGCACGGCGTGGTCTCGCCCGACCGCACGGAGGGACTGTTCGCCTACGTCGCCCTGGATCGTTTCGAGGCGGCGCTGCCGTCGCCGATCTCGCTGCCGGGCCTCGACCCGCTCCGGCGCTACCGCGTGCGGGTGTGCGATGTCGGTGCTCCCGTGCGGACGGTCCAGGATGCCGATCCCGCGTGGCTCGCGAACGGAGTCGAGCTCCCCGGCTCGGTGCTCGCCGAGGGCGTGCTTACGGC
Source organism: Microbacterium mcarthurae (assembly GCF_046064585.1). Taxonomy (NCBI): domain Bacteria; kingdom Bacillati; phylum Actinomycetota; class Actinomycetes; order Micrococcales; family Microbacteriaceae; genus Microbacterium; species Microbacterium mcarthurae. The sequence continues at coordinate 1,208,459 of NZ_JAROCE010000001.1, read as the reverse complement.
GCCGCTCCTGGCCCCGGGGGAGGCGCTCCTCCTTCACGCCGTCGCCGTGTGACGACAGACGAATCGCCCCGTCCCGGGTTCGGGACGGGGCGATTCGTCGTGGGGCGCGGGTCGGTCAGTCGTCCTCGGGGGTGAAGGGGACGCTGCCGGCGCTGCAGTACGAGCCTGGGGAGTGCACGAGGTGCGCGATGCGCAGCTCTGCGTCGGCGTCGCCGGACATCTGCGGACGCACCTCCGGCGAGGCGTTCCATTGGAACTGCTCGCTGTCGGGGAAGCGGCGGGCGTGGGCCTCGAGCCCCAGCGGCAGCAGGCGCATGCGTCGGTCCACCCACTCGGCATCCCAGGGCCCCTCCGTGCGGATCTGCTCCGCCGCGCGGAACTCGTAGTAGATGGTGCGGCGCAGACGGTTGCCGGTGACGGCCTCCGACCCGTGCACCACCATGACGTCGTGGACGAGCACGTCTCCGGGCTCGAGCTCCACCTGGACGACGCCGGGTGCGTCCCACCCGAACTCGTCCTGCAGCTGGCAGACGTCGACGGGGGCGAGGTGCGACCCGGGAGCCACGCGGAGCGCGCCTTCCCCGGCTTTCGACGCGTCGAGGTAGACGTCGATGTTGAAGATGCGGTGCGTACGGGGGTGCACGGCATCCTGGTGCCAGTCGATCGCGGCGCCATCGCCGGTGTCCTTGAAGACCAGGGATTCGTAGGTCGGCACCAGGTCGGGGCCGGCGAGGCTCTCGGCGATGCCGAGCACCGCGGGCGAACCGAGGAGCTCGAGCGAGGCGGGGGAGCCCTTCCCGTGGAGGTAGTCGACGCGGAACATGCGGCGGGCGCCGCCCCGGGTGGCCCACTGGTAGTCGGGCCCCTCGGGGTGGTCGGGGCCGAGGGCGCGGCCGTCGGCGATCCAGTCATCGGCGGCGTCCTGCAGGCGCGCGAGCAGGTCAGCGGGAATCCGCCCGGGGAGGACGACGTAGCCGTGTGCGTCGAAGTGCGCGATCTGCTCGGGGGTCAGGTGGTACGGCGAGGTCGACACCGAGGGCAGTGTCGGCGCGAGCGAGGTCATGAGGTTCCTTTCTGTCGCCTCGGCGAGGCGTCCCCTCACGCTATGGGCCGAAGAAAGGCGATCTCCTCGCGTGCAGACCTCCGTTCTTCCGGGATACTCGGATCATGGGTTCTGCGATCTCGTCGTTCGACCTCGCGTGTTGGCGGGGAGCGGTGCCGCGCATGTCGGTGGCGCACACGCACGACGACCTCGAATTCAACACCGCTCCGGTGGATCTGGAGTACCTGATCGACGGGCGTCAAGTGGTCATCCCCGCGGGAGCCCTCGCGGTGTTCTGGGCGGCGCGCCCGCACCAGCTCGTTCGCGACTCGGGCGAGAGCGCGCTGGCGTGGCTGACCGTTCCGTTGGCGCAAGCGCGGGGATGGCGCCTGCCCGGCGCGTTCCTCGCGCGGATGTTCGCGGGCGAGATCGCGGTGGCGGGAACCGCCGTCGGTCCGCTGGCCCTCGCCGACCGCGTCGAGTCGTGGAGCGACGAGCTGGCGGCGGCTCACCCCTTGCGCCGCGCCGCGGTGGGGGAGGTGCAGGCGTTCGTCCTGCGCGCGGCGCACGCGGTTGCTCCTGCGGCGCCCGCGGGTCGCGCTGGCGGAGGCCTGAGGGCGGATGTGGCCGACATGGCGGCGTGGATCGCCCGTCACGCGGCGGAGGACATCTCCGTTGCGGACGTCGCCGCGCAGGTCCACCTGCACCCGCATCACGCGATGTCGGTGTTCCGGGCGGCTCTGGGCGTCACGGTCGGCGAGTACCTCGCGCAGTGCAGGATCGCACGGGCGCGCGAGCTACTTCTCATGACGGATGCCGGCATCCCCGACATCGCGGCATCCGCGGGGTTCGGTTCGCTGAGCCAGTTCTACGCCCGGTTCCGCGAACACACCGGGGAGGCGCCGGCCGCGTACCGGCGTCGCCACGGAGGGTGACGCGGCGCTAGCAGGAGGCGAGCAGCGCCCGCGACTTCGTCTCCAGGAAGGACACCAGCGCGCCGAGGACATTGACCTCGTTGCCGAGGTTCACCAACTCGACCGCCGTGAGCTCGATCGTGGTGTCGCGCGCCTCCATCGTGGCCTTCCAGCGGCCTTCGCTCTCGGCGATCGGCTGGAGATACGTGATGGTCGCCGCCTCGCTCAGGTCGACGACGATCAGTCCGCGACGGGCGTCGGCGTCGTCCTGCTGCTCCAGCACACGGATGTCGCTGCCGGTGAGATAGCCGAGGCTTCGGAACTCGTCGAGCCACTGCTCCAGCAGCTGCATGTCGAGCAGATCACGTACAGGCACGGCGGACTCCGTCTCGGCGCTCGGGCGGCGCTCACGTCATTATCCCGTGCCGGGACGCGGACGTGACCGTACCATCATTTAAGCGTCTTAAATAGTGAGCCGAATTATTCACAGATCTAGGCAGTCGCCCATACTGTGGAGCCATGTCGTCCCGTCCCGCTCTCTCCCTCGCGCTCGACGCCTACGTCGAGGCGCGGCGCTCCGCGGAGCTGGCGACACGGGCCGAGCTGCGGCTCAGTGAGACCGAGGTGCGGGCACTGCTGCGCATCCGCGAGCGTCCCGGCATCCGGCCCTCCGAACTGCGCGACCACCTGGGCGTGACGTCGGCCGGTGTGACGACGCTGGTCGACCGGCTCGTCGAGCGCGGTCTGGTGCGTCGCGAACTCGACACCGCGGATCGCCGGATGAACCACATCCACCTCGAGGTCGACCTGGATGCCGTGCCCTGGTCACGGCTCGACCGCTTCACGCGCGACCTCGATGGTGCCGTCGACGCCGAGCCGGCGTCGACGACCGACGACTTCGCGGAGACTCTGCACCGCATCATCCGCGCGGCGCAGGGTCCGCGCTGATCCCCGTCGCCCCATCGAACGCCGTCTGCAGGGCCGACCGCACGGCTCGGATGCCGGGACGCTCGGCCGTACCGCGCCGCACCGCCGTGAAGATCTCCCGTCGCGGCCGCCCGGGGAGGTCGAGGAGCCGGGTCGCCGGCTCGTCGCCCCCGAAGACCAGCGCCGGGATCATGCCGACCGCGTGACCGGACGCCACCAGGCGCACGTGTGCGGTGAGGTCGGCGAGCTCGAAACGCACGTCGGGTTCGAATCCCGCGGCGCGGCACTGTTGCGTCGCCCATTGGCGGGCAGCCGTCCCCTCCGGCTCCATCACCCACGCCCGCTCGCTCAGGTCGGTGATCGACGCGGCGTCGTCGCCGTGCGCGACGGCGAGGTGGATGGCATCCCTTCCGAGCGTGCGCCGCTCGAGGAGCTGGCGCTGCTCGCGCGTGTGCCCCGGATACTGTTCGGCCACGGCGAGATCGAATCCCCGCGCGGCGACCTCGAAGAGGCTCTCTTCGGGCGCGAGCTCGACGACCTCGACACGCAGTCCCGGCTCGGTCTCGGCGAGGGCGCCCAGAGCGCGCGGGAGGATGCCGTGCGCGGCGGACTGCATCACCGCCAGTCGCACGGGGGCGCGTGACGGCTGCAGCGACTCGAGCTCGGCCCTCGCGGCCTCGTCGGCGGCGAGCATGCGGGCCGCGTGCGCGGCGAGGGCTTCTCCCTGTGCCGTGAGGCGCACGCGCCTGCCGTCCGGCTCGAGCAGGGGAACGCCGGCGTCGCGTTCGAGCTGCGCGAGCTGCTGCGAGATCGTCGACGGGCTGAACGAGAGGGCATCCGCGACCGCCGCCAGCGTGCCGCGCATCGACAGCTCGTGCAAGAGCCGCAGACGACGAAGGTCGAACATTCCGCTCCGTTCAGGTTTCGCGAACAATACCGTTCGCAAATCATCGCTTTTCTCGATCGTACGCCGGCCGCACACTGAGGGCATCCGAGGAAGGATCCCCATGTCGCTCACCGATGTCACCCCCGCCGAGATCGCGCCCGCCGACCTGGCCGACGACGCCGTCGCGCTCGTTCGACGCTGGCTGGCGGAAAGCCGTTCGGAGCCCGTCGATGCGGCGGCCACCCGACTCGCCGGTGTGCTGCGTGACCCGAACGGTCTGGCGTTCACGGTGGGATTCGTCGACGGTGTCGTCCGACCCGAGGACCTGCGCGTCGCGGCCGCCAACCTCGCCGGTCTCGCACCGCTCGTCCCCTCCTTCCTCCCCCTGCATCTGAAGGCCGCGATCCGCCTCGGCGCGCTCACCGCCCCGATCGTGCCCCGGGTGGTGGTCCCGGCCGCACGCGCGGCGCTGCGGTCGATGGTGCGTCACCTCATCGTCGACGCGAGCGACCGCCGCCTGGGGGATGCCATTGCCGCCATCCGCGGCCGCGGCGAGGGCATCCGTCTCAACGTGAACCTCCTCGGCGAGGCGATCCTCGGGAAGAAGGAGGCGGCTCGGCGCCTGGAGGGCACGCGGCGCCTGCTCGCCCGCGACGACGTCGACTATGTCTCGATCAAGGTCTCGTCGACCGTCGCGCCGCACACCCCGTGGGCCTTCGACGCGGCGGTGTCGGACGCGGTCTCGGCCCTGCGCCCCCTCTACCGGGTGGCGAAGGAGACCGGGACGTTCCTGAACCTCGACATGGAGGAGTTCAAGGACCTCGATCTGACACTGGCGGTGTTCGAGACGCTGCTCGGGGAGGCAGAGTTCCACGACGTCGAGGCCGGCATCGTGCTGCAGGCGTACCTTCCGGATGCCCTCGCCGCGATGATGCGCCTGCAGGACTGGGCGGCGGCGCGCGTGGCATCCGGTGGCGCCGCCATCAAGGTCCGCGTCGTGAAGGGCGCGAACCTGCCGATGGAGCGCGTCGATGCCGATGTCCACGACTGGCCCCTGGCGACCTGGCCGTCCAAGCAGGCCACGGATGCCTCGTACAAGGCGGTGCTCGACTACGCTCTGCGCCCCGAGCACACGGCGCACGTGCGCATCGGCGTCGCGGGGCACAACCTCTTCGACATCGCGCTGGCCTGGCTGCTGGCCGAACGGCGTGGCGTCACGGGCGGTGTCGACGTGGAGATGCTGCTCGGCATGGCCACGGCGCAGCAGGCGGTGGTGCGGCGCACCGTCGGCTCGATCCTGCTCTACACGCCGGTCGTGCACCCGCAGGAGTTCGACGTCGCGATCGCCTACCTCATCCGCCGCCTCGAAGAGGGCGCTTCGAGCGAGAACTTCATGTCGGCGGTGTTCGATCTCGACACGCACGAGGCGCTGTTCGCGCGGGAGCGCGACCGGTTCCTCGCGTCTCTCGCGGACATGCCGGAGGGTGTGCCCGCGTCGCACCGGGTGCAGGACCGCACCGCGGTGCCGGAGCCCGCTCCGCGGGAGGGCTTCCGCAACACCCCGGACTCGGACCCCGCGATCGCGGCGAATCGCGCGTGGGCGGCGGAGATCGTCGCGCGCATGGCGACGTCGCGCCGGGGTGCTGAGACGATCGCGGCGCACACCGTGTCGGACGAGGCGGTCCTCGATCAGCGCATCCGCGCCGCCGCTGCTGCCGCCGCCGCGTGGCGTGACCTCGGCGCCGATGCCCGCGCCGAGATCCTCCACCGGGCCGGTGACGTGCTCGAGGCGCGGCGCGCCGAGCTCGTCGAGGTGATGGGGGCCGAGTGCGGAAAGGTCGTCGAGCAGAGCGATCCCGAGGTGTCGGAGGCGATCGACTTCGCGCACTACTACGCCGAGCACGCGCGGCACCTGGATCGTGTCGACGGCGCCCGCTTCACGCCGGTGGGCGTGACGGTGGTGACCCCGCCCTGGAACTTCCCCGTCGCCATCCCCGCCGGCTCGACCCTCGCCGCGCTCGCGGCCGGGTCCGCAGTTGTGATCAAGCCGGCCGCGCTCGCCGAGCGCTCGGGAGCGGTCATGGTGGAGGCACTTTGGGAGGCGGGCGTCCCGCGCGACGTGCTGACGCTCGTGCAGGTCTCCGAGAACGACCTCGGTCGGCAGCTGCTGACCCACCCGGCTGTGGAGCGCGTGGTGCTGACGGGCGCGTACGAGACGGCGGAGCTGTTCCGCTCGTTCCGGCCCGATCTTCCCCTGCTGGCCGAGACGAGCGGCAAGAACGCGGTGATCGTGACCCCCAGCGCCGACCTCGACCTCGCCGCGAAGGACGTCGCACTCTCGGCCTTCGGCCACGCGGGCCAGAAGTGCTCGGCCGCGTCGCTGGTCGTTCTCGTCGGGTCGGTCGCCACGTCTCGCCGGTTCCGGGACCAGCTCGTCGACGCGGTCACCTCCCTCGAGGTAGGGATGCCGTGGGACGACGCCGCCCGCGTGGGACCGCTCATCGAGCCCGCGCAGGGCAAGCTGCTGCGGGCGCTGACGACCCTCGAGCCCGGCCAGCGGTGGGTCGTCGAGCCGCGCCGCCTCGACGAGGACGGGCGACTGTGGCGACCCGGCATCCGCGAGGGGGTCCAGCCGGGGAGCGAGTTCCACCGCACGGAATACTTCGGACCCGTGCTGGGCATCATGACCGCCGAGACGCTCGACGAGGCGATCGAGATCGTGAACGCGATCGAGTACGGCCTCACGTCGGGACTGCACGCGCTGGACGAGGCTGAGATCGAGCGGTGGCTGTCGCGCATCGAGGCGGGGAACGTCTACGTCAACCGCGGCACGACGGGCGCCATCGTGCAGCGGCAGCCCTTCGGCGGGTGGAAGAAGTCGGCGGTCGGAGCGGGCACCAAGGCCGGCGGTCCGCACTACCTCTTCGGATTCGGGACGTGGACGGATGCCGAGTCCTCCGCGCCGCGCGGGGGAGATTCCCTCGTCGGGTCGGCGTCGGCGGCCGTTCCGGCAGAGGATCGCGAGTGGCTCGCTTCCGCTCTGGCATCCGATGCCGCCATCTGGTCGAGCGAGTTCGCCGTCGCGCGTGACGTGACCGCGCTGCAGTCGGAGCAGAACGTGTTGCGGTACGCCGCGGTCCCGGTGACCGTGCGTCTCGAGGACGCGCGCGACGTCGCTCTCGTCCGGGTGGTGGCCGCGGGCGTGCGGGCAGGGTCGACCGTGACGGTCAGCGCGCACCGCGAGCTGTCGCCCGCGGTGCGGGCCTGGCTCGAGGGCGCGGGCGTGGCCTCCGCGATCGAGGACGCCGGCGCGTGGGAGCGTCGAGCGGCTCGTCTCGTCCGCACCGGCGGCCGTGTGCGCCTGCTCGGCGGTTCTCCGGACGCGTTCGCCGCGATCACCGACGGATCGCCCGCTGTCGCGGTGTACGCGGGTGAGCCGACCCGCTCCGGCGAGGTCGAGCTGCTGCCGTTCCTCCGCGAACAGGCGGTGTCCATCACGGCCCATCGCTTCGGCACACCGCGGCGATACACGGTGCCGCCGCTCGTGGCGCCCTGACAGTCGGATGAGGTGACGGCGCGCGCGCTCGTGACGCTCCGGCGGGTGGGCTGCGCCGCGGCGTGCCCGCTTCCGGGGCTCGGGCGGCTGGGCGACGCCGTCGTGTGCGCCTCCGGGACTTTGACGAGGCGGCGACGCCGTGGTGTCCGCGCTTCCGAGGGTCTGACGGCTCCTACGCCGTGCCGCTGGCGGCGATCCGTTCCGCTGCGCGGCGGACCGACGCGGGGATCGCGGTCGACGGTCGGGTCTGCGCGGAGGTGACCGGGTCGCCGGTTACCACCCGAAGGGGGAGGGTGCCGGCCCATACCGAGCGGTCTTCCCCGTCGTCGTCCTCTTCGACTGCGGAGCCGGCGTTGTCTTTGACGCTGGCTTCGGCGAGAGGCAGACGCAGGACCATGGTCGCCGCGAGCTCCCGCGCGGTCATGGGGCGCACTTCGGCCGGACGTCCGGGCATCAGGTGCTCCGACAGGGTGAGGAGAGCGCTTTCCTTGTCGTCGGGAGGGACGACGGATGCCATCCCGTGCACCACGGCGCAGCGGTAGCGCATCGAGCTGTCGAACAGGGAACGCGCGTACTTCAGTCCGAGCAGGTGCGTGACGGTCAGACAGACCGGTGCCCCCGCGGCGATCCTCCGGAAGAAGTCGCTGCCGGTCGACCCGTGGATGAGGACGTCGTCGCCGTCACGACCGATGCCGACCGGAAGCGCCACGGGGCGCCCGTCGCGCGAGATCGCGAGCGTCGCCGCGAGGGCCCCGTCGATGATGTCGTAGAGGGCTGCGCGATCGGTGACCTGGTGATGCGGGAGCCGTCGGATGCGGGTCAGGGGAGTGAGCGGCAGATCGGTCATGTGTCGATCTCACGCCCCCAAGAGGACCGATGCATAGACCGGTTTTCTCTGGATCGGGTGGACCAGTGCCAGGATCGGTTCCGTGATCTCGTCCGGCATCCTGGATCGCTCCTCGCCCGTCCCGCTGCACACGCAGCTCACCCAGGGGCTCCGAGGTGCGATCGTCGACGGACGCCTCACGCCGGGGGAGCCGCTTCCCTCGACGCGCACGCTCGCCGCCGATCTCGGCATCGCCCGGGGGACCGTCGTCGCCGCGTTCGAGACGCTCGCGGGTGAGGGGTACCTCGTGGCGCGGCCCGGCGCGCGCACGACGGTCGCGGTGCTTCCGCGGCAGCCGTCGTTCGCCTCGGAGGTGCCGCCACAGCCGTCGGCGACCGCTCCGTCGGCGACCGATCTGCGTCCGGGCCGCCCCGGCACGCGGGGGCTCGCCGATGCCGCGTGGCGGTCGGCGTGGCGGCGGGCGAGCGCGGTCGACCCCGCGCCCGATGTCGACGACGAGACCGGGCTGCTCGCGCTGCGTGAGGAGATCGCCCGCCACCTCGGGCGTACCCGCGGGCTGACTGTCGATCCGGGCGACGTGATCGTCACGGCCGGGACGAGCGACGCCCTGCTGCTGTTGGCCCTGAGCCTGTCAGGTTCGCGGCGCGCGCGGGTCGGGATCGAGAACCCGGGCTACCCGCGTGTTCGCATGATCCTGGGTCGAGCCGGCGTCGAAAGGGTCCCCCTGCCGGTGTCGGTCGACGGGGGACTCGATCTGGATGCCGTGGAGCGGCACCGAGACCTGGATGCCGTCGTCGTCACACCCCACCACCACTACCCGCTCGGAAGCCGACTCGACGCGGCGGCGCGGGCGCGCCTGACCGCGTGGGCGCGAGACACCGGGACGGTGGTGATCGAGGACGATTACGACAGCGAGTTCCCGCACGGTCGTGCTCCGCTCCCGCCCCTTCGCCTGCTCGACCCTAGGCATGTCGTGCTGATCGGAAGCGTGTCGAAGGTGCTCAGTCCCGCCCTGAGGTGCGGCTGGGTGGTCGCCTCCGGAGTGGTGCGGGACCGGATCCGCCAGGCCCGCGCCGACCTCGACGCACCTGTGTCGGAGGTCGCGCAGCAGGCCTTGGCGCTGTACCTCGCGGACGGTTCGCTCGCGCGGCACACCGCGCGTCGCCGCCGCGACTACCGCCACCGGCGGCAGCTCGTGCTGGAGGCCCTCGGATCCATCGCGGGGGTGTCGCTGGCGGCCGTGAACGGCGGGCTGCACGCCGTGGCGCTGCTGTCGCCGGCCGAACCGGGGGAGGAGGCGGCCCTGGTCGACGCCATTGCGCAGCGCGGCGTGCTCGTGGCCGGGCTCGGGGCGTACTCGGTCCCCGACGCGCCCTCGAGTCCCGCTGTCGGCATCGTTCTGGGATACGCCGAACCGACCATTCCGCAGCTCGTGGAGGCGCTCGCCGTCGTCGCGAAGGTGCTGAGCGCCCGCGACGCCGGTGGCGGGGGGCGCTCTCCCCGCTGAGGGAAGGGAGGGCGTCGGCGCGGCGGATGCGGGCGTGGGGAGAGCCGTCCCCGCAGAGGGCGCGGCAGGCAAGGGCCGGGGCGGCGGGGCGGGCCCGGGGCTGTAGCGGGACCGATGACGACCGGCAGGGGGCAGCCGCCGGGCCGATCGCGAAGAGCGATGGTCCGAAGACGAGGCGTGTCGCCCGGCTCCATCCCCGCGGGATCAGAACGGCGGCGGATCCGTATCCGGTACGAACAACACCCGGGGTGCGAGCTTTTCGGTGCGTTCTTGTCCCAGGGGACTGTGGAAGGTGAGCGTCCCATCGGGAGCCTGCGTCACCGTCCATCCGGTCTCGGTCTTCAGCGTGTGGTGTCGGACGCACAGGTGACACAGGTTGGCGAGGTGGGTCGGGCCGCCCTCGTGAGCTTCATGGTTGTGATCGATCTGGCATCGCGCGATGGGGGCCCGGCATCCGGGAGCCCGGCAGTGCCGATCGCGGGCAGCGAGGAAGCGCCGCTGCGCGGCTGTCGGCGTGTACCGGTCGACGTCCAGCACGGTCCCCGACACGGGGTGGCAGAGGACGCGGTCCCAGCCGGGAGCGTGGGCGGCGAGGTGCCGCGCCGTCGCGGCGTCGATCGGGGTGAGGCCGTCGATACTGGCACCCGCGTCCGCGTGCCCGAGAAGCGTCAGAACGGGAACCGTGATCTGCACCCGGCCGCGGATCGCCCCCAGTCCGCCCGGGCAGTCGGCATCCGTCGTCGGGTCGATCGCGGGGACGGCGGTCAGCAGCAGGTCGGCACAGACGTCGGCTCCGATCTGCGCCAGAGTGCGGGTGTCGCGTGCCTCGGCGTCGGTCGGGCGGGTTCCCGCTCGCGCCTCCGACTCGGCCGCCGCCAGGGACGACCCCGCCGCAGCCGGTGCCGCTGCATCCAAGACGGGCGCCCCCGCCGCCACGCGCACTGCCGCCGCTCCGCGCGCCGCCGCCGCCGCCACAGACGCCCCCGCCGCAGCTGGAGCCGCTGCGTCCAAGACGGCCGCCCCCGCCGCATCGGCCGCAGCCCGCGCCCCGTCGACGACCGCCTCTTCGCGCAGCGCGGCGTCGCGAATCGCAACGGCCTGCCGCCGCAGGCGGTCGCGGATCCCGTAGGCGACCGTCGCCGGCAGGATCACGCTCAGCTCGGCCATGCCGTCGGCGAGGTCGCGCACGCTCACGCCGCGCGTCGCGGCGGCGCGCGCGTGACGCGTGCTCATTCCGACGGGGTGCACGCTCTCGGCGAGCTCCCGTCCGAAAGCGCGCACGCGTCCCGGTGATTCGCGTTCCGCGCGGGCGAGCACGACCTGCTCCCATCCGGCGCGCGTCGCGTCGTCGTCGAGCACGACCCCCGTCTCGAGGATCGCCTGTGCGTGGCGCGCGCCGATGCGCCCGGCGGAAAGAGCGTCGACCGTCGCGGCGAACTTCTCGGTCAGCGTGTGCGCGTCGGAGAGTTCTCGCTGCACCGTGAGGTCATGACTCTGCGTCGCGACGGCGATCTCGAGCGCGAGTGAACGGACGGGCATCTCGCGCTCCCTCGCGTTCCGGGAGCGCGAGCGGGCGACCTCGTCGAGCGCGATACGCAGGGCCTCGGAACGCAGCTTCACGAGCTCGGCGTGAGTCTTCGCGGCCTGCCGCGACTGTTCCCGGATCTGCTCGACGAGTGTCCGCAGCGAGCCACCCTCATCCTTCCCGAGGGGGATGGAGCGGGGGGTGGATGCCATGACTCCACGCTAGAACACATGTTCGACACTCTGAAGTGATCTCGTCTGAATCTCGCCCGGAATCACCCTTCGGTGCTGCGGATGCCAGCATTCCGCACTCTCGCGCTGGCCCACTCTCGCGCTGGCCATAGATCTCCGACGTCGCCGCACTGTGCCCCAGAATCTCGCACTTCCGCGCCGTTCCAGAACTCTCAGCCGCCACTGCGCCCCGGAACCCCCCCCGTTCAGCGCCGTTCGAGGATCTCCAGCGCCGCCATCGCCGCGTTGTGCCCCGCGATGCCGCTCACCGCGCCGCCGCGCTGCGCCGAGGATCCGCACACGAGGATGCGTCCGTGGCCCGTCTGCACGCCCCATCGCTCGGCGGGCCCCAGCCCGTCGGCGGGGCCCTCCAGCCACGGCCACGAAAGGCCGCCGTGGAAGATGTCTCCTCCGATCATGCCGAGCGACCGCTCGAGATCGGTGGTCGTGCGCGCCTCGATGCACAGGCGGCCGTCGGGGGCCTCGAGGATGCAGTCCCGCAGCGGTTCGTCCAGCACCGAGTCCAGCGACTGCTGTGCCGCGGCGAGCAGGCGGGCTCCGGCCGCGACGGGATCTTGGCCGTCGATGAGTCGGTGCGGCACCTGCAGCCCGAACAGGGTGAGCGTCTGCGCGCCGCTCGCGCGGAGTTCTTCGCCGAGGATCGACGGGTCGGTGAGCGAGTGGCAGTAGATCTCGGCGGGGAGCGGCTCGGGCACGAGTCCCGCGGATGCCGCAACGTAGGCGGCATCCAATTGGGTCATCGTCTCGTTGACGTGGAACGTGCCCGCGAACGCCGCCTCGGGCGTCACCGACGTGTCCTTCAGCCGCGGCAGGCGGGAGAGGAGCATGTTGACCTTGATCTGCGCGCCCTCGGGTGCGGGTGCCTCGGTGGGGGCTCCGCCGGCGGTCAGCAGTCGCGCGAGCACCGCGTTCCCCACGCCGCTGAGCACGACCTCTCCGACGTAGGCCTCGGACCGGTCGGTCACGCCGTGCACCTCACCCGAGGGCGAGACCGAGATGACCTCGATACCGGTGCGGATGTCGACGCCGGACTCGCGGGCCGCCCGTTCCAGCTCCGCGGTCACGGCCCCCATGCCTCCTACGGGGACGTCCCAATGGCCGGATTCGCCGCCGATGACGTGGTAGAGGAAGCATCGGTTCTGGGCGAGTGAGGTGTCATCCGAGGATGCGAAGGTGCCGATGAGTCCGTCGGTGAAGGCGATGCCGCGGGCGAGGTCGCTATCGAGCGACGTGCGCAGGAGGTCGCCGAGGGGCCGTTGGGTCAGAGCGGTCCAGAGATCGTCGTCGTCGAGTCGGCGTCGCACTTCGTCGGCGGTGGGCAGCGGCTCGGTCATCGTGGGGAAGACGGCCCGCCCGAGCGGGGCGAGTCGCTCGCCGAGCGCGGCGAACCGCTCCGCTTCCGCCGTGTCGCCGAGGGTGCGCGCAAAGGACGCTGCGGTGGCGTCGGCGTCGTGCGTATCGATCAGGATGCCGCGCGTCGGATCCGTCGGGTCGGGGGTGTAGGACGAGTACCGGCGCCGACGGAGATCGATCCGGAGCCCGAGATCGTCGATGATCGTCCGTGGCAGAAGGCTCACCAGGTACGAGTACCGCGACAACCGGGCGTCGACTCCCGGCCACGGCCGCTCCGAGACGGCGGCGCCGCCGACGGCATCCTGCTTCTCCAGAACCACGACCGATCTCCCCGCGCGGGCGAGGTAGGTTGCGGCGACGAGGGCGTTGTGTCCTCCGCCGACGATGACGACGTCGTAGCGAGTGGTCTCCGGGGCGCTCATGCCCCCACGGTAACGAGTCGGACCCGGGCCGCCCAGGGCTTGGCATCGCAGTAGCGTGGATGCCATGACCCTCGCCGCAGACCTGCTCGATATCGCCACCCGCATCGCTCGGGAAGCCGGGGATCTGGCCGCGCGCCGACGCCGAGAGGGGCTGGAGATCGCGACGAAGTCGGTCGCCGCCGACATCGTCACGGCGGCGGATCGCGAGGTGGAGGCCTTCATTCGTGCCGAGCTCGCGCGCGAGCGCCCCGACGACGGTTTCTTCGGCGAGGAGTCGGCGGCGCAGGAGAGTGCCAGCGGTGTGACGTGGGTCGTCGACCCGATCGACGGCACGGTCAACTACGCCTACGGTATCCCCGCGTGGGCCGTGAGCATCGCGGCCGTCGAAGGAACTGCCGACCCCGCGACGTGGACCGCCGTCGCCGGGGTCGTCTACAACCCGGTGTCGGGCGAGATGTTTCGCGCCTCCCGCGGGGGTGGCGCGTGGCTGGGCGAGCAGCGCCTTTCGGTCACCGGCGAGGTCGGCCCGGCCGGTGGTCTCATCGCGACGGGCTTCGGCTACGACCCCGCGACGCACGCGCCGACCCTCGAGCGTCTGAGCCGAGTGATGCCGATCGCCCGTGACATCCGGCGCATCGGGGCGGCCTCGCTCGATCTCGCATCGGTCGCCGCCGGTCGCTTGGATGCCTACTACGAGAAGGGCACGCACCCCTGGGATCACGCCGCGGGGGTGCTGCTCGTCGAGGAAGCCGGCGGACGTGTCGGCGGGGCACCAGGGGGTCGCCCCGGGAACGCGATGGTGGTGGCCGCGGGGCCGGACTTCTTCGACCGGCTCGCCGCACTGCTCGAACCCGAGCTGCGGACCTCGGAGCGTTGATGGCATTCCCAGCCGTCCGAGGGTAGGGTGTTTACCTGATCGTTATTTTCGCGACCCGAATCAGCGGAAATGGCAGAAGCCCAGAAAGCCCGAAGCCGTCGCCCTCGCGACACGACACGAGAGCCCCCGCGCGTTGCCGTCAGAATCCCCCCAGACTGAGCCCGCCCGTACCCGGCGATCCAGTCGACCCTCCGCCGCGCCCAGCGCCACCGAGCTGACGCGGGCCGAGAGGCGTCGTCGCGCCGTCCCGGTCCCCGCCGCCGATGAGGCGTCGGCGCCGGTGGCATCCGACCCCGCCCCGATCGACGCCGAGAACGCGGCACAGCCCGAGATCGTTGAGCAGGTCGCCGCCGCCGTCGTCGAGACGGTCATCGCCGCGACGATCGTCCCCACTTTGCCGGCGGCGCGCCGTCGGTCCGCGCGGCCCGCGGCAGGTTCCGCTGTCTCGGCCCCCACCGAGAAGACCCCGGTCGCATCGGCCGAGGGCTCGGCATCCGACGCCCTCGAGGTGACGGTCGTCGACGAGCGTCGTACGGACGACGACGAGGTCGCCGTCATCCTGCAGAGCGCCGACGCGTCCGAGGCGACAACGCCCGTGACGCTTCCCACGTCTCCGATCACGCTCCCGGCGACCCGCCGAAGCCGTCGTCGTCCCGCGGCGATCGACGACGCTCGCCTGATCGTCTCCGACGCTCCGCGCGGGGAGGACGCCCCCTCCGACGCAGGCGCCGCTCCAGCGGATCGCGCGACCGTTGACGAGGCCGCGGATCGCGAGGCCGTCGACGAATTCGAGGCCGCCGCACGGCTGTTCGCCTTCACCGGCGAGACTCCCGTGCAGGGAGCCGCCTCCGAGCCCATCGCAGCGCCGGCGAGTCCGGTGACGCAGGGAATCCCAGTGGATGCCGTTGCACGCCGCCGCAACGGCCGTCGCGTCGCCGCCGCGTCGTTCTCCGTCGGCGTGATGGGGTTGGTCGGTCTGATGACCGTCGGGATGACCATGCCGGTCAGCGCTCTCGCCTCGGCCAGCGGCACCGCCAATGTCGCCTCGGCGGAAACGGCGACCCAGAACCTCGCCGTGGGCGGTGGCGACGTCGCCGGTGGCGAGATCCAGGCCTATGTCGCCCCCGCGGAGGCCCAGGCGGGCGTCGTGGATCGTGCCGACGGCTACAGCGCCGCAACCTACGCGCAGATGGCCGCCGACTCGGGCATCTCCAACTTCTCGAACTTCTTCGTCAACGACCCCACGGCGGCGATCCAGTGGCCGTTCGCGGTGGGTGTTCCGATCACGTACGGCTTCGGCATGCGTGACGGTCGGATGCACGAGGGCGTCGACTTCGTGCCCGGCGACGGGTCGCCCATCCAGGCGATCGCCGACGGCACCGTGCGCATCGCCACCGAAAGCGGTGGCGCCTTCGGTGTCACGGTGGTCATCGACCACGAGGTCGACGGCCAGCTGATCTCGAGCCGTTATGCACACATGCAGTACGGCTCACTGCAAGTCACCCCCGGGCAGAAGGTGACGGTGGGGACATTCCTCGGCCGTACCGGCAACACCGGCCGCTCGTTCGGCGCGCACACCCACTTCGAGCTGCTGCAGAACGGGTCGACGCCGATTGACCCCCTGCCGTGGCTGCGTCAGCACACCGGTGGCTGACTCGATTCGAGGATGACGGCTCTGCTCTGATATCCTCTTCTAGTTGCCCGGAGAAATCCGGGTACGCCCCGATAGCTCAGTGGCAGAGCACTTCCATGGTAAGGAAGGGGTCGTCAGTTCAATCCTGACTCGGGGCTCACAGCATCTCTTCCCAGGGATGCCGCGCGGCGGGGTAGCTCAGTTGGTGAGAGCGCACGACTCATAATCGTGAGGTCGCGGGTTCAAGCCCCGCTCCCGCTACCGAAGCATCACAGAAGCCCCGGCCCTGCCGGGGCTTCTGTTGTTGCTGCCAGGTCCTCGTGGAGTCTCCCCTTACGTTCACCCGGACGACCCGTGATCGCGGGAACCGCGTCGCATGAACGTGAGTCCATGCCTCCCGTACCGTGTCCGCTTCATGCGTCATCAATGACAGCCGCTATGAAGGCCGCCGCGATCAAACATTTCGACTCGCGAAATGCATATAGGAATAATCGTTCGCGAGGCGTACCACTAATCCATCGAAAGATCGCTTCAATTGGGGGGCGCCACCTGATTCAGCGAGATCTCGCGCGAATCGAACAGCCCCCGCTTCGCGATCACCATCGTGTAGCCGTGCGCGCGCAGGTCTCGAGCATTCTCGGGCGTCAGTGGTCGACGGCCGATCTTCTCCCATCCGACGGCGAGCCGGTATCCGTGCGTAATGGTGCGTTCGCGTGCCATTTGTTCCTCCCCGAGGTCATAATGGCATCGGAATAGGCGAATTACGAAATGGCGGGTTTCGTAGAGCTGAACGACGCGTCGCGACCGGTTCGGTCGCTCCGGCGGGCGTTCCCCGTCAGCTCTCCCCAGTCCGCCGCCGGCGCCCCACCGGGACGCAGCGACGCCAGGAACGCCATATGTACCTGGAAGCATGCAAGACGAAGAGTCGTTGCCCAACCGATGTTCTCGCCAGCCTGAACGGCCTTGTACAAGACCCGGTCAGCGGCGGGAACACGGCGGATCTCGACGCGGCCGTACTCGTGGCCGTGCGGGTCGATCATGCGCCAAACGCCCGTGGGGCCTTCGACCGCGGCGAGAATCGGATGCCATTGCGTCACGGTGTGCCGGAACCTTTCTCCGGCCGAGGACCCCCACCGTATCGGCGGCCACCGACATCGAAGCAAGACCGTCGGGACCGGCCTGGATCACGGCGTCTCCAACGCGCCCCATAGGGCCGGATAGCGAAATCGTCTGAGTAAGCCTCCGTGTTCCCCTATTCTCGGCATCATGGGGGCGGCAATTCGGGCCACGGGCGTGGTCAAGAAGTTCGGCGAGGTCACGAGCGTCGATGGGGTGGATCTCTCCATTCCGGCGGGCTCCTTCTACGGCATCGCCGGACCGAATGGGGCGGGCAAGACGACGACCATTCGCATGATCACGGGTCTTCTCGAACCGGATGCCGGTCGGATCGAGGTCGACGGAATCTCCGTATGGCCGAATCCCCGCCGTGCCAAGAGTGTTCTCGGGTACGTCGCCGACAATCCGCCGCTGTTCGGCCGCCTGGCGGCGCGAGAAATGCTCGATTACGCCGGAATGCTGCGCGGAATGGCCGCGCAAGATATCCGGACGCGAGGCGACGAGTTGTTGCGCGTGCTGGACCTCGAAGCCGATGCGGGGCGACCCATCGCTGATTTCTCGCTGGGCATGACCAAACGCGTCGGGCTTGCCGTCGCCATGCTGCACGCTCCGCGGGTCCTGATTCTCGACGAACCGTTCGGAGCCCTCGATCCTGTCAACACCCAGGTGATGGAGCAGATGCTGCAGCGGTTCCGCGAGGGAGGCGGCACGGTGGTGTTCTCGAGCCACGTGCTCGACGTGGTGCAGAAGCTGTGCGATCGGGTCGCGATCATCGCGCGGGGTGCCGTGGTGGCGGAGGGCACCGTCGCGGAACTGTCGCACGGTGGGTCGCTGCAGGACGCCTTCGTCGACATCGTCGGTGGACGCGAACTCGCCGAGGGGGATCTGTCGTGGCTCTCGTCCTCGCCCGCCTGAAGCTCGCTCTCCAGATCGGGGGCGCGCGGGCGTCGAGCCTCGGTATCGTCGCGTTCGCGCTCGCGTGGGCGCTCGGCATCCTGGGCGGACTCGCCGGCGGATTCCTCGTCGCCTTCTTCGACTCGGGCGGTTCGCCGTTCGGCGACCTTCTGGTGCTGCTGCTGTTCGTGGCGATCTTCGGTGCGTGGATCGTGCTGCCGATCGCAACGCCCGTTCCCACCGCGAACATCATCGATCCCGCGGTGCTGGAGCAGTATCCGCTCAGCCGGGCACAGCAGGTCGCGGGACTGGTGCTCGGCGGGCTCGCCTCGCCGGCGGCGGCGGCGACGTTCCTGACCGCCGCGGGCGGCGTCGCGGCCGTGAACGTCGGAATTGGCGAGCGGGTGGTCGCCGTGGCCGGGGGAGTGCTCTTCACGGTCTTGTGCGTGGCCGCGTCATCGGGGGTGCGCGCCCTGTTCGCCGAGGCTCTGTCGGCGCGACGCGGGCGCGATGTCGCGGTGATCGCGTCGACCCTCATCGTGGTGGCGCTCTACGTCCTCCCGCACCTGCTTCGCCCGCTGCTCGGGGCGGCCGAAGACGCGGGCGCGATCCTCGTCACGATCCTGACGTGGACGCCACCGGGAGCCGTCGGAGCGATGGGGTACGTGCTCGAGACCGGCGACGTGGTGGGCGCGCTCGCCCGCCTCGCGGTCGTCGTCGCAACCATCGCTGTCGCTCTGCTGCTGTGGGGCCTGGCACTGCGACTTCACGTCCGGGGGCGGACGGCGCGGGCCGTGGCATCCGGTCACCACCGGTCGGCGGCGGACCTGGCCCTCGTACCGCTGGTGCTGCGGGTGTTGCCCACCGGTCCCGCGCTCGCCGCGGCGAGCCAACACCTGCGGTACTACTTCTTCCGCGCGCCGCGGGCGGCGCAGGTCGTCATCCTGGGGCCGGTCGTCGGGGTGATGTTCTCAGCGACCCAGGTGCATGCGACGGGCCTGACGTTCGCCGTCGCCGTGGGCGCGGTGGCGATGGGCTCGAGCGCCCTGTTGAACCTGTTCGGTTTCGACGGGCGCGGTGTCGAGCTCACCGTGCAGACGGGTGGCTCGCTCGCGAGCGTGCTCCGGGGCAAACTCCTCGCGGTCTCGCTGTTCCTCGTTCCCGGGGTTGCCCTGCTCACGATCGGCCTCGGCATCGCGACGAACATGGCCGATCAGATTCCTCTGGCGTTGGTGTCGGCGCTCGCCGGGCTGCTGCTCGCGTTCGCCGTCGGCGCCGCCTGCAGCGCCTGGAATCCGTATGACCAGGAGGCGCCGCACGGCGACCGCAGCACGATCGCCGTGCGGATGTACCTCGCGTTCGGCCTCGCCTTCGCGCTCGTCTACGTGGTCGGCTGGCTGAACACGTGGCTCCAGCCCGCTGTGCCCGTCGAGGTCGTCCTCGGCGCCGCGTTCGTGCTGTCCGCGATCGCCGCGACACTCTCCACCCGGATGAGCGGTCTCTTCCTCGACCGGCATCCCGAACGCGTCCTCGCGGCCTTCACCCCGCGCTGATCACCCCTCGAACGACAGGAGTTCCCGTGTCCGCACCGACCCCCACCATCAGCAAGGGCCGCCTCTGGCTGAACAGCTTCATCATGGCTCTGGCCGCGAGCTGCGGGTATCTCATCGTGGCGCTGATGAGCCAGCACCAGGTGCTCACGATCGTCATCGCGATGGCCTCGATCACGCTCGTGCTCACGCCGATCTTCTACTGGACCAACTCCCGGCGGGCGCGGCTGGGCAACGCGCCACGCCGCGGCGCCTGACGCGAGCGCTGCGGTCGTCGACGCAGCGTCGGCGGCACGGGATAGCGTCGAGTCATGAGCGACGATCCCGTTCCCCCGGCAGCCCTCGGCCTGGGGCTGGCCGCCGTCGGACGGCCGGCCTACATCACCGCGGGCCGCGACGACGATCTCGGCGCTCCGGCCGAGAGGTCGATCGCGGCGATGCGCGCGCGCACGCACGCACTGCTCGACGAGGCATGGCGTCTCGGCATCCGCTACGTCGACGTGGCCCGCTCGTACGGTCATGCCGAGGATTTCCTCGGCGTATGGCTGCGGGAGCACCCCGAGCGCGCCACGGAGCTGACCATCGGGTCGAAGTGGGGCTACGCCTACGTCGGCGGCTGGCGGATGGATGCCGAGGTGCACGAGCGCAAAGAGCACTCGGTGGCGATGTTCCAACGACAGTGGCCCGAGACGCTCGAGGCCCTCGGACGCGCTCCCGACCTCTACCTCGTCCACTCGATCACCCCCGACAGTCCCGCCCTGGCGGACGCCGCCCTGCTCGACGACCTCCGCCGACTGGCCGACACCGGGGTGCGCGTCGGACTCTCCACGAGCGGACCCCATCAGGCCGCCGTGCTCGACCGGGCTCGAGAACTCGATCGCACGCCGTTCACGGCGGTCCAGGCCACCTGGAACCTGATCGAGGGATCGGTCGGGCCGGCGCTCGTACGCGCCCACGACGACGGCTGGACCGTCGTGGTGAAAGAGGTCCTCGCCAACGGCGAACTCGCCGCGGGCCCGGCGGAGGTCGCCGCGGCCGCCGCGACCGCGGGTGTCCCCGCCGACGCGTTCGCGATCGGCGCCGCGAGGACGCAGCGCGGCGTCGACATCGTGCTCAGCGGGGCCTCGACGGTCGCGCAGCTGCGGCGCGGCGCGCACGCGGCGCCGCTTGTCGTGGGCGACGACGAGCGCGCGCGGTGGGCCGTCGATCCCGAGCTCTACTGGCGGCGGCGTTCGGAGCGCGCCTGGCGATGACGGTCGCTGGAGGCCGCGTCAGCGGTGATCGCGCCAGGAGTGTCGCGGCTCGAATCCCAGCACTCGTCGCGCCTTGTCGATCGAGAGCAGCGTGTCGGTGCCCCCGAGGTCGCCACGGGTCTCCACGTTCGGGAAGACCTCGGCCACCAGCTCGGAGTTGGGCCGCGTCATGACCGTGTCGGCGGCCGCGATGATGAAGCGGTCGAATCCCGCGGGCGCGTTCTCGAGCGCACGCTGAACGGCTTGGGCGCCGTCCCGTGCGTCGATGTAGCCCCATAGGTTCCACTTGCGGGTGCGCGCGTCGGCGTCGAACGGGAACTCGACGTAATCCTCGGGCACCATGACGTTCGAGAACCGCAGAGCCGTGATCGACAGCTCCGGATGCCATCGCACCAGCTCACCGGCGAGGTGCTCCTCGAGCACCTTGACCAGCGAGTAGACCGACTCGGGGCGCGGCGCGTACTCCTCGTCGACGGGGATGTACGGCGGGTCGACGTCGAACGGGAGCCCGAGAACGGTCTCACTCGACGCGTACACGATGCGCTGAATCCCCAGCCGCACGGCCGCCCAGAACACGTTGAACGTGCTGGTCATGTTGTTGTGGAATGTCGCGACGTCCGAACGGATGCCGGGAGCGGGGACCGCCCCGAGATGCACGAGGGCGTCGACACCGTCGTGCTGGTCGTTGACACCGGCGAGGGCGTCGATCACCTGGCCGTAGTCGGTCAGCTCGACCTGCACGAATCCGGGCCCGCGCTCGCCGCGCACGTCGAGGCCGATGACCTCGTGGCCGGCGGCGCGCAGCTCGCGAGCGACGACGGTGCCGAGTTTTCCGGATGAACCGGTGAGGGCGATGCGCATAAGCGTCCTTCGATCGGGGGAACGCTACGACGTTACCCGTGTGCTGGGGGGTCGAGGCCGCGCGACCGGAATGCCCCCTCGATCGCGGATGCCACGAGTTCGCGCGTTCGTCAAGAGCCCGCGCGCCGCCGGGCCGGGGTGTTTCGCTATGGGTCGGATCCGGATCGTGAATCGTCACGGGACCGGACGCAGATCATCCGACGGGAATCGCCATGACCACTTTGTCCTCCGCGACCGACGCGTTCCTCGCGTCGCGCGCGGCGGACGGCCACCAAACCGCTTTCGGCGTGCTCGTCCGCCGCCACGCACCGTTTCTGGTCGCGTTCGCCACCAAGCTCACCGGGTCGCGGGCGGACGCCGACGACTGCGTCCAAGAGGCGCTCATCACCGCCTGGCGCCGGCTGCCCGATCTCGCCGATCCCGAGAAGGTGCGCAGCTGGCTGACCACGATCGTGTCCCGCAAGGTCACCGATCGCATGCGGGCCCGGAAGATCTCGGAACAGATCGACGAGGAGATGGTCTCTCTCGGGGATGACCCCGAGCGCTCGGTTGTGGCATCGTCGCAGATGGACGCGTTGAAGAAAGTCCTCGCCGATCTCCCCGAAGAGCTTCGCGTCGTGTGGGTCCTCCGAGAGATCGGCGGGCACAGCTACGACGAGATCGCCTCCGAAGTCGGCGAGACGCCCGCGACGGTGCGGGGACGCCTGGCGAGGGCCCGCAAGACCGTGTTGGAACGCATGCAGGAGTGGAGGTGATCGAATGAGTGACGACGTGAACGATGTGGGCGGCTCGGGGTACTCGCTCGAAGACCTCTCCGCCTATCTCGATCGCGGACGTACCCCCCGGATCCCGGCGATCGAGCGCAACGCCGAGTGTCAGGCCCTGCTGGCCTCGATGGAACGGATGGGCCGGCTCTCCCGCGAGATCGTCGACGAGCAGGCCTCCGAGCCGCTCGCGGAGTCCTGGTACGACGGCATCATGCGCGAGGTCATGCGCGAGTTCCGGGCGGGCCGCGACATCCCCCTGGCCCGGACCGAGGACGGCACCGAGCTGGTGGTCACCGAGGGGGCGCTCTACGAACTGATTCGAACGGTCGGTGACGAGGTTCCGGGTGTGCTGGTGGGGCGTGTGCGTCTCGATCAGGCGGAGGCCGCGGCACCGCTCGATGTGCGGGTGACCGTCAGTGTGCTCTTCGGTCACCCGATGGAGCAGACGGTGGAACGTATGCGCCAGGGGATCCGGGATGCCATCGAGCGTCACGGCGATCTGCGCGTGGGCCGTGTCGACGTCACCGTCGGCGACGTGCACCTCGAGGGGGAGGACGAGGGATGACGGACAACGCTGCCGAACTGGCACCGCGAATCGACCTGGCGGTCACGGCGGTCGCCGGGGTGCGCGAGTCCTACTCCGCCCGACCAGTCGTGGCGCGTGCCTACGAACGGATGGCGGAGGTGGAGGGCTCGCTCGCGGCCGTCGAGGAGGCTGGCGAGACCCGCGCGATCACCGTCTGCATCGGTGTCTCCGCCGACGACGACAGCGCGGAGGTGGCATCCGCGGTGGCTCGCGCCGTGCGCAGCGCGGGGGCCGGGTCGTCCGACACCGTGCGCGTCCGCGTCGCCCGGCTGGTCGCCCCGCGGATCTGACCTTCGCGGCCGCCTCGAAGAAACAGCGCAATACGCTGGAGAGCACCGACTCTCGCCTCTCGGAGGACGCATGCCCGCCCAGCCCGTCATCGCCGTCACCGGTTCCACCGGAGCAGTGGGAGGACGGGTTGCACGCGACCTGGCTGCCCGCGGCATCCCGCAGCGCCTGCTCGTGCGCGATCCGGCCCGCGCTCCCGAACTCGACGGTGCCGAGGTGCACGTCGCGGGGTACTCCGACGCCGATGCCGCAGCCGCCGCGCTCGACGGCGTCACGACGCTGTTCATGGTGTCGGCATCCGAGACCGCCGACCGGGTGGAGCACCACCGCCAATTCATCGACGCGGCCGCGCGCGCGGGTGTGCGCTCGATCGTCTACACGTCGTTCCTCGCCGCCGCACCCGACGCGGTGTTCACTCTCGGGCGGGATCACGCCGCGACCGAGGAGATCATCCGCGCCTCGGGGATGTCGTGGACGTTCCTGCGCGACAACTTCTACATGGACATGATGGAGCTCTTCGCGGGAGACGACGGCGTCATCCGCGGGCCCGCCGGCGAGGGGCGGTGCTCGCTCGTCTCTCGCGCGGACGTGGCCGCAACGGCCGTCGCGGTCCTGCTCGACCCCGCCGCGCACGCCCACGCGACCTACGACCTCACCGGTCCCGAGGCTCTCACGCTGAAGGAGGTGGCGGAGAAGATCTCGGCCGTGCGCGGCCATCCGGTGCGCTTCATCGACGAAAGCGTGAACGAGGCGTACGCGTCCCGCGCGGTGTTCGGGGCTCCCCGGTGGCAGGTCGACGCCTGGGTGAGCACGTACACCGCGATCGCCAGCGGTGACCTCGCCGGGATCTCCGGCGACGTCGAGGCCGTCACCGGTCGCCCCGCCCAGACGTTCGAGGAGTTCCTCGGCGCGGTCGGCTGAGCGGTCGCGCCGCCGCGGACGACGACGCGACCGCCTCCGTTCAGCGGCGGAGGATCCGTCGCGCCAACCGGTTGCCGAGGAACTGGGCCAACTGGACCAGCACGATGATGATGCCGATGGCGATCCACATCGTGAGGAAGTCCCACCGACGGAAGCCGTAGGTGAGGGCGAACGAGCCCAACCCGCCCGCTCCGACGGCGCCGGCGACCGCGGTCATGTCCACGATCGCGACGACGACGAACGTGTACCCGAGGATGAGCGGTCCCAATGCTTCGGGCACCAGCAGCGTCGCGATGATCCGCCACGGCCCCGCGCCCGCGGCGCGCGCCGCTTCGATGACCCCGGGGCTGATCGTGACGAGATTCTGTTCGACGATGCGCGAGAAACCGAACGTCACGGCGATCGACAGCGGCACCACGGCCGCGGTCGTCCCGATCGCCGTGCCCACAACGGCCGCGGTGACGGGCGAGAGCGCCAGGATCAGCACGATGAACGGAATCGGTCGGAACACGTTCACGAGAAGGTTCAGCACGACGTTCACGGCTCGGGCGGGAAGCACACCGCCCGCGCGGGTGACATAGAGCGCGAGCCCGAGCAGAAGGCCGCCGATCCCGCCGAACACCATCGTGAGCAGCACCATGGTGAGCGTCTGACCGATCGACTCCAGCAGGATGGGGCCGTACCGGTCCCAGCTCCATTGCGTCGCCGCGGGGGCGATCAGGGCGGTGAGAGAGGTCATCGCGCCACCTCCTCGACACGGGTGACGGCGCGCAGCTGCGCGATCACGGCATCCACGGGGTCATCCGATCCGGTCAGTTCGATCGTGAGAGAGCCGAACGAGCGCTGCTGCAGCGAGCTGATGCCCCCGTACAGCAGCTCGAAGGTCACGCCGGTGTTCGCCGCGCGAGACAGGATGCCGCCGATCCCGGCGCCGTCGATGACGTCGGCGATCACGATCCGTCCGGGGTGCGCGGCGCGCAGGCGCGCGAGGTCGTCGGGGCTCGGACGGTCGTGCAGCGCGGTGGACACGAACGACCGGCCCGTGTCGGAGGAGGGCTCGGCGAACACGTCGAACGCCGTTCCGCTCTCGACGATCCGGCCGGCGCTGAGGACCGCGACCCGATCCGCGATCGCCCGCACGACGTCCATCTCGTGCGTGATGACCACGACGGTGACCCCCAGCTCCCTGTTGACGCGACGCAGGAGGTCGAGGACGTCCGCGGTGGTCGCCGGGTCCAGCGCGCTCGTGGACTCGTCGGCGAGGAGGATCGGGGGAGAGGTCGCCAGGGCACGGGCGATCCCGACCCGCTGCTTCTGACCGCCCGACAGCTGGTCGGGGTACGCGTGCGCACGATCGAGCAGCCCGACGAAGTCCAGCAGCTCGGCGGCGCGCTTCTCGCGGTCGGCCTTGGACCATCCCGCGACCTTCAGCGGATACATGACGTTGCCGGCGACGGTGCGCGAGGCGAAGAGGTTGAACTGCTGGAAGATCATCCCCGTCCGTCGCCGGATCGGGCGCACCTGCCTCTCCGGCAGGGTCGAGATGTCGACGCCGTCGACGACGACCGTGCCCGAGGTCACGCGTTCCAGGCCGTTGATCAAGCGCACGAGCGTGCTCTTACCCGCGCCCGACTGACCGATCACGGCGAAGATCTCGCCCGCGTCGATGTCGAGATCGACACCGTCGAGCGCCGTGACGGTGCTTCCGTCGACGTCGTAGGTCTTGGTCACGCCCTGGAGGCGGATGAGCGGCGGCATGGCGGCCTCAGGCCCCCGCATCCTTCTCGTCCTCGATCTCGGCGAGCCACTCGCGCACCTGCGCGGGCTGCTCCTCGACGATGCGGGCGGTGCCGCTGGACTCCGCCACGACGATGTCGGTGACGCGCGGGTCGTGGTACGCCTCCCACACCTTTTGGAAGACGGGGTCGTCCTCCTCGCCGGCGCGCGAGGCGATGATGTTGATGTACGGCCAGCTGTTGGCATCCGACGGGTCGACCGAGTAGATGGCCTTGTCGATGATGCCGGCGTCGGTGGCGAAGGTGTTGTTCACGATCGCGGCCGCGATCGAGGGGTCCTGGAGTGCGGGGGCGGTGAGCGACGCATCGACCGGTTCCACCTGCACGCGGCTGGTCACGACGTCGGCCGGGGTCGGGGTGGTGGCGTCGTTCAGCTCCAGCAGGCCGGCCGACTCGAGCACCTTCAGCGCACGCGCCTGGTTGGTGGCATCCTGCGGGATGGCGACGCGACCGCCCTCGGGGATGTCGGCGACGTCGGAGTACTGCTCGGAGTAGATCGGCAGGGGCACGATGATCGTCGGGCCCACCACGGCGAGACCGTCGCCGGTGGCGTTGTTGTGGTCGGAGAGGTAATCGACGTGCTGGAAGGCATTGAGGTCGATCGAGCCGTCGGCGAGGGCCGGGTTGGGGGTCTCGTACGAGTCGAACGGGACCACCTCGAGATCGATCCCCTCCTCCGAGAGGATCTCCTCCAGCACCGGCCAATGTCCCTGCGCGGCGTCGGTCGTCCCCAGACGCACGGTGGTGCGCTCGCCGCCGGCGGTGTCATCGGACGACGCGAACAGCCGCGGGATCACGAGCGCACCGGCGACGAGGACGGCGACCGCGGCGACCGCGATCAGGGCGTACAGTCCGCCGCGGCGGCGGGGCTTTTCGGGAAGGACGGGCCCGGTAGGGCCGTTCGTGCGATCACTCATGGTGCTCTCCTTGGTGCAACACCCGGTTCGGGGCGTCCGAGCACCGTAGGCAGTGCCGCACGGCATCCTCAATTCGCGTGACGAAGCGTGACCATCGAGGACCGGATCACCGGTATTCCTCGCCGCGCGCGCCCTCCCTCGGGTATGCTGACCGCGTGCTGACCTGTCGCTGTTGTCGCTGAACGCCCCCGCGTTCTTCTTCGACGACCCCGTCAGCCGCGCCCTCCGGCGCATCGACCCTCAGGATTCCACCGTGCGTTACGCCCAGAGCGTCGCCGACCTCGTCGGCAACACCCCCCTCGTCCGCCTGAACCGTGTGACCGATGGCATCGCCGCGACGGTCCTCGCCAAGATCGAGTACTTCAACCCCGGCGGTTCCGCGAAGGACCGCATCGCCGCGAACATCGTGGATGCCGCCGAGCGGGACGGACTGCTCCGCCCCGGTGGCACCATCGTCGAGCCCACGAGCGGCAACACCGGAGTCGGTCTCGCTCTCATCGCGCAGCAGCGCGGCTACCGGTGCGTCTTCGTGGTGCCCGACAAGGTCGCCGAAGACAAGCGCGCGGTCTTGCGCGCCTACGGCGCCGAGGTCGTGGTGACCCCCACGAACGTCGAACCCGACGACCCGAACTCGTACTACAGCGTGTCCGACCGGCTCGTGCGCGAGATCCCCGGCGCCTTCAAGCCCAACCAGTACGCCAACCCGAACGGCCCGCGCAGCCACTACGAGACCACCGGCCCGGAGATCTGGCGCGACACCGACGGTGCCCTGACCCACTTCGTCACCGGCGTCGGCACCGGCGGCACCATCAGCGGCACCGGACGCTACCTCCGCGAGGTCGCCGGTTCGGCCGTGCGCATCATCGGCGTCGACCCGGTCGGCTCGATCTACTCGGGCGACGACATCCACGGGTACGACGTCGAGGGCGTGGGAGAGGACTTCTGGCCGCCCGCGTTCGACCCCACCGTGGTCGACGCGTACGAACGGGTCTCGGATGCCGAGTCGTTCGCGATGACGCGGCGCCTGGCCCGCGAGGAGGGGCTGCTCGTCGGCGGCTCCAGCGGCATGGCGGTCGTCGGCGCCCTGCGCGTGGCGCGTGACCTTCCCGCCGACGCTGTCGTGGTCGTCCTCCTCCCCGACCACGGCCGCGGTTATCTCAGCAAGATCTTCGACGACCAGTGGATGGCCGACCGCGGCTACGAGGTCGAGCCCGTGGCATCCGTCCTTCCCGTTTCGAACCCCCAGGAGCACTCCGCATGAGCACCCACGACGCCGCCCGCGGCTTCGACAGCCTCGCCGTCCACGCGGGGCAGGCTTTCGACCCCACGACCGGTGCGGTGATCCCGCCCGTGCACCTGTCGACCACGTACGCGCAGGACGGCATCGGCGGGCTCCGCGGCGGCTACGAGTACGGCCGCAGCGGCAACCCCACGCGCACCGCCCTCGAGACCCAGATCGCCGCGCTGGAGGGCGGCGTCCGTGCCCTCTCGTTCGCGTCGGGCCTGGCCGCCGAGGACGCGCTCCTGCGCGCCGCGCTCGTCCCGGGCGATGAGGTGCTGCTCGGCAACGACGTCTACGGCGGCACGTACCGTCTGCTCGCGCGCGTGCTGAGCCCGTGGGGCGTGAAGCTGCGCGTGGTCGACATGAGCGACCTGGATGCCGTGGCATCCGCGATCCAGGAACGCGCGCCGCGCATGGTCTGGGTCGAAACGCCCAGCAACCCCATGCTGCGGATCACCGACATCGCCGGCCTCGCACGCCTCGGTCACGACGCGGGCGCGATCGTCGTCGTGGACAACACCTTCGCGTCGCCTGCGCTGCAGCGTCCGCTGACCCTCGGCGCCGACGTGGTCGTGCACTCGGCCACGAAGTACCTCGGGGGCCACTCCGACGTCGTCGGTGGCGCGCTCGCCTTCGCCGACGCGGAGCTGGCCGAGAAGACCCAGTTCCTGCAGTTCGCCGCCGGCGCGGTGTCGGGTCCCTTCGACGCCTACCTCACCACGCGCGGCATCAAGACCCTCGGCATTCGGATGCAGCGGCACAGCTTCAACGCGCAGGCCGTCGCCGAGCACCTCGTCACGCACCCGCGCGTCGCGAAGGTCTACTACCCGGGCCTGCCCGCGCACCCCGGTCACGCACTCGCCGCGGCGCAGATGAGCGGGTTCGGCGGCATCGTGTCGCTCGAGCTCGCCGACGGCGCGACCGCGCGACGCTTCGCCGAGTCGACGCGTCTGTTCACGCTGGCGGAGTCCCTGGGCGGTGTGGAGTCGCTCGTGAACTACCCGGATGCCATGACCCACGCCTCGGTGCGCGGCACCGAGCTGGCCGTCCCCGACACGATCGTGCGCCTCTCGGTGGGGATCGAGTCGGCCGACGACCTCGTCGCCGACGTCGACCAGGCCCTCGCCGCGCTCTGACGCCCGGCGTCCCATTCGCGTGAGGCGCCAACTTTTGTCGCCCGCGACGGCGTCGGGGCGACAAAAGTTGGCACCTCACGCGGGGGAGCGGCCGGGTCAGCGCTCGGCGCGAGCGAGGTTCTGCTCGAGCTCCTCACGGGTCTGGCGGATGCCGTAGCCCGGGGTGTCGCGTTCGATGCGCCAGCTGTCGGCGAGGGGGCCGATGGCGACGGTGTCGAAGCCGAACTCGTCGTAGATCCGGGTGGCGACCTCGATGCCCTCGGGGGAGTCGCTCGCCGTGGCCAGGGCCCGGCGCCCGGGCGTGCCGGCGGGAGAACCGGTAGTGAGGATCTCGGCGGCGACGATGTGGTTAAACGCCTTCACCACCGTGCTCCCGGGCAGGTGCTCCTGCAGCATCTGCGCGGTGGTGGTGCGCTTGTCGTCGAGTGCGGCGATCCGCCCGTCGCGCTCCCAGTAGTAGTTGTTCGTGTCCAGCACCGTCTTCCCGCGCAGCGGTGCGACGGGAATCTCGCGGTACGCCTTCAGTGGGACGGTCACCACGACGAGTTCCCCGGCCTCGGCGGCGTCGTGGGCCGTGGCGGCGCGCGCCTTGTCGCCCAGCTCTGCGACGAAGTCGGCGAGCGTCTCCGGTCCCCGGGAGTTGGCGATCACCACGTCGTATCCGTTGTTCACGAAGCCCTGCGCGAGGGCCTGCCCGATGTGTCCTGCTCCGATGATTCCTACGGTGGTCATACTCGTACCGAACCGTCGGGCCGCCGAGCGCATTCCCCCGCGAGATAGACGAACCGAGTTAGTTAGTTAGCAGCCTGAGATATCAGTGTCAAGAGGGAGATCCTTCCGGTTCCACGGGGTAACTTCTTTCCTGTCGCACCCTCGCGATCGTGGTCGCAGACCGGTGTTCGGGTCACCGTTCCGCTTGACCTGTGAGGGCGACGGCCCCCGGTGGACGCGGCTTCGGACCACCGGGGGCCGCTTTCTTTCCCGCCCCGGGTCGCGTCCGGAGAGCCGTCGCGAAGGTGGAAGACTGGTGCGTCGGCGGGCGTCGGCCCGTCGCGACCCCATCGCGCGAGGATTCCGCACAGTGATCGAACAGACCCGCCCTCCCCGCTCCGCCCGCTACTACACCGTCTGCATCGGGGTCGGCCTGCTCGCGGGTCTCCTCTCCGGCCTCTTCGGCGTGGGGGGTGGCACGGTGATCGTGCCCCTCCTCGTGCTGCTGCTCGCCTTCGACCAGCGTTTCGCCGCCGGCACCTCGCTCGCGGCCATCGTCCCCACCGCGTCCGTCGGTGTGATCACCTACGCGATCGACGGGCACGTCGCGTGGATCCCCGCGCTCATCCTCGCCGCGGGTGCGGTCGGTGGGGCGCAGATCGGCACGTGGCTTCTCCCGCGACTGTCGCAGACCGCGCTGCGCTGGGCCTTCGTCGCGTTCCTCGTCGCCGTGATCGTCAGCCTCTACTTCGTCATCCCCTCCCGCGACGCCGAGCTCGAGCTGACCCTCGTCACGGGACCGGGGCTCGCCCTGCTCGGCCTGATCACCGGCATCCTGGCGGGGTTGCTGGGCGTGGGCGGCGGCATCATCGTGGTGCCGGCGTTGCTGCTGTTCTTCGGCACGAGCGATCTCGTCGCGCGAGGCACGTCGCTTCTCATGATGATCCCCACCGCCATTTCGGGCACGGTCGGCAACCTGCGTCGGTCCAACGTCGACCTCGCCGCGGCGGCCTGCATCGGGATCGCCGCCTGCACGACCACCGCGCTCGGGGCTTTCCTGGCGAAGCTCATCGACCCGTTCGTCGGCAACGTGCTGTTCTCGCTGTTCCTCGTCTTCATCGCCAGCCAGATGGCCGTGAAGGCCGTGCGCGGACGACGCCAGCGCTGAGGATGCCGGGGCGGCGGTCGATAGACTGAACCGGTGCCCGTGAACCCCGAACTGGTCGGTCGTGTCTTCCCGCCGACCGCGCCGTACCTCGTCGGCCGTGAGAAGGTGCGCGAGTTCGCCCGCGCCGTCTTCGCCGACGCCGCCCCGCACTCCGACCCCGAGGCCGCGCGTGCACTCGGCTACGCCGACGTCGTCGCGCCGCCGACGTTCGCCATGGTCGTGCAGGACCTCACGCTGCAGCAGCTGCTCGGCGACCCCGACTCGGGCATCGAGCTGTCCCGTCTCGTCCACGCCGAGCAGCGCTTCCGCTACACGCGCCCGATCGTCGCGGGCGACGAACTCACCGCGACGCTGTCGGTCACGGGCATCCGTTCCCTCGGGGGCAACGCGATGATCACCAGCGAAGCCGAGATCGTGGATGCCTCCGGCGCCCACGTCGTGACGACGACCAGCGTCCTGCTGGCCGGGGAGGCCGGCGCATGAGCGCGTTCACCGTGGGAGAGATCGTCGCCGAACGCTCCGTGCACCTGACGCGCGAATTGCTCGTGCGCTACGCCGGCGCATCCGGCGACTTCAACCCCATCCACTACCGCGATGACGTCGCCGCCGCCGTGGGCCTGCCGGGTGTGCTCGCCCACGGGATGCTCACGATGGGCATCGCCGTCGGCACCCTCGCAGACGCGATCGGCGACACGGGGCGCATCCTCGAGTACGGCGTCCGCTTCACCCGGCCCGTCGTCGTCGACCCCGACTCCGGGGCCGACCTCCACGTCAGCGCCAAGGTCGGCGCCGTGGACGACGAGGCCGCCCGTATCGACCTCACCGTGACGCACGCGGGGACCACCGTCCTCGGCAAGGCGCAGGTGCGCGTGCGGCTGTCCTGATGCCCGAGGTCACCCCCGTACCCCTGTCCGGCTTGACGACGCTGCGGACGGGTGGACTCCCGGCGCGCGCCATCGAAGCGCGGACCTCGGACGAGCTCGTCACCGTCCTGCGCGACGTGTGGGCGACGGGTGAGCCGTGGCTCGTCGTGGGGGGCGGCTCGAACCTGTTCGTCGGCGACGAGCCCTTCGACGGCACGGTCGTGCTCGTGCGCACGTCGGGGATCGAGGAGCTTCCCGGGTCGCGCGCGGACACGGTGCGCCTGCGCGTCCAGGCGGGCCACGATTGGGACGCTCTCGTCGCCGAGACGGTCGACCGCGGTCTCGCGGGCATCGAGGCGATGTCGGGCATCCCGGGAACGGTCGGCGCCGCGCCCGTGCAGAACATCGGGGCGTACGGTCAGGAGGTCGTGCAGACCCTCGTCGAGGTGGAGCTGCTGGACGAGGCCACCGGCGAGCTGTCGACGGTCCCGGCATCCGATCTGGGGCTGGGCTTTCGCACCTCGGTGCTGAAGCAGCACTACGGGTCGGTCGCCGAACGGCCCGCCGTCATCGTCTCGGTGACCCTCGAACTCGCGCGGGTCGGCGACGGTGAGCGTCCCATCGAGGGCGCTCAGCTGCGCGGAGCCCTCGGACTGGATGCCGACACGGCGGTGTCGTTGCGCTGGATCCGCGAGCACGTGCTGGCCACGCGCGCCCGGAAGGGCATGGTGCTCGACGACGAGGATCCGGACACCTGGAGCGCGGGGTCGTTCTTCCAGAACGCCATCGTGTCCGAAGCGTTCGCGCGGACTCTGCCCGCCGAGTGTCCCCAGTGGCCGTTGTCGCCGGCGGTGGACCCGGTGACGGTGATCCCTCTGGCAGCGTTCGACGGCGTCGTGCCGCCGCCGACGGCAGAGCGCCGCGAGGTGAAGGTGAGCGCCGCGTGGCTCATCGAGCACGCGGGCCTGTCGCGCGGTTTCCGTTTCCCCCGCTCCCGTGCCGGTCTGTCGACCAAGCACACCCTCGCGCTGACGAACCGTGGCGAGGCGACCGCCGCCGAGATCGCCGAACTCGCGCGCTTCGTGCAGCAGCGCGTGCAGTCGGAGTTCGGTCTGCTCCTGCAGCCCGAGCCCGTCCTGGTGAACGTCGAGCTGTAGCCCCTCCAGGGCGCGAGTCGCCAGGATTTGTCGCCTCGGCGCTCGCACGGGCGACAAAAGCTGGCGACTCACGCGAGGAGGAGGCGGCGGAGACGGGCGAGCAACACCTCGGGGGCGTCGAAGTCGCGGGCCGTCACCACCGTCACCCGGTAGCCGAGGGACTCCAGCTCGGCACGGCGGGACTGGTCGCGGCTCCACTGATCCGGATCGCGGTGGTAGTCGCCGTCGTACTCGACGATGAGGCGGGCCTCCGGATAGAGCAGGTCGACGCGAGCGACGAAGCGGTGCCCGTCGAAAATCTCGACATTAGTCTCGGGCGTTGGAAGTCCCGCCTGGATCAGCAGGACGCGAAGCTCAGACTCCCGCGGCGACTCGGCCCGGTCGTCGGCGAAGTCGACGGCGAGCCGCCGCCGGCGAGATCCTCGCCCACCCAGGAAGCGCAGATGCGTACGCTCGAGCTGCCCTCGCGTGGCGAGGGGCCGACGACGCGAGATCAGATGGTCCGAGATGGCGGTCAGCTGCCCGACGCTGAGGCTCTCGGCGAGCTCGGCCCACGTCCGAAGGGCGGATGTGCACCGGATGCCATCCACCTCCACGATGTCGTCCGGACCCACCGTCAGCGCGCGTCCCCTCGTTCCCGGACGACGGATGCGATTGCGCCCGCGGGGCACGCCGACCACCGGATGACTCCACGCCCGCGTGGCGACGGGCAGAGGCAGGGGCATCCCGAGAAGGACGGCCGCCGTCGATCCGCAGAAGAACGTATGGTCAGGCGCGGCGCGCTGGAGTGCGGCCAGCCGCTGCCGCTGCGTCGCTGACGCTTCGACGCGCACCCCCGTGTGCGGGCTCGTCCAGCGCGCGGACCGCAGGCTGCTGGGCGAGAGACCGGATGCCGAGCCCTCGGCGACGGTGAAGGCGGGAGCGGGGGCGACGAGGTGGGGCGATATCGGCATCCGCCGATCCTCGTGCCTCGTCGCCCCTCCCATTCGGGTCTCTCCCCAGGTGGAGGAGGGTCACCCCGTGTGAGTCGCCAAGATTTGTCGCCCGGGCTGCGCTCCGGGCGACAAATCTTGGCGACTCGCGCCCTGGGACTAGGAGAAGAGGCGCTGGAGGCGGTGGATGCCCTCGAGGAGCTCCGCGTCGCCGAGGGCGTACGACAGGCGCAGGTAACCGCTCGGGCCGAAGGCCTCGCCGGGGACCACGGCGACCTCGGCCTTGTCAAGGATGAGGTCGGCGAGCTCGAGCGAGGTCGTGGGTGTCACGCCGTCCCACTCGCGGTTCAGGAGCCCCCGCACATCGGGGTAGACGTAGAAGGCGCCGAGGGGGTTGGGAACCTCGACCCCGTCGATCTTCGCCAGCTCCGAGACGATCAGGCGGCGGCGCCGGTCGAAGGCCTCGCGGAACTGCTCGGCCTCGTCCTGCGGGCCGTTGAGGGCCGCCGCCGCGGCGATCTGCGCGATGTTGTTGACGTTGCTCGACAGGTGCGACTGCAGGTTGCCGGCGAGCTTCATGGCATCCGCAGGTCCCACCATCCAGCCCACTCGCCACCCGGTCATCGCATACGTCTTGGCGACGCCGTTGACCAGCAGGGTCTGGCCGGCGAGCTCGGGCACCGCCTCGACGATCGAGACGGCGCGGGCACCCTCGTACGTGAGGTTCTGGTAGATCTCGTCGGTGATCACCCAGATGCCGTGTTCGAGCGCCCAGCGGCCGATCTCGGCCGTCTCTTCGGGCGTGTAGACCGAGCCCGTGGGGTTCGAGGGCGAGACGAACACCAGCACGGTGGTCTTGTCGGTGCGGGCGGACTCGAGCTGCGCGACGGTGACCTTGTAGTCCTGGTCGGCACCGGCGAACACCTCGACGGGCACGCCGTCGGCGAGCGCGATCGCCTCGGGGTAGGTCGTCCAGTACGGCGCGGGGAGCAGCACCTCGTCGCCGGGGTTCACCACGGTCTGGAACGCCTGGTACACGGCCTGCTTGCCGCCGTTGGTGACGATGACCTGCGACGCCGGGACCTCCAGGCCGGAGTCGCGCCGCGTCTTGGCCACGATCGCCTCGCGCAGCACCGGAACGCCGGCGGCGGGGGTGTACCGGAAGTTCGCGGGGTCGCGCAGCGCCTCGGCCGCGGCATCCACGACGAACTGCGGGGTGGCGAAATCGGGCTCGCCGGCCGCATAGGAGATGACGGGACGGCCGGCGGCCTTGAGGGCCTTGGCCTTGGCGTCGACCTTCAGGGTCGCGGATTCGGCGATGGCGGAGAGCTTGCGGGAGAGCGGTGCACGGTCGGTCACGGCACAGAGCCTACTCGGCACGCCCGGGATGCCGCGGGCCCCGCGTCGGCGCGGACGCCGGTGTCACACGGTCGAGCCGACGAGCACCCACAGCATCGGCAGGACGAGGAGAACGCCGAGCACCAGCCCGATGATCGACAGGACGGGGTTCCGGTGC
This sequence comes from Microbacterium mcarthurae, assembly GCF_046064585.1. NCBI lineage: Bacteria > Bacillati > Actinomycetota > Actinomycetes > Micrococcales > Microbacteriaceae > Microbacterium > Microbacterium mcarthurae. The sequence continues at coordinate 1,173,005 of NZ_JAROCE010000001.1, read as the reverse complement.
TGCCGCACGCGCAGGACGACGCCGATCACCCCGATGACGACGGCGACGCCCCCGAGGAACGCCATGATCGGCAGCAGCACGATTCCGAGCCACCAGATGGCGTTCATCTCGGGGGAGAGGCCGATGAGGAAGATCATCAGCGCCGGCAGCAGGATGAGCGCCGCGAGGATGATCGCGACGATCCCGAGGGCGTCGGCCGCGCGCCGACCGGCGGGGGAGACGGATGCCATGCGCTCACGGTAGCGCGTGGCGGACACGAGCGAGGGGCCGGAGCGCTGAGCCCCGGCCCCTCGTGGCATCCGGTCAGTCCAGGTACTTCGCGTACGCCGGGAGCGTCAGGAAGGACGGGAACTCGTCGCGCAGCGCCACCTCGCGGAACACGTCGGCGGCGTCGTCGAAGCGGTCGCCCTCGAAGCGCGTGACCTCGGCGAGGACGTCGCCGAGCAGCCCCTCGACGTACTCGCGCGTGATGCGCGTGCCGTCGTCGGTCGAGCGGTCCTGGTGGATCCACTGCCAGATCTGCGAGCGCGAGATCTCCGCGGTCGCGGCGTCCTCCATGAGGTCGTCGATCGCGACGGCCCCGAGGCCCCGCAGCCACGCCTCGATGTAGCGGATCGCCACCGAGACGTTGCCGCGCACCCCGCCCGCGGTGATCGGCAGGCCGATCCGCAGGTCGAGCAGCTGCTCGGCTCGCACCTCGACGTCCTCGCGCAGCCGGTCGAGCTGGTTGTCGCGGTCGCCGAGCACCGCGTCGAACTCGGCGAGGGCCACCGGGATCAGGTCGGGGTGGGCCACCCACGTGCCGTCGAAGCCGTCGCCGGCCTCGCGCCGCTTGTCGGCGGCGACCTTCTCGAACGCGGCCTCGGTCACCTCGGGCTTCCGGCGGTTGGGGATGAATGCGCTCATGCCGCCGATCGCGTAGGCGCCGCGCTTGTGGCACGTGCGCACGAGCAGCTCGGTGTAGGCCCGCATGAACGGAACCGTCATCGTGACCTCGCTCCGGTCGGGCAGCACGAACCGTGCTCCGCGACCGCGGTAGGTCTTGATGATCGAGAAGATGTAGTCCCAGCGGCCGGCGTTCAGTCCCGCGCAGTGGTCGCGGAGGGCGAAGAGGATCTCCTCCATCTCGAACGCCGCGGGCAGCGTCTCGATCAGCACCGTCGCCCGGATCGTGCCGTGGGCGAGGCCGAGGCGCTCTTCGGTGAAGGAGAACACGTCATCCCACAGCCTCGCCTCGTCGGCGGACTCGATCTTCGGCAGGTAGAAGTACGGTCCCCGGCCCGCCGCGATCAACGCGTGCGCGTTATGGAAGACGTACAGGCCGTAGTCCACGAGGGACCCGGATGCCGCCAGCTCCCGGCCGGCGCGGTCGATCACCGTGATGTGCTTCTCGGGCAGGTGCCATCCGCGCGGGCGCATCACGATCGTGGGCGTGCGCTCGGCGGTGACCCGGTACTCCTTGCCCTCGGGGCTGGTGTAGCTCAGCCGTCCGCGGATCGCGTCGAACAGCGAGAGCTGGCCGCCGATGACGTTGCGCCACGTGGGGGAAGTGGCATCCTCCTGGTCGGCCAGCCAGACCCGCGCGCCGGAGTTCAGCGCGTTGATGGTCATCTTGGGGTCGGTCGGACCGGTGATCTCGACGCGGCGGTCCTCGAGTCCGGGGCCGGCACCGGCCACCTGCCACGACGGGTCCTCGCGGATGTGCGCCGTCTCGGAGCGGAAGTGGGGGTCGTGTCCGTTGCCGATCTCGAACCGTCCGCGCAGGCGGGCGGCGAGCCGGTCGTGGCGGCGGCGGCCGAAGCGGTCGTGCAGCTCGGTGAGGAACGCGAGGGCCGCAGGGGTGAGGATCTCGCCGTCGCGCCCCTCGAGAGGGCGCTCGATCCGCAGGTGCGGCGCGGTCGCGGATGCCGCGGGCGCGGGGTTCCGTCGATCGGTGGTGGGCGGGGGTTCGATGAGGGTCATGATCGTCGCTTTCGTGTGGGCCTCGGTGTCCACGACACGCGGGCGGAAGAGCCTGGCATCCGCGTGTCGTGGACACTCGATGGGCGGAGACGGGGTCAGTGGAACTGCGCGGCTTCGGTGGAGCCGGCGAGGGCGAGCGTGGCGCTGTCGGGGTTGAGCGCGGTCGAGACGACGTCGAAGTAGCCGGTGCCCGCCTCGCGCTGGTGCTTGGTGGCGGTGTAGCCGACGGCCTCGGCGGCGAACTCGGCCTCCTGCAGCTCGACGTACGCGCTCATGGCGCGTTCGGCGTAGCCGCGGGCGAGGTCGAACATGGAGTGGTTCACGGCGTGGAAGCCCGCGAGGGTGATGAACTGGAACGCGTACCCCAGGGCGGCGAGGTCCGCCTGGAACGTCGCGATCTGCGCGTCGTCGAGGTGACGCTTCCAGTTGAAGCTCGGCGAGCAGTTGTAGGCGAGGAGCTTGCCCGGGTAGCGGGCGTGGATCGCCTCGGCGAAGGCGCGGGCGAGCTCGATGTCGGGCTCGCCGGTCTCGACCCAGATGAGGTCGGCGTAGGGGGCGAACGCGAGTCCGCGCGAGATGACGGCATCCAGGCCCGGACGCACCCGGTAGAAGCCCTCGCTGGTGCGCTCGCCGGTGAGGAACTCCGCGTCGCGCGGGTCGACGTCGCTGGTGAGCAGGTCGGCGGCGAGGGCGTCGGTGCGGGCGATGATGACCGTCGGCACTCCCGCGACGTCGGCGGCCAGCCGCGCGGCGTTCAGGGTGCGGATGTGCTGCTGCGTCGGAACGAGGACCTTGCCGCCGAGGTGCCCGCACTTCTTCTCGCTGGCGAGCTGGTCCTCCCAGTGGATGCCGGCGGCCCCCGCCGCAATCAGCGACTGCGCCAGTTCGTAGGCGTTCAGCGGCCCGCCGAAGCCGGCCTCGGCGTCCGCCACGATCGGGGCGAGCCAGTCCCGCGTGACCTCGCCCTCGGCGCGTTCGATCTGGTCCTGCCGTAGCAGCGCGTTGTTGATGCGTCGTACGACGGCCGGCACCGAGTTGGCGGGGTACAGGCTCTGGTCGGGGTAGGTCTGCCCGGCGAGGTTGCCGTCGGCGGCGACCTGCCACCCCGAGAGGTAGATGGCCTTCAGGCCCGCGCGCACCTGCTGCACGGCCTGGCCGCCGGTGTAGGCGCCGAGCGCACGGACGTACTCCTCGGTGTGCAGGAGGTTCCAGAGGTTCTCGGCCCCGCGGCGGGCGAGGGTCGACTCCTCGCGGACGCTCCCGCGGAGGCGGACGACGTCCTCGGCGGAGTAGGTGCGCTCGATGCCGTCCCAGCGGGGGTCGTTTTCCCACGAGGCGCGGATCTCATCGGCGGTCTCGGTCTGGTCGCCGGGGCGCAGGGGCTGCGAGGCGGGGGTGGCCTGGATCGTCATGTCGTCCTCCTTCGGGTGCGGGGCGTCGGTGCCCGTGAGACCACTGTCGCGAAGAATGCGGGTCTCCTCGACAAAATCTCTTGTGAAGTTTGGCCGTTCTTCCGTTCTGGTGAGATCATCGCGTCATGGACACCGGTGTCTCCCTGACAGCGCCTTCCGCGGCATCCGACGATGAGGGCGTGGACACGCTCACGATCGGCAAACGCATCCGGCAGCTGCGCACGGCGCGCGGCTTGACGCTGGACGAGCTCGCCGCCGCGGTCGGCCGTGCGCCGAGTCAGATGTCGATGATCGAGAACGGTCGTCGCGAGGCGAAGCTCACGCTGCTGCAGGCGATCGCGCGAGCGCTCGGCACGGGCCTGGACGCCCTTCTGGATGCCGAGCCTCTCGACGAACGCGCGGCGCTCGAGGTCGCCGTGGAGCGTGCCATGCGGGGATCGACGTTCCAGGCTCTCGGGATCACCCCGTTCCGCGTCGGCAAGACCGTCCCCGACGAGGCGCTCGCGGCGATGCTCGCGCTGCAGGCCGAGATCGAGCGGCTGCGCGACGAACGCTCCGCCACGCCCGAGGAGGCGCGACGAGCCAACGTGGCGCTGCGCCGGCTCATGCGCACGCAGGACAACCACTTCCCGGAGCTCGAGCGCACGGCATCCGAGATCCTCGCCGCGGTCGATCATCCGGGCGGCCCTCTGACGCAGCGGGCCGCGAGCGACATCGCCGCCTACCTCGGCTTCTCGTTGCACTACGTGCCCGACCTGCCGCAGACGACCCGCAGCATCGCCGACGTGAAGAACGGACGCCTGTACCTGTCGACCCGCGTCGCGAAAGGCGACCCCCGGGCGTCGGTGCTGCAGGCGTTGTCCAGCCGCATGCTCGGGCACACCGAGCCGACGAGCTACGGCGAGTTCCTCCGGCAGCGCGTCGAGACGAATTACCTCACCGGTGCGCTGCTCATGCCCGAGGCGCACGTCGTCGCCGCGCTCAGGGATGCCAAGGCCCGCCGCGCCCTCAGCATCGAGGACCTCCGCGACGCCTACTCGGTGTCGTACGAGACCGCCGCGCACCGGTTCACCAATCTCGCGACGGTGCATCTCGGCATCCCGGTGCACTTCTTGAAGGTGCACGAGTCGGGGACGATCACGAAGGCGTACGAGAACGACGACGTGAACTTCCCGACGGATCGGCTGGGGTCGATCGAGGGGCAGATGTGCTGCCGCCGCTGGACGAGCCGCGTCGTCTTCGACGAGGACGACCGCTTCAACCCCTACTACCAGTACACCGACACCGGCAACGGCACGTACTGGTGCACCGCGCGCGTGGAGCAGTCCAGCGAGGGCGCGCACTCGGTGAGCGTCGGGGTGCGGTTCGACGACACGAAGTGGTTCCGGGGGCGCGACACCCCCAACCGCGGCGTTTCGCGGCACGCGGTCGAGGTGTGCTGCCGCCGTCCGCCCGCGGAGCTCGAGGCCGCGTGGCGCGACAACGCGTGGCCGAACGTCCGCACGCCGCGCACCCTGCTCGCGACCCTGCCGACGGGCGCGTTCCCCGGCGTCGACACGACCGAGGTGTACGAGTTCCTGGAGGCGCACGCGCCGCGATGAGGCGAGCCCTTCGCCAACGTATGAGCTGGCGGGGCGGGACGCGGGGTTGTGTAAAAACCACGCGGGTGTAAGGTTTTGTGCACCGAGCTCCGTCCCCCCGGAGCGCTTTCGATGAGGAGAGCCCGTCATGAAGCACACCCGCTTGGCATCCACCGCGATCGCAGGTCTCGTCGTGAGCGGTCTCGTCGCCGCCGCTCCCGCCGTCGCCGCACCGCCCGGACCGCCGCCGCACGCCGGCGCACCGGTCGGGGCCGGAAGCGGCCCCGGCGCCCGCGACCTGCTGCGATACGCCGAAGACACGTGGACGTCGATGGCCGCGATGGCCCACGCGAACACCGGACTCCCGGACGACAACATCGGGGGAGACCTGGATGCCGCCACGGCATCCGGCTACACGTCGCCGACCAACATCGGCGGTTACCTGTGGTCGACCGTGACCGCACGCGACCTCGGCATCATCGGCGTCGATGAGGCGCGCGAGCGGCTGACGGCCACGGTGACGACCCTCGAGGGCATGGAGCGCAACGAGGGCAGCGGCATGTACTACAACTGGTACTCGCCCGAGACCGGCGCCAAGCTCGAGATCTTCCCGACGTCCGGCGAGGTCATCCACCCCTTCCTCAGCACCGTCGACAACGGCTGGCTCGCCGCGGCGCTGCGGATCGTGCGCGAGGCCGAGCCGTCGCTCACCGAGCGGGCCGACGCGCTGTACGCGTCGATGGACTTCTCGGCGTTCTTCGACACCGCCGGGGCAGCGGGCCTGCCGGCCGGGACCAACCGCGGCGGCTTCTGGGAAGCCTCGCCCGGCGGGGGCTGCGCCGTGGAGGCGCCGATGTACAACGGCAGCGGCGAGACGGCCTTCTACACGTGCCACCACTACGACACCACCGTGAGCGAGAGCCGGATCGCCACCTACCTCGGCATCGCGCAGGGCGGCATCCCGGCGACGGCCCTGTACGGAACGCACCGGACGATGCCCGCCGGCTGCGACTGGGCATGGCAGGAGCAGCTGCCCACCGGGCAGACGCGCACGTACGACGGTGTCGACGTGTACGAGGGCGTCTACTCGTACGACGGCATGTCGTTCGTGCCCAGCTGGGGCGGCAGCATGTTCGAGTCGCTCATGCCCGACCTCCTGGTGCCGGAGACCGAGTGGGGCCCGCAGTCGTGGGCGGTCAACCACGCGATCACGGTCGAGGTGCAGAAGAGGCACGGCCTGCGCGAGGCGGGCTACGGGGTCTGGGGCTTCTCCCCGGCCAGCAACCCGTTCGGCGGATACGCCGAATACGGCGTCGACATCGCCGGCATCCGCTCCGACGGCTACACCTCGGATGCCGAGAAGACCGACGTCGACATCGACCGTGCGGGATGCGCGACCGGGACGAACCCCGACCCGGCCTTCGGGGACGGTGTCGTCACCCCGCACGCGGCCTTCCTCGCGCTGCCGTACGACCGGCCCGGCGTGCTGAAGAACCTCCGCGGCCTCGAGAAGAAGCTCGGCGCGTACGGTCCGGGAGGCTTCTACGACGCGGTCGCGGTGAAGAGCGGAACGATCGCCGAACGCTACCTGTCGCTCGACCAGTCGATGATCATGGCAGCCATCGGCAACGCCCTCACCGGCGACACGCTCAAGGACTACTTCGTCGATGACCGGATGGAGCAGACCCTCCGCCCGGCGATGGAGCAGCAGGTGTTCGGATCGTCGTGGGGTGAGCGCCGCCCCTGACGCTCGGTCGGCTCGATGCCCGGTACCCTCGCGGGACCGGGCATCGGTGCGTGCGGAGGGATTCGAATGGCGGACGAGGGGATGCCGCGCGCCGCGCGCGGAAGCTACCCGAAGGGACAGCAGCGGCGTCAGCGCATCGTCGACGAGGCCGTCCTCGTCTTCGGGCGCTCGGGGGTCACGAGCGGGTCGTTGCGGGAGGTCGCCAAACGCGTGGGGTTGACCCCGGCGGGCCTGCTGCACCACTTCGCCACCAAGGAGGAACTGTTCGCCGAGGTGTTGCGCCAGCGCGACGAACGCGTGCGCGCGGCCGCCGGCGACCCGCGCGAGCACACCCTCGTCGAGCAGATGAGCAAGGTCGTGGCCTACAACGCCACGACGCGCGGTCTCACGTCGCTGTACACGGTGGTCGTCGCGGAGGCGAGCGACCCCGACCATCCCGCTCACGCCGCCTTCGCGGCCCGGTACCGAGACGGCGCGGAGCGCGCCACCGAACTGCTGCGTGTGGGGCAGGCCGCGGGAGAGGTGCGCGCCGACATCGACCCCGAGCGCGCGGCGCGGCTCCTCAGCGCGGTGATGGACGGACTGCAGCAGCAGTGGCTGCTCGACGACACGGTCGACATGGTGGCCCACTTCGCCGAGTTCGTCCGCGGGTACCTCGCACCGCGGCCCTGACGCCCCGGCATCCCGGTCGCCCGTCCCGGCAGCCGGCGTCCGTCGGCGTCCCGGCGTCCGTCGGCCGCTGGCGTCGAGCGCACACGCTCGGGTCGAACGCACACGTTCGGGGCGGCCCTGTCGTGTGCGTTCGACCGGATCGTGTGCTTTCCAGAGACGCGGTGGTTGCCGGGCGAGAAGTTATGCGCTTAAACTAAAGGGGACACCGCGCCCGATGGAGGGCGCCCGTTCGAGGAGGAACACGATGAGAAAGACCCGATGGAGCGCCGTCGCCGTCGTCGCGGTGGCCGCGATCGCGCTGACCGGGTGCGGACGCACCTCCGATTCCGGCGGCGACGCCGCCGAGGCATCCACGATCGGCGACGCGCAGGCCGAGGGCACGCTGACGATGTGGGCCATGGGCGCGGAGGGTGAAGCCCTGCCCGAGTTCGTGAAGACTTTCGAAGACGCCAATCCCGGCGTCACGGTCGAGGTGACGCCGGTGCCCTGGGATGCCGCGTACAGCAAGTTCCAGACCGCGATCGCCGGCGGCAACACCCCGGATCTCGCCATGGTCGGCTCGACCTGGATGGCCGATTTCGGTGATGCGCTGCAGACCGTCCCCACCGACCTGTCCACCGACGGGATCTTCCCCGGCGCCGTGGACTCGACGATGATCGACGATCGCGCGACCGGGGTGCCGTGGTACGTCGACACGCGCGTGCTCTACTACCGGACCGACATCGCCGCGCAGGCCGGCTGGACCAGCGCGCCCACCACGTGGGACGAGCTGAAGCAGATGGCCGCCGACATGCAGGCCAAGGGCGGAGCCGAGTACGGCATGCGCCTTCCCGCCGGCAACGATTCCTTCCAGGGCAACCTGTGGATGCCGTGGTCCAACGGTGTCGAGCTCGAGAACGGTTCCGAGTGGACGCTGGACACCCCCGAAGCGGCGGAGGCGTTCGAGTACTACCAGAGCTTCTACACCGACGGTGTGGCCAACCCGGCCGCGGACCGCTCGGCGGGGGCGCAGGAGGCGGACTTCGTCTCGGGAGCCACCCCGATGCTGATCGACGGCCCCTTCCTCATCGGTCAGCTCGAGGAGCTGGGCGGGGAAGGCTTCAGCGAGAAGTTCACCACCGCCGTTCTGCCGGCGAAGGAGTCGTCGACGTCGTTCAGCGGCGGCGCGAACCTCGCCGTGTTCGACAACTCCGACAACGCCACCAGCGCTTGGAAGCTCGTGCAGTGGCTGACCGAGCCCGAGACGCAGGTCGCGTGGTACGAGGCCACCGGTGATCTGCCCGCCGTGCAGGAGGCGTGGAACGACGACGCGCTCGCATCGTCGCCGACGCTCGCCGCCTTCGGCACGCAGTTGGAGACGGCCAAGTCCGTCCCCGCCACCACCACGTGGGTGCAGGTCGCGGCGGCCGGTGACGGCATGCTCGAGAAGATCCGTCTCGGGCAGCAGACCCCGGCCGACGGCCTGAAGGAACTGCAGGCCACCGCCGACCAGCTGGGCCTGGGCTGAGGCCATGACCCAGACAGTCGTGGGCGCGACCGGGACGCGTGCCGTTCCCGGTCGCGCCCGGGCGCGCGGCGGCGCGGGAAGCCGTCGCCGCCGTCAGGGATGGATCGCGTGGGGTTTCGCGCTGCCGTTCGTCGCCGTGTTCGCGGTGTTCATGGTGATCCCGATCGTCGGATCGTTCGCGATGTCGTTCACCGACTTCCGCGCGGCCGACATCCGCTCCCCGTTCTCGGTGAACTTCATCGGGCTCGAGCAGTACGCCGCCGTGCTCGGCGACCCGGTCTTCCTGACCTCGCTCGGGGTGACCGCGACGTTCGTGATCGTCGGCATCCCCGTGACGATGGCGCTCGCCCTCGCCCTCGCGCTCGCGTTGAACGCCAGCCGTGGCCGCATCGTGTCGATCCTGCGCGTCGGGTTCTACGCACCGGTGGTCACGAGCATCGTCGCGGTCGCCGTCGTCTGGCGCTACATCCTGCAGCCGGAGGGGCTGCTGAACTCGGCGCTCGCGGTCGTCGGCATCCAGGGTCCGGACTGGCTCAACGACACCTCCACCGCGCTCCCGTCGCTGATCGCGATGGCGGTGTGGCGCAACGTCGGAACGCTCATGGTCATCTTCCTCGCCGGGCTCCAGGCCATTCCGACCGATGTCAAAGAGGCCGCGCTGATGGACGGTGCCTCGTCCTGGCGCCGACTGACCTCGATCACGCTGCCGCTGTTGCGCCCGACGCTGCTGCTGGGTGCCGTGCTCATCTCGGTCGGGTTCCTCCAGTTCTTCGAGGAGGCCTTCGTCATGACCCAGGGCGGTCCGCTCAACTCCACCCTCTCGGTGGCCTTCTACACGTTCAAGCAGTTCGGCTTCGGTCAGTACGGCACCGCCTCCGCGGCGAGCTACCTGCTGTTCCTGGCCATCGCGCTGCTCAGCCTGCTGCAGTTCCGCCTGTTGCGCTCGCGCGACTGAGGCAAGGAGACGCTCATGACCCTCACCGCCCCCGCGGCCACCCCCGCCGTCGCCGAGACCGCGCACCCGCCGCGCCGTCGCCGCTCCGAGACCCGTCTCACCCCCGGTCGCGCCCTCACCCTCACCGTGCTCGTCGTCGGCCTGCTGGTGTGGATGGTGCCGTTCGCGTGGATGCTGCTGGGGTCGGTGAAGACGCAGCGCGAGATCCTGCAGCGCCCGCCGACGTGGTGGCCGCAGGAGTTCACGTGGGAGAACTTCGCCGTCTGGTTCGGACAGCTCAACTTCGGACAGTTCTTCGGCAACAGTCTGCTCGTGGCCGTCGTCACCGTCGCCGGCAACCTGGTGTTCTGCTCGATGGTCGGCTACGCCCTGGCGAAGATGGACTTTCCCGGCAAGAAGGCCTTGTTCGTCGTCGTGATGGTGACGCTCATGGTGCCGGGCGTGGTGACCTTCGTGCCGCTGTTCGTCATGGTCTCTTCGCTGGGCCTCGTCGACACGTACGCGGCGCTCATCCTGCCCTTCGTCACCACACCGCTGGGCGTCTTCCTCATGCGGCAGTTCATGCTCGGCATCCCGGATCCGTTGCTCGAAGCCGCCCGCATCGACGGTGCGGGGGAGCTGCGCATCTTCGCCCGCATCGTCATGCCGCTGTGCGGACCGCCCCTGGCGACCCTCGGCATCCTGACGTTCCTGGCGTCCTGGAACAACTTCCTGTGGCCGCTCGTGGCCGCCCAGACGCAGGGCAAGTACACCCTCCCCGTTGCGCTGTCGCTGTACTCCACCGGGCAGAACGCGACCGACTACGGCCTGCTGCTGGCCGGATCGGTGCTGGTGATCGCCCCGATCATCGTGCTGTTCGTCTTCCTCCAGCGGTACTTCATCCAGGGCATCGCCTCGACCGGGCTGAAGTGACCCGCGAGACCCTCTCCACGACGTCGCCCTCGGGGTCGAGTGACCCGCGACCGATCCGAAAGGATGCCATGACCTCCTCCCGCTTTCACACGGCCCCCGACGGGACGCGCTTCCGCGACCTGAACGGCAACGGCGTGATGGATCCGTATGAAGACCCGCGCCGCAGCGTGGACGAGCGCACGGAGGATCTCCTCGGCCGCCTCAGCCTCGAAGAGAAGTGCGGTCTGATGTTCCAGACCGTGATCGAGGTGGGCGACGACGGCGAGCTGCTCGAGGCGCCGGGGAAGATCTCGAAGTCACCGACCACGACCGTCGTCGTCGGCAAGAACATGACGCACTTCAACGTGCACGCGATCCGCACCGCCCGCCAGGCCGCCGAGTGGAACAACCGCCTGCAGGCGTTGGCTGCGACGACCCCCCACGGCATCCCGGTCACCATCAGCACCGATCCGCGGCACGCCTTCGTCGAGAACACCGGTGTCGCCTTCTCGGCCGGTCCGTTCTCGCAGTGGCCCGAGGGGCTGGGTCTCGCGGCGCTCGACGATGTCGAGACGGTGCGCGAGTTCGCCGAGGTGGCGCGGCGCGAGTACCGCGCCGTCGGCATCCGGGCGGCTCTGCACCCGCAGATCGACCTCGCGACCGAGCCGCGCTGGGGCCGACAGGCGCAGACCCTCGGACAGGATGCCGCCCGCGTCGCGGAATTCACCGCGGCGTACCTGCGCGGATTCCAGGGCGAGACCCTCGGACCGGACAGCGTCGCGTGCACGACGAAGCACTTCCCGGGCGGCGGTCCGCAGCAGGGCGGTGAGGACGCTCACTTCCCCTACGGTCGCGAGCAGGTCTACCCCGGCGGCATGTTCGACTATCACCTGGAGCCCTTCCGCGAGGCGATCCGCTGCGGCACCGCGGGCATGATGCCGTACTACGGCATGCCCATCGGCCTCGAACTCGACGGGCAGCCGATCGAGCCCGTGGGCTTCGGGTACAACAAGCAGATCGTCACGGGTCTCCTGCGCGAGCAGCTGGGCTACGACGGCGTCGTCGTGACCGACTGGGAGCTCGTCAACGACAACCACGTGGGCGACCAGGTGCTGCCCGCCCGGGCATGGGGCGTCGAGCACCTCAGCGCGACCGAGCGCATGGAGAAGATCCTGGATGCCGGCGCCGACCAGTTCGGGGGTGAGGAGTGCGTCGACATGCTCCTGGACCTCGTGCGCTCCGGCCGCGTGTCCGAGGAGCGCATCGATGCCTCGGCGCGGCGACTGCTGCGGGTGAAGTTCGCCCTCGGGTTGTTCGACGACCCGTTCGTCGACGTGGACGAGGCCGAGCGCATCGTCGGCAACGCGGACTTCCGGGCGCAGGGGGAACGCGCCCAGGCGCGCTCGCTGACGGTGCTGGTGAACGAGGAGCGCGACGGCGCCCCCGTGCTGCCGCTCGGCGCCGTCGGCGCCGTGTACGTCGAGGGGTTCCGTCCCGACGAGGTCGCCGAGCTCGGCCGTGTGGTCGCTGACCCCGCGGACGCGGGTCTCGCGCTCGTGCGCGTCGGCGCTCCGTTCGATCCGCGCGACGACCTCTTCCTCGAGGCGTGGTTCCACCAGGGCTCGCTCAAGTTCGCCCCCGGGTTGGTGTACCGGTTGCAGCAGATCGCGGCATCCTGCCCGCTCGTTCTGGTCGTCAACCTCGATCGCCCGGCGATACTGACGCCGTTCGTCGGGCATGCCGCGGCGATCGTCGCCGATTACGGCAGCTCCGCGCGGGCCGTCCTGGATGCCCTCACCGGACGCGTGGCGCCGCGGGGGCGTCTGCCGATCGAGATCCCCCGGTCGATGGATGCCGTGCGGGCCTCGCGAGAGGATGTACCGTCGGACACCGGCGACCCTGTCTTCCCCGTCCACTTCGGCTTGGACCTCGAGGGTGTGGAGGAGGCGCCGGAGCCGACGAGGGGATACGCGCACCGATGAGCGAAGCGGACGCGACGCGACGACCGACCGTGTACGACGTGGCGCAGGAGGCCAACGTCTCGATCGCGTCGGTGTCGTTCGCGTTCCGCCGCCCCGACAAACTCAGCGATGCGACTCGGGAACGCGTCCTCGAGGCCGCGCGGCGACTGGGGTACGCCCCCAGCGCCGCCGCCCGGGGCCTCGCGCACGGCCGCACGGGCACGCTCGGCCTGCACGCTTTCGATCTGCTGCTCGAGCGCGCCGATCCCATCGCGCAGGCGAACCCGCTGTCGGGCCTGGCCACGCCGCGGCTGGACGCCGACGGAGTGATCCCGTGGACGCAGACCGACGACGACGTGCTGTCCGACCCGCGCGCGTTCCCGCTGTACGTCGATGAGGTGCAGCGCGGATTCGAGCTGGAGTGCTGGGCGCTGGGGCGCCCCGTGATGCTCAGCAGCGGTGCGGGGACGGACGTGTCGGTGGCCGACACCGCCGGTCGTGTCGACGGGCTGGCGATCTTCCCGTCGCCGCAGACGGCACCGGCCCTTGCCCGCTACGCGCCGACCATCCCGATCGTGCTGTTCAGTGCGCCCCCCGCCGACGACCACCACCATCGCGTCCGCGTCGACAACGCCGCGGGCATGCGTGCGGTCGTCGAGCATCTGGCCCGCGCGCACGGCGTCCGCGACGTCGCCTTCGTCGGGCGGCCCGAGGCCTCCGACACCGTCGAGCGACTCAGCGGTCTGCGTGCGGCGGCGACGGAGTTCGGCGTCGCGCTGCGCCCCGACGTGGTGGATGCGACGGTGCGCGGCGAGGACGAGCTCGTCCCGCAGTTGCGTGCCCTCATCGCCGGGGCGCGGATGCCGCGGGCACTCGTGTGCGCGACCGACCAGCACGCCTTCGCGGTGCTGGACGCGCTCGCCGCCGAGGGGATCCGTGTGCCGGACGACGTCGTCGTCACCGGGTTCGACGGCACCCTGGCCGCGCGGTTGAGCTCTCCGCCGCTGACGACCGTGCGTCAGCCGATGGAGGCGATGGGTCGCGCCGCCGCGCGCATCCTCGCCGGCGCCGCGGGCCCCGCCGACCGTCCCTTCGACGTCGTCTTCGAGCCGCGGCTGACGGTGCGCCAGAGCTGCGGCTGCCGCGCCTGACCCGCGCCCGGGGTTCCGCGGCGCCGAGCGCACACGAACGTGTGCTCTCGAGGCGGGCACCGCACTACCGGCAGGCGGCGGGCGGGGCCGCGGCGTCAGGCCCGCTGGACCCGGAGCGCCGCCCACAGCTCGGCGCGGGTCGCGAAAGACCCCAGGTCGCGCCCGAGCAGCCGTTCGGCCAGGGCCAGCCGCGTCCGCACGGTGTGACGGTGCACGCCGAGCGCCTGGGCGGTCGCCTCGTGGGAGCAGTCGTGGTCGAGCCAGGCGCGGAGGGTCTCGACGAGCCGCGACCCCTCGACCGCGTCGTGGGCGGTGAGGGGCGCGAGCTCGGCGGCGGCGAGGGACGGCGCGTCCGGACCGAGCGCCGACAGCACTCCGGAGGCGGCGACGGCATCGAAGGTCGTCACCGGCTCGACGCCGCGGTCGCGGGCGACGCGCGCCTGCCCGAGGGCCGCGGCGAACCGGTCGTAGCCGGTGGGGTCGGACACGCCGATCCGCGCGCCGAAGCGTTCGGCGGCTTCGTCGAGGGCGTGCCGCTCGTTCGCCGGCAGCACCACGACGACGCCGTCGTCGGATCGACCGAAGAACAGGCCGCCGTGCCGCTCCTCGGCGCGCAGCTCGAGGAGTTCGGCCAGGCCATCGCTGCGGGCGACGACGGCGTCGGTGAGGGCGACGACGATCGGCGCCGAGGGCAGCGGCCCCCAGGCGTCGCGCGCGATACGCCGGGCGAGGGCGGGGTCGTCGGTGAGCAGCGACTGCACCAGGCCTGCGCGCAGGGCCCCGCGGGCTCGGCTGAGCCCCTGATGCTGCTCGAAGGCGAGACCCGCCATGGCGATGACGGCCGTCACCACCCCACGCCCCTCCTGGTCGAGTTCTCCGGCGGCGATCGCGATGACGCCGCGCAAGTGTCCGCCGCGCCCGAGCGTCTGGAGGGTGAAGGGGCGCCCCGCGATGCGGAGAGCCGATGCGGCGCGCGCTCCGCGTCGCAGGACCGCGGCCACCTCATCGCTCACAGCGCGGGCGCTCTCGGCATCCAGGTCTCCGGGCGGGTGTTCGCGCGTGAGCTCTCCGGCGGCGTCGTACAGTCCCACCCAGGTGCCGAGCTGTCGGGCGAGTTCCGCGAGGGTCGCGCCCAGACCATCGGGCCGCAGCGCCGCGAGCGCGATCGCGCGCTGGGCCGAGAGCGCCCACGTGCGCCGCGCGAACGCCTCGGCCGCGATGGCCTCGGCATTGGCGCGCGCGACGGCGAGGAACGGTGTGCGGTACGGCACCTCGAACAGCGGCAGCCCCGCCTCGCGGCACGCGGCGGCGAGCTCGGGAGGGATGCCATCGCGAACGACCTCGGTGCCGAACCCGAGCCCCGCGACTCCCCGGGCGGTCAGGCGCTGCACGTAGTCGGCGGCGGAGGTGGCGTCGGGGCCCTGGAATTGCGTGCCGGTTGTCAAGAGCACTTGCCCGTCCGAGAGGAAGGGCGTCGGGTCGGCGAGATCGCTGCTGTGCACCCACCGCACGGGGCGCTCGAGGGCGTCGGGTGCTCCCGTCTCCAGCTTCAGGTGGAGGTCGGAACGGCGCAGCAGCGCCCCCAGGGTGGGGGTGTCGGTGGCATCCATGGGTTCCTTGCGACGAGGCGTGTACGTCTCGTACAGCCGGGTAAGCAGAATGTACAGCACGGAAGGTGCTCGGTCGCGTCGCCGTTGCCTACGCTCCCGAGCATGACCGCACCGCACACCGTCACCGCACCCCCTGTCGGCGGACCCTCGCTCCCGCAGGAGCGCCGCCTGGTCACGAGCATTCCCGGCCCGCGCTCGC
Source organism: Microbacterium mcarthurae (assembly GCF_046064585.1). Taxonomy (NCBI): domain Bacteria; kingdom Bacillati; phylum Actinomycetota; class Actinomycetes; order Micrococcales; family Microbacteriaceae; genus Microbacterium; species Microbacterium mcarthurae. The sequence goes on along the minus strand of NZ_JAROCE010000001.1, from coordinate 1,157,358 downwards.
AGGAACTCCTCGACCGCAAGGCCGCCGCCGTGTCGGCCGGCGTCGGCCACACCGCCCCCATCCACGCCGTCGCCGCCGGCGGGGGAGTCGTCGTCGACGCCGACGGCAACTCGCTCATCGACCTCGGCTCGGGGATCGCCGTGACCTCGGTGGGCAACGCGCACCCGGCCATCGTGGCCGCCGTGCAGGAACAGGTCGCGGCGTTCACGCACACGTGCTTCATGGTCTCGCCGTACGACTCCTACGTGTCGGTGGCCGAGGCCCTCAACCGCCTGACCCCGGGTGACCACGCCAAGAAGAGCGCGCTGTTCAACTCCGGCGCCGAAGCGGTCGAGAACGCCATCAAGATCGCGCGCAAGCACACCGGCCGGCAGGCCGTCGTCGCTTTCGACCACGCCTACCACGGCCGCACGAACCTCACGATGGCGCTGACCGCGAAGAACATGCCGTACAAGAGCGGTTTCGGACCGTTCGCCGCCGAGGTCTACCGCGCTCCGCTGTCGTACCCGTTCCGTGACGGCCTCTCCGGCGCCGAAGCCGCCGCGCGCGCGATCACGCTCATCGAGAAGCAGGTCGGGGCCGAGAACCTCGCCGCGGTGATCATCGAGCCCATCCAGGGAGAGGGCGGATTCATCGTGCCCGCCGACGGGTTCCTTCCCGCCCTGGTGGACTGGTGCCGCGCGAACGGCGTCGTCTTCATCGCCGACGAGGTGCAGTCGGGCTTCGCCCGCACCGGCGCGATGTTCGCCTCCGAGATCTTCGGCATCGTCCCCGACCTCGTCACGACCGCCAAGGGGATCGCCGGCGGTCTGCCGCTGGCCGCCGTCACCGGTCGCGCCGAGATGATGGATGCCACCCACACGGGCGGCCTCGGCGGCACCTACGGCGGCAACCCGATTGCGTGCGCCGCGGCGCTCGCCGCGATCGACGCGTTCGAGAACGACGGACTCGTCGAACGCGCCCGGGAGATCGGCGAGGTCCTGTTCTCGCGCCTCACCGCGCTGCAGCAGACCGACCCGCGCATCGGCGACGTCCGCGGTCACGGCGCCATGATCGCCGCGGAGTTCGTCGATCCCGCCACCGGCGCCCCCGACGCCGCTCTCACCGCGGCCGTGGCCAAGGCGGCCATCGCCGAGGGCGTGATCGTGCTGACCTGCGGCACGTACGGCAACGTCATCCGCTTCCTCCCCCCGCTGTCGATCGGAGACGACCTGCTCCACGAAGGCCTCGACGTCGTGGCCGCGGCGCTCGCGCGCCACTGAGCGATAGACCCGAGGGGGCGGCAATGACCCGAACGCGCCGCCCCCTCGTCCTCCCTTCGGGTCACCGACGCAGAGAAAGAAGATTTCATGGATGAGATCACGCGAGACGTCGTCGTCATCGGTGCGGGGGCCGCGGGCCTGACCGCCGCGAACGACCTGCGCAAAGCCGGCCTCTCGGTCGTGGTGCTCGAGGCGCGCGACCGCGTCGGCGGACGCCTGTGGACCGACGTCGTCGACGGCGCCATGCTCGAACTCGGCGGCCAGTGGGTCTCGCCGGATCAGCAGGCCCTCATCGACACCGTCGCCGACCTGGGCCTGTCGACCTACAGTCGCTACCGCGAGGGCGACAGCGTCTACGTCGGTCCCGACGGCGTCGCCAAGCGCTTCACCGGTGAGATGTTCCCGGTGGCCCCCGAAACCGAGAAGGTCATCGACGAGATCACCGCGCGCCTGGATGCCATGGTCGCCGAGATCGACCCGGACAAGCCGTGGGAGCACCCCCGCGCCGCCGAGTGGGACAAGATCTCGTGGGACGCGTGGCTGCGCGAGCAGACCGACGACGACGAGGCGGTCCGCAATCTCGCGTTCGCCACCGGCTCGGCGATGCTCACGAAGCCGACGCACACGTTCTCGCTCCTGCAGTCGCTGCTCATGGCGGCATCCGCGGGCTCGTACTCGCACCTCGTCGACGCCGACTTCATCCTCGACAAGCGCGTCGTCGGCGGTCTGCAGCAGGTGCCCGAGCTCCTCGCCGAACGGCTGGGCGACGACGTCCTGCTGAACCAGCCCGTTCGGCGCATCATCTGGGGCCCGGATTCCGTGGCGCCCGAGCGCGGCGGGGAGGCGGTGACCGGGCGCCGGGTCGACGAGCTCCGCGCGCTGACGGCCCGCGTCGAGGCCGCGAAGTCCTCGTCGGCGGGCGTGACGGTGATCGCCGACGGCGTCACGGTCCGGGCACGGTACGCGATTCTCGCGCTCGCCCCCGTGCTGTACTCGCGGATCTCCTTCGACCCGCCGCTGCCGCGGCTGCAGCATCAGATGCATCAGCACATCTCGATGGGCTTCGTCATCAAGGTGCACGCGGTGTACGACCGGCCGTTCTGGCGGGAGCAGGGCCTGTCCGGCACCGCCTTCAGCCCCTACGAGCTCTCGCACGAGGCGTACGACAACACCAACCACGGCGACGAGCGCGGAACGCTCGTCGGGTTCGTGTCCGATCAGAACGCCGACGACCTCTTCCGCCTCACCGCGGAGGAGCGCAAGGAGCGCATCCTCGAGTCCCTCTCGCACTACTACGGGCCCGAGGCGAAGAACCCGATCGTCTATTACGAGAGCGACTGGGGAACCGAGGAGTGGACGCGCGGCGCCTACGCCGCCAGCTTCGACCTCGGCGGGCTCGAGCGCTACGGTGCCGACCTGCGCGAGCCAGTCGGCCCGATCCATCTCGCGTGCAGCGACATGGCGGGTGCCGGCTACCAGCACGTCGACGGCGCGATCCGCCAGGGTCACCGCGCCGCCGACGAGATCCTGGAACGGGCACGGCGATGACCGCCGCGGTGGTCGTGGGCTACACCGCGACCGACACCGGTGCCGATGCCCTGGCGCTCGGCATCCGTCTGGCCCGGGCGATCGGTGCTCCACTGGAGGTGGCCCTCGTCCTGCCCGACGACGCCCGGAGCGTCATCACGCCCCCGGACGCGGCGTACGCGCGGCTCGTGGCCGAGCAGGCCGACCGGTGGCTGAAGGACGCGGCGGAGGTGATCCGGGATGCCGTGCCCCACCGCGAGCACGTCCGTCACGCCGACTCGTTCGCCGAGGGCCTGGTGGCTTTCGCCGACGAGATCGGCGCCGGCTACATCGTCGTCGGCGCGGCCAACGGCGGGCTCCGCGGGCGGCACCGCCTCGGGACGGTCGCATCGGAGCTGCTGCACTCCTCCGACGTCCCCGTGGTCCTCGCCCCCGAGGGGTCGCGTCGCGTCGACCCGGCGATCGGCGTGAGCCGCATCACCGCCGCCATCGGCAGCCGTCCCGGGGCCGACGTGCTGCGCGAGGAGAGCGTCGCGCTCGCCGCGGCGGCATCCGTTCCCCTCCGCCTGTTGTCGCTGGTCACCGTGGACCTCCCGCCGGGGCTCGAGACCGGCGCCATCCGCGTCGCCGGCGCGCGTCACGCCGAAGAGGTGCTGGCGCAGGCCCGCGTGGAACTCCCCACCGACGTCGCGGCCGAAGTGGTCGTCGCCGACGGAGACAGCATCGAGGAAGCCGTGCGCGACCTGCCGTGGGACCCCGCCGAGCTCGTGATGGTCGGCAGCAGCCGTCTCGCGCAGCCGCGTCGGCTGTTCCTCGGTTCGACCGCGGCGAAGATGCTGCACGAACTGCCCGTTCCCCTCGTCGTCGTGCCACGCAGCCGTGCCGACGTCTCGTCACCGGAAGGATCGCGGCCATGACCGCACCCGCACCCGCCACCGGCAGCGACGCCGGCGGCCTGTCGAAGAAGGGGTTGAGCGCCGGCACGATCGGACTGCTCGGCGCCGTCGTCATCGGCATCTCCTGCATCGCCCCCGCCTACACCTTCACCGCCGCGATCGGCCCGACCGTCGGCGCTGTCGGTCTCCAGGTGCCCGCGATCATCCTGGTGGGGTTCATCCCCATGCTGCTGGTGGCCTTCGGCTACCGCGAACTGAACAACCGGATGCCGGACTCCGGCACATCCTTCACCTGGGCGGCGCGCGCGTTCGGCCCGTGGATCGGGTGGATGGCCGGGTGGGGGCTGATCGCGGCGACCGTCATCGTGCTGTCGAACCTCGCCGGCATCGCCGTCGACTTCCTCTTCCTGCTCATCTCGCAGCTCACCGGGCAGCCCGGCGTCGCCGACCTGGCATCCAATCTCCCGATCAACATCGCCGTGTGCCTGCTGTTCGTGCTCGGGGCGACGGTGGTGTCGTACCGCGACATGCAGACGACGCAGAAGCTCCAGTACGTGCTGGTGGGCTTCCAGGTCGTCGTGCTCGTCATCTTCGCGGTCGTCGCGATCGCGCACGTCGTGGGCGGGGATGCCTACGACCCGACGCCCTTCGACTGGTCGTGGTTCAACCCGTTCGCGGTGTCGTCGTTCAGCGCGTTCGCCGCGGGCGTGTCGCTGTCGATCTTCATCTTCTGGGGGTGGGACGTCACCCTCACGATGAACGAGGAGACCAAGGACCCCGAGAAGACGCCGGGGCGCGCCGCGACCATCACGGTGCTCACGATCGTCTCGCTGTACCTGCTGCTGGCGGTGTCGATGATCATGTTCGCCGGCATCGGCGACGGCGAGTTCGGCCTGGGCAACCCCGACATCCAGGACAACGCGTTCTTCGCGCTGGCCGGCCCCATCCTCGGGCCCTTCGCGGCATTCGTCTCGCTCGCGGTGCTGACCAGCTCGGCATCCTCACTGCAATCCACCTTCGTCGGGCCCGCGCGCACCCTGCTGGCGATGGGGCACTACGGCGCCCTGCCGCCGAAGTTCGCCGCCGTCAGCCCGCGGTTCTTCACCCCCGGGTTCGCGACGATCGTCTCGGCCGCGGTCGCGGCGGGCTTCTACGCCGTGATGCGGGTCGTGAGCGTCAACGTGCTGTCGGACACGATCCTCACGCTCGGCATCATGATCTGCTTCTACTACGGACTCACCGCCTTCGCGTGCGTGTGGTACTTCCGCAAGCAATGGTTCGACTCCGCGCGGAACGTGTTCTTCACGTTCCTGTTCCCGCTCGTCGGTGGTGTCATCCTCGCGGTGATCTTCGTCACCACGCTCATCGACAGCATGAACCCCGAGTACGGCAGCGGGTCGGAGATCGGCGGCGTGGGCCTGGTGTTCATCCTCGGCGTGACCATCATCGTGCTCGGGGCGGTCATCATGGTGGTGCAGTACTTCCGCCGGCCGGCGTTCTTCCGCGGCGAGACACTCGCCACGGACGCGCCGCCCAGCGCCCGCCACCTGCGCCGCGCGAACCAGTGACCATCGACCACGACACCACACGGGAGCACACATGAGTGACTACGCCGTCATCAACCCCGCCACCGGGGAGACCCTCGCCGAGTACGACACCCTGTCCGACGCCGGGGTCGAGGCGGCGCTCGCCGCCGCCCACGACGGGTACCGCGTGTGGTCGCGGACCGCTCCGGCCCAGCGCGCCGAGGCTCTGCGCCGCGTGGCGCAGCTGCACCGCGACCGTCGCGACGACCTCGCCGCGATCATCGTGCGCGAGATGGGCAAGCCCCTCGAGGCCGCGCTCGGCGAGGTCGACTTCGCCGCCGACATCACCGAGTACTACGCCGACAACATCGACAGGATCACCGGCGACACGCCGATCGACATCCAGGGGGAGGGCACTGCCGTCATCCGTCGCTCGGCGCTCGGGCCGCTGCTGGGGATCATGCCCTGGAACTTCCCCTACTACCAGGTCGCCCGCTTCGCCGCGCCGAACCTCGCGGTCGGGAACACGATCCTGCTGAAGCACGCGCCGCAGTGCCCCGAGTCCGCCGAGGCGCTGCAGCTGATCTACCGCGACGCCGGCCTCCCCGAGGGCGCCTACGTCAACATCCGCGTCACCAACGACCAGGCGGCCACCATCATCGCCGACCCCCGTGTGCAGGGCGTCTCGGTGACCGGCTCCGAGCGGGCCGGTGCCGCTGTCGCCGAGGTCGCCGGCCGCAACCTCAAGAAGGTCGCCCTCGAACTCGGTGGTTCCGACCCGTTCATCCTGCTCTCGACCGACGACCTCGACGCGGCGGTGCAGGCGGCCGTCGACGCGCGCCTGGACAACAACGGCCAGTCCTGCAACGGGGCCAAGCGATTCCTCGTCGTCGACGACCTGTACGACGCCTTCCTGGCGAAGTTCAGCGCGGCCCTGGGCGAAGCGAAGGTGGGCGATCCGTTCGCCGAAGACACCGTGCTCGGGCCGCTCTCCTCGCTCGCGGCCGCGGAACGCCTGGACGAGCAGGTGCAGCGCGCCGTCGAGCAGGGCGCCGTGCTCGAAGTCGGTGGCACACGCGACGGTGCGTTCTACCCGGGCACCGTGCTGACCGGAGTGACGAGCGACATGGACGCGTACCGCGAGGAGTTCTTCGGCCCCGTCGCCGCGGTCTACCGCGTCTCCGGTGAGGACGAGGCCGTGGCGATCGCCAACGACACCGGCTTCGGTCTGGGATCGTACGTGTTCACGACGGATGCCGCGCAAGCCGAGCGGATCGCCGAGCGTCTCGAGGCCGGCATGGTCTACGTCAACCTCGTCCTCGCCGACTCGCCCGAGCTGCCCTTCGGCGGCGTCAAGCGCAGCGGCACCTCCCGTGAGCTGGGGCTGCTCGCCGCGGACGAGTTCGTGAACAAGAAGCTCATCCGCACGGCCTGAGTCGTGCTCGTCCCCCGGCGCGGTTCGCCACGCCGGGGGACATGGCATAGACTGGGACGTGCAGTCGAAATCTGCATTCTTTCGCCGTGCCCCGCGCACAGGCGGCATCCCTCCCCGAGAGATTCCTGGCGAAGACGTGTCGGTTTCGCATCCCGGACCCCCCGCGGGTCTTAGGGCGGTAGCTCAATTGGCAGAGCAGCGGTCTCCAAAACCGCAGGTTGCAGGTTCGATTCCTGTCCGCCCTGCGCACAGCGCACGCTGGCAACGAGAAGCGACCTAGGTGGTTCGATGACGCAGGACGAGACGAAGGGCGAGATCGTCGCAGACCGCGGCGCGCCCCGTGAGAAGAAGCTCAACTTCTTCGCGCGGATCGCTCTTTTCATCCGTCAGGTCTTCGCGGAACTGCGCAAGGTCGTTACGCCCACCCGGCAAGAGCTGGTCAAGTTCACCGCCGTCGTCCTCGGGTTCGTCGTCGTCATGATGGCGATCGTCTACGGCCTCGACGTGCTGTTCGTGTGGCTGACCAGCGCCGTGTTCGGTATCCCGGGCGCCGCGGGCGCCTGACCGGCGCTTCGGCGGACGCGCGGCCCCACGAGCGGCCGCTCCAGAACGGAAGAGATCATCAGTGTCTGAAAGATATGTCGACGACGCCGATTGGGCGCCCACGGCCGAGCAGTCCAGCGAGGACGACGAGGCCCAGGAGGGCAACATCCTCGCCTCGCAGGAGCACGCCTCCGACGCGGCCGAGCACAGTGCCATCCACATCGTCGACGACGAGAACGACGACGTCGCCGATGACCTCGGCGACATCGACATCACCGACCCGGAGGCGGACGCCATCGTGAACGACGCGCTCGAGATCGACGAGGCCGGCGAGGCCGAGGCCGCCGCCGAGGTGCTCAACGACTCCCTCGCCGAGGAAGCCGCGGAAGAGGCGGCCGAAGCAGCCGATGAGGTCACCCCCTACGACGGCCCCGACATCAACGGCGAGCCCGACGCGCCCGTGCTGGACGAGGACTTCGTCGACGAGGTCGCGGGCGCCGCGAGCGTCGTCGACGAGGTCGAGGCATCCGTCTCTCCGGCCGACGCCGCCGATGCTCCGGTCGACGAGGACGCCGCCGACGCCGAGGACCTCGACCCGTACGAGGCGTTCCGTGCCGAGCTGCGGTCGCTGCCGGGCAAGTGGTACGTCATCCACTCGTACGCCGGTTTCGAGCGCAAGGTGAAGGCCAACATCGAGCAGCGCAAGTCGACGCTCGAGGTCGAGGACGACATCTACCAGGTCGAAGTCCCGATGGAGGACGTCGTCGAGATCAAGAACGGCCAGCGCAAGATGGTCACGCGCGTGCGCATCCCGGGCTACGTGCTCGTGCGCATGGACCTCAACGAAGACACCTGGTCGGTCGTCCGTCACACCCCCGGTGTGACCGGCTTCGTGGGCAACGCCCACAACCCCACGCCGCTGCGCTTCGATGAGGCGTTCAACATGCTCAAGAGCCTCGTCGAGGTGAAGGAGTCGGCTCCCGCCAAGTCCGGTGCCGCCAAGGGCGCTCCGGTTGCTCAGCGTGTTATCCCCGCCGAGGTCGACTTCGAAGCCGGCGAGACCATCACGATCAAGGAGGGCTCGTTCGCGGGCCTGCCCGGCACGATCAGCGAGATCAAGCCCGAGAGCGGCAAGCTCACGGTGCTCGTGTCGCTCTTCGAGCGTGAGACCCCGGTCGAGCTGTCGTTCGACCAGGTCACCAAGATGATCTGACGCCCCGCGTCTTCGCGAACGCCCCGCCCGGCTCCGGCCGCGCGGGGCGTTCGCCGTTCCCCCCGCGCTGCCGCGGTTTGCGGCGCGGGTCGGGCGGGCATTCGCGCATAAACGCTCCGAGCGTGCATAAACACGCTGCCCCCGTGTTTATGCGCGACGATCGCGTTTATGAGCGCCCCGCCGCGCCCCGCCGTGCCGTGCCGGTGCCGTGCCGCGCGCCCCGTCGCGCGCCGGGCGCGGGGCTGTCCGGTGGAATCGGCGGGCATCCGGGCATAAACGCTCCGGGCGCGCATAAACACGCTGCCCCCGCGTTTATGCGCGCCGATCGCGTTTATGCGCGCCTCGTCCGCGCCCCGTCGTGCCGTGCCGGTGCCGTGCCGCGCGCCCCGCCGCGCCGCGCCCCGCCGGGCCGTGCCGTGCCGGGCCGTGCCGTGCCGGGCCGCGCGCCGGGCGCGGGGCTGTCCGGTGGATTCGGCGGGCATCCGGGCATAAACGCTCCGAGCGCGCATAAACACGCTGCCACCGCGTTTATGCGCGCCGATCGCGTTTATGCGCCGCAGCGTGTGCCCGCGTCGATCGCGTTGATGCGTGTCAGGTTGAGCGGGCGTTCCTCCCCACGGAGGCCAGGGCGGCGACCTCGGGGCGCCGCACCGGCCGCAGCCCCACGGCCATGAGCGCACGGCGCAGCGCGTCCACCCCGAGTGCCCCGGCGTAGTCCCACCGAGCGATGCGCCACCCTTGCCGCCGAAGCGCGTCCTCGCGTCGTTTCTCAGCCCGGACTGAGAAAGCGGCCGCGGCGGCGTCATCGGCGCTGTACTTGAGCCAGCCGTCGGACTCCCCGAGGATCTTCTCGTCCGGCCAGCAGAAGTCCGATCGGAAGATGCGCCCATCGACACGGTGTTCCACCTGCAGGGCCGGGTCAGGGAAACCGCACCACTCGATGACGGCGCGGCTGATCGACTCTCCCGGTGACTCGGCGAGCGGCGTTGCGTGTGCCAGCGTCCACTGCAGACGTCGCAGACCGAAGCTGTTCCGCTGCGCCGCAGCCCGATCGAGCAGTCGCTCGCGGTCGAGGTCGAAACTGCGCAACGCGGCATCCGCCACCGCCAGACCCAGCGCGGGCGGTAACGCGCGGGCGAGGTCGACGACCACGTCTTCGACGGCGGTGATCCGGATGCCGGCGACCTCGCATGCCGATCGCGCGTCGGCGCTCGTGTGCACGGTGACGTCGCCGTATCGGACCGAGCGCGAGCGGCGCGCGTCGAAGATGTGGATCATGCGGGGGTGCCCGAACGTGGGCAGCCCGAGGAGGGATGCGGCGGACTCGTGGGAGAACACGGCATCCGGTCGCGCCAGAGCGAACGCGTGGACGCGGACGAGGTAGCGGTCCCAGGGAGTCAGTCCTTCCCACGCGGAGCGCATCGTGTAGATGCCGGCGCGAACTCGCAACAGCGAGTCGTCACGCCACGGTGGGGGCCCCGACCGGGGAGCATCCGAGGTGAGAAGCAGGGGAGTCGGTGACGCGCGCAGCGAGCGGGGAACGGCATCCATCCGGCGAGACTGCCAGGTTGGCCGACGGCGGATGCCGGGGCTGTGGAGAACCATCGTCCGCCCGCACGCATAAACGCGATTCACGCGCAGAAACACGTGGCCAGCGCGTTTCCGCGCGCCGATCGCGTTTATGCGTGGCGGCGGCGCGGGGCGGCGGCGGCGTGGCGGCGGGGAAGGGCAGGCGGCGGCCGGCTGCGGCGGCGGCCGCGGGGCGCCGGTCGGGCGGGGGAGTGCGGATGCCGGGACATCGCGTATGATGGGGAGGTTGCTCGTGCGCCCGCGCGAGCGCGACCGCTGCCCGGAACCGCCGGGCGTGCGGGAGAGAGGGAGCCGTCAGGCACCCGCTCGATGAGAGGAAGAGGATATGGCACCCAAGAAGAAGGTGACCGGCCTGATCAAGCTCCAGATCAACGCCGGTGCTGCCAACCCGGCGCCGCCGATCGGCCCCGCGCTCGGTCAGCACGGCGTCAACATCATGGAGTTCTGCAAGGCCTACAACGCCGCGACCGAGTCGCAGCGCGGCAACGTGATCCCCGTCGAGATCACGGTGTACGAGGACCGCAGCTTCACGTTTATCCTGAAGACGCCCCCGGCCGCCGAGCTCATCAAGAAGGCCGCCGGCCTGCAGAAGGGCTCCGCGACGCCGCACACCACCAAGGTGGGCAAGCTCACCAAGGAGCAGGTGCGTCAGATCGCCGAGACCAAGCAGCCCGACCTGAACGCGAACGACATCGAGGCCGCGGCCAAGATCATCGCCGGCACCGCCCGTTCCATGGGCATCACGGTCGAGGACTGAGGGAGATAATCATGGCTACCAAGTCCAAGGCATACCGGGCCGCCGCCGAGAAGGTCGCGCCCGACACGTTCTACACCCCCGCCGAGGCCGTCGCCCTGGCGAAGGAGACCGGTTCGAAGAAGTTCGACTCGACCGTCGAGGTCGCGCTGAAGCTCTCCGTCGACCCCCGCAAGGCCGACCAGATGGTCCGCGGCACGGTCATCCTGCCCCACGGCACGGGTAAGACCGCCCGCGTCATCGTGTTCGCGAACGGCCCCGCGGCCGAGGCGGCCCTCGCCGCCGGTGCCGACGAGGTCGGCGGCGCCGAGCTCATCGAGAAGGTCGCCGGCGGATACACGTCGTTCGACGCGGCCGTCGCCACGCCCGAGCTCATGGGCCAGGTCGGTCGTCTGGGTAAGGTCCTGGGTCCCCGTGGCCTGATGCCGAACCCCAAGACCGGCACCGTGACCCCCAACCCGGCCAAGGCCGTCGAGGAGATCAAGGGCGGAAAGATCGAGTTCCGCGTCGACAAGCACGCCAACGTGCACTTCGTCGTCGGCAAGGCCTCGTTCTCGGCCGAGCAGCTCGACGAGAACCTGAAGGCCGCGCTCGAGGAGATCGTCCGCCTCAAGCCGTCCAGCTCGAAGGGCCGCTACATCCAGAAGGGCGCCGTTTCGACCACTTTCGGTCCCGGCATCCCGCTGGACGTCAACGCCATCGTCTGACGCATCTCGCCGAAAGCCCCGTCGCGCCCCGTGCCGGCGGGGCTTTCGCGTGCCGACGCCGCCCCGCCCGCGCTGCCCCGCCCGCCCCGCGCCCGCGCCGCCCCGCGCCCCCGCCCCGCGCCCGACGCCGCCCCGCGCCCCGCCCGCGCCCCCGACCCGCGTCCCGTGCGCTGCACGAACGTGCAACACAACGTCATCCGGGAAGGATGCCGCGCGGATCCGTGTTGGGGTGGAAGGTGCGCGCCGCGCCCCGCCCCCGGAACCCCACCCGCATCACTTGCAAGGAACACCTATGCCCCGTCGCCTCCCCTTCCTCGCCGCCGCTCTCGGCACGCTCGCTCTCGCGCTCACCGCGTGCAGCGGCGGATCCACATCCGGCTCGGCCGAGCAGGGCGACGACCTCGGTCTGGTCTCCGCGGGCACCCTGACCGTCGCCACAGAGGGCACGTACCGTCCGTTCTCGTTCCACGACGAGTCGGGAGACCTCACCGGTTTCGACGTCGAGATCGCCGAGGCCGTCGCCGAGAAGCTCGGGCTGGAGGTCCGCTTCCAGGAGACCCAGTGGGATGCCATCTTCGCCGGCCTCGACGCGGGTCGCTTCGACGTCATCGCCAACCAGGTGTCGATCAACCCCGAGCGCGAGGAGAAGTACCTCTTCAGCACGCCGTACACCGTCTCGCGCGGCGTCGTGGTGACCACGGAGGACGACTCCTCGATCTCCAGCTTCGCCGACCTCTCGGGCAAGACCACCGCCCAGTCGCTCACGAGCAACTGGTACGAGCTGGCCACCGAGAGCGGCGCCCAGGTCGAGGCCGTCGAGGGCTGGGCGCAGGCCGTCGCCCTGCTGCAGCAGGGCCGCGTCGACGCCACCGTGAACGACCAGCTGACCTACCTCGACTACGAGAAGACCAACAGCCCGACAGGTCTGAAGATCGCCGCCGAGACCGAGGACACCTCGGAGAGCGCGTTCGCGACGACCAAGGACAAGCAGGCTCTCGCGGATGCCATCGACGGAGCGCTCGAGGAGCTCGAGGCCGACGGCACCCTCGCCGAGATCAGCCAGAAGTACTTCGGCGCCGACGTCACGAAGTAAACCCCCGGCGCACGCCCGCGACTCCCGCCTAGCGTGGGGGGCGCGGGCGTGCCGCGTTCGCGACAGGAAGGAGGGCGCGTGAACGACATCTGGACGCTGTTGCTCGATTCGTTCTGGCCCATGGTGCTGGCCGGGCTGCGGGGGACCATCCCGCTGTCGCTGGCGTCGTTCGCGATCGGGCTGGTGATCGCCCTCGGCATGGCTCTGCTGCGTCTCTCGCGCAACGTCGTGCTGCGCGGCGTCGCGCGGTTCTACATCTCGGTCATCCGGGGGACGCCGCTGCTGGTGCAGCTCTTCGTCATCTTCTACGGTCTGCCCGCGGTCGGGGTCGTCATCGACCCGTTCCCGGCGGCCGTGATCGCGTTCTCGCTCAACGTCGGCGGGTACGCCGCCGAGGTCATCCGCGCCGCGATCCTCTCCGTGCCCCGCGGGCAGTGGGAGGCGGCGCACGTCGTGGGTCTTTCACCGCGCAAGACCTTGACGCGGATCATCCTGCCGCAGGCGGCGCGCGTCTCCGTGCCGCCGCTGTCGAACACGTTCATCTCGCTCGTGAAGGACAGCTCGCTGGCATCCCTGATTTTGGTGTCGGAGCTGTTCCGCCAGGCGCAGAACATCGCCGCGTTCTCGTACGAGTTCATGGCGATCTACCTCGAAGCGGCCCTGATCTACTGGCTGTTCTGCCTCGTGCTCTCGGCGGGGCAGGGCGTTCTCGAGAGGAGGCTGGATCGCCATGTCGCACGCTGACGATGCCGTGACCCCGCCGGCGGGCCCGACGGGCGCGCCGCTGCTGCGGGTGCAGGGCCTGCAGAAGAGCTTCGGCGCGAACCGCGTGCTCGATGGCGTGGACCTCGAGGTCCGGCGCGGCGAGGTGCTCGTGCTGATCGGTCCCTCGGGGTCGGGCAAGACCACGGTGCTGAGGTGTCTGAACGGTCTCGAGACCGCCGACGCCGGCCGCATCGGGTACGACGGCGGGCCCTCGATCGACCTCGCCGGCCGCGTGTCCAAGGCGGATCGAGCCGCGATGCGGGACCGATCGGCGATGGTGTTCCAGCACCACAACCTCTTCCCGCATCTCACCGTGCTGCAGAACGTCATCGAGGGACCCGTGCAGGCGCACGGCGTTTCCCGAGCCGACGCCACCGCGCGCGCGGAGGCGCTCCTGGAACGCGTCGGTCTCGCCGAGAAGCGCGACGCGTATCCCTTCGAGCTGTCGGGCGGCCAGCAGCAGCGCGTGGGCATCGTCCGCGCGCTGGCTCTGCGCCCTGACCTCCTCCTCTTCGACGAGCCCACCAGCGCGCTCGATCCCGAGCTCGTGGGCGAAGTCCTCAAGGTGCTGCGCGGGCTCGCCGATGAGGGATGGACGATGATCATCGTCACTCACGAGCTCGCCTTCGCTCGCGAAGTCGCCGACGAGGTCCTGTTCTTCGACGAGGGCGTGATCGTGGAGCGCGGCGCACCCGCGACGCTCTTCACCCGCCCCGAGAAGGAACGCACGCGCCGGTTCCTCGATCGCATTCTGCGTCCGTTGGACTGACCATGTCGCGGGTGTGCGAGCTCTTCGGCATCGATGTTCCGATCGTCCTCGGACCGTTCGGCGGCCTGTCTTCGGTGGAGCTCACGGCGGCGGTCAGCGCCGGCGGCGGTCTCGGCTCGTTCGGCCTCTACGGCTATGCGCCGGACCGCATCGTCGAGACCGTGCGCATGCTGAGGAGCTCCACCGACCGGCCGGTCGCGGTGAACCTGTGGTGGTCGCGGGGCGACGAGGTCACCCCCGCGGACGTCGATCTCTCCTCCACCCGGGATGCCATGGCCGGGCTGTTCGCGGCCGCGGGCGTCGCGGTGCCCGACGTGCCGGAGGTGTTCTTGCCCGATCTCGCGGATCAGCTCGACGCCGTCTTCGCCGCAGTGCCCGACGTCCTGAGCCTTGTCTACGGCGTACCGGATGCCCAGACCGTCGCGCGCGCTCGAGAGCGCGGCATCCGCGTGATCGGCACGGCCACGTCGGTCGCTGAGGCCGTCGCTCTCGAGACAGCCGGCGTCGACGCGGTGGCGGCGACGGGGATGGAGGCCGCGGGGCATCGCGTGTCGTTCCTCCGCGACCCGGCGTCGTCGCTCGTGGGAACGTTCGCTCTCATCCCGCAGGTGGTCGATGCGGTCTCGGTGCCGGTGATCGCGGCCGGCGGCATCGCGGATCGTCGGGGTGTCGCCGCCGCGTTCGCGCTCGGAGCGGAGGGGGTGCAGGTCGGCACGGCGTTCTTGCGCACGCGACAGTCCGGCGCGACGGCCGCGCACCGTGAGGCGATCGCTGCGGCCGGCGACACCGACACCGTGCTCACGCGGGCGATGAGTGGACGGTGGGCGCGCGGCATCCCGAACCGCGCGGTCCGCGAGATCGAAGCGGCCCAGGCGATCGCGCCCTTTCCCGCGCAGAACTGGCTCACCGGCGTGTTCCGCGCGGCGGCCGCCGCGGCAGGGGAGGGCGAGCTGCTGTCGTTGTGGGCGGGGCAGGCGGCGGGACTCACCCGGTTCGACGAGGCCGCCGACGTGCTCGTCGAACTGCGCGCGGGGCTCCCCGGCGGCCGGGACTAGGCGGACGCGCGGATCTCGAACGCGGTGTCGTTCGTGGCATCCGTGTCGGTCTCCCGCTCCTCGACGCGCTCGACTCGGGCCAGCGGGGGCCCCTGGCTCGCCCAGGACACGATCGCGTCGACCGCGTCCGTGGTGCCGGTGACGCGGGCCTCCACGGTGCCGTCACGCCGGTTCCGCACCCAGCCGGTGACACCGAGGCGTTCGGCTTCGGCGCGCATCGCCCAGCGGAAGCCGACGCCCTGCACGTGTCCGCGGATGCTCAATTCGACGCTGCGCATCTGTTCATTGTGACCTCACCCGGTGAACACGGGGAGGACGAGAGAGAACGCCAGCCCCCACATGACGAGCGCGATGACCCCGTCGAGGACGCGCCAGGCCCCGGGGGAGTCGAGCCATCGCCCGAGGAAGCGTGCGCCGTAGCCGAGGGCGGCGAACCACACCAGGCTGGCCGCGGCCGCGCCGACGCCGAACACTCCGCGTTCCGCCCCGTGCGTCGCGGCGACGGAGCCGAGCAGGAAGACGGTGTCGAGATAGACGTGGGGATTGAGCCAGGTGAGCGCGAGGCACGTCAGGACCGCTGCCGTGCGGGTAGTCGTCGCCACCATCGTCCGCCCGCCGCGTTCTGCGGGCGGGGCCTCCGTCTCGACGTGCAACGCGGCCCCCGTCGGACGCAGGGCTCGGCGGGCGGCGAGCATCCCATAACCCACGAGGAAGGCGGCCCCGGCCCATCTCACGACGTCGAGAAGCCACGGCACCGCGGTGACGACGGCGCCGATTCCCGAGACGCCGAGCGCGATGAGCACGGCGTCGGACACGGCGCACACGGCGACGACGGACAGGACGTGCTCGCGACGCACGCCCTGCCGCAGCACGAAGAGGTTCTGAGCGCCGATGGCGACGATGAGCGAGAGGCCGAGCCCGAAACCGGCAGCGAGGGAGGAGAGCACGGTGTCGAGGGTAGGCGGGCGTCGTCCTTCAGTACATTTCAGGATTCTGCAGCACCATTAGCATCGCTTCATGACGATTCCGTTTGAGCTCGCCCGCACCCTGGCGACCGTCATCGACGAAGGAACGCTGGATGCCGCTGCCCGGCGGCTGCACATCACGTCGTCCGCCGTCAGCCAACGAGTGCGCGCTCTCGAGGATCAGCTCGGCCGTGTCGTCCTCGTCCGGTCGAAACCGGTGCGGGCGACACCCGCGGGAGACGCGGTGGTGCGTCTGGCCCGCCAGCTGGCCCTGCTCGAGCACGACGCGCTGGCAGCGATCGGTGCGGAGAGCGGAGCCGTGGCATCCGTGCCCCTCGCCGTGAACGCCGACTCCCTCGCGACGTGGTTCCTCGCCCCGCTGGCCCGTGTCGCCGAGCGGAGGGCGGTGGTGTTCGACCTGCATCGCGACGATCAGGACTTCACCGCCGGACTGTTGGAGACCGGTGTCGTGATGGCGGCGGTCACCTCCCGGGAGACCCCCGTGGCCGGATGCCGCGTGCGGAGCCTCGGGGTGCTGCGCTACGAAGCGGTGGCTTCCGCCGGGTTTGCGGCCCGATGGTTCTCCGACGGGGTTCATGCGGGAGTGTTGACCTCGGCGCCCGTCGTCGACTTCGATCGTCGCGACGACCTGCAGACCCGGTGGCTCGCCGGGTTCGACGTGCCCGTGGGAGCTCCACCGCGGCACCGCGTCCCGGCTTCCCAGGACTTCGCGACGGCGGTGGCGCTGGGGCTCGGATGGGGGCTGCTGCCCGAGTTCCAGTCCGCGGAGGGACTCGCCTCCGGTGCGCTCGTCCGGCTCGGTGGCCCACCGGTGGACGTTCCTCTCTTCTGGCAGCAATGGAACCTCACCTCGCCGCTGCTGGACGAGGTGGCCGACGAGGTCGTGGGCGAGGGGCGCCGCGTGCTGTCGCCGCGGCCGGTCAATCGTCGCTGACGCGCAGGACGATCTTCCCGCGCGTGTGCGCCTTCTCCAGCTCGCGGTGCGCCGCTGCCGCCTGTTCCAGATCGAACACGCGGTCCACGAACACGCGCACCGCCCCGGAATCGAGCAGGCGCGCGATGGTGGCGAGCGCGCCGCCGTCGGGGACGACCTTGTAGCCGGTCGAACGGATGCCGCGCGCCGCCGCCGCGTCGCGGAAGCCCGGCCAGGCGCCGGTGGGAACCTCGATCAACAGGCCCCCCGGCCGCACGACCTCGAGGGAACGGGTCCCGGTGTCGTCGGCGACGTTGCCGATGAGGTCGACCACGACATCCACGTCGGCGACGACGTCCTCGAACCTCGCCGTCGTGTGGTCGACGACCTCGGCGGCGCCGAGCTCCCGGAGCCAGTCGAGATTGCGCGAGGACCCCGTCGCGATGACGTGCGCGCCGAAGTACGCGGCGAACTGCACCGCGAAGTGGCCCACCCCGCCGCTGCCGGCGTGAATCAGGATGCGCTGACCGGCGTGCGCGAGCGCCGTCTCGACCACGACGCCCCACGCGGTGAGGGCGGCCAGGGGCACACCGGCCGCCTCGACGTGCGACAGCGACGCGGGCTTGCGCGCGAGAGAGAGGGACGGGACCACCGTGTACTCGGCGTAGGTTCCCGGCGTCCGCGGGGTCGGCGTCATCCCGAACACCTCGGTCCCGGGCGGGAACGGGTGAGATTCGTAGGGAGCGGCGACCACGACGCCGCTGAAGTCGTACCCCAGCGTGGCCGGCCACCCGGTGATGGCACCGGCCGCACCCCGGCCCGCGCGTGTCTTGGCGTCGATCGGGTTGATCCCCGCCGCGACCACGCGGACGAGCACCTCACTGAGGATGGGGTCGGGTGTCGAGACGGATGCCACGCGCAGGGCGTCGGCGTCGCCCGGGGCGTCGAACACCACGGCGCGCATGGTCTCGGGGATGACGACCCCCGGCGAGTCGGCTGTGGCTTCGGGACGCGTCGATCGGAATCTCATCGGGCGTTCCTCCTCGGGGGTCACATCGACGGCGACTCCGCCGCGACCCCTTCAGTCAAGCGCGCGATTGTCTCGACGGTGTTACACCTCGGTCACCGTGTCGCGTCGCCCGGAGTGCAGGAGCCTCAGCGGCGTCCGGGGACCTCGCCGACGGCCAGGGCGTGCAGCATCGTCGAAAGGTGCTCGATCTCGTCCACGGACCAGTCCGCGAGAGCCTCGTGGAGTCGGCTCTCGTGCGGAGCGCGCGCCTCGCTCAGACGATCACGGCCGAGATCGGTCACAGCGATCAGCCGGGAGCGGCGATCGTTCGGGTCGGGCGTCCGGGTGACCAGTCCCATGCCCTCGAGGTCGCTGATGGCACGGCTGAGGAAGCCTTTATCGGCAGAGAGCCGTTCGGCGAGGGCGGACAGCGTCAGGGGGCCGAAACGGCTCACGACCGACAGGGTCTTGAACGTCGCCGGCAGCATGCCGGGGCTGACCCGTTCCGCCGCCTCTGAGACGAAGCGGCGGAACACGGTCATCAGTTCCGAGAACGACGACTCGAGCGCGTGCACGGCGGCCTGTCGCTCGGCGTCGGGTTCGGGGGTCACGTCACCCATCCTCCCCCACGGGAGCGTCGGAGCGGGGACGGCGGCGGGTCTCGGCATCCACCGTCGGAACCGTCCCCGTCGTCGACAGGGTCGCCATACCGGCGGGAACCGACACGGTGGCCAGGTCCGCCTCGCTCGCCGCGACGCGCTCGGACGTCGTCATGCGGGTGAGCGGACGGTTCGGCAGGAACACGATCGCGATGAGGCTGACGACGGCCACCGGCACCGCAATGAGGAACGCGTGCGCGATGGACTGGGCGTAGATGTCCTCGACGATGACGCGCACGACCTCGGGCAGGGTCGACACCTGGGGGATCGTGTCGGACTGCAGGGCCTCGGCAACGGGAGCGCCGGCCGCGCCGAGACCGACGATCGCGGTCTGCAGGTCGGTGGCCCGGTCGGTGAACAGGCGCGTGGCCGTGTCGGCGAGAACCGCGCCCATGACCGACACGCCGATCGTGCCGCCGAGGCTGCGGAAGAACGTCACGCCGGAGCTGGCCGCACCCATCCGGGCCGGGTCGGCGGTGTTCTGCACGATCAGCACGAGGTTCTGCATCGTCATGCCGACGCCCGCGCCGAGCAGGAACATGTACAGCGAGACCAGCGCGAAGTTCGTGTCGTAGTGGATGGTCGACAGCAGGTACGTGCCCGCGATGAGCAGCACTCCACCGGCGATGAGGAACGGCTTCCAGTACCCGAAGCGCGTGATGAGGGCGCCGACGACGATGGATGCAAGCAGGAGCCCCGCGATCATCGGAATCGTCATGACGCCGGCCTCGGTGGGCGTGGCGCCGCGGGCCATCTGCATGTACTGGCTGAGGAACACCGACGTGCCGAACATCGCCAGGCCGGTCGCGATCGACGCGATCGTGGCGAGGGTGAAGGTGGCGTCGCGGAACAGCGTCAGCGGGACGAGCGGCTCGGACGAGCGCAGCTCGACCAGGACGAACAGGATCGCCGCGAGGACGGCGCCGCCGACCATGAGGAGCGTCTCGGTGCTGGCCCACTCGAACGTGCGCCCGGCGTTGGTGATCCAGATCAGCAGCAGCGACACGGCGGTCGAGAGCAGCACGATGCCGAGGTAGTCGATCTTGACCTTGCGCGGTGCGCGCGCGGGCAGGTGCAGCGTGCGCTGCTGGATGACGAGCGCGGCGACGGCGAAGGGCAGGGCGACGAAGAAGTTGAACCGCCAGCCGAAGGCATCCGTGATGACGCCGCCGAGCAGCGGGCCACCGACGGTGGCGACGGCCATGACGGCACCGAACAGGCCCATGTAGCGACCGCGCTCGCGCGGGCTGATGATGTCCGCCATGATCACCTGGCTGAGTGCGGCGAGACCGCCCGCGCCCAGACCCTGCACCGCGCGGAAGGCGATGAGCATGTCGGTGTTCTGCGAGAACCCGGCCGCGGCGGTGGCCAGGACGAAGATGCCGATGGCGACCTGGATCAGCACCTTGCGGTTGAACAGGTCGGCGAGCTTGCCCCAGATGGGTGTCGAGATCGCGGTGGTGAGCAGGGTCGCCGTGACCACCCAGGTGTAAGCGTTCTGGTCGCCCGAGAGGTCGTGGACGATCACCGGCAGCGACGTCGAGACGACGGTCGAGGCCAGCATCGACACGAACATGCCGAGCAGCAGCCCGATGAGGGCGGGGAGGACGCGGCGCGGTGCCGCGGTCTCGGGGACGGATGAGGTCATGCGGGACTCTCCAGGGGAGGAAGAAGGATGCCGCGACGACGACGGCGCGTTAGTTGACGAAGATCAACTATACGCCGATTGTTTGATTTCGGTCAACTATCCGTCGAGGAGCGCGAGAGCGCGGTACCTCTCCGTCGGTTCCGGGCGCCGCACCGGCACCCGGCCCGCGGTCGTCCGCCGGTAGAGCTCGTCGATGAGCGAGGTCGCCAGCCGCACGAGCGACGCGATCTCCTTCTCGTCGCGGTCCACCCACTGGCAGCGGGGCTCGTCGCCCACCGGCACGAAGCCGTCATGCTGCTCCCACGCGACCAGCGTGCGCTCGGCGCCGAGGACGTGCTGCTGCCACCACACCTGGCGCAGATACGTGCGGGGGATGGAGCGCCACGCCTTGTTCGTCGTCTTGATCTCGGCCAGGACGATGCGCCCCTCGGCATCCACCACGACACCGTCCGGGGTTGCGAGGTGACGTTTCTCGACGACCGCGTGATACAGCGCGGACGAGGGCTGGATGCCATGCGTCGCGGCGACCCATGCCGCGATCTCGGGTTCGCGCCGACGACCGTGCGCCGTGTAGGCGTTACCCGAGAAGCTCGAGCCGAGGAGCTTGGCATCCGCCGCTCGCGTGATCGCGTTGGCGCTGGTGAGAGTGGCGACGTCGGTCGCCGTGATGCCGCGCGAGCGCGCCCGGATCCACGCGACCCGGTCGCGCGAGTCCGCGACGATCCGCGACTCGAGGTCGGCGCTGCGGGAGGCGACGAGCTCGGGGGACATACGTTCGACCCTAACCCGGTCGCGCGTCTGGCGCGTTCCTGCGTGGCGGCGCGTCGCGGGCCGCGGCCGCGCCGCGCCGAGATGACCCACCGTTCGCGAAATGACCCCGGACGGCGCGGGATCGCGGGTCGTCTCGGTGAACGGGGGTGATCGCGCGAGGGGTCGGCCGGGGCAAGACGCCAGGCGCTCCTCCCCAGGCCGGTGGGCGGCCGAGATGTCCACGGATGCCGGGGGTGGGGGATCGCGCGAACGGGTGGTGGCGGCACGATCGGGGGGATGCACAGGACGGTGGGTATCGGCATCCGGGGGGTGCCCTTGTTCACCCGCGCGGACCTGCTCGCACGGGATGTCACTCCCACCGAGCTGTCACGCGCGGCGGCCGGGGGCGTGTTCCTGCGGCTGCAAGCGGGTGTCTACGTCGAGCGCGCGGCGTACCTCGCGCTCCGGCCCGTCGAGCAGCATCGGCTTGCCGTCTGCGCCGCCATGGAGCAGACGCGCGGTGGTTCCGCCGTCGTCTCTCACCTCTCGGCGAGCGTGCTCCATGACCTGCCGCAGTACCGGTTCAGGGATCGGCCCGTCGACGTGACGGTCGCCGCCGACGTCGGAGCGACCAGTCGCAGAGGGCTGCGGCGACATCTCGACGCCATCGACACGGGCGACCTCACGACGGTCGCGGGCATCGCCTGCACGACCCTCGATCGCACGGTGTTCGACGTCATGCGCACGATGCCCCTCGAGGTCGCGGTGACCTGCGCGGACGCCGCACTGCGGCGTGAAGCGGTGGTCGGACGCCGGTTCGACCCCCACGCGCAGGAGGACTGGCGCGAAAGGATGCGCGAGAGGGCTGCGCGGAAAGCGGGAGCACGCGGCATCCGGCGAGCTCGCTGGGTGATCGAGTTCGCCGACGGACGCGCGGAACTGCCGGGGGAGAGCGTGAGCCGGGTGCAGCTGTTCCGTCTCGGGTTCGTCGAGTTCGACCTCCAGGTGGCGGTGCCCGGGCCCCGCGGCGCCGACTACTTCGTCGACATCGCCTTGCCCGAGGCTCGAACGTTCTGGGAGTTCGACGGGGAGGTGAAGTACCGCGACCCTTCCCTGCGCGGAGACCGGTCGATTGAGCAGGTGGTGCTCGACGAGAAGAAGCGCGAGGACTGGATCCGAGGGCGCACGCAATGGCGCGTGTGCCGCGGCGGCTTCTCCGACATCACGACCCCCGAGGTACTCGCGGCCCGGCTCGAGGCGTTCGGCGTGGCACCCAGGCGTGGAGGACCGGTGGCGCCGCCGCCGAGATGACCCCTGTCTCACCACATGGCCCCCCATTCGCCCGAATGGCGCGTCATCTCGGAAACGGAGCGTCATCTCGCTGCACGTCAGCGCGGGGCAGGGCGCGACGCGGGGGCGGGGGCGCGGCGGGTGGGGCGGATTTGGCGGGGGCGGGGGATGCCGAGTACAGTAGAGACCAAGCCAAAGACCGCCGGTCATCGTCGTGCGTGCACGAAGATCGAAGCGTCTGCCGAAAGGCAGAGGACCTGCGCAGGTGACATGAACTCCTCCCGATCGGGAATCCGAGCTCCGTGCGCCTGCGCCGGAGCTCTTCTTTTTTGCCGTCGCCCGGTGTCTTGGCCGGCGCCCCGCCTCCGCGGAGCGCCTCGTACACACAAGGAGTGGCCATGGCGCAGAAGGACGCATCGGTCGCCGAGCTCACGAAGCACTTCGAGAACTCGACTGCCGTTCTGCTGACCGAGTACCGCGGTCTGACGGTTGCCCAGCTCAAGCAGCTGCGCAACGACATCCGTCAGGACGCGGAGTACGCCGTGGTGAAGAACACGCTGACCAAGATCGCCGCGGCCAACGCGGGGGTCACGGGACTGGACGACGAGCTCAAGGGCCCGTCTGCCATCGCGTTCGTGCACGGCGACCCGGTCGCCGTCGCGAAGGGGCTGCGTGCCTTCGCCAAGGCTAACCCTCAGCTCGTGGTGAAGGGCGGCTACTTCGATGGCGCCGCTCTGACCGCGGATGAGGTTAACAAGCTCGCCGATCTCGAGAGCCGTGAAGTCCTGCTGGCGAAGCTCGCCGGTGCGATGAAGGCGACGATGACCAAGGCGGCATACGTCTTCCAGGCGCTTCCGTCGAAGGCCGTTCGCACGGTCGACGCGTTGCGCGAGAAGCAGGACACCGCGGCCTGACCCGGCCCGGATGACAATCCCGATCAAGGAGAAACACAATGGCTAAGCTCAGCACCGAAGAGCTGCTCGACGCGTTCAAGGAGCTCACCCTCATCGAGCTCTCCGAGTTCGTGAAGGCGTTCGAGGAGACGTTCGACGTCACCGCCGCCGCCCCCGTGGCCGTGGCCGCTGCCGGCGCCCCCGCCGGTGGTGCCCCCGCCGAAGAGGCCGAGGAGAAGGACTCGTTCGACGTCGTCCTCGAGGCCGCCGGTGACAAGAAGATCCAGGTCATCAAGGTCGTCCGCGAGCTCACCTCGCTCGGCCTCGGCGAGGCCAAGGCCGTCGTCGACGGTGCCCCCAAGGCCGTGCTCGAGGGCGCGAACAAGGAGACCGCCGACAAGGCGAAGGAGGCCCTCGAGGCTGCCGGCGCCACGGTGACCCTCAAGTAATTCCACGCACTTCGCGTACACGAAGGCCCGGATGCCATTGGCATCCGGGCCTTCGTCGTTCCGCGCCCGCGGCTCCGGGTCTCGCTGCGGGCGGCGGCGGATGTTCACCTACTCGAAACAAAGAAGTCTGGGAAATCGGTATGCGTCTCGTCTACGGTCGAGATGACCCCCCCGTCGATCCCCCCACCGGCGTCGCTCCGTCGCGCGTCGTTCTCTGGAGACCCATGCATCACGCACCCTCCCGCGCGCCCGCGCGCCGCTTCACCACGACCCTCAGCGCCGTCCTGGGGGCGGCGTTGCTCGGCTCCGCCCTCGCTCCCGCCCCCGCGTTCGCGGCCGACGGCCCCCGGGTGGTGATCAACGAGGCCTACCTGAAGGGCGGTAGCGGCGCCGCCGCGTACACGCAGAAGTTCGTCGAGTTGTACAACGCCGGCGACACCTCTCAGGACCTCAGCTCGTGGTCGCTGCAGTACCGCTCGGCCTCGAGCACGAGCGCGCCGAACGGCGCCAACACCCTGCGCCTGACGGGTTCCATCGCCGCCGGCGGCTACTACCTCATCGCGCTCCCCGGCAACGGCGTCGTCACCAACGCGTTGCCGACGCCCGACGTCACGAGCACGGGTCTGAACCCGTCCGGGACGACGGGGCAGCTCTTCCTCGCGAATGTCGCCGAGTCGCTCGCTCTGCCCGCGGGCAACGTCGACGACCCCCGGGTCGTGGACTTCCTCGGCTACGGCGCCGGGGTGAGCTTCGAGACCGCCCCGGCGGTGGTCGACGGCCCCAATGCCACGCAGAACGCGCTGATCCGCAGCGGATTCGTCGACAACGACGACAACTCCGCCGACTTCACCAATACCGCGACCGTCACGCCGCAGAACTCCGGCGGCAGCACCCCCGCCCCCGAGCCGACCGTCACCCCGACCACGGCGCCCACGACCCCGGCGCCGACGCCGAGCGTCACCCCCGGCGAGGTCGTCGCGATCCGCGACATCCAGGGCACCGGTGCCACGACCCCGCTCGACGACGCCACCGTGACCACGCGCGGCATCGTCACCGCCGCGTACCCGACCGGCGGCTACAACGGCTTCTACATCCAGACGCCGGGGACGGGCGGCGACATCGACCTCGCCGCGCACGCCGCATCGGACGCGATCTTCGTCTACGGCTCCGCGGCCACCGCGAAGGTGCAGATCGGCGCCCACGTCGAGGTCAGCGGCACCGCGAGCGAGTACTACGGCCAGACCCAGATCACCGCTGCCGCCGACGGCATCCAGTCGCTCACCGAGCAGGCCGCACCGGTCGAGCCGGCGAAGATCGGGTGGCCGAAGACGGACGAGGAGCGCGAGCGGTTCGAAGGGATGCTGCTCGCCCCGCAGGGTGACTTCACGGTCACCAACACCTACACGACGAACCAGTACGCCGAGGTCGGCCTCGCGGCCGGCACCACGCCGCTGCGCACCCCGACCGATGTCGCGCGTCCCGACACCCCGGAGTACGTCGCGGCCGTCGCCGACAACAAGGCCCGCGCGATCGTCCTCGACGACGGGGCTTCGCTGAACTTCCTCAGCACGGCGAAGAACGTTCCCCTGCCGTACGTGTCGCTCGCCGAGCCGGTCCGCGTCGGCGCTCGCGCGACGTTCGAGACTCCGGTGATCTTGGACTTCCGCAACAACACCTGGAAGTTCCAGCCGACCGAGCAGCTGACGGTGGAAAACGCGGATGCCGTGCAGCCGGCGACCTTCGAGAACACCCGGACGGTGGCTCCAGAGCCCGTCGGCGGCAACGTGAAGATCTCGAGCTTCAACGTGCTCAACTACTTCACCACGACCGCCGAGAGCGTCGGCTGCACCTCGACCTACGACGACCGCGAGGGCAACCCCATCACGGCGAACCGCTGCCCGGACAACGGTCCGCGCGGTGCCGCGAACGACGAGAACCTCCAGCGCCAGCAGGCCAAGATCGTCGCGGCGATCAACGGCCTCGGCGCCGACGTGGTCTCGCTCGAGGAGATCGAGAACTCGGCGCAGTTCGGCAAGGACCGCGACGCGGCCCTGTCCACCCTCGTCGACGCTCTCAACGCCGCCCTCGGCTCGGAACAGTGGGTCTTCGTTCCCTCACCGGCCGATCTGCCGGCGTCGGAGGACGTCATCCGCACCGCCTTCATCTACAAGAAGGCCGTCGTGGCGCCGGTCGGTGACAGCGTCATCCTCGACGACCCTGCGTTCGCGAACGCGCGTCAGCCGCTCGCGCAGGCATTCGCCCCCGTGGGCGACGAGGATGCCGCCATCCTCGCGATCGTGAACCACTTCAAGTCGAAGGGCGACAGCGACCCCAAGGCGACCGGCGACAACGCCAACGGCATCCAGGGTGCGTTCAACGGCGACCGCGTGCGTCAGGCCGAGGCCCTTGCGGCCTTCGCGGACGAGCGCGCGGCCGCGATCGGCACCGACGACGTGTTCCTCCTGGGCGACTTCAACGCCTACTCGCAGGAAGACCCGATCGAGAAGCTCCGCGAATTCGGCTACGAGCCGCTCGAGGCGGGCACGGGCAAGTTCTCGTACTCCTTCAGCGGTCAGTCGGGGTCGCTCGACCACGTGCTGGCGTCGCCGTCGGCGCGCGAGCTCGTCACCGGTACCGACATCTGGAACATCAACGCCGTCGAGGCGCTCGCCCTGGAGTACAGCCGCTACAACTACAACGCGCTGAATTTCTATGAGGCCTCGCCGTACCGCTCGAGCGACCACGATCCGGTGATCGTGGGCCTGGACCTGTCGTCGACGACCGAGATCAACCTGCTCGGCATCAACGACTTCCACGGCCGCATCGACGCCAACACGGTGAAGTTCGCCGGGACGATCGAGCAGCTGCGCGCGGAGTACGGCGACGACAACTCGCTGTTCGTCTCGAACGGCGACAACATCGGCGCGTCGCTGTTCGCCTCGTCGGAGTTCGGTGACAAGCCCACGATCGACGTGCTCAACGCGCTCGAGCTGGCGGCCTCGGCCGTGGGCAACCACGAGTTCGACAAGGGGGCCGACGACCTGACCGGACGCGTGTCCGACCTGGCCGACTTCCCCTACCTCGCGGCCAACGTCTACAAGGACGGCCAGCCCCTCCTCCCCGGTTACGAGATCGTCGAGGTGGACGGCGTCCGCGTCGGCGTCATCGGCGCCGTCACCGAGACGACCCCCCAGCTCGTCACGGAGAGCGGCATCCGCGGCATCGAGTTCCGTGAGCCGGTCGCCGAGGTCAACCGGGTGGCCGCCGAGATCGATGACCGGGTCGACGTCATCGTCGCCCAGTATCACGAGGGCAGCGAGCTCGGGGACGCGGACGCGACGCTCGAGCAGGCCCTCGCCCAGGGCGGCGCGTTCGCGTCGATCGTGAACGACACGGACCCGGCGGTGGATGCCATCTTCACCGGGCACACGCACGCCGAGTACGTCTGGGACGCTCCGGTCCCCGGCGGTGAGGGCACGCGCCCGATCCTGCAGACCGGGAGCTACGGCGAGAACATCGGTCAGATCGTGCTCGACGTCGACAGCGACGGCGACGTCGTGGACTACACGGCCCGCAACGTGCCGCGCCTGTCCGCGCCGGACGCGGCCGCGAGCGCCGAGCTCGATGCGCGTCTGATCGCGACCTACCCCCGGGTTCAGGAGGTCAACGACATCGTCACGGCCGCGCGTGCCGAGGCGGACGTCGTGGGCCGCGTCCCGGTCGGCTCGGTCACGGCCGACATCACCACCGCCTTCAGCGGCGGCGCCTACGTCGACGGCGTCTACACCGGAGGCAAGCGCGACGACCGGTCCAAGCCGTCGGCCCTGGGTGGTCTCGTCGCCGACGCTCTGCTGACGACGCTCGAGGCGCCCGCCCGTGGCGGTGCCGACCTGGCGGTGGTCAACCCGGGCGGTCTGCGCGCCGAACTCCTCTACGACGGCGACGGCATCATCACGCGTGCGGAGGCGAACGCCGTGCTGCCGTTCGTGAACAACCTGTGGACGACGACCCTCACGGGAGACCAGCTTCGCGTGATGCTCGAGCAGCAGTGGGGCGACGCCGCGGGACGCGGCACGACCAACCTCGCGCTGGGCGTGTCCGAGAACGTGCGCTACACCTACGACGCCTCGCGCCCGGCGGGCCAGCGCATCCTGGGCATCTGGATCGACGGCGTCGCCGTCGATCCGGCGGCCGAGTACCGCGTGGGCTCGTTCAGCTTCCTCCTCGGCGGCGGTGACAGCTTCTCGGTCTTCCGCGAGGGCGCCGATACGCGCGATTCCGGTCTCATCGACCGCGACGCGTGGATCGACTACCTGAGCGCGAACCCGGGCCTCACGCCCGACTTCACCGCCCGCGGCGTGCAGGTCACGGGTCTGCCGGCGCAGGTCGAGCCCGGTGCCGAGGTGACGCTGACGGTTTCGGGTCTCGACCTGACCTCGCTCGGCGCTCCCGCGCACACGTCGCTGCAGGCGTCGCTCGGAACGACGGACCTCACCCCGGTCCCCGTGGCCGCAGGGGTCGGGACCCTCACGCTGACCGTGCCCGCTGAGGCAACCGACACGCTCGAGCTGCGGCTGACGGCTCAGCCCACCGGCACCACGGTGTCGGTGCCGTTGCGGGTCGCCGCCCCGGGCACGACCGACCCGGGAGCCGGCGACTCCGGCACCGGTGCGGGCGGGACCGGACAGGACGGTCCCGGCCGCGGCAACGCGGGGCAGGCCGGCGGGAACCTCGCGGTGACCGGTGCGGAAGGCGGCTGGATCGGCGCCGGGGTGCTCTCCGCCATCGCGCTGCTCGGACTGGGCGTGGCCCTGCGCCGCCGCTCGGTGCGTTCGACCGACTGAGCCGAAACGAGACGGGACCCCGGATGCCTGGCATCCGGGGTCCCGTTCGTGTCAGACGGTGCGCGGGGGAGCGGTGGAGGCCCGTACGACCAGACGGGTCTCGGCGAGGGTGCGCGGCGGTGGCTGCTCGCCCTCGATCATCGACAGCAGCAGGCGTGTCGCCGCGACGCCCTGGGCCTCGGGGTACTGCTCGACCGTCGTGAGCGCGAACATCTCGGCGTAGTCGTGGCCGTCGATCCCGACGACGCTCAGCTCCGTGGGGACGGCGATGCCCATGCGGCGGGCGGCGATGACGACGCCGATCGCGACCTCGTCGCACGCCGCGACGACGCCGGTGGGGCGTGAGGCGGCGTCGGCGAGGAAGGATGCCGCCGCGGCGTAAGCGTCGGTGATGGTCAGTGTCGACGGGACGCTGCGGATCCTTACCGCGAGACCGCTGTCGTTCATGGCGTTGCGGTAGCCGATGGAGCGTTCGTCCACGTCGCGCGCCGGCGCGTCGGTGGGCGGGGTGCTGCCCACGAAGGCGATGTCCGTGTGGCCGAGCGCGATGAGGTGTTGTGTGATGATGCGGGTGATGCCGATGTTGTCCAGGCCGAGGGTCGGGATGCCCTGGAGGGGGTTTCCGATGCAGACGGTGGGTTTGTCGATCGCGAGCAGCCGCTCCAGGTCGGTGTCGCCCGGTTCGAGAGCGACGGCGATGATCCCGTCGAATCTCTTGCGTGCGAGGTAGGTCGAGTACAGACTCTCCCGGTCGCGTGAGCCGGGTTCGGCGACGTAGAGGGTGACGTCGTAACCCTGCGAGATGAGCGAACGCTCGACCCCCTCGATGATCGCGCCGAAGTACCATCGGTTGACCTTCGGGACGATGAGGGCGACGGTGCGCGTGCGTCCGGTCGCCAGGCTCACGGCGCTGGTGGAGGGCACGTAGCCGAGGGATGCCGCGGCGTCGGTGACGCGGCGGCGCGTGTCGTCCGAGACGTAGCCGCCGCCGGTGAGCGCGCGACTCGCCGTCGACTTCGACACGCCTGCCAGGCGTGCCACATCGGCGATTCCGCTCATGAGCCGTCTTCCTCGAGGATCGTCGACGTCCGTGTCGACGTCATGAAGAGTATCCGACAACCGCACAAACTGGAACCGGTTCCGCGCACATATCCGCCAGGAATCCCGCGTGATTCCGCGAGTTACGGAGTCGTAATCAAAGATTGTTGCGTAGCGGGTCTTTGTCGCCTACGGTGATCTGGAATCGGTTCCCGATGGGTGCCGGTGCACCACTGAACTCAAAGAGGAGAAATCACATGGGCATGTCACAGCGGTATCGCCTGCTGGCTCCCGTCGGACTGCTGGCGGTCGGCGCGATCGCGCTCGCGGGTTGTGCGGAGGGCGACTCGGGCGGCTCCAGCGGTGGCACCGAGGGTGCGACCGTCCGGATCTCCGGCGGCATCACCGGTAGCGAGGCCGATCTGCTGAACCAGTCGTTCGAGAAGTTCACCGAAGACACCGGCATCAAGGTCGAGTACACGGGCGACAAGAGCTTCGAGGGAAACATCGTGACGAAGGTCACCGGTGGCGACGCCCCTGACATCGCCATCGTCCCGCAGCCGGGTCTTCTGCAGACCCTCGTGGGCACGGGCGAGGTTCAGAAGGCGACGGACACCGTCTCCTCGAACGTCGACGAGTACTGGGGCGAGGACTGGAAGTCCTACGGCACCGTGGACGGAGAGTTCTACGCCGCCCCGATGCTCGCCAACGTCAAGGGCTACATCTGGTACTCGCCCTCGAAGTTCGCCGAGTGGGGCGTCGAGATCCCCAAGACCTACGACGAGCTCCTCGCCCTCACGCAGACCATCCAGGAGAAGACGGGTGCCGCTCCGTGGTGCGCCGGCTTCGCCTCCGGCGACGCGTCGGGCTGGCCCGGCACCGACTGGATCGAGGACCTCGTCCTCCGTCAGTCCGGCCCCGAGGTCTACGACCAGTGGGTCGCGAACGAGGTCAAGTTCACCGACCCCGAGATCAAGCAGGCCTTCGACGCGGTCGGTGAGATCCTGCTGAACCCCGCCTACGTCAACGCCGGCTTCGGTGACGTCAAGAGCATCAACTCGGTCGCCTTCGCCGATGTCGCGGCCAAGGTCGCCGACGGCAGCTGCCCGATGACGCACCAGGCTTCGTTCCTGTCGTCGAACTTCCTCACCGTCACGAACGCAGAGGGCGGCGAGGTGACCGTCGCGCCCGATGGTGACGTGTACGCGTTCCTGACCCCCGGCATCACCGAGGGTGAGCAGTCGGTCGAGGGTGGCGGCGAGTTCGTCGCGACGTTCTCCGACGACCCGAACGTGCAGAAGGTCGCCGAGTTCATGTCGACCCCCGAATTCGCTGACGCTCGTGTGGAGCTCGGCGGCGTGATCTCGGCCAACAAGGGCGCCGACCCGTCGCTCGCTTCCAGCGAGTTCCTGAAGGAGGCCATGGAGGTCCTTCAGAACCCCGACACCACGCTCCGCTTCGACGCGTCCGACCTGATGCCGGCCACGGTCGGTGCCGGGTCGTTCTGGAAGGGCATGGTCAGCTGGATCGACGGCACGCCCACCGACGAGGTGCTGCAGAACATCCAGGCCGGCTACGACAACTGAGCCGACCCGCAAGACCGGTGGGCCGTCCGCTTCGGCGGGCGGCCCACCGGTACCGTACCCCCATCACGGCGCCGCTGAGCCGGCCCGTCCATCGATGAGCACGAGGGCGTGTTCGGGAGGGAAGTCATGACCCAGATCAGGCAGGCGGAGAAGCCCCCGGAGGCATCTCCGCGACGCGGGCGGGCGGAGGCCGATCCGGCCCCGCGGGGCCCCGCACGGAGGCATCGGACGACCGTCCTGGTCGTCGTCATCGGGCTCATCGCCGCGGTGGCACTGTTCCTGTTCATGATCACGCGGGCACCCGCGGAGACGAGGCCCACGACCCTCGGCTTCTCGCTGAACAGCTTCTTCCGGACGCTGGGCGAGATGAACCCACTGATCCAGATCCCGCTCGTGATCCTGGTCTTCGCCGCGGTCGTCGGTCTGCTCCTCCTGCTCATCGAGTACGCGCCCCGATCGGGTAAGGGGTACTTCTGGCTGCGGCTGGTCGCGTGCTTCGGCATCCCGGTGCTGGCCTTCATGCTCCTGCGCCCGTACCAGAACGCCGTCATCTACGTCCTGGGCATCGCCGTGATCCTCGGTGGCATCCTTTTCTACGCCGACTACCGCTCACGTCAGGGCGCGGGCTACCTGTTCCAGCTCGTGCTGTTCGCCGCCCCGGCCGCGATCCTGCTGCTCATGGGGCTGGTCTACCCCGCGCTGTCCACGCTCGTGCAGTCGTTCATGGACAAGACCGGCGAGAACTTCGTCGGTTTCGAGAACTACATCTGGACCTTCACGAACCCCGAGGGCTTCTGGTCGGTCATCAACACCCTCATCTGGGTGCTGCTCGCCCCGACCTTCGCCACCGCGATCGGCCTGGCCTACGCCGTCTTCATCGACCGAGCCGCGGGGGAGCGGTTCCTCAAGATCCTCATCTTCATGCCGTTCGCGATCTCGTTCGTCGGCGCCGGCATCATCTGGAAGTTCGTCTACGACTTCCGCCAGGGCGACCAGATCGGCATCCTGAACGCGATCGTCACGGCGTTCGGCGGTCAGCCGGTGTCGTGGCTCGCGGCCACCCCACTGATCAACACGCTCCTGCTTGTCGTGGTGTTCATCTGGAGCCAGACGGGCCTCGCCATGGTCATCCTGTCGGCGGCGATCAAGGCGGTCCCGCCGGAGCAGATGGAGGCCGCGGAGCTCGACGGGGCGAACGCCTGGGAGCGCTTCATCAACGTCACGGTCCCCGGCATCCGCTCTTCGCTCATCGTGGTGCTCACCACGATCGCAATCGGCGCTCTGAAGATCTACGACATCGTCGCGGTCATGACCGGTGGTCGCAACGACTCCACCGTCCTCGCCTTCGAGATGGTCAACCAGCAGCAGCGGTTCCAGAGCTACGGGCACTCCGCGGCGCTGGCCGTCGTGCTGTTCCTGTTCGTCCTGCCGCTGATCATCTTCAACGTGCGCCAGATCCGGAAGCAGAGGGAAGTGCGATGACCACCTCCACCGTGGTGCTCGAGCCCACGTCAGACACCCGTTCGGCACGACAGGTCGCGCGGGACACCCGTCGCCACGAGGCGATGGCGCGCAAGCGACTGACCTCGAAGGGAGCCACGATCGCGGCGATCGCGATCGCGTTCTTCTGGACGATCCCGACCTTCGGTCTGTTCGTCACCTCGTTCCGCCCGGGCTCCGACACGCAGTCGACCGGATGGTGGACGGTCTTCACGGACCCGTCCTTCACTCTGGAGAACTACCGTCTCGCCTTCACGTCGGGCGGTACCGCGCTGACGCTGGCGGCATCGTTCCTCAACTCGCTCGCCATCACGATCCCGGTGGTCGTGTTCGCGCTGGCGATCGCCTCCTTGATCGCGTACGCGTTCGCGTGGATCGACTTCAAGGGGCGGAACTTCTTCTTCATCTTCATCTTCGCGTTGCAGATCGTGCCGCTGCAGATGGCCCTCGTGCCGCTGCTCAGCCTGTTCTCGCGCGGCTTGACGATCAACGACGTGACGATCTTCCCCGGCTTCGAGCTGCGGGGCATCGAGCACAGCTTCGCCACGGTGTGGATCGCCCACGTCATCTTCGCGATGCCGTTGGCGATCTTCCTGCTGCACAACTTCATCGCGGAGATCCCGCACGAGGTGATCGAGGCGGCGCGCGTGGACGGCGCGGGGCACGGACAGGTGTTCTTCCGTTTGATCCTGCCGCTCGCGGCTCCCGCCCTGGCATCCTTCGCGGTGCTGGAGTTCATCTGGGTGTGGAACGACCTGCTGGTGGCGACGATCTTCGCCCCGTCGTCATCGCTGCCGTTGACGCAATCGTTGAACTCGCTGTCGGGAACGTGGGGTGACCAGTGGTTCCTGCAGTCCGCGGGAACGTTCATCTCGATCCTCGTTCCCCTGATCGTGTTCTTCCTGCTGCAGCGCTTCTTCGTTCGGGGTCTCCTCGCCGGCGCGACGAAGGGCTGACGCCTTACGACGACGAGAGGGCGTGGCATCCGCGAGGGCGCCACGCCCCTTCGTCGTGCGAAGGGTCAGCCGGAACAGGACAGGCGGGCCTGGATGCTGCGCATCGCGTCGATCTCGGCCGACTGGCCGGCGACGATGGCCTCAGCCACGTCCTTCACGCGAGCGTCGTCGCCCAACTCGATGACGGCCTCGGCCATGGGAATCGCTCCCTGGTGGTGCCGGATCATCAGGTCGAGGAACAGACAGTCGGCGGGCTGCCCGTCGAGGGTGGCGAGGCGATCGAGCTCGGCATCCGAGGCCATGCCCATCTGCGCGAGCACCTCGTCCTGCGAGAGGGCGGACGTGTCGCCGTGGCTGTGCGCGCCGGACGCGGCCATCCACTGCATGAGCGGCTGGGACGACGCCTGCGGCAGCCCCCACTGCACGAGCCAGCCGTACATCTCGCCGCGCTGACCGGACTGGGTCGTGGCGATGTCGTACGACAGGGTGCGCAGCTCGGGGTCGGCGGTCTTGCGGTAGATCTCCATCGCCATCTGGACGGCCTGCGTGTGATGAACCTGCATGTCGCGGGCGAAGCCGGCGTCGGCCGAGGCGGTCGACGGCGTCGCCGGCGCGGCGGTCGCGCCGAACGCGGTGAAGCGCCCGACGGCGAAGGCGACCGCGAGCAGCGCCACGGCGGCGACGGCGACGACGAGCCACCGCGTCGCCGGTCGCGCGACCGGGGCGTCGTCGTTCACGTCACGCCTTGCCGGGGCCGTCGATCGCACCCGAGCACGTGGCGTTCGGCTCGGGGACGTTCTGGCTGCGCCAGTACTCGGTGAAGAACTCCGCGATGCGCGGGTCGGTGGGGTCGTCCAGCTTCAGCTGGTGGTTCCAGGCGCTGACAGCCACGGGGGTGTCCATACCGGGGTACGGCGAGAGGATGGCGTAGCTGGAGGGCATGACCGCCTCGAGCGCCTCGACACCGGCCTCGTCGACACGCTCGGGATCGTAGGTGATCCAGATCGCGCCGTGCTCGAGGGAGTGCACCGCGTTCTCGTTCTGCTGGGGCTCGGTGTAGACGGCGCAGTTCAACCAGTACGGGTTGTGCGGACCGCCGGCGGGCGGGGTCTGCTCGTACGTCACGGTTCCCTCGACGTGGTCCGTGCGGTTCTCGAACGTCTCCACGCCCTCGATCTCGCGCCCGGTGCTGTTGCCGGCCTGATAGCTGGGCGGTGGCGCCGGGGCGAAGGCGAAGGATGCCACCACGAGACCGATCACGGCCAGGGCGGCGGTGGATCCGACCACCCACCAGACGAGCTTGCTGCGCTTACGACGCGCGATCTGCTTCTGGTACTCCTGGAGCTTCTGCTGCCGCTTCTGCTCGCGTTGCTGCTTGACGGTGAGGTCGATATCGGCCTGCGTGGCGGGGTTGCCGCTCTTGCGCTTGTCGGGGGAGGGGCTCATGCGGTCTGTGCTGTCTCTCTCTTATGCGGGAGGCGTCGGCGCGGGCCGATGCGCCCAGCCTATGCGGGTGAATGCGGCGTCGGCCTGAAAGGAACCCGCGAGGGGATGGTGCTGAAGCTGAGCCGCGCGATAGTATGACGATGTCGAATCGTTTCGAGGTTCGGCGATCCCCCTCTT
The DNA here is from genome assembly GCF_046064585.1 of Microbacterium mcarthurae. NCBI lineage: Bacteria > Bacillati > Actinomycetota > Actinomycetes > Micrococcales > Microbacteriaceae > Microbacterium > Microbacterium mcarthurae. The sequence goes on along the minus strand of NZ_JAROCE010000001.1, from coordinate 1,122,079 downwards.
TTGTCAGCCCGGCTCCGTCCGGGCCATCCGTGTTGCGAAACGAACTGACTGCCGTGCTCGATACCGCCTCCCAGCCCGTGATCCCCTCGACCGCCCGCCCCGAGACCTCGGCGACGGGTGCCATCCGCGCGCTCGGCAGCAATCCCGCCACCGCGCCGGTCGTGTTGCATCCCGGCGACAGCATCCCCGCATCGCGTCGTGTGCTGTACGTCGTGCTGCTGGGGGCGCTCACCGCCCTCGGGCCCTTCACGATCGACCTGTACCTGCCGGCCTTCCCGGTGCTCGAGGCCGACTTCCAGACGTCGGCGGCGGCGATCCAGCTGACGCTGACCGGGACGATGATCGGCTTCGCCCTCGGGCAACTCATCGTGGGGCCCCTCAGCGACAAGGTCGGGCGCCGCATCCCGCTGCTGTCGGTCACCGCTCTGCATGTCGCGGCCAGCGTCTTCGCGGCCCTGGCCCCGACGCTCGGCACGCTGTCGATCGCGCGCGTGCTCATGGGGGCCGGTGCGGCGGCCGGTGGTGTGGTCGCCGCGGCGATCGTCCGGGACCTTTTCGGAGGGCGCCGCCTCGTCGTGATGCTCTCGCGTCTGGCTCTGGTGTCCGGCGTCGCTCCGGTCCTGGCTCCCCTCGCCGGCTCGCTGCTGCTGTCGGTCATGCCGTGGCGCGGCATCTTCTGGGTCTTGGCCGCGTACGGCACGGTCATGCTCGTGTCTGCCATCGTGTTCGTTCCCGAGACGCTCCCCTCCGCTCGCCGCGGCGGCAAGGGCGCGACGACCGTGTGGCAGCGGTACGCGAGTGTGTTCCGCGACCGCGTCTTCATCGGTGTGCTCGTCATCGGCGCCATGACCTTCAGCGGTCTCTTCTCTTACCTGTCGGCGTCGTCGTTCCTCTTCCAACAGAGCTACGGCTTCGACGCCCAGCAGTACGGCGTGCTGTTCGCGGCCAACTCCGTCGGTCTGGTGATCGGCGTGCAGGTGGCCTCGCGTCTGGCTGCGCGATTCGGTCCCCAGTGGGTCTTGGCGTTCTCGACGGCCTCGCTGGTGTTGTGGGCGACCGTGATCGTCGTGTTCGATCAGCTCGGCCTCGGGCTGTGGGGCACGGTGATCCCGTTGTTCTTCTTCATGACCTCCTGTGGATTCACGTTCCCGTGCGCGCAGGTGCTCGCCCTGGATCGCCACGGCAAGGCGGCAGGAACCGCGCAGTCGATCATCGGCGCGTCGAACTTCGGCATCGCGGGAGTGATCTCGCCCGTGGTCGGTCTGTTGGCCACGGGTTCCGGCATCACCGCGACGACGATGGCATCCGTCATGGTGGGGTGCGCGGTGCTCGGCGTCCTGGCCCTGTGGCTGCTCGTGCGCCCGCGCACCGTCGCGCGGCTCGCGCCGTGACCCGATGCCGCGGCGCGAACAGTAGCAGAGGGCGTGCCGAGGTTCCGCGGCGCCGCCCGGACGGGCATCATTAGCCGATGAACGTCGATTCCGAGCCCGTGGCGCCGCTGACGGTGCGCTCCGATCGTGCGTGGGGCATCGTCGGCCTGGTGCTGATCGCTCTCGCCTGCGGACTGGGGGCGTGGGTGTACTTCCGTGGGCCGAGCCCGTTCGCGATCGACGTGTGGTGGAACCAGTTGTTCGCCGCGGCGCCGCTGGAGCCGCTGCTGTCGTTCGCGCTCGTGATGAACGAGCTGGGCGGCTACGTCACCGCCATCCTCATCGTCCCGATCGGCGGTGCGCTCGCGCTGTTCCTCTTCGGCAGGCGGTGGGCGGCGCTGTACTTCCTCGCGGCCTCGGCGGGCAGCGCTCTGCTCGTGCAGGTGCTGAAGCACACGTTCGGACGCGCGCGTCCGGAAGACATCCTCGTGCTCTCCGATTACGGCTCCTTCCCGTCGGGGCACACCGCGAACGCGGCGACCATCGCGGTGGTGGCGGGAATCCTCTTCCCGTCGCTCTGGGTGCGGCTGGCCGGTGCGGCCTGGCTCGTGCTGATGGCTTTCAGCCGCACATACCTGCACGCCCACTGGCTCTCCGACACCATCGGCGGCGCCCTCGTCGGCGCCGGCGCGGCTCTCGTGCTGGCCGCGGTGTTCTCGCGTCTGCGCGCACGCGACGCCGACCGCGCGACGCTCCGGCGCGCCGGCCGAGCCCCGGATGCCGTGTCCCCGCGCACGTCCTAGGCTGACCGCTATGAGCGACAGTGCCGCCGCCCGTCCCGCCGACGATCCCGAGGTCGCACGTCTGCGCGCGGCGGCAGAGGCCGCGGAGGCGGAACTGCGTCTGGCCCGGGCGCGCGCCGAGCTCGCGGCCGCCGAGGCCGCTGCCGCTCGTGCCCGCGCGGATGCCGCCGCGGGGCCGGACGTCGAAACCACGACGTCGGCGGGCGAAGCGGCGCCATCACGTACCTCGTCGACGCGGCAGCCCGCCCCCGACGCCGAAGCTCCTCTCACCGCCGCCCAGGTCGCCGAGATCGCGGCCGGGTATGGGAGCGACGCGGCGGCCCTCGACCTCGGCGTGCTCGTCAACGGCGGCCCGGTGGCATCCGTTCGCGTGCGCATCCCGCTCGCCATGACCAACCGGCACGGGCTTGTCGCCGGGGCCACCGGGACGGGCAAGACGCGCACGCTGCAACTCCTGGCCGAGCAGCTGTCGGCCAGCGGCGTTCCCGTGTTCGCGGCCGACATCAAGGGCGACCTGTCCGGTATCGCGGCTCCCGGCGCGGAGAGCGAGAAGCTCAGGGCGCGCACCCGCTCCCTCGAACAGGACTGGTCACCGCGCGCGTACCCCACGGAGTTCTACGCCCTCGGGGACGACTCCGCGTCCGGTGTGCCGGTGCGGGCGACGGTATCGGGATTCGGCCCCCTGCTGCTCAGCCGCGTGCTCGGCCTCAACGCCACCCAGGAGTCGAGTCTGGCGCTCGTGTTCCACTACGCGGACGAGAAAGGCCTCGCCCTCGTCGATCTCTCCGACCTCCGGGCGGTGCTGACGTTCCTCACCAGCGATGAAGGCAAAGCCGAGCTGAAGAACGTCGGGGGACTGTCGAGCGCGACCGCCGGTGTCATCCTGCGCGAGCTCGTTGCCTTCTCGGCCTCCGGCGCCGACGGCTTCTTCGGCGAACCGGAGCTGGACGTGACGGACTTCCTGCGCGTCACCGCCGAGGGCGAGGGCATGGTGAGCTTGCTCGAGGTGCCGAACGTCGCCGCACGCCCCGAGCTGTACTCGACGTTTCTCATGTACCTGCTGGCGGAGCTCTACGAGGTGCTCCCCGAGGTCGGCGATCTCGACAAGCCGAAGCTGGTGTTCTTCTTCGACGAGGCGCACCTGCTGTTCCGGGACGCGTCGAAGGCGTTCCTCGCGGCGATCACGCAAACCGTGCGCCTCATCCGGTCGAAGGGCGTCGGCGTCTTCTTCGTCACACAGACACCCAAGGACGTCCCGGCCGACGTGCTGGCGCAGCTCGGTTCGCGCGTCCAGCACGCGCTGCGCGCCTTCACTCCCGATGACGCCGCGGCTCTGCGCGCCTCGGTGCGCACGTACCCGGCCTCCGGTTACGACCTCGAGCGCGTGCTGCAGGAGCTCGGGACCGGCGAGGCGATCATCACCGTGATGGATGAACGTGGCACGCCGACGCCCGTCGCCTGGACGCGGCTGTACGCACCACGGGCGTCGATGTCGCCGATCCCTGCGGGCGACCTCGCCGCCGCCGTCTCGGCATCCCCCCTGTTCGCCCGATACGGCTCACCGCTGGAGCGCGAGTCCGCGCGTGAGATCCTCGCAGCGCGGCTGCAAGCGGCGGCCGAGGCGCGGGAGGCCGCCGAACGGGCGAAGAGGGCCGCCGCCGATGAAGCGGAGTACGCGCGGCAGAAGGCGGCGATCGACAAGGCCCACGCCGAGGCGCAGAAGAAGGCGCAGCGCGAGTACGACCGGCTGCTCAGGGGAACGGCATCCCCTCGGTCGAGCTCTCCCTCGTCGCCGCTCGACGACCTTCTGGGCCGCGGTTCCACGCGGACGATCCTGAACGGTGTGATCCGGGGCCTGTTCGGCACCGGCCGCCGTTAACCCGGCGCGAGTCGCCAAGATTTGTCGCCGCGGAGCACCCGGTGGCGACAAATTCTGGCGACTCGCGCGTGGCGGGGCGGTCAGGGGCGGCGGATCTCGAGGGGCATCGTGGAGGTGTCGATGAGGGGGTCGTCGTCCTGGCGGGCGACCACGGCCTCCGCTTCCGCGGGTGTCTCGACCGCGGGCACCGAGCCCAGCAGGGGTCGCCGCGCGGTCTCGCGCATCGCCAGCAGCGCGAGGAGACCGAGCGCCGCGAAGAACATGATGTAGAACGCGGGCATGAGGGTGTTCCCGGTCCACTCGATCAGCGCCTGGCTGAACAGCGGCGTCGTTCCGCCGAACAGCGACACCGCGATGTTGTACGCCACCGCCATCGCACCAAAACGTGACGCGGTGGGGAAGAGGGCGGGGAGCGCGGATGCCGAGATCGCGACGTAGAACGCCACCGGCACCGCCGCCATGAACAGGGCGATCATGACCGCCCACAACTCGCCGATCTGCATGATGAGGAAGGCCGGCACGAGGAGCACGACGGCCGATCCGGCGGCGATCGCGTACACGGGCTTCCGGCCGATCCGGTCACTGAGCTTGCCGATCAGAGGGAGCGTGGCCGACATCACCAGCAGGACCGGAACCGTTGCGACGGCGGCTCCGAGGTTGGAGATGCCGACCTCGGTCTCTAGGTAGGTGGGCATGTAGCTCGTCAGCGCGTAGCCGGCCGTGTTGGTCGCCGCGACGAGCGCGATGCCGATGAGCAGCGCACGCCAGTGATGACGCACGATGCCCCTGAGCCCCTGCCGAGCCAGGGGATCGTCGGAGCCGATCTCCTGCGCGGCTTCGGCCGCATGGGTCTGCTCGAACGAGGGGGTCTCGGGGATGCGCAGACGGAAGTAGATCGCGACGATACCCAGCGGGATCGCCAGCAGGAACGGGATACGCCAGCCGTACTCGACCATCGCGTTCTCGCCCGAGATGGAGGTCGTGATCGCCGTCGTGATCGCCACCGCCGAGGCCCCGGCGGCGAACCCGACGTACGAGCCGACATCGAGCCACGACGACCAGAACCCCCGGCTGCGGTCGGGGGAGAACTCCGACACGTACGTCGTCGCGCCGGCGTACTCGCCTCCCGTGGAGAACCCCTGGACCATCTTCAGCAGGTACAGCGGCACGATGGCCCACAGACCGATCGCGGCCGACCCGGGCAGCAGGCCGATGAGGGCGGTCGCGGTGGCCATCATCGCCATGGTCAGGAACAGCACCTTCTGGCGTCCGATGCGGTCGCCAAGGGGGCCCAGGACGAAGCCACCGAACGGGCGGACGAGGAACGAGATCGCGAAGCCGAGCAGGGTGACGAGGAGGCCCCACGGCTCGGGGAGGTCGGAGGTGAAGACGACCGCGAGGGTGACGGCGAGGTACCCGTAGATGCCGAAGTCGAACCACTCCATGAAGTTGCCGACGACGGTTCCGCCGATGGCCGTGCGGACGCGCTTCTTGTCGACGACGATGACGTCATCGACCTCGAGGCGGGGATGATCGGATGCCGCGGAAGAATGCTGGCTCATACTCCACCCCTACCGCGAACGCGGTGCGTTTTCCAGTCGATGGGATGCGCGGAACGGATGTGTTAGCCCGGTCCCGTCGCCCGCCGCGAGAAGCCCGGTCGGTCGCTCAGAGCCGCTCGCCCTCGACAGACTTCCCCCCGCGTGTCAGGAGAACGTCAGGATCGTATCGCCCCACGCGCGGCGGAGGTCGCCGTCGAGGTCGTTGACGACGGCGTCGTGCCGGTCGATCACGAGCGTCGCCCGCGCGTCGTCCCCGTCCGTGCGGAATGGGCGCCAGGCGGGGGTGCCGGATGCCGTCGGCTCGTCTCCCCGAGCGAAGGCAGTCCACCGCGCCAGCATTCGCGCGGAGATCAGGTCGGCGATGCGGCGCCCGCCGAGCCGGAAGGTCAGGTCCTTCGGGCCGCTCACGAGGTTCCCCCACACGTACGGCAACTCGGTCGCGTGTGTGGCCCCGAGGCCGATGAGTCGGAGGAAGGGCGCGGCGTGGTCGAAGCGGTACAGCCACACCGGCGCGGCCTTCGAGTGACCTTCGGCCACCCACAGCGTGGGGAGACGGAAGCCGATATCGCGCGCCACGCCCAGCCCGATCGCACGATGACGCACGTGCTCGTACGCGGTCAGCACCTGTTCGCGCGTCGGCAGTTCGACGCCGGGGCTCTCCGCCGCCATATCGGCGAACATCTGATCGATGCGTTCGCCCGTGATGGGGATGAGCGGCGACTTCATGAACGAGAACAGTGACGCTTCGTCTTTGTTCGTGCCGATCACGAGGGGGACCGGGATGCCGCGGCCCTCCCGGAGCACCGCGATGGGGGCTTCCGGGAGCAGGTCGCCGTCGACGACCGGAGCGAACGCGAGCGTGCCGGGGTCGCTCGTCGGGACGTCGGCGTAGACGCGCTGGCTGGCGGCGACGATCGCATCGACCGAGGCGGCCTCGACCGCGGTCGAAGCCGCGGGGTCGTCCGCGGCGATTCCCAATTCGGAGAGGAAGCGGCGGGCGACCTTCATCGCGCGCGCGCTGCCGTAGACGCTGGAGGCCGGAGACGATTGAGCGATCGCGCGGTGGAACAGACCCCGCGCCGACGGGGTCGCAAGGAGCGTGGTGACCAGGCCGCCCCCTGCGGACTCGCCGAACACCGTGACGCGGCTCGGATCACCGCCGAAAGCCGCAACATTGCGCTGCACCCACCGCAGGGCGAGCAGGACGTCCTTGAGAGCGAGATTGCCGTCGAAACCCCCGTCGGGCAGGGCGTGGGAGAGGTCGAGAAAGCCGAGGGCGCCCAGGCGGTAGTTGACCGTGACCACGATCACGTCGCCGGCCGACACCATCGACGTCGCGTCATAGAGCGGTTGGCTCGAGGACCCGAACGTGTAGGCGCCGCCGTGCAGCCACACCATCACCGGGCGGGCGGACGCGCTCTCCCCCTCCGGTGCCCACACATTCAGTGACAGGCAGTCCTCGTCTTCGACGGCTCCTTCTCCGAGCGGGATCGCCGGATTCGTGGGCTGAGGGCAGACGGGGCCGAAGACGGTGGCATCCACGACGCCGTCGGCGTCCGGCGCAGGAAGGGGAGCGCGCCAGCGGCGCTCGCCCGTCGGGGGGAGCGCGAAGCGGATGCCGCGCCACGAGCGGACGGAACGGTCGACGCGGCCCCGGAAGGTGCCGGCGGGCGCGGTGACGGTGGTCTCCACGCGCCTCACCCTATCGGCGTCAAGCCCCCGCTCGTGTCGTCGGCCGGGCGTACGGTGGCGGCATGAGCGAGCTGTCCGCCCCCACCGGCCGTGAACCCGCGCTCGTCGCGCAACCCCGACCGGACGGATCGCCTCCGCGCGCGCTCGTCCTCGGGGCCACCGGCTATCTCGGGGGTCGTCTGGTGCCGCGCCTGCTGTCGGCCGGCTATCGGGTGCGCGTGCTCGCCCGCGACGCGCGGCGCGTCGAAGCGTTCCCCTGGGGCCATGACGTCGAGACGATCGAGGGCGACGCGACCGATCAGGCGGCGGTGGCCCGTGCCGTCGAGGCTGTCGACGTGGTCTACTACCTCATCCACTCCATGGGCGGCGGGCGCGACTTCGAGGACACCGATCGTCGCGCGGCCCGAACGGTCGCCGACGCCGCCGCAGGGGCGTCCGTGTCTCGGATCATCTACCTCGGCGGGCTCCACCCCGACGACGCGCCGCTGTCGGCGCATCTTCGATCGCGCGTCGAGGTGGGCGAGATCTTGCTCGCCAGCGGAGTGCCGACGCTCGTGCTGCAGGCCGGTGTGGTGATCGGATCGGGCTCGGCGTCGTTCGAGATGGTGCGACACCTCACCGACGTCCTGCCGTACATGCCCGCGCCCAAGTGGGTGCGCAATCACATCCAGCCGATCGCCGTGCGCGACGTGCTGCACTATCTGCTCGGGGCCGCGCGTGTCGCCCCCAACGTCAACCGCGCCGTCGACATCGGCGGTCCCGACGTGCTGCGCTACGGGCAGATGATGAACGGCTACGCCCTCGAGGCGGGGCTTCCCCAGCGTGCGATCGCGTCACTCCCCGTGCTCACCCCGCGGCTGGCCTCGCACTGGGTCAATCTCGTCACCCCGATCCCGAAGTCGATCGCCCGTCCGCTGGTGGAGTCGCTGCAGAACGACTGCGTCGTGAAGGACCGTGCGATCGACGACCTCGTCCCGCGTCCCGAGGGCGGGCTGATGCCTTACCGTGAGGCCGTGCGCCGAGCGCTCGGCCGGGTGAACGACGACGCCATCGAGACCAGCTGGCAGGATTCCGAGGTCTCGGGAGCGCCGAGTGACCCGCTGCCGAGCGACCCCGAGTGGGCGGGCCGTCTGGTCTACACCGACGAGCGGACGATGCGCACGAGCGCGAGCCCCGCGCAACTGTGGTCGGTGATCGAAGGCATCGGCGGCGAGAACGGCTGGTACTCGTCACCACTGCTCTGGGCCATCCGGGGGTGGATGGACCGTCTGGTCGGCGGGGTGGGCCTCGCGCGCGGTCGGCGCAGCCGTACGGTCGTCACGGTCGGAGACGCCCTGGACTTCTGGCGTGTCGAGGCCATCGAGCCGGGCCGTCTGCTGCGCCTGCGTGCCGAGATGAAGGTGCCTGGTGGGGCGTGGCTCGAGCTGCGCGCGAGTCCCGAGGGCGACGGTGCGCGATTCGACCAGCGGGCGTTGTTCTTCCCCACGGGGCTCGCCGGGCGGTTGTACTGGCTGGCCGTCCTCCCGTTCCACGGACTCATCTTCAGCGGTATGGCACGACGCATCACCGCCGCCGCCGAATCGGTGCAGCGCGATGACCTGGCGCCGAAGGCCAAGGCGGGGCGCATGGCCCCCGAGGTGCCCGAGGTGGAGACGATCCCCGCCGCATCGGACGCACCCGCCTAGGCTGGGACGGTGCCGCACACCGCTCGCGTGATCACCGTCTCCGACCGCTCCGCCGCCGGGCTCCGCGAGGACCGGGGCGGTCCGCTCGCCGTGTCGCTCCTGCGCGAGGCGGGGTTCGAGTGCGCCGACGCCGTCGTCGTACCCGATGGTGCGGACAGCGTGGAGAGCGCTCTCCGCGCCGCGATCGCTGCGGGCGCGGGTCTGGTCGTCACGACCGGCGGCACCGGTGTCGCACCCACGGACCGCACGCCCGAGGGCACCGTGACGGTGCTCGACCGTCAGATCCCGGGGATCGCCGAGGAGCTCCGCCGCCGCGGACTCGACGACACGCCGCTCGCGGTCCTCTCGCGCGGACTCGCCGGCATCGCCGACCCCGCGACCCTCGTCGTGAACCTTCCCGGATCCACGCGTGCCGTGGCATCCGGAATCGCCGTGATCGCCGAGCTGGCCCCGCACGTCCTCGATCAGCTCGCCGGAGGAGACCACGCATGAGCGCCGTCCGTATCGCCCGCCTGTCCGAGGAACCGCTCGACCTCGACGCGCACCTGCGTGCGGTGGAAGACGACGCCTCAGGAGCGGTCACGACGTTCGTCGGGCGCGTTCGCAACACCGACCCGGATGCCACGGATGCCGTCGTCGCGCTGGAGTACAGCGCACATCCCGACGCGCCCGCCGCGCTCCACCGCATCGCCGAGCACGCTGCCGCGGGCACCGATGCGATCGTGGCGGTGAGCCACCGTGTGGGGCGCCTAGGCGTGGGGGAGGCGGCGGTCGTCATCGCGGTGGCTTCGGGTCACCGGGCCGCGGCATTCGAGGTGTGCCGCACCGTCATCGAGACGATCAAGACCGATCTGCCCGTGTGGAAGCGTCAGGTGGAGGCAGACGGCACCACGGCCTGGAAGGGCCTCGGAGGCTAGCGCTTGGCATCCGAGCACGCATAAACGCGTTCGGCGAGCATAAACGCGCTGTGCACGCGTTTCTGCGCGTGGAAAGCGTTTATGCGTGAGGGCCGACGGCGGGACGGCGGGACGGCGCGGCGGCGGGACGGCGGGACGGCGGGACAGCGCGACGCGCGGAAGGGGTGGGGTGAGGCTCAGCCGCCGGCAAACGGGGGCAGCACGTCCACGTGCGTGACCCCCTCGAGGGGCGCGTCGTCGTCGCGGCGCTCGCCGTCGACGAGGACGGCGCAGCGATTCAGGATGCCGCCGAGCTCGGGGTGGTCGGCGACGACGGCCGCGCGCAGCGCCTCGAGTCCCGGCTCGTGGCGGTCTTCGGCATCCGTTCCCGCTGCCTCGGCCGCGGCGGCGAAGTAGCGCACCCGGACGCTCACGCGGTCTCTCCCGGGCGGTGCCAGTCGCCGGACTTGCCGCCCGTCTTGGACACGATCCGCACGTTCTCGATGGACGTGCCCTTGTCCAGGCCCTTCACCATGTCGACGATCGCGAGGGCAGCCACCGACACGCTGGTCAGGGCCTCCATCTCGACGCCGGTGCGGTCGGCGGTGCCGACGGTGGCCTCGATCTCGACGCCGTCGTCCACGATCGCGAGGTCGACCGAGGCCCGGTGCACGCCGATGACGTGCGCGAGGGGGAGGAGCGCGGGCGTGGACTTCGCCGCCTGGATGCCGGAGATCCGTGCCACCGCCAGGACATCGCCCTTGGGGGCGGTGCCGTCGCGGAGAGCTGCGACCACCTCGGGGCTGCAGCGGACGAAGCCGCGCGCCGTCGCGGTGCGCACGGTGGGCTGCTTGGCGGTGACGTCGACCATGCGGGCGTGGCCCGCGGCATCCAGATGGGTGAAGGTCATGGCATCAGCATGACATCGACGGGGTCGCCGACGGCGACGGAGGCCACCTCGGCGGGGACGATCGCGAACGCCTCGGCTCGCGCCAGCGACGCGGCGAGGTGGGACCCGGACCCTCCCGGGGTGGCGGGGCGCACGGTGCCGGCGACGAGGTCGACGACGGCGGGGAGGTACTGGCGGCGACCGGGGGGTGTCGTCCAGGTCTCGGATGCCGTGAGCCGGGCCCTGCGGCGGTCGATCACCGCGCGTCCCTGCAGGCGGAGCAGCGCGGGACGCACGAACACCTCGAACGATACGGCCACGCTCACGGGGTTTCCGGGAAGCCCGAAGACGAGCCGGCCGTCGTCGAGTCGACCGAAGGCCTGCGGCTTCCCCGGCTGCATCGCGACCTTCTCGAACGCTATGCGGTCGGACAGTGCCTGGCGCACCGGTTCGTACGCTCCGGCGCTGACGCCGCCGCTGAAGACCACGACGTCGACCTCGGCCGCGTGTGCGAGCACGTCGTCGATTGCTCCGGCCTCGTCGGTCACGTGCGCCACGAGCACGACGTCGGCGTCGGCATCGGCGACGAGCGAGGCCAGCAGCGTCGCGTTCGAGTCGGGCGTCTGACCGCGGCCCGGTGCGACGCCGGGCGGCACCAGCTCGCTCCCGGTGGACACGACCGCGACGCGCGGACGGCGACGCACCTCGACCCGGTCGACGCCCGCCGCCGCCGCAGCGGCCCGTGCGAAGGGACCGAGCCGCTCTCCCGCGGTGAGCACGACCTCGCCCGCGCGGACGTCGCCGCCGCGGCGTCGGATGAACGCCCCCGCGGCGGCCGGCGCGTGACGCACCTCGATGAGGCCGAGGGAATCGGCGAGACCTCCGGCGGTGTCCTCGAACGGGACGACGGCGTCGGCGCCCGTCGGGATCGGCGCTCCCGTCATGATGCGCACGGCCTCGCCCGGGCCGAACGCGGGGTCATCGGCGGAACCCGCCGGGAGGTCGGCCACGACCCGGAGGACCACCGGGGTTCCGGTATCCGCGCCCTCGACGTCGGCGAAGCGCACGGCGAAGCCGTCCATCGACGAATTGTCGTCTCCCGGGAGGTCGTGGCGGGCGCGTACATCCGCCGCGAGCGTACGGCCCGCGGCCTCCACGAGACCGACCGTCTCGACGGGCAGCACGGTGACGGCTTCGAGCACGCGGGCGCGTTGCTCCTCGGCGGTGCGGAGATCAGGCACGCGGGGTCCTTCCGGTGAGCGGGACGATGTCCTGGCGGGCGCGCAGGGCGTCGATGACGGCCATGCGGCCGAGGAGCGGCTCCCCGGCGCCCGTGACCAGCTTGATCGCCTCGGTCGCGAGCATGCCGCCCACCTGCACGCACAGCGAACCGAGCACGCCGACCTGCGCGCACGTGGGGGGTTCGCCGACGGAGTCCGCAGGGAACACGTCCGACAGGGTCACGGGGGCGTGCCCCTCGGGCGGACGTGACCAGAACACCGTCGCCTGCGCCGACCACTCCTGCACCGCGCCCCACACCAGCGGCATCCCGAGGGCGTCGGTGGCGGATGCCACGGCGCTGCGCGTGTCGAAGGTGTCGCTGCCGTCGATCACGACGTGCGCGTCGGCGAGGAGCGGCCGCGCATTGTCGGCGGTCAGGCGCACTGTTTCCTCGCGCACGCGAGTGAGGGGCGAGAGGTCGCGGATCGCGCGCGCCGCCGAGGCCGTCTTCGGGACGCCGATGTCGTCGACGCGGTGCATCAGCTGCCGCTGCAGGTTCGTGCGCTCCACGATGTCGTCGTCGATCACGGTGAGTTCGCCGACGCCGGCGGCGGCGAGGGCCAGCAGCACGGGCGAGCCCAGACCCCCCGCCCCCACCACCGCGACGCGCGCGGCGGCGAGGCGCCGCTGGCCTTCCTCGCCGATGCCGGCGAGCACGGCGTGCCGTGCGGTGCGGACGAGTTCTTCGGGGGCGAGGGACACCACCGGGTCGACGAGCGGCTTCATCCGCCGATCGCGCTCATCGTGCGCTCGGGCTGGACGAAGTCGGCGCGCGCGAGCCCGACGCGGTCGGAACCGTGCGCGCGGGGCTTTCGCCACATGGCATCCCGCCAGATCTGCGCGAGACCCTCGTCGCTCGCGCCGTCGCGCAGCGCGGTGAGCAGATCGGTCTCCTCGTGCGAGAACAGGCACGAACGGATGCGGCCGTCGGCGGTGACCCGCGTGCGCGTGCACGCGGCGCAGAACGGCTCGGTCACCGAGGAGATGATCCCGACGTGACCCGCCAGCGTGCGGTGGCCGCGGCGCCGCACCTCCCACCGCTCGGCGGGGGCGGCGCCGCGCCCGCGCGGGTCGGGCGACAAGTCGAACACGTCCTCGAGGGCGCCGCGGATCTCGCGCGCGGGGACGACCTGCGTCTCGGTCCACGAGCGGTCGCCGTCGAGCGGCATGTCCTCGATGAACCGCATCTCGTAGCCGTGGGTCACCGCCCAGTCCACGAGCGGCACGACCTCGGTGTCGTTGATGCCGCGCAGCAGCACCGCGTTGATCTTGATGGGGCCGAGGCCCGCGGCCTGGGCGGCGTCGAGCCCCGCGAGGACCTTGTCGAGGTGCGGGCGGCGGGTCAGCTCGGCGAAGGTCTCGGGGTGCAGCGTGTCCAGTGACGCGTTCAATCGAGTGAGGCCGGCATCCTTGAGGGCCTGCGCGCGACGGTCGAGCCCCACCGCGTTCGTCGTCATCGCGATCGGAAGGTCGGGGTGGTCGGCGCGGATGCGGCCGATGACGTCCTCGAGGTCCTTGCGGACGAGCGGTTCCCCACCGGTAAGTCGCAGCTCCTCGGCGCCGAGCTGGCGCACGGCGACCCGCACGATGCGCGCGATCTCCTCCCCGGTCATGAGCTGCTGCTGCGGCATCCAGGGCAGCCCCTCGGCCGGCATGCAGTACGTGCAGCGCAGGTTGCACTTGTCGATGACGGAGACGCGCAGGTCGCGGGCGACGCGCCCGAACCGGTCGAGCAACCCGCCCTCGCGGGGCGCCCCGGTCTCGCGCACGGCATCCATGCGACGAGCCTAGGCGAGTGGCGGCGGGCCGGGGGTCGCCGCCGTCGCGTCGGCGGCGATACCGTCGTGCCATGCCGCACACCTTCCGCATCGCGCAGGCCGCACGCCTGCTCGGGGTCAGCGACGACACCGTGCGCCGCTGGGTCGACCAGGGTCTGCTTCCCACGACGGGCGCGACGCCCGTAGAGATTCCCGGTGAGGCGCTCGCCGCCCGCGCCGTCGCCCTCGCCGACGAACCCGAGGACCCCACCGGTGCCGTCTCCAGCGCGCGCAACCGCTTCGTCGGGATCGTCACGCGCGTACGTATCGACGGCGTGATGGCCCAGGTCGACCTGCAGTGCGGGCCGCACCGGATCGTGTCGCTCATGTCGGCCGAGGCGGCCCGCGAACTCGCGCTCGTCCCGGGCGCGCTCGCCGTGGCATCCGTGAAGGCCACCGTCGTGACCGTGGAAACGCCGCGCGAGCGGATCTGATCGCCCATCTGGTCCGCGGATGCGGAACAATGGATGCCGCGGCCCCGTGCCCGCGGAAAGGTCCCGCCATGCGTCTCGCCCGTCTCGCACTGCCCCTCGCGGCCGTGCTGTCGATGACGGCGTGCGCTTCGGCGGTGCCCCCCGCCGCGGGCAGTGGGCCCACCGGAGTCGTGCAGGTGTACGCGGCGGCGTCGCTGCAGAGAGCGTTCGACGAGATCGCCGCGGCGTTCGAGGCCGCGCACCCGGGGGTGGACGTCGTCTCCGTATACGACGGCTCGAGCACGCTGGCGACCCAGATCGACCAGGGCGCCCCGGCCGACGTCTTCGCATCCGCCGACGAGGACACCATGCACAGGATCGGTGATCTCGCCGTGGATGCCCGGATCTTCGCGGCGAACACTCTCGTCATCGCGGTCCCGGCGGGCAATCCGGGCGGCGTCACCGGCCTTACCGATCTCGCCCGCGTGACGACGGTGCTCTGCGCGGCCGCGGTCCCGTGCGGGTCGGCGTCGGCGACGCTCCTGGCGCAGGCCGACGTGTCGGTGACGCCGGTGAGCGAGGAGCAGAACGTCACCGCGGTGCTCGCGAAGGTCGAGGCGGGCGACGCACAGGCAGGCCTGGTCTACGCCACCGACGCCGCCGGTCGCGGCGATGTCGAGGTCATCGTCCCGGAGGGGGCCGAGGGCGTGGTCAACCGCTACCCGATCTCCGCGCTCCGCGATGCCGCCAACCCCGGGGGTGCGGAGGCGTTCACCGCGTTCGTGCTGTCGCCGCAGGGGCAGGGCATCCTCGCCGACGCGGGATTCCGCGCCCCATGACCGGGGGCGGGTACGTTCCGCGCTGGCTCGTGGTGCCGGCGCTGGCGGGCTTGGCATTCCTCCTCATCCCCCTCGCGGCGCTCATCGGGCGCGTCGAGTGGGGCACCCTGTGGGCGGATGTGACCTCGGATGCCGCCCGCTCGGCGCTGCTGCTGTCGGTGGCCACGGGGGCCGCGGCCACCGCGGTGTGCGCCGGTGTCGGCATCCCGCTCGCCCTCCTCATCGCCCGCAGCTCCCGTCGCACTGCGGCGGTGTTGCGCGCGCTCGTGACCGTGCCGCTCGTGCTGCCGCCCATGGTCGGCGGCGTCGCGCTGTTGTACCTCTTCGGCCGCAGCGGATGGCTGGGCGGCCTCGGGCTCCCCTTCACCACGATGGCCGTCGTGCTCGCCCAGGTCTTCGTCGCCCTGCCGTTCCTCGTGCTCGCCGTCGAGGGGGCGCTGCGCAGCACCGGGGTGGACTTCGAGCGCGCCGCCGCGTCGCTCGGTGCGAGCCGCGGCACGATCCTGCGGCGCGTGACGCTGCCGCTCGCCGCCCCCGGGATCATTGCCGGAGTCGTCCTGTGCTTCGCCCGGGCGATCGGCGAGTTCGGCGCGACCGCCCTGTTCGCCGGCAATCGTCCCGGTGTGACGCAGACGATGCCGCTGGCGATCTACACCGCGTTCAACGGCGGCGGTGTGGCCGAGGGCACCGCGGTGGCACTCGCTCTGCTGCTGCTGGTCACGGCGATCGCCGTCCTCCTGCTGGTGCGCGGGTGGCGCCCGTCGGCGGGCGCGTCGTGACCGCCGCGCTCTCGGCGCACATCGTCGTGCGGCGTCGCGCCTTCGTCGTCGACGTCGGCTTCGACGTGGCGCCCGGTGAGACGCTCGCGATCATGGGGCGCAGCGGCGCGGGGAAATCGACGCTGCTCCAGGTCCTCGCCGGGCTTCAGCCGCTCGACGCGGGGGAGGTGTCGCTGGATGACCGCGTGCTGGACCGTGCCGCAGCTCCTCGCGTGCGTACCGCCCCGATGCATCGGGGCATCGTGCTCCTCGACCAGGACGCACGCTTGTTCCCGCACCTCTCCGTCCGCGAGAACGTGGCCTTCGGTCCGCGCGCCGCCGGCGTGGACCGTGGGACCGCTCGGGACCGGGCGGAGGAGTGGCTCGCCCGCGTCGGGCTGCCCGGGACCGGTGAGCGTCCTCCGGCGACCCTCTCCGGCGGGGAACAGCAGCGTGTCGCGGTCGCGCGCGCCCTCGCGGCCCGACCGCGTGCGGTGCTGCTGGACGAACCCCTCGTCGCCCTCGACCCCGTCACCGCCGCCGAGATCCGGGCCATGCTGCGCGAGGCGCTGAGCGGCGTCACCGCGGTCGCCGTCACGCACGACGCCGTGGACGCCGCCGCTCTCGCCGACCGGCTGCTCATCATCGAAGAGGGCAGGGCCACCCAGGGGGGTGCGGTGGCCGACGTGCTGCGCGCTCCGGCCACCGATGTCGCGGCGCGCATCGCCGGACTGGAGCGTCTCGTCGGTCGTGCCGCGCGCGGCGGCTGGACGAGCGACGCGGTGCGGCTGGAGTCGTCGGATGCCGCCTCCCGCTCGCTGGCCACGAACGAGGGGCGCCCGATGGCCGCGGTGTTCCGGGCCTCCGATGTCCGCATCGGCGGGGCGGCGGTCAACGCCTGGTCCGCGCGCGTGGAACGACTGGAGCCGACCCCGTCGGGGGTGCGGGTCGTCACCTCGCGCGGAGCCGCCGAGGTCGAGCCGGTCGACGCGAGCGGGCTTCGCCGCGATGACGACGTGATGCTCTCGATCGCTCCCGATCGCGTGCGGTTCGTCCCGGCATCCTGACCGGTTCAGCTCGCCACGACCCGGCCCTCTTCCAGGCGCACGGTCCGGTCCACGATGTTCTCGGGCACCTCGACGTGCGAGATCAGGACGACCGCACGCGCGTCGTCGACCGCGCCGAGCAGATCGCGCAGAAGGGCGTCGGATGCCGCGGGGTCCACGCCCGCGGTGGGCTCGTCGAGCACCAGCACGGGGAATCCGCGCAGCAGGGCGCGCGCGAGGGCCAGGCGCTGGGCCTGGCCTCCCGAGACGAGGGCGCCCCGGTCGCCGACGGGAGCGTCCAGGCCCCCGCGCTCGCCGATCCACGTGTCGAGTCCGACGCGCTCGAGGACGCGGCGCAGGTCGGCGTCGGTGGCGTCGTCACGCGCGAAGAGCAGATTCTGGCGCACCGACTCGTCGAACAGATACGGGGACTGCTCGACCAGGCCGACGGTGCGGCGCAGGTCGTCGCCCGCGAGGGAGCGCGCCTCGACGCCGCCGATCGTGTACGAGCCGTCGTAGTCGAGGAAGCGGACCAGGACGTGCGCGAGCGTGGTCTTGCCGGCGCCACTCGGACCGGTGACGAGGACGCGTTCGCCGGGTCCGACGCGCAGGGTGACGTCAGCGATGCGCCCCGGGTCGTCGGCATCCGCGTCGCTGCGCGCGGGCCAATGCGCGGCGACGTCGCGCAGCTCAAGACCGGCCCCCAGCAAGGGTGCCTCGCCCCGCGCGGCGGGCTCGTGACGGGGGAGACCGTCGGGAATCTCGGCGGGCACCGCGTCCGCGATGCGCTCGGCTGCCGCCCGCACCTGGCGCCACGACGCCAAGGCCAGCGGCACCGGTCCGAACACCTCGAAGACCGCCATCGGCAGCAGGACCACCACGGCCAGGCCCGGCCCCGAGAGCGTGCCACCGGTGACGGCCGGGGCGGCCACGACGAGGGCGAAGAGGGAAGCGAGGCCGGCGAGTACGGAAACCGTGCCGGAGGTGAGACCCTGGGCGGCACCGCGGCGCACGACCGCGCGTCGAAGCGCTCGGTCGGCGGAGCGAACGCGTTCTTTCGCCGCGTCGAGCGCTCCGTAGGCGGTCAACACGTCGAGGTTGGTCAGCAGGTCGTGGACCGCATCGGCGACTGCGCCGCGGAGCGGTGCGATGGCACGTTCGGCCCGCGCCCCCGCCGCCCATCCGACCGCCACCGACACCGCGAACGCCCCGGCCAGGCACGCCAGGAGCGTCAGCGCGGCCGGCCACGACACCAGGGCCGTGAACGCGACGGCCGCGAGCGAGGTGATCCCGGCGACGGACAGCGGGAGAACGACGCGCAACGGGAGGTTCTGCAGCTCCTCGACGTCGTCGACGACGCTCGACAGCAACCCACCGCGTCGCGCGCGACCGAGACCGTCCGGCGCGAGGGGCACCAGGTCGCGCACGAGGTCGGCTCGCACGACCGCGAGTCGTTCGAGCGCGGCGTCGTGCCCGGTGAGTCGCTCGAGGTAGCGGAAGACGCCGCGCGACAGCGCGAAGGCGCGCACGCCCACGACCGCGGCGGACAGATACATCACCAAGGGCTGTTCGGCCGCGCGTGCGATCAACCACGCGCTCGCCGCGAGCAGAGCCACCGCGCTCGCCGCGGTGCCGAAACCCGACAGCACCGCGGGGGCGAACCGCCGGCGCGTCGGCATAGCGGAGGCCAGGATGCCGCGAACCCGGGCGTTCACGCGCGTGCTCCCAGCTCGACGACCCGGTCGGCGATCTCGCGGGCGGAGAGCCGGTGCGACACCAGGAGCACGCCCGCACCGCCGTCGGCCTCGGCGCGCAGGGTGCGCCAGAGGTGAGCCTCGGTTGCGGCATCCAGGGCGCTCGAGGGCTCGTCGAGGACGAGGATGCGGGCGCCCGCGACGCGTGAACGGTACAGGGCACGCGCGACCGCGACGCGTTGCGCCTGCCCGCCGGACAAGCCTGCGCCCCCCGCGCCGAGCGGCGTGGCGGGGTCGAGGTCGGCGGCACCGGCGTCGGCCAATGCCTGTGCGATCTCGCGGGCGTCCGCGGGAGAGCCGAGAGCGATATTCTCGGCGACGGTGCCCGACACCAGGCCGGGTCGCTGCCCCGCCCACGCCACGACCTCGCGAGCGTGCGCGACCGGGCGGCCGTCGACGCGCACTTCGCCCTCATGTTCGGCGTAGCCGAGGATCGCGGCGACCAGGCTCGACTTGCCGACGCCGCTCGGACCACTCAGCAGCACGACGTCACCGGGTCCGATCGACAGCGAGATCCGTGGCATCCGGTGCGCCCCGCGCGCGACGAGGACATCGTCGAGCTCGAGGGACGTGCCCGCACCGCCCGCATCGGCCCGCGGCCGCTCGGCCGTGCGCGCCGAATCCAGCGCGTCGAAGATCTCCTCGGTCGCGGCGACGCCCTCGGCGGCGGCGTGGAACTGCACGCCCACCTGGCGGATGGGCAGGTACGCCTCGGGAGCGAGCAGCAGGACGAAGAGCCCCACGAGCAGGCTCAGGTCTCCCGCGAGCAGCCGGAACCCGATGGTCACGGCGATGATGGCGACCGAGATGGATGCCAGGAACTCCAGCGCGAAGCCCGACAGGAACGACACGCGCAGCACCGTCATCGTCTCGCGCTTGTAGTCACGGGTGACGCGTTCGATCGTGTCGGCGGCGCGGTGCTCGCGTCCGAAGGCCTTGAGGGTCCCCAGGCCCTCGACGGTGTCGGCGAAACGCGCCGCGAGGCGACCGAGTGTGCCGTACTGCTTCTTCTGCACGGTGCGGGTCGCGAGTCCGATGAGCACCATGAACACGGGGATGAGTGGCAGGGTCAGCACGACGATGAGCCCGGACAGCGGATCGGCCAGGGTGATCGCCCCGATCAGGATCGGCGTCGTCACCGCGGTCGCCACCAGCTGCGGGAGGTAGCGGCTGAAGTAGGAGTCGAGCGCCTCGAGGCCGTGCCCGGCCGTCACCGATAGGGAGGCGGCGTTGCGCCGCGCGAGCCAACCGGGGCCGAGCGCGGCGACGGCGGACAGCAGCCGTTCCCTCAGCTGCAGGGAGGCGGCGGCGGCGCCGCGAGCCGCGACGCGTTCGGACGCCGCCACGAGCAGACCGCGCAGCACCACGAGCGCCGCCGCAGCGGCGATGGCTGCGGAGAGCTCTGCGAGGGGGCGTCCATCGATCGCACCCACGAGAGCGGAGGTGAGCGCCCACGCGAAGCCGACGACGACCCCCGTCTGGGCGAGGACGATCGCCGCACTCACCGCGAAGAAGCCGCGGGAGGCGGTGGCGTACCGCACCAGTCGGGGGTCGACGGGGCGCACCCGTGTCGTGTCGGTCAATGCGCCACCAGCGCGGCCTTCTCGATCCGTGCGCGCGTGACGCGCTTGCGGAACACCCAGTACGTCCAGCCCTGGTACGCGAGCACGACCGGCAGGAAGATCAACGCCGCCCAGCTCATGATGGTCAGGGTGTAGTCGGTGCTCGAGGCGTTCTCGATGGTGAGGCTCGAGCCGGCCTCCAGCGTCGACGGCATGACGTTGGGGAACAGCGCGAAGAACAGCGCCGCGACGGCGGTGACGATGGTGACCGCGCCGAGGGTGAAGGCGGTGCCTTCGCGATCGCGGAGGTTCGCCACCCACGAGCCGATGAGCGTCAGTGCGGCGATGCCGGACAGCGCCACCACACCCAGCAGCAGCGGAGCCTCGTTGTTCGCGGCCTGCAGGATCGTCCAGGCGAGGAACACCGCGGCGGCCACGATCGTGAGCAGCCCGGACGTCTTCGCCAGCGCGCGGGCGTCGCTGCGGACCTGCCCGTCGGTCTTCAATGCGACGAAGTAGACGCCGTGGGTGAAGAACAGCAGGAGCGTCACGACGCCGCCGAGCAGGCCGTAGGGGTTGAGGAGCGTGAAGAGCGTGCCGACGTACTCGTGGTCGGCATCCAGGGGGACTCCCTGCACGATGTTCGCGAAGGCGACACCCCACAGCAGCGCGGGCACGGCCGACCCGACGACGATCATGCGGTCGAAGCCGCGCTTCCACTTCAACGACTCCCGCTGATGGCGGTACTCGAACGACACTCCCCGGGCGATCAGCGCGAGCAGGATGAGGAGCAGCGGCAGGTAGAACCCGCTGAAGAGCGTGGCGTACCACTCGGGGAACGAGGCGAACAGCGCGGCGCCGGCGACGATCACCCACGTCTCGTTGAGGTCCCACACGGGGCCGATCGTGTTGATGATCTGACGGCGGGCGATGTCGTCCTTGCCGAGGAACGGCAGCGACATGCCCACGCCGAAGTCGAACCCGTCGAGGACGAAGTACCCGATGAAGAGGAATCCGACGATCCAGAACCAGAGATATGCGAGGTCCATGACTGTGCTCCTAGTAGACGGTCGTCGGGGTGTTCTCGATGGTGTCGGGCTCGCGCGGCGCGTCTGGGTCGGGCAGCGGGTCCGGCCCCTTCTGCGCGTGCTTCTTGATCAGCCCGAACTCGACCACGGCCAGGGTGGCGTAGATCGCGGTGAAGGCGATGAGCGAGATCAAGACGCTCCAGCCGGGCACGCTGGGCGAGACACCGTCCTCGGTGAGCATGAGGCCGAAGACGATCCACGGCTGTCGGCCCATCTCGGTGAAGACCCAGCCGACCAGGCTGCCCAGCAGCGGCAGGGGAGCGGCCCAGATCGCCACGCGCCACATCCAGGGAGCCACGGGGCGCGTCGCCTTCTTGCGGGTGACCCACAGGCCCACGACGCTGATGAGGGCGGCGAGGCCGCCGAGCGCGATCATCCACCGGAACGACCAGTAGGTGACCCACAGCACGGGGGCGAAGTTGCCGTCGACCTGGTCGGCGAACTGGGGAAACATCTCCTGCGCGTACATCGTGTTGAGGTCGTTGATGCCTTCGACGCAGCCGTCGAGCGAGTGCGTCGACAGGATGCTGAGAAGGAACGGCACGCGGATGGAGAACAGCTCGCTCGTGCCGTCCGGGGTGCCGAGCGTGAAGATCGAGAACGAGGCATCCGCCCCGCAGACGGTGTTGAAGGTCGCTTCGGCGGCGGCCATCTTCATCGGCTGCGTGGCGACCATGACGAGGCTGAGCTGGTCACCGGCGATCGCGACGAGGACGAACGAGACCACCGCAGACCACAGGCCGAAGCGCAGCGGCTTGCGCATCATCTCGACGTTGCGTCCGCGGGCGAGGTGCCACGCGGACACGGCGACCACGACCATCGCGGCGAACATCCAGCCCGAGAAGATCGTGTGGGGGAACGCGGCGAGGGCGACGGGGTTGGTGAGCATGGCCCAGAAGTCGACGAGTTCGGCGCGGCTGCCGTCGGCCGCCATCTGGTAGCCGACCGGGTTCTGCATGAACGCGTTCGCGGCGATGATGAAGTACGCCGAGAAGGTCGCCCCGAGCGTGGCCATCCAGATGCTCGCGAGGTGGGCGAGGCGGGGGAGCTTGTCCCAACCGAAGATCCACAGCCCGATGAATGTGGCTTCCAGGAAGAATGCCAACAGCCCCTCGAACGCCAGGGGAGCGCCGAACACGTCACCGACGAAACGCGAGTAGGCCGACCAGTTCATGCCGAACTGGAATTCCTGGACGATGCCGGTCACGACGCCCATCGCGAAGTTGATCAGGAAGATCTTCCCGAAGAAGCGCGTCAGGTGCAGCCACTTCACGTCGCCCGTGCGGTACCAGACGGTCTGGAAGATGGCCACGACCAACGACATGCCGAGCGTCAGGGGCACGAACAGGAAGTGGTACAGGGTGGTCAGGCCGAACTGCCACCGAGCGAGGATGAGGGGGTCGAGCCACTCCACGGGATGCCTCCGATCGACGACCTTCTCTGTGGTCTGACCACAGGCTACTCCCGCGTCGTGGTGCGGCGGAGAGCGATCACTCGGCATCGAACCATATACTCGGAAAGCCATTTGTTCACGGGTCGGAGGGCCCTATGTCCGTACGCCAAAGCCTGCTAGCGATCCTCGATCGCGGCGACTGCTACGGCTCGCAACTGCGCGCCGAGTACCTGCGCCGCACGGGTGCGGCGGTCAATGTCGGGCAGGTGTACACCACCCTCGAGAGACTTCAGCGTGACGGTCTCGTGGAGCACCGGGGCGTGGATGAAGAGGGTCGCGTGCTGTGGGGGGCCACCGCCGCGGGTCGCGCGGAAGCCCGCGCGTGGCTCGGCGAGGCATCGGTCGCTGATCGGCGGGATGAGGTCGCTCTGCGCATCGCCTTGGCGCTCACTCTGCCCGGGGCGGACGTCGCGCGCATGATCGCCGTCCAGCGGGCCGCGGTTCGCGAGGCCCTGGCCGAAACGAGGGCGGACGACGACGAGCAGATGGATGCCGTCGCGCGCGCGGTCGTCCTCGCCGCCCGCCGCGCGCGGCTGGACGCCGACCTCCGCTTCCTCGACGAGGTCGAGAGGCTGGCCGCCGATGCCACCCCGTTCGGCCTCTCGACGGAACGTCCTCGCCGCGGCCGGCCGGTGCGAGCCGCCGGCTGAGCGGCCGTATCCCGAGATCCACGATTCGTCAACCCCGAAACGACACGCCGACGCGCGGCGCACCCTGAGAGTACCCCGGATATCAACAAGGAGTTCTCTCATGGTCATGGACATGCCCCTTCGCCGTCCGGGTCGCTTCGACACCACCACGGAGATCCCCTGGACGCGGATCGACCTGGACCTGTACGAGGTCGCACGGGACGGGCTCATCGTGGGGTACGTCGAGGTGGTCGGGGCCGTTTTCGTGGCTCTGGGGGGAACGCGTTACGACCGCGCCGTCGAGGTCGCGCAACACCTGACGTTCCATGCCGCCGTCGACACGGTTCTGCGCCGCGCCGGGAGCTGACGGCGCCGGGTAGCACGCCCGTTCGCGGAGTCAACCCCCTCGGCGTCGCGGGAGGGCTGACGGAGTGTCGAATCACCAGGAGGTCGACATGCTTTACCGACTCGCCGGTGGTGGTCGACGATGACCGCCGATCCCTTCCCCACCGGACCCCACCGTCCCATTCGCATCGCGCATCTGCCCCCGGTGCGATCGCAGCGACGAGAATCAGAAGATGACGCAGACGCTGGCTCGCCTGCCGGGCGCGGCTCGAAGGTTGTGCCTGAGCCGCCGAAGAGGAGAGATCTGCACGCGTGAGAAGGGCCATCGCGGCCTCCATCACCGTCGTGGCGGCGCGCTCCTGTGGAACGACCTCCAGGCCGACCCGCCCGAGTGCCCCGCCGGGGGGTCTCCGGCCGAACCGGCTCCCCGCCTGGACGACGGATTCCCGGGTGGTCGATCCCTCTGTCCCACCTGCTGGGCCTTCGTGCCGTTGCAGGACGACGGGACGTTGAGGCCGCACGACACGTGGCGGGGCGACCCCACCCGAGCCGATGCCGATCGACGGCGGGAGTGGTTCAACACCTTCGGCTGGTGACCTCATGATCCTCGCAGAGCCACGACGGGCTCGACGCGTGCCGCACGGCGGGCCGGCAGACCCCCGGCGATCAGACCTACGAGGGCGCCCAGCAGCGCGCCACCGATGGCGATGAACGGATCGAGCACCGGCGTCCAGTTCTGCACCACCGCCACCCCGACGACGGTGAAGACGCCTAGTGCGGCGCCGATCAGGCCGCCGAGGCCGCCGACGACGACCGACTCCACGACGAACTGAGCGGCGACCTGACGCCGCGTGGCTCCGAGGGCGCGTCGCAAGCCGATCTCGCTCGTCCGTTCGGTCACCGAGAGCATGGTCACGTTCGCGATGCCCAGCCCGCCCACGAGAAGGACGACGAGGCCGACGGCGGCGAAGATGGTCGTGAGGTCGTTCTGAACTCCTGAGCTCACGGTCGAGGACGCGGGGGGCGCGCCGACGGTGACATCGTCGGGCTGGTCGGGGAACAGCGCGAGCGCGATCTGCTGTCGCAATTGCGGCCCGGCGCCGACGACGATCTTCGCCCGCACGGTTGCTGGCGAGCGCAGACCGAAATCCCGTCGCGCCGCGCCGTCGGGGATGACGAGAGCATTGACGAGATCGCCGATGGCCTCGGTCCCGCTGATGATTCCGATCACGGCGTAGGCGCGCCCATCGAGGAAGACCGACGGCTGTGAGTCCACTCGCGTGATACCCAGCGCCATGGCGGTCTCCGACCCGAGAACCGCCACGCGATCGCCGCGGCGGTCATGGCCGGCATCGAAGAAACGTCCCGTGACGACGTGCCCACCGGCTGTGCTGAGCAGGCCCTCGGAGGTCGCGTAGATCGTCGGGGGCACAGCGGCCGCCGCGGAAGGATCCGTGATCGACACGGCGGAAACCGTCCCGCCGCGCAGATCCAGAGGGCTGAGTGTCGCGGAGGCCTCCACTCCCGCCAGCCGTGCGACCCGCGCAGCGGCGTCCTCGGGGAGTGCGGCGGTGGCGACGGATTTGCCATCCTTGTCCTTCGCGGTGGCCGGCGAGGCGACGACCTGTGTCGAAGCGACGGCGTCGAACTGACGCTCGATCTGAGCCGACGCGGTCCCTGCCAGCCCGATCGTGGCGACGAGCGCGGCTACGCCCAGCGTGGCCCCGGCGATCGTGGCCACGAGGCGCCCCGGACGTACACCGATGTCGCTCGTCGCCTCGGCAAGGAGGTCGTTCCAACCGAAGCGATTCGCTCGCACGCGGCGCTTCACGATCTCTCGCTCATGCGGCCGTCGCTGATGCGAATCACTCGGTCGGCGCGCTTCGCCACGGTGGTGTCGTGGGTGATGATCACCAGCGTCATGCCTCCCTCATGCAGCGCTTCGAAAAGGGTCATGATCTCCTCTGTCGTCCTTCCGTCGAGGTTCCCCGTGGGCTCGTCGGCGAGGACCAGGCGCGGCCTCGTCACCAGAGCGCGCGCGACCGCGACACGCTGGCGCTCGCCGCCCGAAAGGACGTCCGGCCTGAAGCCCAGGCGGTGGCCCAGCCCCACTCGTTCGAGGGCTTCTCTCGCGCGCGATTCTCGGTCGCCCCGGGGGGCGTCGCTGTAGATCAGAGGCAGCATGACGTTCTCCTCCACCGATCGCCGCGGAAGCAAGTGGAACGCCTGGAAGACGAATCCCAGTTGTCGAGCCCGCAGGGCCGTGCGTGCGTCGTCATCGAGCGTCGTGGTCGGTTCGCCCCCGAGCAGGTACTCGCCACTGGTGGGCCGGTCGAGCAGTCCCAGGATGTTGAGCATCGTGGATTTCCCTGAGCCACTAGGACCGACGATGGCAAGGTAGTCGCCTTCGTGGATCGTGAGGTCGACTCCCCGCAGCGCCCGCACTTCCGGCGGCCCCGGGAAGGAACGCGTCACCTCCTGTAACTCGAGAAGCGGGGCGATCATCGTCCCACCACCACGAGGTCGCCCTTGGACAGCTCTCCATCGACGGGACGTACTTCTACTGCTCCCGAGGCGGACAGCCCCGTCTCGACCACGACGCGGCGCGTCGATGCGGACTGTCCGTCCCGGGGGTCGCCGGTGACGACCTCGACCCGATCCTCGCCCCCGGGCCCCGCGGTGAGGGCGGCGAGAGGGACGTGGAGGACGTCGCCATCGGTGGCGGCGACGGGGATGCGAACACGGAGATTCTGCCCGCGCAGTTCCGTCAGCTGCTGGTCGGTGACGGCCGCCGGCGCGAGGGTCACCGTCCATCGATCACCCGCTTTCTGACCAGGAGTGACGCTGGTGACCGTGGCGTCGAGCGTCGAACCGTCGGGAAGGTCGACGACTGCCTTGCCATCTTTCTTCACGAGCCGGGCATCGGACTCGGGAACCGATCCGGAAAGCGAGAGCGCGGCACCGGACACGGTCATCGCCGTGCCCTTGAGTTCCGCTCCGCGCTGGGCCTCCACCGAGTCGACGCGACGGGGAAGGGCCGAGAGGTAGAGCACCTCCCCGGCGGGGAGGTACGGGAGTGCTCGCTCCTGTGCCCGCGCGAGATCTTCGCGTGCCTGATCGAGCTGCTCCTGGGCGCTACGAAGGTCCGTCTGAGCGGAGGACGCGTCCGGTGCGACATCCAGCTGCGCGCGCTTGGTTTTGGCCAACGCGAGCGCGTCCCGCAAATCGGCCACGCGCGCCTCGGTTTCGCCGCTGGCCACAGCGGCATCCAGGGCCCGTTGTGCACTCGCCACAGCGTTGTCCGCCTCTTGCTTCTCCGCGGCCGTCGCTCCGGCTCTCGCCTTGTCGTAAGCGGACGAGGCGGTTGCGACGGCCCGTTCGGCGCTGGCGACGGCGGACCGAGACGAACGAACCGCCGCCTCGGCATCCTCAGAGACTGCCGGAGCCGGGTAGCCCGCCTGCGCGTACAGTGCCTTCACTGCTGAAGCGGCCTGCTCATCGAAGACCGCGTTCTCTGGGTCGCCGGCGTCCAACCCGATGGAGCGCATCGCGGACTTGAACTGAGACACGTCCGGTCCGGAGACGCCGAAGCGGAGCGAACGGTACGCGGGAAGGTCCCCGGGCAGCACAATGACGGGGCGTCCCGCGACTTCCAGAGCGACGGAGAGCGGGTTCAGCTGGGTACCGACCTCCGGCACCCGTCCGGTCACGATGGGTTGGCCGGGCAGGTCGGTCGTATCGATCTTCACGTCGACTGGATCGGCGTAACCGAAGTCGGCTCGCATCGTGACCTCGTTGCTGAGCGGCCCATACTCCACCGGGGCGGTCACGTAGCCGGGCGCGGGGGGAGACCCCAGAGCAGCGGCGTCCGTCGGTGACACGACGAAGCGTCCCACCACGAGACCGGTCACCAGCGACGCCACTGCGACCGCGGACACGATCCACAGCGGGCGGTTGCGGCGGATGATCGCCCGGACCGGCGCGACCATATGGCCCACCCGAGTGCGCACGCCCGTCACGAGTTACCCTGCTCGGCCGCCGCTTTGGCCTTATCGAGCTCCGACCTGTGGTCGGCGACGAACTTCTCCTCGGCCGCCCACTGAACCTTCTCAACCCGCTCGTCGTAGCCGGTCTTCGTGCGGCAGTCCAGATCAGCCAGTGCCGTCTCGATCTCCTCCGTCTTGAACTTCTCCTTCGCGGAGGCGTCGGGCTGTGTGCTCCCGTCTCCCAGCAGCTCCATCCACTGCTGACTGAGGCTCGTGATGGCGCCCTGCGGGTTCGTGAAGCTGTATCCGGCCGTCGTCATGCAGGCCGCCCACTCACTATCCGCCCGCGCGATCTCCGGCGACGACGTGACCTTCTCCTGGAGCGTGCCCAGGGCCTGCCGGAGGTCGGCGAACTCGTCCGAGTCTGCGGAGGTCTGTTGGTCGGCCTTGCCGGAGCATCCGGCCCTCGCGGGAATCCACTCCTGCGGGGCCTCTTCTCCGGCGTAGTCGCCCAGCAGTGCTCGATTCCAGGCGCGCTGCTGCGATTCGGGAAGCGATTCCAGGTGCTTGGTGTTGGGGTCTGGTTCTGACGTCTCGGGGGTCTGCTCGAATGATCGGAGCATCCCGTACCCGTTCTGCGCGACCCACGAGCGGTCGTCGGGCTTCCAGTCATCCGCGGACACGGTGCTGTACGCCGTGGCGTCGACGTATGGTACGTAATCGAAGCCCTGCTCTTTCATGCATTCGGCGATCACTCCTTGCCGCTTCTTCTCTTGCTCCAGGAGCGCGGCACTGTCCGCGTTGGGATCGCTGGCGGCGCCGAAGAGCGCAGAAAGGTAGGGCGTGAGGGGCGATTGTCCTGTTGCGGTGCTGTCGTCTGCTGGGGATGACGCCGTGCACCCGGCGAGAATCAGCACGATACCGAGGGCGGCGGGGACGGCGAAAGTGTTGCGGTGGAATGACATGAGTACCTCCTGGTCGAAAACCAGAGGTAGCAGCGAAGCTTTTGGAGACATGAGGCACACCTGTGAGCCAGTGATGTGTGCCGCGCGGGTCCGCGAAGGAAGTAGCCGGGCCGCCCAGTGATTCACCCGTCTGCTCATCCGTTCGGTTGCGGCCCCTAACATGGCGTCATGGTCCCGGTACGCGTGCTCGGCGTGGCTCTCGACTCCGCCCAACAGCACGTCATCCTGCTGGCCCCGCTGTCGGGCGCCGAGCGGGAAGATGCCGTGGTCCTCCCGATATGGATCGGCCCGCAGGAGGCGATGTCGATCCTCGTCGCGATCGAGGGCGCGGCCGCCCCACGCCCGCTTTCGCACGACCTGATGGTCGTCATGCTCCAGGGCCTCTCGGCATCCGTCGACCGGGTCGAGGTGACTCGGTTGGTCGAGGGCACGTTCTACGCCGAGATCCACGTGCGTACGCCGCGGGGACCGTTCGTCGTCGACGCGCGCCCCTCGGATGCCATCGCTCTCGCCGCCCGCACCGACGCGCCGATTGCGGTCGCCGAGGCGGTGCTGGCCGAGGCGGGCGTGCCCGAAGGGGCGGTCGAGTTCGACACGAGGGGCGACGACGACCGGGTCGAGGAGTTCCGGAAGTTCCTCGACGACGTCGACCCCGACGACTTCCAGGGCTGACCCGGCCGCGACGTCTCGCCACGCTCCTAGACTCGCGTGAGAGCCGTCGATCGCGGCGGTGATCCACGACGAACGGGGTACGGATGCAACTCGCCATGGTCGGACTCGGGCGGATGGGCGCCAACATCGTCCGCAGACTCATGAAGGACGGCCACGACTGCGTCGTCTACGACGTCAATCAGGATGCCGTTTCGGCCCTGGTCGCGGAGGGCGCCGTCGGCGCTTCGAGCATCGCCGACCTCGCCGCCAAGCTGGAGAAGCCGCGCGCGGTCTGGCTCATGATCCCCGCGGGGCTCACCGGCGGTGTCGTCGACGAGGTCGCTCAGGTGCTGGACGCCGGTGACATCATCATCGACGGCGGCAACTCCAACTATCGCGACGACGTGCGGCGGGCAGCGAAGCTTCAGGACACTGGCATCCACTATGTCGACATCGGCACCAGCGGCGGTGTCTTCGGTCTCGAACGCGGCTACTGCCTCATGGTGGGCGGCCACGACGAGGCCGTCGCGCACCTGGAACCCGTCCTGCGTACGATCGCTCCCGGCCCGGGTGAGGTCGAACGCACACCCGGCCGCACGGGCGACTACACGCCGGAGGAGCGCGGCTACCTGCACTGCGGTCCCTCGGGTGCCGGGCACTTCGTGAAGATGGTGCACAACGGCATCGAGTACGGCATCATGGCGGCGCTCGCCGAGGGGCTCAACGTCCTGAACAACGCCGACGCGGGGATGCGTCAGGGGGAGCACTCCGCCGAGGTCGCGCCGCTGGAGGAGCCGGAGTACTACCAGTTCGACATCGACACCGCGAAGGTCGCCGAGCTGTGGCGGCGCGGATCGGTGATCTCCTCGTGGTTGCTCGACCTCACCGCCGCCGCTCTCGCGCAGAATCCGACGCTCGACGGCCTGGCCGGTCGTGTATCGGATTCGGGTGAGGGCCGATGGACGGTCAAGGCCGCCGTCGACATGGGCGTGCCGGTGCCCGTCCTGGCCTCGTCGCTGTTCGAACGATTCGCCTCACGGGGCGAGGACCACTTCGCCAACCAGGTGCTGTCAGCCATGCGGTTGCAGTTCGGTGGACACCAGGAGCTCCCCGCGGGCGATGTGCTCGAGGCGGGCGCGAAGAAGGCTGACAGCAGCGAGGGGTGACCCATCGCGTCAGCGAGCGAGCGAGATAGCGCAGATGAAGAGGGTGGCTCCGTCGTTCCACACGTCGGTGGCGGGTGCGACGCAGCCGCTCTCTTGCGCCGTGAGCAGTACGACCTCGTCGCCGCGGTACTCCACGTAGGGGCCGATCGTCCCGTTGACGGCTGCGGACACACCCGTGGGGAGGGAGCCGACGGAAGCGAGCGCCTCCATGAGCTCGACGCTGCCCTGTTCGGTGTAGTAGTTGCTCGCGTCGTAATCGCGGCAGTTGGCCGTGCCTCCGCTTCCCGTGGGGAATCCGGTGCCGAGGCAGTATCCACCGTCCGGGAGATCGGGCAGTGCGCCGTTCGTCTCCCGGTACTGCTCGAAGAGCTGCTGCCATTGCTGCAGCCTCTGCGTGGCCTCCTCGTTGGGGTCCTGGGGAATGTTCAAGAACCAGATGAGGAAGCCGACGGCACCGGCGATGATCACGGCGGCCGCGGCGATCGCGACGCGCGCAGCGGTCGACAGACGTGAGCGGGGCTCGGACATGGAGAGACTGTCCCACGCCCGTCGACGTCGCTGCGACGACCGGCACGCAATACCGCCCTTCGACGCTCATGACTTCATCCGGCCGGCGTCGGCGAGACTAGAGAGATGAGCACCGCCGAGTCTTCCCCCGATCGTTACATCGTCGCCACCGACGGCGCGTGCAAGGGCAACCCCGGACCCGCGGGGTGGGCCTGGGTGGGAGAGGACGGGCACTGGGCCGCGGGGTCCGTCCCCGAGGGCACGAACAACATCGGCGAACTGCTCGGACTCTTGCACGCCATCACCGATCATGCCGAGGTGCGCGACCTCGTGGTGCAGGCGGACTCGAAGTACGCCATCGATACGTACTCGTCGTGGATGGACGGCCATCGCCGACGCGGCTGGGTGACCTCGGCGAAGAAGCCTGTGGCCAACCGCGGCATCCTCGAAGCGCTCATTGCGGCGCGCGACGCGCGCCGGGCGGCGGGGCTCCCGGATGTCGTGCTGGAACACGTGCGTGGACACAGCGGCCACGTGCTGAACTCGTGGGCCGACGAGCGTGCCGTGCGCGCGTCGCAGCACGCCGCGAAGGGCGAGGAGCTGATCTGGACGTCGCTGCGAGGCCTGGACCGGCTCGACGTCTCGTCGGCGCCCCCGCGATCAGCGGCCGATCGTCACGGACGGTGACGCGAGAGAGGGGTGCCCTCAGGCACCCCTCTTCGGACACCTCGGGGCCGAGGACGCGCAGCGGCGGGCGAGGATCACCGCACCGATGCGCGGCGCAGCAGGACGTACTGCCCCACGATCGACATGACGATCATGGTCGTGGAGGCCACGACGAGCCACCACGGCTGAAACGCGGAGGCCAGCGGGACCAGGAGGATCGCGACGATACCGAGGGCGAGGACGAGCACCACGCCGAGCGCCGTCGGGCCCAGCGCCCCGAATCGCACCCACGCGGCAGCGAAAGCCCCGCCGATCGACAGGACGAACAGGGTGCTGAGGAAGGTGGTCAGGGCGAGCTGGAAGGGATTTCCCGACCCCAGAATGGTCACGTCCGTCATATAGATGTCGAAGAACCAGTGCCCCGTGGCCAGTTCGATGGCCAGGAGGACGAGCAGCATCGCGGTGACGTAGAGCGAGAGTGCGACGTGAGTGATCACGGTGCCGGCGACGAAGCTCCGGCGCGTGCAGCCCAACGACAGCGCGAGCGGGAACGTCAGCGAGACGGTCTGGACACCCAACCATCCCAGGAAGCCGGGAAGCGCCCAGAACACCGCGGCGTTGTTCCGGCTGTTCTGCACCCACTCGGCGCTTCCGGGAACGGAACCGGCCCGCCAGAAGATGATCGCGATGATCACGGTGAGTGCGAACACCACGAGCATGATCCCGGGCGGGGTCCGCAGCAGCAACGCGCGCTGCGAGAAGTGCAGGCGGAGGACGTCGAAGGGAGCGGCCCCGCGGCGGGAGCCGGCGATCAGTGCGGTCATGCGGGTGTTCCTTCCAGGGATTCGCTCTCGACGCCGTAGGCGGCGACGAGGTCTTGCAGTGTGGCCGGGGTGAGCTGCGCTCCGGCGCGGGCGACGCGGGCTCGCAGGTCCTCATCGGCGTGCGTCTCCAGGACGACGGAGGTGAGTCCGCCGATGGTCCTGCGCTGGAGGACTCGGAGCCCGCGAGCGAGATCCTCGACGGCGGTGGTCAGCCCGCTCAGGGTGACCGCGCTTCCCCGCAGGTCGTCCGCCGCGGCGGAGCGGACGAGTCGTCCTTCGTCGACGATGACGACGTGCTCGAGGAGGGGTTCCATCTCGTCGATCAGATGCGTGGACACCACGATCGTTCGGGGGTGATCGAGGTAGTCCTGCATGAGTGTGTCGTAGAAAAACCGGCGGGCCGTGGCATCCAGGCCCAGGTAGGGCTCGTCGAAGATCGTCAGGGGAGCCCGCGACGCCAGTCCCAGGACGATTCCGAGCGAGGAGGACTGACCGCGGGAGAGCTTCTTGATCGCCGTCTTGTGGGGGAGGCGGAAGCCGCGGACCAGATGGTCGGCGACCTCGGCATCCCATCCGGTGTGAAAGAGCGGGGCGACTTCGAGCACCTGTCGCAGTGTGAAGTCGTCGGGGTATCGCTGGTTGTCGCGGACGAAGCTGATGGCGGACATCGTCGCGGCGTTCTCGAACGGGTCGGTGCCGAAGACGCGGACCGAGCCCGACGTGGGACGGTCGTGACCGGCGATGATCGACATGAGCGTCGTCTTGCCGGCGCCGTTGCGGCCGAGCAGGCCCGTGATGGCGTTCTCAGGGATGTCGAGGGTGAGGTCGTCGAGGGCTCGCGTGCGCCGGAAGCGTCGCGACACCCCCGAGAGGTGGGCGGCGGGCTGCGTCATGACGGTGCCCCTTCCTGGTCGATGATGCGGTGGACGTCGGAGAGATCGAGACCGAGCGAGGCCGCCTCGTTGAGGAGCGGGGCGACGAAGTCGGCACGGAAGGCGGTGGCGCGTTCGTCGCGCAGCTGACGTCGGGCGCCCTCGCTGACGAACATGCCGAGACCGCGACGCTTGTGAAGGATGCCGCGGTCGACGAGGAGTCCGAGACCTTTTCCGACGGTCGCCGGATTGATGCGGTGGAACGCAGCCAGCTCGTTGGTCGAGGGAACCTGCGTTCCCTCGGGGTACACGCCGGCGAGCACGCCGTCGGCGATGGATTCGGCGATCTGAAGGAAGATCGGCTTGCCGTCGTCGAGCATCACACTCCTTGGGTTCATTACTTGAGTAATGAACCTACGAGGTGTCTCTTGTCGTGTCAAGTGAGCGTGCGCGCACGTTGAGCGGAACCGGACGTGCGCCACCGGTCAGAACGGCGGCGGATCAGGTTCGGGGACGAAAGCCACGTACCGTTCCGGACGGTCGGTTGCTCGGCGGCCGAGCGGACTCGTCCATTGGATGCTGCCGTCGGGGAGCTGGCGAGCGACCCATGGCGTCTCGGTCTTCAACGTGTGATGTCGTTTGCACAGGCAGGCCAGATTGCACCGGGCGGTGGGGCCGCCGCGCGCATGGTCGTGGTTGTGGTCGAGGTCGCACCGGCGAGCGGGCTGACGGCATCCAGGGAACCGGCAGTGCACGTCGCGGGCTCGGACGAACCGTTGCAGGGCGGGGGAGGGGCGGTACCGATCGACCGCCAGGACGCTGCCCGTGACGGGGTGCGTGACGAGTCGGTCCCACGCGGGGGCACCCGCCAGAAGGCGGCGAGCCGTGTCGGCGTCGATGGGACTGAGCCCGTCGATGGAGGCGTCCCGATCGGTCGCTCCCGCGGCGGTGAGCGCGGGAACGATGACCGACACGTTCGCGCGGATCGCGCCGAGACCGCCCGGAAGCGTGCCGGCCGTCGGGTCGACGGCGGGCTGTCCGGCGAGGACGAGGTCGCACAGGAGATCCGCGCGCGTCTGGTCCGTGGTGCGGCGGTCTTGCACGGCATCCGGATGGATGTCACCGACCTCGGCCTCGGCACGCGCGACCACGCGGATCGCACGTGCCTGTTGCGTCAACCGGTCGTACATCGCGCGGATCTTCGCCGCGCCGTCGATCACCCCCAGCCGTGCCATGCCGTCGACGCCGTCCTCCATCCACACGCGCCGCTGCTGCTCGGCACTCTCGAACCGCTCGGTGATCGAGGCCGGGTGCAGCTCTTCGAGCAGGGCGCGCGCGAACGCCCGTGTTCCCGCCGCGGTGTCGCTCGCGGCCCGCGTGACGACCCGGGCCTCGAACGCCGCTCGCAGCGTCGGATCAACGAGTTCGGTCCCGACATCGCGGATGACGGCCGCGTGGCGCGCGCTGATCCTGCCGTCGGAGAGGGCCTGCACCGTGGTCG
The DNA here is from genome assembly GCF_046064585.1 of Microbacterium mcarthurae. NCBI lineage: Bacteria > Bacillati > Actinomycetota > Actinomycetes > Micrococcales > Microbacteriaceae > Microbacterium > Microbacterium mcarthurae. The sequence goes on along the minus strand of NZ_JAROCE010000001.1, from coordinate 1,087,180 downwards.
GGAAGTCGTCGACGAGCTGGAGTGCCTCGCCGAGCCGCCGCTGGACAGTGCGGTCGTTCCATCGCAGCGCGACGCCGATCTCCGCCGCGATCGAGCGCAGCGCCATCTCGCGCTCCTGGATCGCCCGCGGACGGTGCTCCGACCGCCGCAGGGCGACGCGCATCGCCGCGGCGAACTGCACGATGCGCACGCCTTCGAGCTCGGCGAGAGCCCGTTCGCTCTCGACGAGCGCGCCGACGACCTCGGTGAGGACGGCGTCCTCGCGATCGTCGAAGACGGGCGGTCGATCCGGCATGCAGACATGCTGTCACGGACCTCCGACATCGCCGGCCGCACATCCACCGGGGGAGGAACGATCGATCCGCGCTGTGGCGGACGAGGCTCCACGCCCGACCGGAGATCGTCAGCCGACGATAGCCCCGCTCAGTCCCGAAACCGTCACGTCGGCTCGCGCGCGTGTGACCTCGATCAGGGCCGCGTTGGCGCCGTCGACGTCGCGCGCCCACGCGGTCGCCGCCTCACGCGTTCGACCGTAGGTCTGGTGTCGCTCGATGAGCCGTTCCTCGCGCAGCGCTGCCGGTGTCGCACAGAACCACGTCTGATCGAGCGCGTCACGAACGCGTGCCCACGGGCCCTCGTCGACCAGCAGGTAGTTTCCCTCGACCACCACGATCCGCGTACGGGGCTCGACGGCGATCTCACCGGCGACGCCTTCGTCGACCTCGCGACGGAAACTCGGCGCGAACACGGTGTGCCCCGTCTCTGCGCGGAGGCGATGAAGCAGTGCGAGGAATCCCCAGCCGTCGAAAGTGTCGATCGCGCCTTTGCGGTCGCGGCGGCCGAGGCGATCCAGGGTGGCATTGGCGAGGTGGAAGCCGTCCATCGGCAGGACCGCGGCCGAGCCTGCGCGGCGGGCGTTCAGCTCGGCGACGACGGCAGCCGCGAGCGTGGACTTGCCGCTGCCCGGACTGCCCGCGATCCCGAGGAGGAAGCGCGAGGATCCGGATGCCGCAGCCTCCACGCGCGCGACCAGAGCGGCGACGGCGTCGGCTGGTGGGGACGCGGGCATGCTTCGACTGTAACCGCGGCGTGGTCAGCGTCGACGGAAGATCCCGAGCAGGAGCGAGCGCCCTCGGCGTGTGCAACGACGAACGCCCCCGCCTCCTCGGCCGAAGCCGGAGGATGCGGGGGCGCGTCGCCTCGTGCGGGCGCTCAGCGCGTGCGAGCGCTACGGCCGCGCGTGGCGAAGACGTAGATGCCGAGCACGATGATGGCGCCGATGATCGAACCGATGATCCCGGACGGCTGCAGGAAGCCGCCCATGGGGTCGCTGCCGAAGATGAGGAAACCGAGGAATCCGCCGACGAACGAGCCGACGATCCCGAGGATGATGGTCATGAGGATGCTCATGCTCTGCTTGCCGGGGATGACGGCGCGCGCGATGAAGCCTGCGATCAGACCGACCAGGATGAGGCCGAGGATCGTCCAAAGCATGCTGTACTCCTTGCTGCGAGGTGCCGGGTGGCACAGCGCTTCTGCTGTGTGAAGCGCCTCCGGGAACGCTAGGCCAGCGGCATCCGTCTTCGCGCGCCCTTGAGGGACGGCATGCCAGTGGCTATGCTCTCGCGCTCGCGAAAGCGCATATGGCGTTCGCCGCATGCGAGAGTCGCTACCTTCCTCGAAACGCATATGCCTCGTTCGCGAGGCCCGAGGAAGGTGGGACCAATGATGGATCAGCAGACGCACCTCGAGATCGGACGGCCGACCGCCGCCTTCGTCGGGGCCTCATGGGTGGCGCTAGGGCTCGGCGCTTCCGTCTACTTCATCGGCCTGGCGAATGCCCAGATGCAGCTCGCGGAGAAGGGGTACTTCCTCGCGATCTTCCTGCTCGGCCTGTTCGCCGCCATCTCCGTGCAGAAGGCGGTGCGCGATCGCGCGGAGGACGTCCCCGTGACGGGGGCGTACTTGGGTGTCGCCTGGGGCATGCTGCTCGCGTCGCTCACGCTGATGTCGGTCGGCCTGTGGAACGCCGATCTCCTGCTGTCGGAGAAGGGCTTCTACGGCATCGGCTTCGCCATGAGCCTCTTCGCGGTAGTCGCGGTGCAGAAGAACGTGCGCGACATCGCGGCGTTCCGCGCGATCCACCCCGACCCCGTGCCGGCCGAGCGGCCCGGTCTGGTCGGAAGCTGAGGCTCGCACGGAAGCAGCCCCGGATGCCATGGCATCCGGGGCTGTCCTTTCGTGCGGCCTCACGCGGTGGCGAGCGTCGACTCCCACCCGAGCGCCGGCGCGACGTGCGTGGCGAAGTTCTCGACCAGGCGCAGGTTGAACTCCACACCCATCTGGGACGGGATCGTCAGGAGCAGAGTGTCGGCGCTCATCACGGCCGCGTCGTTCTGCAGCTGCTCGACGAGGACGTCGGGTTCGGCAGCGTACGTCTTGCCGAAGGTCGATCGCATGCCGTCGATGACGCCGATCTGGTCGGACCCCGCCGAGCCACCGAAGTACAGGTGATCCTCGTCGCTGACGATGGGGAAGATGCTGCGGCTCACCGAGGTGCGCGGCTCGCCGGGGTGGCCGGCCTCACGCCACGCGGCGCGGAAGGCGTCGAGCTGACGCGCCTGCAGGATGTCGAACGGCGTGCCGTCGGCCTCGGTCAGCAGCGTCGACGACATGAGGTTGACGCCGATACGCCCCGCCCACTCGGCCGTGGCCGTGGTGCCGGCGCCCCACCAGATGCGCGTACGCAGTCCGGGGGAGTGCGGTTCGATCCGCTGCCGCCCGGTGCCGCCGCCGAAGGGGCTCAGGGGGTCGCGTTCGGCGAGGCCTTCGTCGTCGATGGCGCGGAGGAACAGGTCGAAGTGGTCGCGGGCGATGTCGGCACCGCGCGGATCCTCCGAGCCGGTGTAGCCGAATGCCTCGTAGCCGCGCACCACCGTCTCGGGTGACCCGCGGCTCACGCCGAGGGCGAGGCGGTTTCCGCTGATGAGGTCGACGGATGCCGCCTCCTCGGCGAGCATGAGGGGGTTCTCGTACCGCATGTCGATGACGCCCGTCCCCACCTCGATACGCGAGGTGCGTGCGGCGATGGCGGCCAGGAGCGGCATGGGCGCCGACTGCTGTCGGGCGAAGTGGTGGACGCGGAACGAGATGCCGTTCACGCCGAGGTCGTCCATGCCCTGAGCGAGGTCGATCGCCTGCAGCATGGAGTCGCCGGCGGAGAGGTGATGCCCGCCGCCGAGGGGGCCGTAGTGCCCGAAAGAGAGGGTGCCGAAGGAGCGCATGTCCTGTGCAACGCGGCATCCGGAAATCTATTCCGTCGAATGAACGTCCGACCCCGCCGTCCGCCAGCTGTGAAACGATGCAGGGCATGGATGCCGAGGAGCGGAGCGAGCTCGAGAGGCTCCGGGCGCGGGCCTACGGACCGGATGCCGATCTCGCCGACGACCCGGACGCGTGGGCGCGGTTGCGTGAACTGGAAGAGGACGACCGGCAGGGCAGGACCGAAGCGTCCGAGAGTCTCGCCGCGGCCGAAACCGAACCGCCCGACGCCGGTGTCGCCGACGACGCCGAAGAGCGGGACGCCGGCGGCGACCGGACCGCGTCCCGACGACCCCGAGTGAAGAATCCGCGGACTCTCTGGCTCTGGGCCGGCTCACTTGCGGCTGTCGCGGCGATCGCGAGCGCGGCCTCGATCGCCGCGGTGACCGTCGTTCCGGTGGCGCGTACCGCCGGCGTCGCACAGGTGGACAGCCTGCTCCCGGACCCGTCGGTGCGGACCGATTCCCTCTCATCGCTCGGCATCGACTCATCGCAGCTGACGGGTTATGCGGACTACCTCGGTCTCACCGCCTTCGCGGGGCCCACCCAGATCGATTCCGCCGGCAACCGGGCGGACTGCCTCGTGCTCGTCGACACGAACGAACTCTCCGGTGAGGACGACGACGAGGACTCGTTCCGCGGCGGATTCCGTTACGGCGGCTGCGGGGCGGGCAGCTTCCCCGCGACCGTCGAATTCATCGTCACGCCTGAACTGCCCGAGGATTTTCGCAACCGATTCCCCGTCGGCACGGCGGTGCAGTTCGTGCGTGAGGGGGAGCGCGTCGGCGTCTTCTCCGACGCCGAGTGAGCGATCCGACCGGCCGCGCAGCGGCGGGATGAGAGGCTGGAACGGTGACCTCCCTCCTCGACCACGTGCCCGCAGGCAGCGACCCGGATGCCGCCTACCTCGGGTTCGTGGAGTGGGCGAGCGGTCGCGGACTGACCCTCTACCCCGCCCAGGACGAGGCGGTCATCGAGATCGTGTCGGGCGCCAACGTGATCTTGTCGACCCCGACCGGCACGGGGAAGTCCCTCGTCGCTGTCGCCGCGCACGCGGCATCCCTCGCCCGGGGTGGTCGCAGCTACTACACCGCCCCCATCAAGGCCCTCGTGAGCGAGAAGTTCTTCTCCCTCGTCGAGGTCTTCGGTGCCGAGAACGTCGGCATGGTCACGGGCGACTCGTCGGTGAACTCCGACGCCCCGATCATCTGCTGCACGGCCGAGATCCTCGCCAACCTCGCCCTGCGGCAGGGGGCGGATGCCGACGTCGACCAGGTCGTCATGGACGAGTTCCACTACTACGGCGAGCCCGATCGCGGCTGGGCGTGGCAGGTCCCGCTGCTGCTCCTGACGCGAGTGCAGTTCGTCCTCATGTCGGCGACCCTCGGTGATGTCACCGACATCGCCGACGACCTCTCGCGGCGTACTGGCCGGCCGACGGCGCGGGTGACCGGCGTCGAGCGACCCGTGCCGCTGCACTTCGAGTACGCGCGGACGCCCGTGCACGAGACGGTGCAGGAGCTCCTCGACACCCGGCAGGCTCCCGTCTACGTCGTCCATTTCTCGCAGGCGGCGGCGATGGAGCGCGCGCAGGCCCTGTCGTCGATCCGCATCATCGGGCGGGAGCAGCGCGACGAGATCGCCGAGGCCATCGGTGGTTTCCGCTTCACGACGGGGTTCGGCAAGACGCTTTCCCGTTACGTGCGCGCGGGGATCGGCGTGCACCACGCCGGGATGCTGCCGCGGTACCGCCGCCTCGTCGAGACGCTCGCGCAGCGGGGCCTCCTGCGTGTCATCTGTGGTACCGACACGCTCGGCGTGGGCATCAACGTCCCGATCCGCACGGTGCTGCTGACCGCGCTGACGAAGTACGACGGGCAGCGCATGCGGCAGCTCTCCGCCCGCGAGTTCCACCAGATCGCCGGTCGCGCCGGCCGCGCGGGGTATGACACGGCGGGGACGGTGGTCGTCATGGCCCCCGACCATGAGATCGAGAATGCCGCGCAGATCGCCAAGGCCGGCGACGACATCAAGAAGCAGAAGAAGATCGTCCGCAAGAAGGCGCCGCAGGGCTTCGTCAATTGGACCGAGCAGAGCTACGACCGCCTCGTCGCGGCGGAGCCCGAGCCGCTGCAGCCGCAGATGGAGCTCACCGCCGCCATGCTGATCAACGTCATCGCGCGGGGCGGCGACGTCTTCGGCAATGTCCGCGCGCTCGTCTTCGACAATCACGAGCCCCGCGCCCGCCAGTACGAGCTCGCCCGCCGCGCGATCGCCATCTTCCGCACGCTGGTGCAGGCAGGGGTGGTCGAGGTAGTCCCCGGCCCCGCCCCGCGCGAGTCGCCAAATTCTGTCGCTTCGGGCGGCCCCGAAGCGACAAATCTTGGCGACTCGCGCATCCGGCTCACCGTGGACCTGCAACCGAACTTCGCGCTCAACCAGCCGCTGTCGCCCTTCGCGCTCGCCGCCATCGAGATGCTCGACCCCGACGTGGAGCTCGGCAGGGGAGCGGATGCCGCACCGTCGGCGTCCTCGGTCGGCACGGGGCACTACGCGCTCGATGTCGTCAGCGTCATTGAGGCGACGCTCGACGACCCGCGACCGGTGCTGTCCCAGCAGCAGTTCCGTGCGCGGGGCGAGGCCGTGGCGGCGATGAAGAGCGAGGGGATCGAGTACGACGAGCGCATGGAGCTGCTCGAAGAGATCACGTGGCCGAAGCCCCTGGACGAGCTGCTCGCACAGGCGTACGAGGTGTTCGCCTCCAGCCAGCCGTGGATCCGTGACTTCGAGCTGTCGCCCAAGTCCGTCGTTCGCGACATGTACGAGCGGGCGTGCTCGTTCGGCGAGTACGTCTCGCTATACCAGCTCGCGCGCAGCGAAGGACTCGTCCTCCGCTACCTGAGCGATGCGTACCGGGCGATCCGGCAGACCGTGCCGGTCGATGCGCAGACGCCCGACCTGCTCGACCTCATCGCGTGGCTCGGCGAAGTCGTGCGGCAGGTCGACTCGAGCCTGGTCGACGAGTGGGAGCAGCTCGTCAATCCCGCCGACGACCCGTCAGCTCCGGTGGTCCCGCCGGCGCCGCCGTCGATCCTGACCAACCACCGCGCGTTCGTCGTCCTCGTGCGCAACGAGATGTTCCGCCGCGTGCAGTTGGCCGCGTTGCAGCGCGACGACGAACTCGTCGAGCTCGACCCGGCCGTGGACTGGCCCGCGGCGCTCGACGCCTACTTCGACGAGCATGACGCGATCGGTACGGGGGGAGCGGCGCGGTCGTCGGCGTACGTCGCGATCGACGAGTCCGCGGCGTCGGATGGCCTGTGGCGGGTAGAGCAGACGATCGACGATCCGGCCGGCGACCACGATTGGCGCATCCGCGCCGAGGTGGACCTCGCGGCCTCCGAGGACGAGGGCACCGCGATCGTGCGTGTCACGGAGGTGCTGCGGCTCTGACCACCCTCCCCAGCGGGCGGCAGGGTGAAGTTGTCCACGGTGGGCGCCTGTCGACTCGCGAGCGGGAGACAGACGTCGTACATTCGACCGCACCCCCGCTCGAAAGGACGCACCGTGACCGTCGACGCCGCGCAAGCGATCATCGCTCTCGTCGCGCTCTTCGTCACGTTCGCCTCCCTGATTCTCGGCGGGACGAAATGGATGATCGTGCGGATGGAACAGCGCATGGATCGCCGCTTCGTCGACTCGGAAACACGATGGGACGCGCGGTTCGCCCGTGCGGAAGAACGGTGGGAAGCGCGGTTCGCTCGATCCGAGAGCCGCCTCACCGAGCGCTTCGAGCAGATCGATAAGCGGTTCGAGCAGGTCGACAAGCGCTTCGAGCAGGTCGACAAGCGGTTCGAGCAGGTCGACCATCGTCTCGTCGCTCTCGACGAGGAGATCCGGGGTGTCCACGACTCCCTGTCAGACGTCAAGGTCGCCCTCGCCCGGCTCGAGGGCCCGCACCCGCCCTTCCTGATCGCGCGCGGCTGATTCACGCCGGAACGACGGATGCCGAGGCCCCGAGGCCCCGGCATCCGCTGTGTTCCGTCGCTCTTACGACTTTCGTGCGACGCGGTTCTCGGCGCTGACCATCCACGACAGCTGCTCGAGCCGCTCGAGGATCCCGTGCAGGATGTCGGCGCTCGTGGGGTCTTCGTCGTCGACGTCGTCGTGCACGTCGCGAACGGTGCCCACGGTCGCGTCGATGCGCTCGGTGATGAGGTCGACGACCTCGGCCGTGTCGACTTCGCCCTGCGGGAACTCCGGCAGGGTTGTCGTCTCGGCGATGGTGTCGCTGCGACCGTCCGGCAGTGCGTGCAGCGAACGCATGCGTTCGGCGACGGTGTCGCTGAACTCGCGTGCGGCTTCGATGATCTCGTCGAGCTGCAGGTGCGTGTCGCGGAAGTTCTTGCCGACGACGTTCCAGTGGGCCTGCTTGCCCTGGATCGACAGCTCGATAAGGTCGACCAGAACGGCCTGCAGGCTCTCGGTGAGCTTCTCGGAAGCCTGGAAGCCCTTCTCGGCGTTCTGCTCCTCGGTGGTCTCGGGGCCGCTGCCGCCGCGAGCCGGGCGACGACGGTTCTTGGTCGGGGAGTCCTTCGTGGTGGAAGACATGCGCGTTCCTTTCACTCGCGGTCGGAGTCGACGTTAGGCCGTGGAACCTCGGGTGGGCCGGGGGTTGCGAGTGCGGCGGTGCCGCGGTACCGCCGGTCCCGTAGCCGCTCGCCCCCGGATCGACAACCCCCGGCGGCGGGCGGAGACCGGTTCTTACCGTGGGGACGTGCCCTCGAAACCACCCTCTCCGTCCCGCCCTCTGCGCGACTACGCGGCGATCGGCGACGGCCGCACGGTGGCACTGATCGCGCGCGACGGAGCCGTCGACTGGTTGCCGTTGCCGAACATCCACTCCCGCCCGGTCTTCGCACGGCTCGTCGACGAGTCGGCGGGCGGCTGCATCGAACTGGCGCCCGTGGGCGAGTTCGAAGTGACGCGTCGCTACATCGCGCACACCAACGTGCTCGAGACCACCTTCACGACCGACACGGGCGTGGCCACGCTCACGGATGCCATGGTCACGGGCATCGCCGGGCGGCTGCCGTGGGCTGAGCTCGCTCGAAGAGTCGAGGGCGTCTCGGGCGAGGTGGAGTTCGCGTGGTGCGTGCAGCCCGGCACCATGCTGCGTTCGGCAGCACCGTGGACCGAACGCATCGACGGGTTCTCCATCATGCGGGTCGGGCACGTGTCGCTCGCCGTGGTGGGTTCGGAGCACGGCATCCACGGTGAGCCCGACGAGCGAAGCGAGAGCATCTCCGGCGGCTTCACCACGGCAGAGGGTTCGCGGCATCTGCTCGTGATCGCGGCGACAGAAGGCGAGCCCTTGCGGGTCCCCGACGCGAAGAACGTGGACCGCGGCATCGACCGCACCGTCGACGGATGGTCGATGTGGTCCGAGGAGTTCTCGTACGACGGGCCGTGGGCGGAGGACGTCCAGCGCAGCGCGTTGGCGCTGAAACTCCTGCTGTTCAGTCCGACCGGCGCGATCGCCGCCGCCGCCACCACATCACTGCCCGAGAACCCCCGCGGCGGAAAGAACTGGGACTACCGCTTCGCGTGGGTGCGCGATCTGGCGTACACGGCGCACGCGTGGGTGGGATTCGGTCTTCGCGAAGAGACCCACGCGGCCTTGTCGTGGATGCTCCGCACGATCCGCGAGCACGGCCCCGAGGTGCGGGTGATGTACACGCTCGACGGCGGTACCGACGTGGGCCTGGAGAAGCACGAGGTGCCCGGGTGGAATGGCATCCAGCCCGTCGTCACGGGAAATCCGGCACAGGGCCAGCTGCAGCTCGGTGTGTACGGCGATCTCATCGCGATCTGCCGGACCTACGTCGAGGCCGGCAACCGTCTCGATACCCAGACCGGGAGGCTCCTCGCCGACGTCGCCGACAAGACGTGCGACCTGTGGCGCCGTCAGGACTCCGGCATGTGGGAGCTCCCGGAACTCGAGCACTACACGTCGTCGAAGATGGGCTGCTGGAAAGCGCTCGACGATGCTCAGTGGCTCGCCTCCGGCGGACACATCCCCGACAACGGTGAGCGGTGGCGCGCCGAACGCGACCGCATCCACGTCTGGGTCGAGGAGAACTGCTGGTCCGAGACGCTGCAGGCGTACACGCTGCGCCCCGGCACCGACGATCTCGACGCCTCGGTGCTCCTGCACGCCCCGACCGGTTTCGATCGCGGCGAGCGGATGTCGAAGACACTGGATGCCATCACCGAGCGTCTCGGTACGGAGAACCACCTCGTCTACCGCTACACCGGCATGGACCAGGAGGAGCACACCTTCGTCGCGTGCGGGTTCTGGCGCGCGACGGCCCTGGCCTGTGTCGGCCGCCACGCCGAAGCGCTCGAGGCGATGGACGCTCTCGTCGCCCAGGCCAACGACGTCGGCATCTACGCCGAGATGATCGCCGAGGACGACGGCGCGTTCTGGGGCAACCTGCCGCAGGCCCTCAGCCACCTGGCGCTCATCAACGCCGCCCTCGTCATCCGTGACGTGGTCGACGAATCCGACCTCGGCGACCGCTGAGCCTCCCCGCCGGGGCGGTCCGTCTCGGCATCCCCCTACGAAAGGACTCGCCATGACCTCGCAGTACACCTTCACCGACCCGGCGAAGCTCTACGCCGACATCGAGCCGTCGAAGCAGCACCAGCCGGAACCCGGTCTGGACGCCGAACTGGCGCCGAAAGCCGCGCTCGGCGAGGACACCTATGTCGGCAGCGGCCGCCTCGAGGGCCGCAAAGCCCTCATCACGGGCGCCGACTCCGGCATCGGGGCTGCCACGGCGATCGCCTTCGCCCGCGAGGGCGCGTCCGTGGCGATGTCGTATCTGCCCGAAGAGAAAGAGGATGCCGACCGCATCGCGGGCATCCTGCGCGAAGCCGGGGCGACCGTGGCGCAGATCCCCGGCGACCTGCGCGATCCCGAGTACTGCCGCACCCTCGTGGCTCAGGCTGTCGAAGAGCTCGGCGGTCTCGACATCCTCGTGAACAACGGCGGCAAGCAGCTGTTCAACGAAGACCTGACCACCCTGACCGACGAGCAGTTCGACGCGACGTTCAAGACCAACGTCTACGCGATGTTCTGGATCACGAAGGCAGCACTGCCGCACCTGCCGGCGGGTTCCGCGATCATCAACACGACGTCGATCCAGGCGTATTCGCCGTCGGCCATCCTCGTCGATTACGCCTCGACCAAGGCGACCATCAACGCCTTCACCAAGGCGCTCGGCCAGCAGCTGGCCCCGAAGGGCATCCGCGTGAACGCGGTCGCCCCGGGTCCGATCTGGACGCCCCTGCAGGTGTCGGACGGGCAGCCCCAGGAGAAGGTCGCCGAGTTCGGCGAGGAGACCCCCCTCGGTCGCATGGGACAGCCCGCCGAGCTCGCCCCGGCGTACGTGTACCTGGCATCCGCGGAGTCGAGCTACGTCATCGGCGAGACGCTGAACGTCAACGGCGGCATGCCCACCCCGTAAGGCGACGCGTTCCCCGTCGCCTGGGGGTTCCCCCGGCTGAGTGTCCAAGACACGCGGACGGCCCGTCGTGGCATCCGCGTGTCTTGGACACTGGGGCACTCTGAGTTCGAGACGGTGGGATCGTCAGCGGTGGCGGTAGGACTGGCCCGCCTGGCCGAACACCTGCATGCGCTCCGCCACCATGCTCTGCATCGCGACGCGGCCGCGTGAGCCGTAGAGCGCGGGGTCGCAGCCGATGCCGTCCTCGTCGAGGTAGGTACGCACAGCCGCGGCGTGGGCCATGTGCGAGTCCATGCCCTGATTGATCTTCCGGATGCCGAGTTGCGTCGACCGTGCCTTCTCGGACTCCGGTACACCCCACGATTCGGGCAGTTTCCCGCCGTGGGCGTTGATGGTCTCGCGCAGATCTGCCGGCAGCGAGGACGAGCCGTGCATCACCAGGTGCGTGTTCGGCACGCGCGCGGCGATCTGCTCGATCAGATCCATGTGCAGCACCGTTCCATCGGGCGGGCTGGTGAACTTGTACGCGCCGTGGGAGGTGCCGATCGCGACGGCGAGGGCGTCGACTCCGGTTGCCGCCACGAAGCGCTCGGCCTCGTCGGGGTCGGCCAGAACGATCTCCTTGCTGCTGGCGCCGCCGTCCTCGGACCCGCCGATGGTGCCAAGTTCTCCCTCCACGGATACCCCGTGCGCGTGCGCGTAGTCCACGACCTTCTTGGTAACGGCGACGTTCTCCTCGAAGGAGGCCGGGGTGACATGATCGTCGCGCATCGACCCGTCAATCATGACGCTGGTGAATCCCGCCCCGATGGCGCGGACACAGTCGCCATATGACGCGCCGTGATCCAGGTGCAGGACGACGGGCACGTCGGGGTAGTGCGCGATGAGGTTGACCAGTGCCTCCCAGAACAATTCGTCGCGTCCGTGCGTCGATGCTCCGGCGATGGTCTGCACGATCACGGGGGAGTCGGTCTCGGCGGCGGCGTCGAGCACGGCTTCGGCTTGTGCGAGGTCGGTGACGTTGAACGCCCCGACTCCGTACGATCCGGCGCGCGCGGCGTCGAGCGCGTCGGTGAGTGAGATGAGAGCCACGGGCTCGTCCTCCATTTCGTCGGCCCGTCGGGACGGGCGGTGTCTGACAACGGTAGACAGGCTATGGGGGCCGTGCTACTTTGTCCATCGTTGGACAGAACACCGACGGCGACGAGGCCGACGGAGGACGCGGAGGCCGCCATGCGAGACGAGCTGTTGCTCGGCATCGATCTGGGCACGTCGTCGATCAAGGCGAACGCGATCGACCGCCACGGACGATCGATCGGCCTCGGCGTCGCCCCCACGCCGTTCGAGTCGGGTCCGCACGGCGTCGAGATGAGCACCGCCGCGCTGTTCTCCGCGATCCGCGACGCCATCGTCGACCTCGGCGTCCTCGCGACGCGTGTCGCGGGAGTGGGCATCGCCAGCATGGGCGAGACTGGCACCATCATCCGCTCCGACGGGCCGAGCGATCTGCCCCTCGTGGCCTGGCATGACGCGCGCGGCGCCGACATCGTCGATGAGGTGATCGCGCACTTCGGGGCCGACGAAATATACCGGCGCACCGGACGTGCTCCCCGCAGCGTGACGAGCATCGCGAAGCTGGGCTGGCTGTTGCGCAACGGCCACCGCACCGGAGGCACGTGGACGGGGGTCGCGGGTCTGACCCTCTGGCGCCTGACCGGCGCGCTCGCGCAGGAGCAATCTCTCGCGGCTTCCAGTGGGGCTTTCAATCCGCTCTCGGGAGAGTACGACCGCGAGATCCTCTCGTTCCTCGGGTTGGACTCGCTCGTGTGGGCCCCCGCTCGCATCGGCGGCACCGCGCTCGGGCGGATCTCGACCGAGGGCGCCGCCTGGAGTGGCCTGCGCCCCGGCATCCCCGTGACCATCGCCGGACACGACCACCCCGTCGGAGTCATCGGCGCCGGAGGAGACCACACCGAGGTCATCGACTCGATGGGTACCGGAGAGCCACTCGTGGTGGCGTGGGAGCAACGTGCTGGCTCCGGGCGTTCCCACCCACGGTGGCCCGACCAGTTCGGCGATCTCACAATCACCGCGTGGCCCGGAACGTCCCGTCACATGCTCCTGTGGGAGACGCTGCGGCCCGGCTTGGCCATGCGTCATCTGCGACAGGCGCTCAGAGTCGATCGCGACGACATCGAGTTCGCCGCCATCGGCGTCGAGGCGTCGCCGCTGTCGCTTTCGACGCTGCTCGCGCTCCAGGACGGCGAGGTCTCCGAGGACCTGCGTGGTCTCGCCCCCCAGGTCGCGTGGGCCAGCGTACTCGAGGGGTTCGCTCTGGCATCGGCCGACGCGGAGCAGCATCTGCGCGCTCTGTCGGGAGTGTCGGGGCAGACGCTGCTGATCGGGGGTGGCCTGCGCAGCCGCCGCTGGGTCGAGGCGAAGATCCGGCGCACACTTCACCCCGTCGCGATGGCGCAGGAGAGGGAGGCCGTCTCTCGCGGCGCTGGCCTGCTCGCCGGTGTCGCCGCCGGCTGGTGGGCACCGGAGAACTATCCGCCTGCCGACGCGGTCCCGCTGGCCGCGGGGGCCGAGCGGGGCGAGATGGTGAGGGGTCTGTCATGAACTGCACGCTGGCGGCGACGCCGCCGCCCCGCCGTCAGGACGGACGATCGTGACCGGCTCGCCGCGCCCTGGCCTCCGCCCGCCCGCGCGGCTCGTCGACATCGCCCGCGCCGCAGGAGTGTCGACGAAGACGGTCTCGCGCGTGCTCAACGACGAGATCTACGTCACGGATGCCACGCGCCAGCGCGTCATGGACGCGGTCACCGAACTCGCCTATGTCGGTGACGCCGCGGCCACGGGTCTTCGCACCCGCAAGTCGGGGTTCATCGGGCTCATCCTCCCCGACGTGCGCAACGGCTTTTTCGCGTTGCTCACGCGCGCGATCGAGGAACGCCTGTCACCGGCGTCGCCGACTCTGCTGTTCGGCGACTCCGACGAGGAAGCCGACCAGGAGGAGAGGTACCTGCGGACCTTCCGTCAGCAGCGGGTTGACGGGCTCATCATCCTCCCCAGCGGAGCGCCCAGCCTTCCCGATGCCGTGTCGGAGATTCCCACCGTGATCGTGGACCGTACCGTCCCATCTGTCCGCAAAATCGCCGACCACGTCCTCGCCGACAACTCCCGAGCCGCGGGACGACTCGTCGAGCACCTTGTTCGCCACCACGGCCTCCGCTCAGTTGCGCTGGTCGCCGGCAACACGCGGGTCTCGAACGTGCGCGACCGCCAGGCCGGCTATCTGCGAGTCGTCCGCGACGCGGGCCTCGAGCCGCACATCACGTCGGGGCACTCGACGCCGGACGACGCCGCCGCCGGAGCGATGGAGCTGTTCCGCACGCTCACACCGCCCTTCGGTGTCTTCGCCACGAACAACCGGATGTTCTGGGGTGCGATGGCGGCCATCGCGCGTCTGGGTCTGCATGTCCCGCGAGATGTGCTGGTCACCACGATCGACTCGATCGGTGAGGCGACGGTCACCGGGCTCAAGCCCACGCAGGGCGTCGTCCCGGTCCAGACGGTCGCCGCCAAAGCGATGCGCCTGCTCGCCGAGCGCACCGAGGACCCGACCCTGCCCCCGCGCCGGGAGACCGTCGACATCGACATCGAGTTCGGCACCACGTGCGGGTGCATCCCGCTGACGAATCCCCTGATGATGGGCCCCGTCGGCTCCGTTCCCACCTCTCCCGCGGGCGACACGCGGGAAAAAAGCGAGGACTGACCTCGGCAGCCGCAAGCACGACGAGATCAGCCCCCGCAATGTCGCACCAGTAGTCCCGAAAGTCACATCCTCAAAGGAGAGAACCATGACCCGACACACCCTGACGCGCTCCGCCGTAGCGGCCGCCGCGACGGTGACGATCCTAGCCGGGGCACTCGCTGGCTGCTCGGATTCCGCTGCGCCGCAGGGGACCCCTGCGGCCGGTGAAGACGGCAACGGCAAGATTGCCCTGGTCCTCAAGCCGCTGGACAACACCTACTTCGGTGCGATGGCCGAGGGAGCGCAGGCAGCGGCAGACGAGGCCGGCGTCGATCTCACGATCGTCGCGGCGGAGAACGTCACCGACGACTCCGGGCAAGCGACGAAGCTGAACTCGCTCGTGACCGCGGGCTACGGCTGCTACATCGTCAACCCGACCAGTCAGACCAACCTGATCACCGGGCTGGTTCCCGTGACCCAGGCCGGAGCGCCCATCGTCAACCTCGATCTGCCCATCGACCTGGATGCCGCCGAGCAGGCAGGCGTGAAGGTGACGACCTACGTCGGCACCAACAACGAGACCGCGGGCGAGGCCGGCGGCGAGGCGATGCTGTCACTGGTGCCCGAGGGCTCGCAGGTCGCCCTCATCGGCGGTCTGGTCGCCGACCCCGGCAACATCGCACGGCTCGGAGGCTTCGAGAAGGCGGTCGAAGGCAAGCTCGAGATCACTCAGACGGTCGCGGCGGACTTCGACAAGGCGAAGGCCAAGAGCGCGGCATCCACGATCCTCATCGCCAATCCCGACATCAAGGGCTTCTTCACTCCGTCGGGCGACATGGCGATGGGAATCCAACAGGCCGTGGAAGAGGCCGGGAAGAAGGGTCAGGTCTCGGTCGTCGGCATCGACGGCACGCAGGACCAGCTCAAGGACATCGTCGCCGGCGGCCAGCCGGCCGCGATCGAGCAGTTCCCGTACCTGATGGGCGCGCAGTCGGTCCAGGCGTGTGTCGCGGCGATGGGGGGCGCCTCGATCCCGTCCACGGTCGAGACCCCGGTCCTGATCGTCGACTCGGAGAACGCCCAGGACGCGCTCGACGCCTTCCCGGCACCGCCGAAGGGCTTCG
This sequence comes from Microbacterium mcarthurae, assembly GCF_046064585.1. Lineage (NCBI taxonomy): Bacteria > Bacillati > Actinomycetota > Actinomycetes > Micrococcales > Microbacteriaceae > Microbacterium > Microbacterium mcarthurae. The sequence goes on along the minus strand of NZ_JAROCE010000001.1, from coordinate 1,071,446 downwards.
ACGTCCCGAACCCGTTCAAGTAACTCCTCACCAGTGATCGGGGATCCTCACCCATGACTACGCAGACACCCCCTCGACCGGCGGCTGCCGCAGAGACGGCCGCGACGGGGCTCCGTCGGGCGTTCGGTTCCGAGGAGATCTGGATGAAGCTGGCCGCACCGGTCGCTCTCATCGTGCTTTCCATCGTGTTCACGGCGCTGAACCCTCGGTTCCTGTCGTGGCCGAGCGTCTCGACGATGCTCGCCGACTCGACCATTCCGATCCTGCTGGCGCTGGGCGCGACGTTCGCCGTGTCCCTCGCGGGCATTGATCTGTCGCTCGCAGCGACGGTGGCCCTCGGCAGCGTCACGATGGCGACGGCCTATCAGAGTGGGATGCCGCTCATCGTGTGCTGCGCGATCGCGCTGCTCACGGGGCTCGCGGTTGGCGCGGTCAACGGCACGTTCATCGGCTGGGTGAGGATTCCCGACTTCATCGTCACGCTGGGCTCGCTCAGCGTCGTGATGGGGCTCAGCCTCATCATCTCGCAGGGCAAGCCGGTGGCGATCCCCGAGCGCGCACTCACCTCGCTCAGCACCATGAGCTTCGCCGGCATCCGCGTGAACTTCCTGCTGGCGATCGCGGTCGCGATCGTGCTTCACATCGTGCTGTTCCGCACGCGATTCGGAACCCACTTGCTGGCGGTCGGCGACAACCCCGAAGCGGCCAAGGCGATGGGACTCAAGGTGCCTCGCGTGAAGCTGGCCGGATACATGATCTGCGGGGCGATGGGGGGCCTCGGTGCCATCCTGCTCACCTCCTACATCGGGTCGAGTCAGCCCGCGACGAACACCGACTACTTGTTGAAGGCGATCGCCGCCGTCGTCCTGGGCGGGGTGAGTCTGTTCGGCGGCCGCGCCACCATCTACGGACCGGTGATCGGGGCGATCCTGCTCACATTCCTCCAGTCCGGACTCACGCTGCTGGGCGTGAGCGCCTTCTACTCGCCGCTGGTGATCGGCATCGTCGTCATCGCGGCCGCGACGCTCATGAGGGGGCGCAAATGACCACCGATACAGGCGAAAAGATCGTCGTCGACAACATCCACAAGTCGTTCGGGAACGTCCACGCACTCAAGGGCGCTTCCCTCACTATTCGTGCGGGGGAGATCACCGCGATCGTCGGCGACAACGGTGCCGGCAAGTCCACCCTCGTGAAGTGCCTCACGGGGCTGTACGCGCCCGATGAGGGAGAGATCCGCATCGACGGCAGCCCCGTGCGGTTCTCGTCGCCGCGCGACGCTCGCGACAAGGGCATCGAGACGGTTTACCAGGATCTCGCCCTGAGCGATCAGCTGAGCGTGTGGCAGAACATGTACATGGATCGCGAGCTCGTCCGTGGCATCCCGGGGTTCCGGTTCCTCGCTCGTAAGGAGATGAGAGAGCGCGCGGCCGAGCTCGTCGCCGACCTCGCAGTGAACGTGCCCGGTGTCGGCCGTCCCGTCAAGCGACTCTCGGGCGGGCAGCGGCAGGCCGTCGCGATCGCGCGCGGCGTGATGTGGGCCGAGAACATGATCATCTTGGACGAGCCGACCGCAGCGCTCGGTCTCAACGAGACGGCGCAGGTCGAGGCCCTCATCCGCCGGGTCGTCGAGGGCGGCAAGACCGTCCTGGTCGTGTCGCACAACTTCGAGCAGGTCAAGCGACTGTCGCAGCAGGTGTGGGTGATGCGCGGGGGGCGCGTCGTCGGCGGCACCCGCACCGAGAAGGTCACCGGCGAACAGCTCGTGGGGATGGTGACCGGAGCCGTCCGCACGATTGACTGATCGGTCGAGCTCAGCTCTCCTGTCACCCATTGAGTGTCCAAGACACGCGGACGGCCCGTCGTGGCATCCGCGTGTCTTGGACACCAAACGTTTGGGAACGCGGCGACGGGAACGGGACGGCGCGGGGCGGGGCGGGGCGCGACGGCACGGGAACGGGACGACGCGGGGCGGGGCGGGGCGCGACGGCACGGGAACGGGGCGGGACGGGGCGGGACGGGGTCAGGCCAGCGGCTTGCGGTAGTAGATTTCGCCGTCGTCGGTCGTCTCCGTGCGGTGGTAGCCCTCGCGCTCGTAGAGGCGCTGATTGGCCTCGCTGAGGCCGCCGGTGAACAGCTCCGCCTCGGTGGCGCCGGCGCGGCGACCGCGCTCCTCGACCGCGGCGAGCAGCATCGAGCCCAGCCCGCCGCCCTGCTGGTCCGGGGCGATCGCGAGGCGCCCGATCAGCAGCAGGGTCCCGTCGCGGCGGGCGCGAACCGCCCCCACGAGGCGGTGTCCGGCGATCGCCACGCAGCCGAGGTTCTCGACCAGTTCCGCCTCGAGTTCTTCGAGCGTCTGGGTGAGCGGCGGCATGTCCGCGTTGCCGTAGATGAGGGCCTCGCTGGCGAATGCCGCGCGTTGGATGGTCAGCACCTCTCCGGCGTCCTCGGGGCGGATGTCTCGGATGACGGGCGAGTCGGTCATGGGGGCGATCTCCTGTGTCGGTGAACTATCGGCGGCGGCACGGTGCGCCTGGTGCGGCTCAGGGTTAACTACTATGGCGGTGGCGCAGGAAAGCGGAAACGGAGTGCCGCGAGCTATGGGCGACTACTTCGACACGCAGATGATGACAGCGGAGCCGTCGGAAGCCCTGGCCTGGTTGCAGGAGCATTACGGCCGCGTCGACATCCAGGTCGAAGACGGATCGTTCGCCGAGCACGCCGTCGGCGACTGCGGCTTCGCGCTCAGACGCCTCCTCTGGAAGTGCCGCGCGGAGGTGCACTACGAGGCCGACCGCTTCTACTTCGCGACGTCGACGCCCGGCTACGCGTGGCGCATCGGTTCGGCGGAGGGCGAGTACAGCGTCGAACCGGGCATCGTGCAGCCCGGCCACGAGTTGGTCGGCCACGCCGACGACAGCTCCGTGCAGCTGGTCGCGTTCGACGCCGGGCACCTGACCGAGACCGCACGGGCCATCTACGGCGACGACAGTCTTTCGGTGCGCTTCGACGGGACGGGGCCGGTCTCGCCGCGCATGCGGGACTACTGGCTCGCCACGGTGCGCTGGTCGCTGACGCAGCTGCCTGTGCTCGGCGAACCGCTCGTCCGCGCTCACGTGTACCGCGCTCTCGCGTCTGCGACGCTCGAGGCCTTCCCGCTGGCCGGGGATCCGCGTGAGCGCCGCGCCTCTGCTCTCGAGCAAGCGGCGATCTACGCCGCCGCGACGGCCTGGATGGACGACCACGCGTCTCTCCCCGTGACCGCCGCTGACGCGGCTCGCGCGGCGGGTACCTCGGCTGCGGGTCTGCGCCGCGCGTTCGTCGCCAACGGCACCCTCGCCCGGACGCCGGAGGGGTATCTCGCTCAGGCGCGCATCAGCGCCGCGCACGCCGACCTCGTGGCATCCGATCCCACCGGGTCGACGATCGCCCAGATCGCGCTGCGCTGGGGGTTCGCCGACGCGGCGGGTTTCGCCGCCGCCTACCGTGAGGCGTACGGCAGCGACCCGCAGGCGACCCTCGAACGCTGACTCAGCGATCGCGGTCGGTGTACTCGCCCGGACGCTCCGTGTCGTCTCGCGACTCGTCGCCGGAAGGCAGCTCCACGTCGGTGTAGGAGCCGGCCTCGTCGGCGCGGGGTCGTGCTTCAGTGCCGTCGGCGCGCTCGTTGTCGACGTACTCACCGGGGGCGTCGAGGTTGCGGCCCGCCTCTTCGCCGTCGGGGAGTTCGACTTCGGTGTACTCGCCCTCGTCCGGCCCCGTGCCGTGGCCGGTGGTGTCGCGATCGCCCATGATGCGCCTTTCTCGTCGTGGTGGTTCCGAGGCTAGCCCCGAGAGGGGACGGTCCACGGGTGCTTGACACGCGCTTGGTCTGTAGCCGCCCGGGTGTCAAGGGCACCGGTCCGCGTGCCGCGGGGGAGGAGAGTGGATGCCATGCCAGCTCTCGCCATTCTCCTCATCGTCGTCGGTCTCGTCTTCCTGTTCCTCGGCATATTCGTCGAGGCCGTGAAGTTCCTCCTGTGGATCGGCATCATCATCCTGATCATCGGCGTGATCGCCGCGCTGATGCGGTTCGTCCGCCGCAACACCTGACCTCGACTGCTCAGGCCGCGAACAGATCGCGGGCCCGGGGCCGGCGCACGGATGCCACAGCGTCCAGCGCCGGCCCCAGCTCGTCGTACGCGAACTGGAAGCCCGCCGCCGTCAGCACGGCCGGGGTGGCCCAGCGACTCTTCAGCACCAGCTCGGGTTCGTTGCCGAGCACCGCCATCGCCGGGTCGAGCATCCATCGGAACGCGGGTAGCCCGAAGGGGGCGCCCGCCACACGTCGCACCTCGCGCATCAGCGTGCGATTGTCCGTGACGCCGGGCGCGGCCAGGTTGACGGGACCGGCGAGGTCTTTCCGATCGCGGAGGAATCGGACGGATGCCACGACGTCGTCGATGTGGATCCAACTGAAGCGCTGGCGACCTCGGGTGCGATGCCACGAGGACATGACCGCGCCGGTGGGGTGGGCGCCGATGCCACGGTAGCGGCGATGCGGGAACCACCAGCTGTCGATCTGCGGGCCGCCGAGACCGAGCCTGCCGAGGGCGAACAGCAGACGGGTCGCCGGCCCGTCGCCGAGCACGATCGCCATGCGCAGCGCCACGCGCCGGGTGGCGGGGAGGTCGTCGGCGAAGAAGGCTCGCTCCCAGCTCGTCGCGACGTCGACCGAGAAGCCCTCGCCGATCACGCCGGTGGTCTCGTCGTTGCCTCGCTCGATCTCGTGCCGGTAGATGGTGGCGGTCGAGGCGTTCATCCACACGCGCGGGGGGTGCTCTGCATCCCGGACCGCCCGGTGCAGGGCGCGCGTCGTATCGACGCGTGAGCGCAGGATCTCATCGCGATTGTCGTCGGTGTAGCGGCACGACACGATCCTGCCCGCGAGGTTGATCAGCACGTCGGCGCCGTCGACGAGGCGCGCGATCCCGGCCGGGTCGTCCCACGTGACGGTCCCGGCGCGCCCCACCGTCGCCACCTCGTCGCCATCGGCACGGAACGCAGCGGTCAGCGCCTGGCCGACGAAGCCGCTCGCTCCGGCGATCACGACTCGGCGGGGGGCGAAGGCGCGGGACTCGGGCGTCATCCGCTCAGACTACGACCGCGGGGTCAGGCGTCGTCGGGATCGGGGAGGTTCTGCGCAATCTTGCTCGATTCCGCCGATCCGCGACCGACGCCCGGCTCGTACTGAGCGATGAGGGAGTCGGCATCCACGTGGTCCTCGCCGCCGTCCGCGGAGCGGGGCGGCGACGCGGGAGTCTCGTGAGGGGCGTGACGCGACGTCGAGCCGCTCTCTCCGCGGGCATCGTCGGTGCCGCGTTCCATGTCGCCGTCGCCCGCGCGGGTGCCGACGCCCGCCACGTCGTTCTGGCTTGAGACGTTCTGCACGCGCGCCTCGTCGGCGTCGTCGATCTCGGTCGCGGACACGGCGCCGGTGTCCGCTCCCGCGCCCCCGGCGGGGACGTCGGCGGTCAGGCCTTCGGCATCGGAGACGGTCTTCTCGTGGTCGGCGCCGGGGAGGTCGTCGGGGGGAGTGTTCACGGTGATCCTTCCGGTGGGTGTGGCCCCACGCTAGGCGTCGCGTCGGGCTCCGGAGACGGGGTTGACGACCTCGCGGAGAAGGGCGACGGCCGCCTCCACGCTCTGCGCGATGACGGCGGCCGGGTCGCCGTCGAACTCGTGGAGACGCCACGTCGAGGCATCGTCCGACACCGCGGCGATGTACACCGTGCCGGCCGGATGGCCGGCGTCGTCCGCGTCAGGACCGCCGACGCCGGTGACGGCCACCGCGTAGTCGGTGTCCACGAGGCGGCGCACCCCGGTGGCGAGCTGGATCGCGCATTCGGCGGAGCACGGATCGATGTCGGCGTCGACTCCGAGCACGTGTGTCTTCGTCGCCATCTGGTAGGCCACGACCGAGCCGGCGAACCATTCCTGCGTGTCCGACCCCCGGCCGAGGGCGGTGCCGACGGCGCCGCTCGTGAGGGATTCGGCGACCGCGAGACGGGCCCCGCGCCGGGTGAGATCCGCGGCCAGGTTCGTCACGGCCTCGTCGAGAGAGGTGTCGCTCATGGGGTGTCCTTTCGCTCTGCGGGGCTCATCGCCCCCGAGGGGGGAGGGTCTGGATAGGCTCGGTGCGATCCCCGAAAGGAACCGCCATGCAGCAGCGCCCCCTCTCTCGTACCGGCCGCGAGGTCTCCGCGATCGGTCTCGGCACCTGGCAGCTCGGACCGGATTGGGGCGGGGTGAGCGAAGACGACGCCCTGCGGGTTCTCGGGGTCTCCGCCGACGCGGGCGTCACGCTGTTCGACACCGCCGACGTCTACGGCGACGGCCGCTCCGAGGAGCTCATCGGGGCGTTCCTGCAGCAGTCCGGGGTGGGCGGCATCACGGTGGCGACGAAGATGGGTCGCCGCGAAGACCAGGTGCCCGAGAACTACACGATGGAGAACTTCCGGGCGTGGACCGAACGATCGCGTCGCCTGCTCACGCAGGACACGCTCGACCTGGTTCAGCTCCACTGTCCCCCGTCGGCGGTCATCGACGACGACGCGACCTGGGACGCGCTCGACCAGCTGGTGTCCGAGGGCGTGATCGCCGCGTACGGCGTGTCCGTCGAGACGATGGACCAGGCGATGTCGGCGCTGCGGCGGCCGAACCTCACCAACCTCCAGATCATCTTCAACCCGTTCCGGTTGAAGCCCCTGGACGAGGTGCTGCCGGCTGCTGCCGAGAGGGGCGTCGCGGTCTTCGCGCGCGTCCCGCTCGCCAGCGGCCTTCTGTCCGGGAAGTACACCGCCCAGACGACGTTCGACAAAGACGACCACCGCACCTACAACCGCAACGGCGAGGCGTTCGACAAGGGCGAGACGTTCTCGGGCGTGCCGTTCGCCGAAGGTGTCGCGGCGGCCGACGAACTGAAGGCGGCTCTCCCCGAAGGCGTTTCGCTGCCGGCGGCGACCCTGGCCTGGATCGCGTCGCGCGAGGGCGTCACCTCCGTCATCCCCGGCGCCCGGTCGGCGGAGCAGGCTTCCGCGAATGCCGCCGCGGCCGATCTGCTCGAGGGGGGCTTCGATCTCGACGCCTTCGACACGCTCGTGCGCGACGTGTACGACCGTCGTCTGCGCGCCGAGATCCACCCGCAGTGGTGAGACGACGCCGCGCCTCGGGCTGACGGGGCGCGGCGTCATCGCAGACCCGACGACGCGACGCCCTGGATGATCTGCTTCTGCGCGACGAAGAAGACGAGGATCATCGGCACGGTGGCGATGACGCTCGCGGTCACGATGATCTCCCAGTTCCACTGGCCGCTGAAGCCGAAGGCATCCACCATCGCTTTCAGGCCCCGCGGGATGGTGAAGGTCGACGAGTCACGCAGGTAGATGAGCGCGCGCATGAGGTCGGTCCAGACCGCTTGCACCTCGAACACGAGGGTCACCGCGAGGGCGGGGCGGGCCATCGGCAGCGCGATCCGCCAGAACACCGCCCACTGGGACGCCCCGTCCACCCGCGCGGCGTCGAAGAAGTCCCGCGGCAGACCCAGGAAGAACTGCCGCAACAGGAAGACGTAGAACGCGCTCGCGAAGAGGTTCTGCGCCCACAGCGGTACGAGCGTGCCGACGAACCCGAGCGAGTTCCAGATGAGGAACGTCGGGATCATGGTCACCGCCCCCGGGAGCATCATGCTCGCCAGCACGAAGCCGAACAGCACCCCTCGGCCGCGGAACCGGAACCACGTGAACCCCCACGCGACCATGGCGCTGGAGAGCGTGACGGTCACCGCTGCGAGCACCGTGACGATCGCGGTGTTGGCGAACCACAGCGCGAGCGGCGCCTCTTGCCAGACGGCCGCGTAGTTTCCCAGCGTGAACGTCTCGGGGATGAGGCGATTGTCGAACACCTCGCCGCGCGGTTTGAAGGACGCGCTCACGAGCCACACGAACGGATACGTGAACACCACGCCCAGCACCGAGAGTGCAGCGATGACCAGGACGCGCACGACGCGGGCACGGCGTCGCGCCGACGCCGACGGGTTGCTGCCGACCGACGCGGGCGGTACGGACGAAGCCGGCCGCTCGGGCTCGTGAAGGTCCCCCGGGGCGGTGAACGGAACGGTCCGGCTCATCGCTGGCCCCCTTCGTAGTACACCAGGCGGCGCGAGACGAGCAGCTGGATGCCGGTGACCACCAGGATCAGGGCGAAGAGCAGCCATGCCATCGCCGAGGCGTACCCCATGTGGAGGAACTCGAACGCCTGCTGGAACAGGTAGATGACGTAGAAGAGGGCGGCATCGTTGCTGTAGGTGCCGTTCCCCGCGCCGAAGAACGCGGTGTAGGCCTCGTCGAAGGTCTGCAGACCCGCGATGGTGTTGACCACCACGATGAAGAACAGGGCGGGACTGATGAGGGGCAGCGTGACGCTCCAGGACTGTCGCCAGAACCCGGCGCCGTCCAGACGCGCAGACTCGTAGAGCTCGACGGGGACGTTCTGCAGTGCGGCGAGCAGGATCAGCACCGACGACCCCACCGTCCACAGGCTCATGAGGATGAGCCCCGGCTTGATCCACGCGGGATCGGTCGTCCACGCGGGCCCGTCGATCCCGACGACCCGCAGAGCGCTGTTGATGAGCCCGTTCTGCCCGTTGAACAGCAGCAGGAACAGGATGCCGACGGCCACCGGCGGCGTCATCTTCGGCAGGAAGAACAGCGTGCGGAACAGACCCGCCCGGCGACCCGCCCGGTTCAGCAGGAGGGCGAGGGCCAGCGCGACGGCGATGTACAGCGGGATCTGCACGAGCGTATAGAACGCGGTGTTGCCGAGCGACTGCAGCACCTTGGCGTCTTCGGCGAGCTGGGCGTAGTTGTCCAGTCCGACGAAGCGCGGGTTGCGGATCACGTCGTAGTCGGTGAGCGAGAGGTAGACGCTGTAGAGCAGAGGCCACGCCGTGAAGACGGAGAAGCCGACGATCCACGGCGAGAGGAAGAGCAGGGCCGAGCGCAGGTTCCGGCGAGCGGCCCGCCGGCGGGACCGCTCGCGCGTCAGGTCGCGGGCGGCCGGGGCGGTCGTGGCCACCTCAGCGGTTCTCGATCTCGGCCCACGCATCGTCCAGCGCCTTCTGCGCCGTCTGCTGCGCGCTCGCGAGAGCATCCTCGGGCGTGGATTGCCCGTTGAGCACCGCGTTGACGGCGTCCTGCCAGGCCTGGGTGAACTCGGCGTCGGCGGGGTTCGCCGGGAGCGAGAAGGTGTGGTCGTTCGCCTCGTACATCGCGTCGACCGCGTCGCTCCAGGGGGCCGTGGTCGCCGTGACCTTCTCGCGCACGAGGGCGTCGGCGGTGGCGTTTCCGGTGAGGATGCCGGTGAAGGGCTTGCCCTCGGCCTCGCGTGCGGCCAAGCGGGCGTCGGCGGCGGCCTGCCACGCGTCGACGGAGGTCATCACGCGGGCCCAGCGGCAGGCGGCCTCGGGGTTGTCGCTGCCGGCGGGGATGGCCCACGTGGAGCCGGAGGCGTAGGCGAGCGGTTCTCCCTCGCTGTCGCGAACCGTGTCGAACACGAGGGGGGCGTCGGGTGAGACGTCGTTGAGGATGTTGACGTACCACTGCTCCATCGGCATCGCGCCGAGAACGCCGGTGGCGAACTGGTTGCCCGCCCCGAAGAAGTCGGCCGAGTCTCGGAACGCCTTCACGGCGCTGAACCCGCCCTGCGCGTCATAGATGCCCACGGCCCACTCCAGCGCCTGCACCACGGCGGGGTCGTCCAGCTGCGCCGTGCGGCCGTCCTCCGAGATCAGATCGGCGCCGCCGGCCTTGGCCCACAGGGGAAGGAACTCCGGCAGTTTGCTGTCGACGCCGATGACATCGAGCCGTCCGCCCTCGCGGCGCATCAGGGCCTGGTTGGCGGCGGTCATGGCATCCCGGTCCGAGCCGTTGACCGCGGAGATGTCGAGCCCCGCGCCGGCGAGCAGGTCCGCGTTGGCCATGGTGATCTGGATGCCGTTGAACTCGGGGATGCCGTAGATGCGGTCGTCGAGGGTGACCTGCGCGATCGCCGAGGGCACGTACTGCGACGTGTCGATGCCCTCACCCTCGATGCAGGCGTCCAGGGGGATGATCGCCCCGCGCGCGGCGAGCGAACCGATCTGGTTGCGATCGGCGTAGATGATCTCCGGCGGCTGGCCGCTGGCGATCGCGGACAGGAACTGCTGGATGTCGAGTTCGCCCTCGACCAGGGAGACCTCGACGCCGCTCAGGGCCTCTTTGGCGAGGTCCATGCGGGTGGTGGCGACTTCGTCGACGCCGCCGAATCCCATGACGGTGAGTTTCCCGTCGAGCTCCGCACCGGAGTCGTAGTCGGCGCCGGAGTCGTCGGCGCCACCGGTGCCGACGGCGCAGCCGCCGAGGGCGAGGACGCTCGCGAAGGCGAGGGGGAGCAGAAGGCGTCGGGGGGATGCCATGGCGAGACCTTTCTCTCAGCCCAGCGAGAAGTGGGCAACGGAGGAAGGTAAGAACTGCTTCTCGGATAATCCGAGGGGGTTGACAGCGAAAGAGCCGGGTCCGCCCCGAAGGGCAGACCCGGCTCTCGAGGAGGTCGGCGTCAGCTGACGTCGCCGCGCCACGCGCCGGACTCGGCGCCGCGCGACTCGATGTACTCCTTGAAGTTGGCGAGATCCTTCTTGACCGAGTGGTCGTCGGCCCCGAAGACGGCGCCGGCCTTCTCGAGCAGGCCCGTGGGGTCCCAGTCGATCTGCACCGTGACGCGGGTCTCATCGTCGGACAGGCGGTGGAAGGTAACGACGCCGGCGTGGTTCTCCTCGCCGCCGACGCTGTTCCACGCGACGCGCTCGTCGGGGTGCTGCTCGGTGATCTCGGCGTCGAACTCGCGCTCGGCGCCGGCGATCTTGACCTTCCAGTGCGTGAGGGTGTCGGTCTTCTGCGTGATGGACTCGACGAAGCTCATGAAGTGCGGGAACTCCTCGAACTGCGTCCACTGGTTGTACGCGACGCGAACGGGGACGTTGACGTCGATGGTTTCGATGACCTGGGCCATGATCTCCTCTTTCGTGTGATCCGGGGCTGCCCCCAGTCTTCGCGCGTCTGACCCGGTAACCCCCGGGGGTTGAGGGATCGGCCCGAGTGGCCTATAGGCCCCGCGTCGCTCAGGCGCGTCCGCGCAGGATCAGGTGCCAGTACACCCACGGCAGGATGCGGCGATCGGCGATCCAGGTCGAGCGCCGCTCGCGCGAGAGGGAGCGCCAGAAGGGGATCGTCGGTCGCGGGCGACCCCACCGGTCGAACTCGGCGAAGACGACGGTCCCGCGTGAGACGGTGAAGGGGACGACGCTGTACCCGTCGTAGCGGGCGGTGGGCGCCTGACCGCGGAGCGCGGAGCGCAGGTTCTTCGTCAGCACCTTGGCTTGCGGACGAATCGCTCCTCCCGACGGGCGCGTCGCGACGCGGGCCGCATCGCCGAGCGACCAGATGTCCGCGTAGCGGCGATGCCGCAGGGTCTCGGGATCGACGTCGACGAAGCCGTGGGGGTCGTCGTCCGCGGACAGGCCGCTGCCCGCGATCCACTCGGGCGCCCGCTGTGGCGGTACGGCGTGGAGGACGTCATAGGAAAGGGTCTCCTCGTCATCGCCGTGGCCGATGGTGACGGTGCGGGCGTCGGCGTCCACGCTGCGCACTTCGCGGGAGTACCTCACCTCGACGCCGTACCGGTCGAGCACGCGGTGGAGCTCGCGGTCCACGTCGGGAACACCGAAGGGCACCGGGTCCGGCAGGACGAGCACTCTTCGGATGTCGTCGAGCACGCCCAGCGACCTCCACCAGTCGCACGCGAGGTAGAGGGGCTTCTGTGCGGCCGCGCCGCACGAGGCCGGCTCGGCGGGCTGCGTGAAGACCACCGTGCCGCGGCGCAGGTCGCGCAGCACCGCCGACGCCCGGGTGGCGAGATCGAGCGTGTAGTTCGACACGCTCTCGGGGCGGTCCATCGCCTCGGGGAGACCGGGCACCTGTTCCCAGGCCAACCGCAGACCGGCCGCGACGATCAGCTGGTCGTAGTCGAGGTGCCCGCCCGACACCAGGTGCACCCGTCGGGCCTCCGGATCAACCGTGAACGCCTCGTCACGCAGCCATCGCACGCCCGGTGGCGTGACGTCGCCCTGCGGGCGGACGGCGAGCGACGCGCGTGCGGTTCCTCCGGCGATGTGCGACTGCAGCGGCGCGTACACGTGCTGCGTGCGGGGTTCGACGACCGTGACGTGACCGAGCCGTGCGCGAGTGAGGCGCCCGGCGATCGAGAGTCCGGCGTTGCCGCCCCCGATCACCACGATGTGCGGGCCCGAGGTGGGCGAGTGCGGCATGCGGCATCCTTCCGTTTGTCTCAGCCAACCCCGCCCGCGCCGCACCGGCGACCGGGTTGACAGCGGCTCAGGCGAACGAGTCGGCGGATCCCGCATCCTCCGGCGGCTCGGGGACGACGTAGAGCCCGCTCGGGGAGTTCGCCATCGTCATGAGCGCTTCCAGCCAACTGCGGTTCAGCGCGGGCGGGCGTCCCCCGTGGAACTTGAACACGATGTTCGAGCGCGGGTGGATCCAGACCGAGGTGCGGCCCCCGCCGGTGCTGACATCGTCCTTCCACTGGAAGTAGAAGGGCTCCCCGCGGCGCAGCTTGTTGCCCACCACGATCTGCAGGTGAGCGAGAAGGCGATCCTCGAAGTCTGTACGAACGGTGCCCTCGTAAATGAACTTCCCCATGGCGCGGTCTCCTCGTCGGCGGTCTTCGTCACTGTGCCTCGCGTTCGCTCGCGGGGGCGACTTCGCAGACGCCGTGCGTCACGACGGCACCGAATGCGAAGAGAGTCAGAACATTCGTGCCGTCTGGCTCGGGTTCCGGCCGTACATGTCGCGGTAGAACTTCGCGAATCGTGACGGACTGGAAAAGCCCCACCGGCGGGCGACATCGCCGACGCTGTCGGTGCCGCTCACGAGGTCGCGATGAGCCGCGGTCAGGCGCACCGTTCGCAGGTGAGTGGACGGCGTCGTGCCCAAGGCTCGGCGGAAGGCGTGCTGAAGGCCGCGCGTGGAGATCCCCGCCGCTGTCGCGACGTCGTCGATGGTGATCGGTCGATGCGCGTGCGAATCGATGAAGGCGAGGGCCCGGCGCACCGTGCGCGGTGCGGCGGCCCGCTGGGTCGCGTGATCGACGGCTTCCCCGTAGGTGGTCGAGAAGACCGAGAGGGTGGACAGCAGCGCGTGACGCTCGAGTTCCGCCGCGACGAGCGGATGCTCGTGGCCGGCGACGAGGGCGGATGCCACGTACCCGAAGCTGCGTTCCCACTGCGACGCGAGCATCCGGTCGCGCGCGACCGAGTCGATCGTCCGCAGCACGAGACGGTCGTCGCCCGAGACGGCGCGAGCGACACGCTCGGCGGACGTGCGGTCGAACAGGAATGCCCGCACCTTGCCGGTGCCGCTCCAGCGGGCGCGCATCGGCCCGTCGCCGGTGAGCCAGGGCTGCCGCGGATCGATGTCGCGATCTTCCGCCCGCAAGCGGGCATCGAGGGCGGCGAGCTGGCAGGCCATGATCTGATCGTCCAGCTGCACCGACGAGCGGACGTCGGCCCGGAGGGAGTACTGGACGAGCGAGAACGTTCCGGAGTCGATCGACGACCAGTCGAAGCGCACCCGGTCGGGGTCGACGTGATCCAGACGTGCGCCCGGAACGAACTGCCGCCACACCGCTTCGACATCGTTCGCGCCCGTCGCGCGTACGGTGAGGACTTCCCCCATATGACCCTCCTCCACGGCCTCGACCGCCGTGGCATCCGGGATATCTTGCCTCCGGCTCGCGGGTCCAACGTGCGGTCGGACGCCGCGCGCCAGGGTTCGGCCTCAGAGCGAAAGCACGGGAGTACGGGGCGGGTCCAGGCGGTGTCAAGGGGGCGGGAACGCTGCGAGTACCGCCGTTGGATGGAGGAGTCGCCGACGCGGCGACCCGCGATACCGCATCGCGGACGACGAAAGGATTCCGCCATGAGCGACGCTTCGATCGACCCCGTCTCCTCGGACCCGACCGTTCCGCAGGCTCCGGATGCGGTGACCGGCGTGCAGCCCCTCCGCGACGGCGACACGTCCATCGAGCCGGACCCGTCGCTGGATCCGGCGCAAGCGGAGTGGGATGCCACGACCGCGCTCGACGAGGGTGCGGACCCCGCGGACCTTGATCCCGCCACGGCGACAGGAGCGGACCCGGCGGAGATCCCCGCCGACGACAGCGACATCCCCCTCGCGGATGTCCACCCCGAGTCCACGGGGACGGACTCGCAGGGGGAGGACCCCGGCGTCGTGGAGCTGGGCGAAGAAGGTCAGGGCGACCTCGCCCCCGAAGACCTCTGAGTGCGATCTAGCCGCCGTCCGCCGCGATCCCGCTCTTGACCGGCCCTGCGTTCCGGGACAGGCCGCCGGGGGAGTGGCGGCGGCGGAGGACGCGCAGCGGCGTCGCCGCGCGCGCGACACGCGTTCCGGCGTAACGCACCCCTCCCCGTACGCGCGCGCCGACGGCGATCCAGCTCGTCACCGACCGCTCGATCGCCCACACCGGCGCCCACAGGGCCGCGGAGGGGCGGAAGACGCCCCGACCGCCCGCGCGTCGGCGCCCGCCCTCCGCCGCGGCCACGACGCCGAGCGCGATCAGCAGAAGAACCCCGCGTCGGCGGCGCAGGGCCACGATGGTCGGGAGCAGGGTCAGCTCGAGGAGCAGACGAGGTGGCTGCGCGAGACTGTCGTACGCCTGCCGCACCCGTTGTCCGAGGAAGTGCGACAGCGTGGGCGGGCGCCGCACGACGAACACGTCACGGCGAAGCCGCACGACGCCCCCGGCGGCGCGGACGGTGCGTTCGAGCTCGAGGTTCTCGAACAAGCAATCGGGGTCGTACCCGCCCGTGCGTTCCAGCACGGAGCGCCGGATGCCGTACGTGCCCGAGTAATCGCGGTGGAAAGCGCGGTTGAGCAGCGTGCGGCCGGTGTCCCATCGCGCGTGCCAGGGCAGCGGATCGAACACGTTCTGCGGAGCGACCAGGTCCGCATCCGCGAGTGCCGACACCACGGCATCCAGGCCCGCCCGGTCGTAGCGGACGTCGTCGTCGGCGAGGACGATCCGCTCGTGCCGGGCCACGGCCACACCCGTCAGGACGCCGCGCACCTTGCCATTGGCGCCGTGCGCGAGGGCGGGGCGCACGTGTCGGACGAGTCCCGGAAAGGCGCGGGCATGGGCGGCGAAGAGCGGCGCGTCGGACCCGTCCACCACCGTGACGTCGATCCAGCCCGCCAGTTCGCCGAGGTAGTCCGTGAGGTCGCCGATCGCGTCGTCGTCGCTCCACCGAAGCGGCAGGACGTACTCCGCCGCGAGGCGCATCAGTCGTCCGTGCGGAATCCCGCGGCCTTGTGCGTCCCGTCGCAGAAGGGCTTGATCGTGGACAGGCCGCACCGGCACAGCGCGACCGTGCGACGGTTCTTGGGGATGGGCCGGTCCGCGGCGTCGCGGAGGTCGACCTCTCCGCGCACGAGGAACGGGCCGTCGGGATAGGCGGTGATGCGAGCCGGATCCGCCATCATCGACCCTCTTCGGGCCGCAGGGACGACTCCCCGCGCGACCACGCGTCGAGCAGATGACGGCCGACCCTGCCATCGACGTCGAGGCACGCGGCGGCGCCGAAGAGGATGTCGGGGAGCAGGTCGGGGCGATCCTCCGCGAGTGCGCCGGCCAGGTCGCGCGCGGCGATCTGCTCGTGCACCGCGTCGGCTTCGACGTGCTCGTCGAAGTACGCGCACACGTCATCGCCGAAACCGAGGCGCCGCAACCCTTCGGCGTAGAGGCGATTGGGGATCGACGACGTCATCTCGAACGCCGCGAGATGACCGACGATCGCCCCCAGCAGACGGCGATTGAGCCCGAACATCGACATCGTGTTGTGGGAGGCGAGGGTGACGGCGGGAACGTCGTCGATGTAGGCCCCGTAGGCGTCGGAGAGTCCGGCGCCGCGGACCGCGCGCGCGAACATTTCGGCGTGCACGCGCTCCGGATTGCCGCCGCCGTACTCGTCGGACTGGATCTCCACGAGCGCCGCCTTGGGGCGCCCCGTCAGCCGTGGGATGGCCCACGAATGGGGGTCGGCTTCGCGCAGGGTGTAGACCGTGCGATGCACGAGGAGCTCGTGCGCCTGGTCGAGGGTGGCTTTTTTCGCGAGGTAGCGCGAGAGGCTCGGGCCGGTGTCGGCGGCGGTCAGGGCGAAGAGGCAGCGGGCTACGGCGTCCGCCGTCGTCACCGGCGTCTCGGGGACGGCCACGCGATCGCGGAGTGTCGCTTCGAAGGCTCGCTCGATGACGCGACGGGTCGCGATGAGCGACGGGTCCCATTCGAGATCGGGCGCGAACGCGGGGATCGATCCGTAGGCCGAGGCGTAGAGCGCGAAGAGGGCGAGCTGCAGATCGTCGTCGGCGGCGACGTCGGGCGAGGCCTCCACAGCGGCGTCGGCGAGGGCGGTGTGGGCCGTCGGCGTGCCGCCGCACAGGTGCGGGAGGATCGCGGCGCTCACCGGGCCGCGAGGGGAGAAGGGCGGTGAATCGTCCGCCCCTTCCGCGTCGGAGAGAACGGGGGAGGAGGAGGTGACGGACACCCCCGCACTCTGGCGGCGAGGGGAGCGATCACCGAGACCCTTGACAACGACGCGCACGCGACGAGGGGGCCACCGGCGTCGGGTGCCCCCTCGTCGTTCGTGCTCACTGCTCGATCGGGTGCGGAGCGCTCTCGTGCGCGGCGATCACGTCGTCGGAGTCGTCGGTGGACACCGCGATACGGCGCGGCTTGGCCTTCTCGCTCACCGGAATCGTCACGGACAGCACGCCGTTGCGGTACGACGCGCTGATTCGATCCGTGTCGATCCCCTGACCGAGGTTCAGCTGGCGAACGAACGAGGCGGTCTCGCGCTCGCGCGTGATCCATTTCACGCCTTCCCCGGCGGCGAGCGTCCGCTCGGCCCGGATCGTGAGCAGCTGACCGTCGACATCGATGTCGACCGAGCCGGGATCCACGCCCGGGAGATCAGCGGAAAGCACGTAGTGATCGCCGTCGCGATAGAGGTCCATCGGCATGCGGCGGGGTCCTCCGCGTCGGGCGTCGAGGAGCGTCGACGCGAGGCGGTCGAGGTCGCGGAACGGGTCGTAAGCGGCCATGGTCGTTTCTCCTTTTCGATCGGTCCGGATGCCGGATCCGGAGGTGGTCGTAGGTTGAGTCTGTGTGACTCAACTTGGGATCAGATTAGCACTCTCGTGGGGAGAGTGCCAAGAGTTCGTCGCGCGATTGTGCTCCCGTCGGCCCGCCGCCGCAACCCCCGTGCCGGACCCCCGCGCGCCGCGGTGTCGTAGGCCCCGGATGCTGCGGCCCCTGGACGGCATCCGGAGACGACGAAGGAGAGCGATGTACTTCCACCGGCAAGAACTCCAGCACAAGGCCACCCCCGACAAGCCGGACGCGGTCTACGCGCGCAAGCTTCAGGAGGTGCTCGGCGGACAGTACGGCGAGATCTCCGTCGCGATGCAGTACCAGTTCCAGGCGTGGAACATGCACATGCCCGGCAAGTACCGCGACCTCGTGTTCGGGATCGGTGCGGAGGAGATGGGGCACGTCGAGATGCTCGCGATCATGATCGCGCAGCTGCTCGAGAAATCGCCGCTCGGCATCACCGAGGAAGCCGTGCAGGACGACCCCACGGTGGCCGCGGTGATCGGTGGCACCGACATCCAGCACGGCATCGTCGCGGGAGCGGGTGCGCGTCCGGTCGACTCCAACGGCAACCCGTGGCAGGGCAGCTTCATCACGGCCAGCGGCAACCTGCTCGCGGACTTCACCGCCAATGCCAACGCCGAGATGCAGGGGCGCGTGCAGGTCGCGCGTCTCTACCACCAGACCGACGACCACGGCGTCAAGGATCTGCTCGCCTTCCTCCTCGCCCGCGACACCATGCACCAGAACCAGTGGGCGGCTGCTGCGGCCGAGCTGCAGGAGGAGGGGTACGAGAGCCTCCCCGTGCCGAGCAATTTCCCGCTCGAGAAGGAGGATCGGGACGTGTCGTACCAGTACATCAACTTCTCCGACGGGGCTGCGGCCGCCGAGGGGCGCTGGGCGTCGGGACCGACGCCCGACGGAAAGGGCGAGTTCACCTACCTCGCGTCTCCCGAACCCGGCGTGCCGATGCCGCCGCCCACGCACCCCGATGTGCGGTTCTACGGCACCACCGAGCTCCCCAACACCGTGGAGAAGCTCGCCGGCCGCGCGCAGGACGCGCTGCACAAGGAATGAGCGGGGCGGATGCCGCGGTGCCGGGGCCCTCGATGGCCGCGGCACCGCGCAGCGGAGCGAGCTTCCCCGCGATGCGGGCCGCGAAGGTGCCGCGCACGATCGTGGCAGGACCGTACGGACACCCCTTCCACCCGGTGGCCGTGACGATTCCGATCGGCGCGTGGTCGTCGAGCCTCGTGTTCGACCTGCTCGGTGTCGCCGCCGATGACCCGCGGTCCTTTGCGACGGGGTCGCGGTGGCTCATCGCGATCGGATTGGGCGGGGCGGTGGGAGCCTCGGTGCTCGGCCTTCTGGACTTGTCCCGCATTCCGAAGGGCACACCCGCGCATCGGACGGCCCTGGTGCACCTGACCCTGAACGTCACCGCGATGGTGCTGTTCTCGATCGGCCTGTTCGTGCGCATGCTCGATCTCGGTCGCGTTCCGGGCGTGGCGCTGGCGCTCAGTCTGATCGCCGCCGCCGGACTGTCCGTCTCGGGGTGGCTCGGCGGCAAGCTGTCGTACCGCTGGGGCGTGCGCGTCGCCGACGAGAACACCCAGCGCGAGGGCTTCGAGACGTCCTGAGCTGACGTAACCCCGGGTGCCCTGGCATCCGGGGTTCGTCAGCGCGGGCGGCGGACGGGAACCCGGGGCCAGCTGCCACTCACCGCGCCCGGGTCATGCTGTGGCGCGAGCACCGCGCCCGGAGTCGGGGCGGCGGGCCTTCGGCGAAGGCCGAGGGTGCGTTGCAGTGCGCGGATGAATCGGTCGTACACGCGCGGAGCGATCGCCTGCAGCGGGCGGGTCACGAACTGCGCCGCGCCCACGCCGACCTCGAGCCGCCGCCCGCGTGTGACGCGCACGATCGCGCGTGCGACGCGGTCCGCCGAGACCACGGGGGGCAGGGGGAACGGTGTGCGACCGGTGTAGTTCGCGGCGCGTTGGTAGATCGGCGTGTCGATGCTCGCCGGCAGCACGACCCTCACGCGGATGCCGCGGTGCGCGAGCATCTCCTGGCGCAGCGACCGCGCGAAGCCCAGCAGACCGTGCTTCGCCGCCACGTACGACGAGACGTACGGGCCCGCGACCTGGGAGTACAGCGAGCCGACGAAGACGATGGTGCCGCCGCCGCGCGCCCGGAAGTGGGGGAGCACGGCGCGGGCCGCGCGCATGTGGCCGACGAGGTTCGTCTCGACGACCCGGTCGCGCACGGCATCCGGTGTGTCTTCGACCGACCCGTACGAGAAGACGGATGCCGCAGCCACCCACACATCGATGCGACCGAAGCGGACGATCGCGGCGTCCGTCGCCCGGGCCGGGCCCTCGGGGGTCGCGAGGTCGATGGCGAGGGTGAGCACCTCGGCACCGCGACGGCGGCAGGCCTCGGCGGCGGAGGCGAGGGCGACCTCGTCGCGCGCGACGAGCACGAGACGGGTATCGCGGCGAGCAAAGCGCAGCGCGGCCGCGCGCCCGATCCCTCGGGATCCCCCGGTGATGACGACGACCCGAACCATGCTGCCCCCTTCGCGCGCAGCCCCGGTGGCTCGTCACGTGTGCCGCGACAGTAGGCGGCGGCGGGGCGAGATCGGAGGGGGTTGACGGTGGGGATGCCGGCGAGCGGATGCCACGGGCGGTGACGAGATAACAGCACGTCGGCGCCCCCGCAACCCCGTGTGCGGCCGGTGGCCTCCGCGCGGAGGGTGTGCGGCATGTCGAGTACACACACGGAACTCGGGCGCACGCCCGACGGCGTGAGAGAGGTTGCCGACGGCGTGCTCATGATCACGCGCGCCCTCACCAACAGTTTCCTCGTCGACACCGACGACGGCCTCGTGCTCATCGACGCGGGGCTGCCGCGCAGCTGGCCGTACCTCGTGGCGGCGTTGGCCGCTCACCGCAGCGGCCCCGACGACCTCGTGTCGGTCGTCCTCTCGCACGGCCACTTCGACCACGTCGGCACGGTCGACCGTCTGCAACGGGTGCACCACGTGCCGATCCACGTCAACGAGGCCGACGTCCCCCTCGTGCGGCATCCCTACCGGTACGATCGCGAGGCCTCGCGCGCGCTGTACCCGCTGCGCCACCCTGGCGGCATCCCTGTCTTGGCCCGGATGGCCCGTGCGGGTGCGCTGTCCGTCCGCGGCGCCGAGGCGCTCGGCGACATCCGCCCCGGGGCACCCCTGCTGGGCGGTCTCGTCCCCATCCCCACGCCGGGTCACACGTACGGCCACATGGCGTTCCACCTGCCCGACCGAGATCTGCTCTTCACCGGCGACGCGCTCGTCACCTTTGACCCGTACACCGGCCGGGCAGGGCCGCAGATCGTCGCCCGCGCCGCCACGGCTGACAGTGCGGCCGCGCTCTCGGTGCTCGCCGCGCTGACCCCGACGGGAGCCGGCACGCTCCTCCCCGGGCACGGCGACCCGTGGACCGGCGGGGTCGAGCACGCCGTGCTCAACGCGCGCGCGACGGGCCCCCACTGAGACCACCGCGCGCGACGACCGGATGCCGCGGGCCGAGCCCGTTGACAAGACCCCCCGACCCACGAAATGAGAGCACGCATGAGAGCGATGACCTACCGCGGACCGTACAAGGTGCGCGTCGAGAACAAGCCCGATCCACGTATCGAGCATCCGAACGACGCGATCGTCCGCGTCGAGCGGGCCGCGATCTGCGGGTCGGACCTGCACCTGTACCACGGCCTGATCCCCGACACCCGTGTCGGGCACACCTTCGGGCACGAGTTCATCGGCAGCGTGGTGGACGTGGGTTCGTCGGTGCAGAATCTCTCGGTGGGCGACCGCGTCATGGTGCCCTTCAACATCGCGTGCGGAACGTGCTTCTTCTGCGCGCGGGGGCTTCTGAGCAACTGCCACAACGTCAACGCGAACGCCACCGCGGTCGGCGGCATCTACGGCTATTCGCACACCGCCGGTGGCTTCGACGGCGGTCAGGCCGAGATGGTGCGCGTGCCGTTCGCCGACGTCGGGCCGCGAGTCATCCCCGAATGGTTGCACGACGAGGACGGGCTCCTGCTCACCGACGCCTTCTCGACCGGCTACTTCGGCGCGCAGCTCGGCGACATCGTCGAGGGCGACACCGTCGTGGTGTTCGGGGCGGGGCCCGTGGGTCTTGCCGCCGCCCGGTCGTCGTGGCTCATGGGCGCGGGGCGCGTGATCGTCGTCGACCAGATCGACGCGCGCCTCGAGGCGGCCCGATCGTTCGCGCTGGCTGAGACCCTCGACTACCGAGAGCACCGCGACATCGTGGTCGAGCTGAAGAAGCAGACCGACTGGCTCGGCGCCGACGTCGTGATCGACGCGGTCGGAGCCGAGGCCGACGGACACTTCCTGCAGCACCTCACCGGGGCGAAGCTCAAGCTGCAGGCCGGTTCGCCCGTCGCTCTGAACTGGGCGATCGACTCCGTCCGCAAGGGCGGCACCGTCTCGGTCATGGGCGCCTACGGCCCGTTGTTCAGCGCCGTGAAGTTCGGCGACGCGATGAACAAGGGCCTGACCATCCACACGAACCAGGCGCCGGTCGCCCGGCAGTGGCCGCGTCTGCTCGAGCACATCCGTGCGGGGCACGTCTCGCCCCGCGAACTCATCACCCACCGCATCCCCCTCGAGCACATCGCCGAGGGCTACCACATGGTCTCGGCGAAGATCGACGGTCTCGTGAAGGCCGCCGTCCTCCCGCCGACCACCTGAGAGGAGTCGCAATCATGGCCTACACCGCCGAAAAGCCCACGCCCCCGCCGAGTGCCGACGAGCTGCGCGCCCGCATCCCCGGGTGGGGCGCCGACCTCGACCCGGCCGACCGGCCGTCATTCCCGAAGGAGCAGCGACTCGATCTCAATGCCCACTGGGCGTTCCCCGATGAGCAGCCCGAGCCCCCCGGTGGACGCGAGCGATCCATCGAGCACGGCCGCCTCACGCCCGTCTTCGGAACCGCCCAGCCGCTGCACGGCGTCTCCGGCGCGATCCGTCGTTACGCCTACGCCCGCTTCAGCGAGGCCCGCGCTGCGCACTGGCTGCTCCTCCTCGCGGCCGACCGCGTGGATGCCGGTGGTGCACACCTGCGATCGCTGCTGTCGCGGCATCCCGACAACCCGATCACCGAGACCGGCGTGCTCGCCGAGCGTCACTGGTCGCCGCTCGGCGACCGGCTCGGGCGCGTGGACGCCCGTCACCAGTGGATCGACCCGCTGCTGGTCGCCGGCCCGTGGATCCTCGGCGTAATCGGCGTCGTGGCCGTGGGACGGCGGATTCTGCGGCGTCGGTGACGCGGCACCTCGCGTCCGCTCGAAGGGTCGGCATCCGTGGCCTCGTGACCCCGGGCGCCGTCCCGGACGGTCTGCCTCGCGGTAGCGTCGTCGCGTGATGGATGCCGTGCCCCGCCCTCCCGCCCGGCCCCACCTCGTGCGAGCCCTGTGGGGCGCCACCCACCCCGGGCCCACGCTGGTGGTCACGGTGCTCTCGCTCGCCCTGGGCATCGCGGCGGGTGTCGAACCGCTCCGTCTCGCCCTGTTGGTCACGGCCGTCTTCGCCGGTCAGGTGTCGGTCGGGCTGTCGAACGACGCGATCGACGGCGCCCGCGACGCCGCGGTGGGTCGTCTCGACAAGCCCATCGCCGGGGGAGCGGTCACCCCGGAGCTCGCGCTCGCGGTGGCCGTGGCATCCGCCGTCGTCGCCGTCGCTCTCTCGGCGCCCCTGGGTGCGGGCCTGCTGGCCGCGCATGCCGTCGCCCTCGCCTCGGCGTGGGCCTACAACGCTGGGCTCAAGTCGACGCCGTTCTCGATCGCGCCGTTCCTGTTGAGCTTCGGGCTGTTCCCCTCGTTCGCGACGCTGTCGCTCCCCGCGCCCGGCCTGGCCGCCCCCTGGGCGTCGCTCGCTGGCGCCGCACTCGGCGCGGCGGTGCATCTGACCAACGTCGTCCGCGACCTCGACGACGATCGTCGGACCGGGGTGCGCGGGCTCCCGCACCGTCTTGGTGCCCGCGCATCGGTGCTCGTCGCGGCCGCCGGGATCGTTGTCGGGGGACTCGCCGTGCTCGTCGGTCCGACCGGGGCGCCCTCCCCGCTGGCCGGAGCCTTCTTCGCGGCGGTCGTTGCGGCCGCCGCGGCCACCGTCGTGCTGGCGCTGCGGCGCCCGCCCGGGCGCGCCGTGTTCCGGGTGACGATGCTGGCGGCGCTGCTGCTGGCGGCGCAGCTCGTGCTGGCCTGAGGGGGCGATCGAGCAGGCCGCGCACGGATCGCGCGGGCGTCGCAGCACCGGTCTCTCGGGCGGGACGCCCGTCAGTCGCGCGCCGCGCGGTCGAAGCGCATGGCGTACGCCCGTGCGAACGCCTCGGCGCCGGGGCCGCGCAGGACCGTGCGCAGCGCAAGCGATCGTGCCGCGTGCGCGGTCGGGCCGGCCGCCCGACCGAGCACCGTGTTCAGTGCCGCCAGCCGTGCCGCGTGCCGTGCCGAGGCGAGCCGGTCGCCCTCCCACCGGGCGAGGCCGTCATCGCGCCCCGATCGCACCCATGCTGTGAGGAGCGGGCTGAGCGTCAGGGCGTCGAGAAGGCCGAGGTTCATGCCTTGACCGCCGATCGGACTCACTTCGTGCGCCGCGTCTCCGACGACGAACACCCGTCCTCGCCGCAGCGCCGGCGCGACCGCCCGCCGCACCCGGAACGTCGAGGCGCCCGCCGTGTCGATGTCGACACCGGTGCGGGCGGCGACGGCGTCGCGGAGGAAGCCCGCGGCATCCGCCACCTCGTCGCGCCCCGTCCATGCCACCACGCGGCGTCGGCCGCCGGGCAGCGGGAACGACTCGATCACTCCGTCGCGCTCGAGGTGAACGAGGGCCGTGGGCCCACCGGCGCCGACCGTGTCGACCATCGCGTAACGATCGGGGTAGTGCCGCGTGTGGACGGCGCCGGGGCGGTAGACGAGGCTTCGACCCGACCATCCGGATGCCACGACGACCAGACCCGCGCGAACGTCACCCTCGTCCGTCTCGACGCGCACCCCCGCTCCGTCGTCGACGACGGCCGTGACCTGGACGCCTCGGCGCACGGGAGGGGCCAGAGCCGTCAGAACCGCC
This sequence comes from Microbacterium mcarthurae, assembly GCF_046064585.1. Classification (NCBI taxonomy): domain Bacteria; kingdom Bacillati; phylum Actinomycetota; class Actinomycetes; order Micrococcales; family Microbacteriaceae; genus Microbacterium; species Microbacterium mcarthurae. Next base: position 1,046,983 of record NZ_JAROCE010000001.1, on the reverse strand, counting down.
GTGGTGTCGGCCTGGGGGAGCGCGGCGACGTAGGGGTGCCGTGCGCGTAGCCGATCGAAGCGGATCGCGGCGAGCAGTCGCCCGTCGGCCCGCGCTTCGCCGCGACGGATGGTCACCGCCCGCTCGAGCAGCGCGTCGGTCGCGCCCGACACCTCGAGCAGGGCCAGGGCGGGGGAATGGATGCCGATCGCCCGCGTGCCGTCGTCGATGCCCGTCCGTCGCTCCAGGATCTCGACATCGATGCCGCGCGCGCGGAGATCGGCGCCGAGCGCGAGGCCCACGGGGCCCGCTCCGACCACGAGCACCTCAGGCACGGGCGTGCCCCTTCGCCGTGGCGAGGAGACGGAATGGTGCCGGGGTCTCCACGCGCCAGGGGGCGCCCAAGGCGTTCGCGAGCTCCGGAGCCCGGTAGCTGCGACGAATCGAGCGCAGCCCGTCAACGCGCAGGAGGGTCCCCGCCGCGAGGGGAGCGACGCCGACCGCGTACAGGGCGTAGGCAAGGCGTCCGCGGGCGATGTCGGCGTGCAGCACCGACCCGCGTGACAGCGCCCGGGAGTCCTCGGCGAACGCCGCGAGACCGGCGGCGTCGAGGTGGTGCAGAACATGGTTCGAGAGCACGAGGTCGAACGTCTCGCCGGCCGCCAGGAGTTCCCTCGACCCTTGCGCGGTGAAGACGAGCCCGGGGCGCTCCCGCTCCCGAGCAGCGTCGAGCGCGCGGGGGTCGGGGTCGGCGCCCACCCATTCCACGTCGAGGCCGTCGCGGGCGGCGAGCGCTGCCAGGCGCGCCACCACATCGCCCCCGCCGCAGCCGAGGTCGAGCACTCGCGCGGGTCGGCCGAGCGCGCTCAGCTGCGGGCGCACGCGCGTGCGGTACACGTGGCCCCACGCCGAGACGAGACGGTTCACCACGTCGAAACGTCGATAGGTCGCCGCAAGGGCGAGCGGATCGCAGTCGGGGTCGTCCATCAACTCGGTGACCACCGTGTCGCGCGCGTCCAGGCCGGGCCCGAACAAACCCCCGCGGTCGGCGGCGCGGGAGCGCCGGTCGGCCGTCACGCCACCGGGCGACGCAGCACGAGGCGCGCCGCCTCCACCGTGAGGCCGGGCCCGAACGCCAGGGCGGCGACGCGATCGCCGTCCGCCCGGTCCGGGTCGGCGAGGAGATCGCGCAGGATGAACAGCAGCGTGGCGCTGGACATGTTGCCGTGGGCGCGCAGCACCTCGCGCGAGGGGGCGAGCGCCGCGGCATCCAGGGCGAGCGCCGACTCGACGCGGTCGAGGATGCTCCGCCCGCCGGGATGCACGGCCCACGCGTCGACCTCGGCGAGGTCGCCCAGGACGTCGGCGGCGATCGCGGCGATCTCGCGCCCGATGATCCGCGGCACCTCGGGGGTGAGCGTCATCTCGAACCCCGAGTCGCCGACCGTCCACGCCATGTCCTTCTCGCCCTCGTCGGTGACGAACGTGGCGAAATCCTCCAGGTCGAGACCAGCGCGGCCGCCCTCCGCGGCGGCGACGACGGCCGCGGCGGCCCCGTCGGCGAACACCGACGCGGCGACGATCTGATCCGGATGCGACGACGTCTGCCAGTGCAGGGAGCACAGTTCCGCTGCCGCGACGAGCACCACGGCGTCGTGGTCGGCGGCGACGATGCGGGCCGCCAGGCGGAGGGCGGGGATGGCGGCGGCGCACCCGATGAAGCCCAGGTGATAGCGCTCGACGCTCGGCGAGAGATCCAGATCACGGACGAGGAGGTAATCCGGTCCGGGAGCGAACATGCCGGTGCACGAGACGGTCACCACGTGCGTGACGGCTGCCGCATCGCGCCCCGACCCGGCGATCGCGCCGCGGGCGGCTTCGGCGAAAAGTGCGGGGGCGGTACGGCGGTACTCGTCGTTGCGTGCACCGGTCGGGGGCATCAGCAGCGCGTCGCCGTCTCGCGCGGCGAGTCCCCCCTCCGCCGCCGCGCCAGCCAGCTGCGGCAGCACGGTATGGCGGGTGTCGATGGCCGCGGCGTCGAACGCGGCACCCACCAGGCGCTGGCTGCGCCGATCGAATCCGGGCTGGGCGGCGAACAGGTCGCGCAGCGCCGACTGGGCGACACGGGTGCGGGGCAGGGCCGTGCCGATCGAGAGGATGCTCGCGGTCATGCCTCACTGTAGGCACGGTTGGGGCGGTCGGTGGCGGGGATGGTGTCACCCGCCCCTGCCGTCTATGGTGCCGAGAGTTTCGTCCGGGGTGTCAACCCCTTCCGATTCGAGGGCGCGTCGACCGTACGGTGGCCGTTCGCCACCGACCGGAAGGCCCCCCCATGAGCGATGTCGACCCCACCCGTGTGACCCACCAGGATGCCGTGCGCCGACCTACGCCGCGCGTGTGGGTCGTGGCATCCGGGCTCCTGGCGCTCGTGGCCGTCGTCCTTTTCGCGTTCTCGATCCCGGTCGTGGCCGCATGGGCGTGGATCGGGATCGCCTTCCAGGTCGCGATCTTCGCGGCGATCGCCGTCAACGGGCTGACCGGGCGCCGCGGCTCGTACCAGGGCTACATCTTCGCGGTGCTGATGTGCGTGCAAGCCGCGGTGGCGCTGCTGGTCATGGTGGTCATCGCCGTCGCCGCGTGGGCGCCCCTCGGCTGACCGAGGGACGCCCGCGGTCGAGGTCAGAGGATCGGCTTGCCGCCGGTTACGGCCACGCGTGCCCCCGAGATGTAGCTGCCCTCGTCGGAGGCGAGCAGGACGTAGACGGGCGCCAGTTCGGCCGGCTGCCCGGCCCGGCCCAGCGGCGTCTGCTCGCCGAAGCTCTCGACGGCCTCCGCGGGCATGGTGGCGGGGATGAGCGGAGTCCACACCGGCCCCGGGGCGACGCTGTTGGCCCGGATGCCACGCTCGCCGAGGAGCTGCGCGAGCGAGGCGGTCATGTTGGCGATCGCGGCCTTCGTCGCGGCGTAGGGCAGGAGCGTCGGATTCGGCATGTCGGAGTTCACCGAACTGGATCCGATGATCGAGGCCCCCTCCTTCAAGTGGGGGAGCGCCGCCTTGACGAGGTGGAAGTAGGCGCTGACGTTGGTGGCCCAGGTGTAGTCCCACTCGTCGTCCGACACCTCCTCGAGGGTCTCGTGGCTCATCTGGAACGCCGCGTTGCTCACGAGAACGTCGAGGCCGCCGAGCTGGTCGACGGTGTGGGCGACGAGGTCGCGGCAGTGCTGCGGATCCGAGACGTCTCCCGGGAGGAGGATGGCGCGACGACCCGCGTCCTCGACGAACCGGCGGGCCTCTTCGGCATCCTCGTGCTCGTTCAGGTAGGCGATCGCGACGTCCGCTCCTTCGCGGGCGAAGGCGAGGGCGACGGCCTTGCCGATGCCGCTGTCACCGCCGGTGATGAGGGCGACCTTGCCCTCCAGTCGTCCGGACCCGCGGTAGCTGTCCTCGCCGTAGTCGGGTCGGGGATCCATCGCCCGGTCCGTACCGGGCACATCCTGCTGCTGAGCGGGCTGCTGAGCCATATCGTCCTCCTGGGGGGTGGGGTCTTCCGACTTCACCCGCTCCGGCGCGAACACGCACGAGGGTTGACAGCTCCCGCGTCGCGAGGAGGGCGCCTGCCCGCGAGGTGTCAGGCGGCGATCACCTCGGGGAGGACGAGCCCTTCGATCGCGCCCCGGTAGTCGGCGATCATCCGCCGACGATCCAGACGACCCCGCGCCGCGATGGCTGCCGAGCGCAGCCGCGGGCGATGGAGGAGGGCCTCCTGCCACGCGGCGCAGACCGCGTCGGCATCCCGCGGGGTCACGATGCCGAAGCCCGCGACGACGCGCGCCGCGTCGCCGACGTCGGTGGTCACCGGGATCGCGCCGGAGGCGGCCCCCTCGGCGAGACACAGGGGCGAGGCCTCTCCGAATGCGCTCGTAAGGGCCACGACGTCGGCGATGCGATAGAGCGCGGGCATGTCCTCGCGCAGACCGAGCGCGTGCACCGGCACGCTCGGGTCGATTCCCGCTTGCGCCACGAGGCTCGCAAACCCCGGGTTGCCGTATGTCATGCCCGAACCGCACAGGACGTAGTGGGACCCGGGGTGTCGCCGCGAATGCCGTGCGACGGCGTCGAGGAACAGCCCGGGGTCCTTCATCGCATCGAAGCGCGCCGCGAGCATCACCACCGGTGCCGACTCCGGGATGCCGAGGCCGAGCCGGATGCGGCGTCGCTCCGCGCGCGTCCCCGGGCGGAACCGCCGCGTGTCGATGCCGTTGTCGATCACCCACGCGTGCGTCGTCGAGACCCCCGCGCGGGCGTACGCGTGCGCGGTCGACGCCGCGCACGAGATCGTCGCCGACACCGCTCCCGATGCGCCCGCGTCGACGAGCCAGCCGAGGGCCGGGCCGGAGTGCGTGGGGTCGGAGCGGTGCAGGCACGCGGCGGTCGGGCGGTCGGGGAGCATCCCGGCCCGGTCCAGCGCGACGATGAGACTCAACGGCTGCTCCTTCAGAGAGAGCACGATGTCGGCATCCGCGATGACGGCGGCGGCGTGCTCGAGCTCGGCCCGGCTGAAGGATTCGGGCGTCATCGGGTGGTCCCCGGCGACGCGATCGAACATGTCGATCGACACTCCGGCGGCGCGCAGTGCCCGAAACCGCGCGTCGTCTCGCGCGTCCTGCAACGAGGCGTCCCTCCGGGCGGCGGAGGTGAGCGAGAGCACCCGGTGATCCTGGCCCCCGTCGGCGGCAAGGCCAGCCACGACGTCGGAGTGGAGGATGCGGGCTCCTCCGGCGAAGAACCCCTCGTAGAGGGACAACACACGCACGGGTCGGGTCATCGCGGTCGCTTTCCGGGGAGGGCGCCGCGGTGCGGTGCCGGATCGTTCACCGCGGATGCGGTTTCCCCATGCTGAGGCGTCCACCCCCGGTAACGGGTTACGCCGCGAAGACCATTGCGTGAACGCGTACGCCTCGACAACGACATCGACGCGCCGGTCCTCGGGGGAAGGACCGACGCGTCGGATCAGGACCGCGGGACGGAACGAGCCCGGTGCTCCGTCCCGCGGTGTCTGTCAGGCCTGGCGCACGTTGTCGCCGGCCTCGTGGGCCTGGTCGCGCACCGTCTCCGCCGCCGACGAGGATTCGTCCTTGACGTGCTGCACGGCCTCGGTGGCCCGGTCCTTGACGGCGGTCGCCGCTTCGGTCGCCGGTTCCTTCAGGTCGTCGACGATCTCGTGAGCGAGATCCTTGGCCTGGTCGACGACCGGCTGAGCCTTGTCCTTCACGGTGGCCGCGGCGTCACGCTCGGCCCGCGTGGGCGGGATGAGGGATGCCACCACGAGACCCACACCGAAGGCGACGAGGCCCACGGCCAGGGGGTTGCCCTTGGCCTTCGCCTTCGCGTCGTGCGCGGCGCCGTGGACGGCGTCGGTCGCGCCGTGGGCGAGGCCCGATGCGCCCGAGGCGGTGTCATCGGCCGCTCCCATCAGGCGGTCCTTCAGGTCGCCGATGGCGCGGTGGACCTTGTTCTTCTGCCGGTCCACGATCTTGGACGGCGTCACCTTGTCGGCGAGGGCGTCGACGTCGGAGCCGAGCGTCTCGCGGGTGCGCTCGATCTCGGCGCGGATGGCTTCCGGTGAATCGGTCATCGGTTCTCCTCGTTTCTGCTGAATGCTTCCGGGATCTCGCGGAGGGTCTCGGCCGTGACCGGGGCGCCCTCCACCTTCTTCAGTTCGCCGCGGCCGACCGCGTACAGGATGCCGGCCACGATCGCCCACACCACGGCCACGACCACGCCGGACCAGGCGTAGCCCATCAACTGGGCCAGTGCCGCCCAGAGGGCGAGCGACAGGAAGAGCACGACCATCCCCGCGGCGTACCCGGCGCCACCGAGGAGACCGGCTCCCTTCGCGGACTTGGATGCCGAATCCTTCAGTTCCGCCTTGGCGAGCGTGAGCTCCTGCCGCATGAGGGTCGACATGTCCCGCGTGACCTCGCCGACGAGCTCGCCCAGGGACGAGTTGGCGGCGCGCTGCTCAGACGGTGTCGGGTCGGTCATCGCGCACCTCGTCTCCGCTGCCGTCGATGAGGTGGGCCGAGCGGCTGTAGACGGGAGTGTCGCCCGCGATGCTCTCCGAGGCGCGCGCGTCGGCATCGGCCTCGGCGAACCGCGGACCGGTGGGCGTGACCACCGCGGCGGAACCGGACGTCCGCGAGCTCGATCCGCTCGAGGTCGCCCCGGCCGCGAGCGCTCGGCTCAGCCGGCCGACGACGAGACCCGCCACGGCCGCGCCCAGAATGAAGGCTCCGGGGCGACGCCGCGCGAAGGCCTGCACCTCTTGCAGAAGCTCCTGCGGCTCGCGATCGGCCAACCATTGACCGGCCGTCGAGGCGTGCGTCGCGATGCGCCGCACGAGGTCGCCGGCGAGGCCGGACCCCTCATCCGCGTCGGCCATCCGCGACAGGTCGTCGCCGAACGTGGATGCTCCTGCCGCGAGGCGCTGCTGCTGACTCGCCGCTTGATCGGACAGTTCGCGCCCGGTCTGGCTGAGGATTTCTGAGAACTGGGCTTTGGCCTCACTGGCCACGGCGACGGCTTCCTCTTTGCCGGTCCGTGCGACCCCGGCGGCTTCGCCCCGGGCTGTCGTCGTGACCCCGGCCGCTTCGTGCGCGGCGGTCTGCGCTTTCGCGCCCGCGTCTGCGCCTCCGTCGTGCGACGCGCTGAACTGCGACATGGTCGCTCCTTCCGTCGTGCTGTTGGGCTCCCCGGTCTAGGCCCGATCCGGCCCGCGGCGCGCGACCCTTGCGCACGGCGATCCTGCGTGCAACGCGCGCAGCGGCTGTCATTGCGCGCTCTCAGGCCGAAGAAAGCGCGGATCGCGGCCGTGCGCGCCAACGGTGGTGTCACGGCATGAGTACGATCAGGGCTCGTGCAGAATTCCTTCGACGCCCCGACGTCGTCCGACGCGGATTCCGAGCTGGGTCGTGCGCTTCTGGCCTACGACGAGGCGCGTCGCGCCGCTGCCGCGGAGGCTCGTCGAGCTCTGTCGCTGAACGAACTTGACGCCAAGGCATTGCTCTTCGTCGCCCAGAACCCCGGAGCCCGGCCGTCGCACGTGCGCGACCATCTGGGCATCACGTCGGCGGGAGTGACGACCCTCATCGACCGTCTTGTCCAGCGCGGTGCGGTGAAGCGCGAACTGGACGTGGTGGACCGGCGGGTGAACCACATCACGGCGACCGTGGATCTGGACGCGCCACCGTGGTCGGCCCTGCGGGCTTTCGACGGCGCGGTCGAGTCGGCGATCGCGACGATGGATCCCGGTGAGGCGCGCATCGTGGCCGCGGCGTTGGAACGTCTCACAGCGGCCGGCGCGGCATCCCGCTGACCCGCGTCAGCGGCGAGCGCCCCTCCGCCCCTGCGGCGAGCGCTCAGGCGCGCGAGTGGACGAACGCCTCGGCGCGCGCCTGGAGGAATGTGCACAACGCCGAGAGCATCGCCAGCTCGCCCGAGAGCGCCAGGACGCGCGCCGAGCCCAGGGGGGCGGCGTTCTCGCGCGGTTCGAAGGTCACCGCCCAGCCGGTCGATCCCGCTTCGGTCTCCGGCGCGACATAGAACGTGGTCGAGACGCTGCGCAGCTGCGCGGCGATCAGGCCGGTGTCCGACTCGTCCTCGCCGTCCTGCGGGATCACACGGAGGATCCCGGCGTCGTCGTATCCGAGCGCGCGGAAGTCATCGATCCACGACTGGAGCGTCGTCATCGTGCGGTAGGGCATGGAATGTCCCATCGGTCGTGCCGCGGGGGCGGCGGAGGCTTTTCGATTATGGGTCCCACGAGCGGGGAACGCATCTTCGCCGCGCATGGAACCGATTCCATGCCACAGATCACCGCACGGCGCAATGGTCTATCCGCAAATCGCAACGCGAATCTAGAAATCCTGCGTGGAGCATACGCATGTGGAGACCAGAGACGTCGCGACAGTAGAGGAGATGTGGCAGACCGTTCTCCCGGGCACCCGTATCTCTCGCGCGGACGGCATCCAACCGGCGTTCGTCTTCCACGGTGTTGCCGACACCGGCTTCGGATTCTGCGACTACACGATCGGTTCGATGATGGTGGTCGACACCGACCCGGGCGACCAGATGATCGTCGGCCGCATCGCCGGTCCGCGTGTTCGGGCGACCTATCGGAAGGAACGGGTCGATACGACGGTACCGTTCCTGGTGGTCGACCGGCCGGTGGAGATCGCCTTCTCGGGTCGCATCGCGGGGACGGTGATGTCGTTCGCCCGTGCCGACGTGGACGAGGTCGCACGACGGCTGACCGGTGACGACACGTTGCGCGTGCGTCCCACCGGCCACGCCCCGCTTTCGGAACAGCGCTTGCGCTACTGGACGCGAACGTGGGAGTACGGGCGGGACGTCCTTCTCCGCGCCCCCGAGCGCACGCCGTTGATCGAGCACCAGGTGCGATCGCTCTTGCTCGAGGCGACTCTGATGGCGTTTCCATCCAGCTTCACCGAGGCGCTCGCGGCGGGGCGTCCGGCCCGGCCGCTCCCGGCTCCCGTGCGCCGGGCGAAGGCGTACATCGAGGCGCATGCCACCGGCCCGATCGCGCTCGCCGATATCGCGCAGGCGGCGCGACTGTCTCCGCGCGGTCTGCAGTACGCGTTCCGTACCGCGACCGGGCGCACACCGATGCAGTACGTCCGACGAGTGCGGCTGGATGCCGCCCGCGCGGAGCTGCGGCACGCCGACCCGTCCGTCGACACGGTCGCGGCCATCGCCGCCCGCTGGGGGTTCTCCAACCTCGGACGCTTCGCAGCGATGTATCGGGGCGAGTTCGGAGAGACTCCGTCGACGACCCTGCGGTCCTGACGTCTCGGCGGCGCTCAATGGCCGCCGTCGAGTCGACCGCTCAAGCGCTCGTGGAAGCGCGAGGTCGCGTCGTTCATGCCGGTGATCTCGACCGCCGTGCCCAGCCGGGCGTAGCGGGTCTGGACGGCGTCGAGAGCGGCGACCGTCGAGGCATCCCAGACGTGCGACGCGGACAGGTCGATCTCGACGCGCGAGGGGTCGCGATGGTAGGCGAACTTCGTCGTCAGGTCGTTGCTCGAGGCGAAGAAGAGCTCGCCCTCGACCCGGTAGCGGGCGACTCCTCCCTCGACCTCGCGGTGGACGACGGTGAGGTTCGCGACGCGGCGGGCGAAGAGGACCGCCGCGGCGAGGACGCCGACTCCGACACCGATGGCGAGGTTGTGCGTCCATACGGTCACGGCGACGGTCGCCACCATCACGACCGTTTCGCTCACCGGCATCCGGCGCAGGGTGGCGGGGCGGATGCTGTGCCAGTCGAAGGTCGCGACGGACACGACGATCATGACGGCGACCAGCACCGCCATCGGGATGATCGCGACGACCTCGCCAAAGACCAGCACGAGAACGAGCAGGAACACGCCGGCGAGGAAGGTCGAGATGCGGGTGCGTGCCCCGGAGGCCCGGACGTTGATCATGGTCTGGCCGATCATCGCGCAGCCGCCCATCCCGCCGAACAGACCGGACAGGACGTTCGCGGCGCCCTGACCGAGGGACTCCCGCTTCTTCGAGGACGGGGTGTCGGTGATGTCGTCGACGAGAGCCGCGGTCATCAGGGATTCGAGCAATCCGACGATCGCCATCGCGGCGGCGAACGGGAAGATGATCGCCAGCGTCTCACCCGTCAGGGGCACGTTCGGCAGCAGGAGAGCGGGCAGACTCTCGGGCAGGGCGCCCTGGTCGCCCACGGTGGGCACGGAGATGCCGAACACCACTGCCGCTCCGGTCAGCAGGACGATCGCCACCAGGGGAGCGGGCACCGCGCGGGTCACGCGCGGAAGCAGGTACATGATCGCCAGGCCCGCGGCCGTCAGCGGATAGACCATCCAGGGCACGCCGATGAGCTGCGGCACCTGCGCGACGAAGATGAGGATCGCCAGCGCGTTGACGAACCCGACCATGACGCTGCGCGGGATGAACCGCATGAGTCGGGCGACTCCCAGGAGTCCGAGGACGACCTGCAGGATGCCGCCGAGGATCACGGTCGCCAGCAGGTAGTCGACGCCGTGGTCCCGTGCCACGGGAGCGATCACGAGCGCGATGGCGCCGGTCGCGGCGCTGATCATCGCGGGCCGGCCGCCGAGGAAGGCGATGGCCACGGCCATCACGAAGGACGAGAAGAGTCCGAGGCGAGGGTCTACCCCCGCGATGATCGAGAAGGCGATGGCCTCGGGGATGAGCGCGATCGCCACGACGAGACCGGCGAGGGCCTCGCGAGTCAGAAGGCGTGGCGAACGCAGGGCCTGGAACACGGTGGGTTCCGGGCGCGGGCGCGCGGGGGCGTCAGTCACGGGGACTCCGGGGAGGGGGGAGACAGAGGGGGTCGCGGTCGCGACGGGGCAACTCTACCGTAACGAGAGGTTTACGCGCGCGGCGACGTGGGGCCGTGCGCGGAGGCAGGCGGGGACGCTCCCGGGCACACGCCTCGCGCGGAGGGTGGGCCGGCGGGCGGACCCGCTCACGATGCCGTCGTTGTGCCCTTCGAGTGACGTGTGATGCGAACGCCGGCAATACGTCGACGGTCGAGCGCCGTGACCTGGATCGTGGCGTCGGATACGTCGACGGTGTCGCCGACGACCGCGAGTCGCCCGAGCTGCTCCGTGATGAATCCGGCGATGGTGTCGGAGGAGCCGCGGGGGAGCGCCAGGCCCGTCGCCTCCTCGAAATCCTGCAGATTCAGGCGCCCGTCCAATTCGTCGCCCGCGGCCGGGTCAGCTGCGGTGTCGTACTCGTCGAAGATCTCCCCCACGACTTCTTCCACGAGGTCTTCGAGCGTGACGATGCCGTCTGTGCCGCCGTACTCGTCGACGACGACGCCGATCTGGTGGCCGTCCGCTCGCATGCGCGTCAGCGTCGGGAGGACTCGCGCGGTGGCGGGCAGATACGGGATCGGCCGGACGAGCCGCTGGATGGAACCCCCGGCGTCGTCCGCCGCGGCCTCGAACAGGTCGCGGACGTGGATGAACCCGACGATGTCATCGATCGACTTGTCGGCCACGGGGTAACGCGAGAACGGAAGATCGTGGACCTGCGTCACGGCTTCGCCGACCGTCGCCGTCTCATCGAGCGCCACGACCTCGGGGCGGGGTCGCATGACCTCGCTGATCTGGCGACCGCGCAGCGAGAGCACGTCGTCGAGGATGCGCCGTTCATCGTCGGGGAGGCCCTGGTGGGTCGCCACGATGTCTCTCAGCTCGTCGTCGGTCATCTCGTCGGCGGTCTTGTGGGGGTCGCCGCCCAACAGCCGCACCAGGGCGTCGGTGGAAACGGACAGCAGCCAGATCACAGGGCGCATGATCGTCGCGAACCCGTCGAGGACGGGGGCGACGACGTAGGCGAACTGCGCGTTGCGCTGAATCGCGAGGCGCTTGGGCACGAGTTCGCCGAGCACCAGCGACAGGTACGCGATGACGAGCGTGAGCAACACCGTCGAGATCGTCAGCGCCACGGGTGCCGCGACCCCGAGCGATTCGAAGAGGGGGGCGACGGACGGTGCGAGGGAGGTGGCTCCGTAGGCCGCCGAAGCGAAACCGGCGACGGTCACACCGATCTGAACCGCCGAGAGGAACGTGTTCGGATTGCGAGCGAGGCCGGCGACCTTCTGCCCGCGGCGCCCGCGCGCCGCGATCGTGTTGATCTGACTCTCGCGAAGTGTGACCAGCGCCATCTCGGTGGCGGCGAAGACGCCGCCGACCAGCACGAACACGAGGACGAGGGCGATGTTGAGAGCGAGGTCGCCCATCAGCGGGTGCCGCCGTTATCGGTCGGGTTCGGTGCGCTCGGGCTGACCCGGGCGTACGGACTGTCGGGGTCGTCGGCTGCGATGGTGCGCCGCTGCGTGGTCACGGGGGTTCCTTCTCCCTGGGGATGATGCTCGAAACGGCGGTGCAGGATGCGAGGAAGCGCCGCTGTGTCGAGGGCCCGGCCGCGAGCGCGGCCGGGATGATCGTGCGTCGAAGGATATCGAAACCACCTGCAAAGCCCCCGGATGCAGAGGCGATCGGCCGCCGTCGGGACAAGCCGCGCGAGGAGCTCCGCGAGGGCGTCGGCCGCGGGGATCCGTCGGAGGATGAGGGACAATCGAGGGGGCCGCGGTCGCGGCCCGGAGACTCCATCGTGACGAGAGGCGTGCCGATTCATGGATGCCAGCGACCGGGTGCGGCCCATGCAGATCGGGGAGCTCGCCGAGCGGACGGGTTTGTCGATCCGCACGCTCCGCCACTACGACGAGATCGGTCTGCTGCGTCCGTCGGCGCGTTCGGAGGGCGGATTCCGGCTCTACACCGCCGATGACGAGTCTCGTCTGCTGCTGATCCGCCGGATGAAGCCGCTCGGCTACTCGCTCGAGCAGATGGGCGAGCTGCTCGCCGTGGTCGACGGCCTCGCCTCCCGGCCCGACGATGCCGCCCTGCGGACGCGGTTCGACGAGATCCGTCGCGAGGCCGCCGAGCGGCGCGATGGGCTGCGCCGTCAGCTCGACGCCGCCGACGAGTTCCTGGCCCAGTTGGCCGCGCGATGACCGGCCACGACACCGAGCTGACCGGCTACGGCGTACGTCTCGCCCCGGCTCGCCCGCACGACGCGGGCGATCTCTGGCCGCTCACCGATCCGCAGCTGTGGAACGGCATGACGACGCCCTGGCCGGATTCGGTCGCGGCGTACGCGGCGCATATCGAGCGGCAGAACGCGACGTCGGGCGTTCTGGCGTTCACGGTCCGTGACGCGGGAACGGGCGAGGTGCGCGGTTCGACGACGTTCTACGACTACGCGCCCGCGCAGGGTCGCGTCGAGATCGGCACCACCTGGTACGGCCGCCGGTTCCAGGGCGGACGGACGAATCCCGCCGCGAAGCTCCTCCTCCTGCGTCACGCGTTCGACGTGTGGGGACTGCGCCGCGTGGCCCTTCGGTGCGACGCACGAAACGAGCGGAGCGCCCGCGCCATCGAACGCTTGGGCGCCCGCCCCGAGGGGCTGCTGCGGCAGCACCGTGTCGCCGCGGACGGCTCGATCGGCGACACCCTCTACTTCTCTATCCTCCGCGACGAGTGGGCGCAGGTGCGAGCGGGGCTCGAGGCGCGCCTGACCTGAGCGCGGGCGGCACCCCGACGGGTCGAGGCCGGCGGCCGTGTAAGATCGTCTGTTGGAAGTGTGTCCGAGCGGCCTAAGGAGCATGGCTGGAATCCATGTAGGCGGGGTAACTCGCCTCGCAGGTTCAAATCCTGTCACTTCCGCCACAGAAAGAGCGTCGCCCCCGATCCATCGGACGGGGGCGACGCTCTTCCTTCGGTGAGGTCCTCACCCGACCGGCTCGGGCACCGCGACGGGCGGCGAGACCGACCGCATCGTGAGCGAACGCGGCAGCACGGCGGCGGCCAGGCGGCGCGCCGGTGTCGCTCGCGCGCGCAACCGCGCCCGCACTCGTGCGACCGCGTCGGTGAACGCGGGACCGGCCGCGGGGTCGGCCGCCTCCTCGGCGTACACGGCCCGCTCGACGGCATCCCGCAGAAGATCGACGTCGGTGTCGTCGGCGTCGTGCTCCTCGATGAGTCGCGTGGCGAACGCGCGCGGCGACTCGACATCGGGGGAGGGGATGCCGAGGTCCACTGCGCTGGCCCGCAGCTCACCCCACCCGGCGGTCGCGTCGCCGCCCAGGGCACGGCGCATCCGCGAACGGCGCTGCCCGGCGCGCACCGCACTCGGCAGCACGGCGGCGCCGAGCGCGAGGATGACGACCGTCCACAGCAGCACCGCCACCGGGCTCGTGGTCGCGGTGCCGTCCTGGCCGGCGGTGACGGTACCCGCGCCACCCGGATCGTCGAGCTGCGGTGCGGTCGTGCGCGTCGCCTCGGGCACCGCGGCATCCTGCTGATCGGGGGTGTCGGCGGGATCGGACCCCCCGCCGGTCGTCCCCGAGACGAAGTTCGTCGGCACGCCCAGACTGTTGGTGGGTTCGAACGGAACCCACCCGATGCCCCGGAAGTACACCTCGGGCCACGCGTGCAGCTGGCTGGAGGTCACGACGAACTCGGTGTTCCCCTGTTCGATGCTGCCCGAGCGGGTACCCGGGAGGTAGCCGACCACGATGCGCGCGGGCATGTCGAGCGTGCGCGCCATGACCGCGAAAGCAGAGGCGAAGTGCACGCAGTAGCCGGTGCGCTCCTGCAGGAACTGCGCCACGGCATCCATGCCCGCGCCATCGAATCCGGCTTCGACCGGTGCCTCGAGCGAGTAGCGGAACTGACTGCTCCGGAACCACGACTGCAGGGCGACGAGTGCGTCGTACGGCGACTGCGAGCCCGCGGTCACGGAGCGAGCGGTGTCGCCGATGATCGCGGGCACATCGGCGGGCAGGTCGCGCACGGCCCCGCCCAGCTCGTCGCCGCCGACCGGACGTGTCCGGATCTGCTCGAGGGTCGGTCGCGGGACGATCGCCTGGGCCGAATACTCCTGGTCGCGCGAGGACCCCGAGCGCGACACGACCGTGCGGTTCTCGGGAATGCCCAGCCACTCGCCCTCGAGCCCCGACACCGTCGACGCGGGGTAGGGGACGGGAAGCCACGGGCTGTCGAGATCGCCGACCGTGATGGTCGTGGTCGCGTCGGCCAGAGCGATGTCGCCGTCGACCGGGACGGGGTCGAACACGGGGCCCTCCGCGGGCACCGCCACGGCGTCGCCCGAATCGGGCTCCCATACCGATCCGTCGAACCGCGACAGCGTGACCGCCCGCAGGTACGGTGCGGTCGCTGCCGTCGTGGTCACGGTGAGGACGTCGACCTCTCTCGGCTGTCGCAGGTCGTTGCCCAGCTCGAGGTTGGGGTTGATCGTCGTGCCCGCACCCGTCCCCGTCCCCGAGGCGAACCGCAGCGCGGGCTGCGGAAGCAACGGAACGGCCGCAACCGTCACGACGACGGCGACCGCGGCGATGCCGATCGCCGTGGCCGACGCGCCCCGGGCGCGCGCCGCCACGCGGCGTCCCGATGTCCCCGCGCGCGTGCGGGAGCGGACGTCCATGCGCAACAGGAAGAGCACGGTGGCGGCGAGGAGGAGGACCGCCGGCACGTCCACGGCGGCGGGGATCGCGATCGTCGGGATGAGAGAGACAGCGACGAGTCCCACGCCGGCCAGGAGCGGCATCCGGGCGGTGAGGACCACGTGGTCGAGGACGACCGCGAGCCCGGCGACAGCAGCGACGAGGACGAACGACAGCCCCGTGGCGGGCACCACGGGCGCGACGCCCAGCCGGATCTCCTCGGAGGCCGCGGCGAACAAGGAGGGGACGCTCGCGAACGTCGCGGGGCCGGGAATCACCCCCAACAGGGCCGTTGAGCGCCCGAAGATCGCCGTCAGCAGGATCACTCCGACGCCGAGCTCGATGACGGTGGCCACGAGCGCGTTGAGGCGGAGGACGCGCACGGCCAGTCCGGACAGGAGCACGGCGGCCGTGACGGCGAGGGCGCCCACGGTCCACGCACCCGGCGCGATCACGGAGAAGACCGGAAGGAGGGCGGCCACGATACCGGCGTAGACACCGAGCGAAAGCAGCGCCAGGTCGCGCCGGCGTCGAGCCGGGGACGGGCTCGACGTATCAGACGCCGACACGAGCGGTCTCCGGTCGAGTCGCGTCTTCCCACGCGCGGGCGACGTCGCCTCCCGGGCGCAGCATCGACGCCTGCCAGCCCGCGCTCCCCAGAGTCGTGGCGGCCTGACCGTCGGTCACGGCCAGCAGCACGGGCAGCCCCGATTGCGGGGCTCCGGAGTTCAGTGCCGTCAGGTCGTCGGCATCCAGTCGTCCGGTGATGACGACGACCGGACCGAGCATCGCGCCGGCCGACGCGGGAAGGACGCGACGCGACGGATGATCGACCCGGGCGCGCAGAGTGGCGAAGGATGCCGCGAGGCCGCCAACCTCGGCATCCTCGCCGCCCTCGACGGGTTCGGCGAGGAGGTCGCCATCGCTGTCGACCACATCGACGGTGTATCCCTCGTGGACGAGCCGCGCCACGACGGAGACGCACGCCGACACCGCTGTCTCGAACGCCGGATCGCCGCCAGGGGCATCCGCGGCCGCGGGGGACCACCGGGAGAGTGCGCGATCGAGCACCACCGTCGCGGCGGGGCTCGACTCCTGCTCCTCCTGGCGGACCATCAGCGTGTCGCGGTGGGCGGTCGCCCGCCAGTGGATACGGCGCATGGAGTCGCCGGGAGCGTACGGGCGAGCGACGAGGTTGTCCGCACCCTGCCCGAGCTGCAGGGCGGCGCTCTGACGCGTGCCGCCGGGTTCGCCGGGTGCCGAGGGGAGGGGGGCGAGTTCGACGATCGTGGGGGCCACGGTCACCGGCGTCGCTCGTCCGACCCGGATGCGTCGACGGATCAGTCCGAACGGGTCGGTGGTCGTCACCACCAGCGGGCCGATCAGGAAGGGGCCGCGAACGGATCCCACCACCTCGTACCGCAACGCCACGGGGGCGGCGGAGCGGCGCAGCGTGGACGGGGCCGCGGGGAAGGGCCCCTCGGCGCGCCCCCGCAGTCCGGGCGGCACCGTGTCGGACCATCGACCGGGCAGGACCGGAACGGGCGTGCGGAGCGTCACCGAAACCCGGACCTCGGTGATTCCGCCCACTTCGGCGACCTCGGGCGCCAGCGTGCGTGTGACCTCGCCCGTCGGGCGCGCGACCAGCGCGCTCACCGCGGCGAAGACGACGAGCGCGAGCATCAGCGTCCCGAAGTACATCAGCTCGGGGATCGCGGCCCGCTGCGCCACGACGAACGACACGACCGCCAGGGCGAGTGCGCCGGTGCCGCGAAGGGTCAACGGCCAGCGCTGCGTCATGGTCGGGTCACGCTCGCTGGGCCAGGGGCACCCGGACGCTCGCGGCGATGCCCGCGAGCGCGTCGGCGACGACGACCGCTCCCGCGCGGCCGCCCGCCGCCGAGCGGTTCGCGATGAGACGGTGGGCGAAGACCGGTGCCAACAGTGCGGTGAGGTCGTCGGGGATGACGTAGGCGCGCCCGTCCAGCGCCGCCCGCACCTTCGCCGCGCGGACGAGCTGGAGGGTGGCGCGGGGGCTCGCGCCGAGCCGGATGTCGGGGTGGCTGCGGGTGCTCTGGGCCAGGGCCACGGCGTAATCCTCGAGCGCGGGGGCGACGTGCACTCCCCGGGCCCACGCGATCATGCTCGTCACCTGTCGCGCCGTGACCACCGGGGTGAGAGCGTCGAGCGGGTTCACGGTGTCGCGCTGGCGCAGCATGAGCGCTTCGGCGGCCGAGTCCGGGTAGCCCATCGAGATGCGCAGGAGGAACCGATCCCGTTGCGCTTCGGGGAGAGCGTACGTGCCCTCCATCTCGAGCGGGTTCTGCGTCGCGACGACGAGGAAGGGCGAGGGAAGCACGTGCGTGCGGCCGTCGACGGTGACCTGCCGCTCCTCCATCGCCTCCAGCAGAGACGACTGGGTCTTGGGGGAGGAGCGGTTGATCTCGTCCGCGATGACGATGTGCGCGAACACCGCGCCCGGTGTGAACTCGAACTGGCGCTGCACGGGATTGAACACCGAGACTCCGGTGATGTCGCCCGGGAGCAGATCGGGAGTGAACTGGATCCGGCGGACGTCGGCGTCGACCGTCGCGGCCAGCGCCCGCGCGAGCATTGTCTTGCCGACGCCGGGCACATCCTCGATGAGCAGGTGCCCCTCGGCT
This sequence comes from Microbacterium mcarthurae, assembly GCF_046064585.1. Taxonomy (NCBI): domain Bacteria; kingdom Bacillati; phylum Actinomycetota; class Actinomycetes; order Micrococcales; family Microbacteriaceae; genus Microbacterium; species Microbacterium mcarthurae. The sequence continues at coordinate 1,029,228 of NZ_JAROCE010000001.1, read as the reverse complement.
AGCAGCGCGATGAGCGCGCTGCGGACCGCGTCCGGCTTCCCGTCGATGACGCGGGACATGGATGCCAGGATCCGTTCCGTCAGCGCGGCGAACGACTCCGCGGTCAAGGGCGCCTCGCCGTCGGCACGAGAAGGCTGCGGATCGGGTCGGCGCAACCGCGGGGCCGCTTCGGGCGTCACCGTCTCGTCCATGGCATCCCTCGTGTCGCACTGCGGCGGAGGAGCGTCAGGGCCGCCGTGACCTGATCGTAACCTGCACGGGGCGGGCGAGGGTCGGATCTCGGCAGGTGCCCAGGCGTACGCGGCTCTAGGATCGGGCATCGTCGCCCATTCGAGGAGAGAACAATGCCCCTTGCCGCCCCCGTCCTCGCCGTCGACATCGGGGGAACGAAGGTGGATGCCGCCGTGGTCACCGCGGAGGGCGAGGTGCTGCGCGAGAGCGTCGCGCGTCGGCCTACCGGCCGGGACAACACGCGGACGGGCATTGCGGCGAACATCCGCGCCGCTGCGGAAGCAGCGCTCGGTGCGGTCCCCGACGTGCGAGTCGCGGCCATCGGCGTCGGCAGCGCGGGCCCGGTGGACCTCCCCGCCCGCTCGGTGTCGCCACTGAACCTGCCCGACGCTCGCGGCCTCGTGATCGACGAGGTGCTCGGCGGGCTCGTCGACGGTCCGCTCACCCTCGCGCTGGACGGGACGTGCATCGCGCTCGCGGAGCACTGGCGGGGAGCGCTGGTCGGCTCGCGCAACGCGATGGCCATCGTGGTGTCCACGGGCGTCGGGGGAGGGCTCGTGCTCGATGGTCGCCCGATCACGGGCGCGAGCGGCAACGCCGGGCACCTGGGCCAGACGTTCGTGCGCACGATCGAGGGTGACGCTGCCGCCGCGACCCTCGAAGCCGTCGCGGCGGGGCCGGGCTCGGTGGCGTGGGCTCGGGAGCAGGGCTGGATCGGCGAGACCGGCGTGGATCTCGCGGCGTCCTACCGTGGCGCAGACCCGATCGCCGTCGCCGCGGTGCGGCGGTCGGCCGCGGCGGTCGGGCAGGCGATCGCCGCCGCAGCGACCCTGTGCGATCTCGAGGCCGTCGCCGTCGCGGGAGGCTTCGCGCGCGTCGCCGACGACTACGTCGATCTCGTCCGTGCGGCGGCCGCCGCGGCCGCCGTCCACGATTACGCCCGCCGGTGCCGCGTCGTTGCGTCGGGGCTGGACGGTGACGGTCCGCTTCTCGGCGCCGCCGCGCTCGCGCTGCGGACCTGACGCGCGTCGGGTAGACTGGGGTCGGCTCTCCGCGTGGCGGCATCCAGGCCAACTCCCCCAGGACGGAAACGTAGCAAGGGTAACCAGGCTCTACCGGGTGCGCGGAGAGTCTTTTCATGCCCGGGGGCGGCATCCCCGGGAGGCCGAGGCATTCCCTCGACGCCGAGGCAACCCCGGTGTGTCGCGGGTCGCCCCGCCTAGGCTGGATGCCGTGACGCAGAGCATCTACATCACGTCGGCCGAGGGCCATTCCGGCAAGTCCACGGTGGCGCTGGGCGTCCTGGACGCCGTCAGCCGCGTCACCCCGCGCGTCGGCGTCTTCCGCCCCATCGCCCGCTCCACCGCCGAACGCGACTACGTCCTCGAGATGCTGCTCGACCATGACGGCGTCGACCTCGCGTACGACGACTGCGTGGGCGTCACCTACGACGACGTGCGCGATGACGCCGACGCCGCCCTGGCGCGCATCGTCGAGCGGTACAAGGCCGTCGAGGCGCAGTGCGACGCCGTCGTGATCATCGGCAGCGACTACACCGACGTCGGCAGCCCCGCTGAGCTCGCCTACAACGCCCGCATCGCGGCCAACCTCGGCGCGCCCGTGCTCCTCGTGCTCGGCGGCCGCGCGCAGCAGGGCCAGGGCGAGACGCTGGGCCTCTCCATTGCCCGCACCCCGCAGGAGGTCGGGCAGATCGCCGCTCTGACAATGCCGGAGCTGCTGCACGAGCGCGCCGAAGTGTTCGCCGTCGTGGTCAATCGCGCAGATCCGGATGCCCTGGACCAGGTCGTGTCGTCGGTCCGCCACGTGGTCGACGCCGCGGCCGCTCCGCGCAGCCGCACCGTGCCCGTGTGGGCCCTGCCCGAAGACCGCTTCCTCATCGCCCCCTCCATGCGCGGCGTCTTGCGGTCGGTCGAAGGAGAGCTCATCAAGGGAGACCCCGAGCTGCTCACCCGCGAGGTGCTCGGCGTGGTCGTGGCCGGCATGTCGATGGTCAACGTGCTGCCGCGCCTGAAGGAGTCGGCGGTCATCGTCATCCCCGCCGACCGCACAGAGGTGCTGCTCGCGACGCTCCTGGCCAACGCCTCGGGGACCTTCCCGTCGCTCGCGGGCGTCGTCCTCAACGGCGGTTTCGAGCTGCCCGATGCCATCGTGCGCCTCATCGACGGTCTGGGGTCGCCGCTGCCCATCATCGCCACCGACCTGGGCACGTACGACACCGCGGTGCGCATCATGAACACGCGCGGCCGCCTCGCCGCCGACTCGCAGCGCCGCTACGACACCGCCCTGGCCATGTTCGAGCGACACGTCGACACCGCGCTGCTGACGCGGGAGCTCGGGGTGGCGCGGCCGAGCGTCGTAACGCCGCTGATGTTCGAGTACGGCCTCGTCGATCGCGCCCGCAGCGACCGACGCCGCATCGTCCTGCCCGAGGGCAACGACGATCGCGTCCTGCGCGCTGCCGCCACCGTGCTGGCGCGCGGCATCGCCGACCTGACGATCCTGGGCGAGCCCATCGAGGTGCGCGGACGGGCGATCGAGCTCGGCATCGACATCCGGGATGCCGAGGTCCTGAGCCCCTTCGACGCGGTGCACGTCGACAAGTTCGCCACCGAGTACGCCCGGCTGCGATCGCACAAGGGCGTGACGTACGCGCAGGCCGCCGACACCGTGACGGATGTGTCGTACTTCGGCACGCTGATGGTGCACCTCGGGCTTGCGGACGGCATGGTCTCCGGCGCCGCGCACACCACGGCGCACACCATCCGGCCCGCGTTCGAGATCATCAAGACCGCCCCCGGCGTGTCCGTCGTGTCGAGCGTCTTCCTCATGGCGCTCGCGGACCGCGTGCTCGTCTACGGCGACTGCGCGGTGATCCCCGACCCCACGAGCGAGCAGCTCGCCGACATCGCCATCTCCTCCGCCGCCACCGCCGAGCAGTTCGGCATCGAACCGCGCGTGGCGATGCTGTCGTATTCGACGGGCGAGTCGGGCACCGGAGCCGACGTCGAGAAGGTGCGCGCGGCCACCGCGCTCGTGCGCGAGCGCGCGCCCGAGCTGCTGGTGGAGGGCCCGATCCAGTACGACGCCGCTGCCGACGCCGCCGTCGCGAAGGCCAAAATGCCCGGATCCGAGGTCGCCGGCCGGGCCACGGTGTTCGTCTTCCCCGACCTCAACACCGGCAACAACACCTACAAGGCCGTCCAGCGCTCGGCCGGAGCGGTGGCGATCGGCCCGGTGCTGCAGGGCCTGAACAAGCCCATCAACGACCTGTCGCGCGGCGCTCTCGTCGACGACATCGTCAACACGATCGCCATCACCGCGATCCAGGCGCAGGGGAGTGCCGCGTGAGCGTCGTGCTGGTCGTCAACAGCGGGTCGTCGTCGTTCAAGTACCAGCTGCTCGACATGGCGCAGGAACGCGTGCTCGCATCCGGGCTGGTCGAGCGCATCGGCGAGCCGAGCGGAGTGGCGAAGCACACCGTCGTCGGCGCCCTCACGGATCCGGACGGTCCGGCACCCGCGGTGACGGATGCCACGTCCACCATCGAGCGTGAGATCCCCGACCACACCGCCGGTTTCGCCGTGATGCTCGAGGCGTTCGCCGCCTACGGACCTTCGCTCCAGGAACGCGCACCGATGGCGGTCGGACATCGGGTCGTTCACGGTGGGGCGCGCTTCTTCGCGCCGACCCTGATCACGCCGCTCGTCGAGATCAACATCGACGAGCTGTCGGTGCTGGCCCCCCTGCACAACCCGGCGAACCTGGCCGGCATCGTGGCGGCGAAGAAGGCCTTCCCCGATGTGCCGCACGTCGCCGTCTTCGACACCGCGTTCCACCAGTCGCTCGCCCCTGCGGCCTACACGTACGCCATCGATCGAGAGCTCGCCGAGGCGCATCGCATCCGCCGGTACGGATTCCACGGCACGAGCCACAAGTTCGTCAGCGAGTCCGCGGCGCAGTTCCTCGGTCGACCCCTCGCCGAGCTGCGCCAGATCGTGTTCCATCTGGGCAACGGCGCATCGGTGACGGCCATCGAGGGGGGCCGGTCGGTCGAGACGTCGATGGGGCTCACCCCGCTCGAGGGGCTCGTCATGGGGACGCGTTCGGGCGATCTTGACCCGGCGGTGCTGCTCCAGCTGGCGCGGCGCGCCGACCTGTCGATCGGCGACCTCGACGCTCTGCTGAACAAGCGTTCGGGTCTGCTCGGACTCGCCGGCGTCTCGGACATGCGCGATCTGACCGCCCGGTGCGACGCGGGAGACCCCGCCGCGCAGCTCGCCTTCGACGTCTACGTGCATCGCCTCCGGGCGTATGCCGGCGCGTACCTCGCCCAGCTGGGGGGCGTCGACGTGATCTCGTTCACCGCCGGTGTGGGCGAGAACGCCGCACGCGTGCGCGCCGAGGCCGTCGCGACCCTCGGCTTCGCGGGGGTCGAACTCGACCCCGAGCGCAACGAGGCGCGGGGGCGTGGCATCCGCCGGATCTCGTCCGACGCATCGCGCGTCGAGGTGCTCGTCGTGCCGACCAACGAAGAGCTCGAGATCGCTCGCCAGACCCTGTCGGTCGCGTCGTGAGCGGACCGGCGAAGTCCCCCGCCACTACGCTGGAACAGCGGCGCACCGTCGTGACCGCGCGTCCCGCCCTCACGATCTGGAGCCCGCCGTGACCGACAGCCGTGCCCTGCCCGATCTGACCTCTTTCGAGGCCGTCCTCTTCGATCTCGACGGCGTGCTCACCCCCACCGCCGAGGTGCACATGCGCGCGTGGAAAGAGATGTTCGACGAGCTGTTCGCCGCGTGGGGGATCGAGCCGCCGTACACCGATCGCGACTACTTCGAGCACGTCGACGGCAAGAAGCGGTACGACGGCGTGGCCAGCCTCCTGCGCAGTCGCGACGTCGAGGTGCCCTGGGGCGACCCCTCCGACGACCCCGCGCTCGACACCGTCTGCGGCGTCGGAAATCGCAAGAACGCGGTGTTCTCGCGCATCCTCCGTGCCGAGGGGATCGCGCCCTACCCCGGGTCCGTCGCCCTGCTGGACGTGCTGCAGGCGGCGGGAACGCCGATCGCCGTGGTGTCCAGCTCGAAGAACGCCGTCGAGGTGCTCGAAGCCGCCGGCATCCGGGAACGATTCCCCGTCGTCATGGACGGCGTCATCGCCGAACGCGACCACCTCGCATCCAAGCCCGCGCCCGACGTGTTCGCCGAGGCCGCTCGCATGCTCGGGGTCGACCCGGCGCGTTCCGCCGCGGTCGAGGACGCCACCAGCGGCGTCGCCTCGGCGTCGGCCGCCGGTTTCGGGCTCGTCGTCGGGGTCGACCGCGGCGCCGGAGCGGACCACCTGCGCGCCGCCGGGGCCGACGTGGTCGTCGATGACCTGCAGGCCTTCGTAGACTGAGCCGTCGCCCCGCGCGACTGACCCGAAACCCGGCACCGGAAGGCATGCCCCCGATGATCGATCGCGATCGTTTCCCCCTCGACGAATGGCGCCTCGTCGAAACCGAATTCTCGGTCGACGACACCGGCGTGACCGAGACGCTGTTCGCCGTGGGCAACGGCTACCTGGGGTTGCGGGGCAACTCCATCGAGGGGCGGTTCGCGCAGGAGCAGGGCACCTTCATCAACGGGTTCCACGAGACCTTCCCGATCCGTCACGCCGAGCAGGCCTACGGCTTCGCCGAAGTGGGGCAGACGATCATCAATGCCCCGGATGCCAAGGTCATGCGCGTCTACGTCGACGACGAGCCCCTTTCGCTCGATGTCGCCGACGTGCGCGAGTACGAGCGCGTTCTCGACATGCGCCAGGGCATCCTGCGGCGAACGCTCCTGTGGGTCACCCCGTCCGGCAAAGAGGTGCGGATCGAGGACGAGCGGTTCGTCTCGTTCGACGAGAAGCACCTCGTCGTGCTGCGCCTGACGGTGACGGTGCTGAACTCCGACGCCCCGGTCACGGTCGCGTGCCAGCTGCTGAACCGTCAGGACGGCGAGGGCATCTACGGCGGTTCGCCGATGGCATCCTCGTCCTCGGGATTCGATCCCCGCAAGACCGAGAAGCTCACCGACCGCGTTCTGCAGCCGCGCGAGTACTGGCAGGACGGCACCCGCTCGGCGCTGTCGTACGAAGTCACCGAGTCGGGCATGACGCTCGCCGTCGTCGCCGACCACGAGGTCGACACCGAGAACGCGTACACCTCGCGCCAGCTCATCGAGCCCGACATCGCCAAGAACGTCTTCCGGGTGTCGGCGCGTGCCGGTGTTCCCACGACCATCACCAAGTTCGTGAGCTACCACACCTCTCGGGGTGTCCCAGCGGGCGAGCTCGTCGACCGCTGCCGCCGGACGCTCGACCGGGCACGCGACGTCGGCGTCGCAGAACTCGTGAAGCGTCAGATCGACTGGTTCGCGGCGTTCTGGGACCGCTCGGACGTGCGCATCGGCGGCCAGGCCGACCTGCAGCAGGCCACACGCTGGTGCCTCTTCCAGCTCGCGCAGGCCGCGGCGCGCGCCGACGGGCAGGGCGTGCCCGCCAAGGGCGTGACCGGCTCGGGGTACAGCGGCCACTACTTCTGGGACACCGAGGTGTACGTGCTCCCGTTCCTGGCGTACACGACCCCGCAGTGGGCGCGGAACGCCCTGCGGATGCGGTACCTCATGCTGCCGGCGGCGCGCAAGCGCGCACACCAGCTGAACGAGGCCGGCGCGCTGTTCCCGTGGCGCACGATCAACGGCGAGGAGGCGTCGGCGTACTACGCCGCCGGTACCGCGCAGTACCACATCAACGCCGACGTCGCCTTCGCGCTGGCCAAGTACGTCCGCGCCACCGGCGACGAGGAGTTCCTCGCCCGCGAGGGCGTGGACATCGCCGTCGACACCGCGCGGCTGTGGTCGACGCTCGGGTTCTGGCGCTCGAGCGACGGAGACGACGGCGAGCAGGATGCCTTCCACATCCACGGTGTGACCGGTCCGGACGAGTACACCACCGTCGTCAACGACAACCTCTTCACCAACGTCATGGCCCGCTTCAACCTGCGGTTCGCCGCACGGACGGTCCGTGACCTCGCCGAGAACGATCCCGAGGCGTACGGCCGCATGGCGGACCGCATGAACCTCGACCCGTCCGAGCCCGACCGCTGGGAGAAGGCGGCCGAGGCGATGCACATCCCGTTCAGCCCGGCGCTCGGCATCCATCCGCAGGACGCGGTGTTCCTGGAGCGCGAGATCTGGGATCTCGAGAACACCCCGCCCGACCAGCGCCCGCTGCTGCTGCACTTCCACCCGCTGGTGATCTACCGCTACCAGGTGCTGAAGCAGGCCGACGTGGTGCTCGCGCTGTTCCTCCAGGGCAATCACTTCACGGATGCCGAGAAGCTCGCCGACTTCGAGTACTACGACCCGCTGACCACGGGCGACTCCACGCTGTCGGCGGTCGTGCAGTCGATCCTCGCGGCCGAGGTCGGCTATCAGGATCTGGCACTGGAGTACTTCCGCCAGGCGGCGTTCGTCGACCTCGGCGACCTGCATCACAATGCCGCGGACGGCGTGCACGTGGCATCCGCGGGCGGCGTGTGGACCGCGCTCGTGAGCGGCTTCGGCGGCATGCGCGACCACTTCGGTCGCCTCACCTTCGACCCGCGTCTCCCGGTGGACTGGCCGGAGCTGTCGTACGTCTTGCACTGGCACGGTACGCGCCTGAACATCACCCTGACGGCCGCCGCGCTCACGCTGCACGCGGGTGACGAGGGGGCGCCGGTCGAGTTCGCCGTGCGCGGTGTGGACTACACGGTCGCGCCGGGCGAGACCGTCCGCGTGGCCCTGCACGGCCAGGGGCCGATCATCCCGGGTCGCCCGTCGATCCGTCAGCTCGAGGGGTCGGTCCGCGAGGACGGGAGCCTCCTGTCGGCATCCGTGCCCATCGTCACGGCCGCGATCCCGCTGGTATCCAGCGACGACGAGCCGATCGCGGTGGGCCTCGACGCCTGACTTCCCCGCCTGACGCGGCGGTGCCGTTCGTCAGCGCGATGAAGTCTCGCGGATGCCGTGCGGCGGACGCCGCAGCGAGCCGGACGCGAACACGGCGGGACGGGGAGCTCGGCAGCGGCGATGTCGGTGGCACGCCGTAGGCTGGGGGAGTGACGACAGCCCTCTACCGCCGCTACCGCCCGCAGGCATTCGGCGAAATGATCGGGCAGTCGCAGGTGACCGAGCCTCTGATGACGGCCCTCCGCAGCGACCGGGTGGGCCACGCCTATCTCTTCTCGGGGCCGCGTGGCTGCGGCAAGACCACCTCGGCCCGTATTCTCGCGCGCTGCCTCAACTGCGCGCAGGGCCCCACCGACACCCCCTGCGGAGAGTGCGACAGCTGCGTCGAGCTCGGGCGCGGTGGCGGGGGCTCCCTCGACGTCGTCGAGATCGATGCCGCCAGCCACAACGGCGTCGACGACGCGCGCGACCTGCGCGAGCGCGCGATCTTCGCTCCGGCGCGTGATCGCTTCAAGATCTTCATCCTCGACGAAGCGCACATGGTGACCCAGCAGGGCTTCAACGCGCTGCTCAAGCTCGTCGAAGAGCCGCCGGCGCACGTGAAGTTCATCTTCGCCACCACCGAGCCCGAGAAGGTGCTCGGCACGATCCGTTCGCGCACCCACCACTACCCGTTCCGTCTGGTCCCGCCCGCCGCGATGCTCGAGTACGTCCAAGAACTGTGCGAGAGCGAGGGCGTCGCCGTCGAGGCGGGCGTTCTGCCCCTGGTCGTGCGGGCGGGCGGTGGGTCGCCCCGTGACACGCTCTCGCTGCTCGATCAGCTCATCGCCGGATCGGATCGGGATGCCGACGGCCACGTGCTCGTGAACTACGAGCGGGCCGTCGCCCTCCTGGGCTACACGCACTCCGAGCTGCTCGACGAGGTCGTCGACGCGTTCGCCGCGCTCGACGGGGCCGGCGCCTTCGCCGCCGTAGACCGCGTCGTCCAGACCGGACAAGACCCCCGCCGCTTCGTCGACGACCTGCTCGAGCGTCTGCGCGACCTCATCGTCGTCGCCGCCACCGGAGCGGGGGCCTCGGCGGTTCTGCGTGGCGTTCCCGACGACGAGCTCGAGCGCATGGGGCGTCAGGCCACCGCATTCGGCGTCGCGCGTCTGTCGCGAACGGCCGATCTGGTCGTGGCCGCGCTCGACGAGATGACCGGGGCGACGTCGCCCCGCCTGCAGCTGGAGCTGTTGGTCGCTCGAGTGCTCACGCACGCGGGCGTCTCGCAGGGCACATCGCCCGCGGCGGCATCGGCGCACGCGGCCGAGCACGCGTCGCCGAACACCGGCGGTCGAGCCGGCGGGGTTCCGGGTTCCGCCCCCGCGGTGGCTCCGCCCGCCGTCGCCGCTCCTGCGGTCGCCGCCCCCGCGGTGGCTCCCCCCGCCGTGGCGAGCCCCGGTATCGCGAGCCCCAGTGTGGCGAATCCTGGTGTGGCGAATCCTGGTGTGGCGAACCCGGGGGCCACGAACCCGGGTGTGGCGAGCCCGAGTGGGACGAACCCCGGGATTGCGAACCCGAGTGTCGCGAACCCGAGTGTCGCGAACCCGAGTGTCGCGAACCCGGGTGTGGCGTCACCGGGCGGTCCCGCGCGTGCGGTTGCGGCGCCGGATCGCGTCGCGCCCCCCGCCGCCGCCCCCGTCGCGCCCCCGGCGGACGCGCCACCGAGCGCACCGCCCGCCGCGTCGTCGACCGCCGCAGCACGACCGCAGTCCGCCGTACCCGTTCCCGGGCCGGATGCCCCGTCCGACGACGACGCGCCGCCGCCGCTCGACGACGATGACGCGCCCCCGCCGTTCGACGAGGACGAACCGGTCCGCACCGTCGGGCACGAGGGCAGCGCTGCCGACCCAACACCGTCCGCGGCGTCCGCGGCGGCGAAGCCCGCGGTCACGGCGGCGTCCGCGTCCGCCGATCCGCACCCGTTCGACGCCGCACCGTCACCGGACGACACTCCCGCTGCACCGGTCGCCGACGGCTCCGCCGCTGCGGCCACCGACGCGGCGGCCGCGGCGGAGGGCTCCGCGCCCGCCCAGCCGAACGAAGACGCCGTCTCGGTGCAGTCCCCGTCCGAGCCGGCCGACGACGAGCCCGCGAGCTCGGCCGAAGAGCGCTCGCCGCTGGAGCCCGTCGCCCCGACACCTCCGGTCGTGCCGGTCGGCCCGCTCGAGCTTTCCCACGTGCGCGACGCGTGGCCCGAGGTGCTCGGTCAGCTCGAGGCTGCGAGCCGGACGTCGTGGCTCGTCGTATCGACGTCGTCGGTTCTCGCGTTCGATGACGACGTGCTCACCCTGGGATTCCGCACGGCGTCCGACCTCGCGGCGTTCAAGACGCGCTCCGCAGAAGGAGGCCCGAGCGAAGACCTGCGCCAGGCGATCCAGTCCGTTCTCGGCGTGCGGGTCAAGTACCTCGCGCGTCTCGAGGGCGACGGCGGGTCCGGTGGCCCCGGCGGTTCACCGCAGCGCGGTCCCGCGCCGGGTCCCGAGGGCGGCGCACGCGCCTCGCGGCAGGCCTCCGCCCCGCGTTCGTCCGCCCCGTACGCGGCGGCGACGGTCAGCGACTGGGCGGTCGCGCCAATCCCCGGAGCGTCGGCGGGCAGTGGCACCGCGCTCACGGGTGCCGCGCCCGCCTCGGCATCCGCCCCCGCCTCGGTATCCGCCCCCGCCGGCGGGCGTCCCGGACCCTCCGCCACCGGTCCTGCCGCGGCGCCCGCCGGCGCTACCGTCCTGGCGGTCGACGACGAACCCGAAGAGGCTGCCGTGCGGTCCGCGCCGCGGATCGCGCCGCCGCCGTTCGAGGGAGCGGTGCTCCCGTCCGCCGACGTGGCCCGTTCCGTTCCGGCTCCCGACGAGGTCGACGACGACGACGTCATCCCCCCTGCGGACGACGAGGCGAACGTTCCGGTCCCGCCCGTGGTGGTGCCGCGAATGGCGCCTCTGCGCGGAGGCGTTCAGCGCTACGGCGAGGCCGTGGTCCGCCAAGTGCTCGGCGCGACCTACGTCCGCGACGAGCCCTACGAGCCCCCCACGAGGTTCAGCTGATGTACGACGGCATCGTCCAAGACCTAATCGACGAGTTCGGTCGGCTGCCCGGCATCGGTCCGAAGTCGGCACAGCGCATCGCGTTCCACATCCTGCAGTCGCCGACGTTCGACGTGTCCCGGCTCTCGACCCTGCTGGGCGAGATCCGCGACAAGGTCAAGTTCTGCGAGATCTGCGGCAACGTCTCCGAGCAGGAACGCTGCTCGATCTGCCGCGACCCTCGTCGCAACGCCGCCCTCATCTGCGTCGTCGAAGACGCGAAGGACGTCGCGGCCATCGAGCGCACGCGCGAGTTCCGCGGGCTGTACCACGTGCTGGGTGGAGCCATCAGCCCCATCGCCGGGATCGGTCCCGACGATCTGCGCATCACTCAGCTCATGCAGCGCCTCGCGGACGGCACCGTCCAGGAGGTCATCCTCGCCACGAACCCCAACCTCGAGGGGGAAGCGACGGCCACGTACCTCAGCCGCCTGCTGCACACCCTCGAGATCCGCGTGACGCGTCTGGCATCCGGTCTGCCCGTGGGCGGCGATCTCGAGTACGCCGACGAGGTCACGCTGGGGCGGGCGTTCGAGGGGCGCCGCACGCTCTGAGGGCTGCGCGCTCTCGCGTCCCGCTCGGCTCTGATGCGCGTGTGCGGCCGTGCAGTGCTGTCGTGACCGGTGTGCCCGCGCCGCGACCGCGGACACCCCGACAGACACCCCCGGGGTGAGTGAACAAAGCGTTGAGGGTTGGTGAACCGGCCGTTCACCTGCTGCTCTCGGTGTGGCAATCCAACGGGAGCACTTTCATCCCTGCGGAACAGCGCTGAGGAGCCCGAACCCGGCGCGCAGGTCCGTCAGACAGGGGCCTTCCGTGAGCGAGCAGCTCTCCGCACGACCGACGCCGACCGCGCGTGTGGTCTTCGACACCTTCCGGTCGACCACCGATCCGATGCTCGTCGCATGGTTCGCGTTTCGCGCCCGCGTGCTTCCTCAGGCCGTCCCGCCGGCCCCACCGACGCTGCGGCCCTCGGACGGTCCCACCACGGACGGGGTGTTCGGGGTGTGGCGTCTGCTGGCGACGAACAACCGCGAGTTGGGGCGAGGGAGCGTTCTGCATCCGTCGCCCGAGCGCGCCTGGGCGGATGCCGAGACGGTGAGCGCGCGGGCGGGGGAACTGACCGCGATGGTGATGCGTGGGCCGCTCTCCATGCGGCACGGCTGGGCGCTCCGGCTCGCAGATCACCCCGTCCTGATCTGCTCGCGGTGGTACGAGTCCCCGGGGGAGGCCGCGGCGGCGGCGCGCGCGGCGCGCGACAACCTCGCGCGCGCGAGCATCGTTCGGTCGGTGAACATCGGCACACGATCCGGTCGTCGTCATCGGCAGGCCCCCGCGTCCCTGCGCGTCGATGACTGACGGGCGCGACACGGAGAACACCGCCGCCGCTGCCGTGGCGGAGCGTTTTCAGATCCGCGGGCTTCTCGGTGCCGGAGCGACCGCCTCGGTATACGACGCACGGGACCTGTGGACGGGTGAGGACGTCGCCCTCAAGGTCCTCCATCCGCACCTCGCCACCCAGGTGGCTCTCGCGCAGGCGTTCCTGCGTGAGGCCGCCGTCGTGGCGGGGATCCGGCACCCCGGCCTCTGCGCGCTGCGCGCCTCCGGTGACGGGCGGACTCCGGAACGAACCTGGACCGCGTGGGAGCTGGTGCGCGGCGTCTCACTGTCCGAGACGGTCCGCACCTCAGGACGTCTCGACCCCCTCGCCGCCTCCACCGTCGTCGGGCAACTGCTCGACGCGCTCGGAGCGCTTCACGCGGCCGGGATCGTCCACCGCGACATCTCGCCCGCGAATGTTCTCGTGACCCGCGATTCCGAGGGGCGCGTGCAGGACGTCCGCCTCGTCGACTTCGGCCTGGCCGCCCCGATCGGCGAGTCCGCACGCGGCGGCGACGTCCTGCGCAGCGCCGAAGGCGACGGCGTCGTGGGCAACGCCTCCTATGCATCCCCGGAGCAATTGCGCGGCGAACCCGTCGGTGTCGCCGGTGACATCTACCAGGTCGCCGGGGTGCTCTACTTCGCACTCGTGGGGACACCGCCGTTCCCCCGCGCGCACACCGCCGACGTCGTGGACGCGCACCTGACGGCCCTGCCTCCCACCGCGTCCGTGAGCGTTCCCGGCATCCCTGTGACTCTCGACCGCGTGGTCGTGCGGGGTCTGCTGAAGGACCCCGCCGAACGGTTTCCGGATGCCGCGACGATGCGCGGCGCTCTGGACGCGGTTCTCCGCGCCCGGGATCCTCGCGCCGTCGTGGCCGCGGCATCCGCGGCCGTGCCGTCGCCTCGCGCGATCGTGGCGCCCACCCGCGTCCTTGCGCCGGGCGCTTCGGCGACCGTCGGCGATGACGCGGAGCGGCGACGAACGTCTCCGTGGCTGTGGGTTCTCGCCGGTGCCGCAGCGGCGTTGGTTCTGACCGTGGTCGCCGTCGCTGCGCGGCCCGCCGTGTCAAATCCGGCTCCATCGGCGACGGGAGCGCCGATGGCCGAGGCGGCGATGCCCGTCGGCGACCCTCCCGCGGCCACGCCGACGTCCGTCGTGGCGAGCGCCGTTCCGTCGCCCATCGCCCCGACGTTCGCGCGGATGCCGGACATCCGTGGCCTCCTTCTTCCCGACGCCGTCGACGCCCTGCGACGCGAGGGTCTCGAGGTCGGTGAACGCACCGACCGGGACGGAACAGCCCCCGCCCAGACGGTCGTGGCGGGATCCGTGTCGCCGGGGGCCGAGGTCCCCGCGCGGAGCCGCGTCGATCTCGTCGTCGCCACGGGTTGGAACGCCGTTCCGGACGTCGCCGGGTTCGCCGAGCAGGATGCCATCGGCCGGCTGACCGGGGCGGGGCTCATCCCGGTCGTCGTGAGGGAGCCGCGTCCGGGTGTCGCCGGTGCCGTGGCGGCCGTCGAGCCCGGTGCCTCGACACGCCTCCCGCTGGGTTCGGCCGTCACACTCATCGTCGCGACTACCCCGACCCCGAGCCCGTCCGCCCCCACGTCGACGACACCGTCCCCCGGTCCGAGCGCGTGATGTCCCTCCCTCATGACCCGGAAAGGTCTCCTTCGCCCGTGTGTCCTCCCTCGTTCACCCGTGAACCCCACGATGAGCGTCGTCCGGTCGGAACCCGCCGCCGGCCTCTCTGCTCAGGAAGTTCCATGAGTCGAAATCTGCGCATTGCAGCGCCCGCGCGTCGGCGTGTTCGCGGATGAACGCCGCTCCTTCGGGCGACCTCACCGAGGTCCTCTTCGCCGACGTCCCCGACTCCGACCAGACGGCGCCCCGCGGCGACGATGGTCCGCGCGCCCGTTCGCTCGCGTCGCGCCCCTCGACGGCGGATTCGATCTTCCGGACGACCGCCTTCGCGGCCGGAGGCATCACCGTCGCCATCATGCTGGCGGTCGGCTTTTTCCTCACGCTCCGCGGGGGCGACGCGCTCCGGGTCGCGGGCTTCTCCTTCCTGACGACGCAGGAATGGTCGCCCGAGACCCGGACCTTCGGTATCGCGGCGGTTCTCTCCGGCACCGTGACGATCGCCCTGGTCGCCATGTTCTTCTCGGTGCCACTGGCCATGGGCACGGCCCTCCTCATCTCCGAGGTCATCCCGCCGCGGTTGCGCTCTCTCCTCATTTCGCTCGTCGATCTGATGGCGGCTGTTCCGAGCGTCGTGTACGGCCTGTGGGGTTTGTTCTTCCTCCAGCAGAACGTCATCCCGGTGGCCCAGTGGATCTCGTACTACTTCGGATGGATTCCTGTCTTCGCCGTCACCGACGCCGACGGCGCACGACTGACGGATGCCAGCCAGTTCACGTCGTCCGCGTTCATCGCCGGGATCGTGGTCGCTCTCATGGTCGCGCCGACCCAGACCTCGGTCATGCGGGAGGCCTTTTCGCAGGCACCCGTCGGCGAACGTGAGGGGGCACTGGCTCTCGGCTCCACCCGCTGGGGGATGATCCGTACCGTCGTCCTGCCGTTCGGACGCGGCGGCATCATCGGCGGCACGATGCTCGGCCTCGGCCGCGCACTCGGGGAGACGATCGCCGTCTACCTGATCATCTCGCCGATCTTCACGATCAACTGGCAGGTACTCAAGACCGGCAGCAACTCGGTCTCGGCGCTCATCGCCCTGCGCTACGGCGAGGCCAGCGAGTTCGGTCTGTCCGCGCTCATGGCAGCGGGGCTGGCCCTGTTCCTGATCACCCTGGTGATCAACTTCACCGCTTCCTCGATCGTGGCGCGTTCGCGGTCGGGTGCGCAGAGCGAGGGCTGACCCGCATGGACGAGACGATCACGACGGTCATTTCCGGTGGTGCCTCCGGCGGTCACGGCGGCGGTCCCGTCGACACCGGGCCGAGACGGACCTTCCGCCCGGCACCGGGCAACGACCCCGTCGGTCCGCGTCGTCGTATGAGCGGCGCGACCGCCGACGACACGTTCAATCTCACGGGTGCGCTCGGTGCGGCCCTGGCCGTGGCGACGCTGTTGTTCGGGTGGTTCACTCCGATGACGGGCGCCGTCGGGTGGGCGATCGTGACCTACCTGCTCTTCGTCGTCATCTACGCCCTCCTGGTGGCGCTGCGGGCGACGGGTCAGGAGGTCGCGGACCGCGTCATGACGGCGCTTCTCTACAGCGCTGCCTCGATCCTCATCGCGGCACTGGTCTTCGTCGTGTGCTTCGCCGTGTTCCGCGGTCTGCCGGCGCTGGTCAACCTCAACTCGTTCGTACAGACCATGGAGTCGGCCGGTCCGCTCGAGCCTCTCAGCGTGGGCGGTATCGCTCACGCGATCGTCGGGACGCTCATCCAGATCTCGATCGCGCTGTCCATCACGGTGCCCCTCGGCATCGCGACGGCGGTGTTCATGAACGAGATCGGCGGCCGGTTCGCCCGCTTCGTCCGGACGATCTCGGATGCCATGACGGCCCTGCCCTCGATCGTCGCGGGCCTGTTCGTCTATTCGGCGGTGATCCAGCTCGTCACGCATGAGCGATCGGGTTTCGCCGCGTCACTGGCGATCACGGTGATGATGCTTCCCATCGTCATCCGCGCGTCGGATGTGGTCCTGCGCCTGGTTCCGGGCAACCTGCGCGAGGCGTCGTACGCGCTGGGCTCGTCGCGGTGGCGCACGGTGTGGCACGTCGTGCTGCCGACGGCGCGATCGGGCCTGGTCACCGCGGTGATCCTCGGAACCGCGCGCGGTATCGGCGAGACCTCGCCGGTCCTGCTCACCTCGGGCGTGACGGCCGTGATGAACGTCAATCCCTTCTCGGGCCCCATGATCTCGTTGCCCTTGCAGGTATTCGACTTCGTCAAGTCGCCCGAGCCGAACATGATCGCTCGCGGGTTCGGTGCCGCCGCGACGCTCCTTCTGCTCGTGCTCCTTCTTTTCGCGATCGCGCGCGTCATCGGGGGTCGCGGTCCCGGCCAGCTCAGCCCGCGCCAGCGTCGTGCCCGCAGCGCGCAGTCCGCCGCCGACCTCGAGCGCATCGAGAACCGACACCGCGTCGCCGCCGAGACGCTCCCGAACGACCCGACTCCTCCGAAGGACCAGCCGTGATTCGCCGCATCCGCTCTCTCCTGGCGGCTTCCGCCGTCGCCGTGCTCGTGGCCACCGGATTGGTGTCGTCGTCTCCGCCTGCGGCGCACGCCTATTCCTGGGCGCCCATCTCCGGTACCGGGTCGACGTGGTCGCAGAACGCGCTCGACCAATGGCGTCGCAACGTCGGCGAGAACTACGGCATGACGGTGAACTACTCGGGCGTGGGCTCCTCGGCCGGTCGCCGCGACTTCATCAACGGGACCGTCGACTTCGCCATCAGCGAGATCCCCTTCCAGTCCAACCCTGAGGACGGCTCGCAGCCGGAGGTGCCTCGGAGCGGATACGCGTACATGCCGATCGTCGCCGGTGGGACGGCCTTCATGTACAACCTCAAGATCGGCGGAAAGCGGGTCACCAACCTGCGTCTTTCCGGTGCGGTGGTGACGAGGATCTTCTCGGGAGCCATCACGAAGTGGAACGATCCGGCCATCCAAGCCGACAATCCCGGCCTCGCGATGCCGGACCGGGCGATCGTCCCGGTCGTCCGCTCGGACGGATCGGGTTCGTCCGCGCAGTTCACCCTGTGGATGTCCAAACAGCACGGTGACATCTGGACGCGCGGCATGACCTCGCAGTTCCCGACACCCGGAAACGGCAAGGCGCAGAACGGCTCGCTCGGTGTCGCCGGGTACGTCAGCCAGGACTACGGTGAGGGCGCCATCACCTACGTGGAGTACTCGTACGCGGTGAAGTCCGGCTTTCCGGTGGCCAAGATCCTCAACTCCGCCGGCTACTACATCGAGCCGACTGCGCCGTCCGTGGCGGTGGCTCTGCTGCAGGCGCAGATCAACAACGATCCCAACTCGCCGGACTACCTGACCCAGATTCTGGACGGCGTCTACAACAACGGCGATCCCCGTACGTACCCGTTGTCGAGCTACTCGTACCTGATCGTGCCGACACAGACCGCGGGGATCTTCACCGCCGAGAAGGGGCGCACGCTGGGAGGTTTCGCCGAGTACGTGCTGTGCGAGGGTCAGCAATCGGCGACGGCGCTGGGGTACTCGCCGCTGCCCATGAACCTCGTCCTGGCCGGTTCCGAGCAGCTCAAGCGCATCCCGGGAGCCAACGCCAACGGCGTCGACATCAACCGGTGCAACAACCCGACCTTCAAGCCGGGTGACTCGCCGTCCAACAACCAGCTCGCCGTATCCGCTCCCGCCCCCGCGGAGTGCGACAAGCAGGGTCCGAACCAGTGCACCTCCGGCACTGCGGGTTCGGCCGGTACCGACACGCCCGTGACGGGGTCCGGCTCGGGCGGCTCCTCCGCAGAGGCCGGCGGGGGCGGGGGAGCGGCGGCGGGGAGCGGTGTCGCGACCGGGGCGGCGGATGCGACGAGCACGGGGGGCGACGCGGTGTACGACGCGAACGGCAATCTCGTGAGCGGGTCGGCCGCGGCCGGGGGCGGTGTCGCGGCGGCTGCGGTCTCCTCCCCGTTCACCCTCGCGGAGGACGGATGGAAAGCGCCGCAGTGGCTCATGCTGGCCGCCGCGCTGCTGCTCATCGCCGCGATCATCCTCCCGCCCGTGAGTTTGCGTCGTATGCGAACGACAAGAGCCGGCAAACGCTGATCGCCGTCGAATACCGCCTCCTCGCGGAGGCGGTATTCGACGTGTCAAAAAGGACCTTTGATCTCGGCTTTGTTTTGCCATCGCGGCTCCCGTGCAGATACGACCTCTCGTTGATGGACCGTTCACGCGGAAGTCACGACCCGCCCCTACTTTCATCGCTGTCGGCACCCGGACAGGGTGTCGCCCCCACTTGGAGAATCCTGTGCGTAGTGCTCTACCCGAAGGGCGCGCCGCGCGACGTGCGCTGTCCGGCCTGTCCGGCGCGCTCGTCGGCGGTCTCGTCTTCGCCGCTCTCACTGCCGGCGGCGTGATGCCGGTCGGTGCCGCCGTCGCGGCCGATGCGACGTCGGCGACGGTCACCGCCAAGGCCTACGACGCGGATTGGGAGAACGCCCCGTTCCCCGATCTCTCCGTGACGGTCTCACAGACCAAGGGACTGGTCTCCCAGGGCGTGGAGATCAGCTGGACAGGGGGGAAGGAGTCGACGCCCCCCACGCAACAGTCCGGCGGGCAGAACTTCTTGCAGATCGCCCAGTGCTGGGGCGATGACCCGCAGAACCCGGGGCGGCCCGACCGCACGACCTGCCAATACGGCGCGTTCGGCACACCTGGTGCGACACGGGACGGAAACCGCGTCGAGGGGAGCGTCGCCGACGCCGATCGATCCTTGACGGTGCCGGCCGCGGGTGTCCTCGACCCCGCGTACACCTCGATTCCCTTCCGATCGGCAACCGGCGAGACGGTCGCCTCGGTGGTCGACGGCACCCGCGTTCCCGGCGTCGACGTGAACACCAACCCCTTCTTCACGCAGTACACGTCCAACGAGGTGCCGTGGGCCGGTACCGGTGCGGACGGGACCGGCAGCACCAAGTTCGAGGTTCAGACCGTCACGCAGTCCCGGGGTCTGGGCTGCGGCGCCCGCACCTCGGATGACGCTGCGGCGACCAGCGGCCAGCCCTGCTGGCTCGTCATCATTCCGCGCGGTACCACCGACACGGGTGAGGCCTCCGTGGTGAGTTCCGGTCTGTTCTGGGACAACTGGAAGCACCACGTCGCGATCAAGCTCGACTTCCGCCCGGTGGGTCTCCGGTGCGCCATCGGCGCGGCCGAACGTCAGCTGTCCGGCAGCGAGGTCGTCGCGCGAGCGGTGTCGTCGTGGCAGCCGTCGCTGTGCTCGGGCGCGGAAGGCAGTGTGTTCACGCTCCTCACGGGAACCGAGAGCGACGCCGTCGCCACCGCCAACACGGCCGCCGACACCGCGCCGCTCGCCCTCACCTCTCTGCCCTACCGCGGTGAGGAGGAGGACAGGCTCGTGTACGCCCCGATCGCGCTGAGCTCGGTCACCGTGGGCTTCGCGATCGACCGATTCCCGCGGCAGGACGGGACGGTCCCCGCCGACGCGCTCGCACGCGCCCGGCTGCCGTTGACGGACATGAAGCTGACTCCGCGCCTTCTCGCGAAGCTGCTCACCTCCTCTTACCTGGATTCGCTGCCCTACCAGGCCGACCGGTCGCACCTGGGCAGCAATCCCCGGAACCTCCTCTTCGATCCCGACTTCCTCGAGATCAACGACCCCGAGTGGTCACAGCAGGCGATCGCCAGCGTGGCCGTGGCCGACATGCTCGTCCCGCAGGGACGAACCGACGTCGCCACCGCGCTGTGGAGCTACGTCATGGCCGACCCCGACGCCCGAGACTTCCTCGCGGGGAACCCCGACGACTGGGGGATGGTCATCAACCCCTACGCCTCCACCGACGCGGCGAAGAACCCCACCGGCACTGCCTTCGCGCTACCGCGCGACAGCTTCCCGCGCCCCGACCCGGTCGAGGTGCCGGCTGTCGAGGACGGCCCCGCGGCCATCAACTCGGTCACGTGGCGCCCCTACACCAACGACCTCGACAACGCGGCGTATTACACGCTGCGCGGCGACGGGCTGGCGCTCAGCGCGTGGGACCCGCTGGGCAACCCACCCCGCTACACACGCAGCCCACGGAACCTGCCGGGCACACAGGCTGTCATCTCCCTCACCGACGGCGCCGCCGCCGACAAGTACCAGCTCGTCACCGCGTCGTTGCGCAACCCGGCCGGGACCTTCGTGAGCCCGACGAACGAGGCGCTCGTGGCGGCAGCCGTCGCGATGACGCCGATCGGATCGCAGGCGCAGGTCCGCGGCTTCGATCCCGCCAGCGCCGAGGCGGCTCGAGCGGTGGATGCCTATCCGCTCGCGCTTCCGGTCTATGCCGCCGCGAGCCCGTATGTGAAGGATGCCTCCGTCCGTCGCGTGTACGCGGACTTCATCCGCTATGCCGCGGAGCCCGGCCAGGCCCCGGGGGTGCAGACCGGTCAGCTCCCCAGCGGCTACGCTCCGCTTCCCGACAGCTGGCGGGTCCAGGCGCGTGCGGCAGCCACCGCCCTCGAGAACGGTGTCACTCCGGCGACTCCGGCGCCGCCGCAGGCTGCGCCGTCGCGGCCCTCCGGAGCGGTCGGAGGCAGCGTCACCGGCGGAGGATCGTCGTCTGGTGCTTCCGCGGGAGCGGCCGCGGCGCCCGCGGCGGCAGCCTCGGCGGGAGACGCCAACCCCACGGCATCCGGGGCCGTCGCCGGCGCTCTCGCGGGCGCCAAGACCGCGGCCGACCCCGACTCGGGTGCCCTCCCCGCCGCCCTGCCGATCAGCCTCCTCGCCGGTCTCATCGCCGCGCTGGTCGTGCTGCTCATCCCTCGTCTGCCGCGCAGAACGTGACCTTCGACTTTCCCTTCCCGCAGTTCCCTTCTCACCACACCAACCCACAGATAGGTCATCAGTGAAGATCAAGAAGATCGCCGCACTCGGTGCGGCTGTCGGCCTCGTCCTCTCGGGCGTCGCCTTCGCGTCATCGGCCTCCGCGGAGCCCGTGTCGAACAGTTATGCCGTCGTCGGTTCGGACACGCTCCAGGACTCGATGAACGCCCTCACGAACGGCACCAACGTGTCGGGCTCCTTCGTCCGCATCCTCGCCGGCGGCAAGTCGGTCGGGAACTTCGACGCATTCGGGTCGGCCGCGATCCAGACCAAGCCGGGTGGCGTGTTCTTCGCCCGGCCGAACGGCTCGGGGTCGGGGCGCGACGCGCTGCGCGCTTCGGTCAGCGGGGCGAACTGGTCGGTCGCCAACAACAGCACGCCCGCACGCGCCATCACCAACCAGGTCGACATCGCCCGCAGCTCGAGCGGCCCCGGCACCAACGCCAACGCCAACGGCCGCCTGCTCTACGTCCCCTTCGGTCGTGACGGAATGGCCTACGCCTACAAGGGCGGCACGGCCGCGTGGGCGAACCTCACCGCCGCGCAGCTCAAGTCGATCTACGACGGCACGCTGACCTCGATCGACGGTGTCCCCGTCACCCCGCGCCTGCCGCAGGCCGGTTCGGGTACCCGCACGTTCTTCCTGAACGCGATCGGCTACTCGGGGAGCGCCCCCACGGCCCCCGCGGTCAACGACACGGGCAACGTCACCCCCGAGAACGACGCGACCGTCCTCGGCGACAACCAGATCATCCCCTTCTCGGTGGCGAACTGGGTCGCTCAGGCCAACAACGTCTCGGGTGTCAACACCGTCGCGGCCGCTCCCACGGTGGCCCTCGGTTCCCCCGTCGCCGGCCAGGTTCCCTACACGGGCACGGCGCCCAACCTGATCCCGAGCACGGCGTACTACGCCGACACCACGTTCGGCCGTGACACCTACCTGATCGTCGAGCGCGCCAAGGTGCAGTCGTCCTTCACCTACACCGGTTCGCCCGCGTACGACCCGGTGCTCGCCGGTCTCGTCGACTCGTCGAAGGTCACCAGCCTGACCAACTTCTCCACCTCGCCCTTCGCGCCCGGTTCCGTCAAGCGGAAGTTCGGCTTCCTCGCGCCCAGCTCCTCGACCCCGATCGCGGCCTACGCGGCCGGCTGACCGACCTCTCGATTGGACAGATCATGAAGAACCTCCGTATCAAGGCCGCCCTCGCCGGCGTCCTCGCCCTCACCCTGTCGGCCGGCGGCGCCCTCGCCGCATCGGCTGCCCCCACCCCGGCCCCCTCGCTCGAGCAGATGTGGCTGTGGAACCCCGATGAGACGATCGTCCAGAGCACCGACGTCAAAGCGTGGGACGACCCCGTCTACGGGTACCCGCTGAACGCCGGCTTCTCGGACTACGACGACATGTTCACCGGTCCCGCGGACGCGGCTGCCGTCTTCACCTTCTTCTCCAACCCCGGCGATGAGCTGGACTCGCAGAAGTGGCTCGGCAGTGGCTTCAACGGGTTCAACGACCCGGCGCTGAAGACCGTCCTGACACCCGCCCTGCGCCCGATCGACATCGACGGCCTCGGTATGGCGGCCGCGAAGGCCAACGGTGGCATCTACTCGGTGGGCATCGCCTTCACCGACGGAGCCGGCGTCCTGGTCAAGGGCGTCACCTTCGTTCGCGTCAACGTCGCCCCCGGTGGGAACTACACCTACACGCCGACCATCGAAGGCACGGTCGACCCGGAACCCACCGGTGACTCGAAGGACATCGACATCTCGGCCGACGTGCAGGAGGCGCCCGGCGACCTCACCTTCACGGTGCCGACGACGTCCGTCGCCCTGACCACGTCGATCAACGCGCAGAAGCTGTCGGAGTCCACCGGCTCGATCACCGGCATCACGGTCGCGGACACGCGCCGTACGGCCGACCGCAAGGGCTGGGACCTCACGCAGTCCGTCGCGAACTTCGTGTCGGGCGCGAACACCATCGACAAGGCCAACTTCGGTGTCAAGGTCACCAAGACCGAAGGCGCCGCTGCGACGGCCGCCGCGGAGCAGGTCGCCGGCAGCGCGACCTACCCCTCGCCGTTCGCCACGGCCGGCGCGGGGGTCTCGACCGAGCCCAACACGACGCTCAACGCCGACCTGAAGCTCGTCGCCCCCGCCGGCACGCCCGCCGGCACCTACACCTCGAAGATGACGCTCACGCTCGTCTCGAAGTGACCCCGGGGAAGGGCGGCGCCGACGGCGCCGCCCTTCCTCTCGGACCTTCCTCGTTCAGCCCTCGTTTCCGCTGCCGCAGTGCGGCCGTAAGCCCTTACTGGGGAGATGTACCGTGCAGATCTTCCGACCCGCGGTGCGCCCGAACGCCCGCCTTTCCGCCACGATCGCGTCGGTCGTCGCCGGTGCCGTGGCACTCGGCGCGATGCTCGCGTCCCCGCCCGCCCGCGCCGAAGAAGCGGCCCCCATCGACGAGATCGGTATCTCGGCTCAGCCCGTCAACGACGACGGTCCGATCCGCACGCGGTTCGACTACCAGATCGGTCCTGGCCAGTCGTTGGAGGACGGCTACAACGTCAGCAACCGCGGAACCGCTGCGCAGACCTTCAGCGTCTTCGCCACCGACGCCTTCAACACCGACGAGGGAGCGTTCAGCCTCCTCGATACGGGAGTCGCCCCCACCGATGCGGGAGCCTGGGTCAGCTTCAGCGGTGAGCCCTCGGTGCAGGTGACGCTGCAGCCGGGCGAATCGACGACGATCCCGTTCACGATGCGAGTCCCGGACGACGCCACACCGGGCGACCACGCCGGGGGCCTGGTGGCATCCGTCCAATCGCCCGACGGCCAGGTGATCGTCGACCGCCGTCTCGGGACGCGCCTGTACGTCCGCGTCCCCGGCGACCTCCAGCCGAACCTGTCCATCGCGGGAATCTCGGCGTCTTACACGCCGAACGTCAACCCGTTCGCGGGCGAGACCACGATCACCTACACCGTCCGCAACGCGGGCAACGTCGCCCTCTCGGGAGATCTGAAGGCCGAGGTTCGCGGTCTTTTCGGCATCCCGCTGGCGGCTCCCGTCCAAGAGGAACTGTCCGAGATGCTGCCCGGGAGCACCCGAACGGTCACGACCACGATCAGCGGCGTAGGTCAGTGGGTTTACCTCAATCCCTTGGTCACGGTCTACCCCCGGGTCGATGAGACCGCTCCGAACCCCGGCCCACTGCTGAGCGTCTCACGCGACACCGTCGTGTTCGCGGTGCCGTGGCTGCTCCTCGGGCTCATCCTTCTCGCCCTCCTTGTCTGGGGTGGGCTCCGTCTCAGCCGCCGACGCAACGACGCCCGCGCCAAGGAGTGGATGGAGTACGCCGAGGCGGAAGCGCGCCGCAAGGCCGAGACCGAGCGCGAATCCGTCTCCGCCGGCTCGGGAGCGTGACCGCCGTGCGCTTTGTTCCTCCGTCGATTCGGTCGGCGCGTCGCGTGGGGGGTGCGGTGGTTCTCGCCCTCGCGATGATCGCCGCGCCGGCGGCGGTGACCTCGGCGGCGGCGGCGGACGGGGCGGTCCAGTGCCCCTCGCCCTCGCCGGTGGTCTCGCCGGCTCCGACGGGAGGGGGAGTGGGGATCACCGCGCTGGTGTGCGGACCCACCGCCGCGCCCTCCGGTACCGGGACCGCGGGACCCGCGTCTTCGGGCGGTCTCCCGGCTTCCGTCGGGTCCGGTGCGTCGAGCGGAATACGCGGCGGTTCGAGTTCCGGTGGCGGAACGGGTGCGCCTTCGACGGTGACGCCTTCGTCGCCCGCGGGGGTGACTCTGGTCGACAGCGTCGACCTGGGTGGCATCCTGTCGATCGGCGGACTGTCGACCGGAAGCGCGCCCTCGCTGAATCCCTTCGGCGGGGAGGCGCAGGTGTGGTTCACCGTGCGCAACATGTCGAAGTCCTCGATCGACCTGACCGTGGACTTCTGGATGGAGAACGTTCTCGGCCTGCGCCTGTCGAATGTCGACGGCGTCGCCGTTCCGGCGCTGAAGCCGGGGGAGACCCGCACGGTCGGCGCCGACCTGCCCGGTGCCGGCCAGTGGACGGTGCTGACCGCACACGCACGGGTCAACCCGCCCGCCCAGGTCGAGGGAACCGCGCTCAGCCCTGTGACCCGCGATGCGACGGTGTTCGTCCTGCCGTGGCTCGTCGTGCTGCTGCTCGGCGTCGGTGCGGCGGCCGTGGTCGTCGTCTCTCTCATCCGTCGTGCCGGTGGCACGCCCCTCCCCGTGACGGTGGGCGCATGACGGTCACGGAAGAACACGCCACCGGCGTCCCGGCTCGCCCGCGCCGTGCGCCGTCGGTCCCGCGCCCACCGCGTCGCCCTCCGCGCGAGAACAAGCCCGCTCCGCCGCTCACCGCGACCGAAGCGATCGTCCGAGCCGTCGTCGCGCTCGCTGCGGTACTGACGCTCATGTTCGTCCTGAACGTCACGGTGTTCAGCCACGTCCAGCACCTCGTTTCCCAGCAGCGCGTGGGGGATCAGTTCCGCGAACAGCTGCGCGCGGGGACGGCCCCGGTCAGCGAGTACACCTTCGACGAGAACCTGCTACCCGACGGTGCACCCGTCGGCATTCTCGAGATCCCGAGCCTCGGGCTGCACGAGGTGATCGTCGAGGGGACGTCGTCGGCCGAAACGGCGCAGGGCGTCGGCCATCAGCGCGACAGCATCCTGCCGGGTCAGGCGGGCGTCAGCTTCCTGCAGGGGCGCAGTGCCGCGTTCGGCGGTCCGTTCTCCGGCATCCAGTCGCTCAGCCCCGGGGATGCCATCACCGTACGCACCGGACAGGGGCTGCAGGAGTTCTCCGTGGTCGGCGTCCGCTATGCGGGCGATCCGACGCTCCCCAACCTCCGCCCCGGGGAGAGCCGCCTCGTCCTCATGACGGCGCGCGGTGCGCCCTACGTCCCGACGGGCGTGGCCTATGTCGATGCCCGGCTGGTCGGCACGGCGCAGCCCCGCGGCGCTCGTGTCACCACCACGGCCGCGCTGCCCCCGGAGCAGCGTGCGATGTCGACCGACACGACGACCGTGTGGGCGCTCGTGTTCGCTCTGCAGTTCCTCATCGCGGCCGAGCTCGCCGCCGTCTGGGCCTTCCGGCGGTTCGGCGCGCAGCGCACCTGGATCGTCTTCGTGCCGGTGCTGCTGCTGGCCGGCTTCCTCGCGGCCTACCAGGTCACGCTCCTTCTCCCGAACCTCCTCTGACCTTGCGAGAGGCATCCATGTCCGACGACATCACCCGCGTCATCGGGGCGACACCCGATCCGACACCCCCGGGGCCCGTGCTGCCCGTCCCCGCCGCTGCGCACGACGACATCACCACCGTCGTCACTCCGGTCGCCGCTGAGCCGTTGCGCCGCAACCGCGCCGGCGGCTCCCCGGCGCCGGATGGCGTCCCGCCGGTGGCCGTTCAGCCGGCTCCACAGGACGTTTTCTCGTCCCCCGCGCCCTTGGCGACGCTGGAAGCACGCGGCATCACCGCCTGGTTCGGTGACCACCAGGTGTTGGACCGCGTGTCGCTGACGATGCCTGCGGGGCAGGTCACCGCGCTCATCGGACCATCGGGGTGCGGGAAGTCGACGTTCCTGCGCATCCTCAACCGCATGCACGAGCTCGTGCCGTCGGCATCCCTCGCCGGTGAAGTGCTCCTCGACGGCGACGACATCTACGATCCCGCTCGCCGCCTTACGGACGCCCGCAAGGACATCGGGATGGTGTTCCAGAAGCCCAACCCCTTCCCCGCGATGTCGATCTACGACAACGTCGTCGCCGGCCTGAAACTGACGGGGGTGCGGGCGAGCCGTGACGAGAAGGACTACCTGGTGGAGCGCTCGCTCACCTCGGCGGGACTGTGGAAGGAGGTCAAGGACCGTCTCCGCGCTCCCGGCGGCGGATTGTCCGGCGGTCAGCAGCAGCGTCTCTGCATCGCCCGGTCGCTCGCGATCAAGCCCAAGGTCCTCCTCATGGACGAGCCGTGCTCGGCGCTCGACCCGACCTCGACGCGTGTGATCGAGGAGACGATGGGCGAGCTCCAGCACGAGGTGACGATCGTCATCGTCACGCACAACATGCAGCAGGCGCAGCGTGTGTCGCAGCAGTGCGCGTTCTTCCTCGCGTCGCAGGGCCAGCCCGGTCACATCGTCGAACACGGTGACACGGAGGCGATGTTCGATTCGCCCATCGACCCGCGCACGTACGACTACGTCAACGGTCGCTTCGGGTAAGGGTGCGGCGATGACCCTCTTCGACGAATCGACGGCCGTTCTGACGCGCCCTGCGCCGTCGCCGGAGGCTGCGGATTCTCCGCCGTCGTCTTTTCCCACGGCGCGGGTCGTCCTGCTCATCGTGATCCTGCTGGGCCTCGCGGTCGCCGCTGTCCTGGTCGGGGAGGCGGTCGGTCGCAGTGAGGTCGAACGCTCGGTCGCGGCGGAGGCGCGCGCGGCGATGTCCCTGCCGGAGAGCCAGCACATCGGAGCAGTCGTGGACGGTTCCGCCCTGCTCCAGGGGGTGGTCAACCACTACGAGAGCATTCATTTGACGATGCCGAATGCACCGTTCGCCGAAGGAACCGCTGATCTCGCGATGACGCTCACGGGTGCGCATCTCGACGACGGCGGCGTGTGGGTCGCGGACCGGGTCGCGGTCGTCGCGAGTCTGAACGCCGGGCAGGCGACATCGATCTACATCCCCGAGAACGCCCGCGGCGCGATGCAGATCGGGTTCCGTGGGTCGGACATGGCCCTCGATGTGTCGATGGCGTCCGGCGGCACGAATGTCGCGGCGAGCGTCGCGGTCACCCCGGCGTTCGCGGACGGTTGGCTGAGCGCGACGGTCTCGTCGGTCACGATGGGTGGCACGACGCTGTCCGGCGATGAGCTGCGGGTGAAGTTGGGTGACGACGCTCTCGGCGCCCTGCAGGCGCCGCCCGTGTGCCTCGCCGAGGCCTTGCCCCGGTCGATGACCGTGCGTGAGGTGGAAGTGCGCGACCAGCACCTGCGAATCGATGCCTGGGTCGACGTGGCTCTGTGGAACACTCCTGCGGGCGCTGAGCCCGGGGCCTGCGGTCAGGTCAGCCCGTGACGAGGCGTTACGTCCGCGTGCGCGTTCGAGCCCGCACCACGCTCGACAGCGTCGCTCGCACCGGCTGCCCGAGGTAGATGCCGAGCGAGGCGCCGACGGCCAG
Source organism: Microbacterium mcarthurae (assembly GCF_046064585.1). NCBI lineage: Bacteria > Bacillati > Actinomycetota > Actinomycetes > Micrococcales > Microbacteriaceae > Microbacterium > Microbacterium mcarthurae. Next base: position 1,000,735 of record NZ_JAROCE010000001.1, on the reverse strand, counting down.
GGCGATGCCGATCGTCGCCGCACCCGCGAGGGTCGTGACCCCGGCCATGAGGACGGCGGCGTCGTCGCCGGACTCGACGATGCCCAGCAGCCCCCGGAACACCGCTGCTCCGGGCACCATCGGCAGGATCGCGGCGGTCGTGATCGCCACCGAGGGCACGTGGAGACGGTAGGCCACCACGACGCCGATGAAGCTCGCGACGAACGCCCCGACACCGCTGGCTGCGGCCACCTCGAACCCCAGGCCCGAGGCGCCGACGTACCCGACCCAGGCGAGGAGGCTGAGGACCGCGCTGACGAGCACGATCCGGGCTCCGGCGCCGTTGTAGATCGCCACGGCGATCGCGATGACAGCCGCGCCGACGAACTGGACCGGCAGCGGCCCGAGCGGCAGCGCGGTCGAGGGCGGCGACATCCCGAGGCCCAGGACGCGCACGGTCTCCAGCCCCGCGAGGATCCCGAGCACCACGCCGAGGGTCTGCGTTGTCAGCTCGAGGATGCGGCCGGTCGCGGTGAGGGCGAACCCGTCGATGGCATCCTGAGCCGCCCCGACGACGGTGAGCCCCGCGAGCATGAGGACGATCCCGGATGCCACGATCACCGAGGGCCGGATCGCGGCGGCCGCCTCGATCCCGGTGTAGCGCAGCAGGGGCGAGAGCGCCGCGACGACGGTGATGACGAACCCGCCGGCGATCTGCGCGAAGAAGTACGGCACGCGCACGCGCGCGAGGAAGTACTGGGTCGTGGCGGCCAGGGCCGCCGCGACGAACGAGAGCATCAGCGCCAGCCAGTTCGCGCCGAACATGATCGCGACACCCAGGGCCAGCATCGCCTGGGCGGCGATGACGGCGGCGGGCCGATATCGGAAGGGCAGGCGTCGGATCGCGCGACAGCGCGCGATCGCCGCGTCGAGGTCGAGACCGTCGGCGATCTCGCCCACCAGGGCTTGAAGACGCTGCAGCTTGGCATGGTCGGGCACCGACCCCCGCACCACGCGCAGCAGTGTCGTCGGGTGCGCCGCCCCGGGCAGGCTGTGGGCGATCGTGATCGAGTTGTAGGTGACGTCGACGTGGACGGGATCCAGACCGTACGCCCCGCACACGCGGACGATGGTCAAGGTCACCTCGTTCGCCGGAGCCCCGACCACGAGCATCGTCTCGCCGATGCGGATCGCCAGGTCCAGGATGCGGGTGGCGAGCCCCTCGTCGATGACCGTGAGGAGCTGGGTTTCCGGCGCGAGGGCCTCGTCGGCGTGGACGAGTCGGCGAAGTGACGACAGCCATCGACCGGGGGTGGGGGACATCCGCAACGCTCCCAGAGGCAGAGGGTGGAACTCCACGATCCTATCCGCGCCCGCACCTCCGCCCCGGCCGCGCCCCTGCCCCGCGCCCGCATGACGTCAGCGGCATGCGGGCGCCTCTAAGATGAACCCTCGGGCGTGGCATCCGAGCGCCCCTTCGTGGCATCCCGACGCCCGACCCTCCCGGGAGTTCCCCTCATGGCGCTGATCGTCCAGAAGTACGGCGGTTCGTCCGTCGCCGACGCCGAGAGCATCAAGCGCGTCGCCAAGCGCATCGTCGACACCCGGCGCGCCGGCCACGAGGTCGTCGTCGCCGTCAGCGCCATGGGCGACACGACCGACGAGCTCCTCGACCTCGCGGGGCAGGTCGCCCCGATCCCGGCGCCGCGCGAACTCGACATGCTCCTCTCCAGCGGTGAGCGCATCTCGATGGCGCTGCTGGCCATGGCGATCCACTCGATGGGCTTCGAAGCCCGTTCCTTCACCGGCAGCCAGGCGGGCATGATCACGGATGCCACCCACGGCGCCGCGCGGATCGTCGACGTCACCCCGGTACGTCTGCGCGAAGCCCTCGACGAGGGCGCCATCGTCATCGTCGCCGGCTTCCAGGGCTTCAACCGCGACACCCGCGACATCACCACCCTCGGCCGCGGCGGGTCGGACACGACCGCGGTGGCGCTCGCCGCGGCGCTCGAGGCCGACGTGTGCGAGATCTACAGCGACGTCGACGGCATCTTCACCGCCGACCCGCGGGTGGTGCCGCTGGCCCGGAAGCTCGACCGCGTCTCCAGCGAGGAGATGCTCGAGCTCGCCGCCAACGGCGCCAAGGTGCTGTACATCCGCGCGGTCGAGTACGCCCGCCGCCACGGCGTCCTCATCCACGCGCGGTCCACGTTCAGCTCGAGCGAGGGCACGTGGGTGCTCGACGCGTCGAAGAAGTCCCCGCTCGTCCCCGAGGGAGCCACCATGGAAGAGCCCATCGTCGCCGGCGTCGCCACCGACCTCAGCCAGGCCAAGATCACCGTCATCGGTGTCCCCGACGTGCCCGGCAAGGCCGCCGACATCTTCAAGATCGTCGCCAAGTCCGGCGCGAACGTCGACATGATCGTGCAGAACGTCTCGGCCGCCGCGACCGGTCGCACCGACATCTCGTTCACGCTGCCGAAGACGGACGCTGCGACCGCGCTGAAGGCGCTCGCCGGCGAGCAGTCCGAGGTCGGGTTCGAAAGCCTCGTGCACGACGACCAGATCGGCAAGCTCTCGGTCGTCGGCGCCGGCATGCGCACGCACTCCGGCGTGTCGGCGACGCTCTTCGAGGCGCTCAGCATGGCGGGGGTGAACATCGAGATGATCTCGACCTCCGAGATCCGTATCTCGGTGGTCGTCCGCGGTGTCGATCTTGCTGAGGCGGCGCGTGTCGTGCACACCGCGTACGGCCTCGACAACGAGATCGAGGCGACCGTGCACGCCGGCACCGGTCGCTGAACGCCTCCGGACACGTTCAGCCGCGTCGCAGAGAAAGCCCCTATTCTTCGGCCGAACGGAGGCGGAGATGGCACGGTCGTGGCCGACGAAAAGGTCTCGCTGGTGGTGGGGAATCGGCGCATCGATCGCGGTGGTCGCCTTGGTCGTGCTGGGGCTGATCTTCCAGCCGTGGTTGCTGTTCATCGACGTCCGCGTCGATGACGAGATCCCCGCGTCGGCGCCCACCGTGTCTGCGCCGGCCGCGCCCTCCACGGCCGCCACCGCACCCACGACGGACCCCGTCGACGTCGTCGAACCGCAGACGGGACCCGTCGATCTGCTCACCGGTGCGCTGATCAGCCATGAGCACGAGACCAGCGGGACGGTGCGGGTCATCGAGAATCCCGACGGCTCCCGCCAGCTGGCCCTGATCGGCCTCCAGACGACGAACGGGCCCGACGTGCACGTCTGGCTGAGTGCGGGCCCCGTCGTCGAGGGCCGAGAGGGATGGTTCACGGCCGCGGGCTACGACCACGTCGACCTCGGCCCCATCAAGGGGAACCTCGGCGATCAGCTGTACGACATCCCCGCCGACGTCGATCTGTCGGTCTTCCGCACGGTCGATCTGTGGTGCGTGCAGTTCGGGGTGTCGTTCGGTGCAGCGGCGCTGACCTGAGCCCCGCCGGCCGAGGCGATCGCGCTCCGCGGCAGAACGCTACAATCTGGATCTCACCCATAAATCCCGAGGACTTCGCATGACCCGCATCTCCGATTCCGGAATCTCCCTCGCCGTCGTCGGCGCCACCGGCCAGGTCGGCACCGTCATGCTCGAGATCCTCGCGGAGCGCGCCTTCCCGATTCGCGAGCTGCGCCTGTTCGCCACCGCCCGCTCGGCGGGCACCTCGATCGACTTCAGCGGCCACACGGTCGTCGTCGAGGACGTCGCCACCGCCGACCCGGCCGGCGTGGAGGTTGCGCTGTTCTCCGCCGGCGCCACCGGTTCGCGCGCCCACGCGCCGCGCTTCGCCGAGGCGGGGGCGCTCGTGATCGACAACTCCAGCGCGTGGCGCATGGACCCCGAGGTTCCGCTGGTCGTGAGCGAGGTCAACCCCCACGCCATCGCCGAGGCGAAGAAGGGGATCGTCGCGAACCCCAACTGCACGACCATGGCCGCCATGCCGGTGCTGAAGGTGCTCGACGCCGAAGCGGGTCTCGAACGTCTCATCGTCAGCACCTACCAGGCCGTGTCGGGTTCCGGCCTCGCGGGTGCGCGGGAGCTCCTCGGCCAGGTCGAGGGCGTCCTCGCCCAGGGCGACGTCGAGCGTCTCGTGCGCGACGGCTCGGCGCTCGACTTCCCGCAGCCCGAGAAGTACGTCGCGCCCATCGCGTTCGACGTCATCCCCTTCGCGGGCAACCTCGTCGATGACGGCCTCAACGAGACCGACGAGGAGAAGAAGCTCCGCAACGAGAGCCGCAAGATCCTCGAGCTCCCCGACCTGCGCGTCGCGGGCACGTGCGTGCGCGTCCCCGTCTTCACCGGCCACTCGCTCAGCATCAACGCCGAGTTCGACCGTGACATCACGCCGGAGCGCGCGCGTGAGCTGCTCGCCGATGCGCCCGGCGTCGTCCTCGAAGAGGTGCCGACCCCGCTGCAGGCCGCGGGCACCGATCCCAGCTACGTGGGCCGCATCCGCGCCGACCAGTCCGCGCCCGAAGGTAAGGGCCTGGTGCTGTTCATCAGCAACGACAACCTCCGCAAGGGGGCCGCGCTGAACGCCGTGCAGATCGCCGAGCTCGTGGCGAAGGAACTTTCCGCACGCGTCTGAGCTCGGCATCCGGATGCCGTTCGAGCGGGCGTTGTCTCGATATCGAACCGACGGATCTCTCGATGTCGAGACACTCTCACCCGGCACCTAGAATCGTCTGGTGACCGAAAACGTCGACGTTCTCCTCATCGGAGGCGGCATCATGTCCGCCACCCTCGGCACGATGCTGAAGGATCTGCAGCCCGATCTGAAGATCGCGGTGCTCGAGAGGTTGAGCGACGTCGCGCAAGAGAGCTCGAACGCCTGGAACAACGCCGGCACCGGGCACGCGGCACTGTGCGAGCTGAACTACATGCCCGACAACCCCAACGGTCCGCTCGATCCGTCCAAGGCCGTCACGATCAACGAGCAGTTCCAGCAGAGCCGCCAGTTCTGGGCCTCGCTGGTCGCGGAGGGCGTGCTCGACGAGCCGTCGACCTTCATCAACCCGACCCCGCACATGACGTTCGTGCGGGGCGAGAAGGACGTCGCCTACCTTCGCCGCCGCTACGAGGTGCTCAAGCAGCAGCCGCTGTTCGCCGGCATCGAGTACAGCGAGGACTCCCGCGTCATCAACCAGTGGGCGCCGCTGCTCATGCAGAAGCGTCGGAAGGGGGAGCCGTTCGCGGCGACCCGGGTTCCCGCGGGAACCGACGTCGACTTCGGCTCGCTGACGCGTCAGCTGTTCGCGGGGCTTCGCGAGAAGGGCGTCGAGGTCGTCACCAACCACGAGGTGAAGAAGCTCAAGAAGCGCAAGGACGGTCGGTGGGACGTGAGCTACCGTCACGTCATCGGTCACACCCCCGGCACGATCACGGCGAAGTTCGTCTTCGTCGGCGCCGGCGGCTGGGCGCTGAAGCTCCTCCAGCGCTCCGGCATCCCCGAGATCAAGGGGTACGGCGTCTTCCCGATCGGCGGCCAGTGGCTCAAGACGTCGAACCCGGCGATCGTCGCGCAGCACCGGGCCAAGGTGTACTCGCAGGCGTCGGTCGGAGCGCCCCCGATGTCGGTGCCGCACCTCGACACCCGTGTCGTGGACGGCGAGACGTCGCTGCTGTTCGGTCCGTTCGCGACGTTCAGCCCGAAGTTCCTCAAGAACGGCTCGATGCTTGACATCGTCACGCAGGTGCGCCCCCACAACATCTTCCCGATGCTCAAGGTCGCCATCGACAACCCCAGCCTGCTGAAGTACCTCATCAGCGAACTCCTCAAGAGTCACGCGAAGAAGGTCGACAGCCTGCGGGAGTTCATGCCGACGGCCAAGGCCGAGGACTGGGAGCTGCTCGACGCCGGTCAGCGCGCGCAGGTGATGAAGCGCGACAAGGACAAGGGCGGTGTGCTGCAGTTCGGCACAGAGGTCGTCACGTCGGGCGACCGCTCCATCGCGGGTCTCCTCGGGGCGTCGCCGGGGGCCTCGACCGCCGTCTCGATCATGCTGGGCCTGATCAAGACCTGTTTCCCCGAGCGGATGCCCGAGTGGGAGCCGCGCCTGCGTCAGCTCATCCCCAGCTATGGCGAGACGCTCAACACGCGTCCCGAAGCGGCGCGCGCCGAACTGGATGCCACGGCCCAGGCGCTCGCGATCAACGCCTGAGGCACCCGTGGCCAAGCTGTACTTCCGCTACGGAGCGATGAACTCCGGCAAGTCCACGGCCCTGCTGCAAGCGGCGTACAACTACGAGGAACGCGGCCAGCGGGTGCTTCTCGCCAAACCCGAGATCGACACCAAGGGCGCTGACCAGATCGACAGCCGACTGGGGGTCACCCGGACGGTGGACTTCCTCGTCGGCCCGGCCGATGACCTGCGCGCCGTCTTCCACGAGGCCGCGGGTAAGGCGCCCGTGGCGTGTCTCCTGGTCGACGAGGCGCAGTTCCTGACCGCCGAGCAGGTCGACGACCTCCTGCGCATCGCCGTGCTCGACGGCATCCCCGTCCTCGCCTACGGCATCCGCACGGATTTCCGTACCGACGCGTTCCCCGGTTCGGCGCGGCTCCTCGAGATCGCGCACAGCCTGGAAGAACTCAAGACCATCTGCCGGTGCGGCCGCAAAGCCGTGTTCAACGCGCGTCTGGTGGGCGGCCGGTTCGTGTTCGACGGCGACCAGGTCGCGATCGACGAGGGGCAGATTGCCGGCGAGGTGACGTACGAGTCGATGTGCGCGGCGTGCTACCTGCGCGAGTCCGGCGGTCGTCTCGACGGGCGCTGAGGCCGCGCCGACCGACCTCGTCGGGCGAGGCCGTCGTCGGCCGATAGCCTGGAGACATGCGCGTACTCCTGGCCGGTGGTGCCGGCTACATCGGAACACACACGGCCGTTGCTCTTCTGGATGCCGGTCACGACGTCGTCCTCCTCGATGACCTCTCGGGCACGCACGCCGTCGCCGCAGAACGCGTCGAGCGCATCACCGGAAAGTCGGCGCCCCTCGTCGTCGGCGACGCGGCCGACGAGGCCGTGGTCGCGTCCGTGTTCGACGAGCACGGCCCCATCGACGCGATCATTCACCTGGCCGCGTTCAAGGCCGTGGGCGAGTCCACGCAGAAGCCGTTGGAGTACTACTCCAACAACCTCGACACGACGTTCACGCTTCTGCGTGTCGGTATCGCCCGCGGCATCCGATCGTTCGTGTTCTCCAGCACGGGAACGGTGTACTCCGACCCGGCGGACCTCCCCTTCACGGAGGAGTCCACGACGAGCGTCGACCTGTCGAACGCCTACAGCAAGTCCAAGCGCATGAACGAGGTCGTCCTCGCGGACGTCGCCCGCGTGAACCCCAAGCTGAACGTCACGGTGCTGCGCTACTTCAATCCCGTCGGGGCGCACCCGTCCGGGCTCATCGGCGAAGACCCGGCCGGCATCCCGAACAACCTGATGCCGTTCGTGTCACGCGTCGCGATCGGAACGCTCGATGAGATCGGCGTGTTCGGTGACGACTACGACACCCCCGACGGCACGGGGCTGCGCGACTACATCCACGTCGTCGACCTCGCCGAGGGGCACGTCGTGGCGCTCGAGCAGGCACAGCCCGGACACCAGGTGTTCAACCTCGGCACGGGCCGACCCATCAGCGTTCTCGAGCTCGTGGCCTCGTTCGAGAAGGCAGTCGGTCACGAACTGCCGAAGAAGATCCTCGCCCGCCGTCCCGGCGACGTCGCCGCGACGTACTGCGACCCGACGAAGGCCGCCGACGTGCTCGGGTGGCGGACGCGTCTGACGATCGATGACGCGTGCCGTGACTACTGGAACTGGCAGTCCAAGAACCCGGCCGGTTACGCAACCCCCGCCGAGGACTGACGGACCGCGCGTAGTGTCGTGTGGTCAGGCCACATGGTCTGCCGCATCGACCGAGGGGATGCCATGCCGGATTCCGCACTGCGCGCGTGGCAGGTGGTTCTCGAACGTATCGAGACCGACCTGCGTGAGGGGCGGCTCTCGCCGGGCGAGCGTCTGACGCCCGAGCGTGAACTCGCCGCCCAGCTGGGTGTGGGGCGTTCGAGCGTCCGCGAGGCGATCCGCGTGCTGGAGGTACTGGGGGTCGTGCGCACGGCGACCGGATCCGGTCCGTCCTCGGGAGCGATGATCGTCACGACGCCGCGCGGGGGGCTCGCCGCCTTCCTGCGACTCCAGGTGGCGGCGAGCGGCTTTCCGCTGGGTGATGTGGTCCGCACTCGCATCGTGCTCGAGTGCGATGTCGCCGAGACGCTCGCCGGCGCGGATGCCGACCTCACCGAGATCCGCGGCATCCTGGATGCCATGGATGCCGCCGCGCTCGATCGCGACGAGTTCCTCGCTCTGGATGCGCGCTTCCACCAGGCTCTGGCGGAGGCGTCGGGCAACGCCGTGATCTCGGCGATGATGGCGGGCCTTCGCAGTTCGATCGAGTCGTACACGCGGGCCGGTGCGGCGATGCTCGAGGACTGGGACGAGACCTCTCGCCGGCTGCGGGCCGAGCATCGGGGCATCGTGCAGGCGGTCGCCGACGGTGACGCCGCGGCCGCACGCGACCGCGTCCACGCGCACATCGCGGGCTACTCCGCGCAGGTGGCCGATGCGTTGCGTCGCCGAGGAGCGGGGGTGGATGCCGCGTGAGCGACCGTCCCGTGCGCCCGCCGCGCCCGCAGCACGTGCTCGAGGTGGTCTCGGCGGAGCGCCTCACGCCCCACCTCGTGCGCCTGCGGGCGCGCGGTGTCGATCTGGCGGTGTTCCGCGACAGCCCGCACACCGACCGGTACGTGAAGATCACCTTCGCCAAGCCCGAGCTGGGCCTGGAACCGCCCTACGACCTGGCGGCGCTGCGAGAGACCCTCGCCCCGGAGGATCTGCCCGTCACCCGCACGTACACCGTGCGGGAGGTCCGGGGCGACGAGCTGACGATCGATTTCGTCGTCCACGGCGACGAGGGACTCGCGGGACCGTGGGCGGCGCGCGCGCAGCCGGGGGAGCGGCTGGTGGTGTCGTCGCCCGGTGGAGGGTACGCCCCCGACCCCACGGCATCCTGGCACCTGCTGGTCGGCGACGAGTCGGCGCTGCCGGCGATCTCGGCGGCGCTCGAGGCCCTCGCCCCCGACGCGCGCGGGACGGTGTTCGTCGAGGTATCCGGCACCGACGATGAGATCGCGCTGGTGTCTCCACCCGGTCTCGAGATCGTGTGGCTGCACCGGGGAGGGGCGGCGGCGGGAACGTCCCGTGTTCTCGTGGAGGCCGTCACGGCGTGGACGGTGCCCTCGGGGCGAGGGCACGTCTTCGCTCACGGAGAGCGCGAGGCGATGAAGGCTCTGCGCGAGGTCTTCTTCACGGCGTGGGGTCTGGAACGCGCCCAGGTGTCGCTGTCGGGCTACTGGGCGTACGGCCGCACCGAGGACCGATTCCAGGCCGAGAAGCGCGAACCGATCGGGAAGATCCTCTAGTCGCGGCTCGTGCGCTCCGGCGTAGGTCGCGCCGCGGTCGTATGCGGCGGGATCCGATCGTGTCGGTCGCGTGCGGCGGGTCAGTCGCGCGCGGGCAGCGTGGGGATGAGGGCCTCGAGGTAGTCCGCGGTGTCTTCCCACCCATGGACGGCGTGACACTCGACACCCATGGCCAGCACGGGGTAGTCGTTGCCGTCGGGGTCGAGCCGGTCGCCGATGAACAGCATGTCGTCGAGCGAGATGCCGGTGGCGTCGGCGAGCTGACGCATGCCGTACGCCTTGTCGATGCCGCGGTGGGTGATGTCGACCGAGGTGGATCCGCCCGAGCGCACCTCGAGGTCGGGAATACGGGCGGCGACCGCCTCGCGCAGCGTGTTCTTCTTCTCGCCCGTGGGATCCCAGGCCATCTTGGCCTCGAGGGGAGCGCTCTGGCCGAGCGCGGAGAAGGTGATCTGAGAACCGCGATCCTCGAGGATCTCGCCCCACGGCTCGGCCTCCCACAGCCCGAGACGCTCCGCCTCCTCGCGAACGGCGGTGAGGGCGCGCGACTTCTCGTCGTCGGTCAGCGAGTGAGCGTAGACGGTCGTGATGCCGTCTTCGCTGAGGCGGTAGTACTGCGTTCCACACGTCGGCATCAGGTGGAGGTGTGACACGAGTGCGGCGTCCGCCTGAGGCAGGCGCTCGACCACCTGCGTCTTGAACTGCTGGAGCTGGCCACCCGAGATGATCGCGACCTCGACACGCTCGGCCAGAGCGAGCAGCAGGTCGCCCATGCGCGGGTCGATCGCGGTCTTCGATGGAGCGAGGGTGTCGTCGAGGTCGAAGGCGACGAGGCGGGGCGAGGTATCGGACACGGTGCTCCTGAGGGCGGGTGAAGTCGGTATCTCGGTACACGAGAGGCCCCACCCGAAGGTGGAGCCTCTCTGCGGTCGGGGTGACAGGATTTGAACCTGCGGCCTCGTCGTCCCGAACGACGCGCGCTACCAAGCTGCGCCACACCCCGTGGCCAACCCTGCAAGTCTACCCCGTCCGCGACCGTGGTCCGAACCGTGCCGTCGGGCGGGCGCGTCGCGCGAAACGTTGCAATCCCGACGGCCCGCCCGGTCGGCAGCGTCACGTGCGCTGCGCTTGGTCAGACGCGCCCGGCCACGCGGCGGCGAGCGATGACGAGCGCAATGAGCCCCGCCGCGATCGCCGACGCCGCCAGGCCCCCGGCCGTGCCGACGTCGCCGGCCGTCAGGCCGGTCGCTGCGAGAGCCGCGGTCGGAGGGGCTGCGGCCGGCGGCGCTACCGGTGCGGGAGTCGAGACGGGCGTCGGCGTCGGCGCGGGGGCGGGAGGGGCGAGCTGCTCGGTCTGGCTGGGCGTGGCGAACCGCTCCACCCACACGTAGCGGGTTGGCAAGTGAGCAAGGGTGGCAACCTCCTGATCGGCGCGTTCGATACGCCAGACCGCGCTGTAGACGCCGGGTCCCGGCAGCGGCCCCGTCGATGCCGTGTAGGTACCCGGCCCGATGTCGGGGGAGGTGGTCAGCTCGAGCTGGGCGACGGGTGTGAGCCCGGCCGGGATCTCGGCAGACTCGGCCGGAAATGCCCCCGTACGGTAGACGTCCGCGCGGGCCCGGAGCCGGACGAAGCTGCCATCCGCGTGACGGGGCCATACCCCCTCGCCCGAGGTGAACTCCACGTCGTCGATGAAGCGCCCCTCCTGGATGCGGGCGAACGTCTGGATCCGGGGCGAGAATCGCACCGGTCGCGCCGTGGCGTCTTCGGCCGCCAGAGTGAACCGCTGCGGCTCAGCGGGGCCGGCGGACTCCTGCTGGCCCGGTGTCGTGAACAGGCGCACGGCTGCCGACCGCACGGAGAAGGTGCCGCGGACCCGCACGGTGTATGGCCGCCCGTCGGTGTCGACGGGCGGTGGCGCGAGGATCGGATACGCCACCCCGGCGACGACATCGCTGCGTTCGGACAACCCGGTGTCGCCGAACACCGCACCTTCGAGGCGAAGGGCGCCCCGTGCGTCGGGGTCGACGTCGGCGACGACGGTCCCCTGGGTGGGATCGTCGGGGTGCACCGTCAGCGTCAGCGTCCCGCCGACGCGAGGAACTCGGACGGCCGCGGCCTCCGCCAGATACTGCTCCGCGCGCTCTTGAATGGCGAGGCTGTTCTCAGGGCTCGCTCGCCGCATGATGTAGTCGATCGCCTCGCGGAACGAATCCCCCTGGTATCCCCACGAGTGCAACGTCGTGTCGCGGTCGGCGATCGCCTTGACCGCCCATCCGACGCTCGCCGCTTGAACCGGGTCGTCGGTCTGGCCGTAGGTCGTGACGAGGTGGTTGATCGAGACCAACTGCTGGGGGCTCATTCCGTCGGCATACGTGCGGACACCCTGGTCGGTCGTGGGGCCGGTGGCCAAGGGAAGGCCTGGGTGGATGCAGTACGTGTGCACGTCGCCGACGCGCATGGAGCCGTGCCACCCGGTGGAAGACAGTGGAGCCCACGTGCCGAATCCGGTGCCCCGGTCTGCGGCGTGCGCGGGAGCCGCCACGAGAGCCGGAGAGGTCAGGACGGCGGCGCTGAGGAGGAGTGCGATCGCCGAGGGGAGTCGGCGGCGGCGGGGAGGTGGTCGGTGCATCGAGTGTCCCTTCGGTCGAGGAGACTCGATCATGCGATGTCGGCGTGGGCACGGAACGAGCGAAAGGGCCGATCCGTGAACGGATCGACCCTTTCGTCAGAGGGGGAGGAGCGGTCAGCGCGTCAGCAGCGTCAGCAGTGTCGCCTCGGGACGGCACGCGAAGCGCACGGGCGCGTAGATCGAGTGGCCGAGACCGGCGCTGACGTTCAGCGGAACCGTTCGTCCGCTGTGCGACCACTCGCTCAACCCGCGGGCCTGATCAAGCGGCAGATCGCAGTTGGAAACGAGCGCTTCGCGGCTGAACGGCACGCGGACCTGACCGCCGTGCGTGTGACCGGCCAGGAGGATATCGGCGCCGAGATCGACGAAGCGATCCAGCGTTCGCCGATAGGGCGCGTGCATCACGCCGAGCGTGAGGTCGGCGGCATCCAGGGTCGACAGCACCGGGGGAATGAGCTCGGGCTTGTCCCAGTTGCGATGCGCGTCGTTCACCCCGAACGCGGTCACACGCACACCCTTCACGTCGACGGACACCGCGGTGTCGTCGAGGATGTGCCAGCCGAGATCGTCGGTGAAGAAGCGATCGAGGGCGTCGACATCGAGGTGTTTGTGCTCGGGAACGTTCTCGGACGGTCCGAGGAAGTAGCGCAGCGGATTGCGCGGCGACGGCTCCTGAAAATCGTTCGAGCCGTGAACGACGAGACCCGGTACGCCGCGCAGCGGCGCGAAGGCCGTCCGGATGCCGGTCAGCCCGTCGCGGTGGCCCAGGTTGTCGCCCGTGTTGACGACGAGATCGGGCGACAGCTCGGCGAGCCGCGCCATCCACTCCTGCTTCCGGTGCTGCCAGGGCGCCATGTGAGCGTCAGAGACATGGAGGACACGCATCGCGTCCACGCCCGGCGGGAGTACGCGAAGCGCGTGATAACGCACGGTGAAGAGGTAGCGCTCGACGCCCATACCCCATACAGCAGCGCCGACAGCGGCCGCCCCCGCAACCCCGAGGGGTGCGAGGGCGGCCTTCACGAGCGGACCCGTCACGGGCAATCCTTCGCCACGATGTCGAGTCGGATGCCGGTGTTCTTGTTGGCGGACGAGTTCGCGGCCGGATCGGTCGACCTCACCTGACCCTCGTCGGGGGCAGATCCGTTCTCTTCGCAGTCACCGATCGAGACATTGCCGAAGCCCGCGGACTGCAGCGCCGCTCGTGCGGCGTTGACGTTCTGACCGCTGACGTCCGGCACCGTCCCGCCCTGGCCGTTGCCGGGGCGGATCGTGATCACGGAACCGGCGGCCGCCGACCCGCTCGGGCTCTGCTCCGCCACGCGGTCGCCCCCGAACTCGGCGTCCACCGGGTCGCCGACGTTCACGCGGAAGCCCGCGCGTTCGAGCGTGCTCCGCGCTTCGTCGATGCCGCGTCCGACGACGTTCGGCACGTCGCGCTGGATGGTGCGCAAGAGGTTCTGCGCCGGGTCGGGGAACCGGTCGCCACCGTAGAACTCGTTGGCGGCGCTCTGAACGTCGCGAGCGAGCGTGTAACGCATGTCGCTGAGCCGCAGCCCGTTGGAGTACCGGTTGAACAGGTCGACGTCGCCCGTCCAGTTACCGACCCACACCGCGGTGGTGGCGTTCGTGGACGACTCGATCATCCAGGTCTGGAAGCCTTCGTGTGTACCGGTCTTTCCGATCACGGGGACGCCGTCGCGCGGGTTGGCCGACGAACCCGTGCCGCCACCGGCCATGACGCCCTGCAGGGCGTACGCTGTCGTCGCCGCGACCTCGGGGGTCAGCACCGGCTCGCACTTCCGCTCCGGAATGGGCCGCTCGGCGCCATCGGCATCCGTCACCTTGTCGATGACTTTCGGCTGGCAGTGGTTGCCGCCGTTGGCCACTGTGGCGTACGCACCGGCCATGGCGATCGGCGACACGTTGTCGCTTCCGATCACCTCGTTGGCGTTGGCCATGAGGATCTCATTGCCGTCGCCCGTGGTGACGCCCAGCTTCTTCACCGTCTTCGCGATGTCGCACAGGTCGAGCTGAGCGGCCATGGCGAGGTAGCCGGTGTTGAGGGAGTCGCGCGTGAACATCATCGGGGTTCCGACGTAGCCCGAGTTGTTCGCGAAGTTGTTGATGCGCACGTTGCCCTGGTTGACCCACCGGCCCTGGCAGGAGTTCTCCATGTTGGGCACCGGCTGCAGGCGACCGTTCAGCTGCTCGTTGAGCGATTTGCCCTGCTCCAGCCAGTCGACCAGGGTGAACAGCTTGAAGGTCGATCCGGCGTTGAAGCCGATCGAGCCGCCGTTGGTGGAGTCTCCCGCGAAGATGATCGAGTTGTACGACGGGTCGGACTGGGCGAGGTCGGGGTCCTGCGTGAACTTCGTGTTCTGCGCGATGGCGAGTAGGCGCCCGGTCTTGGCCTCCAGGCTCACGGCCGTGGCGCCGAACTTCATGCCGTCGAGGCTCTGCGGCGTGTTCTCGTTGATCGAGTTCTGCGCGGCATCCTGCATGCGCCAGTCGAGCGTCGTCTGGATCGTGAGCCCGTCCTGGCGGAGGGCGCGCACGCGGTCGTCGACCTCGGCGCCGAAGGCGGGGTCGTTCAGGATCGTCGAGACGACGTACTGGCAGAAGTACGGAGCGCGCGAGCTGCCGCAGCCCTGATCGGTCGGGGTGATCTGCGGCGAGATCGGCTCGGTCGCGTACTGCACGTACTGTTCGTGCGTGATCTTGCCGTCAGCCTCCATGCGGCTGAGCACGTAGAGCTGGCGGCCCTTGGTCTCGCTGTAGCCGTCGGCGGCGGCGACGAGCTGCTCCTGGGTGATCTCGCCGTTGTCGAGAAGGGTGTACAGAGCCTGGATCGTGCCCGGGTCGACGTCGTCGATCGAGCCGTCCGGCTGCTTGTTGTAGGCCGTGCCGTCGTTGTCGAAGATCGAACCTTCGGCGCGGTCGATGCGGAAGCGGTTGGGGTTCTGCACCATGCCGGCGAGGACGGCCGACTGCCCGATGTTCAGCTCCGACGCGGGGACGTTGAAGTAGTACTTGGCGGCGGCGTCGATGCCGTACGTCACACCGCCGAAGTTGGCGATGTTCAGGTATCCCAGAAGGATCTGGTCCTTGGTGTACTGCTTCTCGAGCTGCACGGCGTAGCGCATCTCCTGCAGCTTGCGCTGATACCCCTCCACGCCCTCGGCCTGGATCGCCTCGAGAGCGCACGCCTGCAGCGCCTCGTCGCGCGTCATCGCCGGGGTGTCGTCGGTGGCCTCGACCGCGCGCGCGTCGCGCTCGCAACGCTGGACGAGCACGTTCTTGACGTACTGCTGGCTGATCGACGACCCACCCTGCGTCTCGCCGCCCGCGGCGTTGCTGAGGAGGGCGCGCGTGGTTCCGATGAGGTCGACACCGCCGTGCTGGTAGTAGCGCGGGTCTTCCGACGAGAGGATCGCGTCGTACATGACGGGGTTGATCTGGTCGAACGTCACCGGCGAACGGTTCTGGTCGTAGAACTTCGCGAGGACCTCGTCGCCGGCCATGAACGTCGTCGGCAGCATCAGCTGGTCGGGCTGCAGGTAGCTCGGCATGTTGTCGAAGATCGTGATCGCGCTCGACGCCGCGAGGCCCGAAACGGCGATCGCCGGGGTCACTGCCGCGGTCACGAGGACGCCGGCGGCCGCGCTCAGGCCGACGAGGCCGACGATGCCGCCGAGGGCACCACTGGCCGTACGTTTGTTCTCAGGCATAGGCTTGATGCTAAGCGACGTTGCTGGGCGATGCCTCGAAGGCGTGCCCTCGCGCGCGTACGCGCCCATCCTCTCGCTCGCTGATCGAGCCGACCCGCCGGGAGTCCGTATGACCACGTGGGAGTACCTCACCACGCCGCTGCTGATCCACAACACCGCCGCGATCCTCAACAACTGGGGCAAGCAGGGGTGGGAGCTCGTCCAGGTCGTGACCGGCCCCGAGGGGGGACTCGTGGCGTACTTCAAGCGCCCCGTCGGCGGGGGCGAGGCCAACGCCGGCCTGGGCGCCGCCGCGACCGCCGCTCGCCAGTTCGAGGGTCAGCAGTGAGCGTCTCGGAGCGCCTCGCCGCGCTCGGCGTCGAGCTCCCCGGTGTCGTCCCGCCCGTGGCGGCCTACATCCCCGCGAAGCGGCACGGCGACCTCGTCTACACCTCCGGTCAGCTCCCGATGGTGCAGGGCGCGCTCCCCGCCACCGGCAAGGTCGGCGAGGCCGACGCGCTGGTGTCCCCGGCGGATGCCAAGACCCTCGCGCGTCAGTGCGCGCTCAATGCCCTCGCGGCCGCCGCGTCGCTCGTGGGCGGCGTCGACAACGTCACCGGCGTGCTGAAGATCACCGGGTTCGTGGCATCCGTGCCCGAGTTCACCGGCCAGCCCGGCGTGATCAACGGCGCGAGCGAGTTCCTCGGCGAGGTGTTCGGCGAAGCGGGTGCCCACGCGCGTTCCGCCGTCGGCGTGCCGGTGCTGCCGCTCGACAGCCCCGTCGAGGTCGAGGTCGTCTTCACCGTCTCCTGAGCTCGCGTCCGTCGCTGCGCGTCACCGCGACGCGACGCTGCCGAAGACGCGCGCGACGGAGGCGAGCACGGAGGGCCGAGCGGCGATCCACGCCGCGGCGATCACCGCGAGGGATGCCGCGAACACGATGACCCCGAGCCATCCGTCGCCGTCCTGCGCGGCGTACATGTGGTTGAGGTTCCTGCGCGCCCCCGTGGCGAGCACGAGCCCGACGTGCACGACGGTGAAGGCGACGAAGAACAGCATCACCGGGTAGTGCACCGCGCGGGCCCACGCGATCGGGTAGGCGCGGTTGAGGCGCTCGGCGTCCCTCGGCCACACACCCGACATCCGCACCCCCGACACGATCGCGAGCGGGGCCGCGACGAACACGATGGTGAAGTACGCCATCTGCTGCAGCGCGTTGTACGCCACCCACCCGTTCTCGGTCGGCCACTGGAGCGACGCGTACTGCAGGACGGCGCTGACGGCGTTCGGGAAGACCTCCCACGATGTCGGCACGATCCGCATCCACTGCCCGGTGGCGAACAGGAGGACGACGAACGGGATGCCGTTGGCGATCCACAGCACGTCGAGGGCCTGATGGAACCACAGCGTCAGGCTGATCTTGCGCTTGGCGTTGCGACGGGGTGACCAGAAGGCCGACGGGCGCTTCTCGTGCCGCACCTGCAGACCCGACCGCACGATGAGCACGAGGAAGAACGCGTTCAAAAAGTGCTGCCAGCCGAGCCACGCCGGAAGCCCCACGGGGGCGGTCTCGGGCAGCGGGTAGTCGCCCGGGTAGGCGATGAGGAAGGCGGCGACGGCGGGGGTGCTGACGATCCACCGGGTGAAGAGCACCACCATCACGGCCGCGACGGCGAGGGCCGCACCGCCCGCGAGAGCCTGAGCGACGCGTCGCGAGGGCGCGGGCGCCGGGGTTCGCTCGCGTCCGAGCCGTTCGGCGCGCAGGTCGCTCCACTGCTCCGACGACGCCGTGGGGACGACGGTGCGCGGCATGCGGAGCGGAGGTCGGTCGGCGGCCGCGGTCGCAACGGCCGGAACCTCGGATGCCGCGGGATCGGCGAGAGCCGTCGCGCCGGTCGTTTCGTCGCCGACGTGGACGGAGGATGCAACGGCATCCTCGACCGGCCGTCGCGCCGCCGCCGGGGGCCACGGATCGCCCCCCGGGGTGCGGGGGAGTCCGCGGCGCAGCGGGAGTCCCTCGGTGGCGGCGGGAAGGACGGCGTCGGTCGTGCGCGTGCTCGTCGCAGAGGGCATCGGTGCCGCGGCCGGGGCGGCGGGCGCGTCGGAGGACCCCACGGCATCGACCGGAGCGGTGGTCGCCGCCGTGGCCGCGCCGGTTCCCGGCGGCCACGGCTCGCCGCCGGGAACACGGGGGAGCCCGCGGCGCCGCACGGTGGCGTTCATGACCGCTTCGCCTCGAGCGCGGCGATCGCCTGCGGCACCACGGTGAAGACGTCACCGACGATGCCGAGGTCGGCGATGGCGAAGATCGGCGCCTCGGGATCCTTGTTGACGGCCACGATCGTCTGCGCGGTCTGCATCCCCGCGCGGTGCTGGATCGCACCGCTGATGCCGAGCGCGACGTACAGCCGGGGGGATACCGACACCCCCGTCTGCCCGACCTGGGCCGCCGCCGCGACGTAGCCGGCATCCACCGCCGCCCGGGACGCGCCGACGGCGGCACCGAGCGCGTCGGCGAGCTGCTCGACGAGGGCGAACCCCTCGGCCGAGCCCAGGCCGCGGCCGCCCGATACGACGGCGGAGGCCCCGCGCAGCTCGGGGCGGGCCGACGTCGCGACGACGGGTTCGACGCGCTCGATGATCGCGGCGGGCGCGTCCGAGGCCGCGACGTCGAGCGTCTCGACCGGGACGTCGGCGACCCGATCGGCGCGCGCGTCGATCGCTCCGAGACGGACGGTCACGACGAGCGGCCCGAACGTCGAGGCCGAGGTCACGTCATACCCCCCGCCGTACACCGAGTGCCGCGCCAGGACGCCCTGGTCGTCGCGCTCCACGCCGACGGCATCCACCGCCAGCGGAAGGTGACGTCGTGCCGCGAAACGTGCCGCGGCATCGCGACCATCGACGGAGTTCGGGACGAGCACGGCCGCGGGAGAGACGCGGTCGAACGCCGCGTCGAGGGCGTCGACGACGGGGACGGTCAGCGCCGTGGCGTCGCCGCGCGCGACGAGCACGCGCTCGGCGCCCGCGCCCATGGCCTCGTCGGCGAGCGTGGCGACCTCGCCGTCGCCGACGACGAGCGCGACCGCCGTGCCGAGCTCCCGCGCGGCGGCGAGCAGACCCGCCGCGGAGCGTGTCAGGGTGCGCGCGGGGGTGGTCTCCAGCAGGACCAGGATCGTGTCGGTCACAGTCGTCCCCCTCACGCCAGCCGGTTCTCGAGCAGGAACGCCGCGAGCCGCTCGCCCGCGTCGCCCTCGTCGACGATCACGGTTCCCGCCGTGCGGGCGGGTCGCGGCGAGATCGTCGTCATGATCGACCAGGGTGCTCGCGCCGGGTCGGCGTCGAGATCCAGATCGGCGAGCGTCAGCGTCTCGTACGGCTTCTTCTTGGCGGCCAGGATGCCTTTGAACGTGGGGAAGCGTCCGTCGGGCAGCGCCTCCGTCACGGAGATGACCGCGGGAAGCGGCGCCGACACCCGTGCCGTGACGGCCTCGGTCACCCGCGTGCCGGACACCTCGGCGTCACCGAGTTCGACCGTCGACAGCGAAGTCGCGTGCGGCACGCGCAGGTGCTCGGCGAGCATCGCGGGCAGCACCCCGCCGGATCCGTCGGTGGAGAGGTTCCCCGCGATGACGAGGTCGAAGCCGACGCGCGTGACCGCGGCCGCGAGCACCTCCGCCGTCAACGACAGGTCCGCGCCGCGCAGGGCATCGTCGACGATGTGCACCGCCGCGTGCGCCCCCATCGCGAGCGCTTTGCGCACCGTGGCCGCCGCCGCTTCCGGTGCCATCGTCACGGCGACGACCTCGGCATCCGGATGCGTGTCGGCGTAGGCGAGGGCGACCTCGAGGGCGCGCTCGTTGATCTCGTCGACGACGTGATCGCTCGCGTCGCGTCGCGCCAGGCCCGTTTCGAGGTCGAGCGTGCGCTCGCCCCACGTGTCGGGCACGTCTTTCACCAGGACCACGATCTTCATCGATCTCTCCTTGTCCGATTCCGCCGCGTCGCGGAATCCGCCGTCGCCCCGGGTCGGGGCCGATCTCGCGCCCCGGGTCAGGGCGACGAGGTCACTGTGCTTCTGCGTCGCGTTCCGCGACCTCCCGTTCGGCCTCGGAGGCGACGTAGCCCTCGATGTGCCGTTCGTCCGGCCCGTTGTAGGCGGACAGCGGACGGATGAGGGCGTTGGATGCCGCCTGCTCCCTCACGTGGGCCGTCCACCCGGTCACGCGCGCGGCGACGAACAGCGGCGTGAAGGTGAGCGTGTCGAACCCCATGAGGTGGTACGCCGGGCCCGACGGGTAGTCCAGGTTCGGGTAGATGCCCTTGCGTCCGACGAACTCCGCCTCGAGCGCGTCGTACAGCGCGGCGAGGTCGCCGGCGCCGTAGTGCTCGACGAGGGTGTCCAGTGCGGCCTTCATCGTCGGGACGCGCGAGTCGCCCTTCTTGTAGACGCGGTGGCCGAATCCCATGATCTTGCGCTTCTCGGCGAGAGCGGCATCCAGCCAGGGGCCGACGTTCTCGGCGGATCCGATCTCGTCGAGGATGTGCATCACGGCCTCGTTCGCGCCGCCGTGCAGCGCGCCCTTGAGGGCGCCGATGGCCCCGACGACCGCGGAGTACAGGTCGGCGGTGGTCGAGGTGATAACGCGCGCGGTGAACGTCGAGGCGTTGAAGGAGTGCTCGGCGTAGAGCACCATCGACACCGTGAACGCCCGGGCGACGACATCGTCCGGGTCTTCACCGAACGTCATCCAGAGGAAGTTGCGCGCGTAGTCCAGGTCGGCGCGCGGCTCGATCAGGGCCTCGCCGCGTCGACGCCGCTGGTCGTACGCCACCATCGCGGGGATCTTGGCGAACAGCAGCTTCGCCTTGGCGAGGTCGGCCGCGGGGGAGTTGTCGTCGACCCCGGCGGCGGACGCGCCGAGGACCGACACCGCGGTGCGCAGCACATCCATCGGGTGCGCCTCGAGCGGCAGCAGGTCGATCACGGTGCGGACGGCGTCATCGAGATCGCGGTTCGCGCGCTCGTACTCCTCGAACGCGCGCAGTTCCTCGTGAGTGGGCAGCTCGCCGTTCCACAGCAGCAGCGCAACGGCCTCGAACGACTGCGTCGCCGCGAGCTCCTGAACCGGGTAGCCGCGGTAGAGCAGGCTGTTGGTCTCGGGGTTGACCTTGCTGATGGCGGTGTGGTCCACCGTCACCCCGGCCAGGCCCTTCTTGATCTCGACGTCGGTCATGCTCACTCCTTCGTGACGGTGAAATCGAACACGTTCGCGTCGAAGCGCGAGTAGTGCTCGTAGTCGATGAGGTCGTACAGGTCGGCACGGTGCTGCATCTGGTCGAGCTGGTCGCGCAGGTGCCCCTCGGATGCCAGCGCGTCCAGGCCGCGGCCGGCGGCACCCATCGCCAGGCGCAGGAGCGACACGGGCCAGATGACCATGTTCACGCCGGCGTCGCGCAGCTGGGTCGTGGAGAACAGCTCGCTCTTGCCGAACTCGGTCATGTTCGCCAGGATCGGCACGTCCAGGGCGGCGCGCATGGCCTCGAACTCTCCGAGGTCGCGCATCGCCTCGGGGAACACCGCGTCGGCGCCGGCGTCGACCAGGGCTTTGGCGCGGTCGATCGCGGCAGGAAGCCCCTCCACCGCCCGCACGTCGGTGCGGGCCATGATGAGGAAGTCCGGGTCGCGGCGGGCGTCGACGGCGGCGCGGATGCGCTTGATCGCGGTGTCGGCATCCACCACGCTCTTACCGTCGAGGTGGCCGCAGCGCTTCGGGTTGACCTGGTCCTCGATGTGGGTGCCCGCGAGCCCCGCGTCTTCGAGCGTCTGGATCGTGCGGGCGACGTTCATCGGCTCGCCGAAGCCGGTGTCGGCGTCGATGATCGCCGGCAGCTCCGTCATGCGCGCGATCTGCTGGCCACGGCCGGCGACCTCGCTGAGCGTCGTCAGCCCGATGTCGGGGAGCCCGAGGTCGGCCGAGATCACGGCGCCGGAGATGTAGACGCCCTCGAAGCCCTTGCGC
Source organism: Microbacterium mcarthurae (assembly GCF_046064585.1). Taxonomy (NCBI): domain Bacteria; kingdom Bacillati; phylum Actinomycetota; class Actinomycetes; order Micrococcales; family Microbacteriaceae; genus Microbacterium; species Microbacterium mcarthurae. The sequence continues at coordinate 978,897 of NZ_JAROCE010000001.1, read as the reverse complement.
TCGATGAGGCGGGCGGACAGTGGGTTGAAGGCCCCCGGCATCCGCACGAGCTCCCCGGATGCCAGTCTCTCGCGCAGCGCGCGGCGCTTCTGCGCCGGAGTGGTCTGGGAGTACAGCATCAGTTCTCCTCCATCGGGCGTGCACAACTCCTGCAGAACCGTGTCGACCGGGGCGTGCGACCGCGGAAACCCGCGGGCCAGGCGCCCCCGACCGGCCGAATTGCCGGAGTTGTGCGGGGCATCGCCCCCGCGCGCGTCATCAGAACAGCCCCTTCGGGGCCGGAGCCAGGGCCAAGACGCCGGGCTTCGCGACGATCGTCAGCTGCTGCACCTCGTCGGCGGTCAGCTCGGGCAGGCGCTGCGCGAGGTCGAGGAAGCGCTCGATCTCGTCGGGCAGCAGCACCGGCTCGGCGAGCAGGCGGAACTTGCGGACGTAGTCCTCGCGCGCGAACGGCCGCGCCCCGAGCGGGTGGGCGTCGGCGACGGCGATCTCGTCCTCGACCACCGAGCCGTCGGCGAGGGTGATCACGACCCGCCCGCCGAACGCCTTCTCGTTCGGGTCCTCGGAGTGGTAGCGGCGCGTCCACTCGGCATCCTCGGCCGTGGTGATCTTGTGCCACAGGGCGACGGTGTCTTCGCGGCCGGCGCGCTCGGGCGAGTAGGAGTCGACGTGGTGCCACGCGGCGTCCTGCAGGGCGACGGCGAAGATGTACGGAATCGAGTGGTCGAGCGTCTCGCGCGACGCGGTGGGGTCGTACTTCTGCGGGTCTCCCGACCCCGAGCCGATCACGTAGTGCGTGTGGTGGCTGGTGTGCAGGACGATGGATGCCACGTTCTCGGGGTCGCGCAGGTCGGGGCGCTCCGTGCCGAGGCGCCGGGCGAGGTCGATCCACGCCTGCGCCTGGTACTCGGCCGAGTGCTCCTTCGTGTACGAGTCGAGGATCGCGCGCTTGGACTCGCCCTCGGCCGGCAGCGGCACGTCGTAGGTGGCATCCGGTCCGCCCAGCATCCAGGCGATGACGCCGTCTTCACCCTCGTAGATGGGGGAGGGGCTGGTCTCGCCGCGCATCGCGCGGTCGACGGCCTCGATCGCCATCTTGCCCGCGAAGGCGGGGGCGTGCGCCTTCCACGTCGAGATCTCGCCCTTGCGCGACTGCCGTGTGGCCGTGGTGGTGTGCAGGGCCTGACCGATCGCCTGGTAGATCGTCTCCTGGTCGAGGTCGAGCAGCGTGCCGATGCCGGCGGCGGCCGAGGGTCCGAGGTGGGCGACGTGATCGATCTTGTGCTTGTGCAGCGAGATCGCCCGGACGAGGTCGATCTGCACCTCGTACGCGGTTGCCAGCGCGCGCACGACGGCGGCGCCGTCGCCGCCGGTGTGCTGCGCGACGGCGAGCACGGGCGGGATGTTGTCGCCGGGGTGGGAGTAGTCGGCGGCGAGGAACGTGTCGTGGTAGTCGAGTTCGCGCACGGCGACGCCGTTGGCCCATGCCGCCCATTCGGGGCTCGAGCGGCGTTCGAGGGTGCAGCCGAACACGGTCGCTCCGACGCCCCCGATCGAGACGGCGTGGTCGAGGGCCTGCTGCCGGGCGGCGCTGACGGGCCGGCGGGTGAGCGAGGCGGCGGCGACGGCGGCGTTGTCGATGATGCGGTTGATGATCATGTCGACCACGTCGTCGTCGACCGCGACCGGGTCGACGGCGATGCGCGCGAGGGCCCACGCCAGCTGTCCTTCGCGGGCGAGGTTCTCCTCGCTGCGGTGGACACGGAGGTGGTGGGTGATCGTCATGCGGAGGCCTTTCGTTCGGGCGAGGGCGCGGCGTCGTCGAGAGACTCGAGGATGCTCGTCAGGGCGTTGTGCAGGTGCACGTGGGTGGCGTCGGCGGCGAGATCGGCGTCACCGGCGGCGATCGCGGCGGCGATGAGGCGGTGCTCCGACACCGAGGCGGCGAGCCGCTCGGGCTGGTAGCGGGCGAGGCGACGCACGCGCACGAGGTGGGTGCGGACGGTGCGGAGCGCGGAGCTCAGGTATTCGTTCGCCGCGGCCTCGTCGAGCGCCGCATCGAAACGCGCGATGAGGCGGTAGTACGCGTCGCGCGCGGCCTCGCCGTCGAGGCGAGCGTCGTCGAATGCGTGGACGAGGGCGGCGAATTCCGCCGAACGGTTCGACGCGGCGGCGAGACGTGCCGCGGTCTCTTCCAGGGCGCGTCGGACGACGAAGAGGGCGCGGATGTCATCCCCGTCGATGTGGGTGACGACGGTGACGCGGGGCGAGGTCTGGGCGACGAGTCCGTCCGCGGTGAGGCGCGCGAGGGCCGCGCGCAAGGGTGTGCGGCTCACACCGAGTCGGGCGGCCTGCTCGACCTCGCCGAGGACGGTTCCGGGAGCGAGAGCGCCGGTCTGGATCTCTTCGAGGAGCGCGGCGTACGCGCGGTCGCTGGCGCGCATGGCATCCCTCCTCCCCGCCCGTTCCTTTCAGTGTATACACACGGCGGAAAGGTAGCGCTGGGGGGGCCGCTCCCTTGCGTCTTTCGTATACAACACCGCCGCGCCGGCATCCGTCGTGAAGAACGCGCCGCGGATGCCAGGCTCGGGCATCCGCGGCGCGTCCGGGTCTCACTTCACTTGGGCGCTGATGACGCTCATGACCGCGGTGTCGGCCAGCGTCGTGGTGTCGCCGACCTCGCGGCCTTCGGCGACGTCGCGGAGCAGGCGCCGCATGATCTTGCCGGAGCGGGTCTTGGGGAGCTCGCCGACGATGTAGACGTCGCGCGGGCGGGCGATGGGGCCGATCTGCTCCCCGACCCACCGGCGCAGTACGTCGCCGAGTCCGTCGACGCCGTTCTTCTTCATGTAGCGGCTCTTGACGATGACGAACGCGACGACGGCCTGACCCGTGGTCTCGTCGGAGGCGCCGACGACCGCCGCTTCGGCGACTCCCTCGTGCCCGACGAGCGCCGACTCGATCTCGGCGGTCGAGAGGCGGTGTCCCGAGACGTTCATGACGTCGTCGACGCGGCCGAGCAGCCACACGTCGCCGTCGTCATCGAGGCGCGCGCCGTCGCCGGCGAAGTAGTAGCCCTTGTCGGCGAACTTCTGCCAGTACGTCTCGACGAACCGCTCAGGGTCGCCCCAGATGCCACGCAGCATCGACGGCCACGGTTCGGTGATGACGAGCAGACCGCCGTTGCCGTGGCCGACGTGCTCGCCGGCGTCGTCGACGACGTCGACCGAGATGCCCGGGAGCGGCACCTGCGCCGAGCCGGGCTTGGTCTCGGTGACCCCGGGAAGGGCCGAGATCATGATCGCCCCGGTCTCGGTCTGCCACCACGTGTCGACGATCGGGGCGCGGTCGCCGCCGATGATGTCGCGGTACCAGACCCACGCTTCGGGGTTGATGGGCTCACCGACCGATCCGAGCAGACGCAGCGACGACAGGTCGAAGCCCTGCGGCACATCGCGACCGATCTTCATGAACGAGCGGATGGCGGTGGGCGCGGTGTAGAAGATCGTCACGCCGTGGTTCTGGATCAGCTCCCACCAGCGGCCGGGGTGCGGGGTGTCGGGCGTGCCCTCGAACAGCAGCTGCGTCGCACCGTTGGCGAGCGGGCCGTACGCGACGTACGTGTGCCCGGTGATCCAGCCGATGTCGGCGGTGCACCAGTACACGTCGGTCTCGGGGTGCACGTCGTGGACGACGCGGTTGGTGAACGCGGCCTGGGTGAGGTAGCCGCCCGAGGTGTGCAGGATGCCCTTCGGCTTCCCGGTCGTGCCGGAGGTGTAGAGGATGAACAGCGGGTTCTCGGCCGGGAAGGCTTCGGCCTCGTGGTCGCTCGAGGCTTGCGGCACGACGTCGTGCCACCAGATGTCGCGGTCGTCGGTCCATTCGACGTCGTTCTCGCCGCGCTTGATCACGAGGACGTGCTCGACGGTCTCCTGGATGCCGGACCCGTTGCGGTCGGCGAGGGCTTGATCGACCGCGGGCTTGAGGGGCGAGACCTTGCCCTTGCGCCACCCGCCGTCGGCTGTGATGACGAGCTTGGCGCCGGCGTCGTCGATGCGGGCGCGCAGGCTGTCGGCCGAGAAGCCACCGAACACGACCGAGTGGACGGCGCCGATGCGGGCGACGGCGAGCATCGAGGCGATGGCCTCGGGGATCATCGGCAGGTAGATCGCGACACGGTCGCCGCGCTCGACGCCGAGGCCGAGGAGCACATTCGAGAGGCGCTTGACCTCGTCGGTGAGTTCGGCGTACGTGACATTGCGGCGGTCGCCGGGCTCACCCTCCCAGCGCAGTGCGATGCGGTCGCCGTTGCCGGCCTCGACATGGCGATCGAGGCAGTTGTAGGCGACGTTGAGCTCGCCGTCGGCGAACCATTCGGCGAACGGCGGGTTCGACCAGTCGAGCACGGTCGTGAACGGCGTGTGCCAGTGCAGTTCCCGCGCCTGGTCGGCCCAGAACCCCTCGCGATCGGCGGCCGCGCGCTCGTACAGACTCGCGTCGGCGACGGCGTTCGCGGCGAATTCCGCCGACGGGGCGAAACGGCGGGTCTCGTTGAGGAGATGATCGATCTGGCTGCTCATCTGGCGCTCCTTCGCGGTCGAGGCACGGCGCGTCCTCGCGCCACGGTCACGTTATCCCGCGGCCTCGCACGGCGGTTACCTCCGATAGTTGGCATCCCTCCTCCGCGACCCGCCTGATATATCGCTCGCTTATCGAGATATATGAGTTGGTGCTCGCTGCTCGCCTGCGTACGCTGGACTTGCCCGAACATCGTTCGGCAGCGCGTCGGGGGGAGCCCCCCAATTTTTCCCCGGCGCGTGGCGGCATCCCTCGCCCCCCATTGACGGGATGCCGCCCCCTCTTTTTTCCGCCGACATGCCTGGCGCGGGTTCTCCTCAGGCGGGCGATCGGCCGAACGCTTCACGCAATCGGCAGCGAGCCCCGCGCGGTCGGCGGCGCTTTCTTTACGTTGTCGGCGTGACTTCCCCCCGCCTCGTTCCCGTCCCGACCTCGCCCCGGTCGTCCGCGGCTCCGTCGCTCGCGCCATCGCCGCCCTGGGGTGAGCCCTCGCTCGCCTTTCTGCGCCCCTTTCTCGATGACCCCGCGGTGACCGACGTCTTCGTCAACGGCGAGGACGGCCTCTTCATCGATCGCGGTGCCGGCCCGGTCCGCGTGCCGTCGTGGCGGGCGAGCGAGAGCGAGGTGAGACATCTCGCTGTGCGCTTGATCGCGCTCGGTGGTCGGCATCTCGACGACGCGTCTCCGTGTGTCGATGTCCGCATCGAACGGGGGCTACGTGTGCACGCCGTGCTCGCTCCGGTCGCCGCGCGGGGGACGGCCATATCGATCCGCGTTCCGCGGTGGGACGCTCCCGATCTCGACGAGCTGCAGCACACGGGAATGCTGTCGGGCCCGGTCCGCGATCGCCTGGAGGCGGCCGTTTCCGCTCGATCCAACGTGCTGATCACGGGCGCGACGGGGGCGGGCAAGACCACACTTCTGTCGGCGCTGCTGTCGCGCGTTCCGGCGACGGAGCGCATCGTGACCATCGAAGAAGTGGCGGAGCTGCGCCCCCGACACCCGCATCATGTCTCGCTGGAGGCGCGCCAGGCCAACATCGAGGGTGCCGGCGCTGTCGACCTTGCGCGGCTCGTTCGTGAGGCGCTGCGCATGCGGCCTGACCGGTTGGTGCTGGGGGAGTGCCGCGGCGCCGAGATCCGGGAACTCCTTCTCGCGCTGAACACCGGTCACGACGGCGGGGCGGGCACACTGCACGCGCGCGGGCTCGCCGAGGTTCCCGCGAGGCTCGAAGCCCTCGGAGCGCTGGCAGGAATGGATGCCGTGGCCCTCGCGCGCCAGGGGGTGAGCGCGCTGCACGTCGTCATTCACGTCGAGCGCGTGGCAGGACTCCGGCGCGTGGCCGGACTGGGCCGGCCCGTTCTGCGCGACGGGCGGCTGGCGATCGTCGAGGAGCCCCGCCCGTGAGGACTGCCCGCCGAGAGGACTCCGACGCCGTCATCATCGAGACGACCATGCGGTTGGCTGTCCTCCTCACCGCGGGGGTGGCCGTGGCGTCCGCCTGGGCCCACCTCGCGAAGGCCGGCGACCCCCTGCTCGTGCGTGCGGCGCACGCCGCCGAATCGGGGGGAGATGTCGCCGCCGTGTTGCGCTCGGGCGAGGGTGCCTGGCCTGACATCGCGGCAGTTTGGGCGGTGGCGGTGAACGTCGGGGCGCCGCTCGCCGACACCCTGCGATCCGCTGTGGCGGCGTTGCAAGCCGCCACGGAGGTGAGAGCCGAGGTGACCGTCGCGCTGGCCGAACCTGCGGCTACCGCGCGCTTGCTGACGTGGTTGCCGCTCCTGGGCGTGCCATTGGGATGTGTTCTCGGGCTCGATCTGCTGCGGGTGGTGAGAGAGCCCTTCGGCGCCTGCTGCGTGATCGGCGGGCTGATGCTGGTCGGAATCTCGCACGTCTGGACCTCACGTCTGGCCCGACGCGCCCGACCCTCGCCCGGCATACCGGGCTGGGGTGCCGAACTCCTCGCTCTCGCTCTGGCATCGGGGGCGTCGATCGATCGCGCCCGCGAACTCGCAGACGGGCACCGGAGTCTCGCGGAGGCCGAGCCACCGGAGGGCGTGGACGCGGCACTCGACCTGTCGATGAGCGCGGGGGCGCCAGCGGTAGACCTCCTCCGGGGCGAAGCCTGGCTTGCGCGGCACCGCGCACGCACGAGAGGGCGAGAAGCGGCCGCGCGGCTGTCGACGCGGCTGCTCGTCCCCCTCGGCGTCTGCACTCTGCCCGCGTTTCTGCTCCTCGCCGTGGTTCCCGCGGTGCTCGGCATCGTCCGCTCCACTGTCGTGCCCGTCTAGCCCGTGGTCGGCCCCGCTCGTGCCCACACCCCTAGAAGAAGGAGTCCTATGTTCCGGTTTCTCGCCCCTCGTCCCCTGCCCACAGTCGGTCCTCTGCCCGCGCCCCCGCGGCTCGACTCCCGTCGTGCGTCGTTCCTGTTCCTGGACGACCGCGGGGCCGCCACCGCCGAGTACGCGATCGCGACGATGGCCGCTGTCGCCTTCGCGGGGCTGCTGGTCGTCATCATGCGGTCCGACGAAGTGCGGGGCATTTTGACCGACCTCGTGCGCCGAGCGCTGACGGTGCAGTGATACGTCCTCTGCACGACGACCGTGGAGCGGTCGCGGCGGAATTCGCCGTGGCCCTCCCCGCGGTCATCCTCGTCCTGGCGCTGGGCCTGGGTGCTCTCGCCGCCGGCGCGACGGCGGTGCGTCTGCAGCACGCCGCCGCGGAGTCGGCGCGGCTATTCGGCCGCGGTGACGACGGCCGCGCTCGAGAGGTGGTCGCGGGCGTCGGCGCCACGATCTCCGTCGAACGGCGCGATCGACTCGTCTGCGTCGAGGCCTCGGCGCCGGTCCCTATTCCTCTTCCCTTCGGACCGCTCACCGCGCGCTCGTGCGCGCTCGACGGGGGCGAGTGATGGCGGGGAGCGTTTCGGCCGTCGGCGTGGTCGCCGCCGTCGCCGTCGCCGCCGTCGGCCTCGCGGTCGTCGCCGGCGCCGCCGTGCAGGCGCAGCGTGTCGCGGGGATCGCGGATGCCGCGGCGCTCGCCGCCGCCGACACCGTCAGCGGCGCCATCCCCGGGGTGCCGTGCGAGGCGGCCGCGGAGGTGGCGAGCGCGGGTGGTGTGAACCTGAACGGATGCGATGTCGACGGCCTCGTCGCGACGGTCACGGTCGGTACCGCGTACGGTGGGATTCCGTTCGCTGCACGCTCGCGGGCAGGACCGCCCGATGTCTCGACCGCGTACGACCTCCCGGATCCCGACCAGGAAGGCGTGTGTATGGTGTGCAACGAAGAAAGGACCCCAGTGGCAAACGGCAAGAAGCTCGTCATCGTCGAGTCCCCGACGAAGATGAAGTCGATCCAGGGATACCTCGGCGACGGTTATGAAGTGCTCAGCTCGGTCGGGCACATCCGCGACCTCGCCTCCAAGAAGGAGATCCCCGCCGACAAGAAGGCGGCCTACGGCAAGTACTCCATCGACGTCGAGAACGACTTCGACCCGTACTACGTCGTCAACGACCGCAAGACCAAGACGGTCGCCGAGCTCAAGCGTGCCCTGAAGTCCGCCGACGAAGTCCTGCTCGCCACCGATGGTGACCGCGAGGGCGAGGCCATCGCGTGGCACCTGCGCGAGGTGCTCAAGCCCAAGGTCCCCGTGCGCCGCATGGTGTTCCACGAGATCACCAAGGACGCCATCCAGGATGCCGTCCAGCACACCCGCGACCTCGACGAGTCGCTCGTCGACGCGCAGGAGACCAGGCGCGTCCTCGACCGCCTCTACGGCTGGGACGTCTCGCCCGTGCTGTGGCGCAAGGTCGGTTCCGGCCGCGAGGGGACTGCTCTCAGCGCCGGCCGCGTCCAGTCCGCCGCCACCCGCATGGTCGTCGAGCGCGAGCGCGAGCGCATGGCGTTCGTCTCGGCCACGTACTGGGACGTCGAGGCCTTGGCATCCAAGTCCGGCTCCTCGTTCACCACGCGCCTCAACCGTCTCGACGGCGCCCCGCTCGCCCGCGGCGGTGACTACGACGACAACGGAAAGCTCAAGAAGGCCGTCGTCGTGCTCGACGAGGCGCAGGCCCGCGCGCTCGCCGCCGACATCGTCGCCGCGGCTAAGGCCACGGTCGCCAAGGTCGAGGCCAAGCCCGGAACCCGCAGCCCCCGCGCCCCCTTCACCACCTCCACCATGCAGCAGGAGGCCGGTCGCAAGCTCTCGATGAGCGCCAAGCACGCCATGGGCGTCGCTCAGCGTCTCTACGAGAAGGGGTACATCACCTATATGCGTACCGACTCCACGGCGCTGTCGACGCAGGCCGTGAAGGCCGCGCGGGCGCAGGCCGTGGCGCTGTACGGCGACAAGGCCGTCCCGGCCAACCCCCGCGTCTACAAGAGCAAGTCCAAGAACGCGCAAGAGGCGCACGAGGCCATCCGCCCCTCCGGCGAAGACTTCCGCACCCCGGCGTCGGTCGCCTCCGCGCTCGACCGCGACGAGCAGAAGCTGTACGACCTGATCTGGAAGCGCACCATCGCCAGCCAGATGTCGGATGCCAAGTACGAGACCACCACGGTCACCCTTGCCGTCCAGGCGGGGGAGAAGAACGCCGAGTTCACCGCGTCGGGCACCGTCTACACCTTCAAGGGCTTCCTCGAGGCCTACGAAGAGGGCAACGACGAGAAGCGCAACGACGACGACGCCGACCAGTCGCTCCCGGCGGTCGCCGTGGGCGACGAGCTGGCGATCAGCGACGTCGAGCCCAAAGGCCACAGCACCTCGCCCAAGCCCCGCTACACGGAGGCGAGCCTGGTCAAGGCCCTCGAAGAAAAGGGCATCGGTCGCCCGTCGACGTTCGCGAGCATCATCGGCGTGATCCTCGACCGCGGCTACGTCACCAAGCGCGGACAGGCGCTCGTGCCCAGCTGGCTCGCCTTCAGCGTCGTGCGGCTCCTCGAACAGCACTTCGCCGACCTCGTCGACTACGACTTCACCGCCGCGCTCGAAGACGACCTGGATGCCATCGCCCGCGGCGAGCAGCGCCGCACCGAGTGGCTCAAGGCCTTCTACTTCGGCTCCGACAAGCAGGTGGGTCTGCGCCACATCGTCGAGAACCTCGGAGAGATCGACGCACGCGAGCTCAACTCCACGCGCATCACCGACACCGCGACCCTCCGCTTCGGCAAGTACGGCCCCTACCTCGAGGTCGTCGAGCCCGGCGCACCCGAGGACGCCAAGCCCCGCATCGTCAACATCCCCGAAGACCTCGCCCCCGACGAGCTCACCCCCGAGAAGGCGCAGGAGCTCATCGACGCCCCCGTCGCCGGCGACCGCGTCCTCGGAGAGAACCCCGAGAACGGCAAGCTCGTCGTCGTCAAGGACGGCCGCTTCGGTCCGTACGTGCAAGAAATCGAGGCCGAAGAGCCCGAAGAGGTCGACCAGGCCACCGGCGAGGTCGTCGAAGCGCCGAAGAAGCGTGGCGCCAAGAAGGAAGCTGCGCCCAAGCCCCGCACCGCGTCGCTGTTCCGCTCGATGTCGGTCGACACCATCGACCTCGACACCGCGCTGCAGCTGCTCTCGCTTCCGCGCGTCGTGGGCGTCGACCCCGAGTCCGGGGCGGAGATCACCGCGCAGAACGGTCGCTTCGGCCCGTACCTGAAGAAGGGCACCGACTCCCGGTCGCTCGACTCCGAGCAGCAGATCTTCGACATCACGCTCGAAGAGGCCCTCGCCAAGTACGCCGAGCCCAAGTACGGGGCGCGTCGTGCCTCCAGCGCGCTGAAAGAGTTCGACGCCGACCCGGTCAGCGGCAAGCCGATCAAGCTCAAGGACGGTCGCTTCGGCCCCTACGTCACCGACGGTGAGACCAACGCCACGGTGCCGCGCGGCGAGGACGCGATGGCGATCACCTTCGAGCGGGCCGTCGAGCTCATCGCCGACAAGCGCGCCAAGGGCCCCGCCCCGAAGCGCACCGCGGCGAAGAAGACGACCACCACCCGCAAGGCCCCGGCGAAGAAGTCGTGACCGGCGCGTCTCCCCGGCCGCCCCACGCCCCCCGCGCGGCAGCAGCCGGGGGGCCCGGGCTGTTCCTCACCTTCGAGGGCGGCGACGGCGCCGGAAAGACCACACAGGCCGCACTGCTCGAGGAATGGCTGCGGGCGCAAGGTCGCGAGGTCGTGCGCACCCGCGAACCGGGAGGCACCGACGTCGGCGTCCGCATCCGCGACATCGTGCTCCACCATCGCGGCCACATCGCGCCCCGCGCCGAAGCCCTGCTCTACGCCGCCGACCGCGCCCACCACATCGAGACCGTCGTGCAGCCCGCCATCGCGCGCGGCGACGTCGTCATCCAAGACCGGTACCTCGACTCGTCGGTGGCGTACCAGGGCGCCGGTCGCGTGCTCGACGCCGACGACGTCCGCGAACTCTCGCTGTGGGCCACCGGGGGACTCCTCCCCGACCTCACCGTGCTGCTCGACCTCGACCCCGCCGCAGCCCGCGCGCGCCTCGACGCCGACGACAAGCCCTTCGACCGGCTCGAAGCCGAGAAGGCCGAGTTCCACGAGCGCGTGCGCGCCGCGTTCCTCGCCCTCGCCGCCGACGAGCCGAATCGCTTCCTGGTCCTGGATGCCACCGAGCCCGCGCTCGCGCTCGCCGAGCGCGTCCGCGAGGCCGTGGCATCCCGACTGTCCTGACCGTGCCAGCCGCCGACGCTCAGCGGATCGACAGCGGCCGTGTCGGCGCCCGCGATTAGGGTGGAACCCATGTCGGCCGCCGTGGACTCGCCCCCTCGACCCGTCGCCGCCCCCTTCCCGTGGGACGCCGTGTGGGGCCAAGACGATGCGGTCGAAACCCTCCGCGCCGCCGCCACCGACCCGGCCGCCCTCGCGCACGCGTGGCTCATCACGGGACCTCCCGGGTCGGGCCGCTCCACCCTCGCCTACGCGTTCGCGGCCGCCCTCATCGCCGATCCCGGCGACGAAGCCGCCCAGCGCCAGGTGCTCGCCCGCACCCACCCCGACCTCACGGCCCTCCGCACCGAGCAGGTCGTCATCCGCATCGACGAGGCCCGCCGGCTCGTCGAGCGCGCGTCGTTCGCCCCCTCGCTCGGCCGCTACCGCGTCATCGTCGTCGAAGACGCCGACCGCATGGCCGAGCGCACCTCGAACGTCCTGCTCAAGGCACTCGAAGAGCCGCCCGAGCAGACCGTCTGGGTGCTGTGCGCCCCCAGCGACGCCGACCTGCTGCCCACGATCCGCTCCCGCGTCCGCGTGCTGCGCCTGCGCGAACCGTCGGTCACCGACGTCGCCTCCCTGATCGTCGAGCGCACGGGCGTCCCCGCCGACGTCGCCGAAGAATCCGCGCGCCACGCGCAGCGGCACATCGGCATGGCCCAGCGCCTCGCGACCGACGACGACGCCCGCGCGCGCCGTGCCGAGACGCTCTCGGCCGTGCTCGCCGTGCGGGGCATCAGCGACGCCGTCGAGGTCGCCGGGCACATCGTGCGTCTCGCCACCGACGACGCGAAGGCACTCACCGCCACCCGCGACGAGGAAGAGCGCCGCACCCTGCTGCGCACCCTCGGCGTCGCCGAAGGGGCGGCCGTCCCGCCCAGCGTGCGCGGGCAGCTCAACGCCCTCGAAGACGACCAGAAGCGCCGTGCCACCCGCAGCCTCCGCGACGGCATCGATCGGGTTCTCACCGACCTCCAGTCGCTCTTCCGCGACGTCGTCATGCTGCAGTACGGGCGCGACGGCGACCTCGTCAACGCCGAAAGGATCGACGCCCTGCGCTCCCTCGCCGCCGAATGGACCCCCGCGCGCACGCTCGGGGTGCTCGACCGCATCACCGACACGCGCCGCAACCTCGAGCAGAACGCCGCCCCGCTGCTCGCGCTCGAGAGTCTGCTCATCACCGTCGCGAACGGGTCGGCGCCGTGAGCCTGCGTCGACGGCTCGTCACGGCCGTGGCGGGCGTTGCGGCGCTCGCCGTCGCATTGTCCGGATGCCTCTACGCCCAGATCCCGCCGATCGCGCCCGACGACGGCGCGTCACTGGCCCCGCAGACCGACGGGGTACCCGCCGAGCTTCTGCCGTACTACGGGCAAACCCTCGACTGGGAGGAGTGCGGCACGGGCTTCGACTGCACGCGTGTCACCGTCCCCCGCGACTACGCCGACCCGAGCGTGGGCGAGCTCGAACTCGCCGTCGTGCGGCACCGCGCGACGTCGGGCGAGCCGATCGGCTCGCTGCTGACCAACCCCGGCGGGCCGGGCGCCGCCGGCGTCTCGCTGATGAAGCAGGCCCTGTCGGTGCTCGTCGACGACCGGCTGACCGACGCGTACGACGTCATCGGCTTCGACCCGCGCGGAGTCGGCGAGTCCACCGCCGTCACCTGCTACGACCCTCCGCAGCTCGACGCGTACCTCTACGACATCCCGCCCGGGGCACGGGGGAGCGAGGAGCGCGAGGCCGCCCTCGACCAGCGCGCCAGCGAGTTCGCGCAGGCCTGCGAGGCGCGCAGCGACGGCATCCTGCCCTACATCACCACCGACAACTCCGCGCGCGACATGGACGTGCTCCGCGCGGTGCTCGGCGACCCTCAGCTCAACTACCTCGGGTTCTCGTACGGGACGTTCCTCGGAGCCACCTACGCCGGGCTGTTCCCCGAACGTGTCGGCCGCATGGTGCTCGACGGCGGCATCGACCCGAGCGTCTCCGGAACCGACACGTCACTGCGGCAAGCCGTCGGCTTCGAGAACTCGCTCCGCGCGTTCATGGCCGACTGCCTCAACACGAACGAGTGCCCCTTCGCCGGCAGCGTCGACGACGCGATGTCCGACCTCTCCGCGCTCCTCGCTCGTGTCGACGCCCGCCCGATTCCCGCCGCCGACGGGCGTCAGCTCGGCGGTGACTCCCTTATGACCGCGATCACCGCGGCCCTGTACAGCGAAGAGAGCTGGCCCTACCTGAGGTCCGCCCTCTCCGACGCGCGCGACGGCCGCGCCGACGTCGCCTTCCAGCTCGCCGACTTCTACAACGGGCGCATCGGTGACGAATACGACGGCAACACCATGGAAGCCTTCGTCGCCTACAACTGCATGGACTACCCCGACGAGGGGACGGATGCCGATCTGGCGGCGCTGCAGCAGAAGCTCGACGCCCAAGCCCCCGTCGTCGCGCCGTACTGGGCCGGCGCAGGAGACCCGTGCGCGTCGTGGCCCGTCCCGCCCACCGGTGTGCGCGAGCCCATCACCGCGCCCGGCTCGCCGCCCATCGTCGTGATCGGAACCACCGGAGACCCGGCGACGCCGTACGACGGCGCGGTGAGCCTGGCGTCCCAGCTCGAGCAGGGCGTCCTCGTCACCAACGTCGGAGAGGGGCACCTCGGGTACAACAAGGGCAACGCCTGCGTCACGGATGCCGTCGACGACTACCTGATCAACGGCACGATCCCCGAGGACGGTCTGCGCTGCGGCTGATCCTGGGTCCCGCGAAGCAGCACGCACACGAGCGTCGACGGGGTCGGGAACGTAGGCTTGTCGTCGTCCCCGCCCGAAGGAGCATCATGACCCCGTCCGCCGCCGACCTCGCCACCTTCATCGACCACACGCTGCTCAAGCCTGAGGCCACCCGCGCCGATGTCGAGCGCACCATTGCCGACGCCGCGGAGCTCGGCACCTACAGCGTGTGCCTGTCGCCCTCGTTCCTCCCTGTCGAGGTGCCGGCGGGGCTCAAGGTCGCCGTCGTCTGCGGCTTCCCCAGCGGCAAGCACCACGCCGAGGTCAAGGCCGCCGAGGCCGCGCTGTCGGTCGCGCAGGGCGCTGACGAGATCGACATGGTCATCGACATCGGTGCCGCCGTCGAAGGACGCTACGAGGTCGTCGAGGCCGAGATCCGGGCCGTGCGGACCGCGGTTCCCGCGCCGACCGTCCTGAAGGTCATCATCGAATCCGCGGCACTGTCCGACGATGCGATCGTCGCCGTCTGCGAGGCCGCCGTCGCCGCCGGTGCAGACTTCGTCAAGACCTCCACCGGTTTCCACCCCGCCGGCGGCGCGAGCGTGCACGCCGTGCGGCTCATGAAGCAGACGGTCGGCGACCGCGCCGAGGTCAAGGCATCCGGGGGCATCCGCACCCGCGCCGCGGCCGAAGAGATGATCGCCGCCGGCGCGACGCGCCTCGGCCTGTCATCGAGCCGCGACATCCTCGCCGACCGCGCAGCGAGCGGCGACTACTGACCCCCGCCCGATTGGTCAGGCAGCCCGCTGAGCATGTAAGATCGATGATCGTGCACGCGTCAGCGGCGCGCGCCGCCTTAGCTCAGACGGCAGAGCGATTCACTCGTAATGAATAGGTCAAGGGTTCGATTCCCTTAGGCGGCTCCACATCACGAAAGGCCCGGGTTCTTCCGGGCCTTTCGTCCTTCCCACCCCGAGGGTGGGCCCGCACGGTGCGACGACGACGGCGCACCCGCCGCCGCCCGATAAGCTGGAGGACCCACCCGTCGCGCCTCGGCGCGGAGATCGTCGCCCCGCCCGCAGGAGCCCCCGTGTCGAACGTCCTCGATGTCGTCATCGAGCTGTTCACATGGGTGGGCCTCGGTGCCGGGACCCTGCTGGCCGTCGTCGCGCTGATCCTCTATGTCGCCGACGGCACGTGGCTCCCCGCTCGCGCCGTCGTCGAAGACCTCGGCGACCATCGCGTCGTGCGGTGGTTCGACGACGAGGGCGGCGTCAACGAAGCGCCGCTGTCACACCACGACGAGGCGAAGGTGGGCGTGGCCGACATGACCGACATCTTCTATCGCCGCGGCTCGCAGCACCGCATGCGGCTCACCCGCTCGTCACCGCTCGTGCGATTCGTCGCGCTGGCGGCGACGGGAGTCCTGAGCCTCGGGCTGGTGGCCTTCGCCGTGTCGGTCGTGCTGCTCTTCGCCCGCGGCTGACGCGGGCCCCCGTTCCTCGCCCGCGGAGGCCGCGCCCCCCCAGTAGCGGCGGCGCCGGTTTCCGCCGCCGAGCGTAGGCTCGGAGCATGAGCCGCGCACTGTTCATCGTCGACGTCCAGAACGACTTCACCGAACGCGGTGCGCTCGGGGTCGTCGGGGGAGACGAGGTCGCCGCGCGCATCTCCCGCTACCTCGACGCGCACGCCGACGACTACGCGATCGTCGTCGCGTCCCGCGACTGGCACAACGGGGACGACGACAACGGCGGCCACTTCTCGGCCGAGCCGGACTTCGTCGACACGTGGCCCGTGCACTGCGTGGGCGGGACCTACGGCGCCGACTACGACGAGGTCTTCGACACGAGCCGTGTCACGCACCACCTCAAGAAGGGGCAGGGAAAACCCGCCTACTCCCTCTTCGAAGGGGTGACCGACGACGGCCTCACCGCCGACGACATCCTCGAAGAGCACGGCATCCGCGACATCGATGTCGTCGGCATCGCGACCGACTACTGCGTGCGCGCGTCCGCGCTCGACGCGATCGCCGCCGGCCGGGGCGTGCGCGTTCTCACCGACCTCGTCGCGGGCGTGCACCCGGATTCCAGCGCCGCCGCGCTCGACGAGATCGCATCGGCGGGGGCCCGGCTCACTCGATCGGAGTGACCTCGTCGTCGGCGCGGGGGATCGTCAGCGTCACGGTCGTTCCGACGCCGAGCTCGCTCGCGATGCGCACGGTGCCGCCGTGCTCCTCCACGATCTGCCGGACACTGGCCAAGCCGATCCCGTTCCCGCCGTCGCCGGCATCGGCGAGCCGTCCGCGTTGTCCCTCGCGCAGCACCGTCCGGAGGTCGTCGGGGTGGATGCCTCGCCCCCGGTCCTTCACGGTCACCGCCGCGCCCTCGTCGGTCTCGCGCACACAGACGTCGATCGCGTCGTCGGAGTACTTCGCGGCGTTCTCCAGCACGTTGGCCACCGCACGGCGCAGGCCGAGGACGTCCCCGAGGACGGGCACGGCATCCATCCGACCGAAAACGGCGCGGTCGGGCCCAGCGCCCGGCAGGACGAGGGCGACCGCCCCGCGGGTCACGAGGTCCATCGTCGTACGTCGCCGCCCGCGTTGGGGACGCGCGTGCGTGTCGGCCAACAGGGCCTGCGCCATCGCGACGATGTGGTCGCTGGCCTCGGTGGCCAGACGCAGGATCCGGTGGTCGGCCGGCAACTCGTCGACGAGCAGGTCGAGGTATCCGCGGATCGCGGTGACGGGCGAGAGCAGATCGTGCGCGAAGGTGCGCTGCAATGCCGCCTGTTCCTCCTCGACGCGCTTCTCTGTCGTGAGGTCACGGACGATCTTGACGAAACCCCGCACCTGCCCCGCGTCGCTGCGGATCGCGGAAATCGTCACGCGGGCCCAGAACTCGCCACCGTCCTTGCGGACCCGCCACCCCGTGTCTTCCACGTGCCCGTCGCGCTGCGCGGCGGCGAGCAGACGATCGGGAAGGCCCCGTCGGCGATCCTCCTCCCGGTAGAACCGCGAGAAGTGCGTCCCGACGATCTCGTCCTCGGTGTACCCCTTGATGCGCTCCGCGCCCGGGTTCCACCCGCGCACAACGCCTCCGCCGTCGAGCTTGACGATGGCGAAGAGATCGACCTGGTCGTCCCAGTCGGGAGGCAGAGAGCGCCGCAGGCTCGCTAACGGCCGGTCGGAGCCGTCCCGCTCATCCGCGAGAGGAGAGACCGGGTCACCCTCGACCACGCTCATGCGATCGGACCGGACGAAGACGGGATGCTTGCTGAAGGCATGAACCGATCTTGCCCGTCGCCGGAAAGCGCAGACGAGGACTTGACACGCACCACACGCCGACGGCGGTCAGCTGACGGTGACCAGCGTCCGCTGCCAGCCGCTCGACCCGTTCGGGGCGATCGCGGCCGGTTCCTGGATCTGGACGTTGCCCTCTTTGTCGATCGCGCGAACGGTGATGTAGTGCGAACCCGGCTCGGCATCCCATTCGAGCACCCACTGCACCCACGACTGGTCGTTGATGGGAGTCGAGAGCGTCGCCTGCTGCCAGTCGCCGTCGTCGATGCTCACCTCGACAGCTTGCACGCCGATGGGCTGCGCCCACGCCATTCCCGCGATGGGCACGGTGCCCGCGGAGACCGGGCTGCCGATCTTGGGGGTGTCCACGCGCGACGACATCTTGATCGGCGCCTCCGCCGAGTAGCCACGAGGCGTCCAGTAGGCCTCGTCCTGATCGAATCGCGTGACCGTCAGCTTGGTGACCCACTTCGTCGCCGAGACGTACCCGTAGAGCCCGGGCACGACCATGCGCACGGGGAAGCCGTGCTCGAAGGGGAGCGGTTCGCCGTTCATGGCCACCGCGAAGATGGCATCCAGTCCATCGTCGGTGAGGGCGGACAGGGGAGTGGATGCCGTGTACCCGTCGACGCTCTCGGAGAGCACCATGTCGGCGTCCGCCTGGGGGCCCGCCATGCGCAGGACGTCGCGGATGGGGATACCGGTCCAGATGGCGTTGCCGACGAGGCCGCCGCCCACCTCGTTCGAGACGCAGGTGAGGGTGACGCCGTATTCGTCGAGACCCATGGCGACGAGGTCGTCGAAGCTCAGCTCGATCGGCTGGTCGACCATGCCCTCGATCTGGAGGCGCCACGTCGAGGGGTCGACGTTCGGCACGGTCAACGCGGTGTCGACGCGGTAGAAGTCGGCATTGGGTGTGATGATCGGCGACAGGCCCGGCACGTCGAGCGACGCGCCCTCGGGGATCGTGACCGTGCTGCGGGCGGACGGCAGCCGCAGGGCGTCCCGGGCGGCGGCGACCGATGCGGTGGCGGCGTTCACGACACGGGCGCCCACACCGACGACGACCGCGGTGGCGGCCGCGATGCCGGACAGCAGGAAGAATCCGCGGCGGTTGACGCCGGCGGCGGTGGCGTTATCGCCCAACGCCGCGGCGTCCCAGCGGCGCAGGCGCCGCACGAGGAACACCAGGAGCACGACGCCCGCCACGGTGCCGAGCACGGGAGGCAGCCAGGCGAGGGCACCGGCCGCGGCGCGCGTGATGATCGCGGCGGTCGCCAGCGCGCCACCCACCCCGAGGAGGATCGCCCCGACAGGCCGGAAGCGGTACTGCAGAATTCCCGCAACCGCGGCGGCGACCGCGGCCCCGAGGCCGACTCCGACCAGCAGCGCGACCTTGTCCGCCTCACCGAACACGGTGATCGCGAACTCCTTCAGGGGGCGCGGGACGATGTCCACGATGAACGACCCGACCGCGAGGACGGGACTCGCCGAACGGGCGACGAGCACCGCGAACAGCTCGGCGACGGCCAGCAGCGCGGCGGCCGAGACGAGCCCGGCAAGAGACGCCCAGAACCAGGCGCGCGGCCGCCGGACGGTGGTGGCGTCATCGGTGCGGGCCGCAGTGTCGGTGGTCATGGCATCCCTCTCGTCGGCGACGACGCACGAAGCACCGCCCTCATCCGATTGTTCGGAGCGGGGGGTCGAACGGATGCCGCTTGACAAGCGCGCGCGACAGTCCGGCGCCGTGATGCGGTGGCCCGGGTGCCCTCGCCGTTCGCGCGCGGCGTGCGTCCGGACCTCCGCCGACGCCACTCGACTCCGGTCTCGCCCCCGCTACGCTGTGGAGCGTTCGCCCCGTGGCATCCGGCCCGCCCGTGCGAGAGGAGCCCGTCGTGACCGATGTCGCTCGCTGGGCCGCGGCACTGTCGACCCTCGTCGGACTCGGTCTCAGCCTGGGGCTGAACCCGGCGCTGTACGCGGCCACGACGACGGTGCTGGCGCAGAACACGCGCGTCGCGTCCCGCATCGGGGGGATGATCGCCGGGCTCGCCGTCGGGGCGACCGCACTGTACTTCCTGCTGCAGAGCTTCGATCCCACAGCGCTCGTCTCGGCGGCCGAGGAGCGCGCGTCCGAGGCGGTGCGCGACGCTCGCGTGGATGCCGTCGCCGGCGCGGTCTTCCTCGTCGGTGCCGCCGCGGTCGCCGTGTGGAAGCTGCGCTCCCCGATCCCGACGCCCCGGACCGCGCCGGTGACCGCGCGGACGCGTCCGTGGAGCTATGTCGCCCTCGGGCTCGGGTGCTCGGTCATCGGTTTCACCACGCTGCCCATCATGTACATGACCGGGCGCGTGACCGAGGGGGTGACAGCCGACCCCGCCCTGCGGCTCGTGGCGTTCGCGGTCTTCCTCGTCGCGCTCGCCGCACCGTTCGCGGGTCTCGCGGGGGCGTGGTCGCTCTTCCCGTCGACGGCGGCGAGGGTCAACCTCGTCTACGCGCGGCTGGCTCGCACGGATCACCGCTGGCTCTATGCGGGCCTGCTCGCTGGTGCCGGCCTCGCCTGCTTCGGGTTCGCGCTGCTGCCGGTGCGGTGAGACACCGGCAGCCGCAGCGGCTCTAGGCGCGCGTGATGTCGCTGATGGTGCCCTTCGCCAGGCGCAGCCGTCGCCGAGCACGGCGGGCGACCGCGGAATCGTGCGTCACGACGACGAGGGTGAGTCCCTCGCGATTGAGGGCGTCCAGCACGTCCAGGATCTCGTCGCGCATGTGTTCGTCGAGGTTCCCCGTCGGCTCATCCGCCAGGAGCACGCGGGGGTGCTTGGCCACGGCGCGGGCGATCGCCACCCGCTGCTGCTGACCACCCGACAGCTCACCCGGACGATGGTCGTGGCGGTCGGCGAGGCCGACGCGGTCGAGCGCTTCGGTGACGCGTCGACGGCGTTCGTCGCGGTCGAGGCCGAGCGGCTCGAGCCCCATGTGGACGTTCTCGGCGGCAGTGAGGGTGGGGATGAGATTGAACCCCTGGAAGACGAAACCGATCTCGGCGGCACGGACGCGGCCGAGGTCGAGGTTCGACGCCCGGGCGAGATCGAGGTCGCCGAGGCGCACGCTGCCGGATGTCGGGCGGTCGAGGGCCCCGAGCATCTGCAGCAGCGTCGACTTTCCGCCCCCGGTCGGCCCCTGGATCGTGACGAAGTCGCCGGCGGCGATCTCAAGGTCGATGCCCGCGAGGGCGGTCACCGTCCGTTCGCGCTGTCGGTAGGTCCGCGTGACCCCCGTGAGGCGGTAGGCGGTCGCGCTCGCGGCCGGATCGGCGATGGAGGACGCAGCTGTCATGGTCATGATGTCTCCTTCGAAGGACGAATCGGATGCCGGTCAGGCGACGGCGCGGAGGGCGGCGGCCGGGCTGAGGCGGGCGGCGCGCCATCCGCCGAAGGCGCCCGCGAGAACTCCGCCGAGGACGGCGATGCCGACCGCCGCGACCACGACGGTGGGCGTCACCGGTGCGTGGAGGACGATGTCCGTGGCCTGCTGCGCCGCCTGACCGAAACCGCCGGGGCCGCCCATCCGAGGACCCCCTTGTCCGGTCGGGGCGGTGGAGTCGGTGGCCGCGGACGTCACCGAGATCGTGGGGGAGATCAGGTTGACCAGCAGGATGCCGCCGAGCCCGAGGACGAGGCCGACCGCGCCCCCGATGAGCCCCTGCACGAGCGACTCCCCGGCGACTTGACGGACGACCCGGCCGTTCGACCAGCCGATCGCCTTGAGGGTGCCGAACTCCCGCGTACGTCGAGCGACGCCCGAAAGGGTGAACAGCACAGCCAGGGCCACGGCCACGGCCAGGACGACGATCGACAGCCACGTGCCGAGGTTCGTGATCAGCGACGACGCGCTGGACAGCGACCCGGACACTGTGGAGGCGAGCTCGGACTGCGTGCTCAACGTCGCCTCGGGCAGCGCGGCCGACACCTCACTCTGCACGGCGTCGATGGCATCCGCGGATGCCGCCTGCACATAGACGGTCGAGACCACGTCGCCGACGCCCGCGAGCTCCTGCGCGACATCGAGGGGAAGATACACGTTCGCGGCCGTATCGGCTTCGGCCGACGCGGATGCCACGATGCCGACGATCTGCAGGGAGGAGCCCCCCACGTCGATCGTGCCGCCGACGGTGAGGTCGTGGGAAGCGGCGTAGGTCGCATCGATCACGGCGACGTCGGTCCCCGCGTCCGCCGCGGTGAGTGCGCGTCCGTCGGAGACGGTGATGGACGACAGGGGTCCCACGGTCGCTGCGGGGTCCACGCCGAGCACGCTGAACGACTCGATGCCGAACGCGCTCCCGCCGTCTCCGTTCGGTCCGCCCGCGGGAGGTTCGCCCATGCCGCCGCCCTGCGCGCCGTCCGTTCCGGACATCGCGCTGCGGTCGGGGATCTCGCCCGAGAAGGTGGTGTTCGTCAGCGACAGGGCCCCCGTCGCGGCGGCGACTCCGTCGAGATCGGCGACGGTGGTCACGGTGGAGGCATCGAGCGTCTCACGCAGGAAGTCGGTCATCAGACGCGACTGGCTGAGCGATGTCGTGCCGTCTTCTGTCGATCCATCCTCGGCGCCGAAGTCGAAGCGGGGACCTCCGCCGCCCTCGGCGGGCTGCGTCTGAGCCCCGGTCACGGTCAGGTCGGTGCCCACGCCGTACACCGACGACAGCGCCTCGGATTGTGCGTCGCGCACGCCCGCGGAAAGGGCGTTGACGACGATGACGAGTGCGATCGCGACAGCCAGCCCGATGGCGACGATCACGGTCTGTTTCGTGCGGCCCGCGAGTTCGCGCCGCAGGTACGTCCAGTACATGTTTCTCCTTCCGGCGCGGGATGCGGCCGTGGACCCGAAGGTAGGAACGCCGCCCTCACCGTTCCCTCACCGTTCCTATGAACCGTTTATGCACGTGCGGGAGGGCGTGCCTCGCGGACCCGGACGCGGCATGCTGATCCCCATGCCCGCGCCTCGATCGCCGCTGACTCGTCCCGACGGCTCGCCCATCCGTGCCCTCGTGGTCGACGACGAGGTCAACCTCGGCGAGCTGCTGCGCATGGCGATGAGCAATGAGGGGTGGGACGCGCGGGCCGCCACCAACGGTCGTGACGCGCTGGAGCTGATGCGCGGCTTCGGTCCGGACCTTCTCGTGCTGGACGTGATGATGCCCGGCCTCGACGGCATCGAGCTGTTGACGCGCATCCGAGCGGCGGGAGATGACCTTCCGGTGCTCTTTCTGACCGCGAGGGATGCCGTCGAGGACCGCATCGCCGGGATCGCCGCCGGCGGCGACGACTACGTGACCAAGCCGTTCAACCTCGAGGAGGTGATCCTGCGGCTGCGTGGGATGGCGCGGCGACACGTCGCGGCCGCCGTCGCGGCGGACACGCTCCTGCGCGTCGGCGATCTCGCGCTCGACGAGGACGCGTACGAGGTCACCAGAGGGGGGAGCGAGATCAAGCTCACCGCGAAGGAGTTCGAGCTGTTGCGCTACCTGATGCAGAACACGCGGCGGGTCGTGAGCAAGGCGCAGATCCTCGACGCCGTCTGGGGGTACGACTTCGGGGGAGACAGCGGCGTCGTGGAGATCTACATCTCGTACCTGCGGCGCAAGATCGATGCGGGCCGTGACCCGCTCATCCACACCGTGCGCGGTGTCGGGTACACGATCAAGGCCTCATGACGCGGCGGCCGGTGACGCTCCAGCGGACCCTGGTGATCGGAGCCATCGCCCTCGTCGCCACCGCCCTCGTGCTCATGAGCGTCGCGACGGTGACGGCATTGCGGGCTTTCGTCTACGACAGACTCGACGAACAGGTCGTCGGGGGTCTCGTTTTCGCCGGCGGTCCCGGAGACGGGCGTGGCTGGCCGCCATCGGAAGAATCGACCGGTGCTCCGACGCCGAGCGCCAGCGCCGGCGTCCCCGCCGAGGGGCGCGGCCCGGCGCCGCGGATCGGCTCCTTGCTGGTGAGGGTTGCGGACGACGGCGCTGTCGCATCGAGCTATACCCGCTCCGACGGCACGGTGCAGACGCTCTCCGACGAGCAGGTCTCGGTGCTTTCCCGCGGCGTTCCGCCCGATGAGGTGCCGGTGACCGTCGAGCTCGGCGCTGAGCTGGGGACGTTCCGCGTCGCGGCGCGGAGCGCGAACGGCTCGACCGTGTTCTCGGGCATCTCCCTCGCCGATGCTGCCGCCACGACGTCCGCGTTGACGACGATCCTCATCGCGGTCGGAGCCGTGACGCTGCTCGCCGCGGTCGTGGGCCTGTCGTTCTTCGTCCGGCGGGCGCTTCGCCCCCTGGACCGCGTCGCCGCCGTCGCGCAGCGGGTGTCCGAGCGGACTCTCGGTCGAGGCCCCGCGGAGATCCCCGATCGCGTCGAGGCGGCGGACACCGACACGCGTACCGAGGTCGGGCGAGTGGGGGCGTCGCTGAACGATCTGCTCGGGCATGTGCAAGCGGCCTTGACCGCCCGCGCTCACAGCGAGAGCGAGCTCCGCCGGTTCATCGCGGATGCCAGCCACGAGCTGCGGACGCCGTTGGCCAGCGTCCGTGGCTACACCCAGCTGACGCTGACCGGGCCCGAGCCGATGACGGCGACGCAGCGGCGCTCGCTCGAGCGCATCGAGTCGGAGGCCCGTCGGATGACCACACTCGTCGAGGATCTGCTGTTGCTCGCGCGATTGGACGCCGGACAGCGATTGCGGGTGGAGGACGTCGAGCTGCCGCTCGTGGCGATCGATGCCGTCAGCGATGCACAGGCCGTCGACCGTGAGAGGGAGTGGCGTCTCGACATCGCCTCCGACGCCCCGCTGACCGTTCCGGGCGACGAGGATCGTCTGCGGCAGGTGGTGGCCAATCTTCTGCGTAACGCGCACGCGCACACCCCGCCCGGCACGATCGTGACGACGTCGATCGAACGCGATGACGACGAGGCGGTGCTCCGCGTGACCGACACGGGGCCGGGGATCGACCCGGCGGTGGCCGATACACTCTTCGAACGCTTCACGCGCGGCGATCGGGCACGCAACCGTGACGCCGGCAGCACGGGCCTCGGACTCTCGATCGCGCAAGCGATCGTGGTCGCGCATCGTGGCACTATCGCCGTGCGCAGCCGTCCCGGCGAGACGACGTTCACCGTCCGTCTGCCCGCGCATCGATCACGTGCAGCGACGGACTCCTAGATTCGACGCCTGCCGTCGCGCCTGATCAGGGGCGCAGCGTCCGCAGCAACTCTCCGATCCGGTGGTCTGCCTCGAGCGGATGCCGCAGAGGAAGGTCTTCGACGCAGTCGTAGCGGTTGCGTCGACCTTCCTTCGTCCGTCGCAGGTACCCGGCGTCGACGAGGTCGGTCAGGATGCCCTGCGCGGTTCGCTCGGTGATGCCGACGGCGTCGGCGATCTCACGGACGCGCGCGCCCGGGTCTCGGGCGACGTAGATGAGCACGTGGGCGTGATTCGTGAGGAACGTCCACTGGCCCATCCGGCCATCGTAGCCGAAGCACACAACGCGAGACGCGAATCCGGACTCACATCACGTGTGATTCAACACCGGCATTGAAATGCATGTATTGTGCATCCCATGTCGATGGCATCCCTGATCGTGACCGCCGCCCTGCTCGTCGCCGTCCTCGTCGCTTCGCTCGCGCGAACCGAAGGGCGTCGCCGGACGGCGGGGTTCGCCGCGGTATGGCCCACGGGCGTGGCCGCGGTCATCGCCGCGGCGGGCCTCTCGCACGAGGTGCTCACCCGGGGCGACATCGCGGGTGCGTCGCTGACGGTCCTCGTCGCGGTGCTGACGCTCGTGGTTCAGGTCTTCGCCGACCGCCATCTGCGGGGCGACCCGCGGGCGCGGGCGTTCTTCGCCCTGTCCGCCCTCGTCGCGGCGGGGTCGACGGTCGCCGTCTCCGCGGACGGTGTCGTGCTCCTTGCCGGGGGGTGGACTGTCGCGACGGCCGGAATGATCGGGCTGATCAGGACCGGGGGTCGTGGGCCGCAGACGCGTGCGGCCGTGCGACGGGCAGCCCTCGCGCTGGGCATGGGCGACGCGGCGCTGTGGCTCGCGGTCGCGATCACGATCACGACGATCGGCTCCGGCGAACTCGCCGACCTCGGAAACCTCCGCGGTGCGCCGGCGGTCGCCGTGGGCGTGCTCGTCGCCGTCGCCGCGATCGCCCGCGCCGGGTCCTTCCCGCTGCACACGTGGCTCGCGGCCACCGCGGCCACGACGACCCCCGCGTCGGCGCTCCTGCACGCGGGTTTCGTCAACGCCGGTGCGCTCCTGCTGCTGCGGTTCGCCGAGGTGCCCTCGGTCATCGGTCCCTGGATCGTCGGGGTCGCGGGCGGGATCACCCTGCTCGCCGCCGCGGTCGCGATGCGCACGCGCCCCGACGTCAAAGGCCGACTCGTGCAATCCACGGCAGCGCAGATGGGCTTCATGCTGCTCGCCTGCGGGATCGGCGCCTTCGGCGTCGCGCTCGTCCACGTCCTCGGCCACGCGCTGTTCAAGGCCAGCCTGTTCCTCGGCGCCGGCTCCGCGGTCGAGCGCGCGATCGCCCTGCGGTCCGCGCCCACGGCACCCCGGTCACGCGGGGGCAGTGCCGCGGCGGCCGGCGCGGTGATCGTCGTCGGAGCGGCCGTGATCCTTCTCGGAGGAGCCGTCGCGCACACCTCGGCCGTCCTGTTGCTCTTCGTCGTGGCCACCGCCGCGCTCGCGGGAGCCCGTCTCGGCGGAGCGACTTCGCCCCTCGGCATCCGCGCCCTGCTCGTCGCCCTGGTCGCCGGCGCCGTCGTCGGATACGTCCTGGTCGTCGCCCGGGGAGCCGAGGCCCTCGCGCCGGTCGCGCCCGCCGCCGCCCTGTCGCCGCTGTTCGCGCTCGCCGTCTTCGTCGTGGCGAGTGTGCTCGCCCTCGTGTCGTTCACGTCCGGGCGCGCGGCGGACGCGGTGTTCGCCTTCGCCTTCGCCTGGGGTCGATCCCCGCTTCCGGCCCCCGCCCGGACCCCCGACGTCACCACACCCCCGACCGCCGCGCGCGGTCCCCTCGAGTACGGGAGGCTCTCATGACCACGAACACCCCGGAATCACGCCGGGCAGCCATCCGGGGGTGGGTCGCCGTCGCCGGTCGGGCGATCTCCCCGCATCACCCCCTCGAGACGTTCATCGCCCGCAATCCGCTCGCCGACTACGAGCACCTCCCGTACGAGGAGGCCCTCCGGGCGGTCGCGCGCGAGCACGGCATCCTGCTCACCCGCGCGGAAGCAGAGTTCCGGGAAATGCACGCGGCCGGGCGCATCACCGACGAGGACCTCGTCGCGGCGCTGCATGTCGTCGTGCCCGAAGCGCGCACTCCGCGCCCGGTGATCGTGGACGGGCGGATCACGAGCATCACGGAGATCCTGCGTCAGGACCTGCTCGTCTCCCCTCCCGCGGTCACGTCGGGAGCATCGATGCCGACTCCGGCCGCGGCGCTCTTCCCGCGCCTCCACGCTCGAGTCGACGACCTCACCGGCCGGTGGCTGGCCGCATTGCTCGGCGCGCCCGCGTGGTCGACACCGATCCGGCGCGGACCGATGTGGGAGACGTGGCGTCGCCTCGCTGCCCTCGACCCGAGCGTGCCCCGGCGCGTGCGCGCTGGCATCCGCACCGCTCCGGTGGATCCCGCGGATGCCATCGACGCGGCGTTGCAGCGCTGGGGCATCGACGACGACGGCGCCGAATCGTTCATCCGCGCGCACCTGCTCGCCCAGCCCGGGTGGACGGCTCTAGTGCGTTCCGTCGGTGACCGGGCCCGGGGGACCGACCTGACCTCGCTCGTCGCGGTCCGCGCGACGTGGGAGCGGCTCCTCCTCCCCGCCGATGCGGCACTGCCGGAGACGACGGCGTCGAGTTCCGACACCGCCGCGCGTCAGGAGGCGGTGGCGCACGCGCTCGGCGCGGACGGGGCAGGGGTCGGTGTTTCGGCGACGCTGCACCGCACGCTCTCGCTCGTCGACGCGACGGCACGTCTGGCCGTCTGGCAGGAGGCGTACGAGCGGCGCGTCGCTCGCACGCTCAGCCCGTCGGCCGAACCGGTGCTGCGTCCTGTCGGTCCTGCCATGGCTCGGCCGCTCGCGCACGCGGTGTTCTGCATCGATCCGCGGTCCGAGAGCTTCCGTCGCCACCTCGAAGCCGCCGCCGACGTCGAGACGCTCGGATTTGCCGGCTTCTTCGCCGTCCCCATCTCGTTCCGCCCGGCCGACGGTTCGCCCGAGGTCGCATCGTGCCCCGTCCTGTTGACGCCGCGCGTGGCGATCAGCGAGTCGTCGGTCGACCGCGACGCCATCACCGGGTGGCGCAGACGTCGCTCGGCGCACCTCGAACGGCGAGCGACCGTGCAGGCTCTCGAGAAATCCACCCTCGCGCCGTACGCGTTCGCCGAGACGGCCGGCTGGGTCTTCGGGGCGGCGGCCGCGGCCCGCACGGTGGCCCCGCGCGCATGGCGGGCAGCGAGCGAGCGGCTGCGCTCGCGGAAACCGCCCACCCATGTCGACGCCGATGTCGTCTTCGGTCTCGAGGAGCGGGTGCTGTACGCCGAGACGGCCCTGCGCATGATGGGGCTCGTCGACGGATTCGCACGCATCGTACTGCTGTGCGGACACGGGGCGTCGGTCACCAACAACCCCTTCGCGTCGAGCCTGCAGTGCGGGGCGTGCGGCGGACACGAGGGAGAGCCCAACGCGCGCGCCGCGGCGATGATCTTCAACGACCCTGCGACGCGTGCGGGGCTGGTCGAGCGCGGCATCCATATCCCCGATGACATGCTCTTCGTGGCCGCGCAGATGGACACCGTGACCGACGAGGTGACAGTGCTCGAGCCGTGGCGCATCCCCGCGACGCACGAGACGGCCATGTGGGAACTCTCCCGCGCGCTCGAGCGGGCCCGCTCCGCGAACGTCGTCGACCGTGCGGCGGAGCTCCCCGGCGCGCCGGTCGGTGCGGCCGACTCCGTCGTCGTGGCGGACGCTCGCCGCCGTGCGGCGGACTGGGCCGAGGCCTACCCCGAGTGGGGGCTCGTCGGCAACGCCGCGTTCATCGTGGGGCCGCGCGCCATCACCGCCGGCCGCGACCTCGGCCGCCGCGCCTTCCTGCACAGCTACGACACGGCCGCCGATCCGGACGGCTCCGGTCTGGAGACGATCCTGACCGCGCCGATGATCGTGGCGCAGTGGATCAACGCGCAGTACGCCGCCTCGACGGTGGCGCCCGACCGCTTCGGTGCCGGACCGAAACCGCTGCACAACGTCGTCGGCACCGTCGGCGTGCTGTCCGGGTTCGGGGGAGACGTGCGCATCGGGCTGCCCTGGCAGTCGGTCGGGGTGGGCCGCGAAGCCCGGCACGAACCGGTCCGGCTGCAGGTGTTCGTGCAGGCGCCCCTCGCGCGCATCAACGCGATCGTCGAGTCGTCGGAGGTGGTGCGCACTCTCGTGCTCCACCGCTGGATCACCCTGCGCGCGCGCGAGCACGACACCGACCGCTGGCTGCGGTTCGGTTCGTACGGCTGGCACACCGAACCCGGCTTCGCCGTCGCCGAAGCCTCCGCCGCGACCGTCGCGCGCGAAGAACAGCGAGAGAAGGAGAACCTGTGATGAGCCTGTCCGACCTCACTCCCATGACGAAGATCGAGGTGGTCGTCGGCAGCGACGACGTCCGCGAGATCGGCGACCTCATGCAGTCGCTCGGGGCGCGCGGCTACACCGCGATCACCGGGGTGGCCGGGGTCGGCCATCACGGCCCGCGGGGCGGGCGTCTGCTGTTCAACGATCACGACGCGCTGACGTTGCTGGTCACGGTCGTGGACCCCGAGCGTGCGGACGCGATCGTGGCCGGCATCCGTCCCATCCTCGATCACGCGTCCGGGGTCATGTTCGTCTCGCCGACGGCCGTGAGCCGCCCCGACTACTTCGCGTGACGCCCAGCAGCGGATGCCGTGCCCCGGCGTCGTACGTCGGCGCCGAGGTCGCGGTCGGCACCCGTCACGGCAAGGAGACGGCCTTCGCCCCGCCTTCGCGCGCTGGCTCGGAGCGTCGGTGCGGGCTGCCCACCTCGCGCGTGCGGGCCGACGTCGACGGGTGCGCCTTCTGCGCCGTTCGGGCGGAGCGCCCCCGGGCTCTGACGCGTGCGGATCCCGCCACGTGCGACGCGTGCAATCCGTGAGCCGCGCACTTGCGGCGGCGGATCCGGGTCAGAGCCCGTCGATGAAGTCTCGGACGGCGGCCGCGACCTCGGGCGAGGCCGGGTACACGTGGTCGGCCGCGGGGAACGTGCTCTCGCGCACCTCTCGCGCGTACGCCTCGACGCCCTCGACCATCGCCTCGCCGACCGCGGCGTAGCGCTTGACGAACACGGGCGGACGCCCCTCGGTGATTCCGAGGAGGTCGTGCTGCACGAGCACCTGTCCGTCGGCCGCGCCCGCGCCGATACCGATCACGGGGATGTCGAGCGCCCGACGGATCTCGTGCACCACATCGGCGGGGACCGCTTCGATCACGAGCGCGAAAGCCCCTGCCGCCTGGACCGCGAGGGCGTCGCGGGCGACCCGGATGGCATCCTCCGCCGTCCGGCCCTGGGCTCGGAGGCCGCCGAGTGCCGTCGCTGTCTGCGGGGTGAGGCCGACGTGGCCCACGACGGGAATGCCCGCGTCGACGATCGCCCGCACACGCGAGAGGCGCGCCGGGTTCGCGCCCTCGATCTTGACCGCCTCGGCGCCCGCCTCGTGCACGAAGCGGACGGAGGTGGCGACGGCCTGCTCGTCGCTCAGCTCGGTCGATCCGAACGGCAGATCGCACAGCAGCAGGGGAGTACGGACCGCCCGGCGCACGGCCTTGGCGAGGGTCAGCATCTCGTCGAGGGTGATGGAGGTGGTGTCGGGGTACCCCAGCACCACCTGTGCGCCGGAGTCGCCGACGAGCACGATGTCGACGCCGGCACGTTCGGCGACGCGACCCGACACGAAGTCGTAGGCGGTGACCATCACGATTGGCGTTTCCGCGTCGGCGAGTTCGCGGAGGCGGCGGAGCGTGACTTTCGGACTCGTCACGGGTGACTCCTGTCGGTGGGGGCGAGGGGAAGGGGGTCGGTGACGCCCGGCACCAGCACCACGTTGTCGATGAGCCGCACGGGCCCGACACGCACAGCGAGGGCCAGCAGGGCAGGGCCCTCCACCTGCGCGATCGGCTCGAGGCTGTCGGCGTCGACCACCTCCACGTACTCGGGCTCCAGC
Organism: Microbacterium mcarthurae; assembly: GCF_046064585.1. Classification (NCBI taxonomy): domain Bacteria; kingdom Bacillati; phylum Actinomycetota; class Actinomycetes; order Micrococcales; family Microbacteriaceae; genus Microbacterium; species Microbacterium mcarthurae. The sequence goes on along the minus strand of NZ_JAROCE010000001.1, from coordinate 948,290 downwards.
TCGGCGGCGGCGAGATGCTCGCGCACCGTCGCCGCGAGGCGGCGAGGATCCCGGATGCCGGAGGCGAAGGCATCCCGAGATGCCCGAAGCGACCGCGGAATCGCCGCCGCGAGCTCTCGTTCGGTCGGGGAGAGCCGCGTATTGCGGCTGGAACGCGCGAGGCCGTCGGCGTCGCGGGAGGTCGGGCACGTGATGATCTCGACCGGGATGCCGAGGTCGGCCACCATGCGCCGGACCACGACGACCTGCTGCGCATCCTTCGCGCCGAAGTAGGCGCGGTCGGGCTGCACCGCGAGGAGGAGCTTGGAGACGACCGTCGCGACACCGTCGAAGTGGGAGCGGCCGCGGAGGGCTCCCTCGAGCGTGCCGGTGATGGCGCCGCCGACCGACACGGTGGTGGCGAACCCGGCCGGGTACATCTCGCCCTCCGAGGGGGCGAAGATCAGGTCGGTGCCCGCGCCGCCCGCGAGAGCGACATCGGATGCCTCGGTTCGGGGGTAGGCGTCGAGGTCGGCCGCTTCGCCGAACTGCGTCGGGTTGACGAAGATCGACAGCACCACGACGGCGTTCTCGTCGCGCGCGGCACGCAGGAGCGAGAGGTGGCCCTCGTGCAGCGCGCCCATGGTGGGGACGAACCCGATGCTCGAGGCACGGTGCGGTGCGAGGGCCGCGCGCAGCTCGGCGACCGTGCGGACGATGCGGGGACTCATGGGCCCACCGCGGTTTTCGGCTGCTGCGTCGCAGCGAGGTCGCGGGTCGCATCCACCAGCGCGTCGAAGAGCGCCAGACGGTGCGGGAGGCGTTCGGCGATCGCGTCACGTTGCCGCGCGATCGTCGCCGCGTCACCGCGCGAGACGGGCCCGGTGAGGGCACCTGCGGCTCCGCGCTCGGCCCAGTTGTCGACGGCGGCACGCACGAGCGGGACGAGCGCGGCCCGTTCGACTCCCGCGGTTTCGGCGAGCTCCTCCGCCAGCCCTTCGAGCGTGACCAGGAAGTTCGCGGCGATCGAGGCGGCGGCGTGGTACGCCGCGCGGTCCTCATCGCGGACGGCGACCCCCGTCATCCCGAGCACATCGGCGAGAGCCGCGGCCGCGGCGTACGCGCGCGGGGTCGTGCCCGCGAGCGCGGCCGTGGCGCCCGCGAACGTCGCACCGGGCCCGGTGACGGTGAGCAGGGGATGGATGCCGAACGCCTCGTGCGGCGTCAGCGGCGAAAGGTCGAGCGCGCCCGAGAGGTGGCCGACGAGGCGGCCGGGGGCGATGGCGCGCGCGGCATCCGCGATCGCGGCGTCCGGCACGGCGAGCAGGACGATGCCGGCATCCGTCGCGGTCTCTCCCCGCCCCGCGGGTCCGATCACGGGCACCGCGGCGGACTCGAGCGCGTCGGCGAGCGCGCGGCCCATTCGGCCGTCGCCGACGATGAGGACCGGCCCGGAGAGCCGGAGGACGGAGAGGGAGGTGGAGGTCGACATATCGAGCGGCGAGGACCGCGGGGACGGCTTCGCCGTAGAACACCGTACCTCCTGCGGGGGGACAGGGGCCCTCAGGACCTCGGACCGCCCGGCGAGGACACGACCGCCGCGGTGGTGGCATCCACCGCCACTGCCAGGGTGCCGACGTAGCCGTTGCGCGCGTCGCCGGCGAAGCTCGCCATCTCCAGGGCGTAGCCGTCCGAGAACACGTTGTCGTTGTCGAGGCTGCCGATGTCCGAGAGATTCTCCGCGGAACCCGTGTACGCCGCGTCCTGATAGACGGCATCGAGCATGTCCTGCGGAAAGGCGACCTGCGACGTGGCGATCTGGTTGGACACGTTCGTCGCGGAGGCGGCATCCGGGTACACCTCGAAGTGGATGTGGGTCCATCGGCCGCGGTAGCAGCCGGGCACGATCGTGGTGAAGGTCACCCGCCCCTGAGCGTCGGCGACCTGGATGCCGCGCAGGTACGTCTCGGTGACGATCTCGTCGGAGTACATGGAGTATCTGCCGAGCGCGTCGCAGTGCCAGATGTACACCGCGGCGCCGGCGTAAGCGGTGTTGCCGGCCGCCAGGTCGCTCAGCGTGAACGTGAAGGTGAGGGGCACGCCCTCGGCGGTGGTGCCCCCGTCGAGGCTGGAGCGGATGTCGCTGCGGACCATCCCCGACCGTTCGAGCACGTTGAGACCGTTCGTCCCGTCGGCGGGGTAGGGGCCGTTCGTCTCCTGCGGGATCTCTTCCGTCGCGAACGCCGCCGCACTGGCGGTGGGCGTCGCCGTGGCTGTGGCTGTCCCAGTGGGGGTGGATGTCGGGGACGGGGAGGCGGTCGCCGTGACGGTGGCTGCGCTCTGCGGTGTGCAGGCGGCGAGCAACGTCGCGCCGGCACTCAGCCCGACGAGCCCGAGGAGGCCTCGACGATCGACGAGGGTACGCAGATCGAACCCCGCGCCCTGATCGACGACCTCCTCGTCGGGTCGGTGGAGGAGTCGCCCCTCGTAGGCGGGGCCGAGGGGTGTCTGGTCTGGTTCGGGGACGCGGTTCACGAGGACTCCTGGATGCCGAGGGAACGGGACATCCACAGAATGGGCGGGCTACCCTGACCGCACCCTCACGGTTCCTATGGGCGGTCTATGGAGGGCGGGAGCGTGTGCCGCGGGTCGCCACACTGCGCCCGAGTGCGACAAGCTGTGCGGGACGACGGAGGACGTGGGGGCGTGTCTTGAATGACGAAGAAGGCAGCGAGCTCAGACGCCTCTCGGCGCGCACGCGAACGTATGTCGCCGCGATGGTGCTGAGCTTCTTCCTGCAGGGAGCATTCCTCGTGAACGCCGTCCGAAGTGAGGAATCGCTTGGAGCGTGGCTCACCTGGGGAGTCGTCTTCGTCATCGCGCTCGCCGGGATCGTCTTCACCGGAGTGCGGGCGAGCCGCCTCGCCCGGCGTTACCGACGTTTGCGGTGGGGCGAGCGCTGAGACGCCAGCGCGCGTTCCGACGAGTGCTGAGGTGGGCCCCGTGGGGCTCGAACCCACGACCCGCGGATTAAAAGTCCGATGCTCTACCGACTGAGCTAGAGGCCCGCGGCATCCAGCCTACCGGGCCGCGCGAGGCGGATCGTGCACGGGTGGACGCGCAAAGAGCGAGCGCCGGACCCCCTCGCCTGGGGTCCGGCGCTCGCCGTCAGGTCCGATCGGTCATCGATCGGTCGGAAGCGTGGTGATCACGCTCCGAGGACTTACATCGGGGGCATCAGCACCGAGTCGATGAGGTACACCGTGGCGTTGGCGGTCTGCACGCCACCGCAGATGACGTTGGCGTCGTTGACCATGATCGAGTCACCCGAGCCCGAGACGGTGACTTCCTGGCCCTCGACCGTGGCCTGCGCGCCCTCGATCTCGTCGGGGGTCATCTGGCCGGGAACCACGTGGTACGTGAGGATCTTGGTCAGCAGGTCGCTGTCGGTCTTCAGCGTCTCAATCGTGGCGGGGTCGATCTTGGCGAACGCGTCGTCGACCGGAGCGAAGACGGTGAACTCACCACCGTTGAGGGTGTCGACGAGGTTCACGTTGGGGTTCAGCTCGCCGCTGACGGCAGCGGTCAGCGTGGTGAGCAGCGGGTTGTTCGAGGCGGCGACGGCGACCGGGTCGGCAGCCATGCCCTCGACCGAGCCAGCGCCCGAGGGGACGGCCTCGGCGTAGTCGGCGCAGCCGGGGCCGACGAGGTTGGCGGCGGGGTCCATCATGTTGGACGAGGCCGAGGGCGACGCCTCCATGGACGGGGCGGCCGAGGTCTCCTCAGCGGCGCCACCGGCGGTCGAACCACCCGAACATGCGGTGAGAGCGAAGGCCGAGCCCAGGACGAGGGCGAGACCGGCGACGACAGGCTTCTTCTTGGTGAGCATGACATTCCTCCGAAATCGTTCGGACCGCGGCTGCGACCCGTCAGGGACACCCCGGTGCGAGGGGCGGTCCGCCGTGTTGCGGCGTACACAGGGTCTTCGGGATGCCCCCGCCTTCGGATTGCGGAATGTTGCGAAATCCGCCCTGACCCGGCACCCCGATGCCGGAAAAGCCCAGATCAGAGGTGGGGAAATATTCTTGAGAATGTTTTTGCGTGGGTACGGTCCCGCGTGATCCGCCCTGCGTTCGGATGCAGTGGTCACGGTTCTGTACCTCATGCGCGCCACGCGCGCACGAGGAAGGGAAGTCTCGGTGCGGTACGGCATGCTGGGAGGCATGGTGATCGACGGATTCTCTCTCCCCGATGACGGGGCAGACCACGTCGACCACGTCGGAGAATTGCTGCAGAGAGTCGCCGAGGGCGACCGGAATGCCTTCGCCGAGCTGTACGACACGCTGTCTGCTCGCGCGTTCGGTCTCATCCTGCGGGTGCTCGTCGACCGGTCGCAGAGCGAGGAAGTGCTTCAAGAGGTGTTCCTCGAGATCTGGCAATCCGCCGGGCGCTTCACTCCGAAGAAAGGACAAGGAAGGTCGTGGGTCCTCACGATCGCGCACCGACGAGCGGTGGACCGGGTCCGGTCGTCGCAGTCCAGTGCCGATCGTGACGTGCGCGCGGGCTTCCGGGATATCGACGTCGCCTACGACGGTGTCTCCGAAAGAGTAGAACTCAAGATCGAGGGGCGGCGCGTCGTGGATGCACTCGCGACACTGCCCGATCCGCAGAAAGAGGCGATCACTCTCGCCTACTTCGGTGGGTACAGCCAGAGCGAAATCGCTACCCTCGTCGGAGCGCCGCTCGGTACGGTCAAAACACGAATGCGCGACGGCCTGTCGCGATTGAGAATGGAAATGGGGGTGGACAAGTGAACGAGAGGGATTTCGCCGACCTCGCTGCCGGTCACGCGTTGAACGCGCTATCGGAAGCTGATGAGCGCGCGTACCAGGAGGCTCTCGCGGGGAATCCGCACTGGTCCTCCCATGTTCGGGATGCCACCGACGCCGTCGCCGCGATCAGCGCGACGATCGAGCCCGTCGAGCCGCCGGCATCCATTCGGGCTTCGCTGCTCGCGCGGATCACCGATCTGCCGCAGGAGGGCACCGCGGGTCCGGAGTCGAACTCAGCCGACGCGGGGGACTACGCCGCCGCCGGCCCCGCTCCTGTCGTCTCCGAGCCGTCCGCCCCGACCCTGACCACGTCGGGTTGGGGGATGCGCCGCTGGTTCACGCTGGCCGCGTCCATCGTGGCCGTTCTCGTCCTCGGCTTCGGCGCCGTCACCGTCAGCCAGCAGCTGACACGCCCGGCCTCCGTCGTCGCGCTCGAGCAGATCACCACGGCGCCCGACGCGCAGTCGGCGACCGCGACCATGCCCGGCGGTGCCGTCGCGACGGCGCACTGGTCGGCATCCACCGGCCAGAGCGTTCTCGTCACGGAAGGCATGCCGACGCTGCCGGACGACCAGACGTACGAACTGTGGTTCGTGCGGGACGACACCCCCATCGCCGCGGGAATCTTCTCGACGGATGCCGAGGGCAAAGCGACCGCCGTGCTGCAGGGCGAATTCCACTCCGGCGACGTCATCGCCGTGACGGTCGAGCCCGCGGGCGGATCACCGGACGGCACGCCCAGTTCGGCGCCCGTCGTCGCGGTGGCCACCGCCTGAACGCTCTCCCGCGACGGCCCGTGCTTCACGGGGCACGCTCTAGCCTGGAACGATGAGCGATTCCCCCCGCGAGTTTCACAAACCGGTGCGGCGCCCCGCCGAGCTGTTCGACCGGCTCTTCGCGGCGGACGACCCCGCCGAGGTGTCGCGCGTCGCGCACAGCACCGCTCAGGCCCTGCTGTCGCGCGTCCGCGCTGACCCGACCGTCGACGTGGTCGAACGGCTCGTCGCCTTCACCGACGACAACGGCATCGACGACATCGCCGAACTGTGGTCGCGCTCTCCTGCCCGCTCGCTGCCCGGCGCCCTGTGGCGGCTGTACCTGCTGCAGCTCATGATCCACGACGACGCGGCCACCGCCGCACTGCTGTACGAGCGGGGGCGCGGCGAGATGGCCACGGTCGATCCGGTGGTGGTCGGTGCGCCGGCGCCCGCCGGACCGGAAGAACTGGTGCAGCTGATCGACACCATCCTTCGCGGCCTGTTCCAGGGGGATTTCGCTGTCGCCCTCGAGCGCGCCGCCGCGTTCTGCCGCGTGCAGGCGTCCGGATCCACGCATCTCGCCGACGACTACGAAAACACCGAGTCCGAGCGCGCGACGGCACTCACGACGCGCGCGCTGCGGCTGTCCACGTACGCCGACGATCTCGCCGCGGCTGCGGCCCTGTGGCGTCGTGACGCGCTGACCTGACCGCGCTCGCGCCGTCCCGCGCCCGCCGTCGCGCCGAGCAGCGCCCAGGCTCGGCCTCAGGGCCTGCGGCGAGCCCAACCGTCGAGACAAAGAAAGTGCCGGGCCGCAGAACGCCTCTCGGCGCAAGGCCGCTCGCAGCGGCAGAAGATGGAGCCCGGGGTTACTGCGGCCCGGCTATGAAAGTGTAACAAGCGCATGCCTGAGGCATTCCCTCGGGCGGGGTGGTTGACGCGGCCCGGGCGTGTCGGTAGGAGGGCATAGAGTCGATCCATGGCTTGGCGTTTCGCGCTCGTGATCGACTCCGTGGCATCCGGTTCCGGGCGTGGAGACTTCTCCGACACGTTCACGGTCGTCGACCCGGCCGGTCCGGTGCTGAGCCTCGGCGAGCTGAGCGCCCAGCGCGGAGACGGCGTCTTCGAATCGCTCGGCGTGGTCGACGGCCACGCGCAGGAGGTGGGGCCGCACCTCGACCGCCTCGCGCACTCCGCACGGCTGTGCGACCTGCCGGCCCCGAACCTCGATCAGTGGCGCGCGGCGATCGCCCGCGTCGCCGTCGAGGCGGGACCGGGGGAGTCCGTCATCAAACTCATCCTCAGCCGCGGGGTCGAAGACGGCCCGTCGCCGACCGCGTGGGTGACCCTGGGCGACGCCCCCGACAACGCGCGCTCCCGCACCGAGGGGGTGCGCGTCGCGACCCTCGACCGCGGGTACGCGCTCGACACGCCGAGCCGAGCGCCCTGGCTGCTCCTCGGGGCCAAAACCCTGTCGTACGCGGTGAACATGGCTGCGATCCGCGAGGCCAAGCGGCGGGGGGCCGACGACGCCGTCTTCGTCACGACCGACGGCTTCGTGCTGGAAGCTCCCACGGCATCCGTCCTGCTCCGTTTCGGCGACCGGTTCGTCACCCCCGCCCCGGCCGCCGGGATCCTGCACGGCACGACGCAGCTCAGCCTCTTCGCCCTGCTCGAGCGGCGCGGTTTCCGCACCGCATACGAGACGGTGCCGGTCCAAGACCTCGTGCGGGCGGATGCCGCGTGGCTGCTGTCGAGCGTGCGACTCGCGGCCCCGATCGCCGCTGTCGATGGCGAAGTCCGACCCGTCGATCGGGTGTTCACCGACGAGCTGAACGCCTACCTGCTCTCCCCGCGCGAGTGATCCGGAAACGACGACGGCCCCGCCGAAGCGGGGCCGTCGTGGAACCGGGGCTTATCCGAAGCGGCCCGAGACGTAATCCTCGGTCGCCTGCACGGCCGGGGTGGTGAAGATCGTCGCGGTGTCGTTGTACTCGATGAGCTTGCCCGGCTTGCCGGTGCCGGCGATGTTGAAGAACGCCGTCTTGTCGCTCACGCGAGAGGCCTGCTGCATGTTGTGGGTCACGATGACGATCGTGTACTCGTTCTTCAGCTCGCTGATGAGCTCCTCGATCGCAAAGGTCGAGATCGGGTCGAGCGCCGAGCACGGCTCATCCATGAGCAGCACATCGGGCGACACGGCGATGGCGCGGGCGATGCACAGACGCTGCTGCTGACCGCCGGACAGGCCCGAGCCCGGGCGGTCGAGGCGGTCCTTGACCTCGTTCCACAGGTTCGCGCCCTTCAGCGACTTCTCCACGAGCGCGTCGGCGTCGGACTTGGAGATGCGCCGGTTGTTCAGCTTCACGCCGGCCAGGACGTTCTCGCGGATCGACATCGTCGGGAAGGGGTTCGGGCGCTGGAAGACCATGCCGACCTGACGGCGCACGAGCACCGGGTCGACACCCGCGCCGTACAGGTCGTCGCCGTCGAGCAGCACGGATCCCTCGACGCGGGCGCCGGGAATGACCTCGTGCATGCGGTTCAGCGTGCGCAGGAAGGTGGACTTGCCACAGCCGGACGGGCCGATGAAGGCGGTGACGCTGCGGGGCTCGATATCGAGGGACACACCCTCGACGGCGAGGAAGTCGCCGTAGTAGACGTTCAGATCGTTGACTTCGATGCTCTTGGACACGATTCCTCGGGTGTTTCTACTGGGGTCTGACGATAAAGGGTTCAGCGGCCGAGCTTGGGCGAGAAGATCTTCGCCACGACGCGGGCTACGAGGTTCAACACCATGACGATGACGATGAGCACCAGGGCGGCGCCCCAGGCCCGATCGACGAAGGCCGTGGCCGGGATGCCCTGGTTCATGTACTGCGAGTACGCGAACACCGGCAGCGTCATCATGCGGCCGCTGAAGAGGTCGTAGTTGACGGAGGTGGCCACACCGGCGGTGAGCAGCAGCGGGGCGGTCTCGCCGATCACGCGCGAGATCGACAGCATGACGCCGGTTGTGATGCCCGCGACCGCGGTCGGCAGGACCACCTTGCTGATGGTGAGCCACTTGGGCACGCCCAGGGCGTACGAGGCCTCGCGCAACTCGTTCGGCACCAGACGCAGCATTTCCTCGGTCGAGCGCACCACGACCGGGATCATCAGCACGGACAGGGCGATCGCGCCCATGATGCCCATGCGGATGCCGGGACCGAAGATCAGCGCGAACAGGGCGTAGGCGAACAGACCCGCGACGATCGAGGGGATGCCGGTCATGACGTCGACGAGGAACGTGATGGCCTGCGCGAGACGACGCCCCGCGCCGTACTCGATGAGGTAGATCGCGGTGAAGATGCCGATCGGGATCGAGATGATCGCGGCCGCCAGCGTGATCATCAGCGTTCCGACGATCGCGTGGAGAGCGCCGCCGCCCTCACCGACGACGTTGCGCATCGAGGAGCTGAAGAACTCTCCGGTGATGCCGTTGACGCCATTGGTCACGACGGTCACGGCGACCGAGACCAGAGGCACCATCGCGATGGCGAAAGCGGTGACCACGATGCCGGTGACGAGGCGGTCGACGCCCTTCCGGCGGCCCTCGACGATCGTCGAGGTCACGGTGATGAAGATCAGGTACAGGATCGCGGTGACGACGGCCCAGCCGGCGATGTTGAAGCCGCCGGCCCCGCCGAGAGCCAGGATGCCGAACAGGGCGGCGCTCAGCGCAGCCGAGGCGACGAGGATCGCCCACGGGGCCCACGACGGCAGATGGCCGCCACGGAGGCCGCTGACGGGCGCGACCGGCGACTCCGTGGCCGGTGTCTGGGGAGCGGTGGTGGTCGTGGTCATGTCAGTTGGCCCCCGAGAATTCCTTGCGACGGCTCACGACGTAGCGCGCCAGCGCATTCACAGCGAAAGTGACAATGAAGAGCACAAGGCCGGTGGCGATGAGCACGTTGACGTTGAAGCCGTAGGCCTCGGGGAAGGTGAGCGCGATGTTGGCGGGGATCGTGCTCGGGTTCTCGGACGTGAAGAGCTGGAAGGTGACGACACCGGATGCCGAGAGCACCAGGGCCACCGCCATGGTCTCGCCGAGCGCACGGCCCAGGCCCAGCATCGAGGCCGAGACGATTCCGCTGCGACCGAAGGGGAAGACGGCCATGCGGATCATCTCCCAGCGCGTGGCGCCGAGGGCGAGCGCGGCCTCTTCGTGGAGGACGGGGGTCTGCAGGAAGATCTCACGACAGATCGCCGTGATGATGGGCGTGATCATGACGGCGAGGACGACGGCGGCGGTGAGGATCGTTCGGCCCGTCGCCGACACCGTGCCGGAGAAGAGCGGGAACCAGCCGGCGTTGGTGTTGAGCCACGCGTAGACCGGCTGGATCGCGGGAGCGAGAACCAGGATGCCCCACAGGCCGAAGACGACCGAGGGGACGGCCGCCAGGAGGTCGACGATGTAGCCGAGGCCCTGAGCCAACCGGCGCGGCGCGTAGTGCGAGATGAAGAGGGCGACGCAGACCGACAGCGGCACGGCGAGGATGAGGGCCAGGATCGAAGCCCAGATCGTTCCGAAGGCGAGAGGGCCGACGTAGGCCCAGAAGTTGCTGCCCAGGACCGAGGCGTTCTCGCTCGTGGCGGTGAAGCCAGGAATGGACTGGACGACGAGGAAGATCGTCACCGCGGCGAGCGTGACGAGAATCATCGACCCTGCGAACAGGGCGGTACCGGAGAAGACGCGGTCTCCGGGGCGTTGCTTCGGCTTTTCGGGTGCCGGAGCAGTGGTGGCTGTCATGGCTTCCTGTTTCGGGTCGATAACGGGCGGAAACCCGGCCCGACGCGGTGACGCATCGGGCCGGGCATCCAAAGGGGTGATTACTCCGCGACGATCAGGTCGATCGCCGAGTTCACGCGCTCGCGCAGCGTGTCGGTGATGGGGGCGCTACCGGCCGCCTCGGCGGCCGCCTGCTGGCCCTCTTCGCTCGCGACGTACTGCAGGAACGACTTCACGATCGGAGCGCTCGACGCGTCGGCGTACTCCTGGCACGCGATCATGTAGCTGATGAGGACGATCGGGTAGACGCCCGCCTCCTGCGAGTCGCGCTCGAGCTCGATCGCGAGGTCGCCCTCGGTGCGGCCCTCGACGAACGGCGAGGCGTCGACGATGGCGGCGGCAGCCTCGGGCGAGTAGGCGACGAACTCTTCGCCGACCTTGATCGCGACCGTGGACAGGCCTTCCTCGGCGGCGCGCGACGCGTCGGCGTAGCCGATGGTGCCGTTGGCGCCGGAGACGGCCGAGACGACACCGGAGGTGCCGTTGGCGGCCTCGCCCGAGCTCAGCGGCCACTCGCCGTCGGGCTCCGACGTCCAGACGCTCGGGGCGGCCTGGTAGAGGTAGTCGGTGAAGTTCTCGGTGGTGCCCGAGTCGTCCTGACGGTGGACGGGGGTCACGGCGAGGTCGGGCAGGGTGACACCCGGGTTGGTCGCGGCGATGGCCGGGTCGTTCCAGTTGGTGATCGTGCCGGCGAACAGGCCCGCCACCGTCGCGGCGTCGAGGTTGAGCGAGTCGACACCCTCGAGGTTGAAGATGACGGCGATCGGCGAGATGTAGGTCGGCAGCTCGATGATGCCCGAGCCGTCGACGCATGCGGCGAACTCGCCGGAGGCGATCTCCTCGTCGTTGAATGCGCGGTCGGAGCCGACGAAGGGGAAGGCGCCGGCCTGGAACGACTCGCGTCCCGCACCCGAACCCGAGGGCTCGTAGGTGATGGTGACGTCGGGGTTGGCGGTCTGGAAACCGGCGGTCCAGGCCTGGACCGCGACCTCCTGAGCCGACGAGCCGCCGCTGGCGACCTCGCCGGAGAGCGTGGAGCCCGAGCCGCCACCGTCGGTGCTGCCGGATCCGCCCTCGTTCGCGGCACAACCGGCGAGAGCGAGTGCTGCGACGGCCGAGACGGCGCCGAGCTGGGCGAAGCGAGTGATCTTCACGATGTGGAATCCTTCTGGATATCGGGTGCTGTGGTCGAAACCCTGTGCGGGGTTCGCCGGGAACGCTAAACGCCGACCCTTACCAGAGTGCGTTGCACGGGTGAACGGAAGGTGAACCGGGGCGGCCTTTCCGGGGCGTTTCCCCGGCCCGTATACGCTTCACCCCCGTGACGACCCCCGCGTTCTCGCCCCAGGCGATGCTCGATCGCACGAGCGCCGCCGCGCCGCCGCGCACGCTCATCGATCTCCTCGCCGACGTCGCCGCCCGGCATCCGGAAGCCTCCGCGATAGACGACGGTTCCGGCGCCCTCAGCTACCGCGAGCTGTTGGCCAGGGTGTGGCGCACGGCCGCCGCCCTGCACGACGCCGGGGTCGGTCGCGGCGACCGGGTGGGCGTGCGCATGCCGTCGGGTTCGAAGGAGCTGTACGTCTCGATCCTCGCCGTGATGGCGGCGGGTGCCGCTTATGTCCCCGTGGATGCCGACGACCCTGACGAGCGCGCGCGTCTGGTGTTCAGCGAGGCGGGGGTGAAAGGCATCGTGGCGGGCGACGGGGAGTTCGTCGCGGGCGACGCGCAGGTGGTGCGGCTCTATGACGGCGCGGCTCCGCACCCCCGTACGAGTGCGGTTCCGATCGTGCCACCGCCCGCCGTCGACGACGACGCGTGGATCATCTTCACGTCGGGTTCTACCGGGGTGCCCAAGGGTGTCGCCGTCACGCATCGGTCGGCGGCGGCGTTCGTCGAGGCGGAGGGGCGGCTGTTCCTCCAGGAGGACCCGCTCGGGCCGGGGGATCGCGTGCTCGCCGGGCTGTCGGTGGCCTTCGACGCGTCGTGCGAGGAGATGTGGCTCGCGTGGGGACACGGGGCGTGCCTCGTGCCCGCCCCGCGTTCCCTCGTGCGCTCCGGCGAGGATCTGGCGCCGTGGCTGCTGCGACAGGGCATCACGGTCGTCTCGACCGTCCCCACCCTCGCGGCGATGTGGCCCGCCGACGCGATCGAGAACGTGCGCCTGCTGATCTTCGGCGGCGAGGCGTGCCCACCCGAACTTGCCGCGCGGCTCGTGGCGGACGGGCGCGAGGTCTGGAACACCTACGGCCCCACCGAGGCGACCGTGGTGGCGTGCGCCGCTCCGCTCGACGGCACTCTGCCGGTCCGCATCGGTCTGCCCTTGGACGGCTGGGCGCTGGCGGTGGTCGACGCCGAGGGGTACCCGGTCGCCGAGGGAGGGGTCGGCGAGCTCATCATCGGGGGAGTGGGCCTCGCGCGGTACCTCGACCCGGCGAAGGATGCCGAGAAGTACGCGCCCATGCCGACGCTCGGGTGGGAGCGCGCGTACCGATCCGGCGACCTCGTCCGCTTCGAGAGCGCGGGACTGGTCTTCCAGGGGCGCGCCGACGATCAGGTGAAGGTCGGCGGTCGCCGGATCGAGCTGGGGGAGGTGGAGTCGGCTCTGCAGGATCTGCCCCGGGTCCATGCCGCCACGGTCGCTGTCCGCACGACCGGTGCGGGTGTGCCCGTTCTCGTCGGTTACCTCGTGATGGACGAGGGGGCTGAGCTCGATCGCGCCGCCGCCCGTGCGGCGCTCGCGGAGCGTCTGCCGGCGGCCACCATCCCGTTGCTGGGTGTCGTCGACGAGCTTCCCGTCCGCACCTCGGGCAAGGTCGACCGCGCCGCTCTGCCGTGGCCGCTCCCCGGCGTCGACGCCCCCGCCGCCGCCGATTTCTCGCCGGATGAGGCGTGGCTCGCCGAGCAGTGGCAGGCGGTGCTCGGCCTCCCCGTGACCGAACGCAAGGCGGACTTCTTCGACCTGGGCGGGGGATCCCTGTCGGCGGCGCAGTTGGTCTCGCGGATCCGCGCCCGTGTGCCGGAGTTCTCGGTCGCCGATATCTACGACGTCCCGCGCCTGGGGGCGATGGCCAAGGCGCTGGGGCCACAGCTGACCGACGACGCACCGGCGACGTTCCACCGCCCGTCGCCGACACCACGGGCGACGCAGTGGGTGCAGACGCTCCTGGGGGCTCCACTGTTCATCCTCTCGGGCGTGCGGTGGCTGCTGTACCTCCTCACCGCCTCGGCGATCCTGCAGACCACCGCCGGTTTCGAGGTGCTTCCGGACGTACCGTGGCCGATCCTCCTCGTCGGCCTCCTCGTGTTCGCGACCCCGTTCGGACGCATGGCGATCGCCGTCGCGGCGGCGCGGGTGCTCCTGGCCGGGCTGCGCCCCGGCGACTACCCCCGGGGCGGATGGGTGCACGTGCGGCTGTGGCTGTCCGAGCAGATCGCCGCCCAGGTGGACGCGGTGGGTCTCGCGGGCGCGCCGTGGGTGTCCTACTACGCTCGTGCGCTCGGAGCGCGGATCGGCCGCAACGTCGACCTCCACGCGATTCCGCCGGTCACCGGGATGCTCGAGATCGGCGACGGGGCTTCCATCGAACCGGAGGTCGATCTCACCGGCTACTGGATCGACGGCGATCTCGTGCGCATCGGAGAGGTGCGTATCGGGGCGGATGCCACAGTCGGGGCACGCTCCACCCTCGCCCCGGGCACCCGAATCGGCCGGCGCGCCGAGATCGCCCCCGGCTCGGCGGTGTTCGGCCGCGTCAAGGCCGATCAGTCGTGGGCGGGTTCGCCCGCCGTCCGCGTCGGCGGAACCACCAGGGGATGGCCGGCGCAGCGTCCCCCCGCCCCGACGCGCTGGCTGTGGGCCTACGCCGCTTCGGCGGTCGTCCTGGCCCTGCTCCCGCTCACCGCCTTCGCCGTCGGGGGTCTCGTGGTGGCCCACGGTCTCCGCGGGGCGGACTCTCTCGCCGCCGCCGCTGTGGCGGCGTTCGCCTGGCTCGTCCCCGGTGTCGCCGTCACGGGCCTGGTGTTCGCGGCATCCGTCGTACTCCTGGTCCGGATCCTCTCGATCGGCCTCGTGGAGGGGACCTTCCCCGTGCGCAGCCGTGTCGCATGGCAGGCGTGGACGATCGAGCGCCTGTTGGACGCGGCGCGGACGATCCTGTTCCCCCTGTACTCGAGCCTGTTCACCCCCGTCTGGCTGCGTCTGCTCGGCGCGCGGGTGGGCCGCGACGTCGAAGCATCCACGGTGCTCCTCCTGCCGACGATGACGTGGATTGAGGACGGGGCGTTCCTCGCGGACGACACGATGGTGGCGTCGTACGAATTGCGCGCGGGATGGCTGCGCGTCGGGCCGGTGCGCATCGGAAAGCGCGCGTTCCTCGGCAACTCGGGCATGGCGGCCCCCGGACACCGGGTCCCGCGCGACGGACTGGTCGCGGTGCTGTCGTCGGCGCCGCGGAAGGCGAAGCCCGGATCCTCGTGGCTGGGCTCACCCGCGGTGCGGTTGCGACGGTTGTCGGCGGAGGGGGACGAATCGCGCACGTACCGTCCGACGCGCGCCCTGCGGGTCGCGCGCGCCCTGTGGGAGCTCGGGCGCTTCGTGCCCGTCGTCGTGACCTGCGGCATCGGGCTCGCCGTGCTGTTCGCGCTCGCCGCGCTGTGGGAGGCGACGGGGCCGGTGGGGACGCTCCTGCTCTCGGGAATCGTGCTGCTGGCCGCGGGGGCGGTGGCAGCCGGTGTCTCGACGGCGGCGAAGTGGCTCATCGTCGGGGTCATCCGTGCGGGCGAGCAGCCGCTGTGGTCCAGCTTCGTCTGGCGCACCGAGGTCTCGGACACGTTCACCGAGATGGTCGCCGCTCCCTGGTTCGCTCGGGCCGCCGCGGGCACCCCCGCGCTCGCGGTCTGGCTGCGCAGTCTCGGCGCCCGCATCGGGCGGGGCGTGTGGTGCGAGAGCTACTGGTTGCCGGAGCCCGACCTGGTGACGCTCGGCGACGCCTCGACCGTCAACCGCGGGTGCGTCGTGCAGACCCATCTTTTCCATGATCGAATCATGAGCATGGACACCGTCGAGCTCGAGCCCGGTGCGACCCTCGGGCCGCACAGCGTGGTGCTGCCCGCCTCGACCGTCGGGGCGCACGCCACCGTCGGCCCCGCCTCGCTGGTCATGCGGGGTGAGTCCGTCCCGGTGGGCTCGCGGTGGAGCGGCAACCCCATCGGACCGTGGCGCGCGGTGAAGGTGCGCGCCTACCAGTCGACCACGTGAGCGGGGTCGATCCGTACGCTCCCCAGAGCGGCGACGCCGGGTATCGCGTCACGTCGTACGACGTGACGCTGGGATACCGCGTCCGCACGAACCGTCTCGAGGGAACCGCCGTCATCGCCGCCGTCGCCACCGATGCGCTGGCGACCGTCGTCCTCGACCTCGTCGGGCTTCGGGCATCGCGGGTGAGAGTCGATGCGGCGCCCGCGCGATTCACGGCCGCGGCGGGGAAGCTGCGGGTGACGCCCCCGGCATCCCTCGTTCCCGGCCAGGCCTTCGAGGTCGAGGTGGCCTACGCGGGCGCCCCCGCCCCGCGGCGGTCGCGGTGGGGAGCCGTTGGATGGGAGGAACTGACCGACGGAGCGCTCGTCGCCGGCCAGCCCATCGGCGCTCCGACGTGGTTCCCGTGCAACGACCGTCCGGACGATCGTGCGCGCATGACCCTGCGCGTGACCGTCGACGAGGGGTACACGGTCGCCGCCACGGGCGTCGCCGGTCCCTCCGTGCGGCGGGGCGGACGGGTCACGACGACCTTCACCTCGAACGTCCCAACCGCCACCTATCTCGCCGCCGTCCACGTGGGTCGCTATCGGACCGTGCCGCTTGCGGGGACCGGGGCCGATGACGTGCCCGCCGTGACCGTCACGGCTCCGCCCGCGCTGTCCGCGGCGGCCGATCGCGCGTTCGCGACGGTGCCCGAGATGCTGCGCGTCTTCGGCGAGCTGTTCGGTCCATACCCGCAGGAGGCGTGCACGCTCGTCGTCACGGCCGACGAGCTCGAGATCCCGCTGGAAGCACAGGGGCTGGCCGTCTTCGGCATGAACCACCTCGTTCCCGCGGCGCAGCGGTTGATCGCGCACGAGCTGGCCCACCAGTGGTTCGGCAACAGCGTCGGGATTGCGCGCTGGAGCGACATCTGGCTCAACGAAGGCTTCGCCTGCTACGCGGAATGGCTGTGGTCCGAGGCATCCGGAGGTCGCACCGCGGACGACTGGGCCCGCACCCACGAGGCGCGCGTGGCCGCGCAGCCGCACGACCTGCTGCTGGTCGACCCGGGACCGGACGACATGTTCGACGACCGCGTCTACAAGCGCGGCGCGCTCGCTCTGCACGCCGTGCGGCGGCTCATCGGGGACGACGCGTTCTTCGATCTGGTGCGCAGATGGACCTCGACCCATCGGCACTCGCTCGTCACGACCGACGACTTCCGTGCCGCCGTGCGCGCGGCGGGCGGACCGGATGCCGTGGCCCTGCTGTCGCGTTGGATCGACCGCGCCGAGCTGCCGCCGCGGGGCTGAGGGTCCGAGCGCGCATCGCCGAAGCGCGTCAGCCCCGCGGGGGCAGTGCCACGGCGACGACGACCCCGGGCGGTCCCGTGAAATCCCACCCCGTCAGCGCGGGACCGTCGTCGACGCGGGCGTTCCAGTCCGCACCGGGCGAGGCCGCGGCGAATCGGACGCGTGCAGGATCGACGGCGAGTCCCCGCCCGTCGGCCTTGAGCACCGCCTCGACACGGGCCCATGCCCCTGCATCGGCGCCGGGGAGCACCCGTTCGAGGCCCGTCACCGCAACCGGCACGGCATCCAGACCCACGCTCATCGCCCCGGATGCCGTCACCGCGAACGCCCATCCTTCGGCGTAGGACACCGACACCGCGGCATCCGCCCCCGACACGCGGAGCCGGCCATGCTCACCCCCGCAGCGGGCGCACCGCGCGGCGAACGACGCCCCCGGGAGCAGCTCGGCCAGGAGGGCGCGGGAGACGGTGCGGCGCTCGACGCCCTCGGGGATACGGCGCCACGCCACGCGGATCTCGGCCGGAAGCGTCACACCTGCGGCTCGTGCGTCTCGATCGCGACGATGCCCGATCCCGGGTGGGAGACCGGGATGTGGGCCACCGAGAACCCGGCCGGATCCAGCGCCGATGAGCTGCCGAGGTACGATCCGCGCATCGTGCCCGTGGCCAGCGCCAGCTCGTGCATGATGTCCGGGAGCACGGGACCGTGGCTGACGAGCACCACCGGTTTGCGGGCGCGGACGCGTTCCCCCACGACCGTGCGCGCGTCGCTGCGTCCCTCTTCCCACGCGTCCTGACTGATCGCCTCGCTCAGCTGCACACGCTGCGCGAGGGTCGCGGACAGTGGTGTCACCGTTCGCACGCAGCGTTCCGCCGGGCTGGACACGATCCGCCGGATTCCGAACGCCAGGAGCGGACCGACGATCGCGTTCGCCTGACGGCGGCCCCTCGTGCTCAGCGGGCGCGCCGTGTCCGACCCGTCCCACTCGTCGCGGGAGCGCGCCTTCGCGTGGCGGAGCGCCACGATCGGGAAGGTGGGGAGGGCCTGCTCGTCGACGAGACGGACGAACTCGTCGAGGATCTCGATGTCGACGGGGTAGCTGAGGTGCTTCCGAGCCTTCTTCAGGCCCACCCACTCGATCGCCGCGATCTCCTTGTTCGGCACGAACGTGGACGTGCGCACGGCGGCGTCGGTGGCCTCGGCCGCCCAGTAGTGCACGATCTTCGTCCGGGAGCTCGGCATCCGGTACCGGGACACTCCGACAGGGACCCCGAGGGCGACCCGGATGCCGGTCTCCTCACGGATCTCACGCACAGCGGTCTCGGCCAGGGTCTCGCCGGGGTCGACCTTGCCCTTGGGAAGCGTGACGTCGCGGTACTTGGTGCGATGGATGAGCAGGACGCGGTACTTGCCCTCGACCAGGCGCCACACCACTCCGCCGGCGGCGTAGACGGCGGTTTCGGTCACCGGACCGCCCGCGAGCGCCGCTTGCGCTGGACGCGCGACATGGTGTGCTCCTGCAGATCGATCAACGGTGTGCCGTCGGCGGACGTGCTGTGCCGCGTCCATTCGCCGTCGGGGCCGAGGTGCCACGAACTCGTGCCGTCGTCCATCGCCAGGTCGAACAGGTCGGACAGTTCCTGGATCTGCTTGGCATCCACGACGCGCACGAGCGCCTCGACGCGACGGTCGAGGTTGCGGTGCATCATGTCGGCGCTGCCGATGAACACCTGCGGGTCGCCGTCGTTGACGAAGGTGAAGATGCGGGAGTGCTCGAGGTAGCGGCCGAGGATCGACCGCACCCGGATGTTCTCGCTCATGCCCGGGACGCCCGGCTTGATGGAACAGATGCCGCGCACCCAGACCTCGACGGACACGCCCGCCTGGCTCGCCCGGTAGAGGGCGTCGATGATCTGTTCGTCGACCATCGAGTTGACCTTGATGCGCACCCCGGACGGCTTGCCCTCGAGCGCGTTCGCGCGCTCTCGTTCGATGTGGCGCACGAGGCCCTTGCGCAGGTGCAGCGGGGCGACGAGGAGCCGCTTGAACTTCTTCTCGATGGCGTAGCCGCTGAGCTCGTTGAACAGGCGGGTGAGATCGCGCCCGACCTGGTCGTCGACGGTGAACAGGCCGAAGTCTTCGTAGATGCGGCTCGTCTTGGGGTTGTAGTTGCCGGTGCCGACGTGGCTGTAGTGGCGCAGTCGACCCTCCTCCTCACGGATGACGAGGGCGAGCTTGCAGTGGGTCTTGAGGCCGACGAGGCCGTAGACGACGTGGACGCCCGCCTTCTCGAGCTTGCGCGCCCACACAATGTTGTTCGCCTCGTCGAAGCGCGCCTTCACCTCGACGAGCGCGAGCACCTGCTTGCCGGCCTCGGCCGCGTCGATGAGCGCCTGGACGATCGGGCTGTCGCCGGACGTGCGGTACAGGGTCTGCTTGATGGCGAGGACGTTCGGGTCCTTCGCCGCCTGCTCCAGGAACGCCTGAACGCTGGTCGCGAACGACTCGTAGGGGTGATGCACGAGCACATCCGCCTTGCGGATCGCGCCGAAGACGTCGGCGCGGCCGTTCTGCTCGCCCGGCTGGAACGCCAGCGCCGTCTTCGGCACGTGCGGCGGGTAGTGCAGGTCGGGACGGTCGATGCGCGACAGGTCGAAGAGCCCGCGGAGGTCCAGCGCACCGGGGAGGCGGTAGACCTCCTGCTCGGTGATGTCGAGTTCGCCGAGCAGCAGCTCGCGCGTGACGTCATCCATGTCGTCGGTGATCTCGAGACGGATCGGCGGGCCGAACCGGCGGCGCAGCAGCTCGGCCTCGAGTGCCTGGATGAGGTTCTCGGTCTCGTCCTCCTCGATCGTGACGTCTTCGTTCCGGGTGAGCCGGAACGCGTGGTGATCGAGGACCTCCATCCCGGGGAAGAGATCGCCGAGATGGTTGGAGATGAGCTCCTCCAGGGGGAGATACCGCACCCCGGGGCCGTCGCCGGGCACCTCGACGAACCGGGGGAGCATCGGGGGCACCTTGAGGCGAGCGAACTCCTGACGCCCCGTGCGGGCGTTGCGGATGCGGATGGCCAGGTTCAGCGACAGGCCGGAGATGTAGGGGAAGGGGTGCGCGGGGTCGACGGCCAGCGGCATGAGCACCGGGAAGACGTTGCGCTGGAAGTACTCGG
The DNA here is from genome assembly GCF_046064585.1 of Microbacterium mcarthurae. Taxonomy (NCBI): domain Bacteria; kingdom Bacillati; phylum Actinomycetota; class Actinomycetes; order Micrococcales; family Microbacteriaceae; genus Microbacterium; species Microbacterium mcarthurae. Next base: position 928,166 of record NZ_JAROCE010000001.1, on the reverse strand, counting down.
TGAGCCGCGCGGAGGAATGCTCGTCGAGGGAATCCCACGACACCACCTCGATGCCCGCCTCGGCGAGGGCGGGGCGCACCTGGTCGGTCCAGACGGCGGCGTGACGCAGCTGAAGGCGGTGGGCCTCGGCGGAGATGTCGGCCAGGACGTCCTGGGGAGCGCGACCGACGTTCGTGGGGACGGCGAGACCCGTGACGATGCGGCGCTTCAGGCCCGCGACCCGCACCATGAAGAACTCGTCGAGGTTACTGGCGAAGATGGCGAGGAAGTTGGCCCGCTCGAGCACCGGGACGGTGGGGTCCTCGGCCAGCTCGAGCACGCGCTGATTGAACGCCAGCCAGCTGACCTCGCGGTCGAGGTACCGGTGGTCGGGGAGCTGGGCGTCCTCGGCCTCCACCGCCTCGTCGAAGTCGTCGTCGTCCGCGTCACCGAGGCCCGCGTCCAGCACGTCGTGTTCGATCATTCCCACATCATTGCAGGGGACGATGACGTGCGCGTGAACGTGTGCGCCGAGGGGTCAGGGCGTTGCGGCCGGGACGGGCGGCTGATCGTCTTCGTAGACGTTGAAGCGATACCCCACGTTGCGCACCGTGCCGATGAGCTGCTCGAGGTCGCCGAGCTTGGCGCGCAGGCGCCGGACGTGCACATCGACGGTGCGGGTGCCGCCGAAGTAGTCGTAGCCCCACACCTCGCTCAGCAGCTGCTCGCGCGTGAAGACGCGGGAGGGGTGCGTGGCGAAGAAGTGCAGGAGCTGGAACTCCTTGTACGTCAGGTCGAGCGGCTTGCCGTGGACCTTCGCCGAGTAGGAGGACTCGTCGATGGTGATCCCCGACGTCGAGATGCGGGACGACACCTGCTCGGCGCTGCGGCGTCCCATGGCGAGGCGGATGCGCGCGTCGATCTCGGCGGGCCCGGCCCCCACGAGCACGACGTCGTCGACGCCCCAGTCGGTGGACACGGCGGTCAGACCGCCCTCGGTGACCACCAGCACGAGGGGAGCTTCCATCCCCGTCGTGGTGAGGATCTTGCACAGCGACTTCGCGCCGACGAGGTCGACGCGCGCGTCGACGAAGACGACGTCGGCGCTCGGCGCATTGACCAGCTGCGCCGGCTCGGCGGGGATCTGCCGGACCCGGTGGCTCAGCAGTTCGAGCGCAGGCAGCACAGCGCTGCCGCCGGGGGCGGAGCTGAGAACGAGAAGCTGAGCCAAACGGACCTCCCCGTGCGGGCCTGCCGCACACCCGCCCATCTTAGGGTCAGCCGCGCGGTGCCGCCGTCACGCTGCCGTCCGGCGACGCATGTGACGTCCGAGGCGCGCGAGAAACGGCCGGCGTGCGGAATGATGGGGGCATGTCCACCCCTGATCTCGCGCCGCGCCGCACCTTCGGCGGCATCGTCGCCGTGTGGGTCCTGGCCGTCGTCGCGGGCGTAGCCATCGGGCTGTTCGTCCCGACGGAGTGGCGGGCGCAGTGGATCACCGTCGCGCTCGGCGGGTGCGTCATCGCGGCGTTCGCCGTGCAGCTGTGGGGCGGACGGTCGCAGGCGTTCATCCAGAGGGTCGCCGTCAGCGTCCTGGGTGCCCTCGTGGTGCTCGGCCTCATCACCGCGGGGTTCGGGCTGGCATCCATCGTTCCCCGGTAGGATTGGGCCATGGACCTCCTCGCGCTCGAACTCTTCTTCGTGGGACTTCTCGGCCTCGCCTCGCTCGCGATCGCCTTCGTCTCCGGAACGGTCATCTGGAACCTCTACCGCGGCCAGCGCTGACGAGCGCCGTCGTGATCGAGATTCCGACCGACCTCCCCGCCGACCTCGTCCCGCTCTCGTGGCTGATCGGCGTGTGGGAGGGCACCGGCGTCATCGACTACGAGGCCGACGGCCGCACGTTCTCGGGCGAGTTCGCGCACCGCGTGAGCTTCAGCCATGACGGCGGCGACTTCCTGAACTACACCGCGCACGCGTGGCTCCTCGACGGCGAGGACCGCCGTCCCCTCGTATCCGAGACGGGGTACTGGCGCGTCGCGCGTCCCGCCACCGACGCGGATCCGGGCCCCGCCCTGCTGCCCGCCACCGCCGAGGCCCCCCGCCGCACCGCCGACGACGTCGAAGCGTTGCGCACCGACGAGGGCGGTTTCCCGCTCGAGGTGAGCCTCGCCCACGCCGACGGCATCCTCGAGCTGTACCTCGGCCAGGTGCGCGGTCCCCGCATCGACCTGGCCACCGACGCGGTCGTCCGCACCGCGGGGGCCAAGCCCTATGGGTCCGCGACCCGGCTGTACGGACTCGTCGACGACCACCTTCTGTGGGCGTGGGACATCGCGGCGTTCGGCCGCGAACTGTCGTCGCACGCCTCCGCGCGTCTGGCCCGGGTGGAGTGATGCCCTCTCTCTCCGAAGTCCCCGGGGCCGTCGTCGACGAGGCGGGTCTCCGTCACGTCGGTGCGCCCCTCGCCGAGCAGCGGAAGCTGGCATCCGGTACCGCCCTCGCCCCCCTGGGCGATCGGCGAGTGATCTCGGTCACCGGACCCGACCGGCTGAGCTGGCTCGACTCGCTGTCGTCGCAGGCGCTCACGCACCTCCCGGCCGGGGTGTCGACCGAGACGCTGATCCTCGACCCGCACGGTCGGGTCGAGCACGCCGCCGCCGTGGTCGACGACGGTGACACGACCTGGCTCCTCGTGGATGCCGCCGACGCCGAGCCGCTCGCGACGTGGCTCGGCCGCATGCGCTTCCGTCTCCGGGTGGAGGTGCGCGACCGGTCCGACGAGCTCTCCGTCGTCGGCGGGACGCGTGCCGCCGTCGGCGCGCTGGCGGCGATCTCACCGGCGGGCGTTCCCGTCGTGTGGGTCGATCCGTGGCCGGACGTCTCGCCCGGTGGGTGGGCGTACGCCCGTGTCGACGACCACCCGGGTGTCGAGCGCGACTGGGCCGAAGCGGTCGTGGATGCCGCCGAGTTCGACCGCGTCGTGGCCGCCGCCGCTGCCGGCGAGATGTCTCTGGCCGGTCGCGACGCCGTGGAGGCTCTGCGCGTCGCCGCTTGGCGTCCACGCCTCGCGGTCGACGCGGATGAACGCTTGCTTCCCCACGAGATGGACTGGTTGCGCACGGCCGTGCACCTCTCCAAAGGCTGTTACCGCGGGCAGGAGACGGTCGCCAAGGTGCACAACCTCGGACACCCGCCCCGTCGAGTCGTGGCCCTGCAGCTCGACGGAAGCGACAGCGTGCTGCCCGCGCGCGGCGACGTCGTCCGCGTGGGTGACGACCCCGTCGGCGCCGTGACGTCGGTCGCAGTGCACTATGAAGAGGGTCCCATCGCGCTGGCCCTGGTCAAGCGCACGGCGCCCGCCGATGTGCCGTACGTCGTGGACACGACCGACGGCCCGATCGCCGCGTCCGTCGAGACGGTCGTGCCGGCGGACGCCGGCGCCACCGCGGGCGTGCCGCGCTTGCCGCGCCTCGGTCGTCGCCGCGCCGCGGAATGACCGGCGAGGAGTCTTCCACGACGACCGGCGTCGTCGTTCCTCGATCGCGTCTGCGTGCGACGCTGCGACGCCGGCTCGGCCGGGTGCGGGAGTCGCTTCCGGCGATCGTGCAGATCGTCGTGGCCGCCACCGCCGCGTACGCCTTCGCGCATTTCGTGCTGGGCCACACCGTACCGCTGCTCGCGGCGACCGTCACCGTCTCGAGCCTCGGGCTCGTGCGCGACGCGCGACCGTGGCGTGTGGCCGAGACCGTCGCGGGGATGCTCGTCGGCATCCTGCTGGCCGAGCTCGTGCTCCTTCTCGCGGGTGCCGGCTGGTGGCAGATCGGCCTGGCGATGCTGGTCACGCTGGTGGTGTCGCGTTTTCTTTCGCCACAGCCGGGGTTCGCGCTCGCCGCGGTCGTCCAGGCGCTCATCGCGCTCGTGCTCGTCACGGGTGCCCCGTTCGTCCGCGTCATCGACGGCGCCGTCGGGGGAGCGGCGGCGCTGCTGGTCACCGCGCTCATCCCGCGCACGCTGCGCCGGACCGAGCTCCGTGACGCCGACGAACTCTTCGACGCCTTCGACGTCGCCACGGCGACCATCGTGCGGGCCCTGCGGCGCGGCGACCGTGCCCGGGCCGAACGCGGCCTCGAACGCGCGCGCGCCCTGCAGACCTACGTCGACGCGTGGAGCGGATCGCTGGAGTCCGGACAGGAGGTCGCGCGGATCTCTCCGTTCCTCCGGCGGCAGCGGACCGAGCTCGAGCGCCATGCGCGGGTGCGTGCGGCGATGGACCTGGCGACGCGCAATCTGCGCGTCGTCGCTCGGCGTGCGGCGTACCTGTGCGCCGACGGACAGGCACGAGCGGTGCCCGCGGATCTGCTCGGCGAGATCGAGCGCGGCGCCGGACTCGTGCGCGACGCGCTCGACGACGTCTCGATGGAGCCCGCCGCCCGCGCCGCCCTCGCGGCCCTCGCTCGGCGTCTGGATCCGGCGGCTATCCTCCCCGACGGCAACATCGGCGAGATCAACCTCGTCGCGGCCATGCGCCCGCTCACGGTCGACCTGCTCGTGGCGACCGGGATGCCATCCGCCGAGGCCCAGGCGCTGCTCCCGCGGATCTGACCCTCAGCGCGGAGCCACCGCGCTCCAGTCGACGCTCACCTCGCCGAGCCGCCAGCGGGAGCGCCCCCGCACCGGCCACCCTGCCGTCGCGAGGGCCTCGACGGTCGTGCGCCACCGGTGCACGGGGCCGAACGGCGCGACGACCGCGGCACGGTTCCACTCCCGCTGCAGCGCGCCGACGTAGTCGTGCACGCGTTCGCCCGGCACGTTGCGATGGATCAGCGCCTTCGGCAGACGCTCGGCGAGGATGGCAGGATCCTCCAAGCCCGCGAGACGGAGAGAGACGCTGAGGGTGCGCGGCTCGGCATCCGCACCCACCTCGATCCACGTCACGACCCGCCCGATCTCGTCGCACGTCCCCTCGACCAGGATGCCGTCGGGCGCCAAGCGTCCGCACATCCGGGCCCACGCGTCGGCGACGTCGGCCTCGTCGTACTGCCGGAGCACGTTCATCGCCCGGATGATCGCGGGCCTCCGGCCGCCGGCGATGGGGATCTCGAACCCCCCGAGCGCGAAGTCGAGTCCGGGCACGCCCTCGGCCTGCGCCCGGGCGCGGGAGACCCGTTCCGGATCGATCTCGAGGCCCAGGACGGTGGCATCCGGGCGTACGCGGGTCACCCGTGCGTGCAGTTCGAGAGGGGTCACCGCGCTGGCGCCGAAACCCAGGTCGACCACGAGGGGGTCGTCGGTCCGCCGCAACACCGGATGCCGTGCGATCCAGCGATCCACCCGCCGCAGACGATTGACCCCCGTGGTGCCGCGCGTGGGGCGGCCGATGGGGGAGGGGGTCACGTCCGACATGATGCCAGTCGCCGGCTCGGAACGGCCCGTGCGGCGTCGCTAGCATGGAGGCATGCCTCACACGCTGATCCTCCTCCGCCACGGGCAGAGCGAGTGGAACAAGACCAACCAGTTCACCGGCTGGGTCGACGTCCGGCTCACCGACCAGGGGAAGGCCGAGGCCCAGCGCGGCGGCGAACTCCTGAAGGAATCGGGCGTCCTGCCCGACGTGCTGCACACCTCCGTGCTCAGCCGTGCCATCCAGACGGCCAACATCGCCCTCGACGCCGCGGACCGCCTGTGGATCCCCGTGAAGCGCTCGTGGCGTCTCAACGAGCGGCACTACGGGGCGCTGCAGGGCAAGGACAAGGCGCAGACGCTCGAGGAGTTCGGCAACGAGCAGTTCATGCTGTGGCGCCGCTCGTTCGACGTGCCGCCGCCGCCGCTGCCCGCGGACGACGAGTACAGCCAGTCCGGCGACCCCCGCTACGTCGGCATCGACGGCGAGGTGCCCGACACCGAGTCGCTCAAGATCGTCATCGATCGCATGCTGCCGTACTGGCACAACGACATCGTCCCCGACCTGCAGGCCGGGAAGACGGTGCTCGTCACCGCGCACGGCAACTCGCTGCGCGGTCTCGTCAAGCACCTCGAGGGCATCAGCGACGCCGACATCGCGGAGCTGAACATCCCCACGGGGATCCCGCTGGTCTACCAGCTCGACGATGACATGAAGCCGCTCGGACCCGGCGAGTACCTCGACCCCGAGGCCGCCGCGGCCGGCGCCGCCGCCGTCGCGGCGCAGGGCAAGAAGTAACGCCCACCGCAACGAGAAGGGGGTGGATGCCATCGGCATCCACCCCCTTCGACATCGTGTGTCAGATCACCGGGGCCGGGGTGACGTCGTCATCCGCGCCCGCCCAGTCACCGGTCGCAAGGTAGACGACCTTCTTGGCGACCGAGACCGCGTGGTCGGCGAAGCGCTCGTGGTAGCGGCTGGCGAGCGTGGCATCGACGGTGGCCGTGGCCTCGCCCTTCCACGAGTCGCCGAGCACCTTCTCGAAGACGCTGACGTGCAGCTCGTCGATGTCGTCGTCGGCGTCGCGGATCTCTTCGGCGATGCGCAGATCCTGCGTGCGCAGCAGCTCCGCCAGACGACGGGCGACCTGGACGTCGAGCTCGCCCATGCGCGTGAAGGTGCCCTTCAGGCCCTTGGGGATCGCGCGCTCGGGGAAGCGCGACCGCGCGAGCTGAGCGATGTGCTCGGCCATGTCGCCCATGCGCTCGAGCGACGCGCTCACGCGCAGCGCCGTGACCACGATGCGCAGGTCGCGGGCGACCGGCTGCTGGCGGGCGAGGATCTCGATCGCGAGCTCGTCGAGCGCGACCGCCTTCTCGTCGATGATCGCGTCGGCCTCGATGACCTCCTCGGCGAGGGCGACGTCGCTCGTTCCGAAGGCGCGCGTGGCGCGATCGATCGCGACCGCCACCAGATCGGCGATCTCGACCAGTCGACCTTGGACGTCCTCGAGGGACTGGTGGAACACTTCGCGCATCGCGATACCTTCCTCGTCGGCGGCACGGCACACATGCGTCCCGCGACCCTCCGGGATTCTTCCCAGCGAAGGTTAACGAGTGGTGCTGTGACAGTGAATAGTATCCGCTCGCGTCGCCCGGCCCTGTCTGAACGGCAGGTGACGCGTGCGGGGCGGCTCTACGCTGGACCCATGGATCACACGCAGCTCTCGCTGCTCGCGCTCCTCGTGGGAGTCATCGTCGGGAGCTCCGTCGTGGGTCTGGTCGTCACCGCGCAGCGTGCGCGCGACCGTGCTCTCGCCCAGGGATCGTCCGATCTCCCGGAGGGCGTGGAGTCCATGCTCGGCGCTCTGGACGATCCCGCCGTGGTGTGCGACACGTCGGCCACGGTCCTGGCTCTGTCGCCCGCGGCCGAGGTGTTCGGTCTGACCGCCGGCAACGTCATCGCCGACGAGGACCTGCGGCGTGTGGCCCGCGCGGCGCGCGACAACGGCGCCGCGGTGAGCGAGAACCTGCGTCTGCGCCGCGGAGCAGCGCCGGCCGAGCCCCGCCTCGTCGCGGTACGGGCGGCACCGGTGACTCCTCGCATCGTTCTGCTCGTGCTGCGCGACATCACCGAGCGCGAGCGCGTCGAAGAGATGAGGCGCGACTTCGTCGCCAACACCAGCCACGAGCTGAAGACGCCCGTCGGCGCGGTGAGCCTCCTCGCCGAAGCGATCGAGTCGGCGGCCGACGACCCCGCGCAGGTCCGGTACTTCTCGGGCCGGCTCCAAGCCGAGATCCAGCGACTGTCGGCGCTGACCAATCGCATCCTCAGCCTGTCTCGCCTGCAGGCATCGGACGAACTCAGCGAGGTCAGGGACGTCTCGATCGACGAGGTCGTGACTGCCGCCGTGGAGTCCAACACCGTCCAGGCCGACTCCGCGCAGGTCACCGTGGTGCGCGGGGGAACGAAGGGTCTGTGGGTCCGGGGTGAGCCGCAGATCCTCACCGAAGCGCTCGGCAACCTCATCGCCAACGCGATCGCGTACTCGCCGCAGGGGTCGAAGGTCGGTGTCGGCGTCAAGCTCGACGAAGACGTCGTGGAGATCGCGGTGACCGACCGCGGTATCGGCATCCCCGAGAGCGATCAGCATCGGGTGTTCGAGCGCTTCTACCGCGCCGACCAGGCGCGGTCGCGCCGTACCGGAGGAACCGGGCTCGGCCTGTCGATCGTGAAGCACGCGGTCCAACGGCACGGCGGTGAGGTGCGGCTGTGGTCGCGGCCCGAACGCGGCTCCACGTTCACCATCCGCCTTCCGCGGTCCGAGGCGCCCGACCTCGACCTCGTCCGTCCCAAAGCCCGGCGCAAGAGCCGCAAGACCGGCTCCGCCGCACGCTCCACACCCGTGAAGGGAGACACCGCATGACCCGTGTTCTTATCGTCGAGGACGAGCCCGACCTCGCCGACCCGCTCGCCTATCTGCTGCGACGAGAGGGCTACGAGGTCGAGATCGCCGAGGACGGTGCGCTCGCCCTGGCCGCGTTCCGCGAGCGCGGAGCCGACATCCTGCTGCTCGACCTCATGCTGCCGGGCATGCCCGGGACCGAGGTGTGCCGTCAGCTGCGGCTGACGTCGCAGGTACCGATCATCATGCTCACCGCGAAAGACTCCGAGGTCGACATCGTGGTGGGGCTCGAGCTCGGCGCAGACGACTATGTCACCAAGCCCTACTCGACTCGCGAGCTGCTGGCGCGCATGCGCGCAGTGCTGCGTCGCCGCAGCCCCGAGGAGTCCGACCTCGATGAGCGCGTGCTGACCGGTGGGCGTGTGACGCTCGACATCGACCGTCACACCGTCTCGGTCGACGGTGCCGAGATCAACATGCCGCTGAAGGAGTTCGAGCTGCTCGAGGTGCTCATGCGCAACGCCGGCCGCGTTCTCACCCGCGGTCAGCTCATCGACCGGGTGTGGGGAACCGACTACTTCGGTGACACCAAGACGCTCGACGTGCACATCAAACGCATCCGGTCGCGTATCGAGCAGAGCCCGAGCGAGCCGTCGATGCTCGTCACCGTGCGCGGGCTCGGCTACCGTTTCGAGGCCTGAGCCCGAGAACGACGAAGGCGCCGACGGGAGAACCGTCGGCGCCTTCGTGCGCAGTCAGGAGGACGGCGTCGGCGTGGGGGTGGGCGTGGCCGAGGGCGTCGTCGCCGGAACGAGAGCACTCGTCGGCGTGGGCGTGGGGGCGAGCGGGCTCAGGTACTCGAGGGCGCCGTCGAGGACGGGCACCTGAATGAGAGCGCCTTCGCCGTCGCCGGACTGGAAGAAGACGGGGACGGTCGAGCCGGGTGCGCCCTCGAAGCCCTCGAGGGGGAGCGGCTCGACGTCGTTGGCCAGGTCGCCCAGGCTCAGCGTGCGGCCGGCCGGAACGTTCACCGAGGCACGGATGACGTCGCTGCCCTCGCCGACCTCCAGGCGCAGGGTCTGCGCCTCGGCGGTGTCGTTGACGATCGCCGCGACCAGGTTGCCGGCGGTGCCCTCGTCGTCGGCCACGATCAGGGCGTTGCGCACCTGCAGGGGTCCCGACTCGGGAACATTGACTCCGTCGGAGGCGGAGTACTCGATGGTCGTCGCCTGGGGCGCGATGAGGTTGCATCCCGTCGTTCCGAGAACGACGGCGGCACCAACGGCCAAGGACGCGAACAGGCGCGTTTTCACGGATCCTCCCGGAACGACAGACGGCATCCAGATCATCCTACGGGGTCGGGGAGGACGAGCAGCCCGCGGGCGCCGCCTCGCGCGCACGGGGACCGGAGGGGTGCGGGTGGGGCGGAACCTTAGCGCATCAGGGCCTGTGGTATCCTGGATGTTGCCGAAAGGACATAACTCCATGCTTTTTGAGGTTGGCGAGACCGTCGTTTACCCGCACCATGGCGCGGCCACGATCATCGAGGTCAAAGAACGCGTCATCAAGGGCGAGACGAAGAAGTACCTGAAGCTCAACGTCACGCAGGGCGACCTGGTCATCGAGGTCCCCGCCGACAACGTCGACCTCGTGGGCGTTCGTGACGTGATCGGCAAAGAGGGTCTCGACCGCGTCTTCGAGGTGCTGCGTGCGCCCTTCACAGAGGAGCCGACCAACTGGTCGCGCCGCTACAAGGCGAACCTCGAGAAGTTGGCTTCGGGCGACGTCATCAAGGTGAGCGAGGTCGTGCGCGACCTGTGGCGCCGTGACCAGGACCGCGGTCTGTCCGCGGGCGAGAAGCGCATGCTGGCCAAGGCCCGGCAGATCCTCGTCTCCGAGCTCGCTCTGGCGGAGAAGACCGACGAAGACCGTGCGAGCGTCGTGCTCGACGAGGTCCTCGCCTCCTGATCGTCGGCGCGGTTCTCCCGCGCGTGCGCGCTAGCGTGGTCGGGTGATTCCCTCACCCGTACCGCGTCTGGCCGTCATCGTCGTCGCCGCCGGCTCCGGCACTCGCTTGAACGGCGGTGCTCCCAAGGCCTTCGTCGGCCTCGACGAACACACGATCCTGCGTCATGCCCTTCGGGGGGTGTTCGCTGCGCCGCGCGCGCAGGTGGTCGTCGTCGTGCCCGCGGGGTTCGAGGGCCCTGCTCTCACGGAGGTCCGTGAGGTGGCGGGCGATCGAATCGATCTGGTGTCGGTCGTGGCCGGGGGAACGACGCGCCAGTCCTCGGTGGCGGCCGGTCTCGCGGCCCTCTGGGCGGACGTCGACACCGTCCTCGTCCACGACGCTGCCCGCGCACTCACGCCCCCGTCGGTGTTCGAACGCGTCGTCGCCGCGCTCGAAAAGGGTGCGGACGCGGTCATCCCGGCGGTGCCCGTCGTGGACACCATCAAGAAGGTGAATGCCACCGGGGCCATCGTCGCGGCCGTCGACCGCTCCGAGCTCGCCGCCGCGCAGACGCCGCAGGGATTCCGCCGGCACGTGCTGGTGGAGGCCGTGAACGCCGCCGACGCCGACCATACGGACGACGCCGCTCTCGTCGCCGCCGCCGGTCACCCCGTGATCACGGTCGCGGGGGACGCGGCATCCTTCAAGATCACGACCGCCCCCGATCTCGATCGCGCACGAGCGCTCGTGTCGGACTCGCCGGCGATCACCGCCCCCGCCCGCGCGCTCCCCGCTCCCCGGGTCGGCGTCGGCACCGACGTGCACGCGTTCGGCGGCGAGGGCTCGCTGTGGCTGGCGGGCCTGGAATGGCCGGGAGAGCCGGCGCTGTCCGGCCACTCCGACGGCGATGCGGTGGCGCACGCGATCGTCGACGCCCTGCTGGCGGCCGCGGGCCTCGGCGACATCGGCACGCACTTCGGCACGGATCGTCCCGAGTTCGCGGGCGCGCACGCGGAGGCGTTCCTCGCACACACGCGAGAGCTGCTGAGCGCGGCGGGCTGGCGCATCGGGAACGTCTCGGTGCAGGTTCAGGCCAACCGACCGCGCTTCGCTGCGCGGCGGGCCGAGGCCGAGCGGGTGCTCTCCGTGGCCCTCGGCGGTGCGCCGGTATCGGTGAGTGCGACGACCACCGATGGTCTCGGCTTCACCGGACGCACGGAGGGCGTCGCCGCCTTCGCGACAGCGCTCGTCGTCCCGGCCTAGAGCTCTCGCATCATGAAGGTCGAGAGCGGGTCGGGTCGGTACGACCCGAACGGCCCGCACTCGACGAATCCCTCGCTCCGGTAGAGGCCGCGTGCGGCGAGGAAGTCGTCGCCGCTTCCGGTCTCCAACCACAGGCTCCGGATGCCGCGGCCGCGCGCCTCGTTCATGATGTGCCGCAGAATCGCGCGGCCGACCCCCTGCCCGAGGAACTGTTCGGTGACGCGCATCGACTTCAGCTCACCCGCGTCCTCGCCCCACGGGGCGAGCGCGCCGATACCGGCGAGCTCGCCCTCGACACGTGCGGACCACAGGAGCGCGCCCCCGTCCAGGAGCGCGTCGGCGTCGAGCGCGTGGCAGCTCTCGGGCGGGGTGTTCTCCCGCATCCTGGACACGTGTGCGGTGACGAGCGCGCGTGTGTCGGCGGCGGACACGTCGTCGAGTCGGATCTCCCACACCATGAGGCGACCCTAGCGGGGCCGTGTTTCGGGCCCGGGTCGCCGTCCGAGGCGGCCGATAGGCTGTAGCGGTGACCGTCCGGCTGTATGACACGAAAGCGCAGGCTCTGCGCGACTTCGTCCCCGTCGACCCCACGAACGTCACGATGTACGTCTGCGGGCCCACGGTCCAGTCCGGCCCGCACATCGGTCACGTCCGCGCCGCCCTCGCTTTCGATCTGCTTCGCCGCTGGCTGCAGTACCGCTTCGAACGGGTGACGTTCGTCCGCAACGTCACCGACATCGACGACAAGGTGCTCGCCAACGCCACCGACGCCGAGCCGTGGTGGGCGCTGGCCTATCGCATGGAGCTGGAGTTCACCCGCGCCTACGCCTCCGTCGGCATCCTGCCCCCGACGTACGAGCCCCGCGCGACCGCATCGGTGACCCAGATGCAGGAGCTCATCGCTCAGCTGATCGATCGCGGGCACGCCTACGCCGCCGCGGGCGACGTCTACTTCGATGTGCGCTCGTGGCCCGCCTACGGCGAGCTCACGCACCAGAGCGTGGATGCCATGGAGTCCGCCGCCGACGCCGATCCCCGCGGCAAGCGCGACCCGCGGGATTTTGCCCTGTGGAAGGGGGCGAAGGAGGGCGAGCCCGCGTCGGCGACCTGGGCGTCGCCGTGGGGCGCGGGACGACCCGGATGGCACATCGAGTGCTCCGCGATGTCGCGGCGCTACCTCGGCCCGACGTTCGACATCCACGGGGGTGGCCTCGACCTGCGCTTCCCGCACCACGAGAACGAGATCGCGCAGTCCACCGCGGCGGGCGATGCCTTCGCGCGCTACTGGGTGCACAACGGTCTCGTGACCGTCGACGGGCAGAAGATGTCGAAGTCGCTCGGCAACTTCACGCTCGCTTCCGACGTGCTCGCCGCGCGCGATCCGCGGGTGGTGCGGTATGCGCTCGCCGGCGCCCACTACCGGTCGAGTCTCGATATCTCGGACCGTGCTTTCGAAGAGGCCGAAAGCGCCCTCGGGCGCGTGGATGCCTTCATCGCGAACGTCGAGCGCGTCTTCGGACCGTCGCTGCGCACGACCCTTCCGTCCGAGTTCGAGGAAGCGCTCGACGACGATCTGAACGTGCCGCGTGCTCTCGCGGTTCTGCACGAGGCCGTTCGTGCAGGCAACAGAGCCTATGATTGGGCGGGCGATCCGAGCGTGGAGGTCGAAAGACACGCATCGGACGTCCTCGGGATGATCCACGTGCTCGGACTGGAACGGTCCGCCTTCGCGGGTTCCCGAGATCACGCCGACGCCGCCGCAGAGTCGACACTGGATTCGCTCATGCGCGGACTCGTCGACGAGCGCGCCCGTGCGCGCGCCGACAAGGACTGGGCCGCTGCCGATCGCATCCGTGATGCCATCGCCGCCGCCGGAATCACGCTGGAGGACACTCCGGCCGGAACCACCTGGAGTATCGAATGAGCAAGCCTGGACGGCCCGGAGCCCGCAAGCCCGGCAAAAAGAAAGGCCCGCTGAAGGGAACCGGCGGTCACTCGCGCAAGGCGCTCGAGGGCAAGGGCCCCACGCCCAAGGCGGAGGACCGCAGCTGGCACGTCGCCGGCAAGCGCAAGGCCGCTCAGGAGCGTTACGCCGCCGCCGGTGGCAAGGGCAAGCCCGGGGTGCGCCCGGTCGGCTCCTCGCAGAACCGCGCGCGGCCCAAGCAGTCCGACGACACCGAAACCGTCACCGGCCGCAACTCGGTCCTCGAGGCGCTGCGCGCGAAGATCCCTGCGACGGCGTTCTACATCGCGCAGCGCGTCGAGATGGACGACCGTGTCAAGGAGATGCTGTCGATCGCTACGCACCGTGGCATCCCCGTGCTCGAGGTCACCCGGCCCGAACTGGACCGGATGGCGGGCTTCGACGGCGTTCACCAGGGCGTCGCCCTGAAGGTGCCGCCGTACGAGTACGCCCACCCGCAGGACATGCTCGAGCAGATCATCGACCGTGGCGAGCTGCCGCTCCTGGTCGCTCTCGACGGTGTGACCGATCCGCGCAATCTCGGCGCGATCATCCGCTCGACCGCCGCTTTCGGGGGTCAGGGTCTCGTCCTGCCGCAGCGTCGATCGGCGAGCGTGAACTCGGCGGCCTGGAAGACCAGCGCCGGTGCGGCTGCGCGCGTGCCGGTGGCGCTCGCGGCGAACCTCACCGCGACGCTGAAGGACTTCAAGAAGCAGGGCGTCTTCGTGCTCGGCCTCGCCGGCGACGGCGACGTGTCGCTGCCCGAGCTGGAACTGGCCGACCGCCCCGTCGTCATCGTCGTCGGGTCCGAGGGCAAGGGCCTGTCGCGCCTGGTGACCGAGACGTGCGATCAGGTGGTGTCGATCCCGATCTCGACGGCGACCGAGTCGCTGAACGCGGGGATCGCGGCATCCGTCGCCCTGTACCAGGTCTCGACGCTGCGTAACGCCAACTGATCCCTCAGCCGCGCTGCATCTCGCGCAGCGCGGCCGGGGACGGTTCGACGTCGCCCCGCTCGATGGCGTGTCCGACGGCGACGATCGCCTCGTTGACGGGCGTCGGGATGCCGAGCCGGCGGCCCGCGGCCACGACGGCGCCGTTGATGTCGTCGACTTCGCTGTGCCGGCCCTTGCGCCAGTCCTGGAGCACCGTGGTCGTCGCCCCCGGCACGGTGAACCGTTCGTAGAGCGCATCGAGCATCGTCTCCACGACATCCGGCGAGTCCGCGATCGACGCGGGCGTGAGGCCGAAGATCGGCAGCACGCGGTGGGTGCCCGCCACTCGCAGTGCCTCACGGCCCGCCTCGAGCATGACGTCGCGCATGCCCGGCACCGTGATGGCATCCACCATGGGCAGACCGAGTGCCGCCGTGGGAACCAGCACCGATGCGTTGCTGACGAGCTTCATCCACTTCGCCGAGGCGATGTCGTCGACGCGGGCGACCTCGCCCGAGTGCGACAGGAGGTCTGCCACGTCTGCGCCGCGCGGGGCTCGAGCATCCACGGCGAACCAGGACCGCTCGGGATCGACGTGGCGATGCACGATGCCGGGGTCGGTCATCGTCGAGGAGATCTCGATCACGGCACCGACGCACCGGTCCGCTCCGACCACGTCGGCGACCGCCTCTGTCGTCATGCCGTTCTGCACGGCGGCGATCGCACCGTCGGGGGCGAGATACGGCTCGATGAGCGCGGCGGACCAGCGGGCGTCGTACGCCTTGGTCACCAGGAGAACCAGGTCGAACCGCTCCCGCAGGGTCGCAACCTCGCACAGGTGAAGTGTGCGCGGGTGCACGTGCCGGATTCCGGACGGCATCTCGATGCGGAGGCCGTCGCGGCGCATCGCCTCCACGTGCGCCGGCCACTGTTCGATGAGCACCGGGTCGAGGCCGGCGTGGATCAGATCCGCGCCGATGGAGGCGCCGTTGGCCCCCGCGCCCAGGACGGCGATGGACGGTGTGGTCATCATGCTCCTTCGTTGGAGTGGGGGCGAACGTACGAGACACGACCGCGCAATTCATGAAACTCGGCTGAACGTTCCGTCCCGCTCTTGCCGGGAACTTGGGAAGAGTGTAAACCAGGAACGAACATTCTCAATGGGGAGAAGACCATGACCGACAGCACACCCTCCGCTGAGCAGTTCTCGGCGGACCGCCCGTTCGTCTTCCGCAACGCCACCGTCATCACCATGGACGAGCAGGGCGTGCTGAACGACGCCGACGTTCTCGTGATCGGCCGCGACATCGCCGCGGTCGGGCACCGACTCGCCGTTCCCGAGGGCACTCTCGAGATCGATGCCGCCGGCGGCATCGTCACCCCCGGGTTCGTCGACACCCACCGTCACATGTGGCAGTCCGCGTTGCGCGGATACGGCGGGGACTGGGCGCTCAGCCAATATTTCGTCTTCTACTACCTGAACTGGGGAGAGGTGTTCCGCCCCGAAGACGTCTACGCCGGCAACCTCCTCAGCGCGCTGGAATCCGTCGACACCGGTGTCACCACGACGCTCGACTGGTCGCACGGCCTCCGCACTCCCGAGTACGGGGACGCGGCGCTCCAGGCGTTGCGCGAGATCCCGGGGCGGTTCGTCCTCGGCTACGGCAACTATCTCGGCGCGCCGTGGGAGTGGGCCAACGCTCCCGAGTTCCGCGACTTCGTCTCGCGCAACTTCTCGGCGCCCGACGACATGATGACGCTGCAGCTGGCCTTCGACGTCCCCGGTTCCCCAGAGTTCCCCGAGCGGGGCGCGTTCGAGGCGGCGCGCGAACTCGGCCTGCGCGTGACCACGCACGCCGGTGTCTGGGGAGCCACGACCGACACCGCGATCACGCAGATGTACGACGCCGGGTTCATGACGCCCGAGATCTGCTACGTCCACTCCGCGTCGCTCAACGAGCAGAGCTACCAGAAGATCGCGGCGACCGGGGGGACCGTCTCGGTGGCCACCGAGTCCGAGCAGAGCGCCGGCCAGGGATACCCCTCGACGTGGGCGATCCGCAAGCACGGAATTCCGGCATCCCTCTCGATGGACACGAGCGTCTGGTGGAGCGCCGACTTCTTCTCGGCCATGCGGGCGACCCTGAGCGCCGACCGCTCACGCGACCACCTCGAGGCGCACGCCCGGGGTGAGACCATCGTGGCCAACCGGCTGCGGGCCGAGGACGTGCTGCGGATGGCGACGATGGGCGGTGCGCGTTCCCTCGGTCTCGAGGACCGCATCGGCTCACTGACGCCCGGCAAGCGCGCCGACATCGTGCTGATCAAGAACGACGAGTCTCCCGCGATGACCCCGATCCTCCACCCGTACGCGCACGTCGTCTACCAGGCCGGGACCGCGGACGTCCACACGGTCGTCGTGAACGGAAAGGTCGTCAAGTACCAGGGGACCCGCATCGGCCTTCCTCTGGCGCCCGTGCGGGACAAGGTGGCCGCGTCGGTGGAGTACGTGCGCTCGAAGCTGGGCGATCAGGCGTGGGAAGAGGGCATGCACCCCGAGATCCCCGTCGACGAGGAGATCGAGAACCCGTACCGCTACACCGACGGCGACGCCCACGTCGTCGCCCGCGCCCAGGACTGAGGAGACCGGATGATCCTGCACGCCGCCCTGTTCACGTGGAGGTCTGAGGTCACCCCCGAGGAGGTGGAGGCTCTGACCGAAGCGCTCGAGGACATGGCGGCGGGGCTGCCGGTCCTGCGCGGATACCGGTGCGGCGTGAATCTGCGCCTTCGACCGAGCCCCGCGGACTACGCCGTCGTCGCTCTCGTCGACGATGAGCAGGCGCTCGCTGCGTACCTGGACTCCCCGGCGCACGCGGCGGTGTACGACGCCCACCTGTCCCGGATGATCGAGGACCGCCAGGCGGCGCAGCTCGAGGTTCCCGACGGGACCGCCCTGTGACCGTCATGCGGGCGGCCGTGCTCTACGGGCCGGGGGACCTGCGCGTCGAGAGCCGGCCGGTGCCCGTCCCCGGTCCCGGCGAGGTCCTCGTCCGGGTGACGGGGTGCGGGGTGTGCGGGTCGGATGCCACCGAGTACTCCCGCGGTCCCGTGCTCACGCATCTGCCGGTCGTGCTGGGTCACGAGTTCACCGGGACCGTCGAGGCCGTCGGCGAGGGCGTGGATCTTCCGCTCGACGCGCAGGTGGTGTGCGGCGCCGGGATCTCGTGCGGTGAGTGCAAGCCGTGCCGTGCGGGCCGGACCAACCTGTGCCGCCGCTATCGCACGGCCGGACTGCAGGTGGACGGGGGACTCGCGGAGTTCGTGCGCGTCCCGGCGGGCACGGTGCAGGATGTCTCGGCGTGGGGGCTGGCATCCGACACGCTCGCGCTCGCGCAGCCGATGGCCATCGCGGTGCACGCGGTGGCGCGGAGCGGGCTCTCGGAGGGGCAGGACGCCGTGGTCGTCGGTGTGGGAGGGATCGGCGCTTTCCTGACGTACGCCGCCGCGTCCGTCGGTGCCCGGGTGCTCGCGGTCGACCGCTCCGAGAGCCGACTCGCTCTCGCCCGCGCACTCGGAGCCGAACGCACCTTGACGGCCGGGGAGAGCTCCGTCGCCGCTGAGCTGAGGTCTGCGGGGCGCGAGGCCGACGTCCTGTTCGAGGTGAGCGGGTCTCGGGCCGGATGGGACGAGGTCGTCGACGCGGCCCTCCCGGGCGCGGTGCTCGTTCCCGTCGGCATTCAGCGCGAGGACATCCCCGTCCCTCTGGGAGCGTGGACGTTGCGCGAGTACACGATCGTCGGCACCGTCGCTCACGCGATCGCGGCCGATCTTCCGCGCGCGGTGGAGCTGCTGGCGGCCCGGGCGGACTGGTCCGACGTCGCCGACGAGGTGCTCCCTCTCGACGAGGTCGCGGAGGGGGCGCTCGGCCCCCTGACCCGCGGAGGGTCGCGCCAGATCAAGACCGTGATCGACCCGACCGCGACACGGCGGCGCGTGGCGCGACACGGCGCGGTGCGCTGAGGGCGTCAGCGGCCGAGGTCGTCCATCGCGCGCAGGACGTCGACCGCGGACTCGATCGTCTCGCGGGGCGTGCCGAGCTGCCCCGCCGACGGCATGGCCTGATTGTGCTCGCGGCGTCCGACGACGAACCAGATGCCGCGAGCGATCTGATCGCTCTGGTTGACGTACAGGTGGGGGCGGATCGAGTCGAAGTGCAGGCTGTCGCCCGGCCGGAGGGTGAAGGTGTCGAACTCCAGGCGCAGGGTCAGCTCGCCCTCCAGGAGATAGGCGTACTCCATGCCCGCGTGGCGCATCATCTTGCCCTCCACGGAGCTGGAGGCACCCGGCTGATAGGTGACGAGCAGAGCGTCGGCCGGTCCCGCGCCGGCGGCCAGGCGCTCCCACCGCACGCCGTTCTCCATGTCGAGGACGGCGTTGTCGGCCGCGTGCTGCACGGTGGGGTCGGACGATGTCGGCGCGGGTGAGGGAACCGTCGTCTCGGTGGGAGCGGTCGCGGACACCCCGAGCAGCTCGTCGATGGAGATGCCCAGATGCGTCACGATCGCGTACAGCGTCGACACGGACGGCTGCGTCTTTCCCGTCTCCACCTGGGAGATCAGGCTCGCCGACACGCCCAGCGAGCTCGCGACGCTGCGCAGACTCATCCCGCGCTGCAGCCGCGCGTCACGCAGTCGCTGGCCGATGTCGTCGGTCATGTCCGCGCCTCCTCGTCCGAGGGCGGTGATCCCGATCACCGGGAGACCGCCCGTCGAGGGACCACGCTACCGGCCTGCCCGCGCACATCCTGTGCGCCGCGCCTGAACACGGTGACGCCTCATCCGTTCACGACGACGTCGAGGAGGGCATCGACGTTCGCTGCGGAGCGGGGCATCCGTCCCGCCTCGATCTCTTTCGCGAGGCGAACGGTGTGCGCGTTGTACGGCGCTTCCTGCCCCGCGGCCGCGAGCACGGATACGACGAGCCCGTTCACCTCCTCGTACTCCGCGTGTCGACCCTTCATCCAGTCCTGCAGGACCGTCGTCTTGGTGTCGGGGAGGGAGAAGCTGTCGAGCACGGCGCCGAGGAGGTCGGCCGCGTAACGGTCGGGGTCGGTCACGGCGTCCTCGGAGAGCCCGAAGATCGGCATGAGCCGGCTGCCGTCGGCGAGCGCGGCGCGCGCGGCCTCTTTGCCGCACTCGATCATGAAGTCGTGCACGCCGGGGAGTGCCACCGCGGGGGCCAGGGGGAGGTCGAGGATCGCGGAGGGGACGAGTTCACCGGCGTTGGCGACCAGCTTCATCCACTTGGACGAGCGGATGTCGGGCGAGATGTCGACGCGTCCGGTATGGGAGAGGACCGCCTGCACCTCGGGCTCTCGCCCGCGGGCGCTGTCGTCGTAAGCACCGACGGCGAACCATGAGCCCGAGACGGGTGTCTGCCGGTTCACGATGCCGGGTTCGAACATGTTCGACGCGACCTCGATCACGGCGCCCATGGTGCGGTGCGCGCCGACGGCGGCCGCGATGGCATCCTGCGTCATCCCGTTCTGCAGGCCCACGACCAACCCGTCCTCCGCGACGTACGGGGCGATCAGCTCGGCGACCCAGCGGGTGTCGTACGCCTTGACGACGATGAAGACGATGTCGAAGGGCTCGCGGAGGGTCGCCACCTCGCACAGATGCAGGGCGTGGACGGGCGTGACGTGGGTCTCGTCGGGCAGACGCACTTCGATCCCGCGCGCGCGCATGGCCTCGACGTGCGCCGGCCACTGCTCGATGTACGTGACGTCGAGACCGGCACGGACGAGGTCCGCCCCGATGCTTGCGCCCTGCGCGCCGGTGCCGAGCACGGCGATGCGGGGATTCTTCTGGCCCATGGGTCCTCCTTGACCGGCGGTATGTGCGCTCAGGCTTTACAAATCTTGCTGCGACTGTACATTCGTGTGTAGTTCAGCACAACGTCGGGTCGAGGAAGACCCGAACGGATCGCGAGGGAGCGAGCATGCGCACACTCATCCGTGACGTGGCGGCGGCCACCGTCGACGACGATCTGGGCGACCTCGCCCGGACCGACATCCTGATCGAGGACGGTGTCATCCGTGAGATCCGCCCCGACATCGCGGTGTCGGACGCCACCGTCATCGAGGGGCGCGACATGATCGCCATCCCCGGGATGGTCGACACCCACCGTCACACGTGGCAGACGGCGCTGCGCGGGATCCTCGCCGACGGCAACATCCCCGACTACCTGAGGGGCATCCGGCTGCACATGGCGCCGCTGTACCGCGCGGACGACATGTACGCCGGCAACTACGTCGGCGCCCTCGACGCGCTCAACTCCGGCATCACGACGATCGTCGACTACTGCCACAACATCCTCGACCCGGACGGCGCGCACGCGGCCGTGACGGGGCTTCGGGATGCCGGCATCCGGGCGCTCTACGCCCACGGCCTCACGCCCATCACGACGAACACCTGGAGCCAGTCCCGCGGCGGGTCGCACGCCGGGGCGGACCCGGCGGCTCTCGCCACGCGCGCGCTGCTGGCCGAGAGGATCCGCGAGGAATACTTCTCCAGCGAGGACCAATTGCTGCGTTTCGGGATCGCGCCGCAGGAGCTGGCCATCGCGCCCGTCGCAGACGTGGCGGCGGAGTTCCGACTGGCGCGTGAGCTCGGCGCGCGGATCACTTTCCACGCCAATCAGGTCATGGTCCGCCAGCTCTTCCAGGACGTGGAGGTGCTTCATGCGCACGGGCTGCTCGCCGACGACCTGCTCCTCGTGCATTGCACCTTCAACACCCCCCACGAGTGGGCGCTGCTCGACGGCAGCGGGGTGACCGTCTCGGTCTGTGCCGAGACCGAGATGCAGATGGGGATGGGGTATCCCGCGATCGCTGAGGTCACGGCTCACACGCCCGGGCCCAGCCTCGGGATCGACTGCGTCTCGGGGAACGGGGGCGACATGATCTCGCACAGTCGCCTCGTGCTGCAGGCGTCGCGCTATCGCGCCGACGAACCCGAGTACGCCGTGATGCGCGCGCCGCAGGCGATGTCGTGGACGACGCGCGACGCGTTGCGCTGGGTCACTCTCAACGGGGCGCGTGCGGCCGGCGTCGATCACCTCGTCGGCTCGCTGACCCCGGGTAAACGTGCGGACATCGTCCTGGTGAACATGTCGGGGATCAGCCAGGTCGGGTGGAACCGCGCCGACCCGACCGGGGCCGTGGTGTCGCAGGCGCACGCCGGCTGCGTGGACACGGTGCTCGTGGACGGGCGGATCGTCAAGCGCGGCGGCCTCCTGACGCACGTCGACGTCGGGGCGGCGGCCGCCACGCTCGAGCGCTCGCACGAGTACCTGTACGACCGGATGGGGGGAGCGGGGTCGTTCATCCCGCAGCCTCCCATCGACATCCCGCTGTATCGGGAGCGCGCGTGAATTCAGCGACGCTGGACGTAGGACTACGGAGTGATAACAAATACTTGACATGTTCAGTCACACTTTCTAGCATCCGAACAACGCACATCACCGGCGCGACGACGCTCCGGTTCGACGAGGGAGTCACCACGACATGAGCACGCGCACGCTGCTGCGGGGAGGGACCGTCATCACCGCGGTCCGGCCCGGCGAGGTCCTCACCGACACCGACATCCTGATCGGTGCAGACGGAACGATCGAGGCCATCGGCCAGGGCCTGGATGCCGCGGACGCCGAGGTCATCGATGTCCGCGGGCGCATCGTGCACCCGGGCTTCGTCGACACCCACCGTCACACCTGGCAGTCGGTCGTTCGCAACCTCGCGTCGGACTGGTCGCTGACGGAGTACCTGGCCGGGCTCCACACCGGACTCAGCAAGCACTTCCGCCCCGAGGATACCTACACCGGCAACTACCTCGGCGCCCTCGAAGCGCTGGACTCCGGCATCACCACCCTGGTCGACTGGTCCCACAACCTCGCCACGCCCGAGCACGCCGATGCGGCGGTCGCGGCGCTCAAGGACACGGGCATGCGGGCGGTCTTCGCGCACGGCGGCGGTGCCGAGCAGTGGGGGAGCCTCCCGTCGGCCAACCCGCACCCCGCCGACGCGCGACGCGTCCGCGACGAGCACTTCTCCTCCGGCGACGGACTGGTGACCATGGCCCTCGCTCTGCGCGGACCCCAGTTCGTCACGCCCGAGGTGAACGTCCTGGACTTCCGCCTCGCCGCCGACCTCGATCTGCGCGTCACGATGCACGCGGGCGACGGATACTGGGGCAAGTCCGGACCCATCCACAAGATGAACGCCGACGGCCTGCTCTCGGACCGCATCACCTACGTGCACTGCTGCACGCTCAGCGACGACGAGCTGCGCCTCATCTCCGACAGCGGCGGAACCGCCTCGGTCGCGCCCGACGTCGAGATGCAGATGGGGCACGGGTTCCCCGCCACCGGTCGTCTGCTGCGCGCGGGCATCCGCCCGACGTTCTCGATCGACGTCTGCAGCTCCAACGGCGGCGACATGTTCGCCACGATGCGCACGGCCATCGGCATGCAGCGGGCGCTCGACAACGCGCCGTCGGTCGACACCGGCGAAGTGCTCGAGCGCATCAGCCTCACGTGCGCCGACGTCGTGCAGTTCGCCACGATCGACGGCGCGCACGCCGCGGGGCTGGCCGAGACGACGGGATCGCTGGCCGTCGGCAAGGCCGCCGACATCGTCGTGCTCGACGATCGTTCGCTCGCCCTGACCCCGCTGAACAACCCGATCGGGAGCCTCGTCTACTCGGCCCACCCGGGTCTCGTCCGCGACGTGTTCGTGCAGGGACGACGAGTGAAGAAGGACGGCGAGCTGGTCGGAGTCGACCTCGCCCGGCTGAAGGCGGATGCCGAGGCATCCCGCTCGTACCTGCTCGGACAGATGCCGGAGGCCCGGCTCGACGGCACCTGGCACCCCACACTGGTGACGGCATGATCGGTCTCGCCGCTCCCGCCCGCATCGCGCCGAAGGACCACGGTCCCACGGCGCGGATGGTGCTCGCCTGGCCCGGCACCCGCGCGCTCATCGCGGTGGCCGCGCTGTTCCTGGTGAGCCCCCTCATCGCGCCGGGCAGCGTTGGACCGACCGCGATCGTGTCGATGCTGCCGTTCGCGGCCCTCATCGCCATCGTCGCCATCGGACAGACCCTCGTCATCCAGCAGGGCGGCCTCGACCTGTCGATTCCCGGCGCGGTGACCCTGGGCGCCTTGATCGTCGCCCGATTCGGCGGAGACGACGCCCTGGGGCTTCCCGCCGCGATCGTGGCCGCCATCGTCGCGACCGCCGCGTTCGGCCTCGCCAGCGGCCTGGTCATCACGCTCTTCGGTCTGCCGCCCCTCGTGGTCACCATCGCGGTGAACGCGCTGATGATCGGTACCGTCCAGGCCGTCTCCGGGGGCTTCGCGACCCAGAGCCCCGACGCGCTGAACCAGTTCGCGCTCAGCCGGTGGGGCGGCATCCCGGTCCTCGTCTTCTTCGCGGTCGCGCTGACCCTCGCGGTGCACATCGTGCTGAAGCTGACGCGGCTCGGCCGCCGCTTCGAGCTCGTCGGGGAGAACCCCCGCAGCGCGGCGAATCTCGGCATCGGCACACGCGGCTACACGATCGTGGCGTATGTGCTCTCGGCGGGTCTCGCCGCCGCCGGTGGCGTGCTGCTCGCGGGACTCCTGCGCACCCCCACGCTGACCGCGGGCGACGACTACCTGCTGCCCTCGATCGCCGCGGTCGTCCTCGGCGGTACCGCCCTCACGGGCGGCCGGGGGAGTGTCGTCGGCACCGCGCTCGGCGCTCTCTTCCTCGCCCAGCTCACGCAGCTGGTCCAGACGTTCACGCAGGCCACCGCCGTGCAGAACATCGTCCAGGCGCTCATCATCGGCGTCGGGATCGTCGCCCAGCTGCAGCTGGGAGGCACCACGTCACGTATCCGGAATCTCATGAGACGGCGTCCCGGAGCCTGAACCGGCCCTCCGAACACCGCGGCCCACGGGTCGACGGGCGACCCGTCACGCCCACCCACGTCCCTGCATACCCGATCACCCACTCGAAGAGGAGTACCCCATGATCACCACAGCACCCGCACGGCGAACAGGAGTCGCCGTCATCGCGCTCGGCGCGCTCGTCCTCGCCGGCTGTTCCTCGACCAACAGCGCCGGAGGCAGCGCCGAGGGCGCCAACAACCTCACCGCCGACATCGCCGCCGGAACCGTCGGCACCGTCGATCAGTTCGCGGACATCGCCGACATCTGCCCCGCCGACGGTGAGCCGGTGTCGGTCGGCGTCGTCGACGGCTACGGCACCAACACGTGGTCGCAGACCGTGCTCGCCGAAATCGAGAGCGAAGCGGCCAAGTGCGACGCGATCTCGGGCGTGGAGTTCATCGCCGGACGCGGCGACCTCGAGGCGACCACCTCGGGCATCACGAGCCTCGCGGCCAAGGGCACCGACATCATCCTCGTCATCCCCGACGCGGGACCCGGTGAGGCGCACCTCCCCGCGATCCGGCAGGCCACCCAGGCCGGCTCGATCGTGGTGAACTTCGCCTCCGACCCGCAGGGAACCGCCGGCACGGATTACCTGGACTACACCGACCAGGTTCCTCAGTTCGTGGGCAAGTCCAAGGCGCAGTGGATCGTCGACCAGCTCGGCGACGCCGGTGGCAACGTCGTCTTCTTCGGTGGTCCTTCGGGGGCGCTCGTGTCCACGCAGGAGTTCGCCGGCGCAAAGGAGGTCTTCGACGCCAACCCGCAGATCACCCTCGTGAACGAAGAGCCGATCTGGACCAATTGGGATCCCGCTCAGGCGCAGCAGGCGATGGCGGGTGTCCTCTCTCAGGGCACGCCCATCGACGCGATCATCGCGGACTACGGCGCTTCCGCCTCCGGCGTCATCCGCGCCTACGAGGCGGCCGGACAGCCCCTGCCGATCCTCACCTCGACCGACGACAACTCCCTCAGCTGCGGCTTCGCCGACCTCAAGGCCGCGAACCCGGACTACGAGCTGGCCACCGTCTCGTCGCGCACGTGGATCGGCCGCGTGGCGCTGCGCAAGGCGCTCGCCGCGAAGTTCGGCGCGCAGAACGTCGAGCCCTCGCTGTACGAGCTCGCGCTCTTCGAGGACTCCACGGGATCCGCGTCCGGGGCCATCACCCCGGAAGAGGCCTGCCTGTCCTCCGCCCCGTCGGACGCCACGCCGTCGACGCTGCTGACGGCCGACGAGATCACGAAGCTCTTCGGCTGATGAACGAGACCCCCACGACCGTGGCATCCGCACTCACTCTCTCGGGCATCACCAAGACCTACCCCGGTGTCACCGCGCTGGACGCGGTCTCGGTCGACATCGCCGCCGGTCGCGTGCACGCCGTGCTGGGCGAGAACGGCGCCGGAAAGTCCACCCTCGTGGGGATCGCGGCGGGGTCGGTGGTGCCGGATTCGGGCACCATCGGCCTCGCCGGGCGGGAGTTCGACCGCATCCGTCCCGCCGAAGCGCGCGAGGCCGGCCTGGCGATCGTGTACCAGGTCCCGGCCCTCGCGCCCTCGCTCAGCGTGGTGGATGCCGTGCTCCTCCTGCTTCCCGCGAGCAAGCGCCCCTCGCGCCGAACGGCGGCCGCGTGGGTGGCGGCTCACTTCGAGAAGCTGTCGCTGAAGATCGATCCCCACGCGCAGGTGTCGTCGCTCTCGCTGCGCGAGGCCCACCTGGTCGAGATCGCGGCCGCGCTGGCATCCGATCCTCGTGTGCTCGTCCTCGACGAACCGACCGAGGCGCTGGGGCCCGAGGAGACCGCGTGGCTGTTCGCCCAGGTGCGCAGTCTGCTCGCGGAAGGCGTGGCGATCGTCTACATCACGCACCGCATCCCCGAGGTGATGGAGATCGGCAACGACCTCACGGTGCTGCGCGACGGTCGCGTCGTCGGGCGGGGCCTGGTGGCCGACTTCACTGCCGACGAGGTGGTGGAGCTCATCGTCGGCCGCTCGCTGGAGACGACGTTCCCCGACAAACCCGCTGCGCCCTCGGCATCCGATGCGCCCGCACTCGAAGTGCTGGAACTCAGCGGTCCCGGCTATGACAACGTGTCGTTCTCGGTGTACCCCGGGCAGATCATCGGTCTGGCCGGCGTCGAGGGGAACGGACAGCGCCGCGTCCTGCGCGGCATCGCCGGCGACGGAGCGACGGGCGGCCGGATCCTCGTGAACGGCCACGAGATCCCGACACGGTCGCGCCGGGCCGCGGCTGCCGCGGGAGTGGTGTTCCTGCCGGGCGATCGCATCGGCGAAGCCATGTTCGGCAAGATGTCGATCCGCGAGAACGCCGTCGCCGGTGCCCTGAAGGCCGCGATGCCGGGGGGCTTCGTCCGACGACGCCGCGAGTACGAGCTGACCCGCGAGGGTGTCGACGGCCTCGCGGTGAAGACGCCCCACTTCGAAGTGCCCGTCTCGGCCCTGTCCGGCGGCAATCAGCAGAAGGTGCTCCTGGCCCGCGGGCGCCTCGGCGACCCGAAGGTCCTCCTGGTCGAAGACCCGACCCAGGGCGTCGACGCCGGTGCCCGCGTGGACATCTACGCGTTCCTGCGCGAGATGGCCGCCTCCGGCGTCGCCGTCGTCGTCCTCTCCACCGACGCCGTGGAGCTGGAGGGCCTGTGCGACCGGGTCGTGGTCTTCTCGCGCGGCCGCGTCCAGACCACTCTCATCGGCGACGACGTCGACGAGCGGGCCATCACCGGCGCGGCGGTGCTGTCGTCGGAGACGGCGTCCGTGGAGATCGCCGTCAAGGCGCGCCGCTCCCGCTCGCGCAGCATCCTCGCCGGCGAGACGCAGGCGGTCGTGCTGCTGGGGTTGGCGGTGACGCTGTCGGTCATCACGTCGTTCGTGTCCTCGGCGTTCCTGAGCCCCCTCAGCATCAGTCAGCTGCTCGCCGCGGCAAGCGTGCTCATCCTCGTCGGTCTCGCGCAGCTCGTGGTCGTCATGACCGGAGGCATCGATCTGAGCATCGGGTCGGTGACCGCACTCTCGGCCGTGGTGCTGTCGTTCTTCGCGCAGCAGGGCATCGGTCTGTTCCTCGTCGGCCTGGTGCTGGCGCTCGCGGCCGGGGCCGTCGTCGGATTGATCAACGGCCTACTGGTGACACGGCTGTCGCTGCCCCCGGTCATCGCCACGTTGGTCAGCTCCATCGCTGTCCTCGGGGTCGCGCAGGTGCTCCGCCCCAGCCCGGGCGGCGCCGCCCGCGCCGACGTGCTCACGACCCTCGGGCTCGCCGTCGCGGGAGTGCCGGTGATCCTGGCGCTGGCGATCGTGATCGCCGTCGCGATGTGGTTCGTCATCCAGCGCACCCGTGGGGGACGCGCACTGCGCGCGGCCGGCTCCGACCCCGTCAAGGCCAACCGCATGGGCGTCCGTGTGCCGCGCACGCGTCTGCTCGCCTCGGTCACCGCCGGTGGGCTCGCCGCGCTCGCCGGACTGGCGGTGTACTCGCGCTCGGGCATCGGTGACGCCAACGCGGCGCAGGCCCTGACCCTCACGTCGGTGACGGCGGTCGTCATCGCCGGCGCGAGCATCTTCGGCGGGTCGGGCTCGGCGCTCGCCGTCGCCGCCGCCGGCGTGCTGCTGCAGACGGTGACGAGCGCCCTCGCGTTCCTGTCGCTCGGCCTGTCGTGGCAGTACTGGATCCAGGGCGCCTTCGTGCTCTTCGCCGCCGTCGTCCCCCTCGTCATGGTGCTCGTGCGCCGTGGTCGCTCGTCGAGGGTGCGGACCGGCTGAACCGCCGGCCCACGCACCCCTCCCGGAACCCCTCGAACCTCGGAAAGGCCATTATGAAGAACACCGGAACCACGGGCACCAACGGCGTCGACTGGGAGGCCCGGGTCGACTTCGACCGGCTCCGCGATGAGCGCCTCGCTCGCGTGAAGGCCGAACTCGAACGCTCGGACCTCGGTGCGGTCCTCGCGTTCGACTTCTCCAACATCCGCTACATGACCGCGACCCACATCGGCACGTGGGCGATGGACAAACTGATCCGCTTCTCGCTGCTGACGCGCAACACCGACCCCATCTCGTGGGACTTCGGGTCGGCGGCCAAGCACCACGCGCTGTACAACCCCTGGCTGGACGTCACCTCGTCCGAGATGGATGCCGACCCGCACGCGCCGCACGAGGGAACCAAGCGGCCCCGGCTCGAGTCCGGCGCCCGCGCCGGTATCTCGACCCTCCGGGGCGCCTTCCCGCCCGACGCCGGCATCGCGGAGGAGGTCGCCCGCAAGATCAAGCGCGAGCTGGAGAAGTTCGGGGTCGCCGACCAGCCGCTCGGCGTCGACGTCATCGAGCTGCCGATCCTGTTCGCGCTGCAGAAGGTCGGCATCCAGGTGGTCGACGGGCAACAGGTCTTCATGGAGGCGCGACGCATCAAGACGAATGACGAGATCCGTCTGCTGACGCAGGCGGCGTCGATGGTGGATGCCGCGTACGAAGACCTGTACCGGTTCCTGCGCCCCGGTGTCCGCGAGAACGAGGCCGTGGGGCTCGTGGCCAAGACCCTCTACGACCTCGGCTCCG
Source organism: Microbacterium mcarthurae (assembly GCF_046064585.1). Classification (NCBI taxonomy): domain Bacteria; kingdom Bacillati; phylum Actinomycetota; class Actinomycetes; order Micrococcales; family Microbacteriaceae; genus Microbacterium; species Microbacterium mcarthurae. Next base: position 899,213 of record NZ_JAROCE010000001.1, on the reverse strand, counting down.
AGTACGTCGAGGGCGTCAACGCGATCTCGGGCGAGCGGTGCTCGCCCCACCCCCACGTGTTCTCGGACCGGCTCATCCGGCCGGGCGACCCCGCGTTCTTCGACATCCTGCACAGCTGGAACGGCTACCGCACCTGCTACTACCGGACGTTCGCGGTCGGCTCGGCCAGCACCAAGCAGAAGGACGCCTACACGCGGGCCCGCGAGTACATGGACCGGGCGATCGCCCTCGTGCGTCCGGGAGCTACGACCGCCGACATCGTCTCGGTGTGGCCGACCGCGCAGGAGTTCGGATTCGCCGACGAAGAGGCGGCGTTCGCCCTGCAGTACGGTCACGGCGTGGGCCTGTCGATCTGGGAAAAGCCGATCTTCTCGCGCCTGGTGTCGTTCGACCACCCGGAGGAACTGAAGGAGGGCATGGTCTTCGCCCTCGAGACGTACTGGCCCTCGGCCGACGGGTGGGGTGCGGCCCGCATCGAGGAGGAGGTCGTCGTCACGGCCACCGGCTGCGAGGTGATCACGAAGTTCCCCGCCGAGGAACTGCTGATCGCCGGTCCCCGCTACATCGCCGTGGGCGGGCCGCTGAACAACCAGCGCGACTCGCAGTCGCACTTGAACACGACCTGGGGCCGCGGGGAGGCGTGATGGCGTCGGTCGGTTTCCTCGGTCTCGGCTCGATGGGAGCGGCCCTGGCTCGCCGCCTGCTCGGGGCGGGGCACGACGTGCACGTGTGGAATCGCTCGCGCGGGCCGGTCGACGACCTCGTCGCGGTCGGGGCCGTGGCCTGCGCGACGCCGCGCGAGGCGCTCGCGCACCCGGTGTCGTTCTCGATGCTCGCCGACGGCCCCGCGGCGCTCGCCGTCCTGGATGCCGAGTCCGTGGCATCCACGACCGGCGGCGTCCACGTGAACATGGCGTCGATCAGCCCCGCGGAGGCGGGGGAGCTGCAGCGGCGGTTCGCGGCCGTCGACGCCCGGTACGTCGCCGCGCCCGTGCTCGGGCGGCCGACCGTTGCGGCGGAGGGCAAGCTCAACGTCCTCGTCGCGGGGGCGCCCGGCGACGTTGCCGAGGTCGAGCCGTTCCTGCAGCTCTTCGCCGCGCGCCTGTGGCCGCTCGGCGCCGAGCCGTCGACCGCGAACGCCGTGAAGATCGCGGTGAACTACGACATCATCCACGCCATCCAGGCGATCGGTGAGTCCGTCGCCCTCGTCGAAGCGCGCGGCGTCGACCCCGGCCTGTTCGTCGAGATCCTCACCTCGACGCTGTTCGGTGGGGTGGTGTACAGCGGCTATGGCGGGATGATCGCCCGGCAGGCGTACGACCCGCCGGGGTTCGATGTGGCACTGGGGTACAAAGACCTCCGGCTGAGCGCAGAGATCGCGGGTGAGACCGGGACGCACCTGCCCACGCTCGCCGCATTGACCGCCGTGTTCGAGCGCGCCTTGGCCGAACCCGACCTCGCGCGCCTCGACTGGGGCGCCGCGGCGGAAGTCACTCGGCGCGGACTGCTGCCGGCATCCGACGATGAACGAGAGGAAGGTGCGGCATGAGCCGCAGGTATTTGGTGGTCGGGGGTACGTCCGGCATCGGGCGGGAGATCGTCGCGTCGCTCGCCGCCGACGGGCACGAGGTGACGCTCACCGGTCGCGACGCCGTGGCCGCGGAGGCGATCGCGCGCGAGATCGGGCCCAACGTCCGCGGCATCGCGGTCGACATCTCGGAGCCTGAGGACATCGCTCCGGCGCTCGCCGACGTGGGCGAACTGGACGGCCTCGTCCTCGCCGCGATCGAGCGCGACGCGAACACCGTGCGCGACTATGACATCGCCCGCGCCCGGCGCCTGGTGACCCTCAAGCTCGTCGGGTATACCGAGACCGTGCACACGCTGTTGGACCGGCTCGTGCCGTCGCGGTCGACCGGGATCGTCCTCTTCGGCGGCAGGGCGAAAGACGCCCCGTACCCCGGATCGATCACGGTGTCGACGATCAACGGGGGTGTCGAGGGGCTCACGACGGCCCTGGCGCTGGAGCTCGCGCCCCTGCGCGTGAACGCTCTGCATCCCGGCATCATCGGCGACAGCCCGTTCTGGGCGGGGAAGCCCGCGGGAGTCTTGGACGGCTACTCGTCGCGGACGCCGGGTGGGGAACTCGCGACCATGCGGGACGTGGTGGATGCCACCCGCTTCCTGTTGCACAACGAGGGCGTCTCGGCGACCAACCTGTACGTCGACCGGGGTTGGCGCATCACCTGACCGGCGGCTCGTTCGCGAAGATCTCCGGATGCCGCTCGAGTTCGATGCGCGTGCGTCGGATGTGCCGCTCGAGCACGTGGGCCGCTTCGTCGGCGTCACCGCGACGCAGTGCCGCGACCAGCAGTCGGTGATCGTGATGCGCCGCGCCGTCGTGCCGGGCGTGGGCCGCGGTGACGAAGGCGCGGCGGTAGTGGTGCGTCCGGTTCCACAGGCCCACCACCGTCTCGCCGAGCATCACCGTGCGGGCGGGAGCGTAGGTGAGGAAGTGGAAGGCCCGGTCGTGGCGCAGGAAGTCCTCGGCATCCGCGTCCTCCATCCGCTCGGCCAGGTCGTCCAGGTCGTCGAGGTCGGCCGTCGACAGCAGCGGTGCGCTGATCGCCAGGAGCACCGGTTCGACGCGCTCGCGTACCAGGTACAGCTCTTGACACTCGTCCAGCGTCAAGCGCGACACCCAGGCGCCGGCGTTGGCGACGCGGGTGACCAGTCCCTCCGCCTCGAGGATGCGCAGCGCTTCGCGCACCGGGATCCGGCTCGTGGTGTGTCGGGTGGCGAGGTCTTCTTGCCGGATACGGGCGCCGGGCGGATGGATGCCGCGCAGGATCTCGTCGCGAAGAGTGTCGGCGATTCCCGCCCCGGCGCTGCCGTGATCCCGGGGGACGCGGAGCAGCCCGGTCACTCGGCGGGCCTCGCGGGGTGCCAGAGAAGCGTGGACGCGGTGCGTTCGTACGCCTTGCCCTCGGGGAAGCTGACGAGCTCGAACTGCATCCCCCACGGTGCGCGGAAGTAGATCCATCGCTGTCCCGTCGAGGCCGCGCCGCTGATCACCGGATCCCCCATCACCTCGACGCCGTGCGCGCGGAGGTGGGCGACCGCGGCATCCAGGTCGTCGACGTACAGCGCGAGGTGGTGCCCACCGATGTCGCTGTTGCGCGGGGGAGGAGCCTGTCCGTCGGCGGCGTCGTACGCGAAGACCTCCAGGTTGGTGCCCATGCCGAGGCGGTAGAAGCGGATCTCGCGGATGCGCGTGCGCGGGTGGACGCCGAGCTGCCGCGTCATCCAGTCGCCTTCTCCGCTGCGGCCGGGAAGCGTATACACCGGCTCGGCGCCGAGGACCCCCACCAGGAACGCCTCCGCCTCGTCGAGGTCAGGAACCGTGAAACCGATGTGGTCGCTGCCACGCAGCCCCGGAAGTCCCATCGCACATCCTCCATTGGATCCATTCACGGCGCTGAAACCGCCTGTGAAGCGTACCGCGGCGGAGAACACCTTGTTTTGGCAACAATGTGATCGTACAGTGTGGGTGAACGTCTGTATAGATCGACGCAACGACGCGTGAGGAGCGACATGGCGAAGCGGAAACGGTTGAACACCGGTGTCGAATGGGCGCAACTGGAGACGACCACGGCGGACTGGAAAGCCGCGGACCCCGCGCTCCTGGGCACGATGCTGGGCCAGCTGCACCTGATCCGGGCGTTCGAGGAGGCCGTGCTCGACCTGGCCGGCGCGGGCCTCGTCCACGGCCCCGCGCATTCCAGCATCGGCCAGGAGGGCGGCGCGGTCGGCTCCATCGTCGACCTGCGTCCCGCCGACGCGGTCAACGGCTCCCACCGCGGACATCACCAGTTCCTGGCCAAGACGTTGACGTACGTCTCCGGGGGAGTGCTGGATCCCGCCTCGCTCGTCACCCCGGACGTGCAGACGCTCCTGGACCGCACCCTCGCCGAGATCCTCGGCCTCGCCTCGGGCTTCTCCGGCGGACGCGGGGGCTCTATGCACCTGCAGTGGCTCGAAGCGGGCGCGCTCGGCACGAACGCGATCGTCGGCGGCGGCGCGCCGTTGGCCACGGGGCACGCGTGGGCCCAGAAGCACGCCGGAACGTCGGACGTGTCGATCAACTACTTCGGAGACGGATCGAGCCAGATCGGGTCGGTTCTCGAGTCCATGAACCTCGCGTCGACGTGGAAGCTTCCTGTCGCGTTCTTCATCGAGAACAACCTCTACGCGGTATCGACCCGTGCCGACGAGGCGAGCGCCGACACCCGCTTCTCGGTGCGCGGGCAGGGCTTCTCGATCCCCGCGTGGCGGGTGGACGGCATGGATCCCCTTGCCGTCCACCTCGCGATGGGCGAAGCGCTCGACCGCATGCGCGCGGGGGAGGGCCCCGCCATCGTCGAGGCCGAGGTCTACCGCTTCTTCCACCAGAACGGCCCCTACCCGGGGAGTGCCTTCGGCTACCGGACCAAGGACGAAGAGGGGCAGTGGCGCGCGCGCGATCCGCTCGAGCGGATGGCGTCGGAGATGCGCCGACTCGGCCTCCTCGACGACGCCGAAGCCGCCGCGGTGCGCGAGCAGGCGGTGGCGGCCGTCGCGCAGTCGGTGTCGGCGGTCGTCGAGCCGGATCCCGACCGCCCCGGCCGGCGCCGTATCCGTCCGCAGCTGTGGCCCGATCCGGCGGTCGTGGACACCGGCATCCGGGGGGATGCCTCTGAGCTCGACGCCCTCACGGCGGCCGAGCCCGCCGAGTGGACGGGTTCCTGGCGCGACGTGAAGTTCGTCGATGCCGTCGCCCAGACCATGGACCGCCGGATGGGGGAGGATCCCCGCATCATCGTCCTCGGTGAAGACGTGCACCGGCTCGGCGGCGGCACGAACGGAGCGACCAAGGGGCTCGCCGAGAAGTACGGACCCGACCGCGTCATCGGCACGCCGATCAGCGAGAACGGCTTCTTCGGCGCCGCGGGCGGCATCGCGATGGACGGTCGGTTCCGTCCCGTCGTGGAGTTCATGTACCCCGACTTCATGTGGGTGGCCGCCGATCAGGTGTTCAACCAGGTCGGCAAGGCCCGGCACATGTTCGGCGACAACAACACCGTCCCGCTCGTGCTGCGTACCAAGGTCGCGATGGGTTCGGGCTACGGCTCGCAGCACCTCATGGACCCGGCCGGCATCTTCGCGACCCAGGCGGGATGGCGCATCGTCGCCGCCTCGACGGCGGCCGACTACGTCGGGCTGATGAACGCCGCCCTCGCCCTCGAGGACCCGGTGCTCGTGATCGAGCACGTCGACCTCTACGGCACGGCGGACCGCGTGCCCGACACCGAGCTCGACTACGTCATCCCGCCGGGCCGCGCCGCCATCCGACGTCCGGGGAACGACGTGACCGTGCTCACCTACCTCTCGATGGTGGGACACACCCTCGAAGCGGTCGAGCAGACCGGGACGGATGCCGAGGTCATCGACCTGCGATGGCTCGACCGGGCGTCGCTGGACTGGGACACCGTCGGGGAGAGCATCCGCAAGACCAACGCCGTCCTCATCGTCGAGCAGGGCTCGCGCGGACCGTCGTACGGCGGCTGGCTCGCGGACGAGATTCAGCGCCGGTTCTTCGACTGGCTGGATCAGCCGGTCGAGCGGGTCACCGGCGGAGAAGCGAGTCCCAGCATCTCGAAGGTCCTGGAGCGAGCGGCCATCGCGCGCACCGAGGAGGTCGTCGCCGGGCTGGAACGGGTGCGCGCGGCGGGAGGGATCCACTGATGGCTGTCGTCGTCCGCATGCCCGAGATCGCCACCGGCGCCGCCGAAGCGGCGATCCAGAGCTGGCTCGTCGAGGTCGGCAGTCCCGTGCGCGCGGGACAGGCGATCGTCGAAATCGAGACCGAGAAGGCCGTCGTCGAGTACGAGGCCGAGCGTGCCGGCGTGCTCGCCGGCATCCTGCTCCCCGCCGGGGACGCCGCGGCCGTCGGGGTACCGATCGCCGTGCTCGCCGAGGAGGGGGAGACCGTCGACGCGGCGCTCGCCGCCGCCGGCGGCGCACCCGCGCCCGCGACGGCCGACCCCACCGACGCCGACATCGCCGCCGTCCCGGAGGAAGGTGCGGAGTCCGCAGCGGCACCCTCCGAGGGTGCACCGGAGGCTGCCCCACAGGCCCCGGCGGAGACACCGGCCGCGTCCGCACCCGCCTCGGCCGCGGACGCCGCGCCCCGCGATCAGCGTCTCTTCGCCTCGCCGCTCGTGCGGCGTCTCGCCCACGAGCGCGGGATCGACCTCACCGACGTCCCGGGATCGGGACCGCGGGGCCGCATCGTCCGCCGCGACCTCGAAGCGTGGACGCAGGCGCTCCGGGAGCGGCACCCGGAACCCCGGCCGCAGGCGTCCACCCCCGCACCGGCCGCACCCGCCGGGACGTCTCCCGATCCCACCGGAGCACAGTACGAAGACGTGCCGCACACCGGCATGCGGCGTGCGATCGCGCGGCGGCTGACGGAGTCGAAGTCCACCGTCCCGCACTTCTACCTGCAGGCGGACTGCCGCGTCGACGCGTTGCTGGCTCTGCGCGCCCAGATCAACGAGGGGCGCGAGCAGCGCATCTCGGTCAACGATCTCGTGGTGAAAGCCGTCGCGGGAGCGATGCGCGATGTGCCCGAGGCCAACGCGATCTGGACACCGGATGCCACCCGCCGATTCGCCTCGGCCGACATCGCGGTGGCGGTGTCCGTCCCCGGCGGCCTGCTGACACCCGTGGTCCGCGGCGCCGACCGTCTGTCGATCGGAGAGCTCTCTGCCGCGGTGCGCGACCTCGCCGAGCGTGCGCGCGAGGGGCGGCTGAAGCAGAACGAACTCGAGGGCGGCTCCTTCGCGGTCTCCAACCTCGGCATGTACGGCACGACATCCTTCGCCGCGATCATCAACCCCCCGCACGCCGGCATCCTCGCCGTCGGGGCGGCGACCCGGCGTCCGGTGGTCGAGTCCGACGGCTCGCTCGCTTCGGCGACGGTGATGACGGTGACCCTGTCGGCCGACCACCGCGTGCTCGACGGCGCGCTGGCCGCGCAGTGGTTGGCCGCGTTCGTGGCACGTATCGAGAATCCGCTTCAGATCCTGCTGTGAATCCGTGCGACACCGGGGTTCCGGCTTCCCGGTGGCGCCGAGAACCGGCACGCTGAACAAAGACGTCCGCGCGAGGGTGCGGACCGGAGGAAAGGAACACCCGTGCCCCGTATCGCCGTCATCGGAGGAACCGGCTACGCCGGTAGCCACATCGTCGCCGAGGCCGTCCGCCGCGGCCACACGGTCGTCTCGGTCGCTCGCTCGGTTCCCTCCGAGCGTGTCGACGGTGCCACCTATGTCGAGGGCACCGTGCTCGACGTGCCCGGCCTGGTCGCCGAACTCGACGGCGTCGATGTGGTCGTCTCGGCCGTCGCCCCTCGCGGCGACATGCTGGGCAAGCTCCGCCCGGCCATCGCCCAGTTGACGTCCGTGCTCCCCGAGAGCGTCCGGCTCGGGGTCGTCGGTGGCGCCGGCGGCTCTCTCGTCGCGGATGGCGGCCCGCGCCTGATCGACACGGACGGTTTCACCGACGACTACAAGCCCGAGGCGTCCGAGGCGATCGGCATCCTGGAGGATCTGCGGGCGGACGCGTCCGACCGCGACTGGTTCTACGTGCACCCGGCCGGCGGCTTCGGTGCATGGGCGCCCGGCGAGCGCACCGGGAACTACCGCGACGGCGGGCACGTGCTCGTCGTCGACGACAACGGAGACTCGTTCATCTCGGGCGCCGATTTCGCCGTCGCCGTGCTCGACGAGATCGAGAACTCGCGCCACTCTCGCGACAACTTCACGGTCGGGTACTGACCCGAACGACGACGGCGCCGTCCCTCCGGGGCGGCGCCGTCGTCGTCTTCGTCACACCAGGTCGCGCCAGTCCACGGCATCCGTGTCGGTGGTCGGGACCTCTCCGGTCTCCGGGGCCGAACCGTCTGAGATGGTCGAGAGCGACATCGTGTCGGTCGGCGGTCCCATCACGGTCGCCTCGTCGCGGCGGTGGCTGAGGACGTCGTCGATGTAGGACGTCACGACCTCCGCCAGCGGAACGGATCGCCCGCGTGCTTGCGACATGTACCACCGGTGCTCGAGCACCTGATGGAACACCTCGGCGGGTTCGAGCTTGGCGCGCAGGTCGAACGGGATCGCCATGACGATCGGCTCGAACACGCGTGTCAGCCACTCGTGCGCGACCATCTCCTCGTCGGCGCCCAGGCGTGACACGCGCGCGCGGAACTCGTCGAGGTCGTTCAGCAGTCGTCGAGCCTGATTCTCTTCGACGTCCAGGCCGGTGAGGCGCAGCAGGCGGCGCTGGTGGTGGCCGGCGTCCACCACCTTCGGCTGGATCGAGACGCGAGTGCCGTCGCCGGTGGTCTGGATGGACATCTCGCCGATGTCGAAGCCCAGCGCGTTCAAGCGATGCACGCGCTCGGTGATGCGCCACGATTCGTCGACGGCGAACGTCTCTTTGTCCGTCAACGCGCCCCAGAGCGAGTGGTACGACGACACGAGTCCGTCGGCGATCGCGACGGCATCCACCCCGCCCTCGAGGCGGCCACCGGCTTCGAGGTCCATGATCTCGCCGGCGATGTTGGTGCGCGCGATGTCGAGATCGTGCGCGCGTTGCCCGTTCGTGAGGCGGTTGCCGTGCAGCTCGCCGGTCTCGGCATCCACGAGGTAGGCGGCGAACTCACCCGCGTCGCGGCGGAAGAGCGTGTTGGAGAGCGACACGTCACCCCAGTAGAAGCCGACGTTGTGCAGGCGCACGAGCAGCACGGCCAGGGCGTCGACGAGGCGCGTCGCCGTATGCGGCCGCAGCACCTGGGTGAAGAGGGCGCGATAGGGGAGGGAGAAGCGCAGGTGGGCGGTGACGAGCGCCGCGGGAAGGGGGCGGCCCGAGGCATCCGTCCGACCGGCGATCACGGCGACCCGGTCGACGCACGGTGCGGCGAGCCGGTCGAGGTTGCCCAGCATGTCGTACTCGCGCCGCGCCATCTGTTCGGTCGTCTCCTTGATGGCGACGACGCGGCCCGACAGGTTGGCGAAGCGCACGAGGTGGCGGGAGATGCCTTTCGGCAGGGCGACGATGTGCGAACTCGGCCAGTCAGCGAGACCGGTCGACCACGGCAGCTGCAGGAGCCCCGGGTCGACGGTGCTGGCGGTGATGCTGAGGGATTCGGCCACGGTTCCTCCGAGAAAACGGGTGCGGCGCGGGGAGTCTCGAAAGACTCCCCGCGCCGCGACGATGCGTCGGGTCAGGCCGAAGCGATGGCCTTGTCCGTGAGACGGTCGCCCGACTCGAGGTCGAACACGTGCACGTGACCGGGGACCGGTGCCAGCACGACCGTCTCGCCCGCGTTGGGGTGACGGCGGCCGTCGACGCGGGCCACGATGTCGGTGCGCTTGCCGTTGATGTCGGTGTGGCCGTAAAGGTAGCCGTCGGCACCGAGTTCTTCGACGAGGTCGACGACGACCGAGAGGCCGCGGCCGTCGGCCGGAGCGACCTGGATGTCTTCGGGGCGGACGCCGATGGTGACCTCGGAGCCGTGCGCCTTGCCGATGACGTCGGCCTCGACGGGGACGACGAGGTCGCCGAAGCGGACGCCGCCCTCGGCCAGGTCGACCGGGAACAGGTTCATCGCGGGCGAGCCGATGAAGCCGGCGACGAAGACGTTCTTCGGCTTCTCGTACAGGTCGCGCGGGGTGCCGACCTGCTGGAGCAGGCCGTCCTTCAGAACGGCGATGCGGTCGCCCATCGTGAGGGCCTCGGTCTGGTCGTGCGTGACGTAGACCGTGGTGACGCCGAGGCGGCGCTGCAGCGACGCGATCTGGGTGCGAGTCTGGACGCGGAGCTTGGCGTCGAGGTTCGACAGCGGCTCGTCCATGAGGAAGACCTGCGGCTGGCGGACGATCGCGCGGCCCATGGCGACGCGCTGACGCTGACCACCCGAGAGGGCCTTCGGCTTGCGGGTCAGGTACTGCTCGAGGTCGAGGAGCTTGGCGGCCTCGAGGACGCGGGCGGCACGCTCTTCCTTGCCGACGCCGGCGATCTTGAGCGCGAAGCCCATGTTCTCGGCGACCGTCATGTGCGGGTACAGCGCGTAGTTCTGGAAGACCATCGCGATGTCGCGGTCCTTGGGGGGCACATCGGTGACGTCGCGGTCACCGATCAGGATGCGGCCGGAGTTGACCTCTTCGAGGCCCGCGAGCATGCGCAGCGAGGTGGACTTTCCGCAACCGGAGGGACCGACCAGGACGAGGAACTCGCCATCGCCCACCTCGAGGTTGAGCTTGTCGACCGCGGGGCGGGTGCCACCGGGGTACAGACGGGTTGCGTTGTCAAAGGTGACGGACGCCATTTCTTCTTCTCCTTCACCGGCAGGTACGTGCCGGACGATCCGTAGTGAATGGAATGAACGGGGGCGACCCCGAGCGCGCACGACATTGAGCGCACGGTCAGTATCGCACGTGTCTGGGCATTTCTCAGCCAGGCTCATTACCATCGATGTTCGTTCGCCTTCCCGTGCGTTCCCATCATCGTCAGCGGCTCCCGTCCGCGCCCGAGAGGTTCCATGTCCAACGACCAGACGCCGAATCTGCCCGCCGAGAACGCCCGCCGCGAGGCGGTGCGCGAGAAGGCGCAGCAGGTCAAGGCGCGGCAGACGCGGGCGCGCATTCTCCGTCGCTCCCTCGTGACCGTCGGCGCGGTCGCGGTCGTGGCGGTGGGCGCCGCCGGCGTCACGTACGCTCTGTCGTCGCGCGACGGGCGGTCGCAGGCGCTTCCGGATGTCGCGTCGGACGACGGTTTCGTCGTGACGGCCGCCACCGGCATCGCCGACCCGCTCGCCGACCAGACCGTCGACGGCAACGCCTCCGCCCTCGCGGCCGAGGCGACGGCGACACCGACGCCGGCTCCGACGACGACCGCCGCTCCCGTCGACATCCGCGTCTACGTCGACTACCTCTCGACCGAGGCTCGGGAGTTCCAGCTCGCCAACGCCGAGCAGCTCTCGAAGTGGGTGTCGCAGGATGCCGCCTCCCTGACGTACTACCCGGTGGCGATGCTGACGTCGAAGTCCAACGGCACCAAGTACAGCCTGCGTGCCGCCGGTGCCGCCGCGTGCGTCGCCACGCATGCCTCCGACCGCTTCTTCGCGTACAACCACGAACTCCTCGTCAACCAGCCGGCGGTGGACTCCGAGGGGTACAGCGACGAGAAGCTCGCCGACATGGCGCAGGGCGCCGGTGTGAGCGACCCCGACACGGTGCGTGCGTGCATCGAGGACGAGACGTTCACCGGTTGGGCGAAGGCCGCCACCGATCGAGCCATCAAGGGGTTGCCCGACACTGAGGGTCAAGCGCTGACGGCGACGCCCACGGTGCTCGTGAACGGCACGCCCTACGTCGGCCGCATGGACGACCCGAAGGAGTTCGCGCAGTTCGTCCTCACGGTCGACAGCAACGCCTACTACTCGACGGCGACCCCGACCCCGACGCCCGTCCCGGCGGACACGCCCGCCGGGTGAGACGCGTGGGGCACCGCCCTCGCGCGTCGATAGACTGGCGTTCTCGCCGGCTTGGCGCAATTGGTAGCGCACCGTACTTGTAATACGGGGGTTGCAGGTTCAAGTCCTGTAGCCGGCACATACCCCCGCGGCTCGTTCGTGGTTTCCTCCGCTGGTGATCGCGGATGTCCCGCGAGTCGCCGGCACGAGGAGTGCCCCCTCCCTCCGGGGCGGAAGGGGGCACTCCGCCTCTGTGGGGGCTTCACCGCGCGGCGGGGCGACGAAACCGAGGGGGGTTACCGTCGTAGGATCTCGACCTCGAGGTCGCGGGCTTTCTCGGAGTCCTTCAGCGCCCAGGGCGTGCCGGCGGCATCGATGGCGAGTGCATAGTTGCCGGTGCCGGTGGCATTGCCCTCGAGGGAGGTGATGGTCTGCTCCGAAGGAGTCACGACCGTCACCCGGCCGTCCGCGATGTACGACACGCGCCCGTCGTCGCTGAGGATGAAGGCGTGTCCCGCGGTGGTCGTCGCTTTCCTGGGGAGGTCGATCCTGACCATCGGAATGCTGTCATGCGCGGACCATACGGTTCCATCGTTGGCGATGGCGAGACCCCGGTTACCGTCGCCGGCGGGGTTCCCCGTGAGAGAGACGAAGGTCCTCGAGGAGGGCGAGACCACGGTGACGCGGCCATCGGCGACGTACGAGATGCGACCGTTCTCGCCGAGGACGAAGGCGTGCGCGGCAGTCGCTCTCGCCTTCCCCGCCAGCGCGAGCTTGACCATCGGGTCGCTGTCACGGGCGGACCACACGTCACCGTTCTCATCGATGCCCAGGCCGTAGTTCTGGCCCGCGGCCCAGTCGCCGGTGACCGACGCGAATTTCACGCCGGAGGGGGAGACGACCGTGACCCGCCCGTCAGCGACGTACGAAACACGACCGTCCTCGCCGAGGACGAAGGCGTGTCCGGCGGTGGCCTTGGCCTTTCCGGGGACGGCGATCTTCTGCATCACGCGGCCGTCGTGGGCTGACCATACCGACCCGTCGGCGGCGATGCCGAGTCCCATGTTGCCGAAGGGCGTGGGGTCGGCGGACACGGATGTGAAGGTCACGCCTGCCGGCGAAACGACCCTCGCCGGGCCGTCGGCGACGAAGGAGATGCGACCGTCGCTGCCGAGCGTGAAGGCGTGCCCCCCCATGTCGGTCACCGTTCCGCACCCCAGTTCCTCGGCCAGACCAGCGAACGTGGCGATGCCGGTCGTGTCGGCCAGCGGTGCAGCCGGGTCGGCGGTCGACATCGCTGAGCGGCCGGTGGGCGTACCCGACGCGGGTGCGGTGCGGATGTTCTGAAGCGTCCGGGTGGTGCCGTTCTCGGTCACCGTGACGCTCATCGAGGTGCCGGCCACCCCGCTGAAGCTTCCCTCGCCTGAGAACCGGGCGGTGTCACCGGCGGGGACGACCGACGACGGGGTCACGACCGTCCCGTCGTTCTTCTGGAGCGCGAGAACCCTCCCTACAGGGACGGAGAACTTCTCCCCGCAGCGATTCGCGAACTTCACGTTCCCGACGATGTCGCCTTCCAGCTTCAACTTCCCCGAGAAGGACGCTCGTTGCATGAGCGCCTGCACCGTGACGGACGTATGGGCCGGCACGGAGATCGCCTGACTGGGGACGGTCCACGCGTTGGTCACCGTCTTCGTGGCCGTGTCGGTCCTGCGGAACGACGCCTCGACCTCGACAGACAGGCGATGCGTTACCTCGACCCCGGTCCCGAGCACGGTGACGGACACTTTCCGGTCCAACTCGTTCTTGACCCGGAGGGCCGCGCCCACCTCCGTGGAGGATGTCGTCGTATCCCACGTGGTGACCGTGTTCGATTGCGAGGTCAGCGTCTGGGGGTAGGGGAGATCGTTCCGGAGGGTCGTGGTGTAGGCAGAGTACGGTGCTTGATACTCGGCTGACACGCCGTACGGCGTCACAGCCGGATTGTCGAGCATCACCTCGCTCGTGTCGACGCGAAGGTTGGCGAGTTCGGGGATCGCCAGTGCCCGCTCGATGTCGAAGTCTCCGGTCACCGCTGCGTGAGCTTCGGGCGGTGGGGGACACGAGAGGGCGACGGCGCAGGCGAGGGCGCCGCTGAGCAGCCCGACGGCAGTCTTCTTCATGAAATTCCTTTCCTCATCGAATGGATTCGACCCGACCCCCGGATGCCGGGCATCGAAAGCATTCGACTGCCGTGATGGTGCCGAGGTCGAATGGATTCGATCCGAGAGCGGGGGCGGGTGAGGCAACCCTGTGGTGTCGTCGACGAGAAAATGTTGCGCGCCCCTGCAAATACGGCGAAGTCGACCGTTCAGTTCATGACGACGCCACCCGATGACCCGCCACACCTCACCATGCTGATGCGACTCCCGCCGCCCCGCCGAGGTGTGCCCGGAGCGTCCGTCCCTCGAAACGAGAAGCCCGGGACCGTTCGTCAGCGCATCCCGACGCGCAGCCAGAGCACCCCGTGCGCGGGTGCCGTCAGCCCGCCGGCCAGAGCGACGGACTCGTTCGCGATGAGGTCGACGGCATCCGGGTCCAGGCCCGAGAGGGTCAGCGCGTCGATCTCGACCGCGTGATCGGCGACGTTGGCGATGACGAGCACCGCTGCTCCCGCCTCGCCCGGCCGCAGGAACGCCACGACCGAGTCCACGTGGGCGTCGAAAGCGATGAGGTCGTTGCCGGCGAGCTCGGGGGTTGAGCGCCGCACCTCGATGAGCCGCGTGAGGCGGGCGAAGACGCGGCCTGCGGGGGTCGTGGCATCCGCGCGGTCGGCGTAGTTCTGCTCGGGGCGGTGCGGTCGGTGCACCCATCGGCTGTCGCCCGCCTCGGCGCGGTTGCGCCGGTACGAGTAGTCGTTGAGCTGGGCGACCTCGTCGCCGAGGTAGAGCAGCGGGATGCCCCCGGTCGACAGTGCCAGCGCGTGCGCCAGGATCACGCGGTCTTCGCCGCCGGCGTCTCCGGCTTCGATACCGGCGAGCGAGGCGGTGGTGCCGGCGATGCGCGCGTCACCGGTGCGCGGATTCTCCTGGAACGGCACGCCCCGCGAGAACGAGCCCTCGACGCGGCCGACGTAGAAGTCGTTGAGGAAGCGGCGGTGCGGGTATCCCTGGACGCCGAGCTCGGCGGCGTCCTCATCGGCGAACGTCCAACCGATGTCGTCGTGGCTGCGGACGTAATTCACCCACGCCGTTGCGTCGGGCAAGGCGTGGCGACGCTCCAGGGCCTGCTGCAGCAGCCGGCCGTCGCGCGTCGCGAGCGCTTCCCACGTCAGGGCCATCTGGAGCGGGTTGTAGGAGAGCTGGCACTCCTCGGGCGAGATGTAGGAGATGACCTCGTCCGGGTGCACGATCGCCTCGGACTTGAACAGCAGGCTCGGCGCTGCCATCCGCAGCACCGCGTTGAACGCCTGCAGCAACAGGTGCGCCTCGGGCAACGACTCGCACGCCGTTCCCAGGCGCTTCCAGATGAAGGCCACGGCATCCATCCGGAGGATCTCCACACCCCGGTTGGCGAGGAACAGCATCTCGCCCGCCATGGCTTCGAACACCGCGGGGTTGGCGTAGTTGAGGTCCCACTGGAAGTGGTAGAACGTGGCCCAGATCCAGCGCCCGTCGGGCAGCTGCACGAACGAGCCGGGGTGGTCGTCGGGGAAGATCTCGCGCGTCGTGCGCTCGTAGGCGTCGGGCAGCGCGCGGTCGGGGAAGATGAGGTAGAAGTCCTCGCACCCGGCGTCGCCGGCCACCGCCTTCTGAGCCCACTCGTGCTCATTGCTGGTGTGGTTGAAGATGAAGTCGACCACCAGCGAGATCCCGGCGCGGCGAAGCTCCGCGGCCAGTTCCGTCAGTTCCTCCATGGTGCCCAGGGCCGGGTTGACCCGGCGATAGCTCGAGACGGCGTACCCGCCGTCGCTGTTGCCCTCGGGGCTCTCGAACAGCGGCATGAGGTGCAGGTAGGTCAGTCCGAGCTCGCGGAAGTACGGGATCGACTCCCGGATGCCATGGAGCCCGCCGGCATAGCGGTCGACGTAGCAGACACCGCCGAGCATGCGTTCGCTCTCGAACCAGTCGGGTGCGCTCGCCCGTTCCCGGTCGAGGGCTTTGAGCCCCGCGGGGCGCGCATCCCACGACCGGTGTGCGAGGTCGACAACGGAGGCCAGCCGTTCGCGCCCATCGGGACGATCGCCGTAGAGCCGGAGGAAGAGATCGTGCAAGCGGGGGAGGTGGAGCTCGACTCCCGCGATGAAGTCGCGGTCGGCGCGCGCGGCGGTCAGTCGGGACAGGATTGCCGAGACGTCATCGGGGCCGGCGCTGAGGTGGGGCACGGGGAAAGCCTCGCGCATCGGGGCCGGTGGGTCCACTCGGCGCGCGGGCACGTACGATCGACGACGGCCCCCGACGTGGGCGGCGCCCAGGGAAGAGGATCCATGTCTCAGCGACGATCGGTCGGGATCGCGGTTCTCGGGGCGGTGCTGATCGGCGCGCTGACGGCGCTGCAGGCGCGCATCAACGGCTCGCTCGGGGCGGAGATCGGCGACGGCGTCCTGGCCGGGGCCATCTCGTTCGGCTCGGGTCTGGTGGTCGTGCTCGTCATCGCCGCCGTGCTCCCCGTCGGGCGGGCCGGTGTGCGGCGCCTGGCCGCGGCGATCCGGGAGCGGTCGATCCCCGGGTGGATGCTCCTGGGCGGCGTGATCGGAGCTTTCACGGTGGCCTCCCAGGGACTCGCGGTCGCCACGATCGGGGTGGCTCTGTTCACCGTGGGATTCGTTGCCGGGCAGACCACCGGAGGACTGTTCCTCGACCGATTCGGTCACGGCCCGTCCGGCGTCGTCCCGGTGACGCTCCGCCGCGTTGTGGGTGCACTTCTCGCCCTCGCCGGGGTGGGCGTGTCGCTGACCGGGGACCGGGTGGGCGGCGTTCCCGTGTGGATGCTGGTCGTCCCGGTCATCGCCGGGGCGGGCGTCGCGTGGCAGCAGGGGACGAACGGACGCCTGCGGCTGCGCGTGCAGAGCCCGCTCGCGGCGACAGTCGTCAACTTCGCCGGCGGAACCGCGGTGCTCATCGTCGCGGCGCTCACGCACATCGCCGTCGTCGGACCGCCCCGGGCCCTCCCCACCGATCCGTGGCTCTATCTCGGGGGAACGCTCGGCGTCGTCTACATCTTCTTGTCGTCGGTCATCGTGCAGCACACGGGCGTGCTGGTGATGGGCCTCGGCTCGGTGGTGGGGCTTCTTACCACGTCCGTCGCGCTCGACGCCGTCTGGCCCGCACCCGCGGCGCCTTCGACGCCCGTCGCTCTGGTCGCAGCGGGGGTGGCCATCGGCGGCGTCGTCGTGGCCGCCGTTCCCTGGCGACGTCGGCGCCGCGGCTGAGACCGCGGACGCCCACGAGGGATCAGAGGCGGGTCTCGTCGACCTTACGGCGCTTCTTCCCGCCGGGCATTCGCGAGATGTGCTTCGCGGCATCCACGGTCTTGCGCCGCGTGGGACGTGACCGCACCGGCTTGCCGCCGACGTACAGCCACCCCAGGAGCACCTCTCCCTTGCCCAGCCCATGGGCTTTGGCGAGGACCTTGCTCCGGGTGTTGTCGTCGGTGCGCCAGAACACGCCGAACCCGGCCTCGTCGAGCGCCAGGCTCAGCATGTGGGCGACCCCGGATGCCACGGCCTCCTGCTCCCACGCGGGGATCTTCTTCGAGCTCAGGTCGGCGACCACGGCGATGATCAGCGGGGCACGCCGGGGCTTCGACGACAGCCCCTTCTTGCCGTCGGCCTTGTTCAGCGCCCGCGCGAGCACGTCGCGGTCGGCGCCGCGGATCTCGATGAGCCGCCACGGGCGCAACGACTTGTGGTCTGCGACACGGCCGGCGGCCGCGACGAAAGCCTCGAGCTCGGGCCCCGTGGGGGCCAGGTCGGTGACTTTGGACCACGACCGCCGATCGCGCATGGCCTCCAGCGCGCTCATGCCTCGTCGGCGGGAGTGAAGCTCAGCGAGAGGGAGTTCATGCAGTAGCGGTCGCCGGTCGGTGTGCCGAAGCCATCGGGGAACACGTGGCCCAGGTGGGATCCGCAGTTGGCGCACCGGACCTCGGTGCGCTGCATGCCGTGGCTGTTGTCTTCGAGCAGTTCGACGGCCTCGGGGCGCACCGACTCGTAGAAGCTTGGCCAACCGCAGTGGGAGTCGAACTTCGTGCCGCTCTGGAAGAGCTCGGCTCCGCACGCGGCACAGGCGTACAGGCCGGCACGGCTCTCGTCGAGCAGCTCACCGGTCCAGGCGCGTTCGGTCCCGGCCTGGCGCAGGACTGCGTACTGCTCGGGGCTGAGCTCGGCCCGCCACTGGTCGTCGGACTTGTCGACGGCGTAGGTCATGAGTGGTCTCCTTCGTCGCGTCCATTCTCTCGCGTTCAGGGGACGTCGCGCCCGCACGGGCATAATCACCGGGGTGGACCTGGATGCCGTGACCGTCGTCGTCGACCGCTACACCCGCTTCGCCGACCACGAGGCGCCCGGTCGCTCCGAGACCTACGCGAAGTGGGCGCGTCGGGTCGCCGAGGATCCGGCCGTGGCACGCGTCGTCGCGGCGATCCCGGAGACGCATCGACAGCCCCCGCTGGTCTTCGCCGTGATGCGACTCCTCGGGGCGACCGACGACACCGGGGACGCGTGGGCGGACTGGGTCGTGGCGCACGCCGACGCCATCGTCGCCGAATGCGGTCGCCGGAGCGTCCAAACGAACGAGCCGCTGCGTTGCGCGGCGCTGCTGCCGGCGCTGTCGCTCATCGACGGGCCGATCGCACTCCTCGAGATCGGCGCGAGCGCCGGACTGTGCCTCTACCCGGACCGCTACTCGTATCGCTACGTCTCGGCGGACGGGGACACGACGCGCCTCGACCCCGACGGCGGCCGCAGTCCGGTCGTCCTGGACTGCGCGGTGGACGGCGACCCGCCGCTACGACTGCCCCGGGTCGTGTGGCGGGCGGGGATCGACCTGCAGCCGCTCGACGCCCGAGACCCCGAGGACCGGGCGTGGCTCACCGGTCTGGTCTGGCCGGGGGAGGACGGGCGTCGTGAGCGCATCCAGGCCGCGCTCGACATCGCCGCCGCCGACCCTCCGCTTCTCGTGGCCGGCGACGGGGCCGGCGCTCTCCCGGCGCTCGCCGCACAGGCGCCACGCGACGCGACACTTGTCGTGACGACACCGGGGGTTCTCGCCCACGTGCCGCGGCGGCACCGCGGGGCGATCATCTCCGCCGCCCGCGCGGCCGGCCGGTGGGTGACCCTGGACGCCCCCGGCCTCCACGAGGCGTGGAAGGGGATGCCGACCCTCCGGCCCGGTGGCTTCGCCCTCGCTCTCGACGGCGACGTGCTGGCCAGCGTCGACCCGCTCGGGGCCTGGGTGGCGTGGCATCCCGGATCGGCGTCCCCCTCGCAGTAGCGTGGCGACGTGCCTCTCTCCGACCGTGACCGTGCATTCCTCGCCTTCGAGGCGGAGTGGCGGCGCCACGGCGGAGCGAAGGAGGAGGCGATCCGCGCCGAGTTCGACCTCGCGCCCGCACGGTACTACCAACTGCTGGGACGCCTTCTCGACGAGCCGGAGGCCCTTGCGCATGACCCGATGCTCGTGCGGCGGCTGCGTCGGCGGCGCGACGAGGCGGCGCAGCAGCATCGCGCGCGCCTGGGCCGCACGGCGACGCGGTGACGGGGCCGCGGAACGCCGCCCGATAGCATCGTCCAATGGCCAGATCGACCTTCCCTAGGGATCGCTTCGACGACCTGCCGGTCGAAGCGGGCCGTGTCGGCGCCCACCGGGCCGAACGTCCGCGTTCGCGGGGCTGGATCATCTTCCTCTGGGCCGCACTGGCTACCGTCGTGCTCATCATCGTGGGCATCTTCGGTGTGCTCGTGGCGTCCGGTCGCATTTCGCTCGGGTCTGATCCGTCACCGACCCCCACCGCGGTCGAAACCGCTCCGGCCGCCATCGACACGTCGTACTCGGTCGTCGTGCTCAACGGCACCGCGGATGAGGGGCTCGCCGGCAACCTGCGCGACCGCATCGTCGAGCTGGGCTGGCCCGGCGACAGCGTTCAGACCGGTGACTCGGACACGACCGATTTCGCGACGACGACCGTGTACTACCGCACCGCGGACGATGCCGAGGCCGCTCGCGGTCTCGCCGACGCGATCGGTGGTGCCGACATCGCGGAGAGCGACTTCCTGCAGCCGACGGACGATCCGGACACCGCTGACGACGAGAGCGCCGAGAAACGTCTCGTCGTCGTCATCGGTCTCGATCGCGCGGCGGGTCAGCCCACGCCCTGAGCCTCGCTGCGCCGCGTGTTTCCGTGGGGTAAAAAGTTGGATGCCGCCGTGTCAACAATGCTCTCCCGGGCCGGATCGGCGCGGGCTCGCGTGCTTACGATGACCTCGTCGTTCAGCAACAGGAGATTCGCATGACGCAGGGCACCGTCAAATGGTTCAACGCCGAGAAGGGTTACGGCTTCATCACCGTGACGGACGGCCAGGACGTCTTCGTCCACTACTCGAACATCGAGATGTCGGGGTTCCGGGTCCTTGAGGAGGGACAGGCGGTGGAGTTCACGGTCGGTTCCGGGCAGAAAGGACCGCAGGCGGAATCGGTTCGTCTGATGGCCTGATCCTCCGGCTCACGCACGCCGCGGTCCCCGTCACGGGGCCGCGGCGTCGTCGTTCCCCCTCCGCACCGGGCGGCTTGCACTCCCCAGGGTCGAGTGCCAGAATGAGTTAGCACTCGCTTTTGTCGAGTGCTAAAGACTGGTAGCCACCCGTCCGGGAGGGACGACACACTTATGGCAAAGATCATCGCTTTCGACGAAGAGGCCCGGCGCGGTCTCGAGCGCGGCCTCAACACCCTGGCCGACGCCGTCAAGGTGACCCTGGGCCCCCGCGGTCGCAACGTCGTGC
Organism: Microbacterium mcarthurae; assembly: GCF_046064585.1. Lineage (NCBI taxonomy): Bacteria > Bacillati > Actinomycetota > Actinomycetes > Micrococcales > Microbacteriaceae > Microbacterium > Microbacterium mcarthurae. The sequence goes on along the minus strand of NZ_JAROCE010000001.1, from coordinate 878,661 downwards.
TCGAGAAGAAGTGGGGCGCCCCCACGATCACGAACGACGGTGTCTCGATCGCCAAGGAGATCGAGCTCGACGACCCGTACGAGAAGATCGGCGCCGAGCTGGTCAAGGAGGTCGCGAAGAAGACCGACGACGTCGCCGGTGACGGAACGACCACCGCGACCGTCCTGGCTCAGGCGCTCGTGCGCGAGGGTCTGCGCAACGTCGCGGCCGGTGCCGACCCGATCTCGCTCAAGAAGGGCATCGAGAAGGCCGTCAAGGCCGTCACCGACGAGCTGCTCGCCTCCGCCAAGGAGGTCGAGTCGAAGGAGCAGATCGCCGCGACCGCGTCGATCTCCGCCGCTGACTCGGCCATCGGCGAGCTCATCGCCGAGGCGATCGACAAGGTCGGCAAGGAGGGCGTGGTCACCGTCGAGGAGTCCAACACCTTCGGCACCGAGCTCGAGCTCACCGAGGGTATGCGCTTCGACAAGGGCTACATCAACCCCTACTTCGTCACCGACCCCGAGCGCCAGGAAGCGGTCTTCGAAGACCCCTACATCCTGATCGCGAACCAGAAGATCTCGAACATCAAGGACCTTCTGCCCATCGTCGACAAGGTGATCCAGGAGGGCAAGGAGCTCCTCATCATCGCCGAGGACGTCGAGGGCGAGGCTCTCGCGACGCTCGTGCTCAACAAGATCCGCGGCATCTTCAAGTCGGCCGCTGTCAAGGCGCCCGGCTTCGGTGACCGTCGCAAGGCGCAGCTGCAGGACATCGCGATCCTCACCGGCGGCCAGGTCATCACCGAAGAGGTGGGCCTCAAGCTCGAGAACGCCACGGTCGACCTCCTCGGCCGCGCGCGCAAGGTCATCATCACCAAGGACGAGACCACCATCGTCGAGGGTGCGGGCGACTCCGCTCAGATCGAGGGTCGCGTGACCCAGATCCGCCGCGAGATCGAGAACACCGACAGCGACTACGACCGCGAGAAGCTCCAGGAGCGTCTCGCCAAGCTCGCCGGCGGCGTGGCCGTCATCAAGGCGGGCGCGGCCACCGAGGTCGAGCTCAAGGAGCGCAAGCACCGCATCGAAGACGCCGTCCGCAACGCGAAGGCGGCCGTCGAAGAGGGTGTCGTCGCCGGTGGTGGCGTGGCCCTCATCCAGGCCGGCAAGACGGCGTTTGCGAACCTCGAGCTCACGGGCGACGAGGCCACCGGCGCGAACATCGTCAAGGTCGCCATCGAGGCTCCGCTCAAGCAGATCGCCCTCAACGCCGGTCTCGAGCCGGGCGTCGTCGCCAACAAGGTCGCCGAGCTCGAGGTCGGCCACGGCCTCAACGCCGCGACGGGTGAGTACGGTGACCTGTTCGCGCAGGGCATCATCGACCCCGCCAAGGTGACGCGCTCCGCGCTGCAGAACGCCGCGTCGATCGCGGGCCTGTTCCTCACGACCGAGGCCGTCGTCGCCGACAAGCCCGAGAAGGCCGCGGCTGCGCCCGCCGACCCGACCGGTGGCATGGACTTCTGATCCACGCTCAGGCATGAGAAGAACGCCCCCTCCTTCGGGAGGGGGCGTTCTTCGTTCGCGCCGTCAGGAGTTCCGCGGCTCCGGCGGGGTGTCGCCGAGGCGCACATCGTCGGGGAGGCGTTCGAGCGGCTGCGTGGCGATGAGCGCGTGCTCGCTGGCATCCCGACGCTCGGCGAGAGGAAGAGACACGCGGAAGGTCGCTCCGCCGCCCGGGGTGTCGCGCACATCGACGGTGCCGTGCAACGCGTCCACGATGGATGCCACGATCGACAGGCCCAGGCCGGAACCGCCCGTCTCGCGCGTCCGCGAGGTGTCCGCTCGCCAGAAGCGCTGGAAGATCTGCTCCCGGATCTGCTCCGGCACTCCTTCTCCGTGGTCGATCACTTCGATCCACCCCATGTCGCTCTCGACGTCCACGCCCACCCGCAAGCCGATGGGGGAGTCGTCCGGGGTGAATCGGCGGGCGTTGCCGAGCAGATTCGCCACGACCTGACGGACCCGGTTCTCATCGCCCAGGACGATCGGGGCGAGGCTGGGGATCCGTCGGGGGCCCGTCGTCGTCTCCGGCGGGGCTTTGGGTGCGTTCTCGGTCTCGCCGGGGGTGGCCTCGGCCGCCGTCTCCCGCCTCCGTCGCAGCCGCGACAACGTCGCGCCCGCGATCGCCATCGCCGAGGTCGTCGGGGCGCTTCGTCGCCGATGGGGCCCCGAGGAGGCGTCGTCGGCGGCGGGGTCCTGTTCGAGCGTCATCACCGGCAGCACGATGGCCGCGCGGCTCGTGGTGTCGTCGACCGTGACCTCGCGCTGCGGGGACGTGACGCGGAGGTCGAGCGCGGCATCCCTCGCGATCGGGCGCAGATCCAGCGCCGTGATCGCCACGTCTCGCCGCTCGTCGAGGCGGGCGAGGGCGAGAAGGTCCTCCACCAACGCGCCCATGCGGATGGCTTCCTTCTCGATGCGCTCCATCGCCTGGGCGACGTCGTCATCGGAGCGGATCGCTCCCATCCGGTACAGCTCGGCATACCCGCGCATGGTGACCAGCGGTGTGCGCAGCTCATGGCTCGCGTCGCCGATGAAGCGGCGCATCTGCCGCACCGTGGCATCCCGTTGATGGAGGGCGCCGTCGATACGGGCGAGCATCGCGTTGATGGCCGCCTTGAGCCGGCCCACCTCCGTGTCGGGGACGATGTCGGTCAAGCGCTGGCTGAAGTCGCCCGCCGCGATGTCCATCGCCGTCGTCTCGACCTGACCGAGACTGCGGAACGTCAACGTGACCAACGCGCGCGTCAGCAGCGCGCTGGCGATGAGGATGAGCAGGGCCACGAAGCCGTAGATGCCGACGTACGCCGCCACGATCCGGTCGGTGGGTGCCAGCGGCTGGATGATCATCTGGGTGTAGATGCCGTTGTAGCCCGGAACCTGGAGCAGCCCGACGCGCGCCAAGAACTTCTGCCCCGAGACAGGGTCGTCCAGCTCGATGCGGCGGTCGACCTGACTGTAGGTCTGCTCGACCGAGAAGGTCTCCGGAAGCTCGGGAACCGTCCTCATCGTGGTGCCGTTGTAGAAGGCGACCCGCTGGCCGTCGGGCCCGTAGACGACGACCATCGAGCCGATCTGCGGGGCGTTGTCGACCTGCGCGAACGACAACTGCCCGTCGACATCCTCGGTGACGAAGACGCTGTTGGCGATGTTGCCCGCCGCCTGCTGTCCGAGTTGCTCGTCGAGGTTGTTGATGAGGGTCGTGCGCAGGAAGATGAGAGTGCCGACGCCCGCCGCCACGAGCCCCACGGCCAGAAGCGTGACCGTGACGCCGGTCACCTTCGTGCGGAGGCTGAGTCGACGCCACCAGTGCGTCAGAGCGTCGTCGGAATTCTCCAGGATGGATCCCCGCTCAGGCGGTCTTGCCGGACTTCAGCATGTAGCCGAAACCGCGCTTGGTCTGGATGAGCGGCTCGGAGGAGTGCGGGTCGATCTTTCGACGCAGATAAGAGATGTAGCTCTCGACGATGCCGGCATCGCCGTTGAAGTCGTACTCCCACACGTGGTCGAGGATCTGCGCCTTGGACAGGACGCGGTTCGGGTTGAGCATGAGGTAGCGCAGGAGCTTGAACTCCGTCGGGCTCAGGTCGATCGAGACGTCGCCGACGCTCACGTCGTGCGTGTCCTGATCCATCGTGAGTTCACCGGTGCGGATCACCGACTCCTCGTCCGCCTGCATCGTGCGGCGGAGGATCGCCTGGATGCGCGCGACGATCTCGTCGAGGCTGAAGGGTTTGGTGACGTAATCGTCACCGCCCGCGTTCAGGCCGGTGATCTTGTCCTCGGTTTCGTCCTTCGCGGTGAGGAACAGGATCGGGGCGGTGTAGCCGGCCCCGCGAAGCCGCTTGGTGACGCTGAATCCGTTCATGTCGGGCAGCATCACATCGAGCACGATCAGGTCGGGTTCCTCTTCGAGAACCGCGGAGATGGTCTGCGCGCCGTTGGCGACGGCCCGGACCTGGAATCCGGCGAAACGCAGGCTCGTGATGAGCAGGTCGCGGATGTTGGGTTCATCGTCGACGACGAGGATGCGCGGTGCTGTCATGCGCCCATTATCGTGACTTCGTTCAAGGAAGTGCTGGATATCGCGAGAAACGCCGAGTCCTGGTAGGGCTCACGCGGCCGCGGCACCGATTCCCTCGGCATCCAGGATCGTGTAGGCGTAGCCCTGCTCGGCGAGGAACCGCTGGCGGTTCTGCGCGAAGTCCTGGTCGACGGTGTCGCGCGCGATGAGCGTGTAGAAGCTCGCGGTGTGCCCCGATTGCTTGGGACGCAGCAGCCGACCCAGACGCTGCGCCTCTTCCTGGCGCGACCCGAACGACCCCGACACCTGGACGGCGACGGATGCCTCGGGGAGGTCGACGGAGAAATTGGCGACCTTCGACACCACGAGCAGCGAGATCTGTCCCTCGCGGAAGGCCTGGAACAGCTCCTCGCGCTCCGCGACCGGAGTGGACCCGGTGATCTTGGGGGCGTTCAGGGCCTCGGCGAGCTCATCGATCTGGTCGAGGTACTGCCCGATCACCAGCACGCGCTCACCCGGATGCCGATCGACCAGCCGCCGCACGACGTCGATCTTCGCGGGCGCTGTGGCTGCCAGCCGATAACGCTCCTCGTCGGCTGCGGCGGCGTACTCCAGCCGTTCCTCGGCGGGGAGGTCGATGCGCACCTCGTAACAGGCCGCGGGCGAGATGAAGCCCTGCGCCTCGATCTCCTTCCACGGCGCGTCGAATCGCTTGGGCCCGATCAGGCTGAACACGTCGCCTTCGCGGCCGTCCTCGCGCACGAGGGTGGCGGTCAGGCCCAGTCGGCGGCGCGCCTGAAGGTCGGCGGTGAGCTTGAACACCGGCGCGGGCAGCAGGTGCACCTCGTCGTATAGCACCAGGCCCCAGTCGAGGGCATCGAGAAGTGCGAGGTGCGCGTACTTGCCCCCGCGCTTGGCGGTGAGGATCTGGTACGTCGCGATCGTGACCGGCTTGATCTCCTTCGACTGGCCGGAGTACTCGCCGATCTCCTCCGGCGTGAGGCTCGTGCGCCGCAGGAGTTCGTCACGCCACTGACGGGCGCTGACGGTGTTCGTGACGAGGATGAGCGTCGTCGTCCGCGTCTCGGCCATCGCACCGGCGCCGACGAGCGTCTTGCCGGCGCCACACGGCAGCACGACGACGCCCGAGCCGCCCTCGGAGAAGGACTCGACCGCCTGACGCTGGTACGGCCGCAGCTGCCAACCGTCCTCGTCGAGGTCGATCGGGTGCGGCGTGCCGGGGGTGTAGCCGGCGAGATCCTCGGCGGGCCAGCCGATCTTCAGCAGCTCCTGCTTGATGTGGCCCCGCGCCCACGCGTCGACCGTGTAGCTGTCCGGCGTCGGGTGACCGATGAGAAGCGGCGAGATGCGCTTGTTGCGAGAGACCTCTCCCAGCACCGCCGGATCCGTCGAGCGCAGCACGAGCGCGCCCTCGTCGTCTCGCTCGATCACGAGGCGGCCGTATCGCCCGACGGTCTCACGGATGTCGGTGCTCACCGACGCGGGCACCGGAAAGCGCGACCATTTGTCGAGGGTCTGCAGCATCGCGTCGGCGTCGTGTCCGGCCGCGCGCGCGTTCCACAGCCCCAAACGCGTGATGCGGTAGGTGTGGATGTGTTCCGGCGCGCGCTCCAGCTCAGCGAACACCGCGAGTTCGTGTCGCGCGGTCTCCGCGTCGGGGTGCGCGACCTCGAGCAGCACCGTGCGGTCGCTCTGGACGATGAGGGGGCCGTCAGCCATAGCGTTCCATCCTACCCGTGCGCCGGAGAGGCGTCATCGCCTCGCGGCGGCTCACGCGACGGGGCTCACCGAATCGATGTGCGACAGCGGCAGCGTGCGTTCCACGTCGGCGGCGCGGTCGCGACCGCGGAGACGTCCACCGCCGAGTCCCGTCGCCTCGAGCCGGAACACACGGGCGGACCCGTCGGGCAGGCGCACGGTGACATCGACCACGGCGCGGGCGCGCACCGCCTGATCGAGCTCGCGCTCGAGCCAGGCGGCATCCGAGTCCTCCCCGCCCGAACGCAGACGATCGATCAGGGGGCCGTACACCTCGAGCGGTTCTTCGGGCGTGGCCGCCGGTGCCAAACGCGCGCGTTCGACCGTACGCGGGCGTCCGTCCGGGTCGACCGCTACGGCCGGGTACCGTGCGTCACTCAACGCCCAGAACACGACATCGGCCGAGACGTGCGTGAGGAGTTCGTCGTCGGAACGGGTGAGCGCGACCGAGCGCAGCGCGGTGTCGACCTCCATGGCGCGCAGGAGCGTCTCATCGTCGGTTCGCACGGTGGTCAAGCCGGATGCCGCGTCGGCCGTGACCCGCACCCGACCATGTTCGGCGGAGGTGCGCTCGATGACGTACGCGAGCGGCTGCGGCAGGCCCGTGAGGGAGATGCCGGTGAGGAAGTCCCGCAGGCTGTCGGCGGTTTCGCCTCCCGTGATGGCCGCGCCGATCGTGGCCGCGCTGAAGCGATAACTGGACGCCTGCGCGCGAGACTCGCGCGCCGCCATGCTGCGCAGGCGCACGTCGAGGTGAGGAGCCAGCGGGCCCGGCGCGATCGCGGTGAGATCGTTCTGCAGGTACACCCGGTCGACCTCGGGCGGCAGGAGGTCGCGCAGCTCATCGATGTCGGCATCCGCTCCTTCTGCGAGGCCACGGCCCCACGGTGGGACGGCCCCGTCTGCGTCGAGCAGACCCCACGCGCGCAAACGGTGGGTCCACCGCGCCGCGCGCTCCGGCCCGGCGGGATCGAAGGGTGTCGCGCCCGCCCACGCGGACGGCGGCAGCCATCCACCGTGGGGCGCGCGGTACGCGCGGGGGAGGGCCTCGCTCAGGGCGCGCGCCATCGACGCCCACCGTTCCAGCGTCGGCAGTCGCAGCCAGGAGCGCCCGGCGGCGGTCACGAGCCATGCCCGGCCGGTCGAGCCGAGGAGCCCCGTCCGGGCTGCCATCCCGACGAGCAGGTCCGCTTCCTCCGCCGAGGCAGCCGCCCCCGCCTCGACGAGGCGACGTCGTTCCCCGGCGCCGAGCGAGCCCGATCCGATGCGTCCGAGCGGCGCCTCGAGGGTGAGCATGAGCACGTCCGCCAGCGCGGCGGCGGTGGTGAAGGCCGCTTCCGCAGTGGATGCGGTGTCGGCGCCCCCGCTCGGCGGGGCCATCGGCGCGTCCGGGAGGCCGTCGGGAGCTGCGTCGCGGACGGCTGCGGAGACATTGGCGTAGGGGTGGCCGTCGTCGTCGACGAGTGCGCGTCGACGGAGAGCGTCCCGGATGCCGTCTTCGGCCGGAACACCGTCGAAGACCGCGGCGACGAGCGCCTGCGCCTCCGCGCGATTCAGCAAGGGGAGTACCCGCGCGATCGACGCGGGGTCGAGGAGCGCATCCGCCGCATCGAACATGTCGCGCCAGGTCGCGGATACCGAGACGTGGCGATCTGCCAGAAGTCGGGCGAGGACCTCGTCACCGAGAGCGCTCAGCGAGACCGCCAGTGCGCGTTGGTCGGAGGTCTCGGCCATGTCAGCGACCCCTGTTGGCTCGTGCCCTCCGCACGAAGCTCATGATGAGCACGGCCATCATCAGGAGGAAGGCGACCGGCAGCGCGATCAAGGGAAGGACGACCATGGTCGGCCAGATGCCCTCGGAGAAGTTCGTCACACCCGCGGGGCGGGCGAGGATCACGACGAAGAAGCAGACGATCGACACGACTCCGAGCCCCAGCGACATGAAGGCCAGGATCCGGTCGATACGACGGATCGGGACGTCGCCGTCAGGGGTGCGCGTGCTCATCGTCGTCAGCCTACTGCCTGGCGGGCGTGCCGTAGGCTGGGAGGCCGGGATCCGTTCGGACCCGTGTTCCGCCGCGCGATCGCGCACACACTCAGCGAGGTGTCCATGCCCACCGGCAAGGTCAGGTTCTACGACGACGAGAAGGGCTTCGGCTTCATCACCACCGATGACGGCCAGGACGTGTTCCTGCACGCCACGGCCCTGCCCGCCGGGACCGCCGCGCCCAAGGCGGGCACACGTCTCGAGTTCGGTGTGGCCGACGGCAAGCGCGGGCTGCAGGCTCTCTCGGTGCGAGTGCTCGACGCCCCCGTGAGCCTGGCGAAGCGGGCGCGCAAGCCCGCCGATGACATGGCCATCATCGTCGAGGACCTCGTCAAGCTCCTCGACGGCATCGGCGGAGACCTCCGTCGCGGCCGGTACCCGAGTGGTGCGCACGCCAAGAAGATCGCTGCGGTCCTGCGTAAGGTCGCCGATGACTTCGAAGCCTGAGCCCGTCGCCGACGAGCGACTGCTCCACGCCCACGATCTGGCTCTCGCGGCGCTTTCCGAAATCACCCCGGCCGACACCGTCGGCCCGGCGGCCGGTCACATCGTCGAGGATGACGGCGTCGTCTCGCTCCGATTCCACACGCGGCTGCCCGGCTATCCGGGGTGGCACTGGACGGTGAGCGTCGCCGTGGTCGAGGACGCCGAGCCGACCGTTCTGGAGGCGGAGCTCTTGCCCGGTGACGGTGCGCTTCTCGCACCGGACTGGGTTCCGTGGGCGAAGCGACTTGCGGAGTACCAGGCGGCACAGTTGGCCGCCGCGGAGGACGAGTCCGATGAGGACATCGACGACGACCTCGACGGCGACGATGAGTCCGACGAGGATGCCGATGACGACGATGACGAGGACGATGACGACGAGCCAAAGGCGCGGCTGCACGCCGGAGACCTCGACGGCGTCGACATCGACGAGTTGGACGAAGATTCCGACGACGATGACGAGGACTCCGTCGACGGCTCCTACAGCGACGAGGACTCCGGCGACGACGACTCTGACGACTCGGACGACTCTGACGACTCGGACGACTCGGACGACGACGACTCGGACGACGACGACGACGACGACGATGACTCCGACGACGACGAGGACGACGAGCGCGAGCGGAGTTACTGACGCCGCGCAGCCGTCCATCGGCGGCCTCGCGCCTCACTCAACGCCCCGATGACGAAAGCCGCCCCGCTGTGCGAGGCGGCTTTCGTGTGGGGACGTGTCAGGTGCGCGGCAGGCGCTCGATCGTGTAGTCGATCGCCGCGATGAGCCGGCGCACGTCGTCGGGCTCGATCGAGACGAACGTCGCGATGCGCAGCTGGTTACGCCCGAGCTTGCGGTACGGCTCGGTGTCGACAATGCCGTTCGCGCGGAGGCTCTTGGCGATGGCGGCCGCGTCGATCGTGTCGTCGAAGTCGATCGTGACGACCACGGGGGAGCGGTCCAGCGGATCGGCCACGAACGGTGTCGCAACCTCGCTCGACTCCGCCCAGTCGTACAGCGCCGACGACGACTCGGCCGTCCGGGCGCCGGCCCACGAGAGCCCGCCGTTGTCGAGAATCCAGCCCAGCTGCTCGTCGAGGAGCAGCAGGGTCGACAGGGCCGGGGTGTTCAGGGTCTGCTGCAGCCGCGAATTCTCGACCGCGTTCTTCAGGCTGAGGAACTCCGGAATGTACCGTCCGGAGGCCGCGATCCGCTCGATTCGCTCGATTGCGGCGGGGGATACGGCGGCGTACCAGAGCCCGCCGTCCGAACCCAGGTTCTTCTGCGGTGCGAAGTAATAGACGTCGGCCTCGGCCACGTCGAAGTCGATGCCGCCGGCGGCGCTGGTCGCGTCGATGACCGTGAGGGCTCCGGCATCCGCCTTCACGCGGGTCACGGGCGCGGCGACACCGGTGGACGTCTCATTGTGGGGCCAGGCGTAGACATCGACGCCATCGACGGCCTCGAAAGACGCACGCGTGCCCGGCTCGGCGCGCCGAACGTCCGGCGCCTGCAGCCACGGCGCTGCCGCGGCGGCAGCGAACTTGCCACCGAACTCCCCCGAGACGAGGTTCTGGCTTCGGTTCTCGATGAGTCCGAAGGCCGCAGCATCCCAGAAGGCGGTCGATCCGCCGTTGCCGAGGATGATCTCGTACCCCGCGGGCAGGCGGAAGAGCTCGGCGAGGCGCTCACGAGTGCTGGCAACCAGGTTCTTCACCGGCGCCTGACGGTGTGAGGTGCCGAGGATCGTCGCGCCGCGCGTCACGAGCGCCTCGAGCTGCGCGCCGCGCACCTTCGAAGGGCCGCACCCGAAGCGGCCGTCGGCGGGCAGGAGGTCGGTGGGCAGGTCCACGTGCGGCATGCGTCGATTCTAGGGCGGGGGTCGAGCACGTCCCGTCCGTGTGTCGGAGGGGGTCGGTAGGCTGGGAACACCGCCGAGACGCCCGAGGACTGCTGAATGACCGATCTCATCGACACCACAGAGATGTACTTGCGCACGATCCTCGAACTTGAGGAAGAGAACATCGTTCCCCTTCGGGCTCGCATCTCTGAGCGCCTGGGCCACTCGGGCCCGACCGTTTCGCAGACGGTGGGTCGCATGGAGCGTGACGGCCTCGTCGTCGTCTCCGAAGACCGTCGCCTCGAGCTCACCGACGATGGCCGGCAGAAGGCGGTCGACGTCATGCGCAAGCATCGTCTCGCCGAGCGGCTGCTCAGCGACGTGATCGGTCTCGACTGGGCCTACGTCCACGACGAGGCCTGTCGCTGGGAGCACGTCATGAGCGAGCAGGTCGAGCGTCGTCTGGTCGAGCTGCTCGGGCATCCGACCGAGTCGCCCTACGGCAACCCCATCCCCGGTCTCGACCAGCTCGGCGATGTGGCGAGCGCCACTTTCGAAGAGGGCGTGGTCGGGCTCGTGCGCAAGCTGACGGATGCCGGTGGCCCGATCTCCGGCACCGTCCGCCGTCTTGCCGAGCCGGCGCAGGTCGACCCCGAACTCCTGCAGCAGCTGAAGGCTGCCGGTGTCCTGCCCGGTGCCCGTGGCCAGTACCGCTTCAACGAGGGCTACGTGCTCGTCGAGATGGACGGCATCGACGAGGGGCTCGAGCTGCCCGTCGAGGTCGCCTCGCACATCTTCCTAGTCGACGAAGCCTGAGCGCGCGCTGCGCCGGTGTTCGCGCGTGCGCCCCGTCGTATCCCGGACATCGGCTCTTCGTCTCGGCGCTGAGCGTGACAGTTTCGTTATCTTCGGGTAGCCTCTGAGGGTCCACAGGCGAGAAGCCCGCCGTCGGACCCCTCGCGGTTTGCCTCATCGGCTCGTCGTCCGCAGAGGGTGAAGCCCGCACATCGTGCCCCATCGAGTGCTGACGAGCCAGCGTCGACGACGCAGAGGCGCCGGAGGAAATTTGGCTGAACACAACGACCCCGCTGCAGGCCTGCCCGAGGTCCCCGCAACGGGTCAGACTCGAAAGAGCGCGCGCGCCGCGGTCACCCGACCCGCACGGCGGCCTCGTCAGACGCCCGTCGTGGCTTCGTCGACGGTGGCACGCCCCGCTCCCGCCCCGCGCTCGACGTCATCCTTCCGCCGTGGCGCGAAGCCGCTGCGCAGCGCCGTCATCCTGTCGATGGTCGCCGGACTCGTCGCGACCGTGGCGATCCCGGCGTACGCCGCGACGATGCCCGCGGCCGAGACCATGACCCTGCAGGAGATGTCGGCTCCCGACAACCAGTCGCTCGTCGTCGCCTCGGATGCCACGGCCGAGACCCTCGACCGCAGCAGCTACTCGGCCACCACCGCCGAAGAGATCCAGAAGAAGAAGGAGCAGGAGGCCGCCGCGGCGGCCGCTGCCGAACGTGCGCGTGAGCTCGCCGCCCGCGCGAACGTCGCGGTCTCCTCGGTCGATCTGAACATGACCGCTCCCGGTTCGGGCGAAGTGCGGTGGCCGCTCAGCAGCTACACGCTCGGTCGCGGACTGTGGGACTCCGGCTATCACCAGGGAGTCGACCTGCTCGCACCCGGTGGGCAGCCCATCTTCGCGGCCGCGGGCGGTGTCGTGAAGGTCTCGTCCGAGAGCTTCGGCGGATACGGCGTGGGTGTCGTGATCGAGCACGTCATCAACGGTCAGCGTGTCTCCACGACCTACGGGCACATGACGTACGGCAGCCGCCAGGTCCAGGCGGGCCAGACCGTCGCCGCCGGCCAGCTCATCGGTCTCGTGGGCTCGACGGGGAGTTCGACGGCCAATCACCTGCACTTCGAGGTGCACATCAACGGATCGGTGGTCGATCCCTACGCCTGGCTGCAGCAGAACGCGGGCTGAGCGTCTTTTTTGCGGACGGCGTGCCGGAGACGATCGTTCTCCGACACGCCGTCTGTCGTTTCCCCGGGCGGCGGACCTCGGGCGTGTCGCGGTGGGTTAGCCTGTTCCCGACGTCGGGAGAACCGGAGGGAAAGTCGATGGACACCATGCCTCGCATCCGCACCATGGATGCGCTCGGGCTGCTCGTCCTTCGGCATCGTGTGAGCGGATGCCGCGGCCTCACCGCGACTTCCAGGGCGCTGTCTGTATAGGCAGCGCCTTTTTTCATGCCCCTACGCCGCTCCCGCCGTCACGAGTCGAACATCCGAGAAGCCGTCTCGGCCATTCGAGAGGAAACGGAATGCGCACACTGGTGCTGAACGCGGGCTACGAGCCGCTCGCCGTCGTGTCGTTCAAGCGGGCCCTCGTGCTCGTGATGAACGAGAAGGCCACCGTCGTCGAACGTGTCGACGGTGATCCCGTCTGGGCAGCGGCGGGGACGTACGACCGCCCCGCGGTGATCATCCTCACGCGCTACGTGCGCGTTCCCGGTGCCCGCCGCGTACCGGTGACGCGTCGTGGCGTGCTGCGTCGTGACGCGCACCGCTGCGCGTACTGCGGCAAGGCGGCTTCGACGATCGACCATGTGCTGCCGCGCTCGCGCGGGGGCAAGGACACGTGGGAGAACCTCGTGGCCTGCTGCCTCCGCTGCAACAACGTCAAGGGGGATCGCACGCCCCAGGAGATGATGTGGGAGCTGAGGGTGATTCCCGGTCCGCCGCGGGGATCGTCGTGGACGGTGCGCGGCGTCGACAAATCCGATCCGCGCTGGGAGCCGTATCTGGCGCTCGCGGCGTGAGGTATTCGGTGAAGGGGCGTGGGGAGTCCTGCGCGATGGGGGAATGACCGGGTAACCCGAACCGTCTCGGCGATGTCGGAGGGTGATCGTATCTTCGAACCACAGGGATTGAGAGTGTAGAACACATGTTCTAACCTGTGGGAGTGAGGGCGATCGTGCGAGACCAGGCGCAAGCCGTACCTGACATCCACGCGCTCCGCGATCGGCTCGAGCGGATGCAGGGGCGCCGCATGGATGCTCCCGTGCTGCCGACGCACCCCGCCTTCACCTCTCTGCTCCCCGGGGGAGGTCTTCGCTCCGGTTCGGCGTATGCGATCGCCCGCTCGATGTCGCTGTTGCTGGCGCTCATGGCCCGACCGTCGCAAGACGGGGCGTGGTGCGGGGTCGTCGGCATGCCTGAGCTGGGAGCCGAAGCCGCCGAGAAGTACGGCCTCGACCTCGATCGGCTGGTCTTCATCCCCGACCCCGGGCCCCGATGGCTGGCGGTGACGGCCACGATCGCCGAGGTCCTGCCGGTCGTGGCCGTGCGTCCCCCGGCAGGGGCGAACAGCGCGCGCGGCGGTGCCGAGGCCACGCGACTCGCCGCACGACTGCGCGATCGTGGCACTGTGCTGCTCGTGCAGGGGCCATGGCCTCAGGCCGAGGCCGTGATCGATGTCGCCGACCCGCATTGGACGGGCCTGGGGCAGGGGCACGGCTATCTCGCCGGGCGTGAGCTGACGGTATCGGTCCGAAGCAAACGCACGCCGACGGCGCGGCGCGCTCGTATGCTGCTTCCGGCCGCCGACGGGTCGATCGAGCTGCTGGGCGCGCCGACCGAGAGGCTCGTCCCGCGGGAAAGTGCGGAGTATCGACAGCGGGCGGCAGGATGATGCGCGAACCCACGCGCAGCCTGGTGCTGTGGTTTCCGGACTGGCCGGTCCTGGCGTACCGTCGCGAGGCTGCGCGGCCCCCACGAGCGGATGCCCCCCTCGCGGTGTTCGAGAACAACACGGTCGTGGCATGCTCCGCCGCCGCGCGCGCTCACGGGGTGCGGCGGGGGCAGCGGCGTCGCGACGCCCAAGCGCTCTGCCCCTCGCTGGTCGTCGTCGCGGCCGACTCCGTCCGTGACGCGCGCGTCTTCGCTCCCGTGGTGGCTCTGGTCGAGGAGCACGCCCCCGGCGTGCAGATCGTGCGACCGGGACTCTGCGCTCTCCGTGCGCGCGGCCCGGCGCGGTACTACGGCGGAGAAGAAGAGGCGGCGCGCATGCTGGTGCGGCTGCTCGCGGCCGAGGGGTTCGACGACATTCGCGCGAGCGTCGCCGATGGCGTCTTCACCGCCGAGCACGCCGCCCGCGTCACCCGCCCCGACGATCCGGTGCGCGTCGTGGCCGGTGGACAGGCCCCGGCCTTCCTCGCCCCGCTCCCGGTCACCGCGCTCGATGACGTCGATCTGGCGAGTCTCCTGGCGCGCCTCGGGGTGCACACCCTGGGAGAGTTCGCCGCGATGCCGGTCGAACGTGTCCGTGAACGGTTCGCTGAACGGGGGGCGCGATTGCACGCCCTCGCCTCCGGCCGCGACTCCCAACCGGTACAGCCGCGCACACCACCGCCCGAACTCCGCCGCGAGGTCGCATTCGAGCCGCCGCTGGAGCTCGCCGACCAGATCGCGTTCGGTATGCGAGTGGCCGCGGAAGAGTTCATCGCGCGCCTGGGGGCGCTGAACCTGGTGTGCACCGAGCTGCGCGTGGTGCTCTGGGGGGAGCGAGGGGAGCGCAGCGAACGGGTGTGGCTGCACCCCGGGTCGTTCGACGCCGGAGCGGTGGTAGACCGCGTGCGGTGGCAGCTCGCCGAAGACGGCCGCGGCATCTTCGGCAGCGGAGTGGCCGGAGTGTCCATCGAGCCCGAGGCCGTCGACGACGCCGCCCATCACGCCAAAGGGCTCTTCGGTGCAGGGTCCGATGAGAGGGTGCATCACGCGCTCTCTCGCGTGCAGGCGATGCTCGGACACCGCGCCGTCGTCACGCCTGTCATCGGCGGCGGGCGGTGGCTGGCCGAGCGGCAGGTGCTGGTGCCCTGGGGAGACCGTGCCGTGACGGCGAAGGAGCGCTCGCGCCCCTGGCCGGGGAGTCTCCCCGACCCCCTCCCCGCGACGGTGTATCCCGAGCCGCGTCGGGTCGAGGTCACCGATATCGCCGGAGCGCCGGTGACGGTGGGGGAGCGCGACGCGATGAGTGCTCCGCCGGCGATCCTCGAGGCCGGCGATCGACGCGTGCGAATCCGCGAGTGGGCGGGGCCCTGGCCGATCAGTGAGCGCGGGTGGGATCCTCTGCGGCGGCGTCGTGCCCACCGCTTCCAGGTGGTCGACGCCGACGGAGGTGCGTGGTTGCTCGTGGTCGAAGAAGGGGAATGGCGCGCGGAGGGACGCTATGACTGAGCGGATCATCGCCACAGCCCTCGTCAGAGTGAGGACGCGCTGATGGGCTGGCACAACCCCCCGGTGAAGTGGTCCGAGCTGGAACGCGCCCTGAGCGACGCGCGCCGTCCGACGACGGCACCGCCCCACGCTGACGGGGGCGACAGCCCGGCATGGTCGCACAAGCGCGGACCCTACGTCCCTCCCTCGATCGAACGCCCCGCCGACGTCGTGCCCTACGCCGAGCTGCACGCGCATTCGTCGTACTCCTTCCTCGACGGGGCCTCCTCGCCCGAAGAGCTCGTGGAAGAGGCCGAGAGGCTGGGCCTCCACGCCCTCGCCCTCACCGACCATGACGGCTTCTACGGCATCGTGCGCTTCGCCGAAGCCGCGGAAGCCCGTGCCGTGCACACCGTGTTCGGTGCCGAGCTGTCGCTCGGGCTCCCCGGCCCGCAGAACGGCGAGGCCGACCCCGCGGGGTCGCACCTGCTCGTCCTCGCCCGCAAAGAAGAGGGATACCACCGACTCGCCGCCGCGATCACCCACGCCCAGCTCTCCGGTGGTGAGAAGGGGCGACCGGTCTACGACCTCGCCGACCTGGCCGAACGCGCCGGAGGGCCCGCCGACCCCCACTGGGCGGTGCTCACCGGATGCCGCAAGGGGACGGTCCGTCAGGCTCTGGCATCCGAAGGGCCCGCGGGGGCGGCTCGCGCCCTCGACGACCTGGTGAGGTTGTTCGGGCCCGACGCCGTGTACGTCGAGCTCATCGACCAGGGCAGTCCGCTCGACTCCGCCCACAACGATCTGCTCGCGACTCTCGCTGCAGAGCGCGGACTCCCTCTGCTCGCGACCAACAACGTCCACTACGCCGCGCCGAAGAAGGAGCTCTTGGCCGCCGCGGTCGCCGCCGTGCGCGCCAACCGCAGTCTGGATGAACTCGACGGCTGGCTTCCCTCGCATGCCGGTGCCCACTTGCGTTCCGGCGCCGAGATGGCAGCGCGGTTCGCCCGCTATCCGGGGGTGGTCGAGCGCACGGTCGCCCTCGCGGACGAACTGGCCTTCCCCCTCCGACGGGCCAAGCCCGCACTCCCGAAGCAGACCGTTCCCGAGGGCCACACCCCCATGTCCTGGCTCCGGCACCTGGTGTGGGAGGCGGTGCCCCGCAAGTACCCGAACCTGTCCGCCGACGACCGCGACCGCATCGAGCGTGAACTCGCGGTCATCGAGATGAAGGATTTCCCAGGCTACTTCCTCATCGTGTACGGCATCGTGGCCGAGGCTCGGCACCGCGGCATCCTGTGCCAGGGGCGAGGATCGGCCGCCAACAGCGCCGTGTGCTACCTGCTCGACATCACCGCGGTCGATTCGATCTTCTATCGGCTGCCCTTCGAACGGTTCCTGTCGAGCCTGCGCGACGAAGAGCCCGACATCGACGTCGACTTCGATTCCGATCGCCGCGAAGAGATCATCCAGTGGGTCTACGAGACCTACGGCCGTGATCGCGCCGCGCAGGTGGCGAACGTCATCCAGTACCGGCCCAAGAACGCCGTACGCGACATGGCCCGTGCCCTCGGACACTCGCCCGGCCAGCAGGATGCCTGGTCGAAACAGGTCGAACGATGGGGAGCGACCCTCGAAACCGGTGCCGACCACGACATCCCGGACGAGGTCATCGAGTTCGCATCCGAACTCCTCAAGGCCCCCCGGCATCTCGGCATCCATTCCGGCGGGATGGTGCTCACCGATCGGCCCGTCGGCGAGGTGGTGCCGATCGAGCACGCGCGCATGGACAACCGCACGGTCATCCAGTGGGACAAAGACGACGCCGCCTGGATGGGCCTGGTGAAGTTCGATCTGCTCGGGCTCGGCATGCTCGCGGCCCTGCAGTACTGCTTCGACCTGATCCGGGATGCCACGGGCGAGGAGTGGGAGCTGGCGACGCTTCCGAAAGAAGAGAAGGCGGTCTACGACATGCTGTGCCGTGCCGACTCGATCGGGGTGTTCCAGGTCGAGTCGCGTGCCCAGATGGGGCTGCTGCCGCGTCTGCAGCCCCGCCGCTTCTACGACCTGGTGGTGCAGATCGCGCTCATCCGTCCGGGGCCCATCCAGGGCGGCGCCGTGCACCCCTTCGTGCGGCGCAAGCTCGGGCAGGAGCCGATCACCTACGTGCATGAGAAGCTCCGACCGGTGCTCGAGCGCACGATGGGTGTGCCGGTGTTCCAGGAGCAGCTGATGCAGATGGCGGTCGCGGTGGGCAACTGCACCGCGGAGGACGCCGATCTGCTCCGGCGCGCGATGGGCTCCAAGCGAGGGCTCGAGCGCATCGATTCCCTCCGCGAGAAGCTCTATGCCGGCATGGCCGAGAACGGCCTCGTCGGATCCGTGGCCGACGAGCTGTACGCCAAGATCCAGGCGTTCGCGAACTTCGGGTTCGCCGAATCGCATTCGCTGTCGTTCGCGCTCCTGGTCTACGCCAGTTCGTGGATCAAGCTGCACTATCCGGCGGCGTTCCTCGCGGGGCTCCTGCGCGCACAGCCGATGGGCTTCTACTCGCCCGCGACGCTGACCGCCGATGCGCGTCGGCACGGCGTGCGGGTGCGACGGCCCGATCTGCACCGTTCGGATGTCGAGGCGGGTCTCGAGCCCGTCGACGACGAGACGAGCGAGACGGATGCCACGACTTCTCGCCGTGCTCCGACGGGGCTCGACACCTGCTCGCTCGCCCATCAGCCCCCGACCGGCGATTTCGACCGGTTCGCCCCCGACGACACCGAGGCCCACCGACGTGACGGCGCGTTCGCGGTTCGCCTGGGGCTCGCCGGTGTCACCGGCATCGGCACGAAGGTCGCCAAACGCATCGTCGCCGAACGCGAGCGCGGCGGTGCCTATCGCGACCTGCGCGATCTCGTGCGGCGCACCGGACTGGTCACCGCTCAGCTCGAAGCGCTGGCCACGGCTGGAGCATTCGAGTGCCTGGGCCACTCGCGACGCGAAGCGATCTGGCTGTCGGGCTCGGCGGCTTTGGACCGACCGGAGTTCCTCCCCGACTCCGTGGCTTTCGTGCAGCCCCCGCTGTTCACCGATCCATCCAGCTACGAGGTGCTCGCCGCCGACCTGTGGGCGACGGGACTCTCGACCGACGATCACCCGCTCACCCATTTCCGGTCCGCGCTGGATGCTCGCGGTGTACTGACATCGAGGGAACTGCGCACGGCCGAGGTCGACCGTCGCGTCGAGGTGGCGGGGCTGGTCACTCACCGTCAGCGTCCCGCGACGGCATCCGGGATCACGTTCCTCAACCTCGAGGACGAGCACGGTCTCATGAACATCGTGTGCTCCGTGGGGGTGTGGAACCGGTATCGACGTATCGTGCGGGAGTCGCCCGCGCTCATCGTCCGAGGAATGCTCGAACGGTCGGTCGAGGGGGTCACGAACGTCGTCGCCGACGGGTTCACCGATCTTCGGGTGGGTGTTTCGCACGCCTCCCGGGACTTCCGGTGACGTCGGAGCCCCTCATTAGACTCGGGGAAACGTGCACGGAGCACCGAAGCACCACAGGGGGAACGACATGACCGACACGCCCACTCCGCCCGACGGCTGGTATCCCGATCCCGCCGGGGGCGGCGGACTGCGTCGCTGGAACGGCACCGCGTGGACGGACGAGGTGCGACCGGCCGCCGGCGGCTCCTCGGCTGAACAGTCCTCGAGCCGCCCGGAGGCTCCCGCGGCCCCGCCCGTCCCGCCGACCCCGAACACAGACGTCCCGGCGTCTCCCGCCGCATCCGCGCCGCCCGTCCCGCGCGCGGACGCCCCGGCGTACGCGAGTGGCCAGAGCGCCCCGGACCACGCCGCCGCCCCTGCTCGCCCCGCACCGAGCGCGCCGGCGTATCCGACCGCGCCCGCCGCGCCGTCGGCCTCGGCCCCCGCGCGCCGCGACATCCCCACCAACACCGTCTGGATCTGGCTCGTCGTCGCCCTGCCGCTCGTCTCTCTGGTGACGCTGTTCCTCTTCGACTGGACGACCTACATCCAGGAGTCGATCTACGCCTCGCTGTATCCCGAGCAGGCCCCGTACGCTGCGGCGGCATCGCTGGCGGTCACGGCCGGCGCCTCCGCTTTCAGCTTCGTCATCGCCGCGCTCACGGTCCTGTTCTCCTTCCTGGACTGGAGGCAGCTGCGCGCCCGCGGCATCGACAGGCCGTTCCACTGGGCGTGGAGCTTCTTCGTCCTTGCCATTTCGAGCGGCGGCGTGTACATCATCGGTCGCGCGGTCATCCTGCGGCGTCAGACCGGCAAGGGGATGGCTCCGGTGTGGGGGTGGATCGCCGTGACCCTCGTCACGATCATCGCCGTCGCGGTGTGGGTGGCGCTGCTCCTGAACGCACTGCTTCCGCTGATCGAAGAGCTGCAGTACTACGGGTACTGACCCTCAACGCGAGCGGATCGCCAGGATCGCGTCGAGGAGCGCGTGGGCGGTGTCGTCCTTGGACCCGGATGCCGAGGCCACGACGTCACCGTCCCGCCCGACGATCGTGAGGGCGTTGTCGGCCGTCTCGAAACCGCGCGTCCAGCCCACGGCGTTCGCGGCGAGGAGGTCGACACCCTTCCGGGCGATCTTGGTGCGGGCGCGTTCGATCAGCTCGTCCTCGCCCTCGACGGTCTCGGCGGCGAACGCGACGACGGTCTGCCCGGCGCGCCGCGCAGCGACGAGCCCCGCGACGATGTCGCGGTTCTCGACGAGATTCAGCGTGAGTCTCTCGGGGGCATCCTGCTTCCGCAGCTTCTGCTCCGACACCGCGGCAACGGAGTAGTCCGCCACCGCTGCGGCCATGATGATCACGTCGGCCTCGGGGGCGATGGCATCCATCGCCCGTCCGAGCTCGTCCGCGGTTCCCACCGAGATGACCTCGACGCGCGGGTCGGGGTGCACGTTGGCGTCGAGGTGCGCCGCAACGAGGGTGACCGTCGCGCCGCGATCGGCGGCGGCGCGCGCGATGGCGACGCCCTGCCGTCCACTCGAGCGGTTGCCCAGGAATCGCACGGGGTCGATGGGTTCTCGGGTGCCCCCGGCGCTCACGACCACGGTGAGCCCCTCGAGGTCTCTCGGACGCTCGACCAGCGCGAGCGCCGCCGTCGCGATCTCCTCCGGTTCGGACATGCGACCGGGACCGCTGTCGCCGCCGGTTAACGCGCCGTCGGCCGGGCCCACGATGTGCACTCCCCGGGCTTGCAGCACCTCGATGTTGTGCACCGTCGCCGGGTGGCGCCACATCTCGGTGTGCATGGCGGGGGCGACCACCACCGGGGCGGTCGTCGCGAGCAGTGTGGTGCCCAGCAGGTCGGATGCCAGTCCCGCGGCCATCGACGCCAGCGTGTTCGCCGTGGCGGGGGCGACGATGACGAGGTCGGCGGACTGGCCGAGCGCGACGTGCCGCACGCGTGCGACGTCCTCGTGGACCGATGTCGTGACGGGGTTGCGGCTCAGAGCCTCCCACGTGGGCAGCCCGACGAAACGCAGCGCGTCGTCGGTGGGGACGACGTGGACGTCGTGCCCCGCCTTCACCAGCAGCCGGACCAGGGTCACGGTCTTGTAGGCGGCGATGCCCCCGGTCACTCCCACGACGACGAACATGGCCCCAGTCTCCCAGGTGCCGGCCCGCCGAGCGCACCGAAATCGAGCGAGGCGGCGGCACCGGCGAGTCATCGGCCTGATCCCGTGCGGCCGGGGCATCCGCTGGACAGCGGGCCTGCGCGGCCACCCGACCCGTCCCGAGCGGCGGTACCGTGAGAGGAATGTGCACCGTCGTCGTCGATGTCCCGCGCGAGAGTGGCGAGCCCGTTCGCATCCTGGCCGTCCGCGACGAGGACCGGCATCGGCCCTGGCGGGGCATCGGCCAGTGGTGGCCCGAGCGGCCGGGCGTGCGGGGCGTGCGGGACGACCGTGCCGGCGGCGCGTGGTTGGCCGTCGACCCCGACGCCCGACGGCTCGCGGTCCTGCTCAACCGCGAGGACCTGTCGCAGCGCGCGGACGACGAGGTCATCAGCCGCGGTGGCATCCCCCTGCAGTCCGTCGCGGGCACGCTCGCCACGACCCCGGCGACCCGCGGATTCAATCTGGTCGAAGTGGATGCCGCTGGCGCCACGGTCGTGGAGTGGGACGGTCTCACCGTCCGCCGTACGCGCCTCGCACCCGGAACGCACATGATCGCTCACCACGGCCCGGACGACCCGGCGACGCCCCGCATCGGGCGCTGGCTCGCGGAGTTCCGTCGCGTCGGTGTCGCGCCGGGCGCGGGCTGGTGGGCGCCGTGGCTCAAGGTCGTCGCGGCATCCACGGCCGATCCCTCCACCTCGGTCCTGCGCCGCGACGAGCACGACAACCTCGTGCTCGAGTCGTTGCTCGTGTGCGCGGCATCCGTGGGTGCCGACGGCGTGGATGTGCGCGAGGCCGCACTTTCCGAGCCGGGGGAGTGGGACGACACCCTCGCCGATCGCCTCCGCGCGGGCATCCCGGCTCGCCCGCAGTAGGCTGGAAGGAAGCCCCGCCTCCGTAGCTCAGGGGATAGAGCGCCGCACTCCTAACGCGGGCGTCGCAGGTTCGAATCCTGTCGGGGGCACCCTTTTCCCGCATCGCGGCTCTGCCACACTGGCTCCGTGAGCAGTCCCGCGCCGTCCCGTCGTCGCCCGATCCTCTGGATCGTCGTCTGTGTCGTCGTGTTCGCGGCGCTCTACGGCACCGTCGTGGGGCTGTACGCGGGCAGTGGTGATGTCGTCACGACCGGCGAGGCCGAAACGTCGGGTGAAACCGTCGCGCTGTCGATGACGCCCGAGAAGATGGATGCCACGACCAATCGACTGACCGTCTCCGTCGTTCCCACCCAGGGCGAGGACGGGACGGTCACGAACGGGCTGGTGGCGTGGCGTTCGTTCGGTGTGCTCATCTCGGCGGTCGCGGGGTCGACGGCGACCGAGTACGCGGCCGACGACCTGATCGCGCCGATCCAGACGTCGTTCGTCATGGAAGGGCGGATCGAGAACTGGCCCTTCGACCGTTATGCGGTGCGCTCGGTGATGATGGCGATCGAGGAGGACGCCGACGGGGAGTCGGTCCCGCTTCCCACGACGGTGCACACGTCCAAGCGGGGGATACCCGGCTGGGACATCGCGGTGACGGAGACGCAGCTCGGAGATGGCGTCCTTGCCGTCGACATCGCCGTGACGCGTTCGGGTTCGACGATCGCGTTCGGGATCGTGCTGCTCTCGCTCATGGTCATCATCCCCGTCCTGGTGTTGACGGTCGCGATCGTCGTGCTGCGCGGGCGGCGCAAGGTCGAGGTGACGGTGATGGGGTGGATCGGAGCGATGCTCTTCGCCACCATCCCGTTGCGCAACTTCCTGCCCGGCTCTCCTCCCATCGGGTCGTGGATCGACTACCTCATCGTCCTCTGGGTGCTGGCCGGCCTCGTCGGGGGGCTCGTGCTCTTCGTCATCGCCTGGCTGCGACGCGGTCCCGCGTGATCCGTCCCGGGTGAGCGGCTGCCGCGGGTGCGGATACGACGATGCCCCGGCGCGCGGCCGGGGCATCGTCGGAAAGCGGTCAGGCCTGGGCCGTGACGGCGAACTGCACTGCGCCCTGGCCGTCCATCTGGGCGTCCAGCACACGATCGTCGAGGACCTCGGCGGCATCGGCGTCGAGGAAGACGCGAGCTCCCGCGTTCTCGACGACGGCGTCTTCCGGCGCGGGGCCATCGACGACGGACAAGCGGAACTGCGATTCGGGCGAACCGGCGCCCTCGATACGCACACCGCCCTGCGCGGCATCCGGCAGCTGGGCGGCGATGGTCTTGACGGCGGTGGTGGCCTCTTCGGTGAGCGTCAGCATGGGCTCTCCTTCTGTGTCGACGTCAGGGGCCAGCCACGATTCCGAGAATCGACGGCGGTCACAACCTCAGAGCGTCTTTTCCAGGGGATTCTCACGGACCGCTCAGCGCGCGCGTCGCTGGCTCAGGGGAGCAGCCCGACGCGCCGCGCCCGTGCGACCGCGGCGTGGCGGGTGGAGGCATCCAGCTTCGACATCGCCGACGCCAGGTAGGACTTGACGGTCGTCTCACGCAGGTGGAGGGATGCCGCGATCTCCCCGTTGGTCGCGCCGACCGCGGCGCACGCGAGGACATCGAGCTCTCGACGGGAGAGATGGATGCCGGCACCCTCGGAGGTCGGCGGGGCATCCCCCGACAGCGCGGCCAGGCGGCCCTCGAGCTCTTCCAGGCGCCGACGCACGCTCTCGTCGTCCACCGTCGCGGCGATGCTGCGCAGCTGCGCGTAGCTCTGCCGGATCTCCTCCCGAGCGCCCGCGCTCATGCCCTCGTCGCCAACGGTGACGGAGGCGAGGCGGCGGTCGACCTCGTCCCGCACGCGCAACTCCGTCCCCAGCTCGCCGGCGATGTCGAACGCAGGGCGTGCTTCCCGCTCGCCGAGGGGCGCCTGCGCCCACGACCCGCAGTAGAGCACACCGCGGGCGTCGCCGCGCACGAGGACGGGGACGGCGAAGAGCGTCGCGATGCCCTCGCCGAGGATGACGCGGTCGTAGTCGTGGGTGATGGTGCGGGCCGTGCGGTAATCCAGCGCCAGGCGCGGCCGTCGTTCGACGAGCGCACGTCCGCCCAGGCCACGCTCAGCGTGCACGACGAGCCCCTCGATACTCCGGGTGCGCGCGCCGACGACGGTGGATACGTGAACAGCGCCGTTGTGCTCGAGGCCGCCGAAGGCGACGGGGAAGTTCGTGCGGCGTGCGAGCTCGGTGACGGCGTGCGACACGAGCGTCGCGTCGTCACGGAGTGCGGCCGATGCTCCCACGAACTACCTACTTCCGGGGGTGACGGCTACGTCGCCGCCTTTCGTAGCGTCGACCCTACCACCGGGGGGTCGTCCCCACCCGGTGATTTCCCCCTTCCGGTGCCGCATGGCACCGGTCTCATGAGGCAAGGAGGCCACATGACGAACAGAAGGATTGACGGCGCCGCCAGCGGCGTCGACTACATCGCGGTCGAGGAGTCCGCGCCCTTCCGGGAGCTGAAGCGGCGCCAGCGCAGCTTCGTCTTCCCGATGGCCGTGGCGTTCCTGGTCTGGTACTTCGTCTATGTATTGCTGTCGTCGTTCGCGCCGGACTTCATGGCGCAGCGGGTGTTCGGCGCCATCACGGTCGGACTGGTGTTCGGACTCGGACAGTTCGTCACCACGTTCGCCATCACCATGGGGTACGTCGCGTACGCGAACCGCCGGCTCGACCCGGGAGCGGAGCAGCTGCGCGAGGAACTCGAGCGCGCGGAGCGGGGTGAGGCATGAACGAGGTCTTCGGCACCATGCACGCGGCCGTTCAGACGGTCGAGAACAACCCCATCCTGAACATCTCCATCTTCGGCGCGTTCGTCGCGGTGACGCTGTTCATCGTCATCCGCGCCAGCCGCAACAGCAAGACCGCGGCGGACTACTACGCAGCCGGACGATCCTTCACGGGACCGCAGAACGGTTTCGCGATCGCGGGCGATTACCTTTCGGCGGCATCGTTCCTGGGTATCTGCGGCGCCATCGCGATCAACGGCTACGACGGCTTCCTGTACTCGGTGGGGTTCCTGGTCGCGTGGCTCGTTGCCCTGCTCCTTGTGGCAGAGCTCATGCGCAACACCGGGAAGTTCACGATGGCCGACGTGCTGTCGTTCCGTCTGAAGGAACGCCCGGTGCGGATGGCGGCCGCGATCACGACGCTCGCGGTGTGCTTCTTCTATCTGCTCGCACAGATGGCCGGTGCCGGTGGCCTCGTGTCGCTGCTGCTGGGAATCACGGAGCGTGTGGGCCAGTCGATCGTCGTGGCGGTCGTCGGCATCCTGATGATCGTGTACGTCCTGATCGGCGGCATGAAGGGCACGACGTGGGTGCAGATCGTCAAGGCGTTCCTGCTCATCGGTGGCGCCGTGGTCATGACGATCTGGGTGCTCGCCATCAACGGGTTCAACCTCAACACCCTGCTCGAGAGTGCTGTCGCGGCGTCGCCGAAGGGCGAGGCGATCCTCGGACCCGGTCTGCAGTACGGCGCCAATCCGTGGGACTTCATCTCGCTTGCACTGGCCCTCGTGCTCGGAACCGCCGGTCTTCCGCACGTGCTGATGCGGTTCTACACCGTGCCGACGGCCAAGGAGGCGCGGCGATCGGTCGTCTGGGCGATCTGGCTGATCGGCCTCTTCTATCTCCTGACCCTGGTTCTGGGGTACGGCGCCGGCGCTCTCGTCGGGCCGGAGGCGATCCTGGCCGCTCCCGGCGGTGTGAACGCGGCGGCGCCGCTCCTGGCGCTGTCGCTCGGCGGGCCGATCCTCCTCGGCTTCATCTCCGCGGTCGCGTTCGCCACGATCCTCGCGGTCGTGGCAGGCCTCAC
This sequence comes from Microbacterium mcarthurae, assembly GCF_046064585.1. Classification (NCBI taxonomy): domain Bacteria; kingdom Bacillati; phylum Actinomycetota; class Actinomycetes; order Micrococcales; family Microbacteriaceae; genus Microbacterium; species Microbacterium mcarthurae. The sequence continues at coordinate 852,812 of NZ_JAROCE010000001.1, read as the reverse complement.
CATCACGGCCGCGGCGTCGTTCGCCCACGACATCTACGCCAATGTGGTCAAGAAGGGGAACGTGCCGCCCGACGGTGAAGTGAAGGTCGCACGGCGGACGGTGATCGTCATCGGCATCCTCGCCATCGTCGGTGGCATCGGCGTGCAGGGGCAGAACGTCGCGTTCCTCGTGGCGCTCGCCTTCGCCGTAGCCGCCTCGGCGAACCTGCCGACCATCCTGTACTCGCTCTTCTGGCGCCGATTCACCACGCGTGGTGCGGTGTGGAGCATGTACGGCGGGCTGGGGTCGGCGCTCGTGCTGATCCTCCTCTCCCCGGTGTTCTGGGGGACGCCCACCAGCGTGTTCGCCAACACGGGCGTGGCGATCTGGCCGCTGAACAATCCCGGCATCGTGTCCATCCCGCTCGGATTCCTCGTCGGATGGCTGGGGTCGATCACCTCGAGCCGGAAGGAAGACCCGCGCAAGGCCGCGGAGATGGATGTGCGCTCGCTCACCGGCTTCGGTGCGGAGAAGGCTTCGAGCCACTGACCCCCGTGCGTCGCCCGGCCCGGCACCTGCCCGGGTCGGGCGACGCCGCGTCAGCGAGCGGGGCTATTCACGCGGGCGTGCGCAGGCCTCCGGCGACGCTGTTCTCCAGATCGAGCAGGAAGTGCTTGACCTCGGGGTGCCCGCCGTACTCGCCGATCGAGCCGTCGGCGCGCACGACGCGGTGCACCGGCACCACGATCGAGAACGGCGTGTTCGCGCACGCCGTCCCCACCGCCCGTGCGGCACCGGCGGAGCCGGCCATGATCGCCACCTCCCCGTACGAGGCGACCTCGCCGAAAGGAATCCGTCGCGTCGCCTCGAGCGCCGTGCGCGTGAAGCCGCCGACGAGCCGCCAGTCGAGGAGGATCTCGAAGGCGCGGCGTCCCCCGGCGAAGTATTCGTCGAGTTGGGTCACCGTCTCTCGGGCGGGTTCCGGATCGGTGTCGGGCACCACGCCCAGGCGGCGAGCGATGCCCTCGCGCGCCGCGTCGACGCCGTCGTGCGCCACGTCGAGACGAACGAGGGCGTCGTCGACGAACGTCAGCAGGATCGGGGCGAACGGGGCGTCGTAGACGGTGCTGGTGACTGTGCTCATCTCTTCATCCTCCGCACGCGGCGAGACGGTCGCAGGGCCCGGTGCCCCAACTGTGGATGCCATGCCGCACTCGGCCGCGGGGGAGAAGGCGCCGATGCGCCCGGCGTGTCGCGCAATCACGCGAAACTCGCACCCGCTGCGCGTCATCCGACGGTGCCCGGCTTAGTCTGGCAGGTGTGTGGCGAGCTGAGGACGGCGTCGTGACGGGCGCCGAAGGCGACGTTCCGACGTCGATCGATCCGGGCGAGCTGCGACTGTCGGAGCCCGGCATCGTGGTTCGTCACGTCGCCGACCCCGAACGCGACCGTATCCGCGCCGAGGCCGCAGCGCTCGGCGGGCGGTCGACACTCCTGCGATTCGACGACACGCAAGACGCGGGCATCGACATCACGAAGGCCCACCCGGGTTCGCTTCCGCAGTTCATCACGGGCCGGGCGACGCTGCTGTCGAACCTGTTCCGCGACGAGGTGGCATTGCGCACCGCGCGGCTCGCGGCCGAACGGATCACGGCGAAGAACGTCGAGCTGCGGACCGCGCGAGGACTCGAGCCGGTTCACCTCGCCGTGGGCCTGGCCGCCTGGAAGATCGGCGGAGTGGAGTGGTCGGCGCCCGTGCTGCTGCGGCCCCTGGCCATCCGGCGTCACAACGGCGATTTCGAACTGAAGCTGCACGGCGCGTTCGTCATGAACCCCGAGCTGGCCCGCGCTTTCCGCACGCATCTCGGCATCCCGATCGACAGCACGGCTCTGGCCGGCCTCGCGTACGACCAAGGCGTGTTCAAGCCGCAGCCGGTCATCGACCACCTGCGCCGGTTGACCACGCACGTCCCGACCTTCGTCGTGCACCCCCGTCTGGTCATCTCGTCGTTCGCAGATGTCGGGTCCGGGATGGCTCGCGACACGCAGCACCTGGACGTCCCGCTGCTCAACGCCCTCGCCGGACACCCCGACGACCGCGCGCGTGTCACGGTGCGGCCCGCCGATCCGGTCGTCGCCGGTCCCGACGAGCGCACACCCGCGGCCGACACGCTCCTCCTGGACGCCGATGCCGAGCAGGAACAGGTGCTGGCGCGGATCTCCGCCGGACACTCGCTCGCGGTCCACACCCTGCCGGGAACCGGCGGAACCCAGACGGTCATCAACGCGATCGGCCAGTGCGTCCACGCCGGCAAGCGCGTGCTCGTGGTCAGCGCGCGGCGCTCGACCCTCGACGGCATCCGTCACCGCTTGGCCGGTGTGGGACTGACCGGACTCGCGGTGTCGCCGACCCACGTCCGGCGTGATCTCATCCGCGCGATCGGCCGCAACGAGAAGGCCGAGCAGCCCAAGGTCGCCGAGATCGACGACGCTCTCGTCCGGTTGCGCGCGGTCCTGCGCGACTACCGCTCCGCGGTCACCGAGCCGCATCTGGCTCTCGGTGTCTCGGCCCTCGACGTCTTGCGCGCGCTGACCGCGCTGGCATCCCTGTCTCCGGCGCCGTCCACCACCGCGCGGTTCGATCTCGACACGCTCGAACGTCTCGCCGGACGTCGTGATGCGGCGGCGAGAGCCCTCGCGACCGCGGCCCGTCTCGGCGAGTTCCGCTTCGGGCCCGACGACTCCCCGTGGTACGGCGTGAGCTTCACCCGGACCGAAGACGCCCGCGCTGCCCACGATCTCGCGGGCAAGCTGCACGCGCAGGACGTCCCGCGCCTGCTCGAACGCGGCTACGAACTCATCGCGCAGACCCGCATGCGCCCGTTCCAGACGGTGTCCGAGCTCGGCGCGTATCTCAAGCTCCTGCACGGCATCCGCGAATCGCTCGACCGCTTCAGCCCCACGGTGTTCGAGCGTCCGTTGGGTGAACTGATCGACGCGCACTCGCCGCGCCGGGACTCGTCGGCGATGAGCGGCCCCAACCGCCGACGCCTGCGCCGCCTGTCGAAGGAGTACGTGCGCCCCGGTGTGCACGTTCCCGACATGTACGAGGCGCTGGTGCGCATCCAGCAGCAGCGCACCGAGTGGCAGCGGGTGGTCGACGCCGGAGTCACGCCCGAGGTGCCGCTGGGGCTCGCCGACGTGCACGTGGCGTGGCAGCGCGTCGACGCCCTGCTCGGCGACCTCGATCAGATCCTGGGACGTCAGGGGTCCGAACGGCTCGCGACCCTGCCCGTGCAGGTCCTGGTGCGGACGCTGGCGGGACTGGCTGCCGAGTCGACGTTCTTCGACAACCTCGTCGAGCGGGCGCAGCTGCGCGGAGAGTTGGCGCGTCTGGGGCTCGAGCAGCTCCTCGTCGAGCTGTCGGTGCGGCACGTTCCGGAAGACCGGGTCGGCGACGAGCTCGAATTCGCGTGGTGGCAGTCGGCTCTCGAACACCTGCTCCGCACCGATCGTGCCCTCCTGGGTGCGAACACGAGCGTGGTCGACCGGCTCGAGCGCGACTTCCGTCTCGTCGACGAGGCGCACGCCGCCGCGGCGGGTCCGCTGCTGGCCGCGGAGCTGGCGAAGCAGTGGCGGATCGGCATCGTCGATCATCCCGACGAGGCATCCGCGCTCCGAGGCGCGCTGAAGGACGGTCTGCACAGCGCTCAGGAGATCGCCGACGCCGCGCCCACCCTGCTGCGCACGCTCGCCCCGGTGTGGCTGGCATCCCCCTACGAAGTGCCCGATGTGCCCACGGACCTTGCCTTCGACACCGTGATCATCGCGGATGCCGCGGCCCTGTGCCTCGCCGAGGCGGTTCCGGCTCTCCTCCGCGCACGTCAGGTCGTGCTGTTCGGTGACCCGGTGGTGCAGAAGCCCACGCGGTTCCGGGTCAGCGCGTCGATCGCGCCGGTCGCGGACGACGAGGCCGACGACATCCCCTTCGACGAGACCTCGGTCTTCGAGCGCCTCGCGGAGCTGCTGCCCGTCGAGACCCTGACTCGCAGCTACCGTGCGGGCGGTGAAGACCTGGCCGAGCTCGTCAACGACGCCTTCTACGGCGGTGAGATCGTCTCGCTGCCGTGGGCGGGCTCGTACCTGGGACGCGGCAGCTTGAGCGTGGACTACGTCGAGAACGGCGTCGGCGCGCCCGATCCCGTGAGCGGTGCGGTCGAGAGTCCGGATGCCGAGGTGGCACGCGTCGTGACCCTCGTCGTCGAGCACGCGGTGAACCGCGCATCCGAATCCCTCATGGTCGTCACCGCCAGCCGCAAGCACGCGGAGCGCGTGCGCGCGGCCGTGGAGGCGGCGCTGGCCGGTCGGTCCGACGTCGCCGCGTTCATCTCGCGCGATGGTGCGGAACCTTTCGCGGTTCTGACGCTCGAGGAGTCCGTGGCCGAGAGCCGCGATCGGGTCGTGTTCTCGCTCGGCTTCGGACTCACCCGCCACGGTCGGGTGCTCAGCGACTTCGGCGACCTGTCGACCCCCGACGGGGAACGACTGCTCACGGTCGGCATGACGCGAGCCCGCCGGTCCATGGTCATCGTGTCGTCGATCCGGCCGTCGGCGTTCGACGACGGCCGTCTGGAACACGGCGCGGCGACGCTCATGGGCATCCTCGGCAACCTCGCCGGCCGTGGTCGCGAGTCACGTCTGGAAGATCTGGTCGATCCGCTGACCCGTGCGCTCGCGCGCGAGCTGCGCCGGCTCGGCGTCGAAGTCGACCTCGACTACCGCGGACTCCTTCCGCTCGTGGCGCGGTACCGCGGGAAGGCGGTCGTCGCCGAGAGCGATCCCGAGACCATCGGCGAGTCCCTCCGCGAAACGCTGCGGCTCCGTCCGCAGATCCTGCGGAGGCTGGGCTGGCACTACGTACGCGTCCACGCGTTCGACCTGTACAGCGACCCCGCCGGCGTGGCATCCCGTATCGCCGAACTCCTCGGGCTCGCGCCGGAGGATCCCGCAACGCCGGGGAACACGACCGAGCCCCTCGACCTGCCCGGGTGAGCGTCGTGGGGGAGACTCCGGATGCCTCCGACCCCGTCGACGCATCCACCGACACCGCGACGGCGTCGGACGGCCGGACCGATCGCCAGCCGATCGTGAAGGTGCGGGGATCGCGGCGGGCCCGGTTGCTTCCGGCCCCGGGGACGAGCGCCGAACCGGCCCCGGCCGATGACCGCACGCGGGAGCGCCCCGCGACGCCCTCGGCCTCCGGCCCCAACGACGCGCAGCTGTTGCGCGACGTCCCTCCGCACTACTGACGTTCGCCGGTGTCGTCGCGCGCCCGGCGCGGAAACGAGCCTCCCGCGGAGAGCGCCGTGATGTGGCGCGCCCTCCGCGGGAGGCGGGTGTCGATGTGTGCGCGGCCGCGCTCAGCCGCGGGGCTGGCGCTCGAGAAGGTCGCGGATCTGCACGAGCAGTTCCTGCTCGGTCGGGAGCGAGGGCTCCTCGGCTTCGCCCTGCACGCCGGCCTTGGCGGCGGCTCGCGCCTTCCACCGGTTCATCGGGAAGACGAACACGAAGTAGACGATCGCGGCGACCGCGAGGAAGTTGATGACGGCGACCAGGATCGCCCCAAACTGGAAGGTCGACTCCCCGCCGAACAGCGTCGGGATCGTCACGTCGAGGTCGCTGAGGTCGCCGATCTGGAACAGGAACCCGATCAGCGGGTTGATCAGGCCCTGGACCATCGCGTTGACGATCGCTGTGAAGGCGGCTCCGATCACCACCGCGACGGCGAGATCGATGACGTTGCCGCGGAGGATGAACTCCTTGAAACCCTTGATCACGACGTGGCTCCCTTTCTGCCGCGTCGCTCACGGATCAGGATGCCGGGGCGGACGCGGTCTTCGTCGATTCCGAGGACGATGATGTCGAAGAAGCGCCCGAGGTGCCGGATGCCGCGCCGGTCGACGTTCCATTCGACCCGCGCGAGTCGGTGCGGTAGAACCCGGAACCGTTGAAGGTCACGCCGATCGAGCCGTACTGCTTGCGCAGCTCGCCGCCGCAGGCGGGGCACTCGGTGAGAGCAGCATCGGAGAAGGACTGCACGGCGTCGAAACGGTGACCGCACTGCTTGCAGGCATAGGCGTAGGTGGGCATTCGGGTTCCTTCGGGTGTTCAGGCGGCGGAGCCGTCGATCGCGACGGTCCGCGTGGGGGTCACGACGCCCGAAACGGGTTGATCGTGCACGTCCTTCGGAACGTCGTCGACGAACTCGGAATCGAAGATCACGGCGTACACCGGCGGGCACTTCTCCATCGAACCGATGGTCTTGTCGAAGTAGCCGCGGCCCCACCCCAGCCGCATCCCGCGCCGATCGACGGCGGCCGCCGGGATGATGAGCAGGTCGACGTCGTTGACGGCGATCGGCCCGAGCACGTCACCGACGGGTTCGGGCAGCCCGAACAACCCCTCGGCGATCTCGGCATCCGGTGTGGCCACCGTCCAGTCGAGCAGACCGTCCTCGCGAGTGATGGGGAGAAGGACCCGGATGCCGCGGGCCACCGCGTCGGCGACGAAGGCGTGCGTGCCCGGCTCGCTGGTGGTCGACAGGAAGCAGGAGATGCTGCGGGCGCCGAGACGCTCGACGAGCGCGTCGAGCTGGGCTTTGACTCCCGCCTCGGCGGCTTCGCGACCCTGCGCGGAGACGGTTTGGCGTCGCTCGCGCAGATCGGCGCGCAGAGCGCGCTTGGCCTGCTCGATACTGTCGGGCATGCAGTAAGTGTACGTGCGTGCGCGATCCGTAATGGCGCTGTCGCATGGCACCAGTAGGGTATGCCCATGCCTAACAAGCCCTTCAAGGCCGTGATCCCGGCCGCAGGACTCGGTACTCGCTTCCTTCCGGCCACCAAGGCCATGCCGAAAGAGATGTTGCCGGTCGTCGACAAGCCCGCCATCCAGTACGTGGTGGAGGAGGCCACCGGAGCCGGAATCGATGACGTGCTCATCATCATCGGGCGCAACAAGAACAACATCGCCAACCACTTCGACTCGATGCCCGAGCTCGAGACCAAGCTGCGTGAGAAGGGCGACCACGACAAGCTCGCCAAGGTCGAGCACTCGTCGGACCTCGCCGACGTGCACATGGTCCGCCAGGGCGAGCCGAAGGGACTCGGTCACGCGGTGCTCCGCGCTCGCAGCCACGTCGGCGACCACCCGTTCGCGGTGCTCCTGGGCGACGACCTCATCGACGAGCGCGACCCGCTGCTCGAGCAGATGCTGGCCGAGTACACCAAGCGCAACGCGACGATCATCGCCCTCATGGAGGTCGACCCCGAGCACATCCACCTCTACGGCGTCGCCGCGGTCGAGCCGACCGAGGACGAGGGCGTGGTCAAGGTGAACCAGCTCGTCGAGAAGCCGAAGGCCGAAGACGCGCCGTCGAACCTCGCCATCATCGGTCGTTACGTGCTCGGACCCGACGTATTCGGCATCCTGGAGCACACCGAACCGGGCAAGGGCGGCGAGATCCAGCTGACCGATGCGCTCGAAGAGCTCGCCAACGGCGGTGGCGACGGCGGGGGCGTCTACGGTGTGGTGTTCCGCGGGCGTCGATACGACACCGGCGACCGCGTCGACTACATCAAGGCGATCGTGCAGCTCGCGTCCGACCGGGAAGACCTCGGCCCGGCGCTGCGTCCCTGGTTCAAGGAGTTCGCGGCGGGTCTCTGACCCGACCGGATGTCATGGATCTCACCGTCCCGCGACGGCACGGCGAGGTGTCGATCCGCCTCATCCGCAACCGCGACGCGCGCGTCCTTCAGCAACAGCTGATCGACAACCGCTCGTGGTTGCGGCCGTGGGAGGCGACCAGTCCAGACGGACCGGTCTCCTTCGACATGCGGCTCGGCATCCGTCGTCTTCTGCAGCAGTATCGCGACGGCCTCGGCGTGCCTTTCGTCATGGAGTGGCAAGACCAGGTCGCGGGGCAGTTGAACGTCTGGGGTGTGGCGCGCGGGTCGCTGGCCTCGGCGACGATCGGCTACTGGGTCGCCGAGGAGTTCGCGGGCCGCAACATCACCACGATCAGCGTCGCGCTGGCGACCGATGTCTGCTTCACGGCGCTGAACCTGCATCGCGTGGAGATCTGCATCCGCCCTGAGAACCACGCGAGTCTGCGGGTGGTCGAGAAGCTTGGGTTCCGGTACGAGGGACTACGCCGGCGGTACATCCACATCGACGGCGACTGGCGTGACCACTACGCGTTCGCGCTGGTCCGCGAGGAGGTGCCGCACGGCGTGCTCGACCGGTGGGAGCGGGGTCAGGTTCCCCCCGACGCCGCGCGCGTCCCTCCGGCGGATCGGCTCTAGTCGGCAGCGCCGGGGGTTGATTCGCGAGACTTCATCGCACCGACGACTGCCGCACAGAATGTCGCTGCGTCGTCGCCGCGATGAAGTCTCGCGATTCGCGGGCGCGACACGCGGACGGATGCCGAGGTGTGACCTCGCCGTGACCTACCGTGGTGCCATGGGTGGACAGGTTCTCGGCGGCGGGGTGATCGTGTTCGTCGCGGTCGCGCTGTGGTTGGTGTACCTGCTGCCGTCGTGGCAGAGCCGTCACCGCTTCACATCGGCGGAGCGGAACGCCGTGCGGCTCAACCAGGCCCTGCGTGTTCTGGCCGAGACGGCCGAGACCCCGCGCGAGGTGCATCTCGAGCTCACGGCGCGGACCGCGCACCAGCAGCAGAAGATCGCGCGCCAGGTGCAGGCGCAGAAGGCGCAGACCGAGCTCGCCGAGGCAAAGGCCCGCCTGGAGGTCGCGCGTCTCGAAGCTGCCCGCGACCGTGATCTCGTCAAGGAGCAGCGCGCGGCTGCGGTCGAGCTCGCCCGCGCGGAGCGCGCCGCTGCCGTTGAGATCGCGAAGGCCGAGCGCGCCGCCGCCCTCGAGAAGGCGCGCGCCGAACAGGCCGCCGCGGTCGAGCGCGCTCACGCCGAACGCGCGGCCGCGGTTTCCCGCCCCGAGCTCCGACGCGCTCGCGCGCGTCGCCGATTCCGTCTGGCCACGACCTCGTTCGCCGCGCTCGCACTCGTGGCTGTCGTCGCCGGTGGCATCCAGGCCTTCTTCGGTGCTGCTCCCGTGCTGCTGTCGGCCGGGGGAGTGGTGCTCGTCCTGGCGCTGATCGTGCTGCAGCGGCTGTCTCGCGTCGCGGCCCGGGCGACGGCGCGACCCGTCGTTGTCACCGCCGAGCGTGCGCCGATCGAGGTGCAGGACTTCGGTGCCGCGGCTCCGGCTCCGCGCCCGACATGGACGCCGCGCGAGCTTCCTCGGCCCCTCGTCGCCTCCGCGGGCTCGCGAGCAGCGGCCGTGGTCGACGAGCAAATCGCCCGCGAGGCGTTGCGCGCCGCCGCACGGGAGCAGGTCGCCCGCGAGATCGCCGCCGCGCAGGCGCCCACGCCGATCGAGATCGCGCGGCCCGCCGCCGAGGCATCCCGCCCCGCTCCCTCGCCCTACGCGGCCATGGGGTACGTCGACGACGCCGAGATCGAGGGGCACGTCCGCCGGCTCCTCGAGCGCCGCGCGTCGGGTCAGTGACGCACCACCGCTACGGCACGCCCGAGGGTCGCCCGAGTCGGGTGGCGCGCGAGCGTCGTGATAGTGTTGTGGAGTTGTCCGGGCCTGTGGCGCAGTTGGTAGCGCGCTTCGTTCGCAATGAAGAGGTCAGGGGTTCGAATCCCCTCAGGTCCACCACATGACGCGCGGCGTCTCTCCCTCGGGAGGGGCGCCGTTGTCGTTTTGTTCAGGGTGCCGATCGCTCCGCGGGCATGAAGTTCCCACGCGCCCATTCGCCGAGCTGCTCCTGCACCGGCAGCAGTCGGCATCCGGCGTCGGTGAGGGCGTAGGACACCGAGACGGACGGGCGGACGCGGTGGCGTTCGGCCGCCGCGCGAGGCCACGCCCACTGACGGAGTCTCCCGGGCCCGAAGAGGAGAGACCTCGTCGAGCCCGTCGGCACGCCTCAGGTCGTCCGGCGACGTGAGCGACTTCGGATGATCCCGAAGATGACTGTCCCGAGGAACAGGACGATGCCGATGATGGCGAGCCACAGCAGGCCCTCGAACGCGAACCCCACGATCGAAAGCACCGCCCAGGCGACGAGCAAGATGATGAGTACGGTCCACATGCGCGGAACCGTACGTCGAAAAATCCCGGTCCGATCGTCCATTGACGGATGTCGCATTGTGTGAGTCCCGCGGGCGCGCGCCAGCACCTGAGCGCCCATGACGCGCGGGCGCCCTCGCGCGGCTGCGCGCCCGCGAGGCTACGTTGCGCCCGTCGCCCTGTCGACCCCCAAACGGATCGACTCCGGCATCCCCTTCACTTGCCGCACATCGCAGATCCCGAACGTGATTCCCGAAACGGTTCCAGCTCTCGCCCGGGTGATGGTCGCCGTCGCCCAGCGACGGTTCTCGCTGACCGCCGCGTGATGACCCTGTCCCTTCGCGAGAAACGACGTCCCCGATGACGCCTGTGATTTTTTCCGCTGCCTTTCACCCTCAGGCCGCGACCTCCACCGCCGTATGGCAGACCGTGCAGTCCCTTTACGCGGACATCAGCGGGTACTTCCCGCTCGCCATAGCCGGAGTTGTGGTCTGGGGCCTGTGGCTGTATCGCTTCATCCTGTCCAGACGAGCGCGCCCGATCGAGTCCGATCATCGGACGACGACCTCGGTCATCGTCCCCTCGTACCACGAGGATCCCGACATCCTGATGCGGTGTCTGGAATCCTGGCGCGCGCAGAGCCCGACCGAGATCATCATCGTCCTCGACGTGCAGGATCTCGAGGCCTACGGCCGGATCATCGCGCTCGACGACGCCAGCGTGCGCCCCATCCTCTTCCATCACGTGGGGAAGAGATCAGCGCTCGGCGCAGGTATCCGACTCGCGGTGGGAGAGATCATCGTGCTCACCGACTCCGACACATGGTGGCGCCACGGACTTCTCGTCGCGGTGCAGAAACCGTTCGTCGACCCCCTGGTCGGCGGCGTGGGGACGCATCAGAACGTGTTCCAAGCGCGAACGAGGGTCTGGCGACGCATCGCCGACTGGATGGTCGATCTGCGCTACTACGACTACGTACCCGCCATGGGCCGCGCCGGCGCCGTCCCCTGTCTGTCCGGGCGGACGGCCGCATACCGGCGTGACGCCGTGATGGCCGTCCTCGAACACCTCGAGAACGAGTTCTTCCTCGGACGCCGCTGTATCGCGGGCGACGACGGTCGGCTGACGTGGTTGATCCTGGCATCCGGGTACAAGACGGTGCACCAGTCCTCCGCCCGTGCGCTGAGCATGTTCCCCGACACCTTCCGGGCTTTCGTGAAGCAACGTGTCCGGTGGAGCCGCAACTCGTACCGCTGCTACCTGACGGCGATCGCCAAGGGGTGGCTGTGGAAGGTGCCCTTCGTGACGAAGGTCACTGTTCTGCAGATCCTTCTGACGCCCGTGACGATGGGCCTGACGATGTTCTACCTCGTGTTCAGCCGCCTGGATCTCTCGATCATCGGCGTGCTGGCCGCCGTCGGCTGGGTGCTTCTCGGTCGCGGCATCCGCGGAATCTCTCACCTTCGACGTAACCCCGCGGACCTCTTGATCCTGCCGCTGTACGCGATCGTCGTGATCTTCGTGGCACTGCCGGTCAAGCTCTTCGCGTTCTTCACCATGAACAAGCAGGGCTGGCTGACCCGCCACGCGAACCAGATCGGCGGAGACGGCCAGACGGCGCGCACGCTCGACGCCCCGGCCGTCGCGCTCGAGCCGGCGGTGGCGTCGTGAGGGGCCGCGCCGTCATCGCCCTGGTCGCTGTGGCCGCCCTCGTCGGGGGTGGAGCGGCCGTGACAGCGACGACCCTCCTCGCCGACTCGGGCGAAGAAGAGGCGTATGGCCTCAACGAGATCGCCCGGAACGGCAACGTCCAGGGGAAGCTCTACCCGGGGGATCCGACGAGCGAAGCTCGACTCGTCGAGCAAGAGGCGCAACGGGTGGTGTACATCCGTAAGGTGGCCTCCGCCGCCTACTGGGCACTGTCCGTCGACGAGCCCTACCGCTTCCAGACCGGCGACCGGTACACCCTGGTCCTCCCCGAAAGGCCGGAACCGTACACCCTCGATGACCTCCGCGCGCTCGGGCCGGACTCCCTGACGCAGAACGCCGACGGGTCGTACCTCCTCACCGAGGACGTCGCCGTCATGCAGGGAGCAACCCTGTCCCTCGGACCGATTGATCTGCGTCTGGAGAGCTCCCCGACCGGTTTCACCTCGATCGTCGCCTTCGGGGGACGGCTCGAGATCGCCGGAACCCCGGATGCCACGGCCTCCCTCACCAGCTGGGACAGCGCCGCGGGCGCTCCCGACACCGACACCCGCGACGGGCGCGCATACGTGCGGGTGATCGGCGGGACCGCCGATGTGGCTCACGCCGCGCTGTCGTCCCTGGGCTTCTGGAGCGGAAGCACCGGGGGATTCGCGATCACGGGAAGCGACGATCTGGATGATCCCGCGCTCGCCGGTGCGATGCAGACCGATCGGCAGGGGGTGGCGCCGCCGGGCGGTGCGCCTGTCGTCGACGCCGCGAGCGCGATCGATGTCCCGGAGGGAACGGATGACGCAGCGCCGCCGGCGGCGGCCGGCCTCGCGACCGCGACGATCGCGGACTCGACGATGACCGACAACGCCTTCGGCATCTTCGTCTCCGGCGCCCAGGACGTGACGATCACGCGTACCTCCGTCACCGGCAGCCTCGTCGACGGCATCACCTTCCACCGCGCGGTGTCGGCGAGTCTCGTGCAGGACACGCAGTCCCTCGACAACGCGGTGGACGGCGTCACGATCGGCCGTTCCACCTCGGGCATCACCCTGCAGAACGTCATGGCCGCTCGCAACGGCCGAAACGGCGTATCGATGGACGGGCAGTCGCTCGCCGACGGGCCGAGCGCCTCGGGGACGACCGTGGAGAGCTTCGGCGACAACATCCTCGACGGGGGACACGTGGCCGAGAACGGCCGCTATGGCGTCGAGATCATGGGCGGCAGCGGCATCCAGGTGACGCAGACACGTTTTGTCGGCAACCCCGACGGCATCGTGCTGGACCGCGGCGCCGCGAGGGTGAGGGTCACGGGCAACGAGTTCGTTGATCAGACCGCCAAGTCCGTCGCGGTGCGCGAACAGGTGACGGATGCCATCGTGGCCGGCAACACCATCACGGGGTCGGATACGGCCGTGAACGTCCGCAACGCCGACGCCGACATCACGGGCAATGTGGTTCGCGGGGTGTCCAATCATGCGGTCCTGCTCGTCGGCGATGTGACGGGGACGACGGTGGCGGACAACGATCTCGGCGGCGATGGCGGCACCGCCGTGCGGTCCGAGGACTCCCGAGGCGCCGTGATCGGTGACAACGTCACCGACCGGTGGCATCCGGCCGCCACGGTCGAATCGGTGCTGCGGTTCGTCTTCCAGCCGTTGACGGTGATCTGGATCGGGCTGGGGATCCTGCTCCTCGTCACGGCCGCGACCAGGAAGGATCGTCACTTCGGCGCGTTCCGCCATCCCTACGAGGAGCACGTCCCGCTCACGTCGCTCAGCCGCGGGATCGTCTCCCCGGACTCCCTTCGCCGCGGGTCGCCGTGAGTCGCCGTCGCACCGCGGTCATCGCCGTCGCCATCGTCCTCCCCGTCACCGCGATCGTGGTCGTCCTGGTCGTCGTGGCTGCCCTCACCACGCCCCGCTCCGCGGGACCCCCGCCGACGACCGGCGAGAGCGGAGCGGCCTCCGCGTCGCCGCAGCCCGGCCCTGAGGCCGGAGGCATCGAGTGCGCGGAGGCCACGGTGGTGGTCGCGACGACGTCGGAACTGCAGGAGGCGCTGGACGCCGCGGAACCGGGGACTTCCATCCGCCTGCAGCCGGGCGTGTATCCCGGCGAGTTCACCGCGACGGCGCGCGGCACCGCTGACGCGCCCATCCGGCTCTGCGGCGCCCCCGACGCCATCCTCGACGGGGGGCGCGTGGACGGCGGCTACGTGCTGCACCTCGACGGTGCGTCGCACTGGCACATCGCGGGCTTCAGCATTCGCAACGGGCAGAAGGGGTTGATGGCCGACGGCGTCACGCACACGACCATCGAAGGCCTGACGGTCTCGGAGATCGGCGATGAGGCGGTGCACCTGCGTGCCCACAGCACCGACAACCTGGTCATCGGCAATGTCATCCGCGACACGGGCAAGCGGCGTGCGAAGTTCGGCGAGGGCGTCTACATCGGCACGGCCGAGAGCAACTGGTGCGACGTCACCGACTGCGAGCCCGACCGCAGCGATCGGAACGCAATCGTGGGGAACCGCATCTCCGCGACGACGGCCGAGAGCGTCGACGTCAAGGAAGGCACCACGGGCGGGCGCGTCGAAGACAACATGTTCGACGGTGCACAGCTCGTGGAGGACGACGCCGACTCGTGGGTCGACATCAAGGGCAACGATTGGCTGATCCGCGGCAACACCGGCACCGCGTCACCGGGCGACGGCTATCAGACCCACGAGATCCTCGACGGCTGGGGGCGGGGGAACGTGTTCCGCGACAATGTCGCCGATGTCGACGGCCCGGGATTCGGCTTCGCCGTCACGGCGCGCCTGGGCAATGTCGTCGAGTGCAGCAACTCCGCATCGAACGTCGGCGAGGGCCTGAGCAACGTCGACTGCTCGCCGGTCGCGCCCTGAGCGCGAACTCGGATCGGCAGGTGTCACGCCGCGGCGGGGCGGAACCGGGGTCGTCCCTCGGCTCCGCCCCGCAACGGCACGCGGTTTCCCGTGATCCGGCTCAGCCCGTGCACGTGATGTTGCTCAGCCCCTTTGCCGCAGCGGACGGAGCGCACGCGACGACGTTTCCGATCGCGCCGGACTGCACGGACACCTCGTAGCCGGGGATGCCTCCGGTGACGCTGTTGTTCCGGAACACGTTGCCCTGGCCCCATCCGGGCAAAGCGACGTGCACCTGGAAGGCGTCCAGGAGCGCGCCCGACCCGCGGTTCTCGATCAGCTGATATCCGTTGCCCTTCACATCAACCCAGGAATCGCCGTAGTTCTGCCCGGAGTAGCCCGCATCGGTGAAGGTGTTCCCGCGGATGACCCCTCCCGTGGTGCCTTCCTTGATGTCGATACCCTCCGCGGAGGTGCGCCAGATCGTGTTCCCGATGATCTGCGCACGATCCGACCGATCGGGCGTGCTCGCGGAGCCCATGATCGACGACCAGTTGCTCTTCGCGCTGCCGACGTAGATGCCCTCCCCGTAGGCCGGTTTGTCCAGACCGGTGTCGTGAATACGGGAGTTGCGGACGGTGACGTTCGCGCTGCCGGTGCGCAGATGCACCGCCTCGGCGCCGATGGTGCCGACATCAACGCCGTCGATCACGGTATCGCTGGAGCCGTCCAGAACGATCCCCTTGGCCGCCCGCGTGACCGTCAGCCCGAGCACGTTCCAGTGGTCGCCCGTGATGTGAAGGGCGTAGCCCGAGGTGATCTTGCCCGTCGTCAACACGGCCCGGGAGGAGCCGATGAGTGTGATCGGCTGCGACGCCGACCCTGAGGCCGCGGCGACGAACTGCCCCGTGTATGTGCCGTCGTTCAGACGGATGGTCTGCCCCGCGGCGGCTGACTTCAGGGCCGCTGTGAGCTGCGCCGATGTCGAGACCGTGACGATCGAGCCGCCCGAACCCGTGGCCGGCGCGGAGGGGGCCGGGGCGGGAGCCGGCGTCGTCGGAGCCGCTGTCGGTGTGGTGGGGGAGGGAGTCGGTGTCGCCGGCTTCGTGGCGGCGGCGGCTGTCACCGTGAACGTTGCATTCGTTTCGTGGCGACCAGAACTGTCCTGCCACCGCACGTTGAGCGTGTGCGTGCCCGTCGACGTGCGAATCGGCCACGTGTAGGGCGCGGTCGAGTCTTGACCGAGGTAGGTCCCGTCCAGCCGGAACTTCACCGTGACGCCGGCCGGTGCACGCACCGCGAGGTCGAAGGTGCCGCTGGATCGGATCGTTCCCGCCAGCGCAGCACCGTCGACGGTGACGTCGGCGACCGTCAGCGCGGACGCGGCGGGCGAGGCGGCGATCGCCCCGATCATGGCTGTCGTGGCCACGGCGACGCGTGCGACCGTGCCGATGTGCTTCCCCGAGTTCTTCACCTTCGTGCCGTCTTCCTTCCCGAGCGGCCGATGCTCGAACCCGCCGTTACGATGTTGTCAACCCCCTGGCGCGAAGATTCAATCAGCTGCTGCGTGACGTCCAAATCTTCGGTACTCGGCACGCAGATGTCGTCCCTGATGCGAACGCGTGTTCATTCCGGGCGCACGTATCGCCGTCCTCGGGCGCGACGGCACCCCGTCCGCATCGGACGGGCGCTGTCGCCGATCGCTCTTACCGGATCGCGTCGATCACCCTTACGCGGACGGCGACCACGGCGGATTCCCGGGGGCAGAAATCACGGATGCCACGACCCCGGTGAGGGGACGTGGCATCCGTGGTCCGACGATCAGCGGCCCGGAGGGCCGACCACCCGGGGTTTCGACGGGTCGAGGAAGTCGCCGGTTCCGAGGCGGGCGTGCCGACGGGAGTACGCGAAGTAGATCGCGAACCCGAGCGCGAGCCAGATCAGGAATCGCAGCCAGGTCTCGACCGAGAGGTTGAGCATCAGATACGTGCACACCAGGGCGGACACGATCGGCAGCACAGGGCTCCAGGGCACCCGGAACCCGCGCTTGAGGTCGGGGCGCGTGCGGCGCAGCACGATGACGCCGATGGACACCAGGACGAAGGCGGACAGGGTGCCGATGTTGACCATCTCTTCGAGCACGCCCACCGGGGTGACTCCCGCGACCACGGCGACGATGACCGTCACGACAATCGAAATCACCCAGGGGGTACGGAAACGCGGGTGCACCTTCGCCAACCGCTGCGGCAGGAGGCCGTCGCGTGACATCGCGAAGATGATGCGTGTGGCACCGATGAGGAGGGTGAGCACCACCGTGGTCAGCCCAGCAACGGCGCCTGCGGAGATCACCGTGGCCATCCATCCCTGGCCGTGATAGACGAAGGCGTTCGCGAGCGCAGCGGCCGGGTCGAGATCGCGGTACGACACCATGCCCGTCACCACGAGGGCCACGGCGCAGTAGAGGATGGTGCAGATCACGAGCGAGGCGATGATGCCGATCGGCATGTCGCGCTGCGGCTTCTTCGTCTCCTCCGCGGTTGTGGCCACGACGTCGAACCCGATGTAGGCGAAGAACACCAGGGCAGCGCCGGCGAGGATGCCGCCGACCCCGAACGTCGCGGGCTCGAGTCCGGACAGGAACTGCAGCAGCGGCTGCGTCAGGCCAGACGCGGCTTCGGTCGGCTCGCTCGCCGGGATGAACGGCTGGTAGTTGGCCGGGTTCACGAACATCAAGCCGGCGATGATCACGAACAGCACGATGAACAGCTTCACGGCGACGAGGACGAGATTGACCCGGAGCGATTCCTTGATGCCGAGAGTCATGAGGCCACCGAGCACGAGAACGAGGAGCACCGCGGGGATGTCGACGACGCCGCCGTACGACAGCTCCGGGGGGAGCGCGATGCCGAGCTGGCCGAGGAAGGCGCCCAGGTACGCGCTCCAGCCCTGGGCGACGACACTCGCCCCCAGGAACATCTCGAGAATGAGATCCCATCCGATGATCCAGGCGGAGAGCTCCCCCAGGGACGCATAGGAGAAGGTGTATGCCGACCCCGATACGGGCACCGTGGAGGCGAATTCGGCGTAGCACATCGCGGCGAGTGCGCACGCGATCGCCGCGACGACGAAGCTCAACACGATCGCGGGGCCGGCGACATCGTGCGCGGCGCGTCCGGTCAATGTGAAGATTCCCGCGCCGATGACGACGCCAACGCCGAACACCGTGAGATCGAGGGCGCTGAGGGATTTCTTGAGCCGGAACTCCGGCTCGTCGGTATCGGCGATGGATTGCTCCACCGACTTGGTGCGAAAAAGACTCACTCGACACTTCCTCCGTCGGGGCGTTCCAGGAGCGAACGCCACCCCGGCACGATAGTGCCTTCGTCGTCGAGGCACGACATCCGAGTCGCTGGACGAACCCGGACGAAGTCGAGGGGCGAATCGTATGGCATCCGGGTTGAAAGGGATGCAAGGTGTAGGGTTCATTCACCATGGCCACGAAACACATCACACATCTTGTTGACGATCTCGACGGAACCGTCCTCGAAGAAGGCGACGGGAAGCAGATCACTTTCTCGATCGAGGGTCGTTCCTACGAAATCGATCTGTCCGACCGGAATGCCGACAAGTTCTATGCGGCAGTCGCTCCCTTTGTCGACGCGGCCCGTCCCGTCGGTCGCACAGGTTCCGGCTCCGGGCGCGCCCGCCCGGCTCGCCGGTCCAGCGATCTCGACCTCTCGGCCGTGCGCGAATGGGCCCGCGCGAATGGGCACACCGTGAGCGACCGCGGTCGTGTGCCGGCCTCTGTGCTCGAGGCGTACGGCGCCGCGCTCTCTTGACGACGTGGCCGCGTTCTCCGCGCGCACCGCGGGAGCGGTGCATCCCGGTGCGGTGACGCAGTTCGCCGTTCTCGATGCACTGATGAACGGCGTCTACTCTTCGGGCGTCCCCGTCGCCGATCTCCCCGAATGGGGAGACCTCGGGATCGGTTGCTGCGAGGGCCTCGGCGGCGAGGTGATCCTCGTGGACGGCGAGGCGTTCGAGTGCACGGCGGATCAGGCTCCGCGTCGTATGCGACCGACGGAGACTCTCCCTTTCGTCGACCTCTGCTTTCCCGGTGACAGCAACCCGACGCCGGTGCGAAGGGTGGACTTCGCAGGCGTCACGAGGACGGTGGAGGAGCGCCTCGTCAGCCGCAATCTGTTCCACGCGATTCGACTCGATGGTGTGATGGCTCGCGTGCGTACGCGCGTCACCGCGCGGCAGGATCCCCCGTCGCGTCCTCTGGCGGAGGTCGCGGCCGAGCAGATCGAGACCGAAACGGTGCAGCGAGCCGGCGTGGTCGTGGGATTTTGGATGCCGCACATCTATCAGGGCATTTCGGTTGCGGGGCTGCACCTGCACTTCTTGAGCGAGGATCGCCTCATCGGCGGGCATGTTCTCGACATCGAGATCGATGAGGCCGTTCTCCGAATGTCGGCTTTCGCGCAGTTCTCTCTTCGACTTCCCGTGGATGAGCATTTCCTCTCCACCGAACTCACCCACGGCGATGATCACCGCATCGTCGCGATCGAAGGGGGTGCACGTCCCGCCTCCGGTAATGATTGACCCGCTCCAGGCAGGGTTATCGGCGGGGTGAAGTCGCTGCCTTCTCAAGGAATTCCTAGAAGGTGTAGTCGTACAATGGCGCTATGGCGAAAAAGCAGATCACGCAGCTCATCGACGACCTCGACGGGACTGTCATCGACGACGGAACCACATTGCATTTCTCGGTCGAGGGGCGCGCGTACGAAATCGACCTTTCTGCTGACAACGCGACCAAATTCCGAGAGGCGTTCGAACCCTACGTGTCGGCGGGACGTCCGCTGGGCTCCGTCCCGGCGAGCTCGCGTCGGTCGAGCAGAACGCGATCCGCGGCGTCGCGCGACCTCGCCGACGTGCGGGCGTGGGCCGAGGCGAACGGGCACGCGGTGAACTCTCGGGGCCGCATCTCCGCGACGGTCCTCGAGGCTTACGACGCCGCCCACTGAGGGAGAAAAGAGCCCCGGATGCCATGGCATCCGGGGCTCGTGCGTCCTCAGACCAGGGCGGCCGAATCGGCGCCGATCCGCAGCCGCTCTGCCGCGATGCCCTCGGCGGCGGCGAGCGGGGTCACCCCGCGCGCGGCGGCCTCATCGAACACGCGGCGCAGCGTGTCGCCGATCCCGGCGACGCGCTCCATGATGCTGTCGCGCGAGCCCCGCTGTTTCGCCTCCATGTCCAGGTAGATCACGCCGCCGGCGTTCACGACGAAGTCCGGGGCGTACAGCACGCCGCGTGCCGCCAAGCGATCGGCGCCCGAGCGGTCGGAGAGCGGGTTGTTCGCCGGTCCGCAGACCGCACGCGCGTCGAGCGCATCGATGACCTCATCGGTGAGGACACCCCCGATTCCGGCGGGAACGAAGACGTCCGCGGGAACGAGGTGCGCCTCGCTCGGTTCGACCCACGCCGCGCCCAGACGCGCGGCCAGCGAACGCTTGGCGGGATTGACGTCGGTCACCGTCAGGATCGCCCCCTCGCTCGCCAAGCGCTCGGCCAGGCGGCCACCCACCTGACCGAGACCGGCCACCGTGATGCGACGCCCCGTGATGTCGCCGGAACCTGCCGCCCGCTCGAGCGTCGCCACCAGCGATGCATACACGCCGAGGCTGGTGGGCCCGGCGGGCTCTCCCGAGCCACCGACGGTGTCGGGGAGACCGACGACGTGCGCGGTGCGTTCGCTCACGACGAGCATGTCCTCGGTGGTGGACCCCACGTCTTCTGCGGTGCGGTACAGGCCACCCAGGCTCTCGACGGCGTCGCCGAGGTCCAGGAAGGCCGCGCGGCGACGATCGTCGTCGAGAACGGCACCCTCGGGAAGGCCGATGACCGACTTGCCGCCGCCCGCGTCCAGACCGGCCGCCGCGTTCTTCAGCGTCATCGCCGCCGACAGGCGCAGGGCGTCTGCGAGCGCGTCGCTCCAGTGCGGGTAGGTCCACAGGCGGGCACCGCCGAGCGCGGAACCGAGCACGGACGAGTGCAGGGCGACGGCGATGAACAGGCCGCTCCGACGCCCGGTCACCACCTCCACGCGCTCGTGAGAGAAATCGGGCAGGGCAAGGGCGTTGGTCATCGCGATCCTTATCGTCGGCCGCCTTGTGGGCGGCGCTGCGGTGGATGCCGCTGCGTTGTGGCATCCACCCCCATTGTGACCCGCCGAGGCGGTGGGGGCGAGCACTCTAGGCTGACGGCATGAGCGAGTCCCTTCCTACCCGCAGTCGCGCGGTCGCGGCCGCCCTGAGAAGCGCGGGCATCGAGGGTGAGATCGTCGTGCTCCCCGACGCGGCCCACACGGCCGCGCTGGCCGCGGCAGCGCTCGGAGTCGAGGTCGGTGCCATTGCCAACAGCCTCGTGTTCTGGAGCGACGACGAGCCCCTCTTGGTTATGACCAGCGGCGCGCACCGCGTCGACACGGCGGCGCTCGCCGCACGGCTGGGGCGCGGTGGCATCCGCCGAGCAACCCCTGAGCAGGTGCTCGCGGCGACGGGGCAGCCCATCGGGGGTGTCGCGCCGAGCGGGCACCCGTCGCCGCTGGCGACGATCGTCGACGAGGATCTCGCGGCTTTCCCGCGGATCTGGGCGGCCGGCGGTACGCCGCACACGGTGTTCCCGCTCACTTTCGACGACCTGGTGCGTCTGACCGGCGGAACTGTCGCGAAAGTCGACTGACACCGCGGCCCGCCGCCCCGCCGCCCCGCCGCCCGCGCTCAGTGTCCAAGACACGCCGTTCACACGATGTCGTGTCCGCGTGTCTTGGACACTCAACCCGGAGAAGGGCGGGGGAGCGAGGGGGTGGGAGGGGGCGGGAGGGAGCGGGCGGGGCGGAGGGTCAGGCGGGGGTGAGTGCCGTGAGGCAGACCACGGCGGCAGCAGCCGACCACGCCTGCGGGCGGCACGCCGCCGGATACGGGGTGGGCACCGAGGATGCCGAGCGGGGGTCGCCCGAATGCAGCTCGGGCACCCGGTACGCGAAGCCCTCGGCGGCGTCGAGCAGCTCACCCACGACCGCCCGCGCGTCATCCACGAGGCCGGACCGCTGCATCCCATGGACGGCGATCGCGGTGTCGTGGACCCACACGCTCCCGCCGTGGTACGACAGCGGCCAGTACCCGGCGGCGCCGGTCGACATCGTGCGGATGCCGTACCCGCTCGACATCGACTCGTGGCGCAGCAGGCTCGCGACGTGCGCCTCGTCGTCGGCATCCAGGATCCCGGTTCCCAGGAGATGTCCGATGTTGCTGGTGAGCGTGTCGACGGGACGCTTGTCGCGATCCAGTGCGACGGCGGGGTAGCGGCCCTCGGGGGTCTCGATCCAGTACGCGTCGGCGAACCGGGCCTTGAGGTCGGAGGCCCAGGCGCGCCAGAACACCGCGTCCGCGGCATCCGTCTCGTCGCCGAACTCCTCCAGCAGCGCCGCGCCCGCGAGAGCGGCCTCGTACGCGTACGCCTGCACCTCGCACAGCGCGATCGGACCCTCGGCGAGGCTGCCGTCGCGCCACTGGATCGAGTCGCCCGAGTCCTTCCACCCCTGGTTGGCCAGGCCCGTGCCCAGCCGGTCGATGTAGTCGAGGAACCCGTCGCCGTCGCTGTCACCGCTGTCGCGGATCCAGCCGAGCGCCGCGCGCAGTGCGGGCATCAGGGCGCGCACCTCGTCCGCGGGCAGGCCGGCGCGGTGCGCGTCGGCGAGAAGACACACCCATAGCGGCGTCGAGTCGACACTGCCGTAGTAGCGCGGCGGCAACGAGATCCCCTCGCTGGGGATCTCGAGGTCGGACGAGCGCAGCTCGTGCAGGATCTTGCCCGGCTCCTGAGCGGTGCGCGGGTCGTCGTCGGTGCCCTGCAGGCGCGCCAGCACGCGCAGCGTGGATGCCGCGATGTCACGGTCGAGGGGGAGGGCCAGGCGGGCCGCCCAGATCGAGTCCCGCCCGAAGAGGGTGAAGAACCACGGCGCGCCCGCGGCGAAGAACTCG
The DNA here is from genome assembly GCF_046064585.1 of Microbacterium mcarthurae. Taxonomy (NCBI): domain Bacteria; kingdom Bacillati; phylum Actinomycetota; class Actinomycetes; order Micrococcales; family Microbacteriaceae; genus Microbacterium; species Microbacterium mcarthurae. The sequence continues at coordinate 830,053 of NZ_JAROCE010000001.1, read as the reverse complement.
TCCTCCGGCGCGTCGGGCAGGACCAACCGGAGGGCGTCCAGGTCGCCGAGCGCCGTGGTCAGCCACCGCGCCAGACGCGGATCCGCCGCCCCGGACGCGACGGCGGCGACATCCCATCGCGCCGGCGCATCGGCGCCGCCCACGACGAGGGAGTCGTCCCGCAGCGCGAGCTCCCAGGTCACCGCGGACTCGCCGAACGCCGGCACATCGACGTCCCACGACACCTCGACGCCGTCGGTTCCGGATGCCACCTCGCCCGTCGCTGCGGTGAGCGAAAGCCCCTGAGGCCCGGCCGAGACGCGCGCCGAACCGGCGCCGATCTCGACGTCGACCTGCCGCGGGCGGGCGTGGCCGGACTTGACCTCGTGCAACAGCGCGAACTCCGGCTGGAAGCGCAGCCGCAGCGTCGTACGGACCGGGAAGTCCACGCGAGAGCGGAGCGTCCACGTTTCGGTCACCCGCCCGTCGGTGACGATGCGCTCGCGCAGCAGGCGCACCTTCGGGTCGGGGGTGGTGTCGTCGAGCCCGCGCAGGACTCCGCCGAACACGATCCGCGACGGTCCGTCGGGAGCCGTCGAGATCCACTCGATCGCGGAGTCGTCGCACGACATCGTCAGCGCACGGACATGACGCACGTCACCGTGGTAGATGCCGTGCACGGGAGCCGTGCCCACCGTGCCGGAGCGGTCGGACCACACCTGGGTCGGGGCCCGGAGCACGATGACGGCGTCGCTGAGCAGGGGCTGCAGCGGCGCGGCGTCGTCGGCGGAGGGCGCGGCGGCGGAGAGCGCCTCGGTCGAGGCGGCTGCGGTGGTCATTCTTTGACGGCTCCTTCACTGGCGTTCATGATGCGGCGCTGGAACACGAAGAACACCACGGCGACCGGAATCGTCATGATGGCCGCGGCCGCGAGTTTGAGGGGGAACTGGCTGCCCTGACTGAGCTGTCCGCTCGCGAGGGAGGCGACGCCCTTGGTCAGGGTGGTCAGTTCGGGGGACTGGGTGGAGATGACGAAGTGGCTCAGCTCGTTCCACGATCCCTGGAACGACAGGATCACGATCGTGATGAGCGCCGGGCGCGCCATCGGCAGGACGACCGACCAGAAGATGCGGAACGTGCTCGCGCCGTCGATCCGCGCCTGCTCCTCGACGGACGGGGGGATCGACTCGAAGAAGTTCTTCATGATGAACACGCCCGCGGCATCCACCAGCAGCGGCAGGATCATGCCCGCGTACGAGTCGTAGATGCCGAGCTGGTTGATCACGAGGAACTTCGGGATCAGCAGCACCACGGCCGGAACGGCCATGACCGCCACGAGCGCCGCGAACACGATGCCGCGCCCCCGGAACTGCAGCCGGGCGAGGGCATAGCCCGCGAGGGAGTTGAAGAACACTCGGCCCAGGGTCACGAACACGGTGACGACGGCGGAGTTGGCGAACCAGACGGGGAAGTCCGAACGGAGGAAGAGGCGTTCGTACGCGGCCCACGTGAAGGGCTGGGGAACGAGCGAGATCGGATCGGCGGCGGCCGAGGCATCCGTCTTGAACGAGGTCGCGACCTGCACCAGGAACGGATAGATGTAGATCAGCGCCAGCACCGCCAGCAGCACGTACAGCCCGATCTGCCAGCGCAGGGTCTTGGCCGACATGCGGTGCTTCTGCTTCGGCCGGCGAGGGCCGTCGACGACCTGCTCGGCCAGAACGGTGGTCTGCGGGGATGCCGTGGCGGTCATCGCGCGTCTCCTCTCGGTGCGCGCACTTCGTACTGCCGTGCGCGACGGCGCGACACGGGGCGCTCGCGCAGCACCCAGCGCTGGAGAATCGTCAAGACGACGATGATCACGAACAGCACGAACGCGATCGCCGCGCCCTGACCCCACTCCTGCGACAGGAACGCCGACGAGTAGCTGAGGTAGGCGGGGGTCAGCGTCGTCTTGCCGGGACCGCCCTGCGTGCCGGTGTAGATCTGGTCGAACACCTGCCAGGTGCCGATGAGCCCGAGCGTCAGCACCGTGAACAGCACGGGACGCAGCTGCGGGAGGGTGACACGCCAGAAGCGCTGCCAGCCGTTGGCGCCGTCCATCATGGCCGCTTCCTGAACGTCGCCACCGATGTTCTGCAGGCCCGCGATGAACAGGAGCATGAAGGTGCCGGAGGTCGTGAACACGGCCATCAGGATGAAGGCCGACATCGCCACCGAGGGGCCGGCGAGCCAGTCCCACCAGGTGACCCCGAGGAACGTGCCGCCGGTGAGAGCGGCCGGTCCGCTCGTGATACCGACCGCGGCGAGGGCGTTGTGGACGATCCCGGAGGGATCGCTGAACCAGTTGGGCCCGTTGACGCCGAGCCACGACAGCACCTCGTTGATCGCGCCGGAGGTCGAGAAGAGGAACAGCCACAGCACGGTGATCGCGACGGAGCTGGTGACCGAGGGGAAGTAGAACGCCGTCCGGAAGAATCCACGTCCGCGCAGCACCGCGCGGTTGACGAGCACGGCGAGGAACAGCGAGAGCGCCGTCTGCAGCGGCACGACCAGGAGCACGTACCAGGCGTTGTTGCGCAAGGCGGTGCCGAAGTCCCGCTCGGCGAGGCCGCCGCCCGTTGTGACGGCGGCGTAGTTGTCGAGGCCGACGAAGCTCACGCTCGACGAGAACGGGCTGCCCCGCCCCGACCAGTCCGAGAAGCTCACCCACAGCGCCATGAGCACGGGGACGAGGAGGAACACGCCGAGGATGATCAGCACCGGGGCGGTGAAGAGCCAGCCGGCGGCGGCCTCGCCGCGCCGAATCCCCGAGGTGGAGGAGCCGGCGCGGCGAGGCGCGGTGGTGAGAGCGGTCATGAGGTTCGCGCCTACTCGGCGATGGCCTCGAGGTTGCTCTGCACCGTGGCGAGGATGGCCTGCGGGTCACCGGTCTTGAGCGACTCCAGCTGAGCGTTGAAGTCGGTGATGACGTCCGCGGCACCGGCGATGTTCGGCGGGAACTGCGCGTACTCGGCACCGGCGAGGAACGCCGTCAGGTCGGGGTTGGCGCTGGACCACGCGTCGGCGGCCGACTCGATCGACGGCATGGGGCCGAACGCCTCCGAGAAGGCCAGCTGCTGGTCGGTGCCGGTGAGGAACTCGGCCAGGGCGCGGGCGTTCTCCTGGTTCGGGCTGTCGGCGGCCATGCCCCAGCAGTTGGTGAACTGCAGCGTGCCCTTGCCGCCGGGACCCGCGGGCAGCTCGGCGACCGTGTAGTTCACGTCGGGGTAGTCGGCGCTGAGGGCGCCGGTGATCCAGTTGCCCTCGATGGTCATGGCGGCCTTCTGCGTGCCGAAGGCCTCACCGCCCCACCCGGCGCCGATGTCGGCGGCGAAGGCGAAGCTGCCGTCTTCGAGATGCGTCTTGACGTACTGCAGCGCCTCGACGTTGGCGGGGCTGTCGGCCGTGGCCGCGCCGTCGGTGAGAAGCCCGCCGCCGGCCTGTGCCATGAAGGCACCCAGGCGCTGGTACTCGGCCCCGAAGGCGAGCCCGACACGACCGTCCGCGGTGAGCGTCTGGGCGACGGATGCCAGCTCGTCCCACGTCTGCGGGATATCGGCATCCGTGAGTCCGGCCGCCGACCACACGTCGGTGTTGATCACGAGTGCGAGCGTCGAGAAGTCCTTGGGGGCGCAGTAGAACGAGCCGTCGACGGTGAAGTTCTCGACGAGCGACGGGTAGAAGTCGTCCTTGTTGGCCAGGTCGTCGCCGTAGGCGGCGATCGATCCGTTCGCGGCGTAGCCTGCCAGCGCCTCGGGGGCGAGGTAGAACAAGTCGGCCGGCGATCCCGCCGCGAAGCCCTGCGACAGCTGCTGCGGGAGGTCGTTGGCGACCTGCACCTGCGCCTCGACGCCCGATTCCTCGGACCACGCGGCGACGGCGTCTTCGACGGCCTGCGTCTCGGCGTCGCCCGACGAGCCGATCAAGACCGTCAGGGATCCGCCGGAGGTCTGCTCCGCGTCGCCGGAGTCGTCGAAGCCGGATCCGCATGCGGTGAGGGTCAGGGCTCCGGTGGCCAGGAGCGCTCCGGCTCCGAGCCAGGTGCGGGGGTAGTGCCGTGTCATGTGTCTCTCTCCTTCGATGAGGCATGCGACCCCTCCGCGGTGCCCGGAGGGCCAGAGTTTTGAACGTTCAAACTCCGGTGGGACTAAGGTACGGAGCGGCGGGCCGCGCTGTCAAGCCACGGGGCTCGCCCTACGATGACCGTCTGCCTATCGAGAGGGATGCGATGACGAAAGCCCCCACCGTCGAAGACGTCGCCCGTGTGGCAGGAGTGTCTCGACAGACCGTGTCGAACGTCGTGAACACCCCCTCGATCGTGCGCGAGGCGACACGCCTCCGCGTCGAAGCGGCCATCGCCGAGCTGGGCTACCGCCCGCACGCGGCGGCGCGGCGCCTTCGCACCCGGCGCAGCTCGACTATCGGCATCCATCTCGATCCGTACGCGGGGGGCATCGCGGGAGTCGTCCTCGACCGCTTCGTGCACGCGTTGACCGAACGGGCGAGCGAAAGGGACATGCGTGTTCTCCTCTACGCCGCCCGCACGGCGGAGGAGGAGATCGAACGCCTGGGGGATCTGCTCGAAGGGGGAGAGGTGGATGCCGTCGTGGTCACCGGCACCTTCCACGGTGACCCGCGCACGGGGTGGCTCAACGAGCGGGGGCTGCCGTTCGTGTCGTTCGGGCGCCCGTGGGGCGAGGACGACGTCGCCGCGCCCGCCCACCTGTGGGTCGACGTCGATGGCGCGGCCGGAACCCGCGCGGCCACCGCGCACCTTCGCGCGGCCGGAGCGGACCGCATCGCCTTCCTCGGGTGGCCCACCGGCTCAGGGACGGGCGACGAACGCGAGCGCGGGTGGCGGGAGGACGTCGGCGCCGCGGCGGGACCCCGGTGGGTCGTGGAAGACAGCGTCGGTCTCGCGCGTGATGTCGTCGCCGACGGCCTTGCCGCAGACCCGCGCGTGAGCGGGATCGTCTGTGCGAGTGATTCGCTCGCGATCGGCGCTCATCTCGCCACGACGCTCGCGGGGCGCGCCGACATCCCCGTCGTGGGCTTCGACAACACCCCCGCCGCCGAGGCGCTCGGGCTCTCCAGCGTCGAGCAGTTGCCCGAGCGTGTGGCATCCGGGGCTCTGGACCTCCTGATGGGGGAGGGTGGAACGGTCGTCGCTCCGCGGCCCGCCACCGCCGGCGCGGCCCACGTGCTCGTGGAGCCGCGGCTCGTGGTGCGCTGACCCCGGCTTTCCCTCCGTCGTCCATCCGGTGTCCAGGACACGCCGATGCGCGAGGCGCCGAACGGCGTGTCTTGGACACTCAACCCGGGGCGGGGCCCGGGGGCCGGTGGGTCAGCGGCTGAGGCCGTACGTCACCCCCGGCGCCCGCTGCGGCGGGCGAGCTCTGCCGCGCACGCGCGAGCCGCGGCGGCCAGGGCTGCTTCGTCGCGCGGCGCATCGTCCGGCCACGTCACCGCCACCGCGGCGAGCGGCCACCCGGTGTGGTCGAGCACCGCCGCAGCGACGGAGCGGAACCCCGAGGTCACCTCCCCGTTCTCGCGAGCGAACCCCGTCGCGCGCACCGTGCGCAGTGCATCGCGCAGCTCCGCTCGCGTGCGCGGGCCCCGCCCGGTGCGCTGCGTGAGCGCGGTGGCATCCGGATAGAGGGCGCGCACCTGCGCCGCGGGGAGCGCCGCGAGCATCGCCTGACCGCTCGCGGCGAGGTGCGCCGGTAACCGGACCCCGACGTCGGTGACGAGCACCGGGCGGCGTGGCGCGCGCTCCTCGACGATGTACAGCACGTCGCGGCCGGCGAGCACCGCAAGATGCGTGCTCTCGCCCCATCGGTCGGTGAGCGCTGCCAAGAGGGGCCGGCCGAGGCGTGCCAGCGGCTGCTGTCGGGCGTACCCGCCGCCGAGCTCGAACGCGGCCGTTCCCAGTCCCCAGCGGCGCTCCTCCTCGAGGTGCACGACGTAGCCGTGCTGCGCGAGCGTTGCAAGCAGGTGATACGTGGTCGACCGGGGGAGCTGCAGGGTGTTCGCGATCACCTGCGCCGCCAGAGGTGCGGGCTGCCGGGCGAGCAGCGAGAGTATTCGCAGCGTCTGATCCGCGGCCGGCACCTGGGGTGCCGCGCCGTCTGTGATCACAGACACAGGATGCCAGAACGGCCCCGCCCGTGACGGTGCGAGGCGGTGCAATCGGGTCATGAGTACCGCCGTGATGGTCGGAGACGACCGCCTCACCCTCAACGATGTCGTCCGGGTCGCGCGCCACGGGGCCGTGGTTCGGATCGCCCCCGATGCCGTCGCCCGCGTCGCCGCAACCCGCGAACTCATCGACGGGCTCGCGGACGATCCGCAGCCGCACTACGGCATCTCCACCGGTTTCGGTGCCCTCGCCACGACGTTCATCGCGTCCGACCGGCGCGCGCAGCTGCAGGCGAGTCTCGTCCGCTCCCATGCCGCGGGCACGGGGGGCGAGGTCGAGAGGGAGGTGGTCCGTGCGCTCATGCTGCTGCGTCTGCAGACCCTCACCACGGCGCGGACGGGGGTGCGACCGGTCGTGGTGGAGACCTACGCGGCCCTGCTCAACGCGGGCATCACGCCGGTCCTGCGCGAATACGGTTCGCTCGGCTGCTCGGGTGACCTCGCCCCGCTCTCGCATGTCGCCCTGGCGGTGATGGGCGAGGGGGACGTGCGCGACCAGCACGGTCGTTCCGTGCCCGCCGCGGAGGCGCTCGCCGCTGCGGGGATCGCGCCTCTCGTGCTCCGTGAGAAGGAAGGCCTCGCGCTCATCAACGGCACCGACGGCATGCTCGGCATGTTGGTGCTGGCCCTGCACGACCTCGAGACGCTGTGGACGACCGCGGACGTCGCGGCCGCGATCTCGGTCGAGTCGCAAATGGGCAGCGACGCGGTGTTCGCCGCCGATCTCATGGCCCTCCGCCCGCAGGTCGGACAGGCCACCTCGGCCGCCCACCTGCGCGCGTTCCTCGCCGGCTCTCCGATCGTCGCGAGCCACCGTGGTCCGGAGTGCACCCGCGTGCAGGATGCGTACTCGTTGCGCTGTGCTCCGCAGGTGCACGGTGCCGCGCGGGACACCGCGACCCACGCCCGGATGGTCGCCGAGCGTGAACTCGCCGCTGCCGTGGACAATCCCGTGGTCACCCCCGACGGCCGGGTGGAATCCAACGGCAACTTCCACGGTGCGCCCGTGGCGTACGTGCTCGATTTCCTCGCCATCGCCGTCGCCGACGTGGCCTCCATGTCGGAACGACGCACCGACCGTGCACTGGACGTCGCGCGCAGCCACGGGCTGCCGCCTTTTCTCGCCGACGAGGCGGGCGTCGATTCGGGTCTCATGATCGCCCAGTACGCGGCCGCGGGAATCGTGTCGGAGATGAAAAGACTCGCCGCGCCCGCGTCGGTGGACTCCATCCCGTCGAGCGCGATGCAGGAGGATCACGTGTCGATGGGATGGGCTGCCGGTCGGAAGCTGCGTCGCGCCGTCGACGGCCTGGCCCGCGTACTGGCGATCGAGGTGCTGACCGGATGCCGAGCACTCGACCTGCGTGCGCCGCTTCTGCCCGCGGATCCCACCGCAGCCGTGCGGGATCTGGTGCGCACGCGCGTGGCGGGCCCGGGCCGTGATCGCTTCGTATCGCCGGAGATCGAGGCCGTGACCGATCTCGTGGTCTCCGGGGCGATCGCCCGTGCCGCCGTGGAGAGGGCGGCGCTCAGGGCGTGAGCAGCTCGAACTCGTCGGGAGGAGCGGATCCGACGGTGGCCCACTCATGGTCGTGCCAGGTGCAGATCGCCACGGCCGAGGTGACCATGCGTACATCGTGACCGGCGAGGCGCGAGACGAGGTCGCTCATACCCGGGTCGTGCGCCACGACCATGACCTCCGCGACCCCAGTGCTGTGCGCGGCATCCCACAGGGCGTCGGCATCCGCGAGGTAGAGCTCGGCCCGTTCGGTCACGTCGACCTCGAACTCGGCGGCGAACGCCTCCGCCGTGGCCTTCGCGCGCGCGGCGGTGCTCGACAGGAGCAGCTCGGGTCGCACACCACGACGCAGCACGGAACGCGCCATCGCGGGAGCGTCGCGACGACCCCGGTCGTTGAGCGGCCGCTCGTGATCGTCGAGACCTTCATCGGCCCAGTCGGATTTGGCGTGCCGGGCCAGGATCAGTTGGATCATCGTCTCTCCGCATCGTCGCCGCCGAGCAATCGGACGCGGAGCGCGCGGGGCGCGTCTCGATCCGGCATCCGAGACGAGGATATCGGCGCGGGGGAGCGTGCGGGGCGGCCGCTCGTGCGGCGTGTCCTCTGCCCGGACGAGGGCTGGGGCCGGCCGGGCGCGACGCTCACCGCCCGACGTACACCCACGCCTGCCGGCCGCTGGACAGCGACACCGAGACCCGGCGGTAGAGCGACACCTCGTACTCGTCGGCGGCGTCCAGCTCCTCCGCGGTGAGAAACAGGACCCGCCCGAAGACGCGGTCGCGAGGATCGCCCGTGAATCGCACGATGGGATGCGCGTCCATGCCGGACAGGTTCGTCACGCGGTCGTCGTCGATCGGCGTCCATTCCCGTCGATAGCCGGGCAGGACGTCTTCGTCACCTTCGACGACGCGGCCGAAGGTGTCGAGTTGGACCTGCGGAAGCTGCAGCGTCCCGTAGGTGAAGAGGGGTTCCACCCCCGAACCGGAGCTCACGGGTTCAGGCTACCCATCGCCGCGCCCGGCGTCTCGGGATCACGACCCCCAGGCGAGGTGTGCGACGGTGAAGATGGCCAGCCCCGCGAGAGCGCCGACGATCGTGCCGTTCAAGCGGATGTACTGCAGGTCGCGCCCCACCATGAGTTCGATCTTCTCGGTCGTCTCATCGGCATCCCATCGCTCGACGGTGTCGGTGATGATCGAGGCGATGTCGTGCCGATACCGCTCCACGAGGAAGACGGCGGCGTCGATGACCCACCCGTCGACGCGGCGTTGCAGCGATTCGTCGGTCTGCAGGCGGCGCCCGATGTCTGCCAGGGCGGCCGACGCGCGGCGGCGCAACGCGCTGTCGGGATCGGCGAGCGAAGTCAGCAGGCCCGCCTTGGCGGTGTTCCACGCCTCGGCGGCGAGCCCGCGCACGCGCGGGCTGTCGAAGACGGATGCCTTCGCCTCTTCCAGCCGCATCCGGGTGGCGGGGTCGTGCTGCAGGTTGTCGGACAGGCGGGTGAGGTACTGGTCGATGGCGGCGCGTGCCTGATGGCGGGGATCGGCGCGGACCGCATCGACGAATCCCATCGCCTCGCGGTAGACCGTGTCGTCCACGAGACGCTGGGCGATGCCCGGCACCCACGAGGGGAGCCGTCGCGACACCAGGCCCTGGAACATCTCGCGGTTGTTGCCCAGCCACACCGCGATGTTGTCCAGCGCGAGGTCAACCGCGCCGTGGTGCGCGCCCGCGTCGACGACGCGCTCCAGCCACCCGCCCACCGACGGCCCCCAGTCGGGCTCGAGCAGGTGTTCGCGGGCGAGGTCTTCGATCAGGCCTTGCACGTCGTCGTCGCTGAGCGCGCGCAGAACGCTCGACGCGAGCGTCGCCCCCTCGGCGGCGATCCGATCCGCGTGCGCGGGCTCGGCCAGCCACGCCCCGGCCCGCGCCGACAGCGGGGTCGCCTCGAGCTTGGTGCGCACGACGTGTCCCTCGAGGAAGTTCGTCTCGACGAACTCCCCGAGCTGCTGCCCGATCTCGTCTTTCCGGCGCGGGATGATCGCCGTGTGCGGGATGGGGAGCCCCAGGGGGTGCCGGAAGAGCGCCGTCACGGCGAACCAGTCGGCGAGAGCGCCGACCATTCCGCCTTCTGCGGCGGCTCGCACATACTGCAGCCACTCCACCTCGCGCTGTAGCGCGAAGGCGACCGCGAACACGACCGCCATCCCGAGCAGGGCGCCCAGGGCCACGCCCTTCATGCGGCGGAGCGCGCGGCGGCGCTCCTGGTCGGCGGGGCTCAGGAGAGCGATCGGTGTGCGGGCCATCAGGCGTCGACCGGTCCGAGCCAGGCCCCGGCGACGGCGGAGTGGGCGGACTCGGGGTCGGAGGGGTGGAACTGCCCCGCCAGCACGTCGCGATACAGGCGGCTCAGCTCGGTGTGCGCGAAGTAGGACGACCCGCCGCCGACGAGCGTAGCCTCGTCGACGATCGCCTTGGCGGCGGTGACCGCGCGATGCTTCAGCCCCGCGAGCAGCGAGAACCACCGTCCGCCGTGGTCGACCTGGCCGTCGACGTCGGCGCTGAGGGCGGCGATCTGCGGGGGAAGGGCGTCGTAGGCCAGGGCCATGTCGGCGATGCGCCAGCGGATGTCGGGGTCGGCCGCGTAGCTCGCTCCCGTCTTCTTCGAGCGCCGCGACTTCGCGGCATCGACGGCGAGGTCGAGGGCACGCCGGGCGATCCCGGTGTACACGGAGGCCAGCAGGATCTCGAACACGGCGAAGATGCCGAACACGAGCGGGTCGGGCTGCGGACCGGGGTCGAGCCGCCGGACGACGCGTGTCGCGGGGGCGTGCGCACCCCGCAGTTCGGTCGTGCGGCTCTGCGTGCCCCGCATGCCGAGCGTGTCCCAGTCGTCGCGGGCGACGATGTCGTCGCTGCGATCGAGGAAGGCGAACACCATCTTGGGGGCGTCCGGCGACGTGGTGTCGAGGCCGTGAACGCCCAGGTGATCCCACACCGGGGAGAGGGAGGTGAAGATTTTCGTCCCGGTGAATCGGTAGCCGCCATCCCCGTCCGGAGTGGCCGCGGTGTCGCTGCCGAAGAGCACGAGGTCGTTGCCGGCCTCGCTGATGCCGAAGGCGAAGACCTCCCCGGCCGCGGCGCCGCGCAGCACGGAGTCGAGGTCGTCGAGGCCACGGTCGTGCAGCACCTTCGCCACACCCGTCCACACCAGATGCATGTTGATCGCCAGCGCGGTCGCCGGTGCCGCGCCGGCAAGGCGCTGCTGCAGTTCGGCCGCCTGGGCGAGCGTGAGGCCCGCGCCCCCGAACGCGGTCGGCACCAGGATGCCGAGATACCCCGCCGCGCGGAGATCATCGAGGTCGTCGTTAGGGAACGTGTTCTCGCGGTCGTGCACGGGCGCGCGCTCCCGCAGCCGCGCGAGCAGATCGTCGGGGAGGAACCGAGCGGTATCGAACACGGGGGCCATGGCATCCATTCTGGTCCTCCGCTCGGACATCCTGGCCGTCGGCGGCCCCGCTTCTCAGTCCAGGGCGGACAGCAGGGCGGCGACGGTGTCGTGGGGGCGGTCGCGGTGCGGCGAGTGCCCCGCGCCGGAGACCACCGACATCGTGATCGCGGGGTTCGTCAGCACCTCCGCGGCCAGCGCGCCCGAGAAGATCGAGTGCACCGCGGGGTCGGCGCCGATGACGTGCGTCGGTACCCGCAGCGCGGCGGCGTCGGCGCGGACGTCCCACACCGCGTTCTGCAGGCTGGTCTGCTCGATGGCCCAGCGGCTCGCCCGCTGGGTGGCGCGCGCCTTCAGCTCGACGTCGACGGGATGCCAGTCGGGGTGCGCGGACCGCACGGCGGCGACGGTCGGATCGGCGAACGCCTGCTCCTGGCTCTGCCGGACGATCTCCCGGTCCTCGTCCGCAAGGTGGATCGCGGGGTCGACGAGCACGAGACGCCGGGTCCAGGTGGGATCGCCGGCGGCGGCGACGGTCGCCGCCGCGCCCCCGAGCGAGTGGCTGACGACCGCATCCCATGCTCCGCCGGACTCCGGGTGCGTGTGCGCGACGTCGGCCGCGTACGCGGCGAGGGAGTAGTCGAGGGCTCGAGGGGCGTCTCCGTGTCCGCGGAGGTCGACGGCGACCGCGTGCCAGCCGGCGTCGGCGAGTGCGGCGCCGAAGCGCCACATGAGCGCCCCGTCCGAACCCAGGCCGTGCACCAGGAGCACGGACGGACGGCCGGCATCGCCCCAGGTGAGGCGGGGGAGTGTCACGGGAGCGCGCATGCCCCCATTCTGTCGGGTGCACGCGGGCGGCCCCGCGTCGTTCGCCCGCCCCCAGAATGGATGCCATGATCTCGACCGAGATGGCTCTCGCCCTTCGTGAGGCGGGGCTGGTGTGGCATCCGCGCTCGGGCGACCGGTTCCAGTTGAACGAACCGGAGTTCGAAGCCGACGTCTTCACCGTCAGCGAAATGACCGTCGAGCCGCGCGAGTACCCGACCGGACGGATCCTCGCCTTCAACGGAACGACCGAGTGGGCGCTGGATTCCGTCGCCACCGAGGACGCGCTGTGGCTGCCGTCCGAGGCGCAGTTGCGCGAGATGCTGCGGTCCGCGTTCCGGTCGCTGCGCCGACTCTCAGACACGCACGAGGTCGAGATCTCCGTCGGCGGCACGACGCTCGTCTTCGATCACCCCGAGCCCGCCGACGCGTACGCGCTCGCCGTGCTGGAGCTGCTGCGTCGCCTGCGCTGAGACTCGGCTCCGACCTGCTCGGCGAATCAGGTGATGGTGTGCACCGGTTCGGTGTCGGGGATCGGGCTCGCGTCGCGGTGACGCAGGTCGGGGAACCCGCGCACGAACAGCACCGAGACGACCAGGCCCGCGGCGGCGAACGCGGCGGCGGCGATGTAGGCGCCCTGCGGGCCCACGCCGTCGACGAGGAAGCCGGCGACAGCGGAACCCGCGGCGGCGCCGATGAGCTGGCCCGTGCCGATCCAGCCGTACGCCTCGGCGGTCTCGCTGAAGCGCACGCTCGCGGAGGTCATGGCGAACATGACGGCCAGCGCGGGCGCAATACCGGCGCCGGCCACCAGCAGCGTCGCTCCGAGCCACCACGCGTTGAGCGAGACGATCGTGAGGCTGAGGCCGACCGTGACGATCGCGAAGCGGCGCGCCATGGCCCACGGGCCGATCGGGATGTGACCGAAGGTCAGGCCTCCTGCGAGGCTGCCGACGGCGAACACCGCCAGGACCAGGCCCGCCTCGAGGCCGCCGTGGTCGAAGGTCGCCACGACACCGGCCTCGACGGCCGCGCACGCCCCGATCAGGAGGAAGCCCGTCGCGGTGGCCAGGATCACCGGCGGCTTGCGCAGCACGGTGCCCAGGGCCCGTCGACTCCGGGGGATGCGGACCCGACCCACCTCGGGGCTGAGGATGAACCACGCGCCCCCGCCGAGAAGGATGACCACGATCAGGAGGAGCGCCGGGACCGTGCCCGCCTGGGTGCCGACCAGGGTGATGATCACCGGCGCGAGCACCCAGATGATCTCCTGCAGTGAGGCGTCCAGCGAGTACAGCGGCGTCAGCTGCGACGAGTTGACCATCTTGGGGTAGATGGTGCGGACGGCCGACTGCACCGGGGGAGTCGAGAGGCCGCCGATGAGTCCCAGCGCCATGTAGACCGGGAGCGGGACCTCGAGCAGGGCGATCGCGGTGATCGCGGCGGCACAGATGAGGAGCGTGGTCGTGAGGACGCGCCGCATGCCCCATCGGCCCATCCACCGGCTCGTCACGGGGCCCGCGACGGCCTGCCCCACGCTCGTGGCCGCCAGCACCAGACCCGCGGCGCCATACGACCCGGTGACGTGCTCGATGTGCAGCAGCACGGCGAGGCTGATCATGCCGTTGGGGAAGCGTGCCGTCAGCTGAGCGGCGATGATGCGCCCTACGCCCGGGGTTCTGAGGAGTACGCGGTAGCCGGCCACCGCACCACGCTACCCGGTGCCCTGGGCGCTCGGCTGCCCCTCCGCGCTCCACCAGGGAGCGACACGCCGCGACACGCCGGAGGGCGTTATCCACCCCCTGTGCGATGTCGGAACCCCCGTCTAGCGTCCGAGCTGTGGACGGATGCCGGGAGGAGGCGCAAGATCCGCGGAACGGCGGGCCTCGACGAGGTCGGAAAAGGTCTGCCGCCTGTGGATGAAATCGTGGACAACCTGTGTTGTACATGGGGAGAGTGGTGGAAAATCACACTCATGTAACTACTACCCCTTGTGGTTCCCCCCGATGTCCGTCCCCATATGTAGTATTGAGCTCCCGGCCCGCCCCGAGCGACCGGATGACGATCTTCCAGGGGAGAGAGAGAACGAAATGGCGATCACGGTCTACACCAAGCCGTCCTGCGTCCAGTGCACCGCGACGTACCGCGCACTCGACTCGAAGGGCATCGAGTACCAGGTGCTCGACCTCACGGAGGACCCGTCGGCTCTCGAGCAGGTCAAGTCGCTCGGTTATCTCCAGGCCCCCGTCGTCATCACCGACGAGGACCACTGGTCAGGTTTCCGTCCCGACAAGATCGACGAGCTGGCTTCGCGCCTGGCGTGATCCCCGGCGGGCTCAGAGGGTTCTCATGAGCGCTGTCATGTCGGAGACGGAAGCTCCGCTGCTGGTCTACTTCTCGAGCGTGTCCGGAAACACCGCACGTTTCATCGAGAAGCTCGGCAAGCGGGCTGTGCGCATCCCCCTGCGACCGACCGATCCGCCGCTCCACGTCGACGAACCCTTCGTGCTGGTCACCCCCACATACGGCGGAGGTGTCGGCCGAGGCGTCGAGAAGGGTGCCGTCCCCAAGCAGGTCATCCGCTTCCTCAACGAGGAGCGCAACCGACGCCACATCCGTGGGGTCATCTCCGCGGGAAACACCAATTTCGGCGACGCTTTCTGCCTCGCCGGAGACATCATCAGCCGCAAGTGCTCCGTGCCGCACTTGTATCGCATCGAAGTATTCGGCACACCAGAAGACGTCGAGCACGTCACCGAAGGATTGGAACAGTGGTGGAAGTAGGGCTGAGTGACGTGGGCTTCAAGACCGAGGCGCGTTTCGAGGGGCTGGATTATCACGCCCTGAACGCGATGCTGAACCTGTACGACGCCGACGGCAAGATCCAGTTCGACGCCGACAAGCGGGCCGCACGGGAGTACTTCCTGCAGCACGTCAACCAGAACACCGTGTTCTTCCACTCCCTCAAGGAGCGTCTCGACTATCTCGTCGAGAAGGAGTATTACGAGCCCAAGGTGCTCGAGAAGTACTCGCTGGAGTTCATCCAGGAGCTCAACGACCGGGCTTACGGCAAGAAGTTCCGCTTCGAGACCTTCCTCGGCGCCTTCAAGTACTACACGAGCTACACGCTGAAGACGTTCGACGGCAAGCGCTATCTCGAGCGCTTCGAAGACCGCGTGGTCATGACCGCCCTCGCCCTCGCCGACGGCGACCAGCGCCTGGCCGTCCAGCTGGTCGACGAGATCATCTCGGGCCGCTTCCAGCCCGCGACCCCGACGTTCCTCAACGCCGGCAAGGCGCAGCGCGGCGAGCTCGTCTCGTGCTTCCTCCTCCGCATCGAAGACAACATGGAGTCGATCGCCCGCGGCATCAACTCGGCCCTCCAGCTGTCCAAGCGCGGCGGCGGCGTGGCCCTCCTGCTGTCGAACATCCGCGAGTCGGGTGCTCCGATCAAGCAGATCGAGAACCAGTCTTCGGGCATCATCCCCGTGATGAAGCTCCTCGAAGACAGCTTCAGCTACGCCAACCAGCTCGGAGCCCGTCAGGGCGCGGGTGCCGTGTACCTCAACGCGCACCACCCCGACATCCTGCGCTTCCTCGACACCAAGCGCGAGAACGCCGACGAGAAGATCCGCATCAAGACGCTGTCGCTCGGTGTCGTCATCCCCGACGTCACGTTCGAGCTGGCCAAGAACGGCGAAGACATGTACCTCTTCTCGCCGTACGACGTCGAGCGCGTCTACGGCAAGCCGTTCGGCGACATCTCGGTCACCGAGAAGTACCGCGAGATGGTGGACGACCCGCGCATCAAGAAGACGAAGATCAATGCGCGCGAATTCTTCCAGACCCTCGCCGAGATCCAGTTCGAGTCGGGCTACCCGTACATCATGTTCGAGGACACGGTGAACAAGGCCAACCCGATCAAGGGTCGGATCAACATGTCCAACCTGTGCTCGGAGATCCTGCAGGTCAACACCCCGACGACGTACAACGAAGACCTCTCGTACGCCGAGATCGGCAAGGACATCTCCTGCAACCTCGGGTCGATGAACATCGCGCTGGCGATGGACGGCCGCGACCTGGGCCTCACGGTCGAGACCGCGATCCGCGCCCTCACCGCCGTGAGCGACCAGAGCCACATCGCTTCGGTCCGCTCGATCGAGGACGGCAACGACCGCTCGCACGCGATCGGCCTCGGCCAGATGAACCTGCACGGCTACCTCGCTCGCGAGCACGTGCACTACGGCTCCGAAGAGGGCATCGACTTCACGAACATCTACTTCTACACGGTGCTGTTCCATGCGCTCCGCGCGTCGAACCGTCTCTCGATCGAGCGCGGCACGTCCTTCGACGGCTTCGCTGACTCGACCTACGCGTCGGGGGAGTTCTTCGACAAGTACACCGACCAGGTGTGGGAGCCGCAGACCGCCAAGGTGAAGGAGCTGTTCGCCGGCATCCCGATCCCCACGCAGGACGACTGGCGCGAGCTGAAGGCATCCGTCCAGCAGTACGGCATCTACAACCAGAACCTGCAGGCCGTCCCGCCGACCGGGTCGATCTCGTACATCAACAACTCGACGAGCTCGATCCACCCGATCGCGTCGAAGATCGAGATCCGCAAGGAAGGCAAGCTCGGTCGCGTCTACTACCCGGCGCCGTTCATGACGAACGACAACCTGGAGTACTACCAGGACGCGTACGAGATCGGCTACGAGAAGGTCATCGACACGTACGCCGCCGCCACGCAGCACGTGGACCAGGGTCTGTCGCTCACGCTGTTCTTCAAGGACACCGTCACCACCCGCGACATCAACAAGGCCCAGATCTACGCGTGGAAGAAGGGCATCAAGACGATCTACTACATCCGCCTGCGTCAGCTGGCACTCGAGGGTACCGACATGACCGAGTGCGTCTCGTGCATGCTCTGATCCGCTGATCACGATTTGTTATTGAGGACACCATGGCTGAGAAGCTGCAGCTGCTGAACCACGTTCAGGCCATCAACTGGAACCGCATCCAGGACGACAAAGACCTCGAGGTCTGGAACCGTCTCGTCAACAACTTCTGGCTGCCCGAGAAGGTGCCGCTGTCCAACGACATCCAGTCGTGGAACACGCTGACCCCCGAAGAGCAGACGCTGACGATGCGGGTGTTCACGGGTCTGACGCTGCTCGACACGATCCAGGGCACCGTGGGCGCGGTCTCGCTCATCCCCGACGCGATCACCCCGCACGAGGAGGCGGTGTACACCAACATCGCGTTCATGGAGTCGGTGCACGCCAAGAGCTACTCGTCGATCTTCTCGACGCTGTGCTCGACGAAGGAGATCGACGAGGCGTTCCGCTGGTCGACCGAGAACGAGTTCCTTCAGAAGAAGGCGCACATCGTCATGGACTACTACCGTGGCGACGACCCGCTCAAGCGCAAGGTCGCCTCGACCCTGCTGGAGTCGTTCCTGTTCTACTCGGGCTTCTACCTGCCGATGCACTGGTCGAGCCGGGCCAAGCTCACCAACACCGCCGACCTGATCCGCCTCATCATCCGTGACGAGGCCGTGCACGGCTACTACATCGGCTACAAGTTCCAGCGCGGTCTGGAGCAGGTCGACCAGGCCCGCCGCGACGAGATCAAGGACTACACGTTCTCGCTGCTGTACGAGCTGTACGACAACGAGACGCACTACACGCAGAGCCTCTACGACTCGGTGGGTCTCAGCGAGGACGTGAAGAAGTTCTTGCACTACAACGCCAACAAGGCACTGATGAACCTCGGCTACGAGGCCATGTTCCCGGCGTCGGTGACGAACGTGAACCCGGCGATCCTGTCGGCGCTGTCGCCCAACGCCGACGAGAACCATGACTTCTTCTCGGGGTCGGGTTCGTCGTACGTCATCGGCAAGGCCGAGGCGACGGAAGACGACGACTGGGACTTCTGATCCGGTAACGACGAGGGCCCCGCGCGAGTGATCGCACGGGGCCCTCGTTCTTTTGCGATGCGGCGACTGCACCGGTGGGTCGACACAACCCGGATATCTCCACCTCGTAGGCGGTCGTCAGCCACCGCTAAGCCGGAAGCCGTCCTGCGAGAGTCCCGACGGGTGCGACGTCAGGCCGCGTCCACCCGCTTCAGCAGTGCGGCTAGCTGGGTGAGCTCTCCGTCGGAGAGCGCGTCGAACCACGGTGCGGTGCGGTCGATCGTCGCGGCCTCGAACGCGGCGACCTGCGCGGACGCGGAGGCGGTCAGCCGCCACACGCGGGCCCGTCCGTCGCTGTCTGAGGAGAACTGCTCCACCAGTGCGTGCGTGCGGAGCTGATCCATCGCCTGGGTGATCGCGCCCGGGGTGATCTTCAGCGTCCGCGCGAGACGTCCAGGAGTCACCGGCTCCGCGTCGTGAGCGAGAAGAAAGAGGATGTCCCACTGTGTGCGCGTGAGCACGAGATCCCCGAACGGGGTGGATCGGGGGCCGGCGAGCCCCCGCGACAGGGTCACGACCGCTTCGAGCACATCACCGATCGCGGTCGTCCGCTCCACGCGCTGTGTCATCGCCCGGGGTCACGCACTCACGAACGGCAACTGGCCGACGAAGGTGCGGTCGTCCACCTGGGTCAGGAGGAAGTCGCTCAGATCATCCCTGCTGATCTGCGTGCTGGCGTTCACCCCGACCCAGCCGACCCGGTACGTGCCGGTTCCCGGCTTCTCGGTCAGCCGCGGTCCCCGTACGACCGTCCAGTCGAGCCCCGAGCCCTGCAACACGGTCAGGTGGCCTCGCGCGTCGGCCAGGACGTGCCCCGACAGCGTCTTCAGGAGGAAGCGGATGATCTTGTCGGCGGCTTTGGGGCGGTCGGGCTCTGCGGGGAGGCCCCCTCCGGACAGCGTCACGATCCGCCGAACACCGTGCTTCTTCATGGCCTGGACGATCAACGCGGTCCCGTCGGTCTGCAGGCTCGCCGGTGAGCCTTTCACCTGGCCGAACACGCTCAGCACGACATCCGCCCCCGCCACCGTCTCGAACACCTTCGCCGCGTCGAGCACGTCGCCCTCGACCACCGTGAGCCGAGGGGAGGACACCGTGAGTTTCTTGCGATCCCGGACGAGCACCCGCACATGATCGCCGCGATCGATCGCGCGCCGGAGCACGCGTCGCCCGGTCTTGCCCGTCGCACCGAAAAGAGCAATCGTCACCATGCCGTTTACTTTAGCCGCTAAACGATATGCGAGGTCCGTTTTCGGCGGGGCGGAGGTTCTACGGCGGAAAGCGCTGCGTGCGAAGCCTCTCGGACATCGTGAGTTTGGGCCCGAGCGATCGCCGGATCACACCCCGTACGTGTCGAGCGGCCCGAGCGCGGGTTGAGACGCGTCGTCCGCGACGGCCGCGGCCCCCACGGCGCACGCGCGCGCGAGCGCGTCGGTCTCGGCGTCGCCGCGCAGCAGACCGACGACCAGCGCCGCGCAGAACGCGTCGCCCGCGCCCACGGTGTTGCGGACCGTCGTGGGCACGCCGGGGGCGGAGGCGACGAGCTCGCCGTGCCGATACAACCGTGCGCCCTCCCCGCCGAGCGTCACGCACAGCAGGGGCGCGTCATGAACCTCGGGGAGCTGCGCGTACTCGGTCTCGTTCACGATGACGAGGTCGGCGCGCTCGAGCACCCCTGCGGGGAGCGGACGCGCGGGCGCGGCGTTGAGGGCGAAGAACCCCGCGGCTTCCGCGGCGGCTGAGATCACGGCATCCGACACCTCCAGCTGCGCGAGCACGGCCGACCGGGGCGCGATTCCGAGCGCGTCGGCGTCGATCGCGGCGTTCGCGCCCGCACACACGACGATGGAGTTCTCTCCGGTCGCGTCGACCACGATGAGGGCGGTGCCGGTAGCCGCATCGGCGGTTTGGACGCCCGACGCGTCGACACCGACGGATGCCAGCTGCTCGCGCATGCCTCTTCCGTCGAGGTCGTCGCCCACGGCGCCGACCAGGCGCACCCGGCCCCCCAGGCGGGCGGCGGCGACGGCCTGGTTCGCGCCCTTGCCGCCGGGACCGCGCTGCAGGACACCGTCGGCGACGGTCTCGCCGGGGCCGGGCGCGCGCTCGACGCGCGCCGTGAGGTCGACGTTGATCGCGCCGACGACGGTCAGGGCGACGGGGGTCGGGTTCGGCATCCGGGTCTCCCTCGATTCAGGCGGTGGGACGACGCCGCAACGTCGCGGACACGATCGCCACGGCGGTTCCCACGGCCACACCGATCACGGTCTCGAGCACGCGGTCGCGCAGCAGCAGCTCCGGGGTCGCGGGGGAGGCGAGGGAGACCATGAGCAGCGCGAGCGGGGTGATGAACACCATCGCGATGCCGTAGTTCCGGCCGACGAACAGCTCCGCTCCGGCCTGCAGTGCCACCGCGATGACAAGCACCGCCCACGGCGGCAGCGCGAGCGCCAGCAGTCCCGCGGCGATCAGCACCCCGACGAGCGTTCCGACCAGGCGCTGCACGCCGCGGACGAGACGCGCCGTGACGTGCGCCCCGCCGACGGCCGCGACCGCTCCCACCATGGCCCAGTACCAGTGGGTGCCGACGAGGAGGACGCCGGCGACTCCGGCGAGGAGCGCGGCGACCCCGACCGTCGCGGTCATCTCCCACGCGACCGTTCCGATCTGCGGTCGATTCCGCGGGGGCAGGTGCCATGAACCGCGGCGGGCCAGCGCGAACAGCGTCGTGACGGTGAGGCTCCACAGCACGCTGCTGACACCGACGAACAGCACCAGACCGAAGGTCGCGGGGGTCGCTGGGAAGCTCGCGCAGGCCCCCGCGGCGAACACCGTGAACAGCGCGCCGGGCGGATGCCACTGCGTCCGGTAAGCGAACAGCGTCACCGCCGCGGCGAGGGCCGCCACGACGACGACGGTGGCGACGGGAGGGGTCGCCGCCGCGGAGAGCGCGGTGCCCAGAAGCATCGACAGCACCAGGATCCCACCCGCCGTGGCCTGCATCCGTACACGCGTGCGCGGCGGGTCGAGGCGTCCGTAGAGCGCGGCGAACGCGCCGAACGACGCGTAGACGCTGAGGTCCAACCGGTCGATGAGCAGCAGCACGAGGAGGGGCACACCCACGCTGAGGGCGGCTCGAGCCGCGACGCGGTGGTCTCCGCGATGGGGGCCGATGCGGATGATCCCGGTCCACACGCGCCCCCGGGAATCCGCCACCGGTCCAGCCTACGCCGGGGGTCGACGCGCGCCGCCGTGCCGGGGGACGGAGGCGTCACCGGTGGCCCGTGTGATGGAGTGGAGTCATGGATGCCGACCGCGAGAAGCCGCCCATCGACCCCGGCCCCGAGCCGGACACGTCCACCGCAGCGGAGGGAGAGCTCTCCGACCCGACGCTCGACCGCGAGGACGATCCGGTCGAGTGAGTGAAGGGCTCCCTCGATGTCGAAGGACGCAGCGCGCAACGACGAGGCCGCTTCCGTAGGGTGGGAAGCCCTGCACCGAGGAGGAGAGACGTGTTCCGCACGCCCCTGACCCTGTTCCGTACGCTCGCGATCGCCGAGGCGATCTCGTGGACCCTCCTCATCGCGGGTCTCATCCTCCGGGCCACGGCCGACCTGTCCATCGCCGTGACGATCGGCGGCGGCATCCACGGCTTCGTCTTCCTCGCCTACGGGGCGACCGCGGTGCTCGTGGCGTTAAATCAGCGCTGGGGCTTCGGGCCGGCCGCGGTCGCCATTGTCAGCGCGATCATCCCGTACGCGACCGTCCCGACGGAGCTGTGGCTGCATCGCACCGGCCGGCTGCGCGGCGCGTGGCGACTCGAAGCGGGCGACGACCCGCGCGACGCGCGGCCCCTCGATCGGCTGCTGCGGTTCTTCCTGCGTCGGCCGTGGGTGCTCGGCATCCTGATCGTGCTCGCCGTCGCGCTCATCTTCGTGGTGCTGCTCGTCGTCGGGCCGCCGGGCGGCAAGGACTGAGGCTCAGCGCCGGGTCGACGCGGTGACGGTGAACTTTCGGTCGCGCGCGACCTGACGCGTCGGGCCCACCTGGCGCTCGAGCGCGGGTCGGTACTGCAGCGCCGAGTTCCACACCGTCCATAGCTCGCCCCCGGGCCGCAGCACCCGCGCGGCGTCGGCGAACATGCGCGGCGCGATGCCCTCGGTGATCGCGCCGGCCGTGTGGAACGGCGGGTTCAGAGCGATCAGGGAGGCGCTGGCATCCGGGCGCGAGCTCAGCAGATCGTCGCGGAAGACCTCGACCCGATCGGCCACCCCGTTGGCCTCGGCCGTCGCGCGGGCGGACGCCACCGCGACCGCGGACCGATCCGTCGCGACCACACGGACGGACGGATGCCGCGTCGCCCACGCCGCCGCCACGACCCCGGTGCCGCACGCGAAGTCGATCGCGCCGTCCGCGGGCTCGGGGAGGTGGGCGAGGAGCAGCCGCGTGCCGATGTCGATCGACGCACCCGCGAACACTCCGCCGAACGCGCGTACCTCCAGGCCGTCGACGGTCGCCGCCTCGGGTCGCGGGTCGGCGCCGTCGTGGGGACCGCGGGCGATGAGCACACGCGACTTCTGGCGGGCGTGGGTGACGTCGACGCGCGCGAAGCGTCCGCGGAGGACGTCGTTCATCGCGGGGGTCATGTGCTTGATCCGTCCACCGGCGTAGACCACGACGTCGGGGTGGGCGTACGCGGCGATGAGTCCGGCGATGTCGTCGAGGGCGCGCAGGGCGCGGGGGAGACGCAGCAGGATCACGCGCGCGTCGCGCACGAGGTCGGCATCCCGTTCGTGCGACGTGAACGTGGTGTCGAGGCCGGCCCGCAGGGCATTCGCGGTGAGCGCGCGTTCGCCGGACAGGGCGTCCTGGTGGACGCGGATGCCGCGCATGCCGGCCGCGGCCGAGCCGAGGGTGAGTGCGCCATAGGCGTCGTCGATGACCACGAGGGAGCCGTCCGCGAGCGCGGCGCGGGCGCCGGCGGATTCGTCTAGGAGCAACCGGTCCGCGGCATCCACCGCGACGAGGTCCGGGCCCTCGATGTCGGGCCACCGGCTCAGATCGTCGAGGGCGATGTTCACGCCATCACGCTCCCCAGGGGTCGGGGCCGTCGGTGAGGGGGATCAGCGTGTACCGAAGTGGAAGGGCAGCGCGAGCGAAGCCGCGACCAGCAGGATGCCGAGGGCGAAGAACAGCGCGGGCGCGGCGAGCGAGAACGACAGGCCGGTCAGCAGCATGCCGCCGACGAACAGGATGAGCGAGACGATGAACATGGGGATCCCTTCGGTCGCTTCAGGTTATCGTGCCGCATCGGTGGGCCGGTCCTCGGCCCGAGCCGTCTCGCGCAGGGCGGCGTGCGTCCACAGGGTGCTCCCGGCCACGGCGGCGGGCATCACGGCCACGGCCCCGAGCGGCACGAGGAAGCACAGCTGCGTCGCGACCCCGAACCCCAGCGCTCGGGCGCGATTGCCGCGCAGGACCGCGCGCCTCGCGCGACGATCCAGCCCGCGGGCGGAGAGGGAGCGCGAGGTGAGCTCGTCGGCCAGCAGCCATCCCGTGAGGACGAGCCCCACGAGGAAGCCCAGGATGCCGCCGACGAAGGGGATCAGCCCCACGAGCCACGCCGCGACCGCCGCCATTGCTCCGCGGGCGATGAGGCGGACGGCGTCTCCTGCCGCGCGCCAGAAGCCGTAATCGGCGTCGGGGACCCGACCGGTCGCGGTGCGCTCGGTCGCCCGCCAGATGCGGTCGTAGAACGGTTCCCCGACGGTGAGGGTGACCGCGGTGAACGACACGATCGCCAGGAAGGCCACCGCGCCGAACGAGGCCACGCCGATCGCCGTGCGTACGACGGTGGCCCAGAGGGGCGTCCAATCGTCGGCGAAGGGAGTCCAGTCGTCGACCACGTTCGTCAGCAACACCGCCCACCCGACGAGTGCCGCCGTGAAGACCAGACCCACAACCAAGCCGGGGATGAGGCCGAGGGCCATCGCGCCCGGGGAGCGACGCCACTGCCCGAGGCCGCGGAGCAGCATGCGGGCGCCCTGGACAAACTCGTGCATTCGGGAATTCTCGCAGAGCGCCGCCCAGCCGCGTCGGGGGTCGCTGACAAGATGTGCGCATGCGCATCCGCACCACGTCGACGCAGCGCACCTACCGGTACGTGCGGGTGACGATCCTCGCCGCGACCCTGCTCCTCATCGTCGCGGTGGCCGTGCAGTCGGTCACCGGGGGAGTGCCGGCGTCACTGAGCGCGGCGTACTACACGCCGGCAGGGCCGATATTCGTCTCGGCGCTGTTCGTGGTCGCAGCCGCGTTCCTCGCCCTGTCCGGCCGCAGCATCGAGCAAGGGCTGCTCGATGTCGCTGCGGTGCTGGCGCTCGCGGTGGCGGTGGTGCCCACCACCGTCGAGAGCGAGGTCTGCGGTCCGGCCGGGCGGTGCGTGCCGTCCGCGGTGGTCCCGACGGTGGTGAACAACGGGATCGCGGTGGCATCCGTCGTGTACGTCGGTGTGCTCGCGGCGCTCGTGCTCGCGCGGGTGCAGGGCACTCTGTCGCGCGGAGTCCTTCTGACCGCCGGCTCCGTCGGGGTGGTCGCGACGGGCTTCCTCCTGTGGGCTCTCGTCGCTCCCGATGCCTTCCTCGCTCTCGCGCACAACGCGGCGGCGGTGGCGTTCTTCCTGCTCATCGGGGCCGTCGCGGCGCTCGCCGCGTGGCGACCGCAGCGCGCGCCGCAGCGATTCCGCCCCGCCTACGCCGCGGTGGCCGTCGGCATCCTGTTCGCCCTGGCCGGGCTCGGGGCGACGCTGGTCGCCGCTGCGCTGGGAGCGGATACGACCGTCCCGGTGCCGTGGGTGTTCCTCGGTGAGGCGGTGGCGCTCGTGCTGTTCGCGGTGTTCTGGGTGCTGCAGACCGTGGAGCTGTGGGACGAGCCGGATCCGCGTCTTCGCGCTGGGACCTGATCGCCGGGAATATCCTCGGAGCCTCACCGTTGAACTTGATACGCAGCCACTCAAGTCGCAAACTTGAGTCGACTCCACTCACGTATCACAGGAGACGGAATTGCCTGAAGATGTCACCCCCGGCGCCGGGGACAACGGCGCCCAGTCGTTCGACGAGTTCCTCGCGCGCTACCTCGCGGGAGAGCGGGCACGCGCCGAGCGTTCGATCGACCTCAGCAGGTTCCTGAGCGCCCGCACGCAGGAAGCCCTGCAGGAGGCCGGCCGTTACGCCCTGGGCCGCGGCCAGCGCGAGCTCGACGCGCTGCACGTCCTGCACGTGCTCGTCGGTAAGGCGCCCGCGCGTGACGCCGTCGCGCGCCTGGGCGCCGACCCCGCCGCGATCGCCCGCGCCGCCGAGAGCCGTCTGCCGGCCGCCGGTCCCGCCGCCGACGTCGACGGTGCCGTCGTGGCGGGATCGGTCCAGCGCGCGCTGTTCCACGCTTTCCAGGTCGCCCGTGCAGCGGGATCCACCTACGTCGACCCCGACCACCTGTTCTTCGCCCTCGTCCTCGCGCAGGACGCCCCCGCGGGGCAGATCCTGGCCCAGGCCGGTGTCACCGCCGAGGCCCTGACGCAGGGTGTGCGCGAGACCGTCGTCGGCGCCGAGCAGACCGCGGCGCAGGAGGAGGCGGCATCCCCCACCCCGAACCTCGATCGTTTCGGCACCGACCTGACCGCTCTCGCCCGCGAGGGGCGCCTCGACCCGGTCATCGGCCGCGCCGACGAGATCGAGCAGACCATCGAGATCCTCAGCCGCCGCACGAAGAACAATCCCGTGCTCATCGGCGAGGCGGGCGTCGGCAAGACCGCCGTCGTCGAGGGCCTGGCCCGCGCGATCGTCGACGGCAGCGTGCCCGAGCAGCTGCGCGAGACGCGCGTCGTCTCGATCGACCTGGCCGCGATGCTCTCCGGAGCCCGCTACCGCGGCGACTTCGAGGAGCGCCTCACCCAGACGATGGACGAGATCGCCGCACAGTCCGGAAAGCTCGTCGTCTTCATCGACGAAGTCCACACGATCGTCGGCGCCGGAGCCGGAGGCGAAGGGGCGATGGATGCCGGGAACATCCTGAAGCCGCGCCTGGCCCGCGGTGAGCTGCACCTCATCGGTGCCACGACGCTCAAGGAGTACCGCACGATCGAGAAGGACCCCGCCCTCGAGCGGCGCCTGCAGCCCGTGCGCGTCGGCGAGCCGTCGATCACGGACGCCGTCGAGATCCTGCGGGGTCTGCGTTCGGCCTACGAGGAGCACCACGCCGTGACCTACACCGACGACGCCCTGCGCGCCGCGGTGGAGCTCGGCGACCGGTACCTGCCGGACCGCGTCCTGCCCGACAAGGCGATCGACCTCATCGACCAGGCTGGCGCCCGCTTGCGACTGCGTCTGGGTGCCAAGGTCGACGTGTCCGCCCTCGTGGAGAGCCTGGCGACGCTCGAAGCCGACAAGAACGCGGCGGTCTCGGCCGAGCACTACGAGGAGGCCTCGCGCATCCGCGACGAGATCACGGCGGTGCAGGAGCAGCTGGCATCCGCGACGTCCGCCCCGCGCCCTGACGCGGTGGTCGACGAGCCCGAGATCGCCGCCGTGATCAGTCGAGCCACCGGCATCCCCGTGTCTCGGCTGACCGCTACCGAGCGCGGACGGCTGGCGCACCTCGAGGACGACCTGCACGCGCGGGTCATCGGACAGGATGCCGCGGTCACCGCGGTCGCGAAGGCCGTGCGCCGCAACCGCACCGGTCTCGGCGACGAGCACCGGCCGGTCGGGTCGTTCCTGTTCCTCGGCCCCACCGGTGTCGGCAAGACGGAGCTCGCCAAGGCCCTCGCGGGATCGCTGTTCGACGACGACGCCGCCGTGATCCGCTTCGACATGAGCGAGTTCGGCGAGCGGCACACCGTGTCGCGCCTCATCGGTGCCCCTCCGGGATACGTCGGCTACGACGAGGCCGGCCAGCTCACCGAGCGCGTGCGCCGGAACCCCTACTCGGTCGTGCTGTTCGACGAGATCGAGAAGGCTCACCCGGATGTCTTCACGCTGCTGCTGCAGGTGCTCGACGACGGGCGCCTGACCGACGGTCAGGGGCGTACGGTCGACTTCCGCAACGCCGTCATCGTGATGACGTCGAACCTCGGCAGCGAGTACCTGGCATCCCGTTCCGGAGCCATCGGGTTCACCACGACCGGCCGGGAGTTCGACGACGCCGACCTGCGCGACCGCGTCATGGGCAAGCTCCGCGAGGCGATGCGACCCGAGTTCCTCAACCGCATCGACGACATCGTGATGTTCCGCAAGCTCGAGAAGGAGCAGCTGCGCGACATCGTCCGGCTGCTGCTGGAGCGGACGTCCCGGCGCCTCGCCGCGCGGGAGGTCACGCTCGAGGTGACGGATGCCGCCATCGACCGCCTCGCAGAGGTCGGGTACGAGCCCGAGTACGGCGCGCGCCCGCTGCGCCGTGTCATCCAGCGCGAGATCGACGATCGCATCGCCGACCTGTTCGTCGCCGGGGAGTTGACCGACGGGGGAGCGGTGACGGTGGATGCCACGGCATCCGGGTTCGTCGTCCGCGCCGCGGCGACCGCGCTCGCCGCGTAACGCTCGTGAGGCCCTCGGAACCTTCGGGTTCCGGGGGCCTTTGTCATGTGGGGCGTGCCCTCGGCCGCGCACAACTCCTGCGAGGGCCGCTCCATCTGAAGCCGTTCGACGGGTCGGGCGCCGGGTCTGCAGGAGTTGTGATGGATGCCGTGTCTGTCTCGCCGCGATGTCGGTGGGGCACGGCAGAGTAGGGGCATGAGTCGTATCGGCACGATCTTCAGCCCCTACCCGCACCCGCCCGAGGAATTGCGCGAGGCCGCGCGGGTTGCAGAGGGCGAGGGGGTGCCCGAGCTGTGGCTGTGGGAGGACTGCTTCCGGTCGTCCGCGTGGGCGGCGGCGGCGGGTGCTCTCGCGGCGACCGACCACTTGCGCGTCGGCGTCGGCATCTCGCCCTTCCCGCTGCGCAACGTGGCTGCGTCGGCGATGGAGGTCGCCACGATCGAGCGGATGTTCCCGGGGCGGCTGCTCCCCGGCTTCGGGCACGGCGTGCAGGACTGGATGCGGCAGGTGGGGGCGAAGGCGGCTTCGCCGCTCACCCTGATGCGCGAGCAGGTGCCCGCGTTGCGCGCGCTTCTGGCGGGCGAGGCCGTGACCACCGAGGGGCGGTATGTGCGGCTGCGCGACGTGTCGCTCGACTGGCCCCCGGCGACCGCGCCGCGAGTGTACGCAGCCGCCGAAGGACCCCGCACGCTGCAGCTCGCGGGCGAGGTCGCCGACGGCGTCATTCTCGACAGCCGACACACCGTCAACGAGATCCGCGTCGCCGTCGACACCGTGCGCGCGGGCTGGGCCGAAGCCGCACGCGAGGGCCGCCCCGATGTCGTGGCCTACGTCCTCACCGCGTTCGGTCCGAGCGCCTCCGACCGGGTTGCCGCCGCGCTGAGCGACTACCCGGATGCGGCCGATCGCGCACTCGCGGGCTCCGTGGGAGAGGTCGGCGAGGGTGTCGCGCGCTTCCAGGCGGCCGGCGTCGACGACGTGGTGCTCCTACCCACCGACGACGTCGATCTCTCCGTGTTCTTCGCGGCGGTGGGCCAAGTCGCCGTCGCCCTGCCCGCTGCCGGAGGGGTGTCGTGAGCCGCGGAGTCGTCTCCATCGGTTTCGCCGGTTCGCTCGGTCCTGACGCCGTTGCCCGGATCGCCCCCTCCGTCGAAGCGGCGGGCTTCCATACGCTCTGGATCAACGACACGCCCGACGGCGATGCGCTCGCCGCGCTCGCGGCCGCGGCGCGCGTGACCACGACGCTGCGGCTGGCGACCGGTGTCGTTCCCGTCGACCGCCGTCCCCCTTCTCGGATCGCCGCCGAGGTGGCATCCCTCGCTCTCCCGCTCGACCGGCTGACCATCGGGATCGGTTCCGGCGTCGCGAAAGAGGGGGCGCTCGCGCGCGTGGGTGAGGCGATCGCGGTGCTGCACGACGCGGGCCTTCCGCGCGTCCTCGTCGGGGCGCTCGGGCCGAGAATGCGCCGGCTCGGAGCCGAGCGTGCCGAGGGCGTGCTGCTGAACTGGGTGCCGCCGGCCGAGGCGTCCGTGCAGGCTGAGGAGGCGCGGGCGCACAGCGCGACCAGCCACGTCGCGGTCTACGTGCGCACGGCGATCGTCGATGCGGCGCGTGAGCGGCTCGACGCCGAGACCGCGCGGTACGCGTCGTTCCCGAATTACGCGGCCAACTTCGCCCGGATGGGGGTGGATGCCGCCGACACGACGATCCGCGACGTCACCAAGCTCGGAGGTGCGCTTGAGGCGTACACGGCTGCCGTCGACGAGGTCGTCCTGCGGGCCATCGTCCCGGACGACAGCGTCTCGGCGTACCTCGATTTCGTGCGACGGACGGGCCCGACCCCGCTGTGACGTCGCTCTAGCGAGGGGCGTGGGCGCGGGTCGGGCGGTTCACGAACGGGTGCCGACGGGCTCCGACCGTCGGTTCAGAGTTTGCCCCCACGCGCAGCGAGCGGAGCCAGAACGGCGCGGACGAGTCTCCTGCCGCGCTCGGCGGTCATCCGCGCGTCGCCCTCGGCTCCCCGGGCGACGGCGATCCCGTCGAGCGCAGCGAGCACGAGCGCGGCGTCGTCGGCGGAGATGTCCGCGCGGGGATACGCCTCCGTGAGAAGCGTCCGCAGGCCTTCCTCGGTTCGAGCCCATTCGCGCTGGTGCAGGAGTCTCACTTCGGGGTCTGTCGCCGCGCGGGAGGCGAACGCCGCCCACACCACCGCGTCCCGGCGTCCTTCGTCGCCGAGGGCGGCGAGCTCGTCGCAGAAGACCCGCACACGCTCCTCGGCCGTCGCCGCGCCGGTCAGCGCGGCGCGGAGCCGCGTGCGGAAGTGCATCGTCACGGTGTGCATGGCGGCGGTGATGAGGCTCGCACGCGTCGGGAAGTGGTGCTGAACGGCGCCGACGGACACTCCGGCGGCGGTGGCGATCTTGCGCACCGTCAGTGCGTCCGCGCCCCCGTTCACCAGCACCTCGAGCACGGCTTCGGCGATGGCCTCGCGCCCGCCGTGCGGGCCGGCCGGTGCTGCGGATGAGCGGGAGGTCACGGCCTTAGGCTACGGTCTTCGCATGACCAATACGAATGTATTGCCCGCAGATGCCGCTTCAACGCGGCTCGCGACGCTCGATGTCGTGCGGGGCGTGGCGATCATCGGGACCCTCGCCACCAACATCTGGGTGTTCTCGCACCCGTGGGGGCTCCTCGGGATGCTCACCGATCCGGTGCTGCCGGGAGAATCGCCGGCCGCTGCGACGACGCAGCTCGTTCTCATGTCGCTCGCGCAGGGGAAGTTCCTCGCCCTGCTGTCGCTCACTTTCGGTGTCGGCTTGGTGATCCAGCATCGAGCGGCGCAGCGCCGCGCCCGCCCGTGGCCCGGACGGTATCTGTGGCGCGCTGCCCTGCTCTTCCTCGACGGCGTGATCAACTACATCCTCATCGCCGAGTTCGATGTCCTCATGGGTTACGCCGTGACGGCCGCGGTGGTGTCGGTCCTCCTCCTCACGAGTTCCCGCGCGCAGCGAGCGATGATCGTGGTTTTCGCCGTCATCCACGTCACGGTCATGACGGCGGTCGTCGTCCTGCTGGTCGCCGTGCCCGGCGCGAACGCGCCGTCCGCCCTCCCGAGCGGTCCGAGCCCGTACGCGACCGAGTCCTTCCTCGGGCTGGCGGTCTTCCGCCTGCAGAACCTCGAGATCTTCCGCGCCGAGCCCGTGCTGATCGCCGTTCTGTCTCTGGCCATGTTCCTCGCGGGAGCGGCGCTCTGGCGCGCCGGGGTGTTCACCGCGCAGGGGAGCCGGCTGCGGGCACGGTTGATGATCGCGGGGGCGGTGGCCGCACCCATCGACCTCGTCCTCGCACTGATGGACTCTTCTGCCGCCGTGCTGGTGGAACGGTACGTCGTCGCACCCGTGGTCGCACTCGGCATCCTGGGGCTCGTCAGTCACCTGTGCCTGCAATGGGGAACCGGCGGGTGGGTCGCTCGACGTGCGAGTGAGATCGGTCGGGTCGCGCTGAGCGCCTACATCCTGCAGAACCTGCTGGGCGGAGCTCTGTTCTACGGGTGGGGGCTCGGGCTCGCCACCTCCGCCGCGGCGTGGCGCGTGCCGGTCACGGTCGGCGCGTTCATCGCGATCACGATCGTCGTCGCCGTGCTCGCGCACGTGTGGCTGAGGAAGTTCGCCCGCGGGCCGGTCGAGTGGCTGTGGCACGTGGCCGCGGGCGTCGGCTCCCGAGATCGGCGTGACACCGCCCCCGCGACGCCCGGCCCCGCGGGGCAGATGGCAGACTGACCGGATGCCACGCCGCCGAGGTCGCCCCATCCGTTCGCTCGCCCGCGGCGTCCTGGCGCTGCTGCTGGTCGCCGCCGGGGTCAGCCATCTGACGTGGGGTCGTCGCGGGTACCGCATCGTCGTCCCGGACTGGGCGACGCGTGTGCTGCGGACCGACAAGGACGCCATCGTCGTGGCATCCGGTGCCGTCGAAGTGGTGCTGGGGGTCGGGCTCGTCGCGTTCCCGCGGGAGCGCCGTCGGATCGGCGCCGCCATCACGGCGTTCTTCATCGCCGTCTTCCCCGGGAACGTGCACCAGTGGCGCACCGGCCGATCCGCGCCGGGGCTGAGCACAGACCGCGCGCGCTTGGTCCGGCTCTTTTTGCAGGCGCCGCTCGTGGCGTGGGCATGGTGGTCCACGCGCGAGTGACTGGCGAGGGCCGCGACCGGCGCCTTCGGCTCCTCGATGTCAGGCGGCGTCGGCGAGCTCGAGGATGCCGCGCTCGAACGCCGCGCGGGCCAGCACCTTGTAGCCGTGGTCGGGGAAGAAGACCGTGAGGCGATCGCTCTCGACGGCCATGACCGTTCCGGTGCCCCACTCGTGATGCTCGACGACGGCGTCGATCCGGATGCCTTCGCCCGCGGCGGTCGTGACGGCCGCGTCGGCGGTCACGGGTTCCGCCGCCGACGCGTCGCATCGATCGCAGCTGCCGCAATGTTCGGGCGCATCGACGCCGAAGTACTCCAGCAGCGCGCGACGTCGGCAGCGGACGGTTTCGGAGTAGCCGCGCATGATCTCGATGCGTGAGGCACGAATCCTTTCCTCGGCCTCGTCGCGCTCGCGCACCGCGGCCACCGCGTCTCCCGCCGACGCCTTCGATGCGGGTGAAACGCCGTCGGGGCCCGACACAGCGAGTCCGCACGTGACGAGCTGGGTCAGCACGCGCCCGATCGCTCGGGTCGATCGGCCGCTCGTTGCGGCGATGTCCTTGGCCCGCAGCGGGCCGTCGCCGCGCTGGAGCGCGTCCCACACTCCCGCGATGTCGGCCCGTTTGCTGCGTCCGCCCGCGAAGAACGAGCGGAGCGAGAAGTCTTCCGCACGGTAGTGCAGCACCGCCTGCGCGGGCTGCCCGTCGCGAGCGGCTCGGCCGATCTCCTGCGCGTACGCGTCGAGCGACTCGGTGACGTCGGCGTGCACCACCCGCCGGACGTCGGCTTTGTCGACTCCCATGCCGAACGCCGAGGTCGCCACGACGACATCGAGCTCGCCCGCGCTCCACGCGGCGTGCACCGCGTCGCGCTTCTTCTGCGCCATGCCCCCGTGGTACGCCGCGGCGCGACGGCCGCGCTCACCGAGTTCGGCGGCGTAGGCGTCGGTCTCTTTGCGTGTGGCGACGTACAGCAGCGTCGGGCCGTCGGCATCCGAGACGTCGTCGAGGACCGCGCGCTGCTTGTCCGCATCGTGCTCGTGTCGGCGGACGGCCAGGTGGATCTCGGGGCGGTCCATGCCGCGTACCTCGAGGTGGGGATCGCGCATGCCCAGGCTCGCGACGATCTCGTCGCGGACGGGGCCGGATGCGGTCGCCGTCAGGGCCAGGACCGGCGGGCGTCCGAGAGCGTTGACGGCGTCGCCGATCCGCGCGTACTCGGGACGGAAGTCGAAGCCCCAGGCCGACACGCAGTGGGCTTCGTCCACGACCACCAGTCGTACGTCGGCCGCGGAGAGCCGATCGAGGATCTCGGGGTTGGCCAACTGCTCGGGCGCGAGAAACGCGTACACCGGCTCGCCACCCTCGATCGCGGCCCACGCGGCGGTGCGGCCGCGCGCGCCGGTCCGGGAGTTCAGCGCGACGGCCGCGGGCGCATCGGGCGCCGCGTCGATCGACGCGATCTGGTCTCGCTGCAGGGCCAGCAGGGGCGAGATCACCACCGTGACCCCACCCAGCTCGCACCCGGCGATCTGGTACACCGCGGACTTCCCCGCTCCCGTCGGGAACACCACGAGCGTGTCGCGCCCGGACACGATCGCGTCGATGGCCTCGGCCTGGCCGGGGAGCAACGCGTCCCATCCGAAGGCCTCGCGGGCGGTGCGGGCGGACTGTTCGGCGGTGGCGGGAGCGTTCACGGGACCTCATTCCGGGGAGAGGCATCCAGCACACTTCACGTGCGCCGCGCGCATTCGGGGGTTGCGAACAGCGGCGGCGTGTGATCAACGGCGACCGAGACGCTGCGCACCCGCGCGCGACATCGACCCGCCCTGCCTCGTTCGGGATCGTGCCGGCGGGCCGTGGCATCCCGAGCGGGGGAGCGCAAGCCGACGGGCGATGTCGGAGGGGGATGCCAGGATGCCGACATGCTGTTCGGTGATGTCCAGGTCGCGCTCGAGACAGTGGCTGCCACGCGCTCGCGCCTCGCCAAGGTCGACGCGCTCGCCGACGTCCTCGCTCGTCTGGCCCCCGACGAGATCGTGCCGGCGGTGGGGTTCCTCGCGGCGGCGCCGCGCCAGGGACGGCTCGGTGTCGGCTGGCGAACCCTGGCGGCGAGGGCCGCGGATCACGCCGCGGTCGCGACTCTCACGGTCGCCGAGGTGGACGCCGCCTTCGAGCGACTGTCGACGATCTCCGGGAGCGGGTCGACGGCGGTGCGGGAGGCGGTGCTGGACGAGCTGGCCGCCCGCGCCACCGCCGCCGAGTGGCATCTGCTCGTGCGCATCGTGACGGGCGAGCTGCGTACCGGCGCGCTCGAGGGGGTGCTTCTCGACGCCATCGCGCGGGCCGGGGATCGCGAAGGAACCCTCGTCCGCCGTGCCGCGATGCTGTCGGGCGACCTCCGGGAGACGGCCGCGATCGCGCTGACCGGCTCGGTCGACGATCTCGCCTCGGTCGGTCTCGTGGTGGGCCGCGGCGTGCAGCCCATGCTCGCATCGACCGCCACCTCGGTCGGCGAGGGGCTGACCATCGCGGGGCGCGCCTCCGTGGAGTACAAGCTCGACGGGGCGCGTGTGCAGGTGCACCGTCACGGTGACGACGTACGGGTGTTCACTCGCACGCTCGCCGACGTGACGCACCGCGTGCCCGAGATCGTCGAGGTGGCCCGCGCGCTGCCGGTCACCGACGCGATCCTCGACGGTGAGACGCTGTCGCTCGACGAGGACGGTGCGCCACGGCCGTTCCAAGAGACCATGGCCCGCTTCGGCGCCGAGACGGCGCGCGAGATCGCGCTGCACCCGTGGTTCTTCGATGTGCTCCACGTCGACGGGCGCGACCTCATCGACGAGCCCCTGTCCGTTCGCCGGGCCGAACTCGAGCGGATCGCTCCCGCCCTGCGCATCCCCTCGATCGTGACCGGTGACTCCGCCGAGGCGGACGAGTTCTCGCGGGCGGCGCTGCGCGCCGGTCACGAGGGAGTCATGGTCAAGGGCATCGATTCCCTCTACACGGCGGGCCGCCGCGGCAAGAGCTGGCTCAAGGTCAAGCCGGTCCACACGTTCGACCTCGTCGTGCTGGCCGTCGAACGCGGTTCGGGTCGCCGATCCGAGTGGCTGTCGAACCTCCATCTCGGGGCACGCGATGCTCGGGGGGCCTTCGGTGAGGCGGACCGGTTCGTGATGGTGGGCAAGACGTTCAAGGGCCTGACCGATGACCTCCTCCGGTGGCAGACGGCGCACTTCGCCGAGCGCGAGACGGGGGCCGTGGCCGGCGGCATCCGCGTCGTGCCCGACACCGTCGTCGAGATCGCCATCGATGGTGTTCAACGATCGTCGCGGTATCCCGGCGGCGTTGCGCTGCGCTTCGCTCGCGTCAAGGCCTATCGGCCCGACAAGTCGGCGGCCGAGGCTGACACCATCGACACCCTGCGCGCGCTGCTCCCCGGCGCGGGCGCGCACCCCGAGGAAGGATGACCCGATGAGTCGTGCGCCCTGGTTGGACGGAGAACTCGAGTACCGCAGCTTCGGAACTCCCGGGGCGCCGCGTGCGGTGGTCGTGCTCCGTACCGGCGACATCTCGACCATCGATCCGGACGTCCGTGTCACGTCGGGCTTCGACGTTCGTATCGTCGCGATCGGGTTGGACGCTCCCGAGCTGGAGAACCCCCCGGCCTTCGGCGGTCAGACACCCGCGGGTCTCACGGTCGGGGCGCTGGAAGACCTCCTGGCGCGCGAGGCCCCGGGCACGCGTGTCGGGCTGGTCGGCGAGAGGTCGGCGGGGCCCATCGCGATTCATCTGGCGGCGGCCATGGGCGGCACGGTCGACCGTCTCGCGATTGTCGGCGTCGAAAGCCCATCCGACCCGTTGAGTCGCGATCTGCACACCCCCCTGCTCGACGAGGTCACCGCTGACACGCTGATCGTCGTCGGCGGCGAGGGGCCAGCGACCGTGCGCGACGCGGAGTGGTACGCCGGACGCATCGCTCGCGCCCGTGTCGACGTCATCGATGCCGAAGAACTGGACACCATCAACGGGCAGGTGACGCTGACTGCCGTATGGGGCAGCGTGCTCGCCCACGTCGCTCCGGGCGCCGAGCGCCGCTGAGCCCCCGCACACCGGTTAAGCGCTCATGGCGCCGCCGCGTCACCCCGCGCGGGCAACGGCGCGCACCTGGACGATGTGCGAGTTCTCGTCGACCTCGACCTGGTCGGTCTGGGCCTTCAGGAAGTCGGAGAAGCTACGGAACCCGAGCGATTTCTCGCTGAACGAGGGATCCAATCGCTTCATCAGGTCTTTCACGGCCGAGGCGTGCAGCCATTCCCCGTCGGCGCGTTCTCCCTCGAGCTGCATCGCGCGTTCGAGCAGGTTCACCGACGGGTCCTGCGAGCGCTTGCGGGCGCGGGGCCGCGAGGGCGCGGCATCCTTCTTCGTGTCGGCGAGCTTCGGGATGCCGGGGAGCGCATCGTAGTTGTCGAAACGGTCGCACGCCGAGGCAAGCGACTTCGCCGTCGAGCCGGCGACGCCGACGCCGACGACATAGCGGCCGAGCCGTTTGCAGCGCTGCGCGAGCGGCACGTAGTCGCTGTCACCCGCGACGATGACCACGTGCGAGAGGTCGGGGAGGCGGAACATGTCCTCGACGGCATCCACCGCGAGCCGGATGTCCGCACCGTTCTTGGCGTAGGCCGCCGCCGGGAACAGTTGCACGAGATCGACCGCTCGAGCCACCAGCTGCGATCGGTATTCCGCGTTGACGGGGGCCGACCAGTCCGCGTAGGCGCGGGTGAGCACGAGCGTGCCGAAGGACGCCGCGTAGTCGATGATCGCGCCCACGTCGATCGTCGCCTTCGTCAGCCGCTCCGTGATCTCGGGCTCGATGGGGTTCTCGGCGATCTTCTGCCGATCCCGTGAATAGGCGTTGCGGCCGTGGACCCGGTCGTACCAGGACATGACGATGTTGTCGAAGTCGAGGTAGACGGCGACGCGAGCGCTTTGGGAATCCGGCATGCCCCCAGTCTCCCCCGGAGACGGGTTCGGCGGATACCCCGCTCAGTGCTCCGAGGGGTAGACCACGCCGATCTGCCGGCGCACCTCGTCCAAGACGCCCATGATGGCGACGGTGTCGTCGATCGAGAGGATGTCGCTCGACGTGGCGCCGGCTGCCACGAGGCGTTCCGCGGCGAGGGCCTGGTACTGCATCCCGCGTCCCTCGACCGCGCCGTCGAACTCCTCGCGCACCGACCCGTCGGGAGTCACGACGCGGAACGTCGTGGGGGTGTACCAGACCCGGTCGATCTCGAGGCGGGCTTCGGTGCCGACGATCTGCGCCACGTTGGCGCCCGCCCCGCGCGACGACGAAACCGTCGTCGACAGCGCGCCGCCGGGGTGGACGAACACCGTCGCGACCTCGGCGTCGCTGCCGGCGTCCGACAGTCGTGCGAACGCGGTGATGCGTTCGGGGACCCCGAGCACATCGACGGCGAACGAGATCGGGTAGATGCCCAGGTCCAGCAGGGCGCCACCGCCGAGCTCGAGGGCGTTCAAGCGGTGCCCGGGGTCGGTGGAGATCTTCTGCGTGTGATCGGCCGAGACGACCCGGATCTCGCCGAGCGTCCCCTTCGACAGGATCTCGCGGATCCGCACCATGTGGGGGAGGTAGCGCGTCCACATCGCCTCCATCGCCAGCAGGCCCTTCAGGGCGGCGCGGTCACGGATGACGGCGGCCTCGTCGGCGTTGAGCGTGAAGGGCTTCTCGACCAGCACGTGCTTGCCGTGATCGAGGGCGAGCAGCGCGTTCTCGACGTGTCCCGGGTGAGGGGTCGCGATGTAGACGATGTCGACCTCGGGATCGGACACGAGCTCTTCGTACGACCCGTGGGCGTGCGGGATGTCGTACTGCTCGGCGAACGCGCGGGCGCTCTCGATGGAGCGGGAGCCGACGGCGGTGACGTCGAGGCCCGCGGTGCGGAGGTCGGAGGTGAAGGCGTGCGCGATGCCGCCGGTGGCGAGGATGCCCCAGTGCAGTCCGGTCATGGGTCCACCGTATCGGCGTGGGGGCGGTGTCGGCCCTCCGGCGGACGCTCCGCGAAGCACGGATGCCGTCCGCGTAGGCTCGCGTCATGACGCCCGTCGAGCGCTTCCGTGAGCTGCTGGCCATTCCGACCGTGTCTCACATCGACACGTCCCGCACCGACATGGCACGGTTCGAGGAGTTCCATGCCGCGCTGTCGCGGCTGTATCCCCTCGTGCACACGCATCTCGAGCGCGACGTCGTCGCTGGCCATTCGCTGCTCTACCGGTGGAAGGGCGCGTCACCGACGGATCCGCTCGTGCTCCTGGCCCACCAGGACGTGGTCGACACCGAGGGGCAGGTCTGGACGCGCGACCCGTTCGCCGCCGTCGTCGAGGGTGAGGGTGCCCAGGCGACGCTCTACGCCCGCGGCGCGATCGATGACAAGGGCGCTCTCGTGGCCATCCTGGAGGCCGTCGAGCAGGCGCTCGCCGAGGGCGTCGTCCCGTCCACGGACGTGTGGCTGGCGTTCGGGCACGACGAGGAGACCCTCGGAACGGGCGCGCGGGCGATGGCGCGCGTTCTCGCAGAGCGGGGGGTGCGTCCCGCCCTCGTTCTGGACGAGGGCGGCGCCGTCGTCGAAGGCGCACTGCCGGGGGTCGCGGCACCCACCGCCATGGTCGGCGTCGCCGAGCGGGGAACCGCGACGTTCGACCTGATCGCCCGCGAGGCCGGCGGTCACGCGTCCACCCCGCCGCGGTTCCCCGCGACGGCGCGCCTCGCGCGGGCGATCGACCGCCTCCGGCGGCGCCCGTTCCCGCGTCGACTCGCGGCACCGGTGCGGGCGATGCTGGCGTCGGCCGCCCCCCACGCCGCCGAGCCACTGCGAACGGTGTTTCGGCGCGCCAAGGTCACGGCCCCTGCGCTCACGGCGGCCTTCGCGGCCCTCGGGCCCGAGACGAACGCCCTCGTCCGGACGACCGCGGTCGTCACGCGTCTCGAAGGCTCCGCCGGCGACAACGTCCTGGCCACGACGGCGCGTGCCACGGTCAACGTGCGCCTGCTCACCGGTGACACCGTCTCGGATGCCGCGATCCACCTGCGCCGCGCGGTGGCGGATCCGCTGATCGACATCGAGCTGCGTCACGGGGGCGATCCTTCGCCGGTGTCGCCGTGGCAGGGACAGGCGTGGCGACGCCTGGCGACCGCGGTCGCGGAGACGCTCGGAGACGATGTGGTGACCCTGCCGTACCTGCAGCTCGGCGCGAGCGACAGCCGGTTCTACACCGATCTCACTCCCCACGTCTACCGCTTCACCCCGTTCCACCTCACGCGGGAAGAGCGTGACGCGCTGCACGCTCCCGATGAGCGGATCCGCGTCGAGGTGTGGCTGCGGGGCATCCGCTTCTACCGCGAGCTGCTGGCATCCTGAGCCCCCGTCCTTCCCGCGGGACGTCATCGCGCTGACGGGACATGCCCAGTGCGCGCCGCGGTTGTCGGCCCGATGGAGCCTCGGGGGAGAGGGGCTGCGCAGCGGCGCCCGGGGGAGGCGGCGCGGGGAGGGGCGGGTCGGCTATCCTCGTGTGACCGGTCACGTGCGGCCGGCGACGCAAAGAGGCGAGAGCGATGAGCGAGACCGACATCCCGGATGCCGTGGGCAAAGCGCCCAGCATCCGCGACGTGGCCCGCCTGGCCGGTGTGTCCTACCAGACGGTCTCGCGCGTGATCAACAACAGCCCGCAGCTGCGACCGGAGACGGCGGCGCGGGTGCGTGACGCCATCGCCGAGCTGAAGTTCGTGCCGAATCAGGCCGCTCGGGCCCTCGCCACCAGCCGCACGCGACTCATCGGCGTCCTGGGGCCGCGCACGACGACCCACGGGGTCTCGGCGATGGTGCAGGCGGTGGAATCGGCGGCCCGCTCTGCGGGGTACCGGCTGACCCTCACGAACCTCGGCACGAGCGCCCCCGACGACGTGCGAGCCTCGATCGACCACCTCATGCAGCAGTCCATCGAGGGGCTGATCGCGGTCGCCCCCCAGACGCGCGTCGTGCCCATCCTCGACGAGATGAAACTGCCGGTTCCGGTCCGCATCGTCTCGTCCACGGGACCGGCCGCATCGGCCGCGGTCGTCAACGACCAGGTCGCGGGGGCACGCGCCGCCGTCCGCCACCTCGTCGAGCTCGGGCACTCCCGCATCCTGCACATCGCGGGTCCGCGCGACTGGATCGAGGCCGATCATCGGATGCGCGGCTATCTGGCGGAGATGGATGCGCAGGACCTCACGCCACGCCCACCGGTGCTCGGCGACTGGACCGCGCAGTTCGGCTTCGAGGCGGGTGTGGAACTGCTGCGCACGGAGGATGCGACCGCCGTCTTTGCCGGCAACGACCACATGGCCCTGGGCTTCATGCACGCGGTACGCGCGATCGGGCGGTCGGTGCCGGAGGACGTGTCGGTCGTGGGATTCGACGACGTCCCCGAAGCGGCGCACCTCTGGCCGCCGCTGACCACGGTGCGCCAGGACTTCGCCGGAATCGGGCGGCGGGCGGTGTGGGATCTGCTCGCTGACCTGGGCGTATCGCACGACGGCGAGACGATGCCGGAGCCGGACCATCTCCGCCTGATCGTGCGCTCGTCGACCGCGCCGCCCCGCCGCTGATCACGTCACGGTTTGGCAACGGCTGGTCGCCGAACGCAGCGGGACTTGACAGCGGCGGCGAGGTGCGAGGTACCATCACACACACAATGTGAACGGTCACATCACCGCCACACCACGCCGACGGGACTCGCTGCGGAGCGACTCCGTCGAGACGAAGACGTTTCGAACGATGCGTTTCCCGCTTCGCCCGATCGGCCTCGTTTCGCCCCGCCGGATGCGTGTGGGCGTGCCGTCCGCGCTGCAGCGGCGCACTCCACGCGGAGAAGCCGTGTCATCGAACCCAACGAAGGGAACCAGAGTGAAGAAGCACAGCATGCTCAAGGCGGTCGCGGGAGCGGGCGTCCTCGCGCTCGGCATCGGTCTCGCGGGCTGCGCGGGCGACCGCACCGGCGGCGGCAGCGGAGACGAGGGTGAGGCCGGCGGCATCATCGGCGTCGCCATGCCGACGCAGCAGTCGGAGCGGTGGATCGCCGACGGCAACAACGTCAAGTCGCAGCTCGAGGAGCTCGGCTACCAGGTCGACCTGCAGTACGCCAACGACGACATCCCCACCCAGGTCTCGCAGATCGAGAACATGATCACGTCGGGCGCCAAGGCCCTGATCATCGCCTCCATCGACGGCACCACCCTCACCGACGTGCTCCAGCAGGCCGCCGACGCCGAGATCCCCGTGATCGCGTACGACCGCCTCATCAACGGCACCGAGAACGTCGACTACTACACGACGTTCGACAACTTCCAGGTCGGCGTGCAGCAGGCCACGTCGCTGCTCACGGGCCTCGGCATCCTCGACGCCGACGGCAACGAGACCGGTGCGACCGGCCCGTTCAACGTCGAGCTGTTCGCCGGTAGCCCCGACGACAACAACGCGACGTTCTTCTGGAACGGCGCCATGGAGACCCTCAAGCCCTACATGGACTCGGGTGTCATCACCGTTCCGTCGGGTCAGACGGAGTTCGGTCAGGCCGCCATCCTCCGCTGGCTGCCCGAGACGGCGCAGGAGCGCATGGAGAACATCCTCACCGTCATCGGCGACACCAAGCTCGACGGCGTGCTCTCGCCCTACGACGGCCTGTCGATCGGCATCATCTCGGCCCTGACCTCGGGCGGCTACGCGGCCAACGCGCTGCCGGTCATCACCGGTCAGGATGCCGAGGTCGGCTCGATCAAGTCGATCATCGCGGGCGAGCAGTACTCGACGATCTTCAAGGACACGCGCGAGCTGGCGAAGCAGGCCGTGACCATGGTCGACGACATCCGCAAGGGTGAAGAGGTCGAGGTCAACGACACCGAGACGTACGACAACGGCGAGAAGGTCGTCCCCTCGTACCTCCTCGAGTCGACGATCGTCACGAAGGACAACTACGAGCAGGTCCTCGTCGACAGCGGCTACTACAGCGCCGACGACCTGAAGTGATCCCCGCGGGAGGGCCCCGGCCCTCCCGCACCGCCTCCGCCGCGACCGCACGCCGGTCGCGGCGGAGGCCCCTGTTCCCTCATCCCCACCGGCGGAAAGCCGGTCCTGCAAGGAGGACCTCGTGAGCACCATCCTCGAGATGCGCTCGATCACCAAGGAGTTCCCCGGCGTCATCGCGCTCGCCGACGTGTCGCTGACCGTCGAGCGCGGAACGGTTCACGCCATCTGCGGCGAGAACGGTGCCGGCAAGTCGACCCTCATGAAGGTGCTCAGCGGTGTGTATCCCGCGGGCGACTACCGCGGTGAGATCGTCTTCGACGGCAACACCGTCGAGTTCAAGGACATCCGCGACAGCGAAGCGGCCGGCATCGTCATCATCCACCAGGAGCTGGCCCTCAGCCCCTATCTGTCCATCGCCGAGAACATCTTCCTCGGCAACGAGATCACCCACCGCGGCCTGATCGACTGGGATGCCACCAACCGCGAGGCATCCAAGCTCCTCGCCCGTGTCGGCCTCGGCGACAGCCCCGACGTGCCGGTGAACGAGATCGGCGTCGGCAAGCAGCAGCTCGTCGAGATCGCCAAGGCCTTGTCGAAGGACGTCAAGCTCCTCATCCTCGACGAGCCCACCGCCGCTTTGAACGACGACGACTCCGAGCACCTGCTCGACCTGATCCGCCACCTGAAGGGCCAGGGGATCACGTCGATCATCATCAGTCACAAGCTCAACGAGATCCGCGCGATCGCCGATGAGGTCACGATCATCCGTGACGGGCGCACGATCGAGACGCTCGACGTGGCCACCGGCGGCACGAGCGAGGACCGGATCATCCGCGGGATGGTCGGGCGCGAGCTGGAGAACCGCTACCCCGACCGCGATGTCGAGATCGGCGAGGAGGTGCTGCGCATCGAGGACTGGACGGTGCACCACCCCACCGACGGAAGCCGCGTCGTCATCCACGAGGCGAACCTCAACGTGCGCGCCGGCGAGGTCGTGGGCATCGCCGGTCTCATGGGGGCGGGACGCACGGAACTGGCCATGAGCGTGTTCGGCAAGAGCTTCGGTTCGCGCATCTCCGGAAACGTCTACATCCGCGGCCAGAAGGCCGACACCTCGTCGGTTCCCGCGGCGATCCGCAGCGGTCTCGCGTACGTCACCGAGGACCGCAAGGGTGCCGGGCTCAACCTCATCGACACCATCAAGCGCAACATCTCGCTCGCCGGGATGCGCAAGCTCGCCAAGGGCGGGTGGGTCGACGGTGACGAGGAGTATCTCGTCGCCAACCGGTATCGCAAATCGATGAACATCAAGGCGCCGACGGTCGACGTCGTGGTCGGCAAGCTCTCGGGCGGCAACCAGCAGAAGGTCGTGCTGTCGCAGTGGCTGTACTCCGACCCCGAGGTGCTGATCCTCGACGAGCCCACGCGGGGCATCGACGTCGGTGCCAAGTACGAGATCTACACGATCATCAATTCCCTCGCGGCGCAGGGCAAGGGGGTGCTCGTGATCTCGTCGGAGCTTCCCGAGCTGCTCGGCATTTGCGACCGCATCTACACCCTCAGCGAAGGCCACATCACCGGCCAGCTGCCCATCGAGCAGGCCACACCCGAGGCCCTCATGGTGCTCATGACGAAGGAGAAGGAAGCCGACCATGTCAGCGCTTAACAACACGGCGACC
Source organism: Microbacterium mcarthurae (assembly GCF_046064585.1). Classification (NCBI taxonomy): domain Bacteria; kingdom Bacillati; phylum Actinomycetota; class Actinomycetes; order Micrococcales; family Microbacteriaceae; genus Microbacterium; species Microbacterium mcarthurae. Next base: position 786,525 of record NZ_JAROCE010000001.1, on the reverse strand, counting down.
CAAGCGGGTCCGGGCGGGACTCCGCGCGGTCCGGTCGGCGGCGCCGCCAACGGGGGAGTGGGCATCGTCCAGTTCTTCACGTCGCGCCTGCGCGAGATCGGCATCTTCATCGCGCTGATCGTCATCGTGCTGCTGTTCCAGGCCCTCACCGGCGGGCGTCTGCTCACCGCCGGCAACGTCTCGAACATCATCGTCCAGAACAGTTACATCCTGATCCTCGCGATCGGCATGGTGATGATCATCATCGCCGGACACATCGACCTGTCGGTCGGTTCGGTGGCGGCCTTCGTCGGCGCCGTCTCCGGTGTGCTGATCGTGCAGTGGGGCATGCCCTGGTGGCTCGGCATCCTGCTCTCCCTCGTGCTGGGCGCGGTGGTCGGCATGTGGCAGGGGTTCTGGGTGGCATACGTCGGCATTCCGGCGTTCATCGTGACGCTCGCGGGCATGCTGCTGTTCCGTGGTCTCACCCAGATGACCCTCGGCAACACCCAGATCACGCCGTTCCCGACCGAGTACCGTCAGCTCGGCGGTGGGTACCTCTTCCCCGACCTGTTCCCGGCCTCGAGCTCGCCGGCGGAGTGGATCACCGTCGCCCTCGGCGCTCTGACCCTCGTGCTGTTCGTCGTCTCGCAGGTGCGTCAGCGCGCCAAGCGTGCCGCGCTCGAGCTGCAGAACGAGCCGCGCGTGTGGTTCCTCTTCAAGATCATCGGCGGCGGTGCCCTCATCGCGTACCTCACGTACCTTCTGGGTGTCGCGCCCGGTTCGCGCGGAACGCCGATCGTTCTCGTGGTCCTCGCGATCCTCATCATCGGCTACTCGACGGTCATGAGCCGCAGCGTCTTCGGCCGCCACATCTACGCGATCGGTGGCAACCGCACCGCCGCGAAGCTGTCGGGCATCAACACCCGCCGCGTCGACTTCCTGCTGTTCGTGAACATGGGTGTGCTGGCGGCCCTCGCCGGCATCGTGTTCACGGGCCGTCTGAACTCGGCCGGTCCCGGCGCCGGAAACCTGTTCGAGCTGGATGCCATCGCCGCCTCGTTCATCGGTGGCGCCGCCGTCCAGGGTGGTGTCGGCCGCGTGGTCGGTGCGATCGCCGGTGGTCTCGTGATGGGTGTGCTCAACAACGGCATGTCGCTCATGGGTATCTCCACGGACGTGCAGCAGTTCATCAAGGGTCTCGTGCTCCTGCTCGCCGTCGCTTTCGACGTGTGGAACAAGAACCGCAGCCGCGGCTGATCCCGTCTCTCTGCGGATGCCCCGTCGCCTCGCGCGGCGGGGCATCCGTCGTGTCTGGGGCAGGATGGAACGGGTGACCCCCCGCTCGATCCCGCGCGCTCTCGGCGCGGTCGCTCTCGTCGCCGCGTTCGTGCTCTCCGGGTGCTCCGCCACCACCGCGCGGACCACCGGCACGAATGACGGGGAGGGCGTGATCGGTGTGAGCCTGCCCGCCGTCGACGACCGCTCGTGGGAACGGCTCGGCGACGCGCTCGGCGAGGAACTGCGTGCCCGGGGCTACCGTGTCGACCTGCAGTACGCCGCGGGCGACGGCCGCACCCAGTTTGCGCAGGCGCAGAACATGCTCACCAAGGGTGAGGATGCCATCGTCCTCGTGCCGCTGTCGACGGACACGCTCGCCCGTGCCCGTACGGCGGCCGTCGATGCCGGGGTGCCGCTGATCGCCGCCGGACGCGACCTCGACGGGGCGGGCGCCGTGGAGGCCGTGGACCCCGCCGCGCTGGGCCGTGCTCAAGCCCAGGCGCTCCTCGACGCGATCGCGGATGCGCCGGAGCCCACGGACGTCGCGGTGTTCGCCGGATCCCGCGACGACCCGGATGCGACGACCCGTCACGCCGCCGCGCTCGAGGTGCTGGAGTCGGCCGAGGCCTCGGGAGCCGTACGGATCGTCGCGGGGGCCGACGCGCAGTCCGCCGCCGTGGCGGACGCCCCGGCAGAGGTCGAGAGCGCGTCCGAGGAACGCGCCCGCGCCGTGCTCGCGCCCTCGGACGACGCGGCCGTCGGTGCCGTCCTCGCTCTGGGAGACACCGTCACCCGCGGCGTCGTGGCGGCCCTGACGACGCCCGACCCGCGAGAGACCGCGTCGCCGAGCCCCACGGCCTCGCCGGAGCCGACGGCGCCCGCTGAACCGGACACCACCCCCGCGCCCCGGGTGCCGCCCGTCGTGGTGGGATCCGGGGGCGACGCGCCCACCGTGCGGGCGCTGCGCGACGGGATCGTCTCGGCGACGGTGTTCGTCGACACCCGCGAATGGGCGGTGCCGCTCGCCGACGCCGTCGAGCAGGCTCTCGCGGGTGACCCGCCGCCGGACAGCGCCGCACCGCAGCCCCTCACGGTGGAACGGAACGCCGTCCAGGCGGTGTTCCTCGACAGCGCGTGGGTGCGCGTCGAGGATCTGGCCGACTGACGCTTTCGGGATAACCCGAACGAAGCGGCGGGCTGCCCGGGCTGTCCCGACGAGGCCTGCGTCCTACCGTGGAACACATGACCACGGCATCCGTCCTCCCTCCTCCGCCATCGACGCTGCCCGCGCCCCCGGGAGCGGTCTCGCGACCCGGCGTACGCATCTCCGGGCCCGGCCGGGTGGCCGGCGCGATCGCCCAGCTCGCCGCGCTCGGCGTCGTGGGGCCGGCCGTCTTCGGTGCCCTCTTCGGCCTGTTCGGCGCGGGGGTGGGTCTGCTGTTCGCCCTCCTGATCGGGGCCGTCCTGCTCGCGGGCCTCGTGTACGCCCTGTTCGGCGTCGCGTGGTTCGAACAGGCGCGCCTCGACGGTCTCTACGGCTTCGACCTGCCGGCTCTCCAGGTGCGCCGCAGCCCGAAACCCGGCTTCGTCGGTGTGCTGCACACGATCTGGCTGCAGGCGATCGACCCGCGGCAGTGGCGCGCGGTGGCGTCCTTCACCGTCTCCACGGTGCTGGGGCTCGTGACCCTCATGCTGATCGGGTCGGTGTCGTGGGGGCTCGTTCTCCTCGTCGACCCCCTCTTCGGGTGGGGGGACACCCGGCTGTTCGGACTCGTCGCTCTCGACGGGGTCGGTGCTCCCCTCGTCGGCGCGCTCATCGTCGTCGTCGCCACGGGCGCGGTGATCGGACTGGGCCTGCTTCAGGGCGTCCTGGCGCGAGCCATCCTGGTGCCGTCCCGTGAAGCGCAGCTCGAGGAGCAGGCGCGCACGTCCGACACCCGCCGCGCCGGCGCCGTCCGCGCCGCGGAAGTGGAGCGGACCCGCATCGAGCGCGATCTGCACGACGGCGTCCAGCCGCGGTTGGTCTCGATCGGGATGACCCTGGGACTGGCTCAGACGAAGATCGACGACGACCCCGAAGCCGCCAAGGCCCTCGTCGCCGAAGCCCACGCGTCGACGAAGTCGGCGATCACCGAGCTCCGCCAGCTGGCCCGTGGCATCCATGCCTCGGTGCTCGAGGATCGGGGCCTGGATGCCGCGCTCTCGGCGCTCGCGTCGAGGTCGCACATCCCCGTCACCCTCGACGTGCGGCTGCCGCGCAGATGCAGTCGACCCGCGGAGGCGGCGGTGTACTTCTCCATCGCGGAGGCGCTGACCAATGCCGCCAAGCACTCGCGGGCAGGATCCTGTCGTGTCGACGTCCGGGTCCGGGACGACGGATCGCTCTGGGCGCGCGTCGAGGACGACGGTCTGGGAGGCGCGCGCGTCGTCCCCGGCGGCGGACTGGACGGCATCGTGAACCGCGTCACGGCGGCGGGGGGAACCGTCCGCATCGACTCTCCGCAGGGCGGACCGACGTCGGTGGAGGTGACGGTCCCGTGCGCATCCTGATCTGCGAGGACTCCGTCCTCCTGCGCGAGGGCCTCGTGCGACTGCTCGCCGACGACGGGCACGAGGTCGTCGCCGCGCTGCCCGACGCGTCGGGACTGGAAGCCGCGGTGGCCGACACCACCCCGGACCTGTGCGTCCTCGACGTGCGCCTGCCCCCGTCCTGGACCGACGAGGGCATCCGGGCGGCGATCACCCTGCGGGCGCGGCATCCGAGGCTCGCGGTCCTCGTGCTCTCGCAGTACGTCGAGGAGCGCTACGCGAGCGACCTCATCGCGGACGGACAGGGCTCGCTCGGCTACCTCCTGAAGGACCGGGTCGCCGACGTGCGGGACTTCCTCGACGCCGTCGCACGAATCGCCGAGGGCGCGACCGTCCTCGATCCCGAGGTCGTCGGGCAGCTCCTCGCTCGACGCCGCCGCGACGATCGTTTGCAGTCGCTGACGGAGCGTGAGCGCGCGGTCCTCGCTCTCATCGCCGAGGGGCGGTCCAACCAGGCGATCGCGCAGGCGCTTTTCGTCTCGCCGGCCAGCGTGGAAAAACACATCACCGCGATCTTCACCAAGCTCGGCCTCGAGCAGGACGAGACGGGCAATCGCCGCGTCATCGCCGCACTCGTCCACCTGGGCCACGACACCACCGGAGCATCCTCATGACCGTTCAGACCCCTCCCGACCGGACTCAGGCCGCGCCGCACCGCTCGACGGGAACGTTCGCGGTCTCGATCATCACGATCGTCGTCGGCGGATGCATCATCCTGGGCACACTCGCCAGCAGCGGCCTCTCGGCGGTCCGGAACGCCCGCAGCGCCGACGCGGGGCCACCGGTCCAGCTGACGGACACGAGCGGGGTGGAGAGTGTCGACATCGATGTGACGGGGGGAGCGCTCACCGTCGTCTACGACGACGTGCCCCAGGCGGAATTGGACGGCGACGGAGCCGGCGCGTGGCGACTCGAACTCCGGGGTGACACGCTGTACGTGGCCACACCGCGTCGCTCTTTCGCGGACTGGGGGAGCGAGAAGGGTGCGACCCTCACGCTTCCCCGCGCACTGGAAGGGGATGCCGTCAGCGTCGATGCTCGGATCGCCGGGGGGAGCTTCGACCTCGACGGCGACTTCGGTGACGTCGACGTGGAGGTGTCCGGGGGCAGCGCGAACGTCTCGGGCGGCGTGAACGCTCTCGCCCTGACCGTCGCGGGCGGCTCGGTGTCAGCCGACGTCGACGGCGCCGTGGAGGCGACGTTCGACGTCGCCGGTGGCGAGCTCACGGCGACGCTCACCGGGGAGGCGCCGACGCGCACGAGCATCGAGGTGACCGCGGGGTCGGCCGACATCGGTCTCCCCGACGACACCTACCGCTTCACCAGCGAGGGCCCCGGGTCGGTCGACAGCACCCTGCGGACCTCACCCAGCGCGACGCCCCGCGTCGAGGTGCAGGCGGTGATGGGCTCGGTGACGCTCCGCGCCACCTGAAACTGGCGACTCACGCACGCGAGTGGGCTACGCCGACGTGAGGGCCTTTGCCAGGCGCTGCGGAGAGACCGGTTCGGCCGTCCCGAGGCGCTGGGCGAACAGGCTCACGCGGAACTCCTCCAGGAGCCACCGCGTCTGCACGAGGTTCGCCGGGGCGTCGGCCGGAAGGGGCGTCGCGCCCCCCGCCTCGACGAAGCCGGCGGCGCCGCGCTCGTACTCGGTCATGCGCTGACGGTCACGGCCCGGGTTGTCGGGCAGGGTCTTCACCCGGTCCAGAGCACCCGCGAGGTACCGGGGCAGATGCGCCAGGCGGGCCAGCCCGGTGCGCGAGATGAAGCCGGGGAAGATCAGGCCCTTCAGCTGCCCCCGCACGTCGTTCAGGGCCCCGAGCAGCGTGATGGAGGAGGCATCCTTCATCGCCCGCTCGACCTCGCGCTGCGCGAGCAGGATCTTCGCGACGAGCGACACGGCCTTAAACGTCTCGTCGACCGACGCCGCGGAGAAGGCGTCACGGACGCGCTCGAAGTCGGCTTTGGTGCGGACGATCCCGCCGGATGCCGTGCGCCGGAGCACGTCGTCGGCGACGGCGACCCGCGCGTCTTCGATCAGTGCTTTGGCGTTCTGGTACGGCGACGCCGCCAGCGCCAGCTTCTCGTTCGCGGTGAGGTGGTCGAGCACGTAGGTTGCCGGAGAGGGGACGGCGAGCAGCATCAAGCGGAGGATGCCGGCACGCGTGTGCCGCGCGGCCTCCTCCGGCGTCGCCTCCACGCGGAGCGCGACGCTGTCCCCCTCGTCGATGAGCGCCGGATACCCGCGCACGACACCGCCGGCGACCGGGGTGTCCACGACCTCGGCGAGGTCGTCGAGATCCCACGTCGTGAGCCTCGCGCGAGAGGCGAAGGCGGGGGATGCCTCGGCGACACGCGCCGCGGCCGTCCGCACCGGAGTACGCGCGATCGTCGACTCCACGCTCGAGCGCGCACGGTCGGCGAGTCGCCGCTGCAGCGCGCCCAGGTCGCGGTCGGAGCCGACGGCGCGGCCGCGGGGGTCGACGGCGCGGAACGACATCATGAGGTGCCCGGGCACACGATCGAGTTCGAAGTCCGCGGCGCTCACGCGCTGGTTCGCCACGCGCTGCACCAGCGCCGCGAGCGCGTCGACGAGCGTCGTCTTCGGAAGGCCGTTGGCGTGCTCGGGGCCCTTCTCGGCGAGCTCGGCGCTGAACTTCTCGGCCCAGTCGGCGGCCGGGACGACGTTGCGGCGGATGGTCTTGGGCAGGGCCCGCAGCAGCGCGGTGACGAGTTCGTCGCGCATCCCCGGCACCTGCCAGTCGAAGCCGTCGGGGCGCAGCTGGGCGAGCAGCGGCAGCGGGACGACGACCGTCACACCGTCATCCGGTGCTCCCGGCTCGAAGCGGTACGCGAGGTTCAGCGTCTGGTCTCCCTGCCGCCAACGGGCCGGGAAGGCGCGGTCATCGCCCTGCGCGCGGTCGCCGGTGAGATCGGACTCGCGCAGATCAAGCAGGTGCGGCGTGCGGTTCGAGGCATCCTTCCACCAGGTCTCGAACGAGCGGACGTCGGTGACGTCCGCGGGGATCCGCGCGTTGTAGAACGCGAACACCGCCTCGTCGCCGACGAGGATGTCGCGGCGACGCTCGCGCTCCTCGATCTTCTCGAGGAGGCGGCGCTGCTCCTGGTTGCGGCGGAGGAACGCGGTGAGGCGCTTGTCGAGCACCGACGGATCCCATTCGCCCTCGACGAGCGCATGCCGCACGAACATCTCGCGCGCGAGCGGTCGGTCGAAGCGGGAGAGCTGCACCCTCCGGCGGCTGACGAGTTCGACACCGAACAGCGTGACCTTCTCGTAGGCGGCGGCGGAGCCGGCATCCTTCGACCAGTGGGGCTCGCTCAGCGAACGTTTCACGAGATCGGGGGCCAGTTCTTCGGCCCACGCCGGGTCGACCGCCGCAACCGTGCGGGCGAACAGACGTGAGGTCTCGACGAGCTCGGCGGCCATGACCGCGGAGGGACGCTTCTTCTTCAGTCCCGAGCCGGGGAAGATCGCGAACCGCGCGCCGCGCGCGCCGATGTACTCACCCTTCGTGGGGCGGGCGTCGCCGGGCGCCTTGCGGTCCTTGGTCTGCGCGATCGTGCGCGGATCCAGGATGCCGATGTGCGACAGGAGCCCCGCCAGGATGGCGCGATGGATGGCATCCCCCTGCGCGTGCCCCTCGGGTGCTTCTTCGCGCGACTCTCGCCGCGCTTCGGACGGTGCATGGCGCGAACGGTGCGGTTGGGAGCGGCCCGAAGCCGCAGTCTGGGCGCGACGCCGCTCGCGGCCGGCGCCGAGCAGCGACGTCAGCTGCCGGTGTACGTCGACCCACTCGCGCACGCGCACGTAGTTGAGGTGCTCGCTGTGGCACAGCCGACGGAACGCGCTCGAACCGAGCTCGGCCTGCTTGTCCTGCAGGTACTCCCACAGGTTCAGCAGCGACAGGAAGTCGCTGGTCGGATCGGTGAAGCGGGAGTGGAAGCGGTCGGCTTCCTCACGCCGCTCCTCGGGACGCTCCCGGACGTCCTGGATCGACATGCCGGCGACGATCGCCATGACCTCGGGCAGCACGTCGGTCTCGCGGGCCTCGAGCAGCATGCGGGCGAAGCGCGGGTCGATGGGGAGCCGCGCGATCTCGCGTCCGATGCCGGTGAGCCGGGGACCGTGCTCGTTCCGCCGCCGCGACGGGTCGCCGTCCTCACGCACGTCGCGGTCGGTGTCCGCTCCCCGCGACCCGGGTGCCGGCAGCTTCACGGCACCGAGCTCGACGAGCAGGTCGAACGCGGCCTTCACGCCGCGGGAGTCGGGCGGCGTGAGGAACGGGAAGGCCTGGATGTCGCCGAATCCGAGCGAGAGCATCTGCAGGATGACGGATGCCAGGGAGGTCCGCAGGATCTCGGGCTCGGTGTACTCGGGGCGGCGGAGGAAGTCGTCCTCGGAGTACAGGCGGATCGCGATACCCGGCGACGTGCGGCCGGCGCGACCCGAGCGCTGCTGCGCGGAGGCTTGAGACACGGCCTCGATCGGCAGGCGTTGGATCTTGGACCGGTTGCTGTACCGCGAAATGCGCGCGGTGCCCGTGTCGACGACGTACCGGATGCCGGGAACGGTGAGGCTCGTCTCGGCGACGTTGGTCGCGAGGATCACGCGGCGACGGACGCCGGCGACCGTGGAGCGTTCGAACACGCGGTGCTGCTCCGCGGCCGAGAGACGCCCGTAAAGGGGGAGGACCTCGGTCGGGGCGGCATCCTTCTGGTACGCCCCGCGGATCGCGTCCGCGGCATCCCGGATCTCGGCCTCGCCGGGGAAGAAGACGAGGACATCGCCCGCGGGCTCCCGGTCGAGCTCGCGCAGCGCCGCGACGACGGCACCGACCTCGTCGACGTCGTCGGTGTCGCGCTTGCCCGCTGCCGGGCTGCGGAGCTTCTTGCGTTGCGGCGCGGTCCTGCCGGCATCCGGGTCGGAATCGCCGTCGTCCTCCGGAGACGGTTCCGCTCCATCGAGCGGCCGGTAGCGGATCTCGACCGGATAGGTTCGGCCGGACACCTCGATGACGGGCGCCGGGATCGGGTCGCCGCCGGGCTGTGCGGGGGCGGCGGCGAAGTGTCGCGCGAAGCTCTCGGGATCGATCGTCGCCGACGTGACGATGATCTTGAGGTCGGGCCGCTGCGGCAGGATGCGCCGCAGGTATCCCAGCAGGAAGTCGATGTTCAGCGAGCGTTCGTGCGCCTCATCGACGATGATCGTGTCGTAGCGGCGCAGCAGACGGTCGCGGTGGATCTCGTTGAGCAGGATGCCATCGGTGACAAGCGCCACACGGGTGTCGGCTGACACCTTGTCGGTGAAGCGCACCTTGTAGCCGACCGTGGACCCGAGCGGCACCTGCATCTCTTCCGCGATGCGCTCCGCGATGGTCCGCGCGGCGATGCGGCGCGGCTGCGTGTGCGCGATCGAGGTGCGGCCGAGCTCGAGGCAGATCTTCGGCAGCTGCGTCGTCTTTCCCGACCCCGTCGCGCCGGCGACGATCACGACCTGGTGGTCGCGGATGGCGCGCGCGATCTCGTCCCGCGCGGTGCTGACGGGCAGCTCGGGCGGGTAGACGATGACGGGTTCACCAGACACAGCCTTCCAGCCTATCGGCCCCCATCGCGTGAGTCGCCAGGTTTTGTCGCCGCGCGGGACGCGCAGGCGACAAGACATGGCGACTCAGGCGGGTCAGGGCGCCTTCGCGGCGAGGACTCGGCGAGCGGCGGCATCCACCTTCGCGGCGAACGCCGGGTCGGCTTGGGCCTTCGCGATCACCGCCTGACGCATCTCGGGGTAGACCGAGGAGTCGGCCGAGACGAGCAGCAGATCGATCCCGGCGTCGACCGCGAGCGTCGCTCGGTCAGCGGGCGGCCACGGTCGCACCTGCTGCGCGGCCGAGAGGTCGTCGGTCGTGACGACGCCGTCGAAACCGACCGTGTCGCGCAGCACGCCCACGACCGTCGGCGAGAACGCGGCGGGGGAGTTCGCGTCGATCTTGGCGTAGATCGCGGTGGAGAGCATGACCACCGCGGGACCCTGCGGGAGGACGGTGCGATAGACGCCGACGTCGGGACCGTCGGCGGTGACGAAGTCGTCGGTGACACCGGAATTCGTGTCGGTGTTCTCGCCCACGTGCCCGAGCCCGGGGAAGTGCTTGAACGTGGGAAGGATGCCGCCGTCGCGCATCCCCTGCGCGAACGCCCCGGCCTTGGCGGCAACGGTGGCGCCGTCGTAGCCGTACTCGCGGGCGAGCTCGCCGATGGGCGGATTGCTCTGCGCGGTCTCGGGGCTCGTCACGACGTCCGCGACGGGAGCGAGGTTCATGTTCACGCCCGCCTGCGCCAGCTGTCGGCCCCACGTTGCGGCGTTGGCGCGGAGCGTGGCGTCGTCCTGCTGTCCCTGGTCGACGGCGGAGGGGATGTCATCGAATCCCGGCCCGGACAGCACCTGAACGGTGCCCCCCTCCTGGTCGGTCGCGACCCACAGCTCCGGCTGGCCCGTTGCCACCACCGAGGTGAACCCGCTCACCAGGTCGGCGGTCGCCTGCGCGCCGGCATCCGACCGGCCGTGGAGGAAGATGCCGCCGATGCGATCGTCGCGCACCGCGGCCAGGGTCGTCGGGTCGGTGCCGTTCACAGACGTCCCGACCATGAACATCTGCCCGACTTTGTCCTCGAGGCTCCAGCCGGCGAGGGGATCAGGTGTCGGCGTGGGGGTGGGAGCGGGGGTCGCTGTTGCTGACGGCGTCGGCGTCGCGGAGGGTGTTGGCGCCGGTTCGGGAACGCAGCCGGCGAGCGCGACGGCAGCGAGCAGGAACAGGACCATGGACCGCGCAGTCTTCCTCACCCCTCGATCGTCGCGCATCACTCGCCTCCGTGCGCCGATCTGCGCGGGATCCGGCCGGGGCTTGACTCTGCCGCTGCGTCAACCGACAGGGTGGATGCCATGAACGAATGGCCCATCGCCGAGGTCGCCCGTGCCGCGGGCGTGACCAGCCGCACCCTGCGGCATTACGAGAGCATCGGTCTGCTCCATCCCGCCCGTGTGGCCGCCAACGGCTACCGCTTCTACGGCGAGGACGAGATCGCGCGCCTCTACCGGATCCTCGCGCTGCGTGCCCTGGATCTGCCGCTGCCGGAGATCGCCCGCGCCCTCGGCGACGAGCGGACACTGGCGCAGGCGATGCGCGCGCATCTGGCCGCGCTCGAAGAGCGCCGCATCGGGATGGACCGACGAATCACCGCGGTGAGGAACACCCTGGCCGTCCTGGAGGAAGGAAAGACGATGGACATCGATGACGTGCTCGCCGGGGTCGACGACTCGCGCTGGGAGGGCGAGGTGCGCGAACGCTGGGGCGACGAGGCGTGGGAGCGCAGCGCCGCCCGGCGAGCGGCCCTCACGCCGGAGGAGCGGCGTGTCGACGACGCCCGCAGCGCCGACATCAATGCGGCTCTCCGGGATGCCGCCGCGCGAGGTCTGACCGCGGATGCCGACGAGTTGCAGTCCCTGGTGGCCGCGCACCATGCGTGGGTCGCGCGGCAGTGGGGTCGGACACCCGACGCGGCTGCGTACACCGGTCTCGGTGACCTCTACGTCGCGGACCCGCGGTTCGCCGACGTGTACGGCGGGGTCGAGCAGGCCCGGGTCGTACGGGACGCAATGGCGGCGTACGCCTCCGCGCACCTGGGCTGAGTCCCGCTCAGCCGTTGCCGGCCGAGCACGTGGCCTGGTCGGCCTTGGACCCGCTGACGTTGCTCGGCAGTTCGACGACTTCCGGCGCGGCGGGGGTGTCGGTGGCATCCGGCGCCGGGGTGGTCTCGGCGGGAGCCGGTTCGGTCGGGGCCGGTGCGGACGGGTCGGCGATCACGCCGCCGTTCGCGCCGGCCTCACCCGTGAGCGCCAGGGGAGCGTTGCGTTCGAGCGCGTCCCACAGGATCGCCGCGGATGCCTCGTCGGGCACCACGCGGTTCGGGTCGTCGGGGTCGTCGACCACCGGGAACTGCACGAACGTGATGTCGTCGAAGGGGACGTCCTTCAGCGTGTAGGCGAGCTGCGCGATGCGGATCGGATCGGCCAGGCTCTCGCTCGGCGTGATGTTGTTCACCGCGGTGTTGGCGAGGCCGATGAGCGTCCCGGGGTTGGACAGCACCTCGTCGCTGCGCAGCTTGTTGACCAGCCGCGAGAGGTACTGCTGCTGGTTGCCGATGCGGGCGAGGTCGCTGCCGTCGCCGATGCCTTTGCGCGTGCGCAGGAAGGCCAACGCGTCGTACCCGGTGACCACGCGTGGGCCGGGTTCCCAGTCGATGCCCGCGTCGGGGTCGTCGATGCCGTCGCCGCCGATGCACACCTCGACGCCGCCGATCGCGTCGGTGATGTTCACGACGTTGCCGAAGCTCACCTTCGCGGCGAAGGGGATGCTCTGACCGCTCAGCTGAGATACGGTCTCGGCGACGCATGTCAACCCGCCCGCGGCGTAGGCACTGTTGATGGGTGCCTTGAAGGAGCCCTCGAAGACGGTCCCGTCCGGGGCGGTGCACTCCGGAATCGGCAGTTCGAGGTCTCTGGGGAAGGACACCACGGTCACGCGGCGGGGATCGGCCGAGACGTGCACGAGCATGTTGACGTCATTGCGGGTGCCGTCGTTCTCGGGATCGGTGCAGCGGGCACCGAAGGCCTCTCGCACCTGATCGTCGCATTCGTCCGTGCCGACGACCAGGACCGTGAACGGCTCGGCGTACTCGCTGAGCGCCGGAGGCTGCTCGGGGGCGTCCGCGAGCGGCACGGCGGCCTCCTGCAACCGCTGCGACAGAGACCAGGCGTAGAAGCCGCCGACGGCGACGGCGGCGACGATGGCGACGGTCAGCGCGATCGCGAGGGCCTTGGCTCCGCGGCGCCAGCCCGAGAGGGGCGTACGGCGCGCGTGTTGCGCGGGAGGCTGCGTCATCCGGGTAGTCAACCACGGCGTTCCGAGAACTCGGTGAGACACGGGGCGGCCGCCGGACCGACCGCCCCGTGGCGCATTACTGCCCGCCCTCCGTGAGGGTGACTTCGATCGGCGTGTACTCGCCGTCGACGGTGACGCCCTCGTCCTCCAGGGCACTGAGAGCCGACTCGATGTACTCGTTCGAGTAGGCCGAGGCCGGGGGCTCGGCGGTGATGAGGTTGAGCCCGTCCTGGTTCACGGCGGCGAGTGCGCCCTGAACCGTCTTGTCCCAGGCGGCCGAGTCGACGAGGCCGAAGTCCCCGCCGGCCCAGATGAGCTTGTTGACCTCGTTCATCTGCCACAGCTGGTGGGTCGGCCCCACCGGGAAGGCGCTGACGCCCGGTGCGGTGGCTGCCTGGTAGGTGATCTCCGCGGCCTCGGTGGGGTTGTCGCGCGCGAAGACCCAGCCCTTGATGACGGCCTTGAGGAAGCGGACGGCGGCGTCGGCGTAGGCGGGGTCGTCCGCGAGGCGCTGGGTATCGGCCCAGATGGCGTCCTGCAGCATGGCACCGGCGGTGTCCTCGTACGAGATGACGTTGATGTCGTCCATCGTGTACAGCTCTCCCGTGGCCGGGTCGACCGTCTCGAGAAGCTGCGCGAGCTCGTTGTAGGTCATCGCCTGGGCGGCATCCACGTCCTTGTCCAGGAGCGCATTCATCGAGAAGTCCTGCGTCGTGATCTCCACCGTCGAGGCATCCAGACCCTTGTCGGCCATCGCGGCGAAGATCTCCCACTCGTTGCCGAATCCCCACGAGCCGATGCGCTTGCCTTCGAAGTCGTCGACGCTCGTGATGCCCGAGTCCTTCCAGGACACCTGCAACGTGCCGGACTTCTGGAACACCTGCGCGATGTCGGTCAGCTCGACGCCCTGGTTCTCCATCGTGCCGAGGACCTTCGGCACCCAGGCGACGGCGAAGTCGACGTCACCGGCGACGAGGGCGTCCTGCGGCACGATGTCACCCCCCGAGGGGAGGACCTCGACGTCGTCGAATCCCTCTTCCTCGAAGTACCCCTGGTCGAGTGCGACGTAGTAGCCGGCGAACTGCGCCTGCGGCAACCACTGCAGCTGCAGCTTCACGGTGGTGAGTGGCTCGAAGTCGGTGCCGGATTCGGCGGGGGCGGCGGATCCGCCGGCGCAGGCGGAGAGGGCGAGGGATGCCACGGCGATCCCCGCGACCGCGCTGAGGGCGCGGCGTGTGCTGTGTGTCATGGGAGTCCTTTCGGGTGCGGGTGGTGCAGGTGTGGAGCGGTGGGACCTGTTCTGTCGAGGGCGGATGGGAAGGATGCCGGTCAGGCCGGCGGACGCCCCGCACCGAGGCGCCGTGCGACGACGCGCTCGAGCAACGAGGTGACGAGGAAGAAGACGAGACCGATCACGATGCCGCCGCCCACGAACGCCCAGGCGAGGGCGGCGCGCCCGGATTTGGCGTAAGTGGCGATCGCGGTGCCGATTCCGTCGGACGGTCCGCCGAAGTACTCGGCGACGAGGGCGGAGATCACCGCAAGCGAGGCGGCGACGCGGATGCCGGTGAGCAGGTACGGCAGCGCGGTGGGGAGGGTGAGGAAACGGAACGTCTGTCCGCCGCTCGCGGCGGTCGCGCGGAACAGGTCGCGCTGCACGGGCCGGGTCTGCCGCAGTCCGCGCAGCGTGTTGACGAAGACGGGCACGAACGCGGCGATCGCGGCGACCGCCTGCCGGCCGAATTGGCTGGAGGCTCCGAACATCGTGTTAAGGATGGGGGTGATGGCCACGATCGGCACCACGGCCAGCATGGCCACCAAGGGCGCGGTCATCCCGTCGACGGGGCGCCAGGTCGCGGCCAGGGCCGCCAGCGCCACGGCGACGACGCTGCCCGCGACGAGGCCGACCAGAGCATTGGTGCCGGTGATCGCGGCCGCCTCGACGATGAGCGGGAAGCGCTGAATGCCTTCACTCAGGATCGCCGCGGGGTCGGGCAGCATCCGGGGAGCGTTCCCCGAGGCGACGTACGCGAACCACAACGCGAGACCGATCAGCCCGACGGCGATGGGCGCCGCCAACCGCAGCCAGGAGGGGAGTCGTGTCGCGGTCATCGCTCGTTCGCCCGCTGCAGGGGAGCGCCGTGCAGTGCTTCCCGCACCGCCGTGACGCGCGCGAAGTATTCAGGCGATTCGCGTAGAGCCTCGTTGCGCGCGCGTCCGGGGCGGGTGTCGATCACGTCGGTGATGCGCCCCGGCCGCGGGCTCATGACGACCACGCGATCGGAGAGGAACACCGCCTCGGGGATCGAGTGCGTGACGAAGACCACCGCGGCGCCGGTCTCGGCGGCGATGCGGGCGAGCTCGGTCTGCAATCGTTCGCGGGTCATCTCGTCGAGCGCGCCGAAGGGCTCATCCATGAGAAGGAGCTGCGGCGACGCGGCGAGCGAGCGGGCGATCGCGACGCGCTGCTGCATGCCGCCCGACAGCTGGTCGGGATAGCGGCCGACGAACTCCGACAGCCCGACGAGCTCGGCGAGCTCGGCGACCCGGGCGTCGCGACGGGCGCGGCTCCAGCGGTGCAGCTCGAGCGGCAGCGCGATGTTCGCGGCGACCGTGCGCCAGGGAAGGAGTCCGGCCTGCTGGAACGCGATGCCGTAGTCCTGGTCGATGCGCGCCCTGCGGGCGGGCTTGCCGAAGATGGCGAGGTCGCCCGCGCTGGGCGTGTCGAGGTCGGCGATGAGGCGGAGCAGCGTCGACTTCCCGCACCCCGAAGGGCCGATGAGCGAGACGAATTCACCGGCGGCGACGTCGAGGTCGACCCCGGTCAGCGCGGTCACCTCGCCACCGGTGGAGGGGAACACCTTCCCTACGCCCGAGGCGTGGACGGCGGGTGCGGTCATCGGATCTCCTCTCCGCGACGGAAACGGTGAAGGGTCACACCGATGAGCGCGACGCCCGCGGCGGCTACGAGCCCGATGGCGACGGTGCCGAAGGTGGGCGCCCAGGGGGCGGCCGGATCCGACGAGGCTTGACCGGCGAGCTGGATGAGCATGCGCCCGAGGCCGCCGCGAAGTCCGATCGACACCTCCGCGACGACGGCGCCGACGACGGCGGACGCGGCAGCGAGCCGCAGAGCCGGCAGGAGGTGCGGCACGGCGGCGGGGAGTCGCAGGTGGATCAGCGTCGACCACCACCCGGCCGCCCCCGCGTGGAACAGGTCGAGGTGCAGCGCGTCGGGCGCCTCGAGGCCTCGGAGCATGCCGACGGCGACGGGGAAGAACGCCAGATACGACGCGATCAGCGCGACCGAGAACCACTGCGGCCACGGCAGGATCCCGGCGCGGTCAATCTGGTTCCCGAGCGCGTTGACCACCGGGGCGAAGGCGATGAGCGGCACGATCTGGCTCACGACGATCCAGGGCAGGAGCCCCCACTCGACGAGCCGCCAGCGCTGCATCGCGATGCCCAGGATGCCACCGATCATCACGCCGATGAGCCAGCCGAGGGCCGCGAGGCCCAGGGTGGTCCCGGCGGCTTCGAGCACCGAGACGATCAGCGGGGGAGTGTCCCCACCGCTCGTCGGCGCGAACATGCGCGCGACCATGTCCCACACGTGCGGCATGGCGCGGTCGTGCGTGCGGGGGAGGAGGATGACCCCCGACCCCGCCGATCCGTCGCCGCCGACGGTCACGCCGTCCGCGGGGCCGAGGAGCTTGTACAGCTCCCAGATCGCGATCACGGCCGCGACCCCCGCGACACCCCAGCCCACGGGACCGAGGCGGCTTCCGGGACGGCGCCGGGGGCGCGGCATCCCGTCGCCGGCGCCCTCGACGATCGAGGTCACCGACCCCGGAACGATCGCCTGATCCGTCACCGCTTCGCCGTCACCGGGGGAGTGAGCGCGGGGATGACGGTCTCTCCGTAGACCCGCATCGTCTCCTCCTTGTTGTCGTGCTGGAGGTAGCCGGCGAACTGCGTGACGCCCAGCGCGCGGAGCTTCTCGAGCTTGGCGATGTGCTCCTCGGCGGTGCCGAGCACGCAGAAGCGCTCGACGATCTGGTCGGGCACGAAGTCGACGTGGTCGTTGCTGCTCTTGCCGTGCGCGTTGTAGTCGTAGCCCGTGCGCCCCGCGATGTAGTCGGTGAGGGCCGCGGGGACGTCGGAGCCCTCGCCGTACTTCGCGACGATGTCGGCGACGTGGTTGCCGACCATCCCGCCGAACCACCGGCACTGCTCGATCATGTGCGCGCGGCTCTCGGGGGTGTCCTCGCCGATGTACATGGGGGCAGCGACGCAGAACGCGATCTCGTCGGGGTCGCGGCCCGCCTCCTCGGCGGCGCGGCGCACGGTCGCGATCATCCACTCGGCGATGTCGAGGTCGGCCAGCTGCAGGATGAAGCCGTCGCCCACCTCGCCCGTGAGCTTCAATGCGAGCGGTCCGTAGGCGGCGACCCACACGTCCAGTTCCGATCCGCGGCTCCACGGGAACTGCAGCGTCGCGCCGTTGTACTCCACGGCGCGGGAGTTGCCGAGCTCACGGATCACGTGGATCGATTCCCGGAGAGCCTTCAGCGTCGTGGGGCGGCCGTTCGTCACACGCACCGCGGAGTCGCCCCGGCCGATCCCGCAGATGGTGCGGTTGCCGTACATCTCGTTGAGGGTGGCGAACGTGGATGCCGTGACGGTCCAGTCGCGGGTCGCGGGGTTCGTGACGAACGGGCCGACGACCACGCGGCGCGTGGCGGCCAGGATCGCCGAGTGCACGACGTACGGTTCCTGCCACAGCAGGTGCGAGTCGAACGTCCACACGTGGCTGAAGCCGTGCGCCTCGGCGAGCTGCGCGAGCTGCACCGTGCGGGCGGCGGGCGGGTTGGTCTGCAGGACGACACCGAAATCCATGGGGAGCCTCCCTCAGACCAGGTACTGGCTCAGGCCGCGCTTGACGAAGCGACCGTCGCCCGGGGAACCGAGGTAGGTGCCGTCGTCGACGACGACCTTTCCGCGCGAGATCACGGTATCGACGTGCCCGTCGATCTCGAAGCCCTCCCACGCGGAGTGGTCCATGTTCATGTGGTGGGTCTTGTCCACGCCGATCGAGGTGTGCCCGGCCGGGTCGTAGACCACGACGTCGGCATCGGCTCCGGGGGCGATGACGCCCTTCTTGCCGTACATGCCGAACATGCGCGCGGGGGTCGTGCTGGTCAGTTCGACCCATCGCTCGAGCGTGATCTGCCCGGTCACCACGCCCTGATACATCAGGTCCATGCGGTGCTCGACCGAGCCGATGCCGTTGGGGATCGCGCGGAAGTCGCCGAAGCCCAGGGTCTTCTGATCCTTCATGCAGAACGGGCAGTGGTCGGTCGAGACCATCTGAATGTCGTTGGTGCGCAGCGCCTGCCACATGTGGTGCTGGTGGCCTTCGTGCTTCGAGCGCAGCGGTGTCGAGCACACCCATTTCGCGCCCTCGAAGGCGCCCCACTCCTCGCTCGAGGCCCCCAACTGATCCTCGAGGGAAAGGTAGAGGTACTGCGGGCAGGTCTCGCCGAAGACGTTCTGGCCGTTGTCGCGCGCCCAAGCGAGCTGTTCGACCGCCTGCTTGGCGCTCACGTGCACGACGTAGAGCGGGGCGCCGGTCAAGTGCGAGAGCATGATGGCGCGGTGGGTCGCCTCCTCCTCCATCTGCCAGGCGCGGGCGACGCCGTGGAAGTACGGGTCGGTGTTGCCCGCCGCGACCAGCTGTTCAGCGAGCACGTCGATGACGGGTCCGTTCTCGGCGTGCATCATCGTGAGGAGTCCCGTGTCCGCGGCCACCTGCATCGCTCGCAGGATCTGCGCGTCGTCCGCGTAGAAGACCCCCGGGTAGGCCATGAACATCTTGAAGCTGGTGACGCCGTCGTCGATGAGGCCCGGCAGAGCCGCGAGCGAGTCGGCATCCACCCCGCCGACGATCTGGTGGAAGCCGTAGTCGATCGCGCAGTTGCCAGCGGCCAACTCATGCCAGTGGGCGAGTCCGTCCTGTATGCGCTCGCCGGCGCGCTGCACGGCGAAGTCGACGATCGTCGTCGTCCCTCCCCACGCGGCCGCGCGGGTGCCGGTCTCGAACGTGTCGGAGGCGCTCGTTCCGCCGAACGGGAGCTGCATGTGGGTGTGGGCGTCGATCCCGCCGGGGATGACGTACTTGCCCGTGGCGTCGATCACCCGATCCACGGATGCCGCGAGGTCATGGCCGAGCAGCGTGGAACCGGGCGCGAGGACGGCGGCGATGGTCTCGCCGTCGATGAGGACGTCGGCGGGGGAACGTCCGGTGGCCGAGACGACCGTGCCGCCGGTGAGGAGAGTCGTCGTCATCTCAGGCCTCCACGATCTCGCCGTAGGTGTCAGGGCGACGATCGCGGTAGAACTGCCAGTCGTCGCGCATCTGCTGCACCAGATCCATGTCCAGGTCACGCACGAGGATCTCCTCGTGCTCCGCCGAGCCGGCCGCTCCGACGAGGTTCCCCCTCGGGTCGATGATCTGGCTCGTTCCGTAGAAGGTCACGGCATCCTCGCCGTACTCGTTGTCCTCACGCCCGACGCGGTTGGGCTGGAGGACGAAGTACCCGTTGGCCACGGCGGCGCACGGCCCTTCCACCTCCCACAGGCGGTTGGAGAGCCCCGGCTTGGTGGCGTTGGGGTTGAAGACCATGTGAGCGCCGTTCAAGCCCAGCTCACGCCACCCCTCCGGGAAGTGGCGGTCGTAGCAGATGTACATTCCGACCTTGCCGACGGCGGTGTCGAAGACCGGGTAGCCGAGGTTGCCCGGGCGGAAGTAGAACTTCTCCCAGAACTTGTCGAGGTGCGGGATGTGGTTCTTCCGGTAGCTGCCGAGCACGGTGCCGTCGGCGTCGACGAGCACCGAGGTGTTGTAGTAGACACCCGTCTGCGCTTCCTCGTAGATCGGGAGCACGGTGACCAGACCGAGCTCCTTCGCCAGCGCGGCGAACCGCTGCACGATCGGACCGTCGACCGGCTCGGCGTAGCGGTAGTACTTCTGATCCTGGGTGATGCCGAAGTACGGCCCGTAGAACAACTCCTGGAAGCACAGGACGTCGGCGCCCTGGGCCGCGGCATCCCGAGCGAACTGCTCATGCTTGTCGAGCATGGACTCCTTGTCGCCGGTCCATGTGGTCTGCGTGATGGCGGCGCGCACCGTCGTCATGATCCCCTCGTTCCTCCGGGCCGTCGTCCGGTTCTGTTACTGTCCCGCTTGAACATTTCTCCACGATTTCCACGAGTGACACCGCCGTAAATTGGGAGCCCATGCTGTCCGCCCACGCGCTCGTCGACCGCACGCCCGCGGGCCTCGCCGCCGAGATCGCGCGTTTGGTGAGCGATGGCACGCTCGCGCCCGGGGAGCGTCTGCCGACGGTGCGCGAGGTCGCCGCCGCACTCGGGGTCTCCACCGGCACGGTCGCCGCGGCCTGGCGCGCCCTGGCGGACGCCGGAGTGGTGTTCTCCCGCGGCCGCGCGGGAACGTTCGTAAGGGCGGAGCGGCGGGAGTGGCTCAGCCCGAGGGTGCAGGGCATGTCGGCGGACGGGAGCCGGGAAGCGCCCCGGGGGCTGGGCCTGGGGCACGAGGGGACAAGGGCCCTGCGGTTGGATCTGTCGCTCGGCACCCCCGATCCCGCGATGCTCCCCTCGATCGAGCGTGCGCTGACGCTCGCACGGCCGCGCGCCGACACCGGGCGCTATCACGACCTGCCCGTGCTGCCGGATCTCTCCGACGTGTTGCGTGAGCAGTGGCCCGTGCGCGGGGTCGAAGAACTCACCGTCGTCGACGGCGCGCTGGACGGGATCTCGCGGACTCTCGATCAGGTGGTGCGGTTCGGCGACCGTGTCGCCGTGGAATCGCCGGGTTTCCCCTATTTCTTCGACCTCATCGAGGCCGCCGGTGCCGTGCCGGTCCCGATGGAGAGCGACGCCGACGGCGTACTTCCGGCGTCGCTCGCCCGCGCTCTGGCCCTGGGACCCTCGGCGGTGCTGCTGCAGCCCCGAGCGCAGAATCCGACGGGGGTGTCGATGTCGGCCGAGCGCGCTCGGCGGCTCGCGAACGTGCTGCTGAGCGTTCCGGGAGGTACGCGCGTGATCGTCATCGAGGACGATCATTCGGCGCTCATCGCCACAGCACCGCCCGTGAGTCTCGCTCTCTGGGTGCCCGGACAGGTCGTGCACGTGCGCGGGTTCTCGAAATCCCACGGTCCCGACCTGCGGATCGCGGCGCTCGGCGGGCCTGCGACGATCGTGGATCGCATCGTCCGGCGCCGGATGCTCGGCCCGGGCTGGACGTCCCGCCTGCTGCAGTCCGTGCTGCACGAACTGCTCACCGACCCGCGCTCGACCGCGCCCGTGCGCACCGCACGCCTGATCTACCGAGATCGCCTCGATCGGCTCGGCAGCGCGCTGCGCCGCCTCGGCGTCGATGTGGGCGACCCCGACGGCATCAACCTCTGGATGCCGGTGCGCGACGAGCGCGCCGCGATCGTGCGTGCCGCCGCGGAAGGCATCGGCGTCGCCGCCGGCGCACCCTTCGTCGTCGACGTCGAGACGGCCGCGCGGGTCGGACCACGGGTGCGCGTCACCGCGGGATCGGTCGGTGAGAACGTGCGCCTCGTCGCGGAGGCGCTCGCCCGCGCGGCGAACGCCGCACCCCTGTCCTGAGCGCCGTCAACCCCGAAACCGACTTCCCCGCACGCTTCTACGCTTGGTCTCATGACTGTTCCCTCTGTCCAGCTCAATGACGGAAACTCCATCCCCCAGCTCGGCTACGGCGTGTTCCTCGTTCCCGCCGACGACGCTGAGCGCGCCGTGTCCGAGGCGCTCGAGGTCGGCTACCGCCACATCGACACCGCCGCGATTTACAAGAACGAAGAGGGAGTCGGCCGCGCGATCGCCGCCAGCGGCATCCCGCGCGACGAGCTCTTCATCACCACGAAGCTCTGGAACGACCGCCACGACGGCGAGGAGCCGCACGCCGCGATCGACGAGAGCCTCGGCAAGCTCGGCCTCGACGCCGTCGACCTGTACCTCATCCACTGGCCGACGCCGAAGAACGACAACTATGTGCACGCGTGGCAGAAGATGATCGAGATTCGCGAGGCCGGGAAGACCCGGTCGATCGGTGTCTCGAACTTCCTCGTGCCGCACCTCGACCGCATCGTCGCCGAGACGGGTGTGACCCCTGTGGTCAACCAGATCGAGCTGCACCCGGCGCTCAGCCAGCGCGAGATCCGGGCGTGGGGCGCCGAGCACGACATGCACATCGAGTCGTGGGGCCCGCTCGGCCAGGGCAAGTACGACCTGTTCGAGATCCCCGCCGTCGTCGACGCCGCGGACGCCCACGACAAGTCGCCGGCCCAGGCGGTGCTGCGGTGGCACATCCAGCACGGCCTCATCGTCTTCCCGAAGTCGGTGCGCCGCGAGCGCCTCGAGGAGAATTTCGACCTGTTCGACTTCGAGCTCAGTGCCGACGAGATGGCCGCGATCGACGCGATCGACCCCGGCGACGACTCGGGCCGTGTCGGCACCCACCCCGACGACCTCAACTGAGGACGGATGAGACGCTGAACCGCCTCGCGAACGCCTCGAGCCCCTACCTGCGGGCCCACGCCGACAATCCCGTCGCGTGGTTCCCGTGGGGGCCCGAGGCGTTCGCCGTCGCGGCCGAGCGCGACGTTCCCGTGCTCGTGTCCATCGGCTACAGCACGTGCCACTGGTGTCACGTCATGGCGCGGGAGTCGTTCCAGGATGCCGAGACCGCCGCGCTCGTCAACGACGGGTTCGTGGCGATCAAGGTCGACCGCGAAGAGCACCCCGACGTCGACGCGGCCTACCTCGACGCCGCCTCCGCGTTCACGCCGCACCTGGGATGGCCCCTGACAGCATTCGCCTCGCCGGACGGCCGCGTCTTCTACGCCGGCACGTACTTCCCGCCGGAGCCGCGCGGACAGCTTCCCTCGTTCCGCCAGGTGCTCGCTGCCGTTCGCGAGGCCTGGACCGAGCGGCGAGCCGAAGTGGATGCCACGGGCACCGCCCTCCGCGAGGCGCTTGCCGCCGCAGCCCCCGCCGCGGCCGAGGCGCTCCCGTCCGCCGACGCGCTCGCCGATGCCGTCGCGGCCGTCGTTGCCCGCGAGGATCACGAGTTCGGCGGGTTCGCGGCGGGCGCCGCCGTCGAGTCGCCGAAGTTCCCGAACACCCCGGTGTTGCGCCTGCTGCAGCACCCCGCACTGGCGTCCCTCGCCCCCGAGGCCGCGAGCGTGGCATCCCGCGCCCTAGCGGCGATGACGGGGTCCGAGCTGCGCGACCCGGTCGAGGGCGGATTCTTCCGCTACGCCACGCGCCGCGACTGGACCATCCCGCACTACGAGCGGATGCTGACCGACAACGCCGGACTCGTCGAGGTCGCGCTCGCCGCGGGCGACGACGGGACCGCCGCCGAGACCGCGCGGTTCCTCGTCGACGTCTTGCAGTTGCCGTCCGGGGGGATCGCCGCCGCGCAGGACTCCGAGTCGATCATCGACGGGCAGCGTTCCGAGGGCGGCTACTACCGGGCCACCGATCGTTCGCAGCTGGCGCCCCCGGCCCTCGACGCCAAAGTGGTCACGGGCTGGAACGGGCACGCGATCGCCGCGCTGGCCGCCGCCGGTGCCCGGACGGATCCGCGATTCGTGGAGGCCGCCCGGTGGGCCGCCGACACCGTGCTCGAGAACAACGTCGCCGACGACGGGTCTCTGCGGCGCGCGTCGCTCGACGAGATCCGGTCCGCCGCTCCCGCGACGCTCGAGGACTACGGCGGGCTGGCGCGCGGTCTGCTCGTCCTCGCACGCGTCACCGGGGAAGTGGCGTACGCCGAACGGGCGCGCGCCCTCGTCGACGCGTGCGTCGGGGCCGATGGCATCCACCCGCCCGGTGGGGGCGATCCCGTACTCGCCCGGCAGGGGATGCAGCCGCAGGGTGTTCCCAGCGACGGCGCGGCTCCATCGGGGCCGTCGGCGTTCGCTGCCGCGGCCCTGGACCTGTGGCGGATGGGTGCGGGGGAGCGCTACCGCGAGGCAGCGGCGATGCTCGTCCGGGCGGCTGCGCCCGCGGCGCTGGGGGCACCGCTCGCCTACGGGGCGATCCTGGAGGTGGCGCTGGGGCTGGCGACGCCGCCCCGTCAGCTCGTCGTGGTCGGGGAGACGGACTCCGAGATCGCCGACGTGGCCCGCCGCGTCGTGGCCGACGTCATCGCGGTGGTCACCCCCGCTCAGGCGACCGCCTTCGCTCAGGCCGGCTTCGCGCTCTTCGAGGGCAAGGTCGCCCGCGACGGCGGGGCAACCGCCTACGACTGCCGGGCGTTCACCTGCGCGCTTCCGACCTCCGATCCCGCCGCGCTGGAGACACCGCGGCGCACGTCCGCGTAGATCGCGAGGTACGCCGCAGCGGGGGCGGGCGGGGGCGGAACCGGGGTCGTCGGTCGTGGACCGTCCGCCAATGCCGACGCGAGAGCCGTTGCCCAGGCGCCCGGGTCGGAGAAACCGGTCACGGTGCGGATCCCCTCGCCGTAGAGATCAGCGAGCTCGGGCAGTCCGCCGACGTGGGAGGCCACGACCGGCGTTCCCGCTTGGAGCGCCTCGGCCGCGACGCGGCCGAACGGCTCGTGCCATTGGGTGGGGACGGCCAGCACGTCGCAGCGGGCGAGGAGGTCGCCGGGGTCGACGTAGCCGAGTTGGACGCACGCGCCGGCGGCGTACTCGAGGGCATAGCGGTCCGTGAGGGCGCGTCCGTAGGACGTGGGTCCGCCGGCGACCAGCAGACGGACTTCGATGCCGCCCGCCCTCAAGAGACGGACCGCCTCGTGCAGGATGCCGACCCCCTTGTCGGCGTCCAGACGGCCGAGGTACCCCACGACCGGGAGCCCGTCGGCCCGGTGGGACGGCGTCGCGCTCTCGGCGGCATCGCCGGAGGGGCGGGGGCGGTTGCGGACGATCGTCGGGGTGTCGTCGCGGCCGCGCACCCCGGCCGCCCTCATCCGGCGCCACACGTAGTCGCTCACCCCGACCACGCGGCGGGGGCGCAGCCACGACAGGGTGAAGGGTGCCTTGAGGATGCGGCAGCGCAGGCTCCGGCGGGAGCACACGGAGTGGTTGTGCTCGCCGAACGACGACGTGCAGACGAGGGAGTAGTCCCGCACCGTCTGGACCGTCGGGACGCGTCGGACGGCGAGCCATGCCAGCCAACCGAACCCGGCGATGTTGTTGAGGTGGACGACGTCCGGCCGTCCCTGGCGGATCTCCGCACGCAAGGCCGCGTACTCGCGAAGTCGCAGGAGCTCTCCCACGTGCCACAGGGCCCGAGCCCACCGGGCCGGATGGCGCCCCTCGGGGTGCAGGCGCCGTCGCCACAGGCGTCGGACCGAGACCCGTCCGGGCTCCGGGGACGCATCGGCGTCGCGGTGGGCGTCGCGTCGACTGCGCGGGGCGAGACACAGGACCCGGACGACGTGCCCGTCGGCCGCGAGGTCTTCGGCCAGCTCCTGCACGGAGAGCTCGGCGCCGCCGATCACGAAGGGAGGGTACGACGTGTTGACGAGCAGCACCTTCACTCGTGCGATTATCGCCGTGTCACCGGCCCCGTTCTTCGGGTCGTCCCTGGAGTCGTCTCTGCGCTCACCAGAGGTCGATCCTTCATTCACCATGACCGCGATCGGCGCTGGCCGAGAGCCGTCTCGTCGGTCAGGATGTGGGGGTACCCGATCGCTCGAGGAGGAGCACCATGTCCGCGCACGCCATTCCCGACACCCCCGAGATCCGCGCCCGGATGGATGCCGCTCAGGCTGAGGGGATGGCCGCGCTCGGTCTGCACGGGAGCGAGGTGCAGGCCTGGGAGGACGGCTATCGCGCCGCCGAGGCCGCCGACTCGACCTTCGAGTGGTGGTACTTCGACTGCCAGTTCGACGACGGCTCGACCCTCGTGGTCACCTTCTCGAACAAGCCGCACACCGACCCGGGTGGGCCGATCACACCGACCGTGCTGGTCATCCGCCAGCTCGCCGACGGAACACGGACCCACGTCGAGCCCTCTTTCCCCGCGGAATCGTTTGCGGCCGAGACCACCCGGTGCGATGTGCGCATCGGCGCCAACACGGTGACCGGAGACCTCGACACCTACCGGTTGCACGTGGATGTCAAGGGCCTGACCGCCGACGTCACAATCCATCGCGCCGCGCCGTCGTGGCGGCCGGGCGCCGGGATCACTTTCTTCGACGCGGCCAAGACGCACTATCTCGCCTGGGTCGTTCCGGTCCCGTACGGCACCGTGGAGGCGACGATCACCCAGAGCGGAAAGACCGTCACTCTGACGGGCACCGCGTATCACGACCACAACTGGGGCAACCACCTCATGGGGTCGTTCCTCGACCACTGGTTCTGGGGGCGCGCCCACCTCGGGGAGTACACGCTCGTGTACGTGCAGATGACCACGAAGGGACTGTTCGGTCTGGGACAGATTCAGATCCCGACCTTCTACCTCGCGCGCGGCAACGAGGTACTGACCGATGACCTCTTGCCGCTTCGGCTCACCACGAGCGGCGAGGTCCCGGGTCCCGGACACCAGACGTATCCCACGCGGCTCGAGTGGACGTGGGAACGCGAAGGCGACCGCATCGCCTTCACCGTCACGCAGCCGCGACTGATCGAGGCACTCGACATGCGCCCGCGACGATCGCCCCTGTCGGCCGTGCTGCACGCGGGGGAGCACCCGGAGTACTACGACTTCACCGCCGACGCCGAGCTCGACATCCGGCTCGGCGAACTCGTCGACCGCGTTACGGGCCGGACGCTCTACGAGAAGATGATGTTCCGCTGACGCGGGCGGTCAGATCCAGGTCGGCAACCAGTTGTGCAGGCGCCAGAACTCGTAGGGCACCGGCAGCCCCGTCCACACCGGGTACCAGAACGCCGAGAGCAGCAGGCACGCGGCGAGGAACACCGTCACCCAGGCCTGCCCGCTCGCCCGTGAGATCGATGCGGGACCCCGCGCGACGTCGCGGAGCGCGAACGTCAGCGCGAGCACGAGGAAGGGCGCCATGGCGACCGTGTAGAACTGGAAGATCGTGCGCTCGGGGTAGAGAAGCCACGGAACGTACGTTGCGGCGAGGCCGGTGAGAACGAGGGCGTAGCGCCCGTCGCGCACGATCACGAACCGCACCACCAGGTACACCGATGCCGCGACGCCCGCCCACCACAGCAGCGGGTTGCCGATGCTGGAGATGGCCTCGGTGCAACCATCGGGGAGCTGGCATCCGTTCACACCGAAATCGTCCTGATGCCAGTACATCGACGTGGGTCGCACGAGTAATGGCCACTGCCACGCGGGGCTCGCGTACGAGTGCGGGGTGGCGAGCCCGACATGGAACCCGTACATCGCCTGGTGGTAGGCCCACAGATTCTGCAGCGGCAGCGGCACCCACGCCCAGAACCCGGTGGCGGGGGAGGCGTCGACCGCGTGGCGTCCGTACCCGCCGTCGGTGAACAGCCACCCGGACCAACTGGCGAGGTACACCACGGCGGCCACCGGGACGAGCAGCACGAACGAGACGGCACCCTGGCGCACGGCATCCGCGGGCCACTGCGCCACGCCCGCCCGCCGGCGAGCGAGCGCGTCGGACACGACGACGTACACACCAACCGCGGCGAGGACGTACAGCCCCGACCACTTCACCGCCGTGGCCGCGCCCGCCGCCGCCCCCGCAGCGAGCAGCCAGGGGCGATTCCAGAACACGGGTCCCCACGCCGACCGCGCTGGCCCGCGTGCGGCCCACCGCTCCAGCGATGCGCGCCGGTCCCGCGCGACGAAGAACAGCGTCAGCACGACGAAGAACGTCAAGAAGATGTCGAGCAACGCCACCCGGCTGAGAACGATGCTGAGGCCGTCGATGGCCAGGAGTCCGGATGCCACCGAGGCGAAGACGATCGATCCCGTCAGGGTGCGCGCGAGCACGTACACCAGCAGGACGGTGGCGGTACCGAACACGACCCCGGCGATCCGCCAGCCGGTCGCGGTGTCGGCGCCGAAGAGGGCCATGCCCGCGCCGATGAAGATCCGCCCGAGCGGCGGGTGGACGACGTAGCTGCCGACGCCGGAGAAGAAGTCGGTGTCGCCGCTGTTGAAGCGTTCATCGGCGCCCTCGGGCCACGTCGAGGGGAAGCCGAGCAGCCACTGACTCCACGAGTCCTTGACGTAGTACGTCTCATCGAACACCAGCTCGTGCGGGTCGCCGACGTGGACCACGCGCAGCACGAAGGCGATCACGGTGATGAGCGTCGGTGCGAGCCACCGCCACAGGCGTTCCCCGCGCGGGGTGGCCAGGAGCGCGTCGCGCCATCGGTCGAGGCGCGTCGCCGGCTCCGCGGTCGAGGCGGGCGGAAGGACGGCACTCACGCCCCCAGCATAGGGTGGGGCGGTGATCATCCTCGCGGCGACCCCCATCGGCAACCTGGGCGACGCATCGCGCCGGCTGGTGGAGGCCCTCGAGAACGCCGCCGTGGTCGCCGCCGAGGACACCCGGACCACGCAGCGTCTGATGGCGGGGCTGGGCGTCGCGAATCGACCGCGGCTGATCGCCCTGCACGATCACAACGAGAAGGACCGTGCCGCCGAACTCGTCGAGCTCGCGCGTGAGGACGATCTCCTCGTCCTCAGCGACGCGGGCATGCCCACCGTCAGCGATCCCGGCTATGGACTCGTCGCGGCGGCCGCCGCGGCGGGGGTCACCGTCACCGCTCTCCCCGGACCCAGCGCGGTAGTCACCGCGCTCGCCGTCTCCGGACTGCCGACCGACCGCTTCGCGTTCGAGGGCTTCCCGCGCCGTAAGCCGGGCGAGCGGCGCCGCATGTTCGCCGAGCTCGCCGCCGAGCAGCGCACCCTGGTGTTCTTCGAGTCGCCGTCGCGGCTGGCATCCACCCTCGACGACCTCGCCGCCGCATTCGGCGCCGACCGTCCGGCGGCGGTGTGCCGCGAGCTGACGAAACTCCACGAGGAGGTGCGGCGCGGCACCCTCGCCGAGCTGGCCGCGTGGGCGGCCGAGGGCGTGCGCGGCGAGATCGCGATCGTCGTCGGCGGCGCGTCCGCGCGCGAAGTGGCGTTCCCGGATGCCGTGACCCAGGTCTTGGAGCTCGTTCGCGACGGCGCGCGCCTGAAGGCCGCGGCGGCCGAGGTGGCGGCGCTGACCGGACACTCGTCCCGCGAGCTGTACCAGGCGGCGCTCGCGGTGCGGGGCTGACGCGTCACACCGGCCGGGCCGGGCGGCGCGCCCCCGTAGAATCCTGAGGTGACTTCCGGCCGATCCTTCTACATCACGACGCCGATCTACTACCCCAGCGACCTGCCCCACATCGGGCACGGGTACACGACCGTCGCCGTCGACACGCTTGCCCGCTGGCACCGCCAGGCCGGGGACGACACCTGGATGCTGACCGGCACCGACGAGCACGGGCAGAAGATGCTGCGCGCCGCCGCCGCGAACGGGGTCACTCCGCAGGAGTGGGTCGACAAGCTCGTGAACGAATCGTGGTTCCCGCTCCTGCGCACCCTCGACGTCGCCAACGACGACTTCATCCGCACGACGCAGCCCCGCCACGAGGAGCGGGTGCAGCAGTTCGTGCAGGCTCTCTTCGACCGCGGGTACATCTACGCGGGCGAGTATGAGGCGCTCTACTGCGTCGGCTGCGAGGAGTTCAAGCCCGAAGCCGAGATCGTCGACGGCACGGGCCCCTTCGAGGGTCTCAAGGTGTGCGCGATCCACTCCAAGCCGCTGGAGCTCCTCCAGGAGAAGAACTACTTCTTCAAGCTCAGCGAGTTCCAGGATCGCCTGCTCGAGCTGTACAAGACCGAGCCCGACTTCGTGCGTCCCGAGTCGGCGAAGAACGAGGTCGTGTCGTTCGTGCGCAGCGGCCTGAAAGACCTGTCGATCTCGCGCTCGGCGTTCGACTGGGGCATCACGGTGCCGTGGGACCCGTCGCACGTCATCTATGTGTGGGTCGACGCGCTGCTGAACTACGCCACGGCCGTCGGGTACGGCACCGACCCGGAGGAGTTCGCTCGACGGTGGCCCGCGTACCACGTCGTCGGCAAGGACATCCTGCGGTTCCACGCCGTCATCTGGCCCGCGATGCTCATGGCCGCGGGGCTGGACGTCCCCCGCGGGGTCTTCGCGCACGGTTGGCTCCTCGTCGGCGGCGAGAAGATGTCGAAGTCGAAGCTCACCGGCATCGCCCCGACCGAGATCACCGACGTCTTCGGGTCCGACGCCTACCGCTTCTACTTCCTTTCGGCCATCGCCTTCGGCCAGGACGGTTCGTTCTCGTGGGAAGACCTGTCGGCCCGGTACCAGGCCGAGCTCGCCAACGGCTTCGGCAACCTGGCATCCCGCACCATCGCCATGATCGAGCGCTACTTCGAGGGCATCGTGCCCCCGGCGTCCGCCTACACCGAGGGCGACCGCGCGATCCAGGCGACGGTGGCGGATGCCGCGACGCGGGCCGACGCGGCGGTCGAACGCTTCCGCCTCGACGAGGCGATCCAGGCCATCTGGACCATCGTGGACGCGCTCAACGGCTACATCACCGAGAACGAGCCGTGGGCCCTCGCCAAAGACGAGACGCAGCGCGAGCGACTGGGCACGGTGCTTTATACCGCGGCCGAGGGCCTGCGCGCGCTCGCGGTGCTTCTCTCGCCGGTCATGCCCGCCTCGACCGAGAAGCTGTGGATCGCGCTCGGCGCGACCGAAAGCCTCGGGCGCCTGCACGATCAGCCGCTCCGCGAAGCCGGGGAGTGGGGTGCGCTGCGACCGGGCTCGTCGGTCAACGGCCTCGCGCCGCTCTTCCCCCGGGTCGAGCAGGCGTGAGCACTCCCGTCGAGCGCCCCCGCGGCACGATCGAGGGCGGTGACCCCAGCCAGTACGTGCGCGAGCGGTCGGCGGACGGCCGACGCGACGTCAGCTACCCGCCGGCCTCGGACCCCCTGCGGGTGCCGGTCTACGACAACCACTGCCACCTCGAGATCGAGGACGGCGAGACCGGGCTGTCGCTCGACGAGCAGCTCGAGCGCGCGGTCTCCGTCGGCGTGCACGGCGTCGTCCAGGCCGGGGGAGACGTCGATTCCTCCCGGTGGTCGGCGTGGGCGGCGGCGAACCACCCGCGCGTCCTCGCCGCGGTCGCGATCCACCCCAACGAGGCGCCCGCCTACGCCGCCGCCGGCGAACTGGATGCCGCGATCGCGGTCATCGACGAGCTCGCGGCCGAGCCGCGGGTGCGGGCCATCGGCGAGACCGGCCTGGACTTCTTCCGGACCGAGGCCGATGGCATCCCGGCCCAGATGCATTCGTTCGAAGCGCACATCGCGCTCGCGAAGAAGCACCGCATCGCGATGCAGATCCACGACCGCGACGCCCACGACGCGGTCCTCGAGACGCTTGAGCGGGTCGGCGCCCCCGACAAGACGGTGTTCCACTGCTTCTCGGGCGACGCCGACATGGCACGCATTGCGGCCGAGCGCGGGTACTACCTCTCGTTCGCGGGGAACGTCACGTTCAAGAACGCGCAGAACCTCCGCGACGCCCTCGCCGTGACCCCGCGCGAGCGCATCCTCGTCGAGACCGACGCGCCCTTTCTGACCCCGACGCCGTACCGCGGGCGTCCCAACGCGCCCTACCTCGTGCCCGTCACGCTGCGCTTCCTGGCCGCCGAGCTCGGCACGGATGCCGACGAGCTCGGGGCGCAGGTCGCGGCCAACACCCTCGAGGTGTACGGCGAGTTCTGACGCGACCCGGAACGACGAAGGCCGGCACCCTGCGAGGGTGCCGGCCTTCGTCGTTCGTCAGGCCTTCGTCTTCTGCTTGCGGACGAACAGCGTCTCGGTCTGCTCGAGCTCCATGCCCTTGGTCTCGGGGATCTTCCACAGGACGAAGACGAAGGACAGTGCCGCGAAGAACGCGTAGGCGCCGTAGGTGATCGTCAGCGACCAGTCCGCCAGCTGGGGGAACGTCCACGACACGAGGAAGTTCGCGAGCCACTGAGCGCCCGCGGCGACGCCGAGCGCCTTGCCGCGGATACGGCTGGGGAAGATCTCGCCGAGCAGCACCCATACCAGCGGGCCCCACGAGGCGCCGAACCCGACGACGAAGAGGTTCGCGGCCACGAGGGCGACGGGGCCCCACGCACCGGGAAGCGAGACATCCTGACCCGAGCCCGTCGCGAACGAGAAGGCGAGCGCCATCGTGCCGAGCGACAGGGTCATGAGGGCGGAACCCACGAGCAGGAGCGGCTTGCGCCCGACGCGGTCGACCAGCCAGATGGCGATGAGCGTCACCAGCACGTTGGTGACCGAGGTGATGACGCCGATGAGGAGCGAGTTGCTCTCATCGAATCCGACCGCGCGCCACAGGCTCGTGGAGTAGTAGAAGATGACGTTGATCCCGACGAACTGCTGGAACACCGACAGGATGATGCCGATCCACACGATCGGCTGCAGCCCCAGCGCGGGGCCGGCGAGCGACGCCCCCTTGTTCTTGCGGTCGGTCTCGATCGCGGTGGTGAGATCGTTGACGGTCTTGTCGAGGTCTGCCGGCGGCACCAGGCGCGCGAAGATCGCGCGTGCTTCGTCGGTGCGACCACGCGAAAGCAGGAAGCGCGGCGACTCGGGCATCGTGAACGCCAGGAAGCCGTAGACGGCGGCCGGGATGACGCCGATCAGGAACATCCACCGCCAGGCATCCAGGCCCCACCACAGCATGTTGTCGGCGCTGCCGCCCGCCACGGCGACGAGGAGCGCGTTGCTCAAGAGCGCGGCGAAGATGCCCAGGGTGATGGCGAGCTGCTGCAGCGAGGCGAGGCTCCCGCGGATCTGGCGGGGCGCGACCTCGGCGATATAAGCCGGTGCCACCACCGACGCGATACCGATACCGAGGCCGCCGAGGATGCGCCAGACGATCAGGTCCAGCACGCTGAAGGTGAGCGCCGACCCGATCGAGGAGATGAGGAACAGGGCGCTGCCGACGATCATGACCTTGAGGCGCCCGTAGCGGTCGGAGAGCGCACCCGCCGCGATCGCGCCGACGGCGCAGCCGATCAGGGCGATCGCGACGACGAAGCCGGTGAGGATCGGCTCTTTGGTGTAATCCGCCTCGATCGAGCGGACCGCGCCGTTGATGACCGACGAATCGAAGCCGAAGAGGAACCCGCCGACGGCCGCTGCGATCGAGAGGACGATCGCCCGCCGCCCGTAGGGACTGCGAAGGGTGAAGGCATTGGCGGGGATCGACTGCGTTTGACTCACCCGCTTCACGGTACTCCTCGCACAGGGGTGAACGGCGGAGGCTGACTACAGTGGAACAATGCCCGTTTCCCTCCTCGGTGCCGCCGAGATCCGCCGGCTCGCCGCCGACCTCGACGTCACACCGACGAAGAAGCTGGGGCAGAACTTCGTCGTCGACGCCAACACGGTGCGCAAGATCGTTCAGGCGGCGAGGGTCTCGGCATCCGATCGGGTGGTCGAGATCGGGCCGGGACTGGGCTCGCTGACGCTCGCGATCCTCGAGGCCGGTGCCTCCGTCGTCGCCGTCGAGATCGATCACCGCCTGGCCGCGCGCCTGCCCGAGACCACGGCCGCGCACGGCGTTGCCGAAGACCGGCTGACGGTCATTGACGCCGACGCTCTCCAGGTGCGCGAGCTGCCCGGCGAGCCCGAAGTGCTCGTCGCGAACCTGCCCTACAACGTCTCGGTTCCCGTCCTCCTGCACTTCCTGGAGACGTTCCCGTTCCTGCGGCGCGGAGTGGTGATGGTGCAGGCGGAGGTGGGGGAGCGCCTCGCGGCCCCTCCCGGGTCGAAGGTGTACGGCGCTCCCAGCGTCAAGGCTGCCTGGTACGGACCGTGGCGCCTGGCGGGAACGGTGTCGCGTCAGGTGTTCTGGCCGGTCCCCAACGTCGACAGCGTCCTCGTCGGGTTCGAGAGGGATGCCGTGCCCCGCGGCGACGAGGAGCTTCGGCGCCGCACCTTCGCGATCGTCGATGCCGCTTTCCAGCAGCGTCGCAAGATGCTGCGCCAGGCGCTCGCGGGCGTGCTGGGCGGTTCCGCCGCCGCCGCGTCCGAGGCGCTCGAGCGCGCCGGCGTGGATCCGACGTCGCGCGGCGAGCAGCTGTCGATCGACGACTTCGTCCGCATCGCCGCCCTGTAACCCGGCGCCCCTGGGGCGCGAGTCGCCAAGATTTGTCGCCTGCCGCGGAGCGGCGGCGACAAATCTTGGCGACTCGCGCGTCCGGGACGGGGGAATTCGCGACGTGTTCATCACGCGTTCCCGAAACATGTCTGTAACATTTCGAGCCAACCGGGAGCATCACGCCGGTCAGAGGTCGCACCCGACGACCCGAAGGGAACGAGATGCGCTACGCCGAATACCCGCGCGCCGAACGCGTGCTGCTGCACCTGAGTGACACCCACCTGCGCGCCGGCGGGGCACCGCTGTACGACCACGTCGACTCGGAAGCGCGTCTGGCGCAGGCGGTCGCGGCGATCGAGGCATCCGGTATCCGCCCCGATGGGCTCATCTTCACCGGTGACCTAGCCGACTGGGGTGAGGGCGATGCGTACGCGCGCGTCCGGGCGATCGTCGAACCGGCGGCCGAGCGCATCGGAGCGCCCGTCATCTGGGTCATGGGCAACCACGACGACCGTGCGACGTTCCGCGCGCACCTGCTCCCCGGCGACGACAGCGACCCGACAGCCCCGGTCGACCGCGTCGACGAGGTCAACGGTCTCCGCGTCGTCACGCTCGACACCTCGGTCCCGGGTCACCACCACGGCGAGGTCACCGCCGCGCAACGCGAATGGCTCGCTGAGGTCCTTTCCGTTCCCGCCCCTCTGGGCACGGTCCTCGCGATGCATCACCCACCCGTTCCCAGCGTGCTCGACCTCGCCGCCAGCGTCGAGCTGCGTGATCAGCGCCTCCTGGCCGACGTGCTGCGCGGCAGCGACGTCCGCACGATCCTGGCGGGGCACCTGCACTATTCGACCTTCGCCACGTTCGCGGGGATCCCGGTGTCCGTGGCGTCCGCGACGTGCTACACGCAGGACCTGATGGTCCCCGTCGGCGGCACCCGTCCCCAGGACGGGGCTCAGGGCTTCAACCTCGTCCATGTGTACGACGAGACGATCGTCCATTCGGTCGTGCCGGTGGGGACGGCCGAGGTGCTGCAGTACGTCGACGCGGCGGAGTCGCAGGAACGGCTTCGTGCGGCCGGCATCGCGGTGCCGACCGCACGCGAGCTCAGCGGACGGGTGTCGCCGCCGACGGCGCCTCTGCCGATCCTGCGCTGACCGCGGTCTTCTCCCAGGGCGCGGCCACGGGGAAATAGCGCTCGAGACAAGCGCGAAGCGCCGGCACGCGCACCTCTTCGGGGATCTCGGGCACGCTGCCGTCGTTGAGGCAGAACATGTCGGTGTCACGGCGCGACACCAGGCGCTCCATGCGGCGCAGGGAGTCGAGCTGCGTCGTCTGCACGTACCGCGTGCGCGGCTCGGTCGTGATGACCGCCCGCCCGGTGGCCAGCGCGTAGTAGTGGTAGAGGCTGTTGGTCACCGAGATATCGGTCGCCGACCGGAACCTGCTCGCCGCCGTGCGCGCGTAGTCCTCCGCGAACTCGCGCTCCAGCTCGTACGCGACCGAACGCCGCAGCGGCGTGGCGCAGTGCTCCAGATCGAGGGTGATGACCCGTCCGAACCGTTCCTGGAGCAGTGCGCGATTGACCCGCAGACCGTTGTCGTGCCCGGACCTTCCGACGTGCGCGGGCCCGCTGCCGATGCGGATGCCGCTTTCGACGAACCGGCTGATGCCGGAACCGCTGAAGAACAGTTCGGGGGTGACCGGACGGCCGAAGAACATGTCGTCGTTGCTGTAGAGGAAGTGCTCGGCGAGGCCCGGAATGCGGTGCAGCTGGGCTTCCACCGCGTGCGAGTTGTGGGTCGGCAGCACCGACGGGTCGGCGAAGAACTCCTCGCTGCGCACGATCGTGACCTTGGGGTGATCGGCCAGCCACTCGGGGGTGGGCGAGTCGGTCGCGATGAAGATGCGGCGGACCCAGGGTGCGTACATGTGCACGCTGCGCAGCGCGTAGCGCAGCTCGTCGACCTGGCGGTAGCGGGCGGCGTTGTCGTCGCCGTCGCCGACGACGTAGCCCTTCATTCGTGCCGCACGCTGCCGCTGGAACTCGCTCGAGGACCCGTCGACCCATGAGAAGACCATGTCGACGTCTTCGGTGAACTCGTTCGGGTGCGGGTCGAACATCCCGGCGATCGTCCGCCAGCGTCGCCCGTAGCGCTCGACCTCGACGAGGTCCAGGTCGGCGACGGCGAACGTGCGGCGGGTCAGCGCGCTCGGGCGCGGTGCCTCGATGGTCTGCGCGCCGAAGCGCCACAGTTCGAGGCGTGGCGCGAGAGCGGAACCGTAGCGGTACGACCCCTCCGTCGACGTGCGCGGACGGAAGACGGCATACGCTTCGACCGCGTTGCGGCTCGGTGTCACGCTGTGGGCGGGTACGGGGTCTTCGCCGCGCGCCTTCAGGTAGACGGGGCCGAGGTCGGGGTCGCGCAGCGCCGCGAGCGCGGCATCCGCGTGTGTGGTGTCGACGACCAGTTTCGGTCGGCGGTTGGCATCCCGCACCAGCAGCACGGCGATCCCCGCGGCCTCGATGGCGGCGGCCACCGTGAGGAGGTCGTCTCGCTCGGCGTCCGCGGGGGTCGAGGAGTCGTCGATGACGTGGAGGATGCCGTCGACCATGCGGATGTCGTTCCGCGAGAGGAGGGCGCGCCACGGGTCGGTCTCGACAGAAAGGGGGACCATCGATCGCATACTGTGCCTCCTCGGGGGTGATGGGGGACGATTCGTACACCGTAGGTAGCCGGCGTTACGTCCGCGTTTCGGCGACGGCGCCGAACGGCGGAGGGTGGGGCGCTACTGTCGAAGAGTGACTGAGATCGCCCGTTCCGGCCCGGCCGCCATCGACCCGTCTCTCGCGGGCCGGACGTTCTCGGACCGACGTTCCAGTTTCGCACACCCGGCGGCGTGCGAAGTCCCGGGCGTGGCGGTGCGTCGATGAGCGGTCCGCTTCCCGCGCGCGTGCGCGTGCGCGCGCCCGGCAAGATCAACGTCTTTCTCGAGGTCGGTGACGTCCAGGACGACGGTTATCACGACGTGGCGACCGCGTATCAGGCCGTGTCGCTCTACGAGGAGGTCACCGCGACCGCGTCGGATGACGTCACGATCGAGATCGTCGGCACCTCCACGGTCGACGTCGAGGGCGTGCCCACCGATGAACGCAATCTCGCCGTCCGCGCCGCGCGGATGCTCGCGAGAGTGGCGGGTGTGACGGACGGAGTGCACCTGGCCGTCCGCAAAGCCGTGCCAGTGGCGGGCGGAATGGGGGGCGGGTCCGCCGACGCGGCCGCAGCGCTCGTGGCGTGCGACGCCCTCTGGGGGGTCGGGATGCCGACGGCCGACCTGGCGCGCCTGGCAGCGCGTCTGGGCGCCGACGTGCCGTTCGCGCTCCTCGGGGGCACCGCGGTCGGCACGGGGCGTGGCGACGAGCTGAGTCCCGCTTTGGCATCCGGCCGCTTCGACTGGGTCCTCGTTCCCAACAGCACCGGCCTGTCGACTCCCGTCGTGTACGGAGAGCTCGATGCGCACCGCGAACGCCATGCCGTCGACATCGGACGGGCGACCCGGGCGCCGGCCGTCGACCCCGACGTCCTGCACGCCCTGCGACAGGGCGACGCGCAAATGCTCGCCGCCACCGTGCGCAACGACCTCCAAGCGCCCGCGCTGCACCTCCGGCCCGATCTGGCCCGTGTCCTCGAGCGGGGGGAGGGTTCGGGAGCGCTCGCCGGGATCGTCTCGGGCTCTGGACCGACGCTCGCTTTCCTCGCCTCCGACGAGACCGCCGCGATCGACCTCCAGGTCTCCTTGAGTGCTGCCGGGTACCCGGCTCTTCATGTGCACGGGCCGGTCGCTGGCGCACGTGTGGTCTGACCAGGCGGGCACCATAGCCCAGGTCGTCACATGCGGCAATCTGCCATTTCGTGTCGGAGGCCCTCGCTAGCCTCAATCGAGGTGGCCACCCACCGGCGGGCCGTGCGCCCGCAAGCGCCCACGGAAGGGGAATCCCCATGAAGGCAGTACTCGACGGCGTCGTCATCGCCGAAGCGGACCGCAGCGACCTCGTGTCGATCGAGGGCAACTGGTACTTCCCGCCGAGCGCGGTGCGGGAAGGTGCCCTGTCGCAGAGCCCGACCCCGTACACGTGCCCGTGGAAGGGGGCGGCCCAGTACTGGAACGTCTCGCTCGACGGAGCCGAGCTCGCCGACGGCGCGTGGTCCTACCCCGACCTCCGACCGGGAGCGGTCGACCGTGTCGGCACCGACTTCGCCGGGTACGTCGCGTTCGACCGGAAGGTCGTGGTCTCCGACTGAGTTCGGACACGCGCATGATCGAGTTCTCGACCGTCTCGAAGGTCTTCCCCGACGGCACTCGTGCTGTCGACGATTTCAGTCTCGTCATCCCCTCCCGAAAGACCACGGTCTTCGTGGGATCGTCGGGATGCGGAAAGACCACGCTTCTGCGGATGATCAACCGCATGGTGGAGCCCTCCGCCGGCACGATCAGCATCGACGGCGACGACATCGCGTCGCGACCCCCGGTGCAGCTGCGGCGCAGCATCGGCTACGTGATGCAGAACTCCGGGCTCCTGCCGCACTTCACCGTCGCCGAGAACATCGCGACGGTGCCCGTTCTTCAGGGTGAGAACCGCAAGAAGGCGCGCACCCGCGCGCTCGAGCTGATGGAGACCGTGGGCCTGGACACCGCGATGGCCGACCGCTATCCCAGCCAGCTCTCGGGCGGTCAGCAGCAGCGCGTCGGCGTCGCGCGGGGCCTCGCGGCCGACCCGAACATCCTTCTCATGGACGAGCCGTTCGGCGCCGTCGACCCGATCGTCCGCGACGAATTACAGCAGGAGCTGCTCCGGCTGCAGAGCGACATCGGCAAGACCATCGTCTTCGTCACTCACGACATCGACGAAGCCTTCCTCCTGGGTGACCAGGTGGTGCTGCTCGAGAAGGGCGCCCGGGTCGCCCAGGTCGGGGCTCCGAGCGAGATCATCGAGAACCCGGCGAGCGACTTCGTCGCGAGCTTCATCGGCGCGGTGAAGGGCAAGCGTGCCCTGCGGTTGAAGCAGACCCCCCGGGGCACCGTCGTCGTAGACGCCGAGGGACGCACGCAGGGTGCGCTCGTGGAGGAGCCGCGCGCGTGACCTGGGTCTGGAACAACCTCGACCTCATCGCGGAGCTGACGCTGGTGCATCTGCGTCAGAGCCTCATCGCGCTCGTGGCCGGCTTTCTGCTCAGCATCCCGCTGGGGTGGGTGGCGTGGCGTTACCGGCTCGTACGCAGCGGTGTCATCACCATCACCGGGCTGCTCTACACGATCCCGTCCCTCGCCCTCCTCATCCTGCTTCCGGTCGTGACCGGGTGGTACTCGATCGTGAGCGAGACCAACCTCATCGTGGCCCTCGCGATCTACGCGGTCGCGATCCTCGTCCGCGCGGTCGCCGACGGCCTCGACTCCGTCGACGCCGGGGTGCGGCAGGCGTCCACGGCCGTCGGCTACGGGTCGTTCCGCCGCTTCTGGGCGGTGGAGTTCCCCCTCGCGGGACCCGTGATCCTCGCCGGTCTGCGCGTCGCCTCGGCGAGCACGATCGCTCTGGCCACGGTCGGCATCCTGGTCGGCATCCAGAACATCGGGTACCTGTTCACGAACGGCCTGCAGCGCCGCATCATCCCGGAGGTGTTCGCCGGCGTGATCGCCGTCGTCGTGCTCGCGCTCGTGATCGACCTCCTGCTCGTGATCCTCGGACGCGTGCTCATGCCGTGGACGCGGCGCATCCGCACGCGCGCGCCGCGCGCGAACCGGACGGCGGTGGCCGCGTGAACCTCATCGGCGATGCCATCGGCTGGATCTTCTCGGGCGAACCGGGGCGCGGATTCGACAGCATTCCCTCGGCCATCGGGGTGCAGCTGCTGTACACGGTGATCTCCGTGGTGATCGCCGGGGTGATCGCCATCCCCCTCGGCTGGTTCATCGGCCACACCGGAAAGGGCCGCGAGATCGCAGTGGCCATCTCGGGCGCCGCGCGTGCCATCCCCTCGTTCGGTCTGCTGATCCTGCTCACGCTGCTTCTCGGAGTGCTCCACAAGCCCGAGGCGGCCGTCATCTCGTTCGTCGTGCTGGCGATCCCGTCGCTCTTGGCCGGCGCGTACACGGGGTTCGAGGCCATCGACCGCCGTGTGCTCGACGCGGGGCGGTCGATGGGCATGACCGAGTCGCAGATCCTGTGGCGCATCGAGGTGCCGCTCGGGCTGCCCCTGCTCGTCGGCGGCATCCGTGCGGCGACGCTGCAGGTGCTGGCGACCGTGACGATCGCTGCCTACATCGGTCTGGGTGGGCTCGGGCAGTACATCATCGCGGCCATCCCGCTCCGCCGGTTCGACATCCTCATCGGCGGGGCCATACTGGTCGCCGTGCTCGCCCTCGTCATCGACGGACTGTTCGCCCTGCTGCAGCACCTCGTCGTGCCCCGTGGCATCCGGGCCGCCGGCGCCGCCTCGCCGCGTGCGCGCTCGGCGCGTCAGCGCCGCGCCGAGGCCGTTGCGGTCGGCGCCCCCGCGTCCCCGCCCACGACCACCTGACTCACCCGACTCCCACCACCAGAAAGAGGAACCCATGTTCACAGCACGAACTCGCAAGGGCCTCGGCGTCTTCGCCGGGCTCGCGGTCGCCTCGCTCGCCCTCGCCGGCTGCGGCGGCTCGAGCGACCCTCTGAGCGATGGCGGCGACGCCAGCGCGTCCGCCGATGAGATCGTCGTCGGCTCGCAGGCGTACTTCTCGAACGAGATCATCGCCGAGATCTACGCTCAGGCCCTCGAGAACGAGGGGCTCACGGTCAAGCGCCAGTTCCAGATCGGTCAGCGCGACGCCTACATCCCGCTGCTCGAGGACGGCACCATCACCGTGTTCCCGGAGTACAGCGGCAACCTGCTGCAGTTCTTCGACGAGGAGACCACGGCTCGCACCGCCGACGAGGTCTACGCCGCTCTGCCCGACGCTCTGCCCGAGGGCCTCGAGGTCCTCGACCAGTCCTCGGCGACCGACCAGGACTCGTACACGGTCACCGCGGCCTTCGCTGAAGCCAACGGCCTGACCACCATCGCCGACCTGGCGAAGGTCACGACGGGGCTGACCCTCGGCGGCAACGCCGAACTCGCCGAGCGCCCCTACGGCCCCGAGGGGCTGAAGGCGACCTACGGCGTGGACGTGCAGTTCTCGCCCACCGGTGAGACGACGGTCGACGACCTCGTCGCCGGCACGATCCAGGTCGCGAACGTCTACACCGCCGACCCCCGCATCCAGACGGACGACCTCGTCACGCTGGAAGACCCCGAGGGCCTCTTCCTCGCTTCGAACGTCGTTCCGGTCGTGAACTCGAGCGTCGCGTCGCAGGTGTCCGACATCCTGAACAAGGTCAGCGCCGCGCTGACCCCCGAGGGGCTCGTGGAGCTCAACGTGAAGTCGACCGTCGACCAGGAGTCGCCGGCCGACATCGCCGAGGCCTGGCTCGCCGAGAACGACCTCTGAGGTCGTAGCCGCGCCCCGCGGGGCCGTCCGGTCATCCGGGCGGCCCCGTTTCGCGTGTGCGCGCGCTGCTGGCGTCCGTGTTCTCCCCAGCTCGCCTCATCGATGGTCGTCTCGCGGACGGGATGCCGGATGCCAGCAGGCGGGGCCAGCGCGGAAGCACGCCGCGTCCGCGCCGCGTAGCCTGGGACGGATATGGCACATCTGCTCGGGGGCGAAGCCCTGCACCTGGAATACCCGACCAAGGTCGTGTTCGACTCCGTCTCGCTCGGCGTGAACGAGGGCGACCGCATCGGCATCGTCGGCCGCAACGGCGACGGCAAGTCGAGCCTGCTCGGGATGCTCGCCGGGATTCGCGAACCCGACGGTGGTCGTGTGACCGTGCGCGGGGGAGTGACGGTCGGCGTCCTCGATCAGCAGGACACCCTCGACGACGACGACACCATCGGCCGCGCGGTCGTCGGCGACCGGGCCGAGCACGAGTGGGCGGGTGACGCCCGCACGCGCGACGTGATCGCAGGGCTCTTGGGCGACCTCCCCTGGGACGCCCGACTCGGGGATCTGTCCGGTGGCCAGCGCCGCCGTGTCGCGCTCGCGCGGCTGCTCTCGGGCGACTGGGACGTGCTGTTCCTCGACGAGCCCACGAACCACCTCGACGTCGAGGCCATCACGTGGCTCGCGGGGCATCTGAAGAAGCGGTGGGCGCCGAACGCGGGTGGTCTGCTCGTCGTCACGCACGACCGGTGGTTCCTCGACGAGGTGTGCAACACGACGTGGGAGGTGCACGACCGGATCGTCGAGCCCTTCGAGGGCGGCTATGCGGCCTACATCCTGCAACGCGTCGAGCGCGATCGTCAGGCCGCCGCGATCGAGCAGCGTCGGCAGAACCTCGCCCGCAAGGAGCTCGCGTGGTTGCGACGCGGCGCACCGGCGCGCACGTCCAAGCCGAAGTTCCGCATCGATGCCGCGAACGAGCTGATCGCCGACGTCCCCGAGCTGCGCGACCGTGTCGCACTGCAGTCGCTCGCCGTCGCCCGCCTCGGCAAGGACGTCGTCGACCTCCTCGACGCGGGCGTGACGTACGGCGACCACACGGTGCTGCGCGACGTGGAGTGGCGCATCGCCCCGGGGGAGCGCACCGGCATCCTGGGCGTGAACGGCGCCGGCAAGTCCACGCTGCTCGGCCTCGTGTCCGGCACCATCGAGCCCACCACGGGTCGGGTGAAGCGCGGGAAGACGGTCAAGGTCGCGACCCTGACGCAGCGTCTCGACGAGCTGGAGCAACACCTCGACGACCCGGTCCGCGTCGTGATCTCGCGCTTGCGCACCACCTATACGTTCGGCGCCGGGTCGAAGGCGCAGGAGCTGACCCCCGGACAGCTCCTCGAGCGCCTCGGCTTCTCGAGCGCCCAGCTCTCCACGCCCGTGAAGGATCTCTCGGGCGGGCAGAAGCGCCGCCTGCAGCTGCTGCTGATCCTGCTCGAC
This sequence comes from Microbacterium mcarthurae, assembly GCF_046064585.1. NCBI lineage: Bacteria > Bacillati > Actinomycetota > Actinomycetes > Micrococcales > Microbacteriaceae > Microbacterium > Microbacterium mcarthurae. Next base: position 743,487 of record NZ_JAROCE010000001.1, on the reverse strand, counting down.
CAGCCGAACGTCCTCATCCTCGACGAGCCCACCAACGACCTCGACACCGACATGCTCGCCGCGATGGAAGACCTCCTGGATTCCTGGTCGGGGACGCTCATCGTCGTCTCGCACGACCGCTACTTCCTCGAGCGGGTCACCGACCAGCAGTACGCGATCCTCGATGCGCGCCTGCGTCACCTCCCCGGAGGCGTCGACGAGTATCTGCGTCTGCGGGCGATTCAGGATGCCGAGCCCCGGCGCTCGACGAGCACGGAGGTCGTGGCATCCGCGGGTCTTCAGGGGGCGGAGCTGCGCGCCGCGCAGAAGGAGGCATCCGCGACCGAGCGCAAGATCGAGAAGCTGCAGGCTCAGATCGATCGGGCCAAAGCCGCGCTGGCCGATCACGACCAGTCGGACTACGTCGGGCTCGGGAAGGAGATGCAGCGCATCTCGGAGTGGGAATCCGAGCGCGACGAGCTCGAGCTGCGCTGGTTCGAGCTCACCGAGGCGATCGGCTGACCGCGACCGATCCGGGCGTCAGTGGAAGCCGTACTCCAGGATCACGATGAAGATACCCAGCATCGCGGTCGCCAGGGCTCCGAGGATGCGGCCGAGGACCGGCGCCCGGCGGCTCTGGAAGGCGTGGTAGCCGAGGATGGCCAGCACGATGAACGCTGTCAGCAGGCAGTTGTCCACGGCGTCGGCGAGGGTGGCCCCGGTCAGGTCGGACACGACCAGGACGATGATCGAGGGCACCGACGCGTAGAGCATCCCGGCGCCGTGGCGGAGAGCGTTGCGCGTGGCCCCACGGAAGCCGTGCTCGGAATGCTCGGTGAGGGTGTGGGCGAAGACGTGCGCGATGAAGAAGACGACGAGACTCGCGACCGAGGTCGCCAGCATGTCCTCGATGCTCTCGGCGTGGTCTTCGGCGATCGTCACGAAGGCCGTGAAGACGATCAGGCCGTAGATGGCGGCGGGAGAGCGGAACCGGACGTCCAGCCACGTGACGATGCGTCGCCAGACCGACGGTGACGTCGCCGGGGCGCTCACGCGTCGAACCCCAGACTGAGCTTGCGCAGCAACGTGGCCAGGCGGTCACGGTCGGCGCGGGAAAGGCTCTCCAGCAGCAGCGCCTCGGCGTCGACGAGGCGGGTGATCGCGGCATCCACGCGCACGCGACCGTCTTCGGTCAGGGTCACCAGAATGCTCCGTCCATCGCCCGGATCGGCTTCTCTCCGCACGAACCGGCGGGCGACGAGCCGGTCGATGCGGTTGGTCATCGTGCCGCTGGAGACCAGGGTCTGCTGCAGCAGCTGCTTGGGGCTGAGCTGGTAGGGCTCGCCGGCGCGACGAAGTGCCGAGAGCACGTCCCACTCCCAGGACTCGATGTCGCTGCGGCGGAACGCCTCTTTCCGGGCGATGTCGAGGTGCCGTGACAGGCGCGCGACGCGCGAGAGCACCTCGAGCGGCGAGAAGTCGAGGTCGGGTCGCTGGCGCACCCAGGCCTCGACGATGCGATCGACCTCGTCGCTGTCCCGGCTCACGTGTTCATTATGTCGAGAACGTTCCGGCGTCGCGGTCTGGCAGACTTGACCGGTGCCCGCGGGCACGGTCCGCCGTGGTGTAACGGCAGCACGACAGCCTTTGGAGCTGTGAGGTCTAGGTTCGAATCCTGGCGGCGGAGCATGACATCAACGACCGATCTCGCCGTCGTGGTGCTCGCGGCGGGGCAGGGCACCCGCATGCGTTCGCGCACCCCCAAGATCCTGCACACGGTGGGCGGGAGGCCGCTCGTCGGGCACGTGCTCGACACCGCCGCAGCCCTGGATCCGGCGCGCATCGTCGTGGTCGTGCGGCACGAACGCGAGCGCGTGGCCGAGACCGTCGCCGAGCTGGCGCCCGGGGTCGTCATCGTCGATCAGGACGAGGTGCCGGGCACCGGGCGCGCGGTCGAGGCCGCTCTCGGCGCACTCGAGGACTTCAAGGGCGACGTGCTGGTGCTCAGCGGCGATGTTCCGCTGCTGCAGGCGCACACGCTCACCGATCTCGTCGCGGCCCACCGGGCCGGCGGCACGGCCGTGACCCTGCTCACCGCGCACGTGGACGATCCGCAGGGCTACGGCCGGATCATTCGCGACGACACCGACGGTGTGCGCCGCATCGTCGAGCAGAAGGATGCCACGGCCGATGAGGCCGCGGTCCGCGAGATCAACGTCGGGGTCTACGTCTTCCAGGTGTCGCCGCTGCGCGACCACCTCGCGCGCGTCGGCACCGCCAACGCGCAGGGCGAGAAGTATCTGACCGACGTCGTGGCGTTGCTGCGCGATGCGCAGCTGGGGGTCGCGGCATCCGTCACCCCCGATGCGGGTGCGGCCCTCGGGGTGAACGACCGCATCCAGCTGTCGGAGGCCGGGCGCACGCTCAACGAGCGCACCGTGCGGCACTGGCAGCGCGAGGGTGTCACGGTCGTCGACCCGGCCACGACGTGGATCGACGTCACCGCCGTGCTGGCCCCCGACGTGACGATCCTGCCCAACACCCACGTCCGTGGTGCGACGGTCGTCGCCGCGGGAGCGACTATCGGACCCGACACGAGCCTGGTGGACTGCGAGGTCGGCGAGGATGCCACCATCACCCGCACCGACGCGACCCTCGCGGTCGTGGCGGCGGGGGCGACCGTCGGCCCGTTCGCGTACCTGCGCCCCAACGCGCGCGTGGGGGTGGGCGGCAAGGTCGGCACGTTCGTCGAGGTGAAGAACTCCTCCATCGGCGAGGGCAGCAAGGTGCCGCACCTGTCGTACATCGGCGACACCGAGATCGGCCGTGGCGTGAACCTCGGGGCCGGGGCGATCACGGCGAACTACGACGACATCGCCAAGCATCGCACCGTCATCGGCGACGAGGTGCACAGCGGCTCGCACAACGTGTTCGTGGCGCCGGTTACCATTGGAGACGGCGCCAAGACCGGCGCCGGCGCGGTGATCCGCAAGGATGTCCCGGCCGGTGCGCTGGCCCTCAGCGTTGCACCCCAGCGGAACATCGAGGGGTGGGTCGAGAAGAATCGACCGGGCACGGCCGCGGCGGACGCTGCAGCGCGTGCTCGGGATGAACAGGAAGCGCGCGATGGCTCGTAAGAAGAACCGTGTAGATCTCGACCGCGACAACGGCATCGCCCCCGGGCTCGTCGCCAAGACCAAGAAGCGGCTCGTGGTCGCCTCCGGGAGGTCGCACCCCGAGCTGGCGCACGAGGTGGCCCGTCATCTCGGCACGGAGCTCGCTCCCACCGAGCACCGCACCTTCGCCTCGGGCGAGATCTACACCCGGTTCGAGGTGTCGATCCGCGGGTGTGACGTGTTCGTCGTCCAGTCGTTCGGCCCGCCGGTGAACGAGTGGCTCATGGAGCTGCTCATCATGCTCGACGCCCTCAAGCGCGCGTCGGCCAAGCGCATCACGGTCGTCGCGCCGTACTTCCCCTACTCTCGCCAGGACAAGAAGGGACGCGGCCGCGAGCCCATCAGCGCGCGCCTCGTCGCCGACCTGCTGAAGACCGCGGGCGCCGACCGCATCATGAGCGTCGACCTCCATGCCGCTCAGATCCAGGGCTTCTTCGACGGCCCCGTCGACCACCTGTTCGCCAAGCCGGTCCTCCTCGAGCACTTCGAGCAGGGGCTGACGGGCGAGGATCGCGAGACGCTCACGGTGGTCTCGCCCGACATGGGGCGTGTCCGCGTCGCCGACACGTGGTCCGACAGCCTCGGCGCGCCGCTGGCCATCATTCACAAGCGCCGCGACCCGAAGGTCGCCAACCAGGTCTCGGTGCACGAGATCGTCGGTGACGTGACCGGCCGCACCTGCCTGCTCGTCGACGACATGATCGACACCGGTGGCACGATCCAGAAGGCGGCGCAGGCCCTCAAGGCGAACGGGGCGCGCAAGGTCATCGTGGCCGCGACGCATGCGATCTTCAGCGACCCGGCGAGTGAGCGGCTTCAGGATGCCGCGATCGACGAGGTCGTCGTCACGGACACCGTGCCGCTGCCGCCGGAGCGTCGCTTCCCGGGGCTCACGGTGCTGCCGATCGCGCCGCTGCTCGCGCGCGCCATCCACGAGGTCTTCGAGGACGGCTCGGTGACGAGCATGTTCGGCGGCGACGCCTGAGACTCACGGCGTGCTCAAAGGTTCGGCGAAGACTGAACCGGGCCGGGCCGGGGATCGTGTTGTGAGGGAGCACGCTCGCTCCGTTAGGCACGACCGAAAGAGGACCCCATGATCCGCGCGACCGCCGTCCCCCGTCCCCTCCGTCTCGGCACCGCCCTCGTGGGCGTCGCCGGCATCGCGGCCCTGGCCGGATGCTCGGGCGGGACCGTCGATGCCGCAGACCCGGCCACGTCGGCTCCGGCCGCCTCGGCGGCGCCGAGCGCGGAGGCCGGCACGGGGGGTTCGACCGCGTCCGGCACCTTCGCGGACGGCACGTACGAGGCCACCGGCCAGTACGCCACCCCCGAGAGCGTGGAGACCGTGGACGTGACGCTCACGATCGCGGACGACACTGTCACGGACGTGACCGTCACCGGCGACCCGCAGGCGGCCGAGTCTCGGCGCTACCAGGCGGAGTTCATCGGGGGGATCAAGGACGAGGTGGTCGGGAAGAAGCTCGATGAGATCTCGGTGAGCAAGGTCGCGGGTTCCTCCCTCACCAGCGGCGGATTCATGAAGGCTCTCGAGACGATCACGTCCGAGGCGCGGGCCTGAGTCCATGACCGCGGCGACCGCGACTGGTTCCGTCTGGACCTTCGACGCCATCGGTACCGCGTGGGCGATCGAGACGACGCACCCGCTGTCTCCGGTCGTCCGGGCGGAGGTCTCCGCCGTCGTGGACGGGTTCGACCGGGCCTGGTCGCGGTTCCGCGACGACTCGGCGGTCTCGGCGCTGGCCACGGGGCGGTCGGCATCGGTCGATGCCCCCGAAGACACGGATGCCATGCTGGCGCTGTACGACGAGCTCGACGTCGCGACGCGCGGCGCCGTCAACCCGCTCGTCGGCGATGCGCTCGCACGCCTCGGCTACGACGCGCGGCTGACTCTGGCCCCGGTCGGATCGCCGGAGTCCGCGCCGCCCTGGCGCGAGGTCATGACGTGGGGGAGTGGCATCCTGTCGCTCTCCCTCCCCGCGACGATAGACGTCGGCGCGCTGGGGAAGGGGCGCCTCGTCGACCGTGTGTTGGAGTCGCTCCTGTCGCGCGTGGAGGGCGACGTGGTCGTCGACGGCTCGGGCGATCTCGCCGTTCGAGGCGCGCCCGTGCGCGTCGGGTTGGAGCACCCCTACGATCCGACCCGCGCGATCGGTGTGGTCGAGGTGCGGGATGCCGCGCTGTGCGCGTCGGCGATCACCCGCCGCGCGTGGGGTCAGGGGCTGCACCATGTGCTCGATGCCCGGACGGGGGCGCCGGTGGACGCGTTCGCGGCCACGTGGGCGATCGCCGACACCGCGATGCGGGCGGATGCACTCGCCACGGCGCTGTTCTTCGACGGCGGCCCGGAGCTCGCGGCCGCCTGGGGCGCCTCGTGGGTGCGCATGCGCACCGATGGCCGCGTGGAGTGGTCGCCCGGATTCGAGGGGGAGATCTTCTGATGAGTGCGACGTTGACGGCGGGTTCGACTCGTGTGCGCGGCATGCTCGGCCGTGTCTCGATGTACCGACTCGTGCTGGCCTCGCTCGGTCTTCTCTCGCTCATCGCCGTGGTCCTGGCGTTCGCCGGGCTGGTCGTGCCCGATCCGCTCGAGATCGTCGTGAGCGCGGTGGTCCTGAGCGCCGCGTGCGTCGCGGCCGACCTCGTCGCGCAGAGCGTTCTGCGGATGCCGCGACGCCTGGAGTCCTCGCTCATCACCGCGGCGATCCTCCTGTTCGTGCTCCGCCCCACGGTCGAGCCGCTGGGCGTGGCCGGGCTCGTGCTCGCCGGTGCCGTGGCATCCCTGTCGAAATACCTGCTCGCGTGGCGCGGCCGGCACATCCTCAACCCGGCCGCGACGGGTGCGACGGTGCTCACGATCGTGAGCGTGTGGGCACCCGAGCTCGGGGGGTCGTCCTGGTGGGTGGGGTCACCGTGGCTGGCGGGCCCGGTCCTCGTCCTGGGCCTGCTGCTCCTCGCGCGCACGGATCGCCTCGCCGTCGTCGCGGTGTTCTGGGTGGTTGCGGTGGTCGTGGCGTTCATCCGGACGACCGTGCAGTTCCAGGCGGCGGGCTTCCCCGTCGACGTCGCGGCGGTGCTGCTGCAGGTGACGTTCTCGTCACCGTTCCTGTTCCTCGGGGCGTTCATGCTGTCCGAGCCGCTCACCCTGCCACCGCGCCGGCGTCAGCAGTTCGTCGTCGCCGCGATCGTCGGTGTCCTCGCCGGCTGGCCGATCGCCGTCGGCGCCATCACGCTCGGTCAGGAGCGTGCGCTGCTGATCGGCAATCTGGTGGCGTTCCTGTTCTGCCTCCGAGCCGCCGTGCGACTGCGGCTGGAGGGTCGACGCGATCTGACCCCGACGGTGCGGGAGCTGACGTTCCAGGCGGCGCGGTCGTTCTCGTTCGCGCCGGGGCAGTACTTGGAGCTCGACGTTCCCCACCGGCGACCCGACGGACGCGGCACGCGGCGAGAGTTCTCGATCGCATCGGCCCCCGAGGATCTGCCGACGGTGCGCATCGCCTTCAAGGACGGATCGCAGTCGTCGTACAAGCGTGCTCTCGCCGAGGTTCCGCTGGGCGGGACCCTCGCCGTGACCGGAGTGTGGGGCGACTTCGTCCTCCCCGCCCGTCCGACGGCGCCCGTCCTCCTCGTCGCCGCGGGCATCGGCGTGACGCCGTTCGTCGCGCAGCTGCGGCACCTGGCGGCCACAGGACAGCGCCGCGACATCGTGCTCGTCTACGTCGTCTCGGACTCGGGCGAGCTGGCCTTCCGCGACGACATCGCCGCCAGCGGCATCCCGGTCGTGGTGTTCTGCCCCGACGAGCCGCGCGACCTGCCCGCCGGCTGGACGTGGGCCGGCCCCGAGCGTGTGGATGCCGAGAGCCTCGTGCGCGCGGTCCCCGACATCGCGCAGCGCGCGGCGTACGTGTCGGGTCCGCCGCGTCTCATCGCGGCGCTGGCACCGGGCCTCGCCCGCGCGAAGTCGCTCACGACCGACGCGTTCGCCGGGTACTGAGACGGCACGCGCGGTGACCGGGGAGCCCGGGTTCGGCCGGGCCCCGCGGCTCGCGTGAGGATTCAGACCGGATCGACCGGCTTCGCGGGCAGCCGCACCTCGAAGGTCGTGTCGCCCGGGGTGCTGCGCACCGTGATCGTCCCGTGGTGGGCTTCGACGATCGCCCTCGCGATCGACAGGCCCAGGCCCGTGCCCCCGGTCTTGCGGTCGCGGGAGCGGTCGGCGCGCGCGAACCTCTCGAAGAGCTGAGGGGCGACGGCCGGGTCGATCCCCGGGCCGTCATCGTGCACGCGCAGGACCGCGTCGTCGCCTTCGCGCGCGACCGAGACCGTGACCTCGGTTCCGGCCGGCGTGTGGGTGCGGGCGTTGGCGAGCAGGTTGGCGACGACCTGATTGAGCCGTGAGGCGTCGCCGGCGAGCTCGACCGGCTCGTCGCCGACCTCGATCGACCAGGCATGATCCGGTCCGGCCGGGCGTGCGTCCCCGACCGCCTCGACGGCCAGCCGCGTCAGGTCGACGGTCCCGTAGACGAGCTCCTGCCCTTCATCGAGACGCGCGAGGAGCAGCAGGTCCTCGACGAGCGTGGTCATGCGCAACGATTGCGCCTGAATGCGTTCGAGCGATTGCTCGGTGGTTTCCACGGCCATGGCGGTGCGCTGGCGGGTCTCGTCGTCCTGGGCCTGGCGCATCGCGCGCAGCGAGAGCTCGGAGAAACCCCGGATGGATGCCAGCGGCGTGCGCAGCTCGTGACTGGCATCCGCCACGAACCGGCGCATCAGCTCCTCGTTGCGCTGTCGAGCGGCGAGCGAGGCGTCGACCTTGTCGAGGAGCGTGTTCAGCGCGGCGCCGACCTGTCCGATCTCGGTGTGCTCGTCGACCTGCTCCGCCGGGACCCGTTCGTCGATGGAGACGTCTCCCTGATCCATGCGGATGGATGCCACGCGCGTCGCCGTCTCGGCGACGGAACGCAGGGGGCGAAGGCCCACGCGGATGACGAGCGCGATGATGACGGCGAGGAGGAGCAGCCCGCCGGCGGTGACGAGGGCCACCGTGGTCAGGATCGCTCCGATCGTCGCCGTCACCTGGCTGAGGGGGAGGCCGAGGACCACGACCGTGCCCGCCTGGTTGCCGGTGATGCCGATGCGGTAGTCGCCGAGGCGCGGGAGATCGACGGTGTCGGAGCCGATCTCGGAGAGTCCGGTCGCCACCGCATCGCGGATCTCGTCGACCTGCGCCTCGTCGAGTGCGCTCACCGACCGGCCGTCGACATAGGCGCCGGTGTCACCGGTGAGCGGGGTACGCAGGACGAGGACCGTGCCGTCGGGAAACGGTCCGGCCGAAAGGACGTCGATGGCCGAGCTCGTCGGGCCCACCTGAACGTTGGCCAGGGCAGCCGAGACCTGCGCGTTGAGGTTGGTCTGCAGCACGCCGGTGATGATCGCGCTCGTCGAGACGGCGATCATCACGAGGATGAAGGCGACCATGCCGATGACGGCGGTCATCAATCGCGCCTGCAGCGTCCACCGGTGGCGCGCGAGGGAACGGGTCACTGAGGCGCTTTGATCATGTAGCCGACGCCGCGGACCGTGTGGATGAGCGGTTCGTTGCCGGCGTCGATCTTCTTGCGGAGGTACGAGATGTACAGCTCGACGACGCTGGAACGGCCGCCGAAGTCGTAGTTCCAGACGCGGTCGAGGATCTGCGCCTTCGACACCACGCGGCGCTGGTTGCGCATGAGGAAGCGCAGCAGCTCGAACTCCGTCGCCGTCAGGTCTATCTCCGTGCCGCCGCGCACCACCTCGTGGCTGTCCTCGTTGAGAGAGAGGTCGCCCACGCGGAGGATCGGCTCGGAATCACGCGTCGACGCCGTCCCCGCCCGGCGCATGAGTCCGCGCAAACGCGCCACGACCTCTTCGAGGCTGAACGGCTTCGTCACGTAGTCGTCGCCCCCGGCGGTGAGCCCCGCCACCCGATCGGCGACGGCATCCTTCGCGGTGAGGAAGAGCACCGGGACGTCGTTGCCCGAGTGACGCAAGCGCTGCAACACCGCCATGCCATCGAGGTCGGGCATCATGATGTCGAGCACCATGGCATCCGGTTCGAAGTCCCGGGCGGCGGCGAGGGCGTCGAAACCGGAGCCCGCGGTGCGGACGTCCCACCCCTCCATGCGCAGAGCCATCGACAGCAGGTCGGTGAGCATCTGCTCGTCGTCCACGACGAGGACGCGGAGGGCACTGCCGTCCGGGCGAGTGAAGGCGGGAGCGCTGGCGGTCGTGGTCATGAGACCCATTGTGCGGTGGAATCTATGAGCTTTCTATGGCGCGCGCTATGCGCTCGCTGTGAAGTCGACGGGCCCGCGCGACGGCCATCGCCGCGACGACCCCGACGGCCGCGCCGATGGTGTTGGCGAGGAGGTCCCGGGTATCCGCCACCCGGCTCGGAAGCAGTGCCCATTGCGACAGCTCGATCACGACGCTGAGCGCGAGGCCGCCGAGGACGCCCAGCCACGGCCGACCGCCCCACGCCAGGACGAGGAGTCCGAATGGCGCGAATAGCGCGATGTTGGCGCCGAACTCGACGAGCTCGAACGTCACCCACGCCGTCGGTGGCCACGCCTCCAACGCGCGGAGAAGGCTCTCCAGGACGCTCGCAGTCTCCGGGCCGTACGGCGCGGGGCGCAGGGTGATCCACCAGAGCCCGAACGTATACGACGCCGAAGCGGCGACGAGCAGGGCCCGCCGCCGCTTCGTGATGGTGCGCCTCAGTGGGTGTCCTCGGCCTCGATCTCGGTGCGGTCGCCGGACCAGAGGGTGTGGAACGTGCCCTCCTTGTCGATGCGGCGGTACGTGTGCGCACCGAAGAAGTCGCGCTGGCCCTGGATGAGAGCCGCCGGCAGGCGGTCGGCGCGCAGGCCGTCGTAGTACGCCAGCGACGAGCTGAACGCGGGAGCGGGGATGCCGCTCGCCGCCGACAGCGCGACGATGTGGCGCCACGCGTCCTGGGCGCGACCGAGAGCCTCGACGAAGTAGGGCGCGGTCAGGAGGACCGGCAGGTTCGCCTCGGCGTCGTACGCCTCGGCGATGCGGTTGAGGAACTGCGCGCGGATGATGCAGCCACCGCGCCAGATCTTCGACACCGCACCGAGGTCGATGTTCCAGTCGTACTGGGCCGCACCGGCGCGGATCTCGTCGAAGCCCTGGCTGTAGGCCACGATCTTCGAGGCGTACAGCGCCAACCGCACCTGCTCGATGAACGCATCGGCATCCTCTCCCGAGAGCAGGTCGGTGCCGGAGGGGCCGGGGAGGTCACGCGACACCTCGCGCTGCTCGGGGTGGCTGGACAGGGAGCGGGCGAAGGTGGCCTCGGCGATGCCCGAGACCGGCACGCCCAGATCGAGCGCGGTCTGCACCGTCCATGCGCCCGTACCCTTCGCTCCGGCCTGGTCGAGGATGACATCCACGAGCGGCTTGCCGGTCTCGGCATCCGTCTGGCGCAGGACCTCGGCGGTGATCTCGATCAGGTAGGACTCCAGTTCGCCGCGGTTCCACTCGGCGAAGACGTCGGCGATCTCGGCCGGGGACTTGCCCGTGGCGCGACGGATGAGGTCGTAGGCCTCGGCGATGAGCTGCATGTCGGCGTACTCGATGCCGTTGTGCACCATCTTCACGAAGTGGCCGGCGCCATCGTGGCCGACGTGGGTCACGCACGCCTCGCCCTCGGCGACGGCGGCGATGGAGGTGAGGATCGGGCCGAGAGTGGTCCACGATTCGTCGGAGCCGCCGGGCATGAGCGACGGCCCGAGCAGCGCGCCCTCCTCACCGCCGGAGACGCCCATTCCCACATAGTTGATACCGGTCTCGCGGACGGCCTTCTCGCGACGGATGGTGTCGGTGAACAGGGCGTTGCCGCCGTCGACGATGATGTCGCCCGGCTCGAAGACCTTCACGAGCTCGTCGATGACGAAGTCCGTCGCGCGACCGGCCTTGACCATGATGATCGCGGTGCGCGGCTTCGACAGGGAGGCAGCGAAGTCCGCGTACGAGAACGACGGCACGAACTCGGCCTCGGGGTGGGCGGAAACGAGGTGCTCGGTCTTGTCCTGGCTGCGGTTGAAGATCGCGACGGTGTTGCCTTCGCGGCTCGCGAGGTTGCGCGCGAGGTTCGACCCCATGACGGCCAGACCGACCACGCCGATGTTCGCCGTGCCCTCACCGCGACCCTCGGGGCGCGAATCGGCTTCTGCGGTCGGGCGGGCGACGTCCTCGGGGCCGGGTGCGCCCTCGTGCACCTGCGCGGCCTCGTGCGGTGCCTGGTCCTGGTCGGTCGAGGGTCCGGTCGGGGAGGGGGTCGACGTCATTCGTTGCTCCGTTTTCACGCGCGAGAGAAGAGGGCGGACGGGAGTCGCGCACCCCCGCCACTGTATCGGCTCGGTTCGCCGCGGATCAGGCCTCGGCCTGTAGGTGCAGACGCGTGAGGATGGCGTCCACCTGTTCCTGCGGCGTCATGTCCAGGTCGATGTGGATGGCCCGCTCGTCGGCATCCGGCACCTGCAGGGTGTCGAACTGCGAGGTGAGGAGGGCCGGCGGCATGAAGTGCCCCTGGCGGCGCAGCAGGCGCTCGAGCACGAGGGCGGGGTCGCCCATCAGGAGCACGAACGTCACGTCGTCACGGCGCAGCACATCACGGTAGCTGCGCTTCAGGGCAGAGCAGGTGATGACGCCGGGGCGGCCCGCGGCGATCTGGCCGTCGATCCAGGCGGCGACCCGATCGAGCCATGGCCACCGGTCGTCGTCGTTGAGCGCGTGACCGGCTGCCATCTTCGCGACGTTGGCGGCGGGGTGCAGGTCGTCGCCTTCCTGCAGGTCCCAGCCGAGACGACCGGCGAGGAGGGCGGCGACGGTGGACTTGCCGGTGCCGGCGGGGCCCATGAAGACCAGGACGGGGGTGGTGCTGTCCAAGGAACTCTCTCTTCGTCGAGGTGCGGTGGATGCCGCACGGGGGCGATCAGATGCTGCGTCGGACCTCGGTGAGGACCGCGGCGACGTAGCGGCGGGTGTGCTCTTCCGCGGCGTCGGGATCGGCGCGTCCGATGGCCGCGGCGGTCTCGATGTGATTGTGGAGGGCCTCCGGGTTGGGAACCCCGGGAGTGAGCCCGTGCAGCGAGCGGCCTTCGATCGCCGCCGCGATGGGGGCCCGAGCCGCCGCGAGCATGAGGTTCCCGCTCGAAACGAGGATGAGGTCGTGGAAGGCGATGTCCGCCTCCAGGTACTCGGGGGAGTCGCCGCGCCCCTCGGCGCCGAGACGCGCGAGCTCGTCCGCGAGACGAAGGATCTCCCGCCGCTGCACGTCGGTGGAACGTTGCGCGCTCAGCCGCGCCGCGATGGGTTCGATCCCCGCGCGCAGCTCCGTGGTGTTGACGATCAGCTGATCGCGACGACGGCCGGCGAGCTGCCAGCCGATGAGGCGCGTGTCCAGTGCGCTCCACGCACTCGGCGGTCGCACGGTGACCCCGACGCGGCGGCGCTGTTCGACCAGACCCATGGCCTCCAGAACCCGCACGGACTCTCGCACCACGGTCCGGGAGACGCCGTACTCGGCTTCGAGGCCGCCGAGGGTGAGGACCGTGCCCGGCGCGAGGTCACCGTCCGCGATCCGGGCGCCGATCGCGTCCGTCACGGAGCCATGCGAGGCTCGGGCCATAACCCCTCCTTAGGTACGACCATATCTTGCCAAAAATATGATCATTGTGTGAAGATCGTGCGGCGCCCCCGGCGGAAGCTGCGCGACGCGCTTGCGTGCGGCGTTGCCTGACCATCCTGAATCGACGGAGATCTTCTTGGACGACTGGACCCAAACACTCGGCACAGCTCCGCTGCTGGCCATCGCGGCGGGAGCGATCGCGCTCATTCTCGTCCTCATCATCTGGCTGAAGGTGCACGCCTTCCTCGCCCTCATCATCGTGTCGCTCGTGACGGCGTTCGTCGCCGGCATCCCGGTCTCGGCGATCGTGACCACGCTGACCGGCGGCTTCGGGGGAACCCTCGGCACCGTGGCGCTCTTGGTCGCCCTCGGGGCCATGCTCGGGCGGTTGATCGAGCATTCCGGCGGTGCGCGAGCGCTCGCGGAGATGTTCGTGCGCATCTTCGGCGAGAAACGGGCGCCGTTCGCACTCGGAATCACCTCGCTCGTCCTGGGCTTCCCGATGTTCTTCGACGCCGGCCTGGTCATGATGCTGCCGATCATCTTCGCCATCGCGCGGCGCGTCTCGCGCACGAACGTGCTGCTGTTCGGTCTCCCCGCGGCGGCCGCCTTCTCGGTCATGCACGTCTTCCTGCCGCCGCACCCCGGACCGGTGAGCGCGAGTGAGCTGTACGGGGCGAATCTCGGAATCGTCCTGCTGGTGGGCCTCATCATCGCTTTCCCCGTCTGGTACGTCTCGGGCTACCTGTGGGGGAAGTTCGTCGCCCAGCGCATTCAGCTGCCGGTCCCCGCGCTCTTCGGCGACATGGACGACGACCAGCCGGTCAACCCGCCCAAGCCGGGCACCGTCATCGCGGTTCTGCTGCTGCCGATGTTCCTCATCTTCCTGAACACGGGCCTGTCGACCCTCGCCAGCGCGGGTGCGGTCTCCACCGACGACACCTGGGTGCAGGTGCTCATCCTGCTGGGCAACTCGGCCGTGGCGCTGCTCATTACGGTCATCGTGGCGACGATCGTCTTCGGCTTCCGCCGCGGCGAGAAGGGCACCGCGATCGAGAAGGTCGTTGACTCCTCGCTCGGCCCGGTGGCATCCGTCATCCTCATCACCGGCGCCGGCGGAATGTTCGGTGCCGTGCTGCGCGCCTCGGGGATCGGCGACGCGCTCGCCGACAGCCTCGGTGATCTCGGTCTGCCGGTCATCGTGGCGGCCTACATCATCGCCGTCGTGCTCCGTCTGGCACAGGGCTCGGCGGCCGTCGCGCTCGTCACCGCCGCGGGTCTGGCCGCCCCCGCCGTCATGGCCGGGGACTTCTCGCCCCTGCAGATCGCGGCCATCACGCTCGCCACCGCCGCGGGTTCGGTGTTCGCGGGGCACGTCAACGACTCCGGGTTCTGGCTCGTCGGCCGCCTCATGGGCATGGACGTCAAGACGACGCTGAAGACCTGGACCGTTCAGCAGGCGATCGAGTCGGTTCTCGGCTTCCTCGCGGCGCTGATCGTGTTCGGCATCGGCGCCGTCATCTGACCGGGAGGACTCATGAGCCGCTCGGACCGGAACGTCGTCGTCGACGATGGCATGACCGCCCTCGTCTGTGGAGAGCACGAAGCATGCACGCGCTGTTCATCGATGCCGCCCTCGAGGCGGAGGTCCGCGAGATCGCCGTTCCCGAGCCCGCGGAGGACGAAGTCCGTATCCGCGTCGAGTACGTGGGGATCTGCGGCTCCGACCTGCACTACTACTTCCACGGGGCGAACGGTGCATTCGTCGTGCGCGAGCCGCTCATCCCCGGCCACGAGCTCGCGGGGCGGATCGACCATGATCCGACGGGACAGTGGGCGGCCGGTACCCCGGTCACGGTGCACCCGGCGCAATTCGGCCGCCCCCGGCCCGGTCTCGAAGGTGCCCCGCACCTGTGGCCGGGCGGGTCGTACCTGGGCAGCGCCTCCACGTGGCCCCACACGCAGGGGGCGGCGGCGGAGTACCTCGTCGTCGACCGGGGCATGATCCGTGTTCTCCCCGAGGGCGTCACGGCTCGCCGGGCCGCGCTCGCCGAACCGCTCGCGGTCGCCCTCCACGCGCTCGGCGTGGCCGGGCCCGTCGCCGGCGCCCGGGTGCTGGTGACCGGATCGGGCCCGATCGGACTCATGGCTGTCGCTGCCGCGGTAGCCGCGGGAGCCGAGGTCACCGCCACCGACGTGCTGCCCGGACCGCTGGCCCGGGCCCGTGTCCTGGGTGCTTCGCACACCGTGGACGTACGGACCGAGGAACTGGACGCGGGGGCGTTCGACGTGGTGCTGGAGTGCTCCGGTGCCCCCCAGTCCATCTCGGCGGCGCTGCGGGCCGTGCGGGCGGCGGGCGTCGTGGTGCAGGTCGGGATGCTGCCCGATGCGGAGCGTCCCGTGAACCTCGCGCCGTTCATCGCGAAAGAGGTCCGCTACCTGGGGAGCTTCCGCTTCGCGGACGAGATCGATGCCGCTATTCGACTCCTCGCCGAGCACCCCGTCATCGAGGCCGCGATCACGCACGAGTACCCTCTCGCGGAAGCGGCCGCCGCCTTTGCCACGGCTCGGGACTCCGACGCCTCCGGGAAGGTGCTGCTCGTGCTGTGAGCGCTCCGCTTCGTTGACGTGCGAACGGCGCCGTGCCCCTAGAGCCGGCGCCGTTCGCGATGTCTGCGGGGAGCGGTCAGTGCTTGTTGTAGCCGGAGTGACGTCCCATCGAGAACAGGGCGCCGACCACGCCGACCCCGCCCACGAGCGTGATCGCGCCGACGACCCAGAGCAAGACGTGAGAGAAGAAGTCGCTGTCCATGGTGTTCCTCCGGTCCGTGGGGCTTCGCTCGATTCTATCGGGGCCCTCGGAGGCGTTCTGAGTGCGGGTCGAACGCGGGACGGGTCGCTGGTAGACTTTCGGGGAACTTCGGCGAGGGATGCATCGCCGTGCGCCCGGCGGGTGTGCGTGGCATCCGTGATCGACGCGGTGATGCAGGCTCCCGGCTTTCCTCACGCGCTCGCGTTCGAGTCGAATCCAGACCACATACGCGCGGACTCCGTCCGCTCCCAAGCTGCGGGACCCGTGCCCGCGAGGAGAACATCATGTCGGAAGACAACAAGGTCGTCGCCGAGGTGCGCGAGAACTTCGGCAAGGGCTTCGCCCGCCGTCTGCGCGCCGCCGGCAAGATCCCTGCCGTCATCTACGGGCACGGCACCGAGCCGCAGCACGTCGCGCTGCCGGGCCACCAGGTGTCGCTGCTGATCCGCCGCGCCAACGCGCTGCTCGACCTCGACATCAACGGCAAGAGCCAGCTGACGCTCGTCAAGGACGTCCAGAAGGACCCGGTACGCCAGATCGTCGAGCACATCGACCTGCTCGTCGTCCGCAAGGGCGAGAAGGTCGCCGTCGACGTTCCCGTCGTCGTCGTCGGTGAGCCCTTCTCGGGCACCGTCGCCATGCTCGACACGGCCACGGTGTCGCTCGAGGTCGAGGCCACGCACATCCCCCAGACCATCGAGGTCGACGTCGAGGGCGCCGAAGACGGCACGCAGATCACCGCGGCCGACCTGGTGCTGCCCGCGGGTGCCGCACTGGTGACCGAGCCCGAGACCCTCATCGTGGGCGTTTCGGTTCCGCTGGACACCCTTGCCGCCGAGGAAGAGATCGCCGAGGCCGACGCCGAGGTGGCCGAGGAGCAGTCCGAGGAGTCCGAGGCGGCTTCTGAGGCTGACCAGAACTGAGGCTCGCGGACCGCAGGAGCGGTCCGGTAACGACGAGGGGGCGTGCATACGCCCCCTCGTTCGTCGTATCAGGGTCCGCGGACGGATCCGGAAGGATGGATGCCATGGCGGACACCTGGCTCATCGTCGGTCTCGGCAATCCCGGGCCACGGTATGAGGCGACCCGGCACAATGTGGGCCAGATGGTCGTCGACGAACTCGCCGCCCGTCGCCGGGAGACCTTCCGCGCGCACAAGGCGAATGCGCGCGTCGTGGAGACCTGGGTGCGTCCCGGGGGAGCGAAGCTCATCCTGGCGAAGCCGAACAGCTTCATGAACGTCTCGGGCGGCCCCGTCTCGGGGCTCGCGCGCTTCTACGCGGTCGACCCGGAGCGCGTGGTCGTCGTCCACGACGAGCTCGACATCCCGTTCGACACGATCAAGCTCAAGACCGGCGGCGGACACGGCGGGCACAACGGCGTGCGCGATGTCGCCAAAGCGCTCGCGACGCCCGAATTCCCTCGGGTCCGCGTCGGAATCGGCCGGCCGGTCGGCCGTCAGGACCCGGCGGACTGGGTGCTCGATCCGTTCGGGGCGAAGGAGCGGCAGACGCTTCCCCTCCTCGTGTCGGATGCGGCGGATGCGGTCGAGACGCTCGTGGAAGAGGGACTGCTCGCAGCGCAACAGCGCTTCCACGCGCCCCGCTGAGTGTCCTCCGGCGGCCGGAGGGATGCCGTCGTCAGTCCGATCTCCGCTGGCGAAGGGCGCGCGCCAGGGTGACCGTCCCGAAGATCCCGGCGGCGACACCCGCGAGGCAGGCGGCGAGGCAGCAATAGGCGCCCACGTCGTCGAGGAGACGGTCCTCGCCGCGACGCAGCGCGAAGGCGAGGGCGAACAGGATCACGCTGCCGGACCCGCACACGAGGAAAGGAACGCGGCGAGAGGGCCTCAGAGCCCGCGGTCCGTGCTCTGCCCACCCCGAGGAGGGGTCGTGCGGTGCGGTGGTGACCGTCGGGCGTTGCGCGGGCAGCCGTGCCCGGTCAGGGTGTCGGTCGGTCGGTCGCATTCCCGCGAGGTTAGGAGTTCACGAGTACCGGCACGCGCGGTCATCTCAATCTGTGGAGAAGTAGCGCACGACTCCGGACTGTGGAGGAGGGGTGGCCGCCCGCGGCCCGCGGCGGCGTACGCAGAAGAGCCCCGGCCATGACCGGGGCTCTCGAGAGACGGGCCTCACGGGCCCGCGCATCACTGTGCGTAGGGAGCGGCTCCGATGACGGCGCCGATGCCGAACACGACCAGCACCACGCCACCGCCGAGGACGGCGAGGATGATGGCGGCGATGGCCCAACCGCGACCGCGGTTCTTCACCGCGGCGACGATGCCCTGGATCAGGCCCCACAGGGCGAGGACGCCCCACACGAGGAAGGCCGAGACCGACAGGGCGCCGGCGGCGAGACCGATCTGGTTCGCCGCTTCGGGCAGGGTCTCGGGGTCGAGAGTCGCCGTGCCGTTCGCCACGTCGGCGAACTGCGCCAGGCTGCCGCTCTGGATCCCACCGAGGAGGGCGAGGATCGAGCCGATGACGACCGCCGCGAGCGACACCACGAAAGCGATGAGACCGAGTCCGCGCGACCCTTTCGCGCGTCCTGCCGGTGCGGTGGGTGCGGGAGCGGCGTATCCGGCCGAAGCCGCGGGGTATCCGCTCTGTGCTGCCTCCGCGCGTGTGACGGGCGGGGTGTCGTACGGCTCGGGGGGCGGCGGTGTGCTGCTCACGGTGTCCTCCTGTGGTCGTCGAGGGCACGGGCGCCCTCGTCGTCGAAAGCCTAGGGAGGGGCCGTGGATGTCCCGGACGGGGTGGACGGATCGCGAAAGAGCCGGTAGGCGGCTAGATCGGCGTCCCCGAGCCCGTCGTCGCACCGGCGCCGGCCGCGACGGCCAGGAGCACGAGCCCCGCGAACAGGAACGGCCCGAGCGCGGAAATCACGATCGCCGCTATACCCGAGGCGCGGCCGGAGTTGCGCACGGTGGCGACGATGCCCAGGGTCAGGGCGGCCACTCCGAGGACGGTCCCCGACCACAGGGCGATCTCCGCCACCAGCACGAGGTCGCGCACGGGAGACAGCAGACGCCAGTCCACCGCCTGGCCACCGCGCGCGACGAACTCGGTGCCCGCGCCGCGGGCGATACCGAAAGCGGCGAAGCCGGCCACCCCGGATGCCACCACCCCGGCGAGGATCGACAACGTCAGCGCAACCGCCCCCATCGGGCGGCGTCGCCGGACGACGGGCGGCGCGGTCAACAGAGCGCCGGCCGGGGGAGCCGCGTGAGGAGCCGTGAAGATCGGACCGCCGGGGGCATCGGGCGAGGACATGAGGCCACTGTACGAGGCGAGCCGCCGTCGGCGAAGGAGCCGTGACGCCCGGGCCGGTGTGCGCGCGGGCACGTTGAGCCGTCGCCCGCATCGGAGCCGGTGTCGGTGCCCCCGCGTAGGATGGGTCGAGTGACAGTTCCCGGGATCGTTCGCGCCCTCGAGCAGGCTGAGTCGTACCGGGACGCCGCTTCGGCGGCCTCCTCCGATCTGTCTCTCTCGGTCATCGACGGGCTCGATGCGCCCGTCATCGCCGCCCTCCTCGAGCACCGTCGCTCCGGCGGAGCCCCCGGTGCCGTTCTCGTCGTCGCGCCGACCGGCCGCCGAGCCGAGTCTCTGGGTCCTGCCCTGGATGCCGTGATGCCCGGAGCCCAGGTGCTGCACTTTCCGGCATGGGAGACGCTGCCCCACGAGCGCTTGAGTCCCAGTCCCGAGACGGTCGGCCGCCGGCTCGATGTGTTGCGCCGCATCGCGGCGTGGGACGGCGTCACGCCCCTCGTCGTCACCGCTTCCGTCCGAAGCGCTCTGCAGCCCCTGGCTCCCGGACTCGGTGCCGTCGAGCCGGTCGAACTGCGTGTCGGTGGTCGCGGGAGCGAGCTCGATGCGGTGATCACACGGCTGGTGGAGCTGGCCTACCACCGCGTCGACATGGTCTCGCGCCGGGGCGAATTCGCCGTGCGGGGTGGCATCCTCGACGTGTTCCCGCCCGTTGCCGATCATCCTTACCGCGTCGAGTTCTTCGGCGACGAGGTCGACCAGATCCGCGCGTTCTCGGTCGCCGACCAGCGGTCGCTCCCCGGCGAGGTCACCGAGGTGTCGCTCGTGCCGAGCCGCGAACTCCTCCTGACGCCGGCCGTGCGCGCGCGTGCCGCCGAGCTCCGCGACGGGTACCCCGGCCTCCGACAGTTGCTGGAGAAGATGGCCGAGGGCATCCCCGCCGAGGGGATGGAGTCACTCATCCCGGTGCTGATCGACGATCTCACCACCATCGTCGACTACCTGCCCGAGGGGAGCGCGGTCGCCCTGGTCGACCCCGAGCGCTCACTCGCGCGGGCGACGACGCTCGGTGACACGAACCGTGAGTTCCTCGAGGCGGCGTGGTCCGCGGCGACCGCAGGGGCCGACACGCCGGTCGATCTGGGCGCCGGTGATTTCGTCACGCTCGACGATCTCCGCGAGATCGCCGGGGGCCGTGGCGGCGTCTGGTGGAGACTCAGCGCCTTCGACTCCGGAGCGGCGGATGCCGAGGCCGAGGGTCTCGTCGTCGTCGACGATTCCACGCACCGCGTGAAGGCCGACCCGGTGCCTTCGTTCCAGGGGAACGTCGAGGGCGCGACCGCCCACGTCGGCGAACTCCTCGCCGAGGGGTGGGCCGTCGTGGTCACGGCATCCGGTCCGGGGCTCGTCGACCGCGCACGCGACGTGCTCGCCGAGCGGGGGATCGCGGCACGCCGGGTCGATGCGGTGCTGTCGCCCCCGGAGCCCGGGGTCGCGCACATCGTGTGCGCACCCCTGGAGCGCGGCTTCGAGCTGACCGAGACGAAGTTCGCCGTGATCACCGAGACCGAGTTCTACGGTCGCGCGGTGGGCGGAGACAACCGCGGCGTCAAGAAGCTCGCGTCGCGGCGACGCAACGTCGTGGATCCGCTGCAGCTGAAGCCCGGCGATGTCGTCGTGCACGCCACCCACGGGATCGGGAAGTTCCTCGAGCTCACTCGCCGCGAAGTGTCCAGCGGGGGGCGCAACGCCGTCAAGACGACCAAGGAGTACCTGGTCCTCGAGTACGCGCCGTCCAAGCGCGGCTACCCGGGCGACAAGCTGTTCGTGCCGACCGACCAGCTCGACCTGCTCTCGAAGTACGTCGGCGGTGAAGCACCCACCTTGTCGAAGATGGGCGGCAGCGACTGGGCCGCCGCGAAGGGGCGCGCGCGCAGGGCCGTGCGCGACATCGCGGTCGAACTGGTCAAGCTGTACTCCGCCCGGATGGCGGCCAAGGGGTACGCCTTCGGCCCCGACACCCCGTGGCAGCGCGAGCTCGAAGAGGCCTTCCCGTTCGCCGAGACGCAGGATCAGCTGCAGACGATCGACGAGATCAAGGCCGACATGGAGAAGCCCATCCCCATGGATCGACTGCTCTCGGGCGACGTGGGGTTCGGCAAGACCGAGGTCGCCGTGCGGGCCGCCTTCAAGGCGATCCAAGACGGCAAGCAGGTCGCGATGCTCGTGCCGACGACGCTCCTGGTCAAGCAGCACCTCGAGACCTTCGCCGAGCGCTTCGCGGGGTTCCCGGTGAAGGTCCGCCCGCTATCGCGCTTCCAGACCGACAAGGAGGCCCGCGACACGATCGCCGGCCTCGCCGACGGCACGGTCGACATGGTCATCGGCACGCACCGCATCCTCACCGAGAAGGTGTTGTTCAAGGACCTCGGGCTCATGATCATCGACGAGGAGCAGCGTTTCGGTGTCGAGCACAAAGACGCGCTGAAGAAGCTCAAGACGAACGTCGACATCCTCGCGATGAGCGCGACCCCGATTCCCCGCACGCTGGAGATGGCCGTCACCGGCATCCGCGAGATGTCCACCCTCGCCACGCCGCCGGAGGACCGGCATCCGATCCTCTCCTACGTGGGGCCGCGCAACGACAAGCAGATCGCCGCGGCCATCCGCCGCGAGCTGCTGCGCGAGGGGCAGGTGTTCTACGTTCACAACCGCGTCTCGTCGATTCAGCGCGTCGCGGCGCATCTGGCCGAGCTGGTGCCCGAGGCCCGCATCGTCGTCGCGCACGGGCAGATGGGGGAGCACCAGCTCGAGCAGGTCGTCGACGACTTCTGGGAGCGCCGCGCGGACGTGCTCGTGTCGACCACGATCATCGAGACGGGGCTGGACATAGCCAACGCGAACACGATCATCATCGATC
The DNA here is from genome assembly GCF_046064585.1 of Microbacterium mcarthurae. Classification (NCBI taxonomy): domain Bacteria; kingdom Bacillati; phylum Actinomycetota; class Actinomycetes; order Micrococcales; family Microbacteriaceae; genus Microbacterium; species Microbacterium mcarthurae. The sequence goes on along the minus strand of NZ_JAROCE010000001.1, from coordinate 721,622 downwards.
GCGCGGACAAGTACGGCCTGTCGCAGCTGCATCAGCTGCGCGGTCGGGTGGGCCGCGGGCGCGAACGCGCGTACGCCTACTTCCTGTACGACGAGATGAAGCCGCTGTCGGAGACCGCGGCCGACCGCCTCGAGACGATCGCGGTGAACAACGACCTCGGCAGCGGTATGCAGGTGGCTCTGAAAGACCTCGAGCTGCGCGGTGCGGGCAACCTGCTGGGCGCCGAGCAGGCCGGGCACATCGCCGGCGTCGGTTTCGACCTTTATCTGCGCATGATCGGCGAAGCCGTCGCGACGTTCCGCGGCGAGGACACCGAGGGGCCCACCGAGCTGCGCCTCGAGCTTCCGGTCGATGCGCGCCTGCCCGAGACCTACATCGACAGCGAGCGCCTGCGGCTCGAGGCCTATCAGAAGCTGTCGGCCGCGGCATCCGCCACGGCGAAGGACGACGCGATCGACCTGGTCGTCGATGAACTCCGCGACCGGTACGGAGAGCCGCCGACCGAGGTGGAGGGCCTCGTCGCCGTCGCCCGTCTGCGACGCCGTGCCGCGCAGGCCGGTCTCGCCGATGTGGTGGCGATGGGGTCGAACCTGCGTATCGCCCCGGCGAACCTCGCCGACTCTATGCGTGTGCGCCTGCAGCGCCTGTACCCGAAGGCGAAGCTGGTCGCGAGCGGGGATGCCCTGGTCGTCCCCCTCCCGCAGAATGCCGACGACACGAACCTCATCGCGTGGGTGCGACAGCTCCTCGACGCGCTGTGGCCCCTGCCCGCCGCGAAGGAGTCGGAGACGGCGCCGGCGTGAGCCCGCTAGGGGCGCACCAGGATCGTGCCCACCTTGTGGCCGGAGTCCACCCGGGCGTGCGCTTCGACGATCCGATCCAGCGGCAGGGAGGCTTCGATCACCGGGGTCAGCGTGCCGTCGGCGACCCGCTCGACCAGCGCGCTCACGAGGTCGCGCCCTGACCCCGCGGTGCCGGTGAGGACGCGTCCCCGGGCGGTGATCGTCTCGCCGAGCGTCGCCGCGGCCAAGAGGAGGCGTCCGCCCGGCGTGAGGAGCGCATCGGCGTCTCGGGGATGGAGCACGCCCACGGTGTCGAAGACGACGTCGTACCGCTCACCGAGGTCGGTGAGCGGAGTGGTCGCGCGGTCGAGGGTGCGATGGGCGCCGAGACGCGTGAGCAGTGCGGTGTTCGCGGCGCTGGAGGTCGTCGTGACCTCCGCGCCCAGAGTCCGGGCGATCTGCACCGCGTGGCTGCCGACCGCGCCGGCGGCCCCGATCACGAGCACGCGCTCACCCGCCTGCAGTCGGGCGCGGTCGCGCAGGAACCACAGGGCGGTCGTACCGCCGAACAGGACGGCCGCGGCCTCGTCGTCACCGACGTGGTCGGGGACCGCGACGAGGCGGTCGTGGGGAAGCGCGACGTACTGCGCGTGTGCGCCCATGCGCATGTCCGTCATCCCGCACACACGATCACCCGGCCGCACACCGGTCGCCTTCGGTCCTGTCTCGACCACCCGGCCCGACAGGGCGATGCCCAGCACGGGGCGACGGGGGCCTCGCAGCCCGAGGGCGAGGCGTCCGGGAACAGCGAAGCCCGGGGGAAAGCGCGCGGCGCGGATGCGAGCGTCGCCGCTGTTGACCGAAGCGGCGGCGACCTCGACGACGACGTCTCCGCCGGTGGCGCGCGGGCGGGGGCGGCGCTCGATCCGGACCACCTCGGGTGGGCCGTAGCGGTGAACGACCGCGGCGTTCATGTCCATGAGAGCTCTCCTCGATGTCAAATATTCTTGACACCGGATGGTGCCCCTCCTAGGGTCGTGATGTCAAGTTTTCTTTACATGGAGGCGTGATGTCGTTCGAAGAGCGCAACACCTGGGCGGGGCTGATCGCCAGCGTGCCCGGCATCGCCGTGTACGTCGTGTGGATGCTGTGGGCCTCTCGCGACACCCCCGTCGACCGCATCGACTGGGTGTGGCCCATGGCATCCACGATCGTCGCCAGCATCGTCGTCGCCATCGTGCTCAGCATCGTGTGGGGCATCGTCCTGTCGCGGCGGGATCCCGAGACCGACCACCGGTCCGACGTCCGAGACCGCGAGATCGCCACCCTGGGGGACCGCGTCGGTCAGGCGTTCCTGGTCTTCGGAGGACTCGCGGCCCTCGTGCTGTGCGCCGTGCAGGCGCCGTGGTTCTGGATCGCCAACGCGGTGTACGCCGGCTTCGCGCTCTCGGCGATCATCGGCAGCATGGCCCGTCTGGCGCTGTACCGCCGGGGGATGCCGTGATGGCCAAGCCCACGCGGGTGAGCAACGCGATCCGCGACCACCGCGACACCTCCGGCATGACGCAGGCGGAACTCGCGCGGCGGCTGGGCGTGACGCGTCAGACGGTCATCGCGATCGAGCAGGGCCGTTACTCGCCCAGTCTCGAACTGGCGTTCCAGATCGCCGCGGAGTTCGGGGTGGGCATCGACGACGTCTTCTCGTACGACCGCGGGTGATCTCGCCGCGGACCGGTCGCGGGACTACGCTGACGCCCATCGAGGGGAAGGACGCCGCTCATGCGCTTCGCTCATCTCGGGGCCGAGCCCCGCATCCATCCCGACGCCGTCGTGGCGCCCACTGCGGTCGTCAGTGGCGATGTCACGATCGGCCCGGGATGCCAGGTCCTCCACGGCGCGGTCATCACCGCCGAGGGGAGCCGGATCGTGCTGGGGGAGAACACCATCGTGATGGAGAACGCCCTCCTGCGCGCCAGCTCCACTCACGCGGTGCACGTGGGGGCGCACACCCTCATCGGTCCGATGGCAAGCGTCGCGGGTGCGGAGATCGGTGACGAGGTGTTCCTGGCCACGGGCACGCGCGTCTTCAACGGCGCCGAGATCGGTGACCGATCCGAGGTCCGCATCAACGCGGTCGTCCACCTCCGGACCGTCCTGCCCCGCGAAACGGTCGTGCCGATCGGATGGGTGGCCGTCGGCGATCCCCTGCGGATCCTCCCGCCCGACCGGCACGACGAGATCTGGGCCGCCCAGAAGGAGCTCGACTTCCCCGGCTACGTCTTCGGTCTCGACCGCGAGACGCCGGATCTCATGGTGCAGCTCACCGAGCGCTATGGGCGCAGCCTCGCGCGCCACGCGGCCGACCGCCGTCTCGACTGAAGCGGGACGGCGGTCTCGCCGGGATGCCGCTCAGCCGGTGTTCTGCAGGCCGGCGGCCACGCCGCTCACCGACAGCAGCAGGAGGCGCTGGTGCTCGGCATCCGGTGTCGCGTTCTCGGCCTGCGTATCGCGGAGAGCCCGGAGTGCACGCAGCTGCAGCAGTGACAGGGCATCGACGTACGGGCTGCGCATCTTCACGGCACGCTGGAGGACCGGCTTGTTCTCCAGCAGGGCGCCGCCCGTGATGCGTTCGACCCACGAACGGGTCAGGAGCATCTCGTCCATGACGAGGTCGGCGAGGTCGTCGCGGTCGCCCAGCGCCAGATAGCGGCGCGCGATGCGCGCGTCGGCCTTCGCGAGGCTCATGGCGACGTTGTCGATCATCGTGCGGAACAGCGGCCACTGCTCGTACGCGTCGCGGAGGCGGTGCTCGTCGCCCACCGCGTCCAGCGCGGTGCCGAGACCGAACCAGCCCGCCAGGTTGATGCGTGCCTGCGTCCACGAGAACACCCACGGGATGGCGCGGAGGTCTTCGAGGGACTCCACCGACAGGCCGCGGCGCGCCGGTCGCGACCCGAGCGCGAGGTGGCCCAGTTCCTCCATCGGCGTGACGGTGGCGAACCAGGGTGCGAAGCCGGGGGCCTTCACGAGGGCGAAGAAGCGTTCGCGGGAGGCGACGTCCATCGTGGCGGCGACGTCGGCGAACGCCTCGGCCGCACCACGGTTGCGGCGCTCGATCGAGGGGGAGGATGCCGTGAGCACGGCCGCCGCGACCTGGTCGATGTGGCGCATCGCGATGTCGGGGTCGCCGTAGCGGGCGAAGATGACCTCGCCCTGCTCGGTGAGCTTGAACCGACCGTCGACGGAGTGCGGCGGCTGAGCGAGGATCGCGGAGTTGGCCGGGCCGCCGCCGCGGCCGAGCGCTCCGCCGCGTCCGTGGAACAGTGTCAGCTCGATGCCCTCGGCCTGCGCCCACGTCGAGATCTTCGCCTGCGCTTCGTACAGCGCGAGGTTCGCGGCCACCGGACCGACGTCCTTCGACGAGTCGGAGTAGCCGAGCATGACCTCGAGGCGGCGGTTCGTGGCATCCAGTCGTCGGACGAACGCGGGGTGCTCGACGATCTGGGCCAGGATGCCGGGGGCCGCCTGCAGGTCGGCGAAGGTCTCGAACAGCGGGATGACGTCCAGCACGGGCAGCGGCTCGCCCGGGCCCATCGCGTACGTCGCGAGCTCGTGGACGTTCGCCAGGTCTTCGGCCGACTGCGTGAACGAGACGATGTACCGGCCGGCCGCGCGGGGACCGAAGCGCTCCTGCACGTAGGCGATCGAGCGGAAGACCTCGAGCACCTCGTCGGCCAGCTCGCTGCGCTCGCCACCCGCGCGGAGCTCGTCGAGCACCTTTCGGTGCACGGCGGAGTGCTGGCGCACCTCGAGCTCGGTGAGGTGGAAGCCGTAGGTCTCGACCTGCCACACCAGCCGCTGCAGCGCACCGTAGGCCTGGCGCGCGGCACCCGCGGCGACGAGGGAGTCCTGCACCGTGCGCAGGTCGGCGAGCAGGTGCTCGGGGTCACGATAGGCGAGGTCGGCGTTGCGCGTGCGGGTCGCGGCGATCTTGCGCGCGATGAGTAGCAGGATCCGGCGGTGCGGCTCCGCGGGGGAGCGCTCGGCGATCTCCGCCGCGGCGTCCTCGTCGGCGGCGCGCAGACGGTGCCACAGCGAGACCAGGGCGTCGCTGGGCGGCGTGGTCTCGGCATCCAGCGTGAGGCCGCGCCCGACGCGCTGGGTCGTGCGCTCCAGGCCCAGGAGCACGTGCTCGCTCGCGATCGCGGCGGCCTTGCGGGTCACGGATGCCGTGACGAAGGGATTGCCGTCGCGGTCGCCGCCGACCCACGAACCGACGCGGACGAACGGCTTGACGATGGGGGCCTTGGCCCCCGAGTCGTCGCCCTGGAGGATGTCGTCGATGCGGCGGTACACGCGCGGGACGGCGGTGTACAGCGTCTCGTCGAACACCGCCATGACCGAGCGCACCTCGTCGACCGGGGAGGGCTTCTCGCGGCGCAGGGGCGCGGTACGCCACAGCGTGTCGATCTCTTCGAGCATGCGACGTTCGGTGCGGCGCGTCTCACCGGCGTTGTCGCCGGCGGCGTCGTGCTCGCCGAGCAGCTCCGAGAGCCGCCGAATGCTGGTCGAGATCGCCCGGCGCCGAGCCTCGGTGGGGTGGGCGGTGAAGACCGGGTGGAAACGCAGCGCCTGCAGGCGCGACAGCGCCGTCTGCTCACCCACCTCGCTCGACAGGCGCTCGAACGCGGCGGCGATCGTGTCGGGCGTGCCCGAGCGCGACGGGCGGTCGCCGCGCTCGCGCAGCACACGCACGCGCTGGTGCTCCTCGACGAGGTTGACCAGGTGGAAGTACGCGGTGAACGCACGCGCGACCTCGTCGGCGCGGGAGATCGAGAACCCGTCGGCGATGTCCGCAGCCCGCTCGAACGCCTCGGGCGTCTCGTCGGTGTAGGCCTGGATCGTTGCGGTCCGCAGCTTCTCGACGTCGTCGTACAGGCCGGGGGAGCCGCTCTCTCGCAGCACACGGCCCAGCAGCGAGCCGAGGAGGCGCACATCGGCACGCATCTGCTCGGGAAGCTCCTGGCCGGCTTCGAAGCGGCCCACGAGGTCGATCGCCTCGGTCGGGGTCAGTTCACGCACACGCCCCAGAGTAGTTGCGTCGCGTTGCGCCCAGATGACACGGGTCCCTCCCGCCCCGTCGCGAGGACGCAACGCAGGAGATTGTCCGACGTCAGGCTGCGGATGCCGCAGCATTTCGCGCCCGCGGGGGTGATGGCATCCGGAATCTCCTTCGCCGAGTCGCCCCGGGGCCCGGCACAACTCCGGCACGCCATCGACGGGCGACCGCGCGCCGCGTCGGAAGGCGGAATCTTCAGGAGTTGTGACGGGCCTCGGCGGGCGACGGAAAGTCGGGGGATACTCGGGACAGCGGTGCACGGATGCCGCGGGAGGAGGGGCCGTGAGCGAGGACGCCCTGCGGCAGGCCGCCGAGACGATGCGGGCGGTGCGGGAACGCTGCGCGTGGACGCGAACGATCGACCACCGCGACCTCGTGGCGTACCTGGTCGAGGAGAGTGCCGAGGTGATCGACGCCGTCGAGTCCGGCACGCGGGCCGATCTGCGGGAAGAGCTCGGCGACCTGCTCTGGCAGGTGCTCTTCCATGCCGAGATCGCGGCCGGCGATCCCGTGGATCCGTTCGACATCGACGACGTGGCGCGTGGTCTCACCGAGAAGATGGTGCGCCGCCATCCTCACGTGTTCGCCGGCGCCGTGGCATCCACCCCGGAAGAGGTGCTGGTGCACTGGAACGCCGCGAAGGCGGCCGAGAAGCGCGAGCGCACGAGCGTGCTGGACGGCGTCTCCGACCACATGCCCTCCCTCGCGCTGGCACAGAAGGTGCTCGGCAAAGCCGCGCAGGTGGGTGTGGCTGCGGGCCGTGCGCCCCTGGCTCCCGCCGACGAGTCCGAGCTCGGCGACGCGTTGCTCGCCCTGGTGCAGCTCGCCCGCGAGCACGGCTGGGATGCCGACCGCGCCCTCCGGGGTCGCCTCCGCGCCCTGCGCGCCGAGGTCCGCGCCGCCGAGTAGCCGCGCGAGAGCACACGATCGGGTCGAACGCATACATTCGCGCCTCCCGCATCGTGTGCGTTCGACCGCATCGTGTGCGTTCGGCGCCGGGCCGGACGGGGCCGGGCCGGACGAGGGGCGGTGCGGGGCCTGGAACAATGGAGCCGTGGCATCCGTGAACCCGCCGCGCGGCATGCGCGACTTCCTCCCCGCTGACAAGGCCCGGCGCGAGCGCGTGCTCGCCGTCATCCGCGAGCGCTATCGCGCGCACGGCTTCGACGAGATCGAGACCCCGGTGGTCGAGGAGTACGGGCGTCTGCACGCCGGTATCGGCGGCGACAACGAGAAGCTGTCCTTCAGCGTGCTCAAGCGCGGACTGGATGCCGAGGCGATCCGCGCCGCGGCCGATGACCCCGCCGCCCTGGCCGACCTGGGTCTGCGCTACGACCTGACCGTTCCGCTGGCGCGCTTCTACGCGACCCACCGCGCGCAGCTGCCCTCGGTGTTCCGAGCCATTCAGATGGCGCCCGTGTGGCGGGCCGAACGCCCGCAGAAGGGGCGCTACCGCCAGTTCGTGCAGTGCGACATCGACATCATCGGCGACGCGACGCCGCGCGCCGAGGCCGAGCTGATGACGGCGAGCCTCGACGTGCTCGACGCGCTGGGCCTCGAGGGCGGCACGATCCGGGTGAACGACCGCCGCGCGCTCGACGCGATGCTGGATGTCTTCGGCTTCGCCCCGGACGAGCGGCCGGGCGTGCTCATCACCATCGACAAGCTCGACAAGGTCGGTGCTTCGGGCGTGGTCGCTGAGCTGCGCGAGCGCCGCGCGACCGCCGCCGCGGTCGACGCGTTCGCCGCCTACCTCGACCGTCCGCAGGCCGCGGACACCGCCTTCGACGACGCCGGGATCCGTGCGGCCCTGCCCGCCGGCATCCCGGACGACGTCGTCGAACACCTGGTCGGACTCGGCGAGACGGTCGCCGCCGCGCGTGGTGCCGACGCCCCCCTGCGGTTCGACCCGTTCCTCGTCCGCGGGATGGGGTACTACACCGGCACGATCTTCGAGCTCGCGCACCCGAGCGTCGACTACTCGCTCGGGGGCGGGGGCCGGTACGACGGCATGATCGGCCGCTTCCTCGGACAGGACGTGCCCGCCGTGGGCTTCTCCATCGGGTTCGAGCGCATCGTCGATCTGCTCCAGGATGCCGAGGACTCCGGGTCTCGTTCGCTCGTGCTCGTGCACGACCGCGATGTGCCGCTCACGACGCTGCTGCGACTGAAAGCCGATCTCGTGTCCGCCGGGACGCGGGTGCGGCTCGAGCAGCGCTCCAAGAACCTCAAGGCCCTGCTCGAGCGTTCGCGGGCGGACGGATACATGTCCTTCGCGACCGTGAGCGCGGACACCACCGCGGAATCCCTCGAGATCAAGCCGCTCGACTGACCCGGCGGTCGCGTCACCGCCCGTTCACCGCCGCGCGGTGAGATCGCCTCATGCGCACACGCCGTCCGATCACCGTCGCGGCCGCTTCGTCGGCGGCGCTCGTCGGCGCCGCCGCGGTGGGCGTGCGCACGCTCATCGTCCGTCAGGCCGCGATCGCGCGGCGACGCATCGGGAAGCCGCTCGGAGAGCAGGCTCTGGATGCCGACCGGGTGTGGCGCCGCAAGAAGCATCCGGGGCCGCCGCTGGAGCTCCTTCTGCTCGGCGATTCGATCGCGGCGGGTCTGGGCGCCGGCCATCGGCGCGACACGCTCGGCGCGCGCCTCGCGAAGGGCATCGCCCGCGCTCAGGGTCGGTCGGTGCGGCTGCACACGGCGGCGGTGGTCGGAGCCGAGACGTCGGCGCTCGCCGGGCAACTCGACGGCCTCCCGGACGGCTACCGCGCGGACGTCGCCGTCATCGTCGTCGGAGGCAACGACGTCACGCACCGTGTTCCGGCCGCGCGTGCGGCGGCGCAACTCGAAGCCGTCGTGCGCACCCTCCGCGGTGGGGGAGTGCCCGTCGTGGTCGGCACCTGTCCCGATCTGGGCACGCTGCGCGCGATCCCGCAGCCGCTGCGGGCCCTCGCGGCGCGGTCGTCGCGTCAACTGGCCGCCGCTCAGGCCGCCGCGGTGCGCCGGGCGGGCGGGCGTGTCGTCCCTCTCGCACGGGCGGTCGGTCCGGTCTTCGCCGAACGCCCCGACGAGATGTTCAGTGTCGACCGCTTCCATCCCAGCGCGCTCGGTTACCGGCGGACCGCAGACGCACTCCTCCCCGCGGTTCTCGCCGCCCTGACCGCGGAATCCCCGGCGGCGGCGGGCCGGGACTAGACCGCCCTCCGGCCGCTCGGCTCCCGCACCGGCGCCCCCGGACACCGCTGCGATCGCGGCCCCGGGGTCATGGCATCCGGCCTCCGTCCCACGCCGCCGTTGACCGGCGCGGTCCGGGCCGTCAGGCTGAGAACGTGCCCCTCCACGACGATGTCGATGCCTTTCTGACCGAGACTCTCATCGGTGCGGATCCCGCGTTGGATGCCGCGCTCGCCGCGCAGCAGGACGCCGGACTCCCGGCGATCGAGGTGGCGCCGGTCAACGCCAAGCTTCTGCACCTCCTCGTTCGCATCAGCGGTGCCCGACGGGTGCTGGAGATCGGCACCCTCGGTGCGTACTCGACGATCTGGCTCGCCCGCGCGCTCCCCGAGGGCGGACGGGTCGTCACGATCGAGGCCGAGGAGCGCAACGCGGGCATCGCCCGGGCCAACCTCGAGCGTGCCGGGGTCGCCGACCGTGTGGACATCCGCGTGGGCCGAGGTCTCGACGTGCTTCCCACCCTCGTGGGCGAGGACCCCTTCGACTTCGTCTTCGTCGACGCCGACAAGGAGTCCAATCCCGGCTACCTCGACTGGGCCGCTCGGCTGGGGCGGCCCGGCACGGTGGTGGTTCTGGACAACGTCGTGCGTGCCGGCGCGGTCGCCGACCCGCCCCCGGGGGACACGAAGGTCGCCGGTGCCCGCGCGGGCGTCGTGATGCTGGGGGAGGACCCGCGATTCGATGCGACGGCCCTGCAGACGCTCGACCGCAAGGGGTGGGACGGTCTCGCCGTGGCCGTGCTGACGGACGCCGTGGCATCCGAGGTCCCGTCCGTGTCGTCCTGACCGCCCGCGTGTTCCCGTCCCGCAGCCGCGTCCGGCGTCGAGTGCCAGGCGGCGCGCGGACCCGGCCACACGAGCGGCGACCGTGATCACTAGACTCGAAGCGGACCGACGACGCTCCGCCCTCTCACACCCAGAACCAACGAGGAGTCCTTCGTGGCACTTATCGAGGCTGTCAACGCGCGCGAGATCCTGGATTCGCGCGGTAACCCGACCGTCGAGGTGGAGGTGCTCCTCGACGACGGCATCGTTCAGCGCGCGGCCGTCCCCTCCGGCGCATCCACCGGTGCCTTCGAGGCGTACGAGCTCCGTGACGGCGACAAGAGCCGCTACAACGGCAAGGGCGTGCTCAAGGCCGTCGCCGCGGTCGTCGACGAGCTGGGTCCGGCCATCGAGGGCGTCGAGGCCAGCGAGCAGCGCATCATCGATGAGATCCTGATCGAGACCGACGGCACCGACAACAAGTCGCGCACCGGCGCCAACGCCATCCTCGGCGTGTCGCTCGCGGTCGCGAAGGCCGCCGCCGACAGCGCCGACCTTCCGCTGTTCCGCTACCTCGGCGGCCCCAACGCCCACCTGCTGCCCGTGCCGCTGTTCAACGTCATCAACGGTGGCGAGCACGCCGACAACGGCATCGACTTCCAGGAGTTCTTCCTCGCGCCCATCGGCGCCGACACCTACGGCGAGTCCCTCCGCTGGGGCACCGAGGTCTACCACGTCCTCAAGGGCGAGCTGAAGGCCGCCGGCTTCGCCACCGGTCTCGGCGACGAGGGTGGCTTCGCCCCCGACCTGCCCAGCAACCGTGAGGGTCTCGACTTCCTGATCCGCGCGATCGAGAAGGCCGGCTTCACCCCCGGCACCGATATCGCCGTCGGCCTCGACGTCGCCGCCACCGAGTTCTACAAGGACGGCGTCTACACGGTCGAGGGCAAGGCCTGGAGCGTCGACGAGCTCGTCGACTACTTCGCCGACCTCGTCGCGAACTTCCCGATCGTCACGATCGAGGACGCCCTCGCCGAGGACGACTGGGACGGCTGGAAGAAGCTGACCGACGCGATCGGTTCGAAGGTTCAGCTCGTCGGCGACGACCTGTTCGTCACCAACCCCACCCGCCTGCAGCAGGGGATCGACCGCGGCGTCGCCAACTCGCTGCTGGTGAAGGTCAACCAGATCGGCACGCTCTCCGAGACCCTGGATGCCATCGCCCTGGCCACCCGCTCCGGGTACACGTCGATGCTCTCGCACCGTTCGGGCGAGACCGAGGACACCACGATCGCCGATCTCGCCGTGGCGGTGAACGCCGGACAGATCAAGACCGGTGCCCCCGCCCGCAGCGAGCGCGTCGCGAAGTACAACCAGCTGCTGCGCATCGAGGAAGACCTCGGCGACGCCGCCGTCTTCGCCGGCCGGTCCGCGTTCCCCCGTTTCAAGGGCTGAACGCAACCCGCGTTTCTGGGAGGGGGGAGCCGTGCGGCTCCCCCCCTCCGTCGTTCGTGGTATCCGCCGAGCGGATGCCGGGAGCGCGGCGCGTCACGGGGGCACTTTCCCCGCGCCGCATAGGCTGGGTCACTGCCCGCGGTGCGTACCTTGCGGCGGGCGAGGAAGGAGCCGTCGTGGATCGACCGACGCTCCCCACCCGTCCCCGAGGCCGGAACGACGCGGCGCCGGGGCCCCACGGCTCGGCACGGTCGCCGCGGGAGCGCTCCGGGGCGCCGAAGGCCGAGCGCTCGCGGCCCCGCCGAGTCGATGTGCGCGAATGGCTGAGCGGGCTTCGCATCTCGGGTTTCGTCGTCATCATGCTGGGCCTCGTGGTGCTCGGAACCCTCGTGCTGGTCCCGACCGTCGGCACGTACATGGAGCAGCGGCAGCGGATCCTCGCGCTGCAGAATGCCGTGGCTCTCAGCCAGAACGAAGTCGCCGATCTGGAATCCCAGCGTGAGCGCTGGTCGGACCCTGCCTACATCACCACGCAGGCGCGGGAGCGGCTCTACTACACACTGCCGGGCGAGGTCGTGTATCTCATCGACGACGATCTTCCGGCATCCGCGACCCCCCAGGAACAACAGGACGTCTCGCAAGACGTCGAGCAGACGCGCACCGATTGGATGTCGCAGCTCGTGCGGTCGGTGACCTCCGCCGGGGCGGCTCAGGTCGTCGTGCCGTCCATCGGCGTGCCCGATCCCGCGCCCACTCCGGCGCCGACGCCGTGAGCGCACGCCTCTTCTGCCGCGGACGTCGGGGGCGCCGGGTACCCTGGAGGGAATGAGCACCCCGCCCCTGCCCCCGGCCTCCGACTCCGATCTCGACGTGCTGCGGTCCCAGCTCGGCCGGGTTCCGCGCGGTGTCGTCGGCATCGCGGCGCGGTGCGTGTGCGGGAACCCCACCGTCGTGGCGACGTCTCCGCGGCTCGACGACGGAAGCCCGTTCCCCACGTTCTACTACCTCACGCACCCGGCTGCGACGGCGGCGATGTCGGTGCTCGAGGCCGGTCACGTCATGAAGGAGTTCACCGACGAACTCGCGAACGACGAAGAACTGCGGGCCGCCTACACGCTTGCGCACGAGGCCTACCTGCGTGATCGAGCCGTCTACGGCGAGCCCGAAGAGATCGCCGGCATCTCCGCGGGAGGAATGCCCACGCGCGTGAAGTGCCTGCACGCCCTCGCGGGGCACGCTCTGGCGGCCGGACCCGGTGTGAACCCCGTGGGCGACCGTGCGCTCGCGCGCGGCACCTGGTCGCCGGAGCGCTGCGAGTGCGAGACCCCCGGAGCGGGCGGATGAGACGCGTCGTCGCGGCCGTGGCATCCGTCGTCCTGGGGGCGGTCATGCTGACGGGTGCGACGGCGGCCCCGGTGCCCGAGGATCCCACCGACCCGGTCCGCGCCGCCCAGTACTGGCTCGACCAGTACGGCATCCGCGACGCGTGGAAGACCACGCGCGGAGCGGGACAGAAGATCGCCGTCATCGACACCGGTATCGCGCGCGGGCCCGTCGAGTTCACCGGCGCTGTCGCGGCGGGGACCGATGTATCGGGTGTCGGCGCTCCGGACGGGCGCACGCCCGTCGGGGCGGTGGACTCCAATCACGGCAGCTGGGTCGCTTCGCTTGCGGCCTCGCGGGGCACCGGCAACGGGCGCGGGATGATCGGGGTGGCTCCCGAAGCCGAGCTGCTCTCCATCTCGGTCGGCTTCGGGGCCACCACCTCGAAGCCCTTCACCGAGCAGATCGTGGACGCGCTGCGGTGGGCGGTCGACGAGGGCGCGACGATCATCAACATGTCGCTGACCACGAACACCCTCGACTGGGACCCCAGTTGGGACGAAGCCTTCCAGTACGCCTTCGAGCATGATGTCGTCGTCGTCGTCGCGGCCGGGAACCGCGGGAGCGGGACGTCCCGCGTCGGAGCGCCCGCCACGATCCCGGGTGTCCTCGCCGTCGGTGGGGTCGACCCGTCGGGCAGGGCGAGCAACGATGCCTCCACGCAGGGCATCACCATCGGTCTGTCCGCACCGAGCGAGCGTCTGCTCGGCGTGTCGGCCGACGGCACGCTCGTCCAGTGGAACGGGACGAGCGGGGCTGCGCCGATCGTCTCCGGCGTTGCGGCTCTGGTCCGCGCCGCCCATCCCGAGCTGGATGCCAACAACGTGCTCAACCGTCTGATCCGCACCGCGGCACCGGTCCCGGGGGCGGCGGCCGGCCAAGACCCCTTGTACGGCTATGGTCTGATCGACGCGGAGGCCGCGGTGTCGGCGACGAACGTGCCCTCGGTGTCGTCGAATCCGCTCGGTGACCTGGCCGAATGGGTGCGGTTGTACCGGCGTGCGGACGCTCCCGCCCCCACCGGTGAGCCCACCACCGCACCCGTCGAGATCCCGCCGCTCCCGCCCGCGGATTCCGCGCCCCGCGCGTCATCCCCCCTGCTCCCGACGCGCGACAGCCTGCTGTACGGGACGCTTCCACTCGCGGGCGGCACCCTCGCCGCTATAATGATCCTGCTCGGCGTCAGTGCTGCTGCCCGGCGAATCCGACAGGCGCGCACTCCTCGCGAGCCGAGCCGCATCACAAACCAGGAGTCTCTTCCATCGTGACCAGCACCGTGCCCAAGATCCTCATCGTCGGCGGAGGCTACGCGGGCTTCTACACCGCGTGGAAGCTCGAGAAGCTTCTCGGCCGCAACGAGGCCGAGGTCACCCTCGTCGATCCGCTGCCGTACATGACGTACCAGCCGTTCCTGCCGGAGGTCGCTGCGGGCGAGATTGAGCCTCGCCACGTCGTGGTGGGCCTGCGGCGGCACCTCAAGCGTACGACCGTCATCGCGGGCAAGGTCACGGGCATCGAGCACGCCCGAAAGACCGCGACGATCACGCCGATCGCCGGCGAGGAGTCGTGGCAGCAGGAGTACGACCAGATCGTCGTGACCGCCGGTGCGGTGTCTCGCACGTTCCCGATTCCCGGCATCGCCGAGAACGCGATCGGGCTCAAGACCATCGAAGAGGCCGTCGCGATCCGCGACCGGCTCACGTCGAACTTCGACAAGGCTTCGGTGCTGCCTGCTGGTCCCGAGCGCGACCGTCTGCTGACCGTCGTCGTCGTCGGTGGCGGCTTCGCGGGCATCGAGGTGTTCGCCGAGCTCCGCGCCTACGCGTCCTCGCTGCTCAAGCAGTACCCGACGCTGTCCTTCGACGACACCCACTTCCACCTCATCGAGGCGATGGGGCGCATCATGCCCGAGGTGTCGCAGAAGACGAGCGAGTGGGTGCTGGCCGATCTGGCGAAGAAGGGTGCATTCGTGCACCTCGACACGCAGGTCAAGGGCGCAGTCGACGGTGTGGTCGAGCTCTCCACCGGTGAGCAGCTCCCCACCGATCTCATCATCTGGACCGCGGGCGTCATGGCGAACCCGACGGTCGTCCGCGGGAGCGACCTCCCTGTCGAGGAGCGCGGTCGCATCCGTACGCGCCCCGATCTGCGCGTGGGCACGGACGAGGAGATCGTCGAAGGCGCCTGGGCCGCCGGTGACGTGTCGGCTGTGCCCGACCTCTCCGGTGGCGGTGTGGGTGGCTTCTGTGTGCCCAACGCCCAGCACGCGGTGCGCCAGGGCAAGCTCATGGCGAAGAACCTCGTCGCGGTCCTGCGCGGCGAGGAGCCGAAGCAGTACTTCCACAAGAACCTCGGCGCGGTCGCGGGGCTCGGGCTGTACAACGGCGCGTTCCAGTCGGGCAAGATCGCGCTGACGGGTCTGCTCGCGTGGTTCGCGCACCGCGGTTACCACGGCCTGGCCATGCCGACGTGGGAGCGCAAGTTCCGCGTCGTGGGCGACTGGATGCAGAACTTCCTTCACGGCCGCGAGACCGTGTCCCTCGAGACCGTCCAGAACCCCCGCGCGGCGTTCGAGGAGTTCGCGGCTCGCCCGCGCCCCGCGCAGCCTGCGGCCGAGGCCCCGGCGGACAAGAAGCCCGAGAAGGTCGGCGCGTCCCGCTGACATCGATCGAGACCCCCGCATGACGCGGGGGTCTCGTCGTTTCGGGATGCCGCGTGCGGCCGCGCTACGGTGGGTCGTGGCATCCGCCCCCGTAGCCCAATGGCAGAGGCAGGCGACTTAAAATCGCTCCAGGTGTGGGTTCGAGTCCCACCGGGGGTACCGGTTCGGCATCCGTGTGCTCCGCGGTCGCTTCAGTGTCCAAGACACGCGGACGCCCGGTTCCGCCGTCGGCGTGTTCTGGACACTGAACCGGTGTCGAGGCCTCCAGACGCAGACGCGAGACCCGTGACGCGGTGGGCAGTCCTCCTGCCTCAGTGTCCAAGACACGCGGACGCCCGGTTCCGCCGTCCGCGTGTTCTGGACACTGAACCGGTGTCGAGGCCTCCAGACGCAGACGCGAGACCCGTGACGCGGTGGGTAGTCCTCCTGCTTCAGTGTCCAAGACACGCGGACGCCCGGTTCCGCCGTCCGCGTGTTCTGGACACTGAACGGGGGACGGCGCGGCGCACCGCCCGCGCGTGCGTATCCACTGGGAGTCGTCCGTAGGCCCCTGTCGGGTGACAGCCGCGCCGTTAGGATTGTGCCGCAGTCGTCGAACGGAGTATCGGAATATGTGGGAGTGGCTCGTCCCCATCATCGTGATCGTCGCGATCCTGGTGATCGCGGGGATCTATCTGTGGGCGACGTACAACTCGCTCGTTTCCTTGAACGTCCGTGTCGACGAAGCATGGAGTGACATCACCGTCCAGTTGAAGAGGCGTGCCGATCTCCTGCCCAACCTCATCGAGACCGTGAAGGGGTATGCGGCACACGAGAAGGCGGTGTTCGAGAACGTCACGCGGGCTCGTGCCGAGACGATCTCGGCACAGAGCCCCGCCGAGGCCGGGGTCGCTGAAGGTCACATGCAGCAGGCGCTGAAGTCGTTGTTTGCTGTGGCCGAGGCCTACCCGCAGCTCCAGGCGAGTCAGAACTTCCTGCAGCTGCAGCAGTCCATCGTCGACACCGAGGACAAGATCCAGGCATCGCGCCGGTTCTACAACGGTGGCGTGCGCGAGCTGAACACGAAGATCAAGGTCTTCCCCAACAATCTGTTCGCGCGGCAGCTGGGCTTCCAGGCGCGCGAGTTCTTCGAGGTGGTCGACGGCGCCGCGATCTCGGAACCACCGCGCGTGCAGTTCTGACGCGTGACCTCGCGCCCCCTCATCCCCCTAAAGGCGAGGGGGCGCTGTCGTTGCGCGGTGCACGCGGATGTTCGTGCCGCTCGGCGTCCAGAGCCGTGGACAGGGCGTCGGCCGCGTCTCCCCACCGGGACACCGTGACTCGTTCGAGGCCCTGCCACGCCGCCGCGGCGCGCAACTCGAGCGCCATACGCTCGGCGGCGTCGGCGGGCGCGCCGTGCTCCCACCACGCCGATTGGACCCGAAGCGCGGAGGCTGCGCGGTCGGCCTTGAGGTCGACCCGCCCGACGACGTCGTCACCGACGACCACCGGAAGGGAGTAGTAGCCGAAGCGCCGCTTCTCGGCGGGGGTGTAGATCTCGATCCGATAGTCGAAGTCGAACAGCCGCTCGGCCCGTTCCCGGAACCACACCACGGGGTCGAAGGGCGAGAGGATCGCCGTCGCATCGATCCGCCGGGGGCGCGCGGCATCCCGGTGGAGCCACGCCCGCGCCGGCCGCCCGCCACTGTGCCAACCCTCGACGTGGACGGGGATGAGTTCACCGGTGTCGACGAGATCGTTGACCGCCGACAGGACGGCAGGCCGATCCCGGATGCGCCAGTAGTCCGCGAGATCGGCCGCGGTCGCGACGCCATAGGCAACGGCGGCGCGACGGACGAGCTCGGCGATGGCCTCGCTGCGGGGGACCGTTCGATCGAGCGCGTGCGCAGGCAGCACGTCGGCGGAAAGGGCGTACCGCCTCTCGAAGCCCCGTCGCCCCGCGATGGCGACCTCCCCGAACAGCCACAGACGCTCCAGTCCGTTCTTCACGTCATCCCAGCCCCACCATGACCCGCGGGACCCTTTCCGGGCGTCGTGATCGATCTCGGCGGGACGAAGCGGGCCGCGTTCCGCAAGCTCGTCTCGCAGCCACTGCAACAGGGGGCGGTGGGCGTCCGCCCAGGCGTCGCTTCCGTACTTGCGTCGCATGTCGTCGCGTCGGAACTGCAGGAGCGGCCAATCGTCGGCGGCGACGAGGGATGCCACGTGCGCCCACGACTCGACCCACCTCGGTCGGCGCGAGAAGGCGACCGCGTCGAGGAGTCCGGTGTCGTAGGGCCCGAGGCGCGCGAAGAGGGGCATGTAGTGGGAGCGCGAGAAGACGTTCACCGAATCGATCTGCAGGATCCGCATGCGCTGGAGCGTCGCGGTGACCTGCCGGGTCCCGACGGAGGCGGGGCGGGGGCGACCGATGCCCTGAGCGGCGAGCGCGATGCGGCGCGCCTCGGCGCGGCGGAGGGACAGCGTCATGGGCGCCAGCGTAGACGTCGGCTCCGACATTCCCGGCGTTCTCGCCGGGACCGCGGCGGTAGGCTGACGGGATGACCGGAACCGATCCCGAGGACCGCGGATCGTTCTTCGACGCCCTGCGACGGCGTACCGTCTCGAGCGACCTTTCACCGGGAGTACCGCCTGCCTTGCGCCAGGCCACCGCGTACTCGTGGCGGCTGCTCGTGATCGCTGCGGCCATCGGGGTCGTGGTGTGGGTCGTCATCCAGCTCAAGCTCCTGGTGGTCCCGCTCCTGGTCGCGATCCTGGTGACCGCTCTGGTGTGGCCCGCCTTCTCTTTCCTGCTCCGGCACCGATGGCCGAAGTGGTTGGCGATCGTCGTGACCGTGCTCGGGACGATCGCCATCATCTCGGGTCTTCTCTGGCTGGCCGTGTGGCAGATCACGCGTCAGTTCGGGTCGGTGCGGGAGCGGACGATCGAGGCCGTGGCACAGTTCCGCCAGTACCTGATCGACGGACCGCTCCACCTGAGCGCGCAGCAGATCGATGACGGCTTGCGCCAGGCCGGTTCGTTCCTGCAGGAGCAGGCGGAGGTCTTGTGGACCGGGGCCCTGGCGATCGGCACGACGCTCGGTCACGTCGCCACGGGCCTGTTGCTGACGCTGTTCATCCTGCTGTGTCTTCTCGCCGACGGCGCCGGCATCTGGCGATGGACGACACGCCTGTTCCCGCGCGTCGCACGCCCCGCCGTCGACGGTGCGGGACGCGCCGGCTGGCGCACCGTCATGACCTACGCGCGTACCCAGCTGCTGGTCGCGACGATCGACGCGGTCGGCATCGGACTGGGCGCCTTCCTCCTCGGAGTGCCGTTGGCGATACCGATCGGCGTGCTCGTGTTCCTCGGGGCGTTCATCCCCTTCGTCGGTGCGGTCGTCACCGGTGCTCTGGCCGTCTTCATCGCCCTCGTCTACAACGGGCCCCTCATCGCTCTCTTCATGCTGATCGTGGTGCTCGGTGTTCAGCAGATCGAGAGTCACATCCTGCAGCCCATCCTCATGGGCTCGGCCGTCAAGGTGCATCCTCTCGCGGTGGTGCTGGTGGTGGCCGGCGGTGCGATGATCGGTGGCATCCCCGGGGCCCTCTTCGCGGTGCCTCTCTCCGCCTTCGTGAATGTGGTGGCGGTGTACCTCAGTACGAAAGCGTGGCGAGACGACGGCGCGGCGGTGAATTCCGCCGACCTCATCTGGCAGACCGTGCCGCGGGATCGCGGAAGGAGATCATGAACCACACGCCGACGTTGGCCGAGTTCGAGGATGCCGCGCAGACTCTGCGCGGCATCATCACGCGAACCCCGCTGGACGAATCGCTGCATCTGACCGAGTTGCTCGGCGTCCCCCTTCACCTCAAGCTCGAAAACCTCCAGCGGACGGGCTCATTCAAGATCCGCGGGGCGACCTACCGCCTCTCGCGGCTGACGGCCGAGGAACGCGCGCGAGGGGTCGTTGCGGCATCCGCGGGCAATCACGCGCAGGGAGTCGCTCTCGCGGCGCAGCAACTGGGCATCTCGGCCACGATCTTCATGCCCCTGGGCGTTCCGGTTCCCAAGCTCCTCGCAACACGCGGCTATGGCGCGGATGTCATCCTGGAGGGCGCCACGGTCGAGACCCCGCTCCGGCTGGCCGCCGAGTTCGCCGAACGGACCGGGGCGGTCCTGATTCATCCCTTCGACCACCGCGACATCGTCGTCGGTCAGGGGACGCTCGGTCTCGAGCTCGTCGAGGACCTGCCCGACCTCGAGACGGTCATCGTCGGAATCGGTGGCGGGGGACTGGCCGCCGGGGTCGCGGCGGCGGTCAAAGCGCGTGCGGCCGCCGAGGGACGCGCCGTACGTGTCATCGGGGTGCAGGCCGAGAACTCCGCGGCTTACCCGTCATCCCTGGCGGCCGGATATCCCATTCAGGTCTCCACCACGCCCACCATCGCAGACGGTATCGCCGTGGCCCGCCCCGGAGACCTTCCGTTCGAGCTCATTCGCGAGTACGTGGATGAGGTCGTCACCGTCACCGAGGATGACATCGCGCGGGCCCTGCTGGTCCTGCTCGAACGCGCGAAACAGGTCGTCGAGCCCGCGGGCGCGGTCGGGGTCGCCGCCATCCTGGCGGGCAAGGTCCAGGCGACGGGAACGACCGTGACGATCCTCTCCGGAGGCAACATCGACCCGCTCCTGCTGCAGCGTGTGGTGGCACACGGGCTGTCGGCATCCGGCCGGTACATGTCGTTGCGGATTCCTCTGCCCGATCGCCCCGGCCAGCTGGCGCGCGTGTCGGAGCTGCTCGCCCAGGTCGGGGCGAATGTCATCGAGGTGCTGCACACGCGACACGGACAAGGACTTCAGATCAGCGAGGTCATCCTGCAGCTCAGCGTCGAGACCCGCGGTGCCGAGCACCGCGCTCTCGTCATCCGCACGCTGGAAGAAGCGGGCTTCATCGCCACCGTCGTTCCCGACTGACCGGCGGAGCGGCCGAGCGCTTCTCTCACGTCGAGTGATCGGGGGTGAACGGCTTCGCCGCTCCCGATCCGTGGCAGAAACACCGCGAGCCGCTCACCCCGACGGGGGAGCGGCTCGCGATGGCCGAGTCACTGGCCGGAGTAGGTTTCGACCTTCACGATCTCGACGGAGATCTGCTTGCCGTTGGGTGCGGTGTACGAGCCGCTGTCGCCCTCTTTCATCCCCAGAATCGCCTCACCCAGGGGGGAGGCTTCACTGTAGACGTCGAGTTCCGAGTCGGCCGCGATCTCACGATTGCCGAGAAGGAACTTCTCCTCGCCCCCCGCGATGAGCGCGGTCACGACGGTGCCGGACTCGACGACGCCCGTGCTCTCGGGCGCTTCGCCGACCTTGGCGTTCTTCAGCAGCTGCTGCAGGGTGCGGATGCGCGCCTCCTGCTTTCCCTGCTCGTCCTTGGCGGCGTGGTAGCCGCCGTTCTCCTTCAGATCGCCCTCTTCACGAGCGGCTTCGATGCGCTTGGCGATCTCTTCGCGGCCCGTGGTCGAGAGGTGCTCGAGCTCGTGGGCGAGACGGTCGTAGGCATCCTGGGTGAGGAACGTCACCTGAGCGTCGCTGGACACGGTGGTCTCCTTCGTCGTTCGGGCCGGCGATGCGGCGCGATTCATGGGCGCCCGCCGGGAATATGTCGAACGCCCCGGCATCGAGCCGGGGCGCGTCTTGAGCAAAAAGCCTACGGCACCCAACAAGAGTTGACAAAACCCGTGGTCGCCAGGGCGAGGGTGGGGATCTCCTCGGTGAAAGCGCGACTGTGGTCGTCGGATGCCGGGTACTCCACCACGCGCCAGCCGACCGTTCCGTGGTCTTCGTCCTGCGCCTCGATCGCACAGGCCACCGGCTGCCCCACCGGCGCGGTGATCTGGAAGGACACGGTCACACTTTCGGCATCCGCGACGGTGAAGCCGGTGTCGGTGGCCGTGACGGATGCCAGGCTGTTCGACACGGTCGTCCACGCCAGGGCGGCCGTGAGACCGACGCCGAGCAGGCCCACGACACTCCACAGAACGATACGGCGCCGTGGCGATCGGGCGCGTCCGTATCGCTCATCGAGCATGGCCTGCGTCGTCATGGTCTCCTCGGGCTTTAGGCTGGAGTTCCAGGCTACGCGCTTCCGCCCGGACGAAGGACTTCATGCTCACCGCGCTCGCGGCCCTCGCGGCCACGCCCACCCCCGCGTCGACCCCCGACCCCTCGATCGTCACGCCGGGCCCGATCGGGTTCGCGGCGATCGCCTTCATCGGCGTCGCGGTCTTCCTCCTGGTGTGGGACATGCTGCGTCGCATCCGTCGTGGGCGGTATCGCGAAGAGGTCAACGCCGAGTTGGACGCGGAAGAGCAGGCCCGTTCCGCTCAGGCCGCCAGCGAGACCGACGACGAAGACATCGACCCCGCCGCCCCGCGCGGCTGAGGAGGTCGCCGCGACAGCGGCATCCGCGTGATCAGCCGCCGTGGTAGGCGGGCGCGAGCGCGATCAGCAGGCACGCCGTCCAGTGGCAGAGGAACGCCAGCACCGTGCAGACGTGGAAGATCTCGTGGAACCCGAAGTGTCCCGGCCACGGGTTCGGGCGCTTGAGCGCGTACACGACCGCACCGGCGGTGTAGAGCAGGCCACCGACCACGACGAGGACCATCATGGCCACATTGGCGGCCAGCAGGTCGCCGATGTACATCACGGCTGCCCACCCGAGCGCGAGGTACAGGGCGACGTACAGCCATCGGGGCGCGTGGATCCAGAACACCCGGAAGAAGATGCCCAGGATCGCTCCTCCCCACACGATCGAGAGCAGCAGCACCGTTTGCGGCGTGGGGAGCGCCAGCACCGCGAGCGGGGTGTAGGTGCCGGCGATCAACAGCAGGATGTTCGCGTGGTCGATGCGCTTGAGCACTGCCCTGGTCTTCGGCTTCCAGTTGAACCGGTGGTACAGGGCCGAGTTGCCGAACAGAAGCATCGACGTGGCCATGAACACCGCGGACGCCCACTTCGCGGGAGCTCCCTGCGCAAGGCTGATGAGGACGATGCCCGCGGCGATCGCGACGGGGAACGTGCCGGCATGGATCCATCCGCGCCACGTGGGCTTGAGGTCCGCTTGCGCTCCGACCGCCCCGGCCTCCAGAAGGGGGAGCTGGGGCATCTCGGGGCCGTCGCCGGAGGGGGGAAGTGTCACCCTTCGACCCTACGTCGCTCCGCATACCCCGGTCCGTACATGCCGGCGACGTCGGGGGAGGTGACGCACTTCGCACGGGAATCCGAGGCCGCGACGCGGTAGCGTAGGCGGGTGGCGCGCATGCGGAGGAACGAGGGGCGAGGCCCCCTCTACCGGCTCTACATCTCGCGCCTGCGGCGCCGTATGCCGGCGACGGTTCCCCACCACGTGGCGATGATGATCGACGGCAATCGGCGTTGGGCGCGTCAGCTCGGTTTCGACAGCGCGGCCCACGGGCACCGTGCCGGGGCCGCCAAGATGCACGAGTTCCTGCGGTGGTGCGACGATCTCGGCATCCAGGTCGTATCGCTGTATCTGCTGTCCAACGACAATCTGCGCAAACGAGATTCGCGCGAGCTGGACGATCTCATCGACATCATCGCCGAGCTGGCACGCGAACTGTCGCACGAACCGGATTGGCGCGTGCAGCATGTCGGACGCTCCGACGATCTCCCCCCGGCCCTCGCCGAGGTGTTGCACGAGGTCACCGCCCGCACGCGTTCGCACACCGGTCTGCACGTGAACCTCGCCGTCGGCTACGGCGGCCGCAGCGAGATCGTCGACGCGGTGCGCAGCATCATCGCGAAGCACGACGAACAGGGCGGGTCGCTGGAAGAGCTCGCCGCGAGCCTGACGCCGGAGCAGATCGGCGAACACCTCTACACCGGGGGACAGGCCGACCCCGATCTGGTCATCCGCACCTCGGGTGAGCAGCGGCTGAGCGACTTCCTGCTGTGGCAATCCGCGCATTCCGAGTTCTACTTCGTCGAGGCGCTCGGCCCCGATCTGCGCGAGGTCGACTTTCTCCGGGCGATCCGCGATTTCGCGACGCGCGATCGCCGATTCGGGCAGTAGCAGCGTTAACGCACTCGTCACTTTTCCGGGCGTGTTCGCGCGCCCCGCAGTGCGTTTCAGGCCTTACGGTGAGGTCATCGGGCACGGAGCCCGGTCGAGTCGGCCTTCGGATCGCGACTCGTGACCCACAGGTCGACTCGTGAGTGCCGGGTGAGACACCCGGGTCGGGAGTGGGTTGTGACTGCACGAGCACCGTACGACCAGCGGAACGTCGTCGACAGCAGTGTTTCGGAACCGGATGCCTCAGCCGATCAGGCTCTGCGCACGTACGTTCTGGACACCTCGGTCCTGTTGAGCGACCCGCGGGCGTTCTTCCGTTTCGCCGAGCATTCGGTCGTGATCCCGGTCGTCGTGATCACCGAGCTCGAGGGCAAACGCCACGATCCCGAGATCGGGTACTTCGCGCGGCAGGCGCTGCGGCATCTCGACGAACTCCGTATCGAGCACGGCCGGCTGGACTTCCCCGTTCCGGTCGGCACCGACGGCACCCTGCGCGTGGAGTTGAACAACACCGACCCCTCGGTCCTGCCCTCGGGGATGCGCCTCGGCGACAATGACAGTCGCATCCTGGCCGTGGCCATGAACATCGCACGTGACGGCGCCGAGGTCACCGTCGTGTCGAAGGATCTTCCGATGCGCGTGAAGGCGTCCTCGCTGGGTCTGACGGCGGAGGAGTATCTCGCGGAACAGGCGATGGACTCCGGCTGGACGGGCATCGCCTCGATCGACGTGTCCGGTGACGACCTCAGCGACCTCTACGAGGCCGAGGTGGCCGTGAGCGAGGACGTTCGCGGCCTCCCGGTGAACACGGGCCTCATCATCCACTCCGAGCGCGGATCGGCGCTCGGCCGCGTCACCGGCGACGGGGAGTTCCGTCTGGTCCGCGGCGACCGTGACGCCTTCGGTCTGCACGGGCGCTCGGCTGAGCAGCGCATCGCCATCGACCTGCTGCTCGATCCCGACGTGGGCATCGTGTCGCTCGGGGGTCGGGCGGGCACCGGCAAGTCGGCGCTCGCGCTGTGTGCGGCCCTCGAGGCGGTGCTGGAGCGGCAGCAGCAGAAGAAGATCATCGTGTTCCGCCCGCTGTTCGCGGTCGGGGGACAGGAGCTGGGCTACCTCCCCGGCGATCAGGCCGAGAAGATGAACCCGTGGGGTCAGGCGGTGTTCGACACGCTCGGTTCCGTGGTGTCGGGGAACGTCCTCGAAGAGGTGCTCGCGCGAGGCCTCCTCGAAGTGCTCCCGCTGACGCACATCCGCGGGCGCTCGCTGCACGACGCGTTCGTCATCGTCGACGAGGCACAGTCGCTCGAACGCAACGTCCTCCTGACCGTGCTCAGCCGCATCGGACAGAACTCCCGCGTCGTTCTCACCCACGACGTCGGACAGCGTGACAACCTGCGGGTGGGACGCCACGACGGGGTCGCATCGGTCATCGAGACGCTCAAGGGGCACGCGTTGTTCGGGCACGTCACGCTCACGCGGTCCGAGCGCTCGGCGATCGCCGCGCTCGTGACCGACCTGTTGGAGGCCGGCGAGCTCTCTTGAGGTCGACTCGATGAGGGGCCGGGATGCCAGGCATCCCGGCCCCTTTTCTCTGCCCGGGCGCTCATGAGAGCTTTCTCATCTCCAGCTTCACCGCATCTCACGTGCAGCGGCCACGATGGACTCATCGGCGAGGGAGACCTCGTCTCCGCCTCGGCGGTTCCCCCCATAAATGAATAAGAGGTCGGCTCATCGAGCAGGTCACCGGCGTTTCGGGTACGACGGAAGACCGCCGCAGACGATCTCCCCAGCCCCCGGTTCCCCCCACCGGGGGCTTTTGGGTTTCCGGAGGTCTACTCCCAGCGGTAACCGGCGCCGCGCACCGTCACGATGCGTGCCACGCCGAACTTCGCGCGGAGGTAGCGAACGTACACGTCCACGACGTTCGAGCCGGGGTCGAAGTCCAAGCCCCAGACGCGGCTGAGGAGCTGTTCTCGGCTCAGCACCTGGCCGGCATGCCGCACGAACTCCTCCGCGAGCGCGAACTCGCGTGCGCTGAGGTCGATCTCGCGGCCTCCGACCGTCGCCCGACGGCTGAGCACGTCGAGCGAGACCTCGCCGTGCGAGACGGTGATGCTCCCCAGCGTGACCGGCTCGCGCAGCCGGGAACGCACGCGCGCCAGCAGCTCGTCGAACTTGAACGGCTTGGCCACATAGTCGTTCGCTCCGGCATCCAGTCCGTCGACGGTGTCGCGTGTGCTGGTGCGGGCCGTCAGCATGATGACCGGCAGGGACGAGCCCTGACCACGCAGGCTGCGCAGCACCTCGAAGCCGTCCATGGTCGGTAAGCCCACGTCGAGCAGGACGAGATCGACGTCGCCCGCCAGGGCGGTCTCCAAGGCGTCTGCGCCGTCGTCGACGATCAGGGTCTGGTACCCCGCGGACACCAGTCCTTTCGCCACGAACGCCGAGATGCGCTCTTCGTCTTCGGCGATGAGGATGCGGGTCATCCAGTGGCCTCTCTCTGCAGCACCACGTCGCCGGCACGAACCGGCGTCGGCAGGTCGGTGGGAGCGTGCGCGCCGCCCAGGGGAACGTGCAACGTGAAGGTCGCGCCGCCTCCGGGGGTGTCCGTGATCGCGCAGTGTCCGTCGTGCGCCTTGGCGATGGCATCCACGATCGACAGTCCCAGCCCGGAGCCATCGATCCCTCGCCGAGTGGACACGCGATCGAACCGCCGGAACACCCGGTGTCGCGCGGCCGGAGGGATGCCGGGTCCGTGATCGCGCACCCACAGGCTGGCCGTCGTTCCGTCGGTGGAGCTGCCGATCTCGATGGGGCTGCCCGCGGGCGTGTACTTGGCCGCGTTGTCGGCCAACTGCAACCACGCCTGCACGAGGCGGTCGTGGTCGCCGACGATACGGCCGCGTCCCCGGGCCTCCACCGTCCACGTGTGCTCGGGGATCGCGGCGACCATCTCCGCCACGCGGTCGGTGAGGGCCGACACGTCGACGACCCCGGTCGACAAGGACCCGGCCTCCACCGCGGCGAGCGCGTCGATGTCGTCGACGAGACGCGAGAGCCGGTCGAGTTCGGCGATGCCGAGGTCGCGTGTCTCGATGACGTCGTGGGGGTCGGCGGGGTTCATGGTCTCGAGGTGTCCTCGCACGATCGTGATCGGCGTCTTCAGCTCGTGCCGGACATCGTCGAGCAGCTGACGCTGCGCCTCGACCGACATCGCCAGACGGTCGAGCATCGAGTTCACCGATGCGGTGAGCCCGGCGATCTCGTCGTCGCCGTCGGTGGTGAAGCGAGTGCCGAGATCGGCGATCGTGATCGCGTCGGTGGTGTCGCGCAGCTTGCGCAGCGGCGAGAACAGCCGCCCGGTGACGAACCAACCCGCCACCGCTACCGCGAGAAGGACGATCGTGCCGGCGATCGCGTAGGTCGTGGTGGACAGGGTGACCAGCTCCCGACGCTGATCCATCGAGATGGCCTGCACGACAGCGGTATCGCCGTCCACGACGGCGGCGAACCGCAACGGTCCGATGGCACTGGGGAGCTCGCCCCGAGTGTCACCGCTCTCCAGGGCGTCGATGAGACCGTCGAGGAACGTCGCATCACCGGACAGAGCGAGACCGGGAGGGGCGGGAGTCGTCGCGACCACCGTGCCGTCGCGAAGCGCCAGGGTCCCATCCGTTCGCCCCGGTACGGCCGCCGCGACCAGCGCGACGGCATCCTGCTCGCTGGAGGCGACGGTCGACACGAACCCGTCGAGTTGTCGCTCGGCGTTGGCGGTCGCGCGTTCGCTCTGCACGAAGAACGTCACGCCGCCCGTGATGATCAACCCGAGCAGGACGACGCCGAGGATCGCCGCGAGGAGCCGTACGCGCGCCGACACTGCTCTCGTGCGGCGGCTCATCCTCTGATTATGGCGCTCCTCGGCGTCGTGCCGGTGCGCGTCAGCCCGGGTGGGTCATCGACAGCAGATCGAGCTTGGCGTCGAGCACCTCTTCGGTGATCTCGCCGCGCTCGACGTAGCCGAGGTCGACGACGGCCTCGCGGACCGTGATGCCCTTGGCAACCGAGTGCTTGGCGATCTTCGCGGCGGCTTCGTAACCGATGACCTTGTTCAGCGGCGTGACGATCGACGGCGACATGCCGGCGAACGCCTCGGCGCGGGCGACGTTGGCCTCCAGACCGTCGATGGTCTTGTCGGCCAGGACGCGCATGGCGTTGGAGAGCAGACGGATCGACTCCAGCAGCGCCGTCCCCATGACGGGGATCGCGACGTTCAACTCGAACGACCCGGAGGCGCCGGCCCAGGCGACGGTGGCGTCATTGCCGATGACGCGGGCGCAGACCATGAGTGTGGCTTCGGGGACGACCGGGTTGACCTTTCCCGGCATGATCGACGAACCCGGCTGCAGGTCGGGGATGTGCAGTTCTCCGAGGCCCGTGTTGGGACCGGAGCCCATCCAGCGGATGTCGTTGTTGATCTTCGTCAGCGACACCGCGATCGTCCGCAGGGCGCCGGATGCCTCGACCAGACCGTCGCGGTTGGCCTGAGCCTCGAAGTGGTCCTTCGCCTCGGTGATCGGCAGTTCGGTCTCGGCGGCGAGCAGCTCGATGACTTTCTGCGGGAAGCCGAGCGGCGTGTTGATCCCCGTTCCGACGGCCGTCCCCCCGAGGGGCACTTCGCCCACGCGGGGGAGGACGGCCTGAACACGCTCGATCCCGAGACGCATCTGGCGCGCGTACCCGCCGAATTCCTGGCCGAGCGTGACCGGGGTGGCATCCATGAGGTGGGTGCGCCCGGACTTGACGATGCCCTTCCATGCCTCGGCCTTGGCCTCGAGCGCGACGGACAGGTGGTCGAGCGCGGGGATCAGGTCGTCGATGAGAGCCTGCGTGACGGCGATGTGCACGGAGGTGGGGAAGACGTCGTTGGACGACTGCGAGGCGTTGACGTGATCGTTGGGGTGCACGGTCTCGCCGAGAATTCGGGTGGCGAGGGTGGCGAGCACCTCGTTCATGTTCATGTTCGACGAGGTGCCGCTGCCGGTCTGGTAAGTGTCGACTGGGAAGTGCGCGTCGTGCGCACCGGTGATCACTTCGTCGGCCGCCTGCGCGATCGCGTCGGCGATACGCGGGTCGAGCGTGCCGAGGTCTTTGTTCGCCTGCGCGGCGGCCTTCTTGATGCGGGCGAGCGCCGCGATCTGCGTCGATTCCAGCCCCGAGCCCGAGATGGGGAAGTTCTCGACCGCGCGCTGCGTCTGCGCGGCGTAGAGGGCGTCTTTCGGCACCCGCACCTCACCCATGGTGTCGTGCTCGATGCGGTACTCGATGTCGGTCACGTCGTCGTTCCTCCAGATCGTTGTGGTGCGTTGTCAGGCGGCGCGGGACTCGTCCACGTCGCCGACGCTCACGACGGGGACGGCTTCCCCGTCGTCGAGTCGGTAGTTGGCGCCCACGACCGCGACCCGGCCATCGGCGACGGCCTCGCTGATCAGTTCGGAGGCGCGCAGCAGGTCTGCCACCGTGTGGCGCAGGTGCTCGCGGCCCACCAGCTCGGGGTCGATGCGCTCGGGGGTGTGCCCCGCCTCGGCTTCGCTCCGCTGGACGCGACGGACCGCGGGAACGATGGGGGCGATCTGTCGCCAGATGTAGGCGGGAAGCGTGGGAGCGTCGACGCCGGTGCTGTCGATCGCTGCCCCGACCGCGCCGCAGGCGTCGTGCGCGAGCACCACGATGAGCGGGACCTCGAGCACGCCCACGGCGTACTCGAGGCTGCCGATCACCGAGTCGGAGATCACCTGACCGGCGTTGCGGACGACGAAGAGATCACCGAGTCCCTGATCGAAGATGATCTCGGCCGCGAGGCGGGAGTCGGAGCATCCGAACAAGGCGGCGTTCGGACGCTGGTAGCTGGCGAGTTCGGTGCGGCGTTCGACGTCCTGGCGCGGGTGCGCAGGCTCACCGGACACGAAACGCCGATTGCCCTCGAGCATCTGGTTCCATACAGCGCGCGGGGTCATGCGATCGTTCACGAAATCTCTCTCAGTTCTTTCACCTGCGCGGTGACGGACGCTGCCGCGATGGCCGTGGTTTCGGGGCTCGCGTCTCCGTAGATCAACACCTGATCGGGTCCGGCCGGGGTCGAGAGCGCGTAGGTGATGTTGCCGGCTCGTTCGGGATCGCTGGGTTCGTAGACATCCCACGCGATCCCGTCGATCTCGATGGAGTCCGTGCGCGGGGCGCCGCCGAGCACCTGCGCGACCCACTCCTCCCCGGTATCGAGTCCCTGCGCGACGCGCACGAAACCGGACTCGCCGGAGCGGACGTAGACCATGGTCCACGCCTCGATGCCGCCCTGTCCTTCGGTGACCGCCTGATTGACGCGCCATCCGTCGGGCAGCTGAGGGGAGAGGGCGGGCCGACCGAGGTCGTCGGACAGGTCCGCCGCAAGAGCGGGGACATCGGGCTCGGGGCGCGGGGCCGGTGTGCCTCGCGGAACGGCAGCGATGACGACGAGAACGACGGCGACCGTCACCAGCAGCGCAGCCAGGAGATTGCGGAAGGTCTTGCTCGAGCGGTAGCGGCGGGAGGACTCGGCCTTGCGGGCCGCCGTCTCTTCCGGAGTCTCGGGGCGGCCGAGCTCGGCGAC
The DNA here is from genome assembly GCF_046064585.1 of Microbacterium mcarthurae. NCBI lineage: Bacteria > Bacillati > Actinomycetota > Actinomycetes > Micrococcales > Microbacteriaceae > Microbacterium > Microbacterium mcarthurae. The sequence goes on along the minus strand of NZ_JAROCE010000001.1, from coordinate 691,499 downwards.
GACACGACCCATCAGGATTCCTCGCCCTCGCCACGAGCGGCATCGAGCCGGCGTTTCGCCCCGAGCAGCCACTCTTCGCAGCGAGCGGACAACTGCTCGCCGCGCTCCCAGAGCGCCAGCGACTCCTCCAACGTGGGCGCGCCCTGCTCGAGTTCGGCGACCACGCGGACGAGTTCGTCGCGGGCCTGCTCGAAGGACAGGGACGCGACGTCGGCGGAGGGGCCGGAGGGCGTCGCGGTCATGGCATCCATTCTAGGCGTGACCGGCGGGCGGGCCGCCGACGGAGGGGGAGTCATCGGGCGTGATCGCACCCGTGGAGGAGGCGCCGAAGGCCCCTTCGGCGACGGTGACCACCACTCGCGAGCCGGCGGGCGCCTGCGCGGCGTCGCGCACGATGCCCCCACCCTCCACCTGGGCGATGGCGTAGCCGCGCGCGAGCGTGGCCTCGGGTGAGAGCGCGCGCAGCGACGCCCGCAGCTCCCGCGTCCGGCGATCCTCGGCCTGCAGACGTCGGTCCACGACGTCGCGACCGCGGGTCGACAGCATCCACACGTCCTGGGCGCGCGCGGTCAGCATCGTGTGCGGGGTGCGCAGCGCCGGCCGCGAACGCAGCTGCTCCAGCTGGGCGATGTCGTGCAGCACGCGCTGCGTGAGCCGACCGGTCAGGCGTGCCCGCAGCTGCGCCACCACCGCACGCTGCTCGCTGACGTCCGGCACCACGCGCTTCGCGGCGTCCGTCGGCGTGGACGCGCGGACGTCGGCGACATCGTCGAGGAGAGGGCGGTCGTTCTCGTGTCCGATGGCGCTCACGATCGGAGTGGATGCCGCCGCCACGGCGCGCACGAGGCGCTCGTCGCTGAACCCCAGCAGCGTCTGCGGATCGCCGCCTCCGCGCGCGATGACGATGACATCGACCTCGGGGTCGGCATCCAGCGCCTTCAGCGCCGCGAGCGTCTCGGGGACGCACCGGTCACCCTGCACGGCGGCGTAGCGCGTGCGGAAGCGAACCTGCGGCCACCGCAGCTCGGCGTTGCGGTGCACGTCTTTCTCGGCGTCGGAGTTCTCGCCCGTGATGAGGCCGATGCAGTGCGGAAGGAAGGGCAGCGGCTTCTTGCGGCGGGAGTCGAAAAGGCCCTCGGAGCGCAGCTGCACCCGCAGACGTTCGAGGCGCTCGAGCTGCTCGCCGAGACCGACGTGACGCATCGCGGACACGGCGAAGGAGAAGTCGCCCGTGCGAGGGAAGTAGTCGGCCTTGACGCACGCGACGACATGGTCGCCGACTTCGAAGTCCTTCGGCAGTCGAGCGAGCGTGCTCGACCAGATACGGAACGCGACGGTCGAATCGCTGCCCAGATCCTTCAGGCGCCCGAAAACGTTGCCGCCGCGTCGATTGAATGACGTGATCTCACCCTCGACCCACACCGAGCCCCACCGCTCGATGAACCCGCGGATGGTGTCGTTCAGCCGTGACACCGACGTGGGCGCATCGTTCCGCGACTCGCGCGGGTGCACGGAGTCGGCGGGGGGCGCCTGCCCCTCGACGGCTTCGGGTCGGAAGGAGGTCATGGTCTCTCGTCAGGTTCGATGGTGGGCGGTCGGCCGTCGTTCAGGGGCGCCCCGGTAGAATCGAGGGGTGAGCTCACCTGCCGTCCACCTGCCCGTTCCCCGAATCCCGGGTCGACGCGGGCGGCTCCAGGATATCCCGGTCCGCGGACAGAAGAAGGTGCTGCTCGCAGCACCACGCGGCTACTGCGCGGGTGTCGATCGGGCCGTCATCGCCGTCGAGAAGGCGCTCGAGCGCTACGGCGCGCCGGTGTACGTGCGCAAGCAGATCGTGCACAACATCCACGTCGTCACCGAGCTGGAGAAGAAGGGCGCGATCTTCGTCGAAGAGGTCGACGAGGTGCCCGAGGGCTCCCACGTCGTCTTCAGCGCGCACGGGGTGTCGCCCGCGGTGGTGTCCGCGGCATCCGACCGGCACCTGCAGGCGATCGACGCGACCTGCCCGCTCGTGACCAAGGTGCATCGCGAGGCCGTCCGATTCGCCCGCGACGACTTCGAGATCCTCCTGATCGGTCACGACGGACACGAGGAGGTCGAGGGCACCGCCGGCGAGGCGCCCGAACACGTCACCGTGGTGAACTCGCCCGAGCACGCCGACACGGTCGAGGTCCGCGATCCGTCCAAGGTCGTGTGGCTGTCGCAGACGACGCTCTCCGTGGACGAGACCATGGAGACCGTCCGCCGGTTGCGGCTGCGGTTCCCCGAGCTGCAGGATCCGCCGTCCGATGACATCTGCTACGCCACGCAGAACCGCCAGGTCGCGATCAAGAAGGTCGCGCGCGACGCCGACCTGGTGATCGTCGTCGGTTCGGCGAACTCGTCCAACAGCGTTCGCCTCGTCGAGGTCGCGCTCGAGCACGGCGCGAAGGCGGCCTACCGTGTCGACTACGTCGACGAGGTCCGCCAGGAGTGGCTCGAGGGCGTCGAGACGGTGGGTGTCACCAGCGGCGCGTCGGTACCCGAGGTGCTCGTCACCGAAGTGCTCGAAGAGCTCGCCGGTGCCGGCTACCGCGACGTCGAAGAGGTTCGCACGGCCGAGGAAGACCTGATGTTCTCGCTCCCCAAGGAGCTGCGTCAGGATGCCTCGGGCAAGCGCGATCAGCGCGCCCTGGGTGGTCGGGGGCGCGCGTGAGCGACGGCGAGTCGCGCCCCCGTCCCCAGTATGGCGAGTACGCCACGCCCGAGGAGCAGCGCGCGCGGATCCAGCGTCCCGAGGTGACCGAGGCGCTCGAGGCGGGCGTCGCCCCGCCCGCCGAGCCCGCACCCGCCGCCGACTCCGCCCCTCGCGTCCGCGGTCCGCTCGCCGATCGGATCGCCACGTTCGTGCTGTTGGCCTACGGGCTCGTGTCGGTCGTGTCGACGATCGTGCAGCTGCAGGACTTCCCTGGCTATGCGGAACGCGCCGCTCAGATCCTCGGCGTCGATGCGACGTACACCGCCCTCTCCGCGGGTTACGTCTGGGGAGCCGCGGCCTCCGTGGTCTACGGCGTCGGGTACGTTCTCACGGCGTGGCTCACGTGGCGTCGACTGCGTCGCGGCCGCATCGCGTTCTGGATCCCGCTGGTGGGATTCGTCGCCACGACGCTCCTGGCGGGCGTGTGCGTCACGATCGCCCTCACGGCCGACCCGGCCTTCCTCTCCGCCCTCACCGGCGTCGTCGCGAACTGAACCGTCGGGCGCGGCATCCCGTGTTCTCTTCGACGAGAGGAGGCCGGCGGTGGCGCGCAACGACCATGCCCAGTTGACCGCGCTGTACGACGCGCATGCCGCGCCGGTCTGGCGTTACGTCGTGAGTCTCACCGGCGACCATGCGGGAGCGGACGACGTCGTGCAGGAGACCCTGCTCCGGGCGTGGCGCACGCCGCGGGTCATGGCGGACGACCCGTCGCGGCTTCGGTCGTGGATGTTCACGGTCGCCCGCAATCTCGTCATCGACGAGGCTCGGAGTGCGCGTCGTCGCCATGAGCTGCCCGTGGACGAGCTCCCGGAGGCGCCGAGCGGAGACGACACGGATGCCATGTTCGACGCGCTCCTCGTGGAGGAGGCGCTGGCGACGCTGACGCCCGATCACCGCGCGGTCATCGTGGCCGCCTACTACGGCGGCCGCAGCGTCGCCCAGGCGGCGGAGGAGCTGGGGATCCCGGCCGGAACGGTGAAGTCCCGGCTGCACTACGCCGTACGCGCGCTGCGGCTCGCTCTGCAGGAACGGGGGGTGACCCGGTGAACCTCGAACACGAACGATTCGCGACGTGGGACGGCGCCTACGTCCTGGGCGCGCTGTCGGCCGCCGACCGCGGCGAGTTCGAGCGGCACCTCGAGGGATGCGTCCTGTGCCGATCCGCCGTGGCCGAACTCGCTCCCACCGCCGGGCTGCTGTCCCGACTCTCGGCCGAGCGGGCCGTGGCGATCGACGCGTCCGATCCGGTTCGGCGTGACCGACCGACCGACCCCGACCCCGCCCTTCGTGGCCGCTTCGTGCGCACGGCGCGCCGCCGTCGCCACCGGGCGGTCGCTCTGTCGGCCGGCGCCGCCGCTGCCGCCGCGCTGGTCATCGCGGTGCCGAGCGTCATCGCGCTCACGAGCGCACCGGCCGACACCGCCGGCACCGTCTACTTGCTCGACGACGTCGCCGGGGCGCCCTTGGAAGCGTCGGTGCGACTCACCCCCGTCGACTGGGGGACGCGTATCGATCTCGTCTGCGAGTACACCGGTGAGGTTCTGGACGCGCCCCCCGGCGGTTGGCCGTACGCTCTCGCCGTGACGGACGATGCCGGTGCGACCACGATGCTCTCGACCTGGCGCGCGGGGCCCGGCTCGACGACCGAGCTGAGCGCCGGGACGGACGTGGCGGCATCCCGGATCGACGCGATCGAGATCCGCACCGTCGATGGCGATCGCGTCGTCATGCGCCGGGAGTTCGACACCCCTTAGCATCGACGGATGCCAAGCCTCGTCGCCGTGTGCGCTGTCCATGCTCTTCGCCCCGATGCCGGGTCGGTCGGGGTGACCGCGATCGACAAGCGTGCCGTCGAGGGCGCCGTGCGTATTGGGCGCCTCGGCGTTCGTGCGGACGTTCAGGCGAGCCGGAAGCACCACGGTGGGCCCGACAAGGCCGTGTACGCCTACGCGCAGGACGACGCCGAGTTCTGGGAGCGCGAACTCGGTCGCGAGCTCGCCCCCGGCTGGTTCGGCGAGAACCTGCGACTGGAGGGCATCGATGTCAACGGCGCACGCATCGGCGAAGTGTGGCGCATCGGTGACAGCGTCGAAGTGGAGGTGACGATGCCGCGCACGCCCTGTGCGACGTTCGCCCGCTGGGTGGGTGGTGCCGCCGCTCGCGGGTGGGTCAAGCGGTTCTCGGATGAGGGCCGTCTCGGTGCATACCTGCGCGTTCGACGCGCCGGTGAGGTCCGCGCGGGCGATCCGGTGACAATCGTGTCGTCGCCCTCCGGCGCGCCCACGGTCCTGCAGATGTACCGCGCCTGAGCCGGCCGCGTGCGTCCTGCCCGCGGTGTCGCGTGTCCGTCTCGCGGAACCCGGATGCCGGACGCACGAACGCCCCGGCCGGAGCCGGGGCGTTCGTGGCGGGGCTCAGCCCTGCGACTTGCCGAAGGAGCCGAGCTGCTTCGTGGCCTCGACCACGCGGACGGCCATCGCCGACTCGGCGATCTTGCCCCACGCGCGCGGGTCGTACTGCTTCTTGTTCCCGACCTCGCCGTCGACCTTGAGCACGCCGTCGTAGTTCGAGAACATGTACCCGGCGATCGAACGGGTGAAGGCGTACTGCGTGTCGGTGTCGATGTTCATCTTCACGACGCCGTTCGAGACGGCCAGCGCGATCTCCTCGTCGGTGGAGCCGCTGCCGCCGTGGAAGACCAGGTCGAGGGGCTTGGGGCCGGTGCCGAACTTGGCGGCGATCCCGTCCTGGATCTCGCCGAGCAGTTCGGGGCGCAGCTTCACGCCGCCGGGCTTGTACACGCCGTGCACGTTGCCGAACGTGAGGGCCGAGATGTAGCGACCGTTCTCGCCGAGGCCGAGGCGCTCGACGGCCTTCGTCACATCGGCGACCGTGGTGTACAGCGCTTCGTTGGAGCCCTCGTGCGCGACGCCGTCCTCCTCGCCGCCGACGACGCCCACCTCGATCTCGAGGATTGCGTTGATGTTCTTCATGCGGGGGAGGAGCTCGGCGGCGATGTCGATGTTCTCGTCGAGCGGCACGGCCGACCCGTCCCACATGTGCGACTGGAAGATGGGGTTGCGTCCCGCCTTGACCTCTTCCTCGGAGGCCTCCAGCAGGGGGAGAACGAATCCGGGCAGGGCGTCCTTCGGGCAGTGGTCGGTGTGAAGGGCCACGGTGATGGGGTAGTTCTTGGCGACCTCGGTGACGTACTTCGCGAACGCGAGCGCACCCGTCGCGCGGGCCTTGACGGTGTGGCCGGCGAAGTAGTCGGCGCCACCGGTGGTGACCTGAAGGATGCCGTCGGAGCCGGCCTCGGTCAGGCCCTGGAGCACGGCGTTGATGGTCTGCGAGCTCGAGACGTTGATCGCGGGGTACGCGAAGCTGCCGGCCTTCGCGCGGTCCAGCATGTCGGCGTACTGGTCAGGGGTGGCGACGGGCATGGAGGTGCTCCTTGGTCGTGACGGGGACATCGTCACTCTAGCGAAGGCCGTCGTTCGTGACGCCGCGAGAGCGCGAGGATCATGTCCGTTCTCGCGTGGCGTTAAGAATGCCGTTTCCTTCGGCCGAAAGCGGAGCAAAACCCTCGAATGTCACACGTGCGGCGCATACAGTGGGCCGCATGGTGAGCCTGACGTCCGACATGAGTCCTTTGCATCCCGATCGGAACCTGGCTCTCGAGCTGGTGAGGGCGACCGAAGCCGCCTCGATCCGCGCGGTCCCTTTCATCGGTCGTGGCGACAAGGAGGCCGCGGACGGCGCGGCGGTCGACGCGATGCGAGCCTTCTTCAGCACGGTCAACTTCGACGGCACGATCGTGATCGGCGAGGGCGAGAAGGACAACGCTCCGATGCTCTTCAACGGTGAACGCGTGGGCAGCGGCCGCGGTCCCCGGTGCGATGTCGCGGTCGACCCGATCGACGGGACATCACTCACGGCGGCCGGGCGACAGAACGCCCTGTCGGTGATCGCGGTCTCCGACCACGGCACGATGCTCGATGCGTCCAGCGTGTTCTACATGGACAAGCTCGTCACCGGCCCCGCCGGGGTCGGCGTGGTCGACATCCGCCTGCCGATCGGTGAGAACATCCGTCTGCTGGCCAAGTCGCTCGGCAAGCCCGTCGACGAGATCGTCGTGTCGGTGCTCAACCGGCCGCGTCATGAGAAGCTCATCGCCGAGATCCGTGAGGCCGGCGCCGGCACGCGCCTCATGAGCGACGGTGATGTGGCCGGTGGCATCAACGCCGCCCGTCACAACGCACGGACCGACATGTGTGTCGGTATCGGCGGGAGCCCCGAGGGCATCGTCACCGCGTGCGCCATCAAGGCGCTCGGCGGGCACATCCAGGGCGTCCTCGCGCCGCGTGACGACGAAGAGAAGCAGAAGGGCATCGACGCCGGCCTGAAGGTCGGCGGCGAGGTGTACGAGGCCGACGACCTCGTCCGCGGGAAGAACACGATCTTCGTGGCCACCGGCGTCACCGACGGGCAACTGGTGCAGGGCGTGCGCCGCGAGGGCGACTTCGTGTACACCGAGAGTGTCGTGCTGCGTGGCGCGTCCGGCACGCTGCGCCGCATCTCGTCGGAACACCTCACGTCGAAGTGGCTCTGACCGCTCGCTGACCCCCTCGCTGCGCGGGGCCGACGGATCGGTTCCCCGAGACTTCATCGCGCCGACCACCGCGCCGCAGCTCGCGGGGCGGATGCCGGCGCGATGGAGTCCTGTGGAGAGGAAGCCGGCGTGCAGGTACAGCCGGGCGTGTCGTTGCGCAAGCGTGACTGCCGCGGAGAGGGCGGTCTGGCAGAATTGGCAACGGTGTCAACGGCGACGCTGCGTTCTTCCGAGACCCGAAGGGGGATCGTCCATGACAGCTCCGACGAACTCGACCGCACCTCAGACAGGTGCCCAGGCGGTCATCGCCAGCGCCGTTGACCCCGCGCGCCGTCCCGATGTGCTTCTTCGTAAGCGCCGCGACGAGGGCCACGAGATCAGCGCGTGGTGGATGGTCGGTGCCTTCGTCGCCGTCTCGGCGGCCGTGGTGAGCCTGCTCAGCTGGGTTCCGGGCGGCTCTTGATCGGCGCTCACTCCTACTCGTCCTGAGGGAGGCCCGCTCGCGCGCGGACGGCGCCGAGATCGGCGTGGGTCACACCGCCGTCGTCGTCTCTGACGCTCGTCTGGTCTTCGCCCTGGCTCGGGATCAGTTCCGGTGCCGTCCAGCGGCGCGGTGCTGTTTCGATGGCCGACGGCGCCGCCACGGCATCCAGCTTCGTGTCGTCGATGCCGGGGAACTTGCGCGCCGTGACGAGAACGCGCGACTCGAGCGACCCGGCGAACTTGTTGTAGCTGTCGACGGTCCGCTCCAGCGCTCGACGCAGGTCGCTCGCGTGGGTCGCGAGCACGCCGACGCGTTCGTACAGTTCGGTGCCGAGCGCGAAGAGCGAGCGAGCTTCGTCGGAGACGTCTTGCTGCGTCCAAGTGAAGGCCACGGTCTTCAGTACCGCCCAGAGATTGACGGGCGAGGCCAGTGCCACCCGTCGTGTGAAGGCGTACTCGAGCAGGGTCGGGTCGTCGTCGAGCGCGGCCGACAACAGCGACTCGCTCGGCAGGAAGCAGATGACGAACTCGGGGCTGGTCGACAGCCCGGCCCAGTACGTCTTCCGTGCCAGGGCGTCAACGTGCGCACGGACCGCCTTCGTGTGCTTCGTCATCAGAACCGATCGGCGTGCGCCCTCGTCGCCGGCGGCCGTCACCGGGATCGCGCTGGCCTGCAGATAGGCGTCGAGCGGGACCTTGGCATCCACCGCGAGGGCCTTGCCGCCCGGAAGCCGGACGACCATGTCGGGGCGTCCGGCGCCGGCGTCCGACGAGATCGACGACTGCAGGTCGAAGTCGACGTTCCGCGTGAGGCCCGCGGCCTCGACCACGCGGCGCAGCTGGGTCTCGCCCCACACGCCGCGGGTGCTGCCCGAACGCATGGCCGAGGCCAGCGCTTCGGTGGTCGCTCGCAGCGCCTCGTCGGCCTCGCGGGAGAGGCGCAACTGCTCGCCGAGCGCGGAGTACTGTTCGACACGGTCGCGTTCGAGGCCATCGACCTTGCGCTGCATCGCGTCGAGCGTCTCGCGCACGGGGTCGAGCGCGCGCAGGACCGTCTGCTCGCGGCGCTCGCGCTCTTCGCGCGCCGCCTGCTCGGCCCGGGTCTGCCCCACCAGGTCGCGGTAGAGCGTGGTCTGGTGCTCGAGCTGGGCCTGGAGGCCGGCCTTCGCCGCGTCGGCCGCGGCCACGCGCGCCCCGAGCTCGGCCCGGTCGGATGCGGCGCGCGACGTCGCCCGCGCGGACCCGAGGAACCAGCCCGCACCGGCTCCGATGGCGAGGGCGAGGATCGCGACGATCGGGGCGATGGCATCCATGAGCTCAGTGTGCCGCAGGCCTCCGACATCGCCCGGATGCGCGCGGGGATCAGGCGACGGCGCGCTCGAGCCGGGGCTCGACCGCGATCTGCGACACGCGCACGCCGAGATGGTCGGCGAGGGAGAAGACGTCGTCCGCACCGGCGCGTCGGGCGCAGTCGATCGTGATCTCGGCGCACGCGACGGCGTCGGCCAGAGCGTCGTGGTGCGCGAAGGGCGAGCAGCCCGCTTCGGCGGCGACGAGGGGCAGGCGGTAGGAGTCGAGCGTGTAGGTCTTGCGCGACACCTGAACACTGCACAGGTAGCGGTACGGCGGGCACTCGTCACCCGTCGCCGCGCAGGCTCGGCGCAGCACCGACATGTCGAAGCCGGCGTTGTGGGCCACGAGCACGTCGGCGCCCGCGAAGGCGGTCAGGCGCGCCAGCTGCGTGCTCCAGTCCGGTGCGTCGACGACATCGGCGGGACGGATGCCATGGATGCCCACGTTGATCGCGGCGAACTGATCGTGCCCGGCCGGCGGTTTGATAAGCCACGCCGCGGTGGCGACCACGCGACCGTCTCGCACGCGGGCGAGACCGACAGCGCACGCGGAGGCGCCGCTGGAATTCGCCGTTTCGAAGTCGATCGCGGTGAAGTCCAGAGCCACGGTCCCACCTTCCGACGCCGTGGCGTCCGCGGCGGGGAGGCGCGCCGGGAACGCGCGCGAGCGCCGCGCGGTGTCGAGAAGTGCGACGCCCCCGCGTGGTATCCCGGGCCTGCGCGTAGGGTCGACGCATGACGGAACGCCAGAAGTCGACCTCGTTCGGACAGGCGGCCGCAGCCTACGAGTCGGGGAGGCCGGAGTACCCCGCCGAGGCGGTGGCGTGGATGCTCGCCCCCGTCCGCGAGCCCGGTCGCGCCCTGCGCGTCGCCGACGTCGGCGCGGGCACCGGAAAGCTCACGCGCGCGGTCGTCGAGATCGGTGCCGACGTGGTCGCGATCGATCCGGATGCCGCGATGCTGGCGTCGCTGCGCGAGAACGTCCGTGGCGTCCCGACGTTCGCGGGGACCGCCGAGCGTCTGCCGCTTCCGGACTCGGCTCTCGACGCGGTCGTCATGGGGCAGGCGTGGCACTGGGTGGACCCGGATGCCGGCTCGCGCGAGATCGCTCGGGTCCTGCGCGTCGGGGGTGTGCTGGGGCTCGTGTGGAACATCCGCGACGAGCGTGTCGATTGGGTGCACCGGCTGACGGCGGCGATGGGAGCGTCGAACGCCGAGCGGCTCATCTCCGCCGGTGGCCCGCACGTCGCGGCACCGCTGGCGGACCTCGAGCATCGCTCCTGGTCGTGGAGCCGTCGCATCACCCTCGCGCAGCTGCGCGACCTCGTCTTCTCGCGCAGCGACACCATCACGGCAACGCCGGAGCAGCGCGCGCGCATCGATGCCGAGGTCGACGGGGTCGTGGCATCCGTCCCCGGACTCGCCGACGGGGGAGCGGTCGACCTGCCCTACGTCACCCACGCCTTCCGCGCCCGGCGTCCCTGACGCCGTGGGGGCACCGCGGGCCGGGTAACCTGGACTCCCGTGGCTCTTACCATCGGAATCGTCGGCCTTCCCAACGTCGGAAAGTCGACCCTCTTCAACGCTCTGACCAAGAATCAGGTGCTCGCGGCGAACTACCCGTTCGCCACCATCGAGCCCAACGTCGGGGTCGTGAACCTTCCCGATGCGCGGCTCACGAAGCTCGCCGACGTGTTCGGCAGCGAGCGCATCGTGCCCGCCGCGGTGTCGTTCGTCGACATCGCCGGCATCGTCCGCGGCGCGAGCGAGGGCGAGGGCCTCGGCAACCAGTTCCTCGCCAACATCCGTGAGGCGGATGCCATCGCCCAGGTCGTCCGCGGATTCGCCGACGACGATGTGGTCCACGTCGATGGGCAGGTGAACCCGGCCAGCGACATGGAGACGATCAACGCCGAGCTGCAGCTCGCCGACCTCCAGACGCTGGAGAAGGCGATCACGCGGTACGAGAAAGAGGTCAAGGGCAAGAAGCTCGACCCCTCGGTGCTGGATGCCGCGAAGGCCGCGCAGGACGCGCTGCAGCGCGGGCAGTTGCTCTCGGCATCCGGTCTCGACCTGTCGCCGATCCGCGAACTCGGGCTCCTCACCGCGAAGCCCTTCATCTTCGTCTTCAACGTCGACGAGGCCGTCCTCACCGACCAGGCCCGCAAGGACGAGCTCGCCGCGCTCGTCGCTCCCGCGAAGGCCGTGTTCTTGGATGCCAAGATCGAGTCCGAGCTGATCGACCTCGACCCCGACGATGCCGCCGAGCTGCTGGCGTCCACCGGCCAGGACGAGTCGGGCCTCGACCAGCTCGCCCGCATCGGCTTCGACACGCTGGGGCTGCAGACTTACCTGACCGCCGGGCCCAAGGAAGCACGTGCCTGGACGATCGGCAAGGGCTGGAAGGCTCCGCAGGCGGCCGGTGTCATCCACACCGACTTCGAGAAGGGCTTCATCAAGGCCGAGGTCATCTCGTTCGCCGACCTCATCGAGCTCGGCTCGGTCGCCGAGGCCCGCGCGAAGGGCAAGGCGCGCCTCGAGGGCAAGGACTACGTCATGCAGGACGGCGACGTGGTGGAGTTCCGCCACAGTTAGGCATCTGATGCTCATCGTGATCTCTGGGCTGCCTGGCGTGGGGAAGACGACCGTCGCCGACCTCGTCGGTGCTCGCCTCGGTGCGGTGCGTCTGTCCATCGACCCGGTCGAGGATGCCCTGCTCGGGGCGGGGTTCCCGCAAGGGTGGGAAACAGGTGTCGCCGCCTACGAAGCGGTTCGCGCGATGGCCGAACTGAATCTGCGCACTGGTCGGACTGTCGTGGTGGATGCTGTCAATGACAGCGAGCCAGCGCGTGACACCTGGCGTCGAGCAGCCGACTCAGCGGACGCGGAACTGTGCTCGGTCGTATTGACAATGAGCGACACCATCGGCCATGCGTCGCGACTCCGTGAACGTGATCGAGGCTTCACGCATGTCACTGAGCCGACCTGGACCGAGGTTGCCGGGCGGGAGGTCGCGCCGTGGGTTGATACCCTCCGGACGATCGATGTGTCGGGGATGAGCGGGGAGCAGGTCGCGGCAGATGTCGAACGATACGTCGTGGAGTTCCGCTTCAACAACTGAGCGGAGGCCGGCCGGCCGAGGGTCTTTCCTTCGGGATGGAGTAGCGCCCGTGTGCGAGCGATGGCGCGTCGGCGGCGACGGCATCGACGCGCCTCAACCCCAGATTGCCTCGATCACTCCGCTGCAGGTCGTGTGACGGGCGCGTCTGCACCGCGCCCGCGGCTCAGCCGAGCTCGCCCGGATGCGTCAGCCTCCACCACAGGGACGGCTCCTCGATCGCGCCCGAGATGGCCACTTCGGCGGAGGTGGTGTTCGGACCCGCGGTCCAGGTGACCGTGCCGACCGTCTCACCGTCGGCGAAGGTCTCGGGCGTGCGGACGTCGAGCGTCGCGGTCACGGGGGTGTCGGACCATGTCATCAGCGACGCACCCCGCGCGAGGACGATGTCGGCGCGCGAGCCCCACGCCGTCGTGATCTCGCCGATCGGTGCGCCGACGCTCCCGACCGGCACCTCGTGGAACCCCGCCCGGATGCTCTGCAGCAGTGTCACGACGTCCTGATCGGTGCTGTCGTGCGTCGTGCCGCCCAGGCGCACACCGGTGATCCTCAGGGGCGCACCAGTGCCCACGTCGAGATCCGAGGTGAACAGAAGATTGAAGCTGCCCTCGCCCAGGTTCCCGGTCTTGAGCCCGTCGATCCCCTCCACGCCCAGCAGGCCGTTGGTGTTCGTCACCGTGCCGGGCCCGGCGGGCACCGAGATCGACGACGTGCCCGTGATCGCCGCGACCACGGGATTCGCCGCCGCGATCTTGCCGAGCGCGAGGAGGTCGCTCGGCGTGCTCGTGTTCCGTTCGTCGACGCCGGTGGCGTCCATGATCCGTGTCGAGGAGAGTCCGTTCGCGTCCAGCCACGACCGAGCCGCGTTCACGTACGCGCTCTCGGAACCGAAGCCCCACCGCGCGACCGCGACGGCATAGTTGCTTGCCGACGGCAGGAGCATGGTGGCGAGTGCGTCGTGCAGCGACACCTGTGCGCCCTCGGGCATCCTCGCGATCGTTACGCCTCGGACGTAGAACTCGTCGTACAGGTCGGCGTCGGCCTCGCCGAAGGTCAGAGTCGGTCCAGGGTCGTCAGGGCTCGCGAGTGGATGCCGGTCCAGCACGACGAGCGCGGTGACGAGCTTCGCGATGCTCGCGATCGGCCGCGGCTCGTCACCGCCCGAGGACACCCAGGCGCCGGAGGCATCCGGGCCCAGGTAGGCGTCCCCGCCGGAGGCACTGACGAGCATCGATCCGGTGGTCGGCAACCGGATCGATGCCGGCTCGGATGCGGGGACCGCGGGCGGCTCTGAAGTGACCGCGGGGGCCCCTAGCGGTGCTGCCGAAGCCCACCACACGTATCCGCCCCCGGCGCCGAGGGTCGCGAGTACGACCACGAGGAACACGATCAGCGCGATCTTGCCGGCCCTGCCCGTACCGGATGCCGCGGGTGCGTCGTCGAGCAGATCCGCGAATGTCGTCAGATCGTCGACCTGTTGTGCTCCCCCCATTGCGATTCCCCCTCGCGCTCTTCGAACCTAACCTCCCCGGGTGCGGAGCGGAAACGGTGTGCGCCTCCGGGGCCGGTGGTCACACCCGCTCGGCGAAGACGACCCGGTTGTCGAGATAGGAGCCGGCGCCGCGGTCGAAGATCCCTCCGCACGTGATCACGCGCAGCTCGTCGCGCGCCGTTGCGCCGAATACGCGGGCCGTGGGGAATTGCGCCTTCGGGTAGTCGGCGGTCTCGGTCACGCGATAGGCGTGGACGCGTCCGGCCGCGTCGTGCACCTCGACGACGTCACCGACGGACACGTCCTCGAGGTATCGGAAGACGGCGGGGCCGGTGGGGGAGTCCACGTGCGCCGCGATCACGGTGGGCCCGGTTCCGCCCGGTCTTCCGCCGCCCGTGAACCAACCGACCTCGTCGTAGTCGACGGGCACCTCCATGGCTCCGTCTTCGGCGAGGCCCAACTCGATGAGTGGCTCGTCGAGCCCGAGACCCGGGATGACGACGCGCGCGGGATCGGCGATCGCTGTCGAGTGACCTTTCTCGAGGAGTGGGGTCTGCGAGGGGGCGGGCGCCGGCGCGGTGATGGTCGGCGCGAAGCCGGAGGTGGTCGGCGCGGTCCCGGCAGCCGTCGGCGCGACGGCGCATCCCGCGCAGACCCACACCGCTGCGAGCGTGAGCGCGCACGCGGCGCGCCGCGGTCGCCCGGCGGGGGCGTTCCGCTGCGCGCCGCGCGGCGTGGGGATCACTGTGCCGCGGACCCGCGACGACGGTGGATCATCAGGGCGGCGCCCGCAATGACACCCGCACCGGCGACAGCGGCGGAGACGACGAGGGGAGCGGCGTCGGTATCGGCGGCGCCGCCCGCGCCGGTGTCGACGCCGCCGACCGGGATGGCCGTCAGCTGGCCGCGTACGACCCCCGCGGGAGACATCACGGTGTGGGAGTCTCCGGTGAAGCCGGCCGGGTTCGCCTCGATCTGGGCGAGGGTGAAGCCGTCGCCGGTGTCGACGCCGTCGGCCTGGACACCGGTGGTGAAGGGGCCCTCAAGGCAGCCCGACGATTCGCGCGGGCCGTCGCCGACGGGGGCCGGGTTGGGGAAGGCGATACGCGGCGGCCCGGGCTTGCCGACGGCCGCTTCGTGGATGTGCGTCGCTGTCTTCGCCGGGCTCTGGTAATCGCCGCTCACGCCCTCCAGTCGGATGTCGTAGCAGATGATGTCGAGGTCGGAGTTGATGCGGAACGTGAAAGTCCCCGTCGCTCCGTCCTGGCCGGGCGCGGGCACCCCGTCGTTGTTGATCACCTGGTCGGGGGTGGCCATGACGGTGAACGCGCTCGTGAACTCCGACGGTTCGGCGACCTCTGTCTCGGCGTGCGCCGGGGCGGCGATCCCCAGAAGCGCGATGCCCGCGACGGCACCTATCGTCAAGGGGCGGGCATATACCTTCTTCGTCATCGTCGTGCCTTTCGATCGGGACGCTCGTCGTCCGGTTGCGGGGTGTACGTCGCCGGTGGCCGGTGCGTTCATCGAGACGGGAAGCTTCGCGATGAACGTTTCGGAGCTCGTCGACGTATTCCTCGGCGAGTCCAACGGCATCGCGACCGTTAGCCTCGGGGAGGACGGTCACCGATGGTCGGTCGACGGGCGGCTTCCGCCGCGGAACGCGAGGAGGCACCCATGCGCGTGCCTCGGCGACGGGCGGTCGCGTTCGACGTGCGGCGTGCATTCGAGGAGCATGGCGGCGCGCTTCTCGGCTACGCGGTCAACGCCCTACGTGACCGGCCCCTGGCCGAGGACTGCGTGCAGGAGACCTTCCTGCGTGCGTGGCGTGCGCGAGACCGGTTCGACCCGGAGCAGGCGTCGGAGCGCACGTGGCTCTTCTCTATCGCGCGCAACGTCATCGTCGACGCCCTGCGTACGCGGGCACGCCTTCCGCTCATCGGCGACGACGCGGAACTCGAGAGCCGTGCCACCGACGCCATCGACCCGCTGGAGCGCCTGCGCATGCTCGAGGCCCTCGCTGTCCTGAGCGAGGCCCACCGCACAGCGGTCGTCGCCGTCCATCTTCACGGTCGGAGTTATCAGGAGCTCTCGGATGCCACGGGTGTCCCCGTCTCCACCTGGCGTACGCGCACGTTCCATGCGCTCCGCGCCCTCCGCACGCACTTCGAAGGAAGGGAGGAGCCGGATGCGCGCTCCCGATGACCGATGGGCCGAACTCGTCGCCGCTGCCCTGGCGGGAGAACTGACCCGCGCCGAGGCGGAGGAGTTCGACGAACTGCGTCGCGGCCACCCGCGACGCGCCGACGAATACGCCGGCCTGCAGGAGGTCGCACGTCGCCTCCGCCAGGGCGACGTCACGTGGATCGCCCCGCGCGACACCGCCGACCTGGGCGAGCGGATCATGGCATCCATCGATCGCGAGGATGCCGCAGCGGCGGTCCCGGCGCCCGGCACCCCGGCCGTGGTTCCCCGCCGCCGACGGCCCTGGATCGCCCCCGTTTCGGCCGCGGCGTGTCTGGTGGTCGGTGTCATCGTGGGGGTGAACGGAGCAGAACTCCTTCGCCCCTCCGCACCCTCGGGACCGCCCGGAACCCTCGGAGCTGTCGAAAGCATCGTCGTGGACGACGACGTCGCCGAGGTCGACGTCGACGCGCAGCTCGTGGCGCACACGTGGGGGACCGAGGCCTACCTGCAGGCCACCGGACTCGATGTGGGAGCGACCTACGAGCTGGTGTTCGTGGGCGCGGACGGCGGAGAGTTCCCGGCCGGCGAGGTGCTCGGTTCCGAGGTGCCGATCGTGTGCCGGATGAACGCAGCCGTGCTGAGGGCGGACACCGTCCGCATGGAGCTGCGCGACACCGAGGATGCCGTGGTCGCGCACGCGGATCTTCCGGGCGTGTGATCCAGGGGGCACCGTGCCTCACGGCGAGCGGTAGGTCAAGCCCCCCGACGGCAACGAGGGCGTCGACCTACCGTGGAGGACATCGGGAGATACCCGGATACCACGCGGGAGGAGCCGACATGGGACTCGACGACAAGATCAAGAACGCCGCTGAAAACCTCACCGGAAAGGCGAAGGAAGCCGCCGGCAAGACGACGGACAACGAGCGCCTCGAGGCCGAGGGACACGCCGACCAGAGCAAGGCAAACGTCAAGCAGGCCGGCGAGAACGTCAAGGACGCCTTCAAGTAAGTCGCCCTCCCCGAATGCCCCGGCCGTCCTGGTCGGGGCATTCCTGTTCTCCGGACGGGGCGATGACCAAACCGGCCGATCCTCACCGGGATAATGGCGACATGACCGCTGCTGTTCCCACCGAGACCCCCACGCTGGTCTCGGGTACCCCCGTCGTCCTCCGCGCCCACGGCTACGAAGCCGCCGTCGCGAGCGTCGGCGCCTCTCTCCGCTCGCTGACCTTCGAGGGGCGCGACCTCGTCGTCCCCTTCGACGAGGACGAACTGCGTCCCGCCTACCGGGGGACCACGCTCGCGCCGTGGCCGAACCGCATCGTGGATGGCATCCACCGCTTCGACGGACGCGAGCACCAGCTCCCTCTCACCGAGCCCAACCGAGGGCACGCGCTCCACGGCCTGCTGTCATGGGCGCACTGGAACGTCCGCGACGTGTCGGACGATGCGGTCACCCTGACGGCGACGCTCCCCGCACAAGCGGGATACCCGTGGTGGCTCGTCGTGTCGACGACGTACCGGCTGGATGCCGACGGCCTCACCCAGACGGTGCGGGCGACCAACCTCGCCGACACCCCCGCACCGTGGGGTACCGGCCCGCACCCGTACCTGGTCGCAGGCCCCGCCGCTCTCGACGAGTGGACGCTCAGCCTCCCGGCCGACACCGTGCTCGAGGTGACGCCCGACCGCCTGTCGCCGGTGGCGCTGACATCTGTCACGGTCGATGCGGCGCGCTTCGACTTCCGCGCCGCGCGAGAGATCGGTGCCGTCGAGATCGACCACGCCTACACCGGACTGATCCGGGATGCCGACGGCCGGGCGACCGTCACGGTCACCGACCCGTCGGGCACGGGTGTGGCGATGAGCTGGGCGGGGGAGTGCGCGTGGGTGCAGATCCACACAGCGGATCAGCCCACCGGGCCGGGTACGCCCGGGCATCGCGCGGGGCTCGCGGTGGAGCCGATGACGTGCGCGCCGGACGCGTTCAACGACGACGCCTACGACTTCGACACCGGTGTGGTCTCGCTCGACCCCGGCGCCTCGCACGAGGCCGGATGGACCATCTCGGCCCGCTGAGCCCGCACACGGAACCGCCCCGATCGATGTGATCGGGGCGGTTCTGCGTGGTGTGTCAGACGACCTGCGCGCCGCACATGCCGCAATCGCCTCCGGCGGAGACTTCGACGAAGCAGTCGGGGCACATCGCCCGCGTGGGACGGTCGGTGACCGGCACCGGCTTGGGCGAGGCCGTACGGCGCTCCGCACGCGGGGCGGACGCGCGCTTCTTCAGCTCGATCGGCGCGGCCGGCGCGGGTGCCGGAGCCGGCTTGTGCTCCGCGCAGTAGAACCGGACGAAGCCGCCGTGGTGCTTGGGATGACGGTGCTTCACCGCCCACAGCTGCGTGCGGTCGAACAGCTCTCCGTCTGCACCGCACCCGACGCAGCGGGTGGGTTCACCGGGGACGACATCGGCGACGACGACGGGAACGTCGAAGGCGATGGCATCCCGCCAGTCCGAGGACGAGACGATCTTCATGGGGGACCCTTCTTCGGCGGTTCGGGCCGCCTCACCCACAACGGTACGCGTCCGCCGTGGGGTGCGGGGACGGATATCCGTCCACAGGGGGATGGACACCGGGTGCGGGCCCCCCGATAGGTTGGGAGGAATTCCCCCGCGTCGCCTCGGGCGGCGCCCATCGAAGGAGAAGCATGGAAATCGCCGCTCTGGGGGCGATCGGTCTCGTCGTCGTCATCGCTCTCGTCGTCGTCATCGTGGTCGTCCTGATCGTCGCGGGCCTGATCCGCGGCTGGTATCGCGTCGCGAAGGCCGATGAAGCCCTGGTCATCGTCGGTAAGCGCCAGAAGGCCGCCGACGGGAACTCGTCTCGCATCACCGTCATCACCGGTGGCGGCGCCATCGTCAACCCGCTCACGCAGCGGGGCGAGATGATCTCGCTGCGCGCCCGTCAGATCAAGATGGAGCCGACCGCGCAGTCCTCCAACGGCGTCACCGTGAACGTCAGCGGTGTGGCCCTGGTGAAGATCGGCTCGGATCCCGAATCCGTGCGTCGCGCGGCCGAACGTTTCGCCTCGCAGGACAAAGCGATCGAGCAGTTCACCACCGAGCAGCTCGAGGGTGCGCTGCGCGGTGTCGTGGCGACGCTCACCGTCGAGGAACTCATGCGTGACCGGCAGCGGCTGTCGGACCAGATCGCCGAGGGCATCAAGGGCGACCTGTCGTCGCAGGGGCTGATCCTCGACTCGTTCCAGATCCAGGGCGTCACCGACAGCAACGGCTACATCTCCGCTCTCGGTGCCACCGAGGTCGAGCGCGTCAAGCGCGAGGCCGAAGTCGCACGCATCAACGCGGTGCGAGAGATCCGCGCGCGGCAGATCGCCACCGACGAAGCCAACCTCATCGAGCAGACCGCGCTCGACAAGAACAGCGCCGCCGCGAAGGCCGAGGTCGGTCGCGCCAACGCCGAGGCGGAGCAGGCCGAGGCGCTCACGCGCGCCGAGCGTCGGCAGGCGGTCCTCCAGCAGGAGGCGCAGAACACGCAGGCCCGCCTCGAGTCCGAGGTCGCCCGCGTCGCCGACGCCGACCTCTACCAGCGGCAGAAGGAGGCCGACGCCGAGGCCTACGCGCAGATCAAGGCGGCGCAGGCCCGCGCACAGATCGCCGAGCAGGAAGCCGCCGCGGTACGCGTGCGTGCCGAGGCCGATGCGCAGGCCGTGCGCCTGGCCGGTGAGGCCCGCGCCGAAGCGATCCGCGCCGAGGCCGAGGCGCTGTCGCACAACCAGGAGGCCCTGCTCGCGCAGCGGGCGCTGGAGGCGCTCGTGCCGATGATGGCCGAGTTCGCAAAGGGCTACGACCGCGTCGGCAACGTCACGGTGCTCGGTGGAGAAGGCGCCAGCGGCCACCTCGCGGCCGAATCGGCGACGGGTCTGCGCTCGTCCTTCGAGGCGGTGCGTGCGGCGACCGGTATCGACCTGACCGCCATCATCCAGGGCCGCGCCGTGGCCGATGCGTTCGCCGATGCGTCGCGCCGACCTACGGAGCCGGCTTCCGCGGCTTTGGACCGCTCCGCGCCGGTGACGCCGCCCACTCCGGCCGCGTCGGCGACGCGGCCGACGGCCCCCGAGCCGCAGGACTGACAGGGCCGCCACCGTGCCCGAGGCGCCCGAGGTTGAGGCGCTCACGCTGTTTCTGCGTGAGCGCCTCACCGGGCAGGCGGTGCGTGCGGTGGAAGTGGTCGAGTTCCGGGCCGTGAAGTCGCGACCCCGCTCACTCGACGAGCTCGTCGGGCGGACGGTCACGGAGGTCGTGCGATACGGCAAGCACATCGACATCGATCTGGAGGGAACGCATCTCGGGATCGGGTTCGGTCGCGCCGGTTGGGCGACGTGGACCGACGACGCGATGGCATCCGACTCCTCTCCCGACGGTGCCGCGGTCATCGCTCGCGTGCGGTTCGACGGCGGTGTCCTCGGTATCACCGACGCGGGCGACTGGCTGTCGGTGCAGCTTCACGTCATCGACGACCCGCGCGAGGTTCCATCCGTGGCGAAACTCGGCCCGGATGCCGCCGACCCGGGGTTCTCACGCGACGACCTCGCCCGCGCGCTCGGCATGCGCCGTAAGCAGCTCAAGTCGCTGCTGCAGGAGCAGGAATCCCTGGCCGGCATCGGCAACGCGTACTCGGACGAGATCCTCTACGTCGCGCGCCTGTCGCCCGTCGCCCACGCGGCAGCCCTCACGGACGGCGAGATCACACGACTGCACGAGGCGCTTCGCGCCGTGCTCGACGAGGCCGTCGCGTCGCGCCGCGGAGTGCCCATTGCCGATCAGAAAGCGGCGAAGGTCGCGGCGATGCGGGTGCACGGGCGCACCGGCGAGCCGTGCCCCGACGGCGATGGCGTCGTCGAGGACATTCCCGGCACGAAGGGCGGTGGCCAGTACTGCCCCGCGTGCCAGCCGCCGCACGCCTGACCCTGCGGCCGCCGCTCTCTCGCCGCCGCGGTGTCATCGCGCTGCATCCGTGCGGCAGGCAGCGGGGCAGACGTCGGCACGATGACGTCTCCGCGAACCGGATGAACGACGAAGGGCCCCGAGCCGAAGCCCGGAGCCCTGCGCTCGAACGGTGTCAGGCCGTCTGGCCCGCGTGCTTTCCTTCGGCGACCTCCTCGACGAGCTTGGCGTTGAACGCCGGCAGGTCGTCGGGGTTGCGGCTCGAGACGAGGCCGTGGTCGACGTGGACCTCCTCGTCGACCCAGGTGGCGCCGGCGTTGCGCAGGTCGGTCTGCAGCGTCGGGTAGCTGGTGAGGGTGCGGCCCTTCAGAACATCCGCCTCGGTGAGGATCCACCCGCCGTGGCAGATGACGGCGACCGGCTTGTGCTGGTCGAAGAAGGCACGGGCGAAGTGCACGGCATCCTTCACGATCCGGATGTCGTCCGCGTTCTGAACGCCGCCGGGGAGGACGAGCGCGTCGAAGTCGTCGGCCGTCGCCGCACCGACGGGGAGGTCGACCTTCTGCTCGTGCCCCTTCTCGCCCGTGACGCTACCGTCAGCGGGGGAGACGAGTACGGCCTCCGCGCCGGCCGAGGTGACGGCGTCCCACGGGCTGGTGAGCTCGCTGTCTTCGAAGCCGTCGGTGAGAAGGAAGGCGATGCGCTTTCCGGTGAGGTCCGTCATGGGGACTCCTCTCGTTCGTGGTCGGGATGCCACCACGCTACGAACCACCCGTGACGGCGCCGCGGGGGTTGCGGATGCCCGGACCGGGGGCTACGGGCGCCCGCGCCGTCTCGCGCCGTCACGGGGCGGCCCCGGCGACGGGGCGCGGGCCTAGCATGGACGGATGTCCGGTGACACCACCCCCGATACCGAGACGCCGCAGAAGCCTCTGATCGCTCTGCTGACGCCCGAGACCGACGACGACGTTCCTCCCGCTGCTCGCTGTTGCGGGGGCGGAGCCTGCTCGCTGGACTGACGCGCGGACGCTCCGGCGACGGAGCGCGCGCGGGCCTCAGTGCGCCATCGGCGCTGCGCCCTCGATCTGGTCGGCCGGCTTGCGAATGACGAAGGCACCGACAATCAAGGGCAGCGAGACGATCGCAGCGATGAGGAAGGCCGTGCGCGTGCCGGCGGCATCGGCCTCGAGGCCCCCGCCGTTCGAGGCCGACACGGCGGACATGACCGTGACCAGGAGCGCGATGCCCGCGGCGCCCGCCACCTGCTGGACGGTGCCGACCACGGCGGAGCCGTACGAGTAGAACTGCGGCGCGACCGAGCCGAGGGAGGCCGTGAACAACGGCGTGAACGACAGCGCGAGTCCGATCGACAGCACCGTTTGGGCGACGATCAGCAGGACGAAGGACGTGTCCGTGCCCACGGTGGAGTAGAACCACAGCATGGCGCTCGTGATGACCGCGCCGGGCACGAGCAGGACCTGGGTGCCGAAGCGGTCGTACAGGCGTCCGATCACCGGGCCGGCCAGGCCCATCGCGAGCGAGCCGGGCAGGACGGCGAGGCCGGTCTCGAGCGGGCTCTTGCCGAGGACGTTCTGCAGGTAGAGCGGAAGGAGGGTGATCGCGCCGAAGAACGCCAGCGACATCACACCCAACTGTGCGACCGACAGCGTGAAGTTGCGCGAGCGGAACACGCGCAGGTCGAGCAGCGCGACGCCGCCCTTCTGCAGGCGGAGCTGACGCAGGACGAACAGCGACAGCCCCACGGCACCGATGACGAGCGAGATCACGAGCGTGGCAGTGGATGCCGATTGCGCCGCGGCGGCGTCGGCTCCCGCACCGTGTCCGCCGCCGCCGATCTGGCTGAGTCCGAACACGAGACCGCCGAAGCCGAACGCCGACAGGATGACGGAGAGGATGTCGATCGGAGCCCTCCGCGTCTCGCCGAGGTTGTGGATCCACCGCGCGCCGACGAACAGCGCGACGAGCGCGATCGGCAGCACGATGCCGAAGATCCAGTGCCACCCGAGTGACTGCAGCACGAGGCCCGACATCGTCGGTCCGATCGCGGGCGCCAGGGCCATGACGATGCTGACGCGGCCCATCATCCGTCCGCGCTGCTGCGGGGGCACGATCGTCATGATCGTCGTCATCAGCAACGGCATCATGATCGCGGTGCCGGACGCCTGAATGACACGGGCGGCCACGAGCACCTCGAACCCGGGTGCGACGAACGCGACGAGGGTTCCAGCCGAGAACAGGCTCATTGCCGCGATGAACACCTGCCGCGTGGTGAATCGCTGCAGGAGGAAGCCGGTGATGGGGATGACGACGGCCATCGTCAGCATGAACGCGGTGGTCAGCCACTGCGCGGCGACGGCGGTGATGCCCAGATCGCGGATCAGAAACGGGATCGCCACGTTCATGGTGGTCTCGTTGAGGATCGCCACGAACGCGGCCGTGAGCAGGAGCCAGATCACGCGGCTCTGCTCGGCGGTCACCCCCGACGCCGAGGCCGGGGGAGCGGTGGGGATTCCGGTGGTGGCGGCCATGGCGAGATCCAATCGGGGAGGGCGTCGTGGCGTCACGGAAGGCGACGGACTTCGGGGGCAACGGCGCTGTCGCGCGGCGTATTCCCAGGATCGAAGAATCGGAAGACGGATGCCGAGTCTAGCGGGAGCCTCGGACATCCCCCGGGCGTCCCCATGTCCGCGGTCGGACGTAGGCTGACCGACATGAGCATGGGTGGCGCCGGCGGGAGCATGTTCCGCGGCGTGTACGCGGAGACGCAGCGGCAGCGCAATGCCGAGGCGCCGCGTGTGCCCGACCTGGGCCGGCGCGTCGCCGCGCTGTTCCGGCCCTACCGTGGTCGCATCGTCGCGACGGTGGTCCTCGTGGTCCTCGGCGCCGCGGTGGCGGTGATCCCTCCGCTCCTGGTGCAGCGCATCTTCGACGACGCCCTGTTCCCGGTCGACGGTTCGCCCGTCGACCTCCGGCTGCTGGCCATCCTCGTCGCCGCGATGATCGGTCTCTTCCTGCTCTCCGGTGGCTTGGGGGTCGCGCAGACGTGGTTCACGGCGACCGTGGGCAACCGCGTCACGGGCGACCTGCGGGTGCGCTTGTTCACGCACCTGCAGTCCATGGAGCTCGGCTTCTTCACGCGCACGAAGACCGGTGTCATCCAATCGCGTCTGCAGAACGACGTGGGCGGGGTCTCGGGGGTCCTCACCAACACCGTGACCAGCATCCTGGGCAATTCGGTGACGGTGGTCGCCTCGCTCGTGGCGATGATCCTCATCGACTGGCGGCTGACCCTCATCGCGGTGGTCATCATGCCGTTCCTCGTCCTCGTGCAGCGCCGCGTGGGGCAGGTCCGCGCCCGCATCGCGGCGCAGACGCAGGAGTCGCTCTCCGAGCTGTCGGCGATCACGCAAGAGACGCTGAGCGTGTCCGGCATCCTGCTGTCGAAGTCCTTCAACCGTCAGCGCACCGAGTCCGCCCGGTACGACGCCGAGAACGCGAACCAGGTGCGGCTGCAGGTGCGTCAGGCGATGAGCGGTCAGCGGTTCTTCGCGGTCGTCCAGGTGATCATGTCGAGCGTCCCCGCCCTCATCTACCTCGTTGCGGGACTCCTCGTCGGCAGCGGTGCGGGCAGCCTCACGGCCGGAACGATCGTCGCCTTCACCACGGTGCAGGCGCGGCTGCTCATGCCGCTCATGGGCCTGATGCGGGTCGCTCTCGACGTGCAGACGTCGTCCGCGCTCTTCGCCCGCATCTTCGAGTACCTCGACCTCACGCCCGCGATCGCGGACGCGCCGGATGCCATCCCGGTGTCCGCGGCGCCCGGCCCGGTCGGACGCGTCGAGTTCCGCGACGTCGTGTTCCGCTACCCCGATGCTCCCGAGCAGGCGCGCCCCACTCTCGGCGGCGTGTCCTTCGTGGTCGAGCCGGGCCAGCACGTCGCCTTCGTCGGGCCCTCGGGCGCCGGCAAGACGACCATCCTGTACCTCACCCCGCGCATGTACGAGGCGAGCGGCGGCTCGGTGATGTTCTCGGGCGCCGATGTGCGAACGCTGGAACGCTCGTCGATCATCGACAACATCGGCATCGTCTCGCAAGAGACGTACCTCTTCCACGCCTCGGTGCGGGAGAACCTCCGTTATGCCAAGCCCGACGCGACGGATGCCGAGATCGAGGCGGCGTGCCGGGCCGCGAACATCCACCACGTCATCGCCGGTTTCGAGGACGGCTACGACACCGTCGTCGGTGAGCGCGGTTATCGATTGTCCGGGGGCGAGAAGCAGCGCATCGCGATTGCCCGCGTGCTGCTGAAGGATCCTCCCGTGCTGCTTCTCGACGAGGCCACGAGCGCGCTCGACACGGTGTCGGAACGCATCGTGCAGGAGGCCCTCGAGACCGCGGCGCACGGTCGCACGACGCTCTCGATCGCGCACCGCCTCTCGACGGTCATCGGTGCCGACCGCATCCACGTGGTCGATGCGGGAAGGATCGTGGAGTCCGGCACGCACACCGAGCTCCTCGCCGCCGGGGGCCTGTACGCGGGACTCGCGGCCGAGCAGCTGGCCGCGTCGTTCGTCCTCAGTGAAGAGGGGCGCGACAGCGCCGGCCTCCCACGTCCTGCCCTGGCGTCGCGCCGGGGCGATGAGCCACCCGCCTAGACGTCATTCCGGCAGCGTCTCGAGGAACGCCTCCAGTGCGATGCGGTACGACGGATCGGGATGCGTCTGGGCGATACGGATCAGCGGGGGCAGGTCGAGCGCGCGGATGAGCCGTCCGCGTTCAGCGACGGCGTCGTCAGCTCCGGCTGCGCGCAGAACGGCGATGCCCTCGCCCAGCGCCTCGAGATAGTCGTGCAGGACCTCGACCTCGCTCAGTCGCTGCGTGATGGAGCTGCGGTCGCGGCGTTCGCGCCAGTCGACGACGACGTCGGGCACGACGTCGAAAGCGCGCGCGAGGGTGTACATGCGCTGGGCGACCACTTGGTCTTCGTAGTAGCGACCCTCGGGGAAGCGCAATCCGTGGGAGTGCCAGAACGAGGTCCGGCTGAGCTTCGACCAGGCGACGATGTTCCCGGATGCCGCGGGGTGCTGCGCGAGGGTCGTGGCGGTGCGGGCAGGATCGGTCGCGGCGCTGACCCACGGCTGCACCGCCCCGGGCGTGTAGCCCGGGCCCTCGGCATCCGGTCGCAGGCGCACGTATGCACCGACGACGAAGTCGCTGCCGGATGTCTCGAGGGTCGCGTGCAGCCGCTCGAGAGCGCCGGGCCGCAGGCGGTCGTCGGCATCGAGGAAGGCGGTGTAGTCGGTGTCGACGCGGGCGAGGCCACTGTTACGGGCGGCGCCGAGGCCGCGGGGCGCGGGATGCTCGACCAGCTGGAAGCGTGGGTCCGAAGATGCCGCGTCGGCGAACAGCCGCCGGGTGTCGTCCGTGGAACCGTCGTCGACGAGGATCGCCCGCCAGCGGTCGAGCGATTGATCCTGGAGGGAGCGGAGCGCTTCGCCGGCGAATTCGGCGACGTCGCGGCCGGGGACGATCACGGTGATCGCGGGGGAACTCACCCGCGTGATCCTACGGCCGCCACCGCCTCGCCGACGGCGGTTGCCACGGCGTCGAGATTCTGCGTCAGCCCGTGCGGAAGGGTAAAGCGCACGGCGGTGCGCGCGTCGTCGGCCTCCATGCCGAGGGCCAGCAGGACATGAGACGCTTCGTCGCTGCCCGCGGCGCACGCGGATCCGCTCGACGAAACGATTCCGCGTCGCTCGAGCTCGAGCAGGACCGTTTCGCCGTTGACGCCCGGGAACACGAAACTCGCCGTACCCGGGAGCCGGCGCGTGGGATGGCCGGTCAGGCGCGCGCCGGGGACGGCGGCGAGAACGCCCGCGATGAAGGCATCGCGGAGCGCGCTGATGCGCCCGGCCTCGGCGACGCGTTCGGACTCGGCGAGCGCGAGCGCCGTGGCGATCGCGACGGCGCCGGCGACGTCCGGTGTGCCCGAGCGGCGCCCGCGTTCCTGGCCCCCACCGTGCAGCAACGGTTCGAGCGGCAGACGCCCGCGGACGGCGAGGATGCCGGTGCCCTTCGGGGCGCCGATCTTGTGCCCCGCGATGGTGAGGGCGTCGGCGCCGAGTCCGGCGAGCGGAAGCCAGCCGGCGGCCTGGACCGCGTCGAGGTGCAGCGGGACCTTCTGCTCGTGGGCGACCGCGGCGAGGGCGGCGGCATCCTGCACCGTCCCCACTTCGTTGTTGGCGTACCCGATGGTGACCAGTGCGGTGTCCGGCCGCAGAACGGCCGCGAGGTCGTCGGGTGCGAGGGCCCCTGTCTCGTCGACCGGTGCGTGGGTCACGTCGACACCGTGAAGACGGGCCAAGTAGTCCGCCGACGCGAGGACGGACTCGTGCTCGATCGCGGTCGTGACGAGGTGTCGTCGCCCCAGGGGCAGCGCGCCCAGCACGAGCCCCTTGATCGCGGTGTTGTTCGACTCGGTGCCGCCCGACGTGAACACGATGTCGCCCGGCCGCATGCCCAGGATCGCCGCGACCCGCGCGCGGGCGTCGTCGAGCGCGGTCGCCGCGATCTCGCCGACCTCATGGCGACTGGAGGGGTTCCCGAACCAGCGGGTGAGGTAGGGCGCCATCGCCTCGACGACCTCGGGACGCACCGGGGTCGTGGCGGCGTTGTCGAGGTACAGGTTCACGTCGTGCGGATGCGGATGTCGAGACCCAGGTCGAGTGCGGGAGCGGAGTGGGTCAGTGCGCCGACCGAGATCACGTCGACTCCGGTCTCGGCGATCTCCCGCACGGTGTCGAGCGTGACCCCGCCGGATGCCTCGACGATGGCGCTCCCGGCGATCTTCTCGACCCCTGCCCGCAGATCGTCGAGGGTGAAGTTGTCGAGCATGATCGTGTCGACGCCGGCCGCGAGCACCGCGTCGATCTGGTCGAGGCGGTCGACCTCGACTTCGACGTGGGTGGTGTGCGGAAGCCGTGCCATCGCGCTCTGCAGCGCCTGGGTGAGCGGCAGACCGCTCGCGGCGAGGACGGCGAGATGGTTGTCCTTGGCCATCACGGCATCCGAGAGG
Source organism: Microbacterium mcarthurae (assembly GCF_046064585.1). Taxonomy (NCBI): domain Bacteria; kingdom Bacillati; phylum Actinomycetota; class Actinomycetes; order Micrococcales; family Microbacteriaceae; genus Microbacterium; species Microbacterium mcarthurae. The sequence continues at coordinate 663,451 of NZ_JAROCE010000001.1, read as the reverse complement.
GAGAACCGATGGTTGTGGCCCCCGCCGTCGCGAACCGCCTGGCGTTCGATGGCTCTCAGCCCCGGTGTGGTCTTCCGGGTGTCGACGATGCGCGCCCCCGTGTGGGCGACGGCGGCGACGTAACGGTTCGTCAGGGTCGCGATCCCCGACATGCGTTGAACGAAGTTCAGGCCGATCCGTTCGGCGGTGAGCACGGCGCGCGCGGGGCCCGACACGACAGCGAGCACCTGGCCCGGCACGAACTCGGTGCCGTCGGCCACCCGGACCTCGACCTCGATCGAGGGGTCGGTGAGGGTGAAGGCCGCGCGGAACACCTCCGACCCGCTGAAGACCCCGATCTCGCGCGCGACGAGTTCGGCCCGAGCCGTCGCGTCCGCCGGGATCAGTGCCTCGCTGGTCAGATCACCCCACGGCGCGTCCTCGTCGAGAGCGGCGGCGACGACACGCTCGATGACGGTTCGGGTCAGCATGCGAGGGCCTCCTGGGCGGCGAGGGCGGATGGCGCGTCGGCGCGGGAGACGGTGCCCGCGTCGGCACGGAAGTGCGCGCCGATCGAATCGGTGCGGGCCAGAGCGGCGGCGACGATGTGGCGGGCGAGGACCAGCAGCCCGGCGTCCTCGAGCGAAGGAGGGGTCGCGGCCGAGGCCCAGGCGGCGAGCACGCCGGCGGCGCGGCGCAGGCCGGCTTCGTCGCGGACGAGACCCGCGTTCTGCCACATCAGGTCTTGCAGCGCCGCGCGCGTGAACGGTGCCGCGTCCGGGGACGCCTCGACGTCGGCCAACGGGATCGCTGCGGGTGCGGCGACGTCGGGCCACGGCGCGTCGGTGGCTGCGGCGTCTCCCGCGCGCGCGCCGAACACCGCGCCTTCGAGGAGCGAGTTGGATGCCAGACGGTTGGCGCCGTGCACACCCGTCCGTGCCGTCTCGCCCACCGCGTACAGTCCCGGAACCGTCGTCCGCCCGTCGAGGTCGGTGACGACGCCCCCCATCAGGTAGTGCGCCGCGGGGGTGACGGGGATCGGTTCGCGGGCCCAGTCCAGGCCGCGCGCGCGCACGGCCGCGTCGATGGTGGGGAATCGACGGGCGAGGTGGTCGCGGCCCAGGGCCGTGGCATCCAGGTGTACCGGTCGGCCACCCTGCGCAGCCATCGCCCGCGCGCTGGCGCGAGCGACCACATCGCGAGGTGCGAGCTCACCGTCGGGGTGCGCGTCGAAGGCGAAGCGGCGTCCGGTGTCGTCGACGAGGATCGCGCCGTCGCCGCGCACCGCCTCGGACACGAGGAACGGTTCGCCCGCGGCGAGAGCGGTGGGATGGAACTGGACGAACTCGAGGTCGGCGACGGCGGCTCCCACCCGCAGCGCCGCCGCGATGCCGTCGCCGGTGGCCGAGCGGGGATTGGTCGTGTGGGAGTAGAGCTGCCCGGCTCCGCCCGTGGCGAGGATCACCGCGTCGGCGGGCAGGCGCCGGGCGACGCCCGCGGTGTCCACGTCGACGGCGATGATGCGACCGCCTTCTCGGACGAGCTCGCACAGCATGGTGTGCTCAAGCACCTCGATCGCGCTTGCGCGCACGGCGGCGCCCAGCGCGGACTGGATCGCGGCACCCGTCGCGTCTCCACCGGCGTGCAGCACCCGGGGGCGGGCGTGTGCCGCTTCGAGGCCGCGCGCGAAGTCGCCGTCGTCGGCGCGGTCGAATGCGACGCCTCGCCGGACGAGCTCGGCGATCCGCGCGGGGCCCTCCGTCACGAGCGTGCGGACGGCATCGGCGTCGTTGAGCCCGACGCCCGCGGTGAGGGTGTCGGCTGCGTGCGATGCGAGTGTGTCGTCGGTCGCGGTGACGGCGGCGATTCCGCCTTGAGCCCAGCGCGTATTGGTGTCGGCCAGGGCGCCCTTGGTGACCACCGTGACGCGGCATCCCGCCTCGGCCGCGTGGAGGGCCGCGGTGAGACCGGCGATGCCGCTGCCGACCACGACCACGTCGGTCATTTCACGGCCCCGTTCGGCTTGGCCGCCAGCATGCGCTCGAGGGCGACGGTGGCGGGTTCGGCGACGTCGGCCGGAACGGTGATGCGGTTGACGACGTCGCCGGCGACCAGGGATTCGAGCACCCACGCGAGGTATCCGGGGTGGATGCGATACATCGTCGAGCACGGGCAGACGACGGGATCCAGGCAGAAGATCTCGTGCTGCGGGTACTGCGCGGCCAGGCGCTGGACGAGGTTGATCTCGGTTCCGATCGCGAAGGTCGTCGGTTCTTCGGCGGCGGCGATGGCCTTCCGGATGATGTCGGTCGAGCCCGCCTCGTCGGCGGCATCCACCACCTCCATGGGGCACTCGGGGTGCACGATGACGCGCACGCCCGGGTGCTCGGCGCGGGCTTTGTCGATCTGGGCCGCCGTGAAGCGGCGGTGCACCGAGCAGAAGCCGTGCCAGAGGATGACCTGGCTGTCCTCCACCTCCTCGGCCGTGGACCCGCCGAGGGGACGGCGGGGGTTCCACATCGGCATCCGATCCAACGGCACGCCCATCGCCTTGGCGGTGTTGCGGCCCAGGTGCTGGTCGGGGAAGAACAGCACGCGCCGGCCCCGCGCGAACGCCCACTCCAGGACGGTGCGAGCGTTCGACGACGTGCAGACGATGCCGCCGTGACGGCCGACGAAGCCCTTGATGGCCGCGCTGGAGTTCATGTACGTGACCGGGATCACGGGCAACAGGCCCTCGGCATCCGGTGTCTCGAGGTCGCCGAGCACGTCGGCGAGCTGCTCCCAGCACTCCTCGACCTGGTCGATGTCGGCCATGTCCGCCATCGAGCATCCCGCGGCGAGGTTCGGCAGGATCACCGCCTGCTCGGGCTGCGAGAGGAGATCGGCGGTCTCGGCCATGAAGTGCACGCCGCAGAACACGATCGCCTCGGCTTCGGGGTGCGCCTTGGCGGCGTTGGCGAGCTGGAACGAGTCGCCCACGTAGTCGGCGTGGCGCACGACCTCCTCGCGCTGATAGAAGTGGCCCAGCACGACGACCCGGTCGCCCAGCGTCTGCTTCGCCGCGCGGATGCGGGCGTCGAGCTCGTCGTCCGAGGCCTCGCGGTAGGCGATCGGCAGCTCGCCCTGGCGCGGGGCGCCGGTGGGGATGACGTCGCCCATCGACGAACCCGGGCCATAGCCGGGACGCGCGTCGAAGTCCCAGGGGCCGACGGCGAGGTCGGTCGTGCACGTGGCCTCGGTCGAGGCGCCCGAAACGATGGCCTGGATGACGTGGTCGACGGACGGGTCGATGGCCGGACGGGGCTGCAGGGTGAGGGGTGTCGTGCTCATGGGCGGTCCGATCAGTGACGGGACGTGAGCGGGCCGCGATCGGCGAGCTCCACGTCACGGTTGTAGCGGTACAGGCGGGCAGGGCGATGGCTTCCGGTGCGGAAGCGCTCGGTCGGGATGACGGTGTCGGAGGTGTCGATCTGGCGGCGGAAGTTGGCCGGGTCGAGGCGGCGGCCGAGGATCGTCTCGGTGACTTCGCGCAGGTCCGCGAGCGTGAACTCGTCGGGCAGCAGGCCGTGTGCGATGCGGCTGTAGCCGACCTTGTTGCGCAGACGCCACAGCGTGTACTCGACGATGTCGTTGTGGTCGAACGCGAGGGCGGGCAGGTTCGTCGCGTCGAACCACTCGACGTTCTCGGGCGCGTCGTCGTGGCGGGCGTGGGCTGCGACCTGGGCGTCGACCTCGTCGGAGCGCAGCAGCGCCCAGTACACGATCGAGACGACCCGGGTGGGGGAGCGGTCGACGGCGCCGAACGCGTACAGCTGCTCGAGGTAGCTGGGCGTGAGACCCGTCGTCTCTTCCAGCGTGCGGGATGCCGCGGCGTCGAGACTCTCGGACGGGTCGAGCCATCCGCCGGGAAGCGCCCACCGCCCCCCGAACGGATCGCGCGTGCGACGGACGAGGGGGAGCGACAGCACGGGGTCATCGTCGACGTCCCGTCGAACGCTGAAGATCACGGTCGACACCGCGACGCGCACGTCCGCGTCACGGAATTCGGGTCCGGGGGTTCGTGTCATACTGACCATATCTCCGGGATCGATCTTAGTGTCAAAGTGACCCGAAGGGCAAAACGGCACTCTCTCAGCGGCTCCCCGTACCCTGAGGCGAGACCCAGGAGGTAGGGATGCCGCTCGTCGACATCGTGCTGATCGTGCTGCTCGCACTCGCGCTCATCGTGGGCATCGCCCGCGGATTCCTCGCCACGATCGGCTTCTTCGCGGGACTCGCGCTGGGCGGGATCGCCGCGTACTGGCTCATCCCTTACGTCGGGCAGTGGGTCACCGACCCCCTGTGGCGCGGTGCGGCCATCGTCGCGGCGGGCGTGCTTCTGCTGATGCTCGGCGCGGCCCTCGGGACCGCCGTGGGCAACGTCCTGCGCAGCGGCGTCGACCGCATCAAGCTGCGCGTGCCCGAGCGCCTGTTGGGCGGTGTCGTCAACCTGGCCGCGGCGGCGCTGGCCCTGTCGTTCTTCGCCGGTACCCTCACCACCGCCGGCGTACCGATCGTGTCGGCCGCCCTGGCGTCGTCGAACGTCGTCCGCACGATCGACCGGGTCACTCCCGACCCCGTCCGCGCCGCACTCGCCGAGCTGCGGGGAACGGTCTTCGCCGACGGGATCCCCCGCCTCGGCCAACTCATCCAGATCGGTCCGGTGCCCAGCGCGCCCGACATCGCGCTCGACGACCCCGCGCTCACCCGTGCCGCCCAGTCGGTCGCGCGCATCACGGGCACGGCGTACGCGTGCGGAGTGACGGCGAGCGGCTCCGGATTCGTCGTCGCGGACGATCGTGTCGTCACCAACGCCCACGTCGTCGCCGGTGTGGACGCCCCGCTCGTCGAGCTGCCGGGACGGGAAGCCATCGAGGGCCGCGTCGTGTACTTCGACCCGGTCGACGACCTCGCCGTCATCGCCGTCGACGGGTTGGATGCCGCTGCCCTCCCGGTCGTGCCCGCGCTGTCCGTCGGGTCCGCCGCCGTCGTGCAGGGCTATCCCTACGGCGGCCCGTTCACGTCGGGAAACGCGCAGGTCCTCTCCACCGGTACCGTGCCGGTGCCGGACATCTACGGGGATCAGTCGGCCCCGCGCGACATCTACGCGCTCGGCGCCGTCGTGCGCCCGGGCAATTCGGGCGGCCCCCTGCTGACCCCGGCGGGCGAGGTCGCCGGAGTGGTGTTCGCCCGTTCCGAGACCGACGACGAGGTGGGCTACGCGATGACGCCCGCCGAACTCGACCCCGTACTGGCCCAACTGGGGTCGCTGTCGGCCCCCGTGGCATCCGGGAGCTGCACGCCGCGCTGACGCCCTGGGCTGTGCGGGCGCGTCGCCTCGGTTATGCTGGCGCCACAAGTCCACACCGGCCCCATGATCGATGCGGGAGAGCTCCGGCGAACGCAGCCGGGCACCGAAGGAGCAAGCCTCCCCGCCAATCTCTCAGGTACGCGTACCGCCTCGATCGGGCCACTCTGGAAAGAGACCCGGATGCCAATGGCCGGGTCCGCCGACGGTGAAAGCCCGCGTCTTCCGACGCCCGGGTGAAACTCTCAGGTCCATGACAGAGGGGGAGTTCTCAGGCGCCGTCCGGCGTCTGTCCGTCCTCGCGAACGGCAGAACTCATGACCGCTACCCCCGCTCCACCGCGCTCGTCGCCCTTGCACGATCGACACGAGGCCCTGGGCGCCTCGTTCACCGACTTCGGTGGTTGGAACATGCCCGTGCGCTACTCCAGCGATCTCGCGGAGCATCGCGCGGTGCGCGAGGCGGCCGGTCTGTTCGACATCTCCCACATGGCCGAGTTCTGGGTGCACGACGGGCGGGCGGCCGACTTCCTCGACTACGTGCTTGCCGGCCGCGTCTCCGCGATGAAGATCGGCAAGGCGAAGTACTCGCTCGTGCTGGCCGACAGCGGCGGGATCGTCGACGACGTCATCGTCTACCGCACGGGAGAGCAGTACTTCCTCGTGGTGGCCAACGCCGGCAACCGCGAGGCCGTCGCCGCCGCGTTCGACCGGGCGCGCGAGACCTGGCCCATCACGCAGGCCTTCCTCGATGGGCGCCCCGACGACGGCGACGATGCCGTGGTGCTCGGCGGGAGCCTCCCGCACGTCGAGGACGTCACCGACCAGATGGCCCTCATCGCCCTGCAGGGGCCGCGGGCGCGTGGCATCCTGTCGACGACCCCCGGCGTCGAGATCCTCGCCACGCCCCTCGACGAGCTCGGGTACTACGCGTGGACCGAGGGCACCTTCGAAGGCGCATCGCTGTTCGTCGCGCGGACCGGGTACACCGGCGAAGACGGGTATGAGCTGCTCGTGCCGCTCGAGAAGGCCGGCGCCCTGTGGGACGCCCTGCTCGTCCGCGGTGCGGATGAGGGTCTCGTGCCGTGCGGGCTCGCGGCTCGCGACACGCTGCGGCTGGAAGCCGGCATGCCGCTCTACGGACACGAGCTCTCGCGCGACATCACCCCGGCGCAGGCCGGTCTCGGTCGTGTCGTCGCCGTCGACAAACCGGCGTTCGTCGGCAAGGACGGGCTGTCGTCGGGTCCCGCCGACGCCCCCGTTCTCGTGGGGCTCGCCTCCGAAGGCAAGCGCGCGGGCCGCGCCGGCTACGCGGTGCTGCGCGGCGACGAGGTCGTCGGCGAGATCACCAGCGGCGCCCTCAGCCCCACCCTCGGCCATCCCGTGGCGATGGCCTATGTCTCCCCGGCTGCGGCCGAGCCCGGCACCACCCTGACCATCGACGTACGCGGCACGCGCATTCCCGCGACCGTCACCGCCCTTCCCTTCTACCGGAGGAACGCATGACCGACCTGAACGCCCTCAGCTACACCTCCGAGCACGAGTGGATCGCCGTCGACGGCGACGTGGCCACCGTGGGGATCACCGACTTCGCGGCCGAGAAGCTCGGCGACGTCGTGTTCGTCGACCTTCCCGCCGCAGACTCCGCGGTCACCGCGGGAGACGTCTGCGGCGAGATCGAATCCACCAAGTCGGTCGGTGAGCTTTACGCCCCGCTCGACGGCACCGTCGTCGAGGTCAATGACGCCGTCGTCGACGACCCCTCGCTCGTCAACGCCGACCCGTTCGGCGAAGGCTGGCTCGTGAAGATCCGCCTCGGCGGCGACCTTCCCGGCGACCTCCTCGACCGCGCCGCGTACGAGGACCTCACCGCATGAGCCTGAGCACGGCCCCCCGAACGGATGCCACGGCGCCCGCCGCCTTCGCCGACCGCCACATCGGCATCGGCGCCTCGGACCGCGCCCGCATGCTCGAGGTCGTCGGCTACGACAGCGTCGAGCACCTTGTCGAGACCGCCGTTCCGGCATCCATCCACGTCCGTCCCCGCGCGACCAGCGATCTGCCGCCCGCCGCCACCGAGGCCGAGGCGCTCGCGGAACTGCGCGAGCTCGCCTCCGCGAACCGGTCGGCGCGACCCATGATCGGTCTGGGCTACTACGACACGTTCACGCCGTCGGTGATCCAACGCAACGTCCTCGAGAACCCCTCCTGGTACACCGCGTACACGCCGTATCAGCCCGAGATCTCCCAGGGGCGGCTCGAAGCGCTGATCAACTTCCAGACGATGGTCACCGACCTCACGGGACTCGCGACCGCCAACGCCTCGATGCTCGACGAGTCCACGGCGGTCGTCGAGGGCATGCTTGTCGCGCGCCGCGCCTCCAGGGCCAAGACCGACGTCTTCCTCGTCGACGCCGACGCGCTCCCGCAGACCAAAGCGCTGCTCGTCCACCGCGCCGCCGCCGTCGGTATCCGGATCGTCGAGACCACTTTCGAGGGAGAGGTGCCCGAGTGCTTCGGCGCCTTCGTGCAGTACCCCGGGGCGACGGGGCGCGTCTGGGACTTCTCGGATGTCGCCACGGCCGTGCACGCCCACGGCGGACTGGTCGTCGCCGCGGCCGACCTCTTGGCGCTCACGCTGTTGCGCTCGCCGGGTGCCCTCGGCGCCGACGTGGCCGTGGGCACGACCCAGCGCTTCGGCGTACCTTTGGGCTTCGGCGGGCCGCACGCCGGATACATGGCCGTGCGCGGAGGTCTCGAGCGCCAGCTGCCGGGGCGCCTCGTCGGAGTGTCGGTGGATGCCGTGGGAAACCCCGCCTACCGTCTCTCCCTGCAGACACGAGAGCAGCACATCCGCCGCGAGAAGGCCACGTCCAACATCTGCACCGCGCAGGTTCTGCTCGCCGTGATGGCCGCGATGTACGCCGTCTACCACGGACCCGACGGGCTGCGGGCGATCGCGACCCGCGTCGCTCGGACCGCCGACGCCCTGGCATCTGCTCTCGTCGCGTACGACCTGCACCTCGCCGCGGACGCGTTCTTCGACACCGTCCGCGTGCGCGTGCCCGGCCGGGCACAGGACGTCGTCGATCGCGCGCGGGAGCGGGGCTATCAGCTGCTGTGGGTCGACGACGCCACGGTGGGCGTCTCGGTCGACGAGACGACGACGGATGCCGATGTCGCCGCGATCGTGGCATCCTTCGGGCTGCCGGCGGCTGAACTGCCGGAAGGCGAGGCGCTGCGCGCCGTGCCGGAGCGACTGCACCGCGAGGACGCCTACCTCACGCATCCCGTGTTCCACGCGCACCGCAGCGAGACGGCGATGATGCGCTACCTCAAGTTGCTCGCCGACCGTGACTACGCGCTCGACCGGGGCATGATCCCGCTCGGCTCGTGCACCATGAAGCTGAACGCCGCGACCGAGATGGCCGCCGTGTCGTGGCCGGAGTTCTCGCGGGTGCACCCGTTCGCGCCCGAGGCCGACGTGCACGGCTACCTGGCGATGATCGAGCAGCTCGAACGCTGGCTCGCCGAGGTCACCGGCTACGACGCGGTCTCGTTGCAGCCCAACGCGGGATCGCAGGGCGAGCTCGCGGGTCTCCTCGCGATCCGCGGCTACCACCGTGCGAACGGTGACACGGAGCGCACCGTCTGTCTCATCCCCTCGTCGGCGCACGGCACCAACGCGGCCTCCGCAATCCTCGCGGGGATGCGCGTGGTCGTCGTCGCGTGCGACGAGGCCGGAAACGTCGATCTGGACGACCTGCGCGCAAAGATCGCGCAGCACGCCGACGCCCTGGCCGCCCTCATGATCACGTACCCGTCGACGCACGGGGTGTACGAGCACGACGTGCTCGAGATCACGCAGGCCGTGCACGACGCCGGTGGCCAGGTGTACGTCGATGGCGCGAACCTCAACGCGCTGCTGGGCTTCGCCCGTTTCGGCGACCTGGGGGGCGACGTGTCGCACCTCAACCTCCACAAGACGTTCGCGATCCCGCACGGCGGTGGCGGTCCCGGCGTCGGTCCCGTGGCGGCGAAGGCGCATCTCGCGCCGTATCTGCCGTCGCACCCGTTCTCGCAGCGCGCCGATCACGCCGGCGGCGTGTTCGACGGTGGACCGGTGTCGGCCGCGCCGCACGGGTCGGCCGGCATCCTGCCCATCTCGTGGGCGTACGTGCGCATGATGGGTGCGGAAGGGCTGCGCCAGGCAACCGCGGCCGCCGTGCTGTCGGCGAACTACATCGCCGCGCGCCTGCGCGCGCACTACCCGGTGCTGTACGCCGGGGAGGGGGGACTCGTCGCGCACGAGTGCATCCTCGACCTGCGTCCGCTCAAGGAGCAGACCGGGATCACGGTCGACGACGTCGCCAAGCGGCTCATCGATTACGGCTTCCATGCACCCACCATGTCGTTCCCGGTGGCGGGCACCCTCATGGTGGAGCCCACTGAGAGCGAGGACCTCGCGGAACTCGACCGGTTCGTGGATGCCATGATCGCGATCAAGAACGAGGCGCTCGCGGTGGCGGCGGGGGAGTGGCCGGCCGACGACAACCCGCTCGTGAACGCCCCGCACACCGCGGAGACCGCGGTCGCGAACGACTGGACGCACCCGTACTCCCGGGAGACCGCGGTGTACCCGCAGCGCTCTCTGGTGCGCGGGAAGTACTGGCCGCCCGTGCGCCGTATCGACCAGGCCTACGGCGACCGCAATCTGGTGTGCTCCTGCCCGCCACCGGAGGCCTTCGCCTGACCCGGACCTCGTGCCGCGTCGGTGCCCGGGTCCGGGCACGTTTGCGCGAGACCGCGTCCCGCTGACATCCCCTGCGCAGTATGCGCGGGGGATATCAGCGCAATGACGTCTCACGGGCCCTGACCGCCGGGCCGGAGGAGACGCGAGAGCGATGCCAAGGCTCCGAGATCGGGGACGGTGTCGGGAACCAGACCGACGCCGACAAGGATCTCGCGCAGCGCCGACGGGTGCGCCAGATCGTCCCAGGACCAGTGCACGACCGTTCGGGCGCCGCGTCGCCGCAAGCGGCGATCGCGCTCCTCTCGGGCGAGCACCGTGCGGGCCGGATCGCCGCATCGGCCGTCGTACGTCAGATGTCCGTCGGCTTCTCCGGCGATCCGCGCACGGTCCCACCAGAAGTCCGTACGGTCGGCGTCGCCCGGAGGGCCGATCCACCGTTGCAGCTCGGGCGCGGGAAATCCGCTCCATTCGATCGCGGCACGGCTGACCGATTCCCATGCCGACTCTGCGTCGCCGTCCGCACGTGCCAGGGCCCACCGTGCGTGCCGACGGCCGCGACCAGAGGCGCGCTCCTCGTTCACCGCGGCGAGCACCGCTGCACTCAGCCGTGGATCCTGGCGCACCGCGGCATCCGCCACCGCGAGTGCCGCTGCCGGGTGTCGGAATCGCGCCACGTCGACGCACGTATCGACGATGGATGTCAGCCGGATGCCCTGCACTTCCTCGACCACGCGATCGTCGTGGACGCTGGTGTGCAGCCGTGCTCGCCCCACGCGTCGCGACGTGGACGTGTCGGGACAGAGCACGTGCACGGCATCCAGAGATCCGACGATCGGCAGCCCCCACAGCAGTGCCGCGGATTCCCGGCAGATCACGGCATCCGGATGCCGGAGGAGATGCGCGTGGATGCGCGCGAGATCACGGTCCCACCGGGAGAGGCCCCTCCAGGCGGCGCTGTCGACGTACACGCCGCGGGCGACGGGTTCTACGTCTCCCCGCCGCACGCTGCGGGTCGAGTGGGTCAGTGCTGCGGCGGGGATCAAGGGCAGGGGAGAGGGGCGCAGGGTCCGAAGCATGGCCCCAGGCTGTGGCATCCGGTTACCGCGTCCGCTCTCTTCCACAGTTCCGGCTTCGGTACCGGCCGCATGGGGAGGAGGGGCCGCCACTGTCCGAGGCCGCCGAAACCGCACCCGGCCGACATCCCTGACGCCCAGCGCGGAGCGGATGTCGTCGCGATGGAGTCTCGTGGATGCCACGCGCCCGAACGCCGGGAGGGGCGGCGGCACTCAGGGGAACCCACAGGGTGCATTGGATAGGGTGCCCCTGTGCACCTCGGGCAGTACCAGCGAACCTCGACAACGCGCCGCCGCTTCGCCAGGCTGGCCGCCGTGGCCGCGGCCGCGGCCGTCGCCCTGACGGGCTGCACGGCTCCGGAGCCCGCGCCGGCGGAGGAGCCTCCGGCCCCCACGACGCTCACCGTCGGCGTGGTGGGAGAGCCCACGAGCTTCAACTCCGCCTCGGCCCACGGCAACACCCCCGCAAACCGCGCCGTATCGGCGTTCATCGACGAACACCTCGGTTCGCTCGACGGCACCCTGCAGGTCGTACCGAACGACGGGCTCGGCCGCATCACGCGCATCGAGGGCGACCCTCTCACGGTGAGCTACGAACTGTTCCCCGATCGTGTGTGGTCGGACGGAACCCCGATCACCCTCGACGATCTCCTGTTCGGCTGGGCCGTGTCGTCGCACTACTTCGATGACGCGACCTACGACGAGACGGGGGCCGTCGTCTCGGGCACGCGCTACTTCGAGACCTCAGAAACGGAGGACCCGAACGCGCAAACCTCTCGCCCTCTGCTCGACCGTGCCTCCGACACGCTGACCCTCACGTACGACGAGCCCTTCGCCGACTGGAACCGCCAGTGGCTGCTCGACCGGCCGGTGCACATCGTCGCCGCCCAGGCGGGGGTGAGCGTCCGCGACCTCATCACGGCGATCCTCACCACGCCCGAGGGTGACCCGGCGGCCCCCGTCGCCCCCAACCCGGTGCTGGCGGCCGCCGCCGCCGCGTGGAACACCGGCTTCGATGCCGCCGCGGACGGAGCGCTCGATCCGGCGAAGGCGGTCGCGTCGGGACCATGGTCGGTCGGCGAGGCCACGCCGTCGTCGATCACCCTCGTCCGCCGCGACGACTACCAGGGCGGGCACTACCCGGGTCTGGAGGGTCTCACTCTGCGCTTCTTCCCCGACCGTGCGGCGCAGGTGGCGGCGGTGGCGGCCGGCGAGGTCGACGTTGCGAACATCGGAGATCCGGATGCCGCCGACCTGGAGGCCCTGGCCGACGCCGGTGTGTCCGTGCTCACCGGCCCGACGGCGCAGACGCTGCAGCTGCGATTCGCCGCGGACACCCCGGACGCACTCCGCCAGGCCCTGACGCTGTCCCTCGATCGGGAGGCGATCGTCACGGACGCGCTGGGGGAGGAGCGAGACGATGCGCGCCCTCTGCAGTCGTTCCTGTCCTCGCCCGCGACCGGCCAGACCTACGCCGACCTCATCGCGGGCAACGGCGCACCCGGCACGGGGGCAGACCCCGGCGCCGCACGCGCGGCCCTCGAGGATCGACCGGCTGTCCTGCGCGTCGCGCACGACCCGACCGACGAGGTCGCGCGGACCGTCTTCGCTCAGATGATCACCATGGGCGCCGAGGCGGGTATCGCGGTGCGCGCCGCGGCCGCCAATGAGGTCCCGGATGCCACCCTCGCCTGGGTGGGCGAAGACGAGAGCCTTTACCGCTCGGCGCGCGACCGCCTGGCCGAAGGGGTCACCACGGCCGAAGCGGAGCAGACCTTCGAGCAGATGACGCGCGACACGGATCCGGTCGACGTTCTCGAGCGGGCCAAGGAGATCGACCGGGCGCTGTTCGCCTCGTACGCCGGTATTCCGCTTCTGGAACGGACGGGCGCGATCGCCGTGGCCGAGGGCGTCGGGGGAGTGACCTACACCTCGGAGCCGGACGGCATCCCGCCGTCGTTCTGGACCTGGTCCGCGCCCACCCGCTGACCTCGGCCATCGGGGCCGTCACGTGCCGGGCGTCGCCGTCGGGGTGGGTGCGGGAGTCGGGGGAGCGAACACACCGGGCCACCACGCCGCCGCGAGCGGGTAGCCGACGAAGGCGACGACATCGATGAGCGTGTGCGCCACGACCAGAGGCATGACACGCCCCCATCGCTTGTAACACCACCCGAAGACGAGGCCCATCACCACGTTGCCGAGGGCCGACGGCCATCCCTGATAAAGGTGGTAGCTGCCGCGGAGCAGAGCGGTCGAGACGATGATCCACGTCCACGACCACCCGAGGCGGCGTAACCGGTCGAAGACGTATCCGAGGAAGATGACCTCCTCGGTGAGGCCGGCGCGCAGCGCGGCGAGGACCAGTAGCGCGATCACCCACCACGACGAATCCAGCGGCGCGGGCACGACCGTGATGCTCTGTCCGAGGAGTCGGCCGACCGCATACACGCCGATGCCGGGAACCCCGATGAGCGCAACCAACGCGATACCGCGCAATACATCCGAACCGGTACGGCGGAAATCCAAGCCGATTCGGTGGAGCGCGTTCTTCCCCGGTTCCCACAACAGAAACAGCGCGAGAGCCACGAGGGCGAGCGAGAAGAAGATGTCGAGGAACTGGTAGAGCGCGTCCCAGAACGGCTCCGCGCTGCGCGACGGATTGAGCTGCGCTTGCTGTTGCGAGATCGGTCCCCGCGTCGCGGCGCGAAGGAAGGAGACGACCGAATAGATGGCCGACTGTCCGACGCTCACCAGCAGGACGAGTGCGATCTCCCAGATGAAGCGATGGCGCACGTAACGGTCGGAGCGGTCGAGAGGCGCAGGAAAAGCGCCGCCAGTTCCGGGCGGCGAATCACTTTGCCACATCCGCGGCCTCCCGAGTAAATCCTTTGTAACGGTTCTGCCTCCAATTGGAAGCACGTCGTTCATGTTGCCTAGGGTGTTCCTATCCTGCCCCCCGGAGCCGTGCGATTCCGCACGACCCGTGTAAACGCTCCGGACGGGCCTCATTCCCTTCCCTGGAGGAACTGTGAAGCGCAACAAGCTTGCCCTCACCAGTCTCGCTCTGCTGGGTGTCGCCGGGCTCGCGCTCGCCGGCTGCTCGGCAGGCGGCGACGACTCGGGCAACACCGGCTCGGCCGATGCCACGGCCATCATCACCACGAATGGCTCGGAGCCCGAGAACCCGCTGATCCCGACCGCGACGAACGAGGTCGGCGGCGGCAAGATCCTCGACGCCATCTTCGCGGGTCTCGTCTCGTACGAGGCCGACGGTGCGCCGGTGAACGACATGGCCGAAGAGATCACGGTCGACGACCCGCAGAACATCACGGTCAAGATCAAGGAAGGCCAGACCTTCACCGACGGTGAAGAGGTCACGGCCGACAACTTCATCAAGGCGTGGAACTACGGCGCTCTCGCTTCGAACGAGCAGTACAACAGCTACTTCTTCGAGGACATCGTCGGCTTCAGCTACGACGAGGACAGCGAGCTCACGGGTCTTCAGCAGGTCGATGACTACACCTTCACCATCGAGCTGAACAAGCCGGCCTCCGACTTCGCGCTCCGCCTCGGCTACTCGGCGTACTACCCGCTGCCCGACGCCGCATTCGAGGACATGGAAGCCTTCGGTGAGAACCCGATCGGCAACGGCCCCTACAAGCTCGCCAGCGAGGGCGCCTGGCAGCACAACGTCCAGATCGACCTCGTCAAGAACGAGGACTACCAGGGCGTTCGTCAGGCGCAGAACGGTGGCCTGACCATCTCGTTCTACGCCTCGCAGGACGCCGCCTACGCTGCTCTGCTCGGTGGCGAGCTCGACGTCCTCGACGCCGTGCCGCCGTCCGCTCTCGCCAGCTTCGAGTCCGACCTCGGCGACCGTGCGGTCAACCAGCCCGCCGCCGTCTTCCAGTCGTTCACGATCCCCGGTCGCCTCGAGCACTTCTCGGGCGAAGAGGGCCAGCTGCGCCGCGCCGCGATCTCGCACGCGATCAACCGTGAGGAGATCACCTCGACGATCTTCCAGGGCACCCGCACCCCCGCCACCGACTTCACGTCGCCCGTCATCGACGGCTGGTCGGACGACCTCGAGGGCTCCGACGTTCTCGAGTTCGACGCGGAGAAGGCCAAGGAGCTGTGGGCTCAGGCCGACGCCATCTCGCCGTGGACCGGTTCGTTCCAGATCGCGTACAACGCCGACGGTGGACACGACCAGTGGGTCGACGCCATCTCGAACCAGCTCGCGACCAACCTCGGCATCGACGCGTCGGGCGCTCCCTACCCGACCTTCGCCGAGCTGCGTGCCCAGGTGAACAACGACTCGATCACCACGCCGTTCCGTAGCGGCTGGCAGGCCGACTACCCCGGTCTGTACAACTTCCTCGGACCGCTCTACGCGACCAACGCGGGTTCGAACGACGGCGACTACTCCAGCGCCGAGTTCGACCGCCTGCTCGCCGAGGGCATCTCCTCGACCGACCTCGAAGAGGCGAACCGTCTCTTCGGCGAGGCCCAGACGGTGCTGTTCAAGGACCTGCCCGCGATCCCGCTGTGGTACTCGAACGTGACCGGTGGCTACGCCGAGACCGTCGAGAACGTCGAGTTCGGTTGGAATTCGGTGCCGCTGTTCCACGAGATCACGAAGGTCAGCTAACATCGCTTGATCACTCACCCGCGAGGCGGTGACGTATCCGTCACCGCCTCGCGTGGTGTGTTCCGGCCGTGCACTGCTCATCGGCGGTGCACGGCTTTCGTGCGGTGCCACATCCGAGGCATCCATCCATTCCCCGAAGGGAGACGAGGGTGGGCTATTACATCCTCAGACGACTCCTGCAGGTCATACCGGTATTTTTCGGTGCGACGCTGCTGATTTATTTCATGGTCTTCGCCATGCCAGGAGACCCGATCCTGGCCCTGTTCGGCGACCGGACTCCGAACCCGACTCTGCTCGAGCAGATCCGGGAGCAATACCACCTGAACGAGCCGTTCATCGTTCAGTACTTCTACTACATCACCGGCGTCCTGCAGGGCGATTTCGGCGTCAGCTTCTCGGGCCAGAACGTCAATGACATCCTCGCGCGGGCGATTCCCGTCACGCTGCGCCTGGCCGTGATGGCGATCGCGATCGAGCTGGTGCTGGCCATCATCATCGGCACCGTCTCGGCGCTGCGCAAGGGCAAGATCTTCGACAACGTCTCGCTGATCATCGCGCTCGTTTTCGTCGCCGTGCCCGTCTTCGTGCTCGCGTTCCTCGCTCAGTACTTCTTGGCGATCCAGTTCGGCTGGTTCCGTGCCACGGTGGGCGGCCAGAACGGCTGGGGCGATCTTTGGTTGCCTGCCCTCGTCCTCGGCTTCAGCCTGTATGCGACGAGCATGCGCCTGACGCGCGCGTCGGTGATCGACACGCTCAACCAGGACTGGGTGCGCACCGCCTACAGCAAGGGGCTGCCGCGTCGCCGCGTCATCCCGGTGCACGTGCTGCGCAACTCGCTCATCCCCGTGATCACCAACAGCGCGACCAACTTCGGTGTGCTGATGGTGGGCGCCACGGTCACCGAGGGCATCTTCGCGATCCCCGGTGTCGGCGGCACGCTCTACCAGGCCACCATCCGCCAGGAGGGCCCGACCGTCGTGTCCTTCGTGACGGTCTTCGTCGTCTTCTACGTGCTGATCAACCTCGTGGTTGATCTGCTCTACGGTCTGCTCGACCCGAGGATCCGCTATGCCAAGTGATCGCACCCCCACCCCGCACTACGTCGCCCCGGTGCGCGACGTCGTCGACACCGTCGACGCGGTCCGCGTCGGTGACAAGCCCCGCAGCCTGTGGGCCGATGCCTGGCGCGACATGCGTCGCCGTCCGACCTTCTGGATCACGTCGGCGGTCGTGTTCGTCGTCGTCCTGATGGCGCTGTTCCCGACCCTCTTCACGCAGGTCGAGCCCTACGGCGCCGGCTGCTCGCTCGCGAACAGCAACGCCGGGCCGACCGATGGTCACCCGCTCGGATTCACTCTGCAGGGCTGCGACATCTGGTCGCGCATCGTGCACGGTGCGCGCACGTCGCTGCTCGTCGGCTTCCTGGCCACGGCCATCGGCACCATCATCGGCACCATCATGGGCTCGTTCGCGGGTTTTTACGGCGGATGGCTCGACTCGCTGCTCTCGCGCGTCGGCGACATCTTCTTCACGATCCCCTACGTGCTCGCGGCCATCGTCGTCATGAGCGTCTTCTCCCAGAACCGCACGCCGCTCGTCCTGGCCTTCGCCATCGGCGGATTCGCGTGGGCATCGACCGCGCGCGTGGTGCGCGCCGAGATCCTGCGCGTGCGTCAGGCGGACTACATCACCGCCAGCCGGGCACTGGGTCTTTCGCGCTTCCGTACCCTGCTCTCGCACGCGCTCCCCAACGCTCTCGCCCCGGTCATCGTCGTCACGACGATCACGCTGGGTGCGGCGATCTCGGCCGAGGCGACCCTGTCGTTCCTGGGTCTCGGCCTGGGCAGCACGGTCATGTCGTGGGGTCTGGACATCGGACAGGCGCAGTCTTCGCTGCGCGTGGCCCCGATGGCGCTCATCTACCCGTCGATCGCCCTGACCGTCACGGTCCTGGCGTTCATCATCCTGGGCGAGCTGCTGCGCGACGCCCTCGACCCGAAGGCGAGGGCACGTCGATGAACGAACGTTCCAGCGCACCGCTGCTGAGCATCCGCGATCTCAAGGTCGCCTTCGACGCGGGCAAGACGTCGCGTCAGGTGCTGCACGGCGTCAGCCTCGACATCCACCCCGGCGAAACCCTCGCGATCGTGGGCGAGTCCGGGTCGGGGAAGTCGACGACCGCGTCGGCGATCGTCAACCTCCTTCCGGGCACCGGTCACGTCACCGGCGGATCGATCACTCTGGAAGGGCGCGAGCTGACCGACCTCAGCATCGCCCAGATGGAAGCCGTCCGCGGTCGCGAGATCGGCTACGTGCCCCAGGACCCGATGTCGAACCTGAACCCGGTGTGGAGCATCGGCTTCCAGGTCAAGGAGGCCATCCGGGCCAACGGCATCGCCTCCGGACGCAAGGAGGTCGAGCAGCGCGCCATCGAGGTGCTGAAGCAGGCCGGGCTGAGCGACGCGGAGCGTCGCCTGCACCAGTTCCCGCACCAGTTCTCGGGCGGTATGCGCCAGCGCGCCCTGATCGGTATCGGCCTCGCGGCCGACCCGAAGCTCCTGATCGCCGACGAGCCGACCTCCGCCCTCGATGTGACGGTGCAGCGCGTCATCCTCGACCACATGGCGTCGCTGACGCGTGAGCGCGGCACCTCGGTGCTGCTCATCACGCATGACCTGGGCTTGGCCGCCGAACGCGCCGACACCATCGTCGTGATGAACCAGGGCGAGATCGTGGAGTCCGGGCCCAGCCGCGAGATCCTCGAGAACCCGCAGCACCCGTACACGCAGCGGCTCGTCGCTGCGGCGCCCAGCCTGGCCTCGAAGCGCATCCAGGCACGGGTGGAGGACCGTGGCATCCTCCACGAGTCCGACCTCTCCGCTCCCGCCACGGTCAAGGTGACCGAGCTGGTCAAGGAGTACAAGATCCGCCAGGGCGGTTTCCGGAGCGAGCAGTTCCGCGCCGTCGACGGCGTGTCCTTCGAGATCCCGCGCGGCAAGACGCTGGCGCTGGTCGGCGAGTCCGGGTCGGGGAAGTCGACCGTCGCGAAGATGCTGCTCAAGCTCGAGGAGCCCACCTCGGGCACCATCGAGATCGACGGAGTCAACTCGGGTGGCCTGTCGTCGCGCGAGGCGTTCGCCTTGCGTCGTCGCATGCAGCCGGTGTTCCAGGACCCCTATGGTTCGCTCGACCCGCTGCGAAACATCGGATCCTGCATCGCCGAGCCGCTGGACATCCACAAGGTCGGCGACAAGGCGTCGCGCCGCGCGCGCGTGGCCGAGCTGCTCGACCAGGTGTCGCTGCCCCAGGAGGTGGCATCCCGCTACCCGAACGAGCTGTCCGGCGGTCAGCGCCAGCGCGTCGCGATCGCGCGCGCCCTGGCGCTCAAGCCCGACATCCTCGTGCTGGACGAGGCCGTCTCGGCGCTCGACGTCCTCGTGCAGGCGCAGATCCTGCAGCTGCTCGCGGAGCTGCAAGGCGAGCTCGGGCTGACGTACCTGTTCATCACGCACGACCTCGCCGTCGTCCGCGTCGCGGCTGACCTGGTCTGCGTCATGGAGCGAGGCAAGGTCGTCGAGCAGGGCACCGTCGACGAGATCTTCGCGGAGCCGTCGCAGGAGTACACGCGTCGCCTGCTGGACGCGATCCCCGGCGCGACGCTGTCGCTCGGCGGCAAGTGACGCGGGACGAGCGCTTTCGGGGCGCGGATCACCCTCGGGTGTTCCGCGCCCCCTCCGCGGTGTTCGGTCTCGTGGTGGGCGCCGTCCTGGCGGTCGTCCTGCTGGCGGATGCCGCCCTGCGCGCGGGCGTGGGGGAGATGCTGCTCATCGCCCCGTGGCTGCTTCTGGCGATGTGGGGGGTCTACGCGCTGCTGTTCGCGCCGCACGTGCGCATCGACAGGCGTGGCATCCGGATCCACAATCCCCTCAGGATCGCCGACATCCCGTGGGGGCGCGTCGCGGACATCGACATGCGATGGCAGCTCGAGGTACGTACCGACGAACCCCGCGTCTACAAGGCCTATGGAGGGCCCGTTGCGGGTCGTCCCGGACGGCCGGGTCTTCGAAGAGACGACGACCGCGACCGCCGCGAGCCGCCCGCGATCCGTGATCTCCGACTCATTCAGGAAGCCTGGGAATCGGCGGGCGCGCCCGACGCGGGGCAGCCTGTGCGGCGCAAATGTGACATTCCGTCGCTCATTTCCCTGGCGGTGCTGATCGTCTGGGTTACTATCTCTTTGTTCATCTCGGGAGTACTTCGTTGAGCGCGATGATGCGCTTGCCGTAGTTCCCTGTGACAAAGCGCTATGTCATCGCTTTGTTACGAACGTGAAAAGTGTGTTCCCCCGGCACCTTTCCCACGAGAACAGCGACGTAGGGTCGATCGAGATCCCACGTCGGGTGCTTTGATCGGCGGGGGTCTCGAAGGCGAGAGGATCCCCCCCCATGATGCACAACCGCCCTGCGTTCCGAACGGGTTCACGCGCGTCATGACGTTGTACGTCCTGCGGCGGTTTCTGAACTACGCCGTGCTCAGCCTTTTGGCGACGTGTTTGGCCTATGTCCTCGGGAGCGCGCTCCTGCGTCCGCAGGACCGCTTCTACGGCATGAATCCTCGGCCGCCGGAGGAGTCGATCATCGCGAGCCTCAACGCTCTGGGTGCGAATCCGGACGTGCCGATCATCGTGCGGCTGTGGAACTGGCTGGTCAATCTCTTCACGCAGTTCTCCCTCGGCACCACCATCGGCGGCCAGCAGGTGACCGCCGAAATCGCCGCACGCGCCGGCACGAGCCTTCGCCTGTTGCTGATCGGGTCGTTGATCGGCGCGGTCGTCGGTGTCCTCATCGGCGTGTGGGGGGCGGTTCGGCAGTACCGAGCCAGCGACCAGGTCACGACCTACGCGTCGTACCTGGTGTTCGCGACCCCGACCTTCGTCATCGGCGTGCTGCTCATGATCGCCGCGACGGGCTTCAACAACGCCGTCGGCACGCAGGTCATTCGCTTCACGGGCGAGTACACGGCCGGAATCGAAGGCTTCTGGCCCGTCCTGGCCGACCGCGCCGTGCACCTGCTGCTGCCGACGCTCGCCCTCGTGCTCATCAGCGCGGCTTCGTACTCGCGCTACCAGCGCAGCATGATGCTCGACGTGCTCGGCGCCGACTACATCCGCACCGCCCGGGCGAAGGGGCTGCCGCGGACCCAGGCGCTCTTCCGCCACGGCGTGCGGATCGCCCTCATCCCCATGTCGACGTTCTTCGCCTACAGCTTCGGCACCCTGATCGCGGGCTCGACGATGCTCGAGATCGTCTTCTCCTGGCGCGGGATGGGCCAGTTCCAGCTCAACGCCGTGACCCAGCAGGACATCAACGCCGTCGCGGGCTCGACGCTTTTCGTCGCCGTGCTGGTGCTGCTGTCGTCGACCCTGTCCGAGGTGCTGTACGCCGCACTCGACCCGAGAGTGAGGAGCTGACATGACCATGCAGGAAGAGGCCATCGACGGCACCCTGGATGCCGTCAGCCCGGTGACCCGTGATCGCAAGCCGCTCTCTCGAGGAGCGCTGGTCCGTGCGCGTCTGCGGAAGATGCCGCGGTTCTGGGTCGGGGGCGGCATCCTCGTCTTCATCGTCCTATGGGCCTTCATCGGGCCGCTGCTCTACCCGTACGGGCCGAGCGAGCGCGACTTCCTCAATGTCGGCCTCGGGCCCACGCAGCTGCACTGGTTCGGTACGAACGGCATCGGTCAGGACATCTACGCCCAGACCCTCGTCGGGCTGCAGAAGTCCCTCATCATCGGCGCTCTCGCCGGTATCGGCGCGACCCTCATCGCCGCCGCGGTGGGCTCCGTCGCCGGCTACCTCGGCGGCAAGGTCGACGCCGTGATCGGTTGGGTCATCCACCTGCTGCTGGTGATCCCGTCGTTCTTCATCCTCGTGCTGCTGAGCCCGCTGACGCGAGGACTGTCGTGGCTGGCGTTGACGTTCTTCCTCGCCGCCTTCAGCTGGATGATCCTCGCCCAGGTGGTGCGCAACCAGACGCGCTCGCTGCGCAACCGCGACTTCGTGCGGGCGGCCCGCTACATGGGGATGCCCACGCGGAAGATCCTGGGGCGGCACATCATCCCGAACATCGCCTCGCTGCTGATCATCGACGCGACCCTCGGCATCGTCGCGGCCATCATGGCCGAGACGTCGCTCAGCTATTTCGGCTTCGGCGTGCAGCCGCCGGACGTGTCGCTCGGCACGCTGCTGGCCGCGGGCACGTCCGCCGCCGTCACCCGGCCCTGGCTGTTCGTCTACCCCGCAGGCGTGCTCATCGTTCTGCTGCTGGCCATCAGCCTCATCGGCGACGCGTTGCGCGACGCCATCGACCCCACGTCCGGAGCGAACCGTGACTGATCCCCGTTCCGCCACCCTCGCGTCCTCGGCCGGTCGCTCGCCCCTGCTGTCGGTGCGCGATCTCAGCGTCACGTTCCCGCAGCGCGAGGGCAACGCCGTCCGTGCCGTGCGCGGCATCTCCTACGACGTGCACGAGGGCGAGTTCCTCGGGATCGTCGGAGAGTCGGGGTCCGGCAAGTCGGTGTCGTCGCTCGCGGTCATGGGGCTCCTGCCCTCGAACGCGCGTGTCGAAGGCGACATCGTGTACGACGGACGCTCGTTGCTGTCGATGAACGACGCCCAGCTGTCGAAGATCCGTGGCGCCGAGCTCGCGATGGTGTTCCAGGATCCGCTGTCGGCCCTGACGCCGGTGTACACGGTGGGCGACCAGATCTCCGAGGGGCTGCGTCTGCACGACCGCGCGCTCACGGCGCAGGCTGCGCACGCCCGCTCGGTCGAGCTGCTCAAGCTCGTCGGCATCCCGGATGCCGAGCGCCGGGCGCGCGCCTACCCGCACGAGTTCTCCGGCGGGATGCGTCAGCGCGCAATGATCGCGATGGCGATCGCGAACGACCCCCGCGTGATCATCGCCGACGAACCCACGACAGCGCTCGACGTGACCATCCAGGCGCAGATCCTCGAAGTGCTGCAGAAGGCGCGCGAGGTCACGGGCGCGGCGGTCGTTCTCATCACCCACGACCTCGGCGTCGTCGCCGGCCACGCCGACCGGGTCGCGGTCATGTACGCGGGGAAGCTCGTCGAGCGCGGCTCCGTCGACGAAATCTTCCACGATCCGCACATGCCGTACACGGTCGGTCTGCTGCGCTCGGTGCCGAACATGCAGACGGCCGGCTCGCACCGTCTCGTCCCGCTCGAGGGACGCCCACCGTCCCTCGCGGACCTGCCGCGCGGCTGCCCCTTCGCTGCACGGTGTCCGATCGCGATCGACGCCTGCCACGAGGTCGAGCCCGAGCTCGTGGCGCACGGCGTCGTCCCGGATCATGTGTCCGCCTGCATCCGTGCCGATGAGGTTGCCTCGGGGGCGCTGCCCCGGCCCGACATCTTCCCGCGCCCGGTCGCACTGGGGGAGATCCCGCCGTTGCGTCCGGACGTCACGCCGGCGGTCGAGGTGACCGACCTGGTCAAGCACTTCCCGCTGTTGAAGGGAGCGGTGTTCCCGCGCCGGATCGGCACGGTGCGCGCGGTCGACGGCGTCTCGTTCTCGATTCAGCCGGGACGCACCATGGGACTCGTGGGAGAGTCCGGGTGCGGCAAGACCACGACGATCCTCGAGATCATGGAGATGGTCGCGCCGCAGCAGGGCTCGATCCGGATCAACGGCACGGATGTGGGGACCGTGGGACGTCGCGACAAGGCGACCCTCCGCAAGGACATCCAGATCGTCTTCCAAGATCCGATGGGCGCGATCGACCCGCGTCTTCCCGTCGGAGAGGTCATCACCGAGCCGCTCCTCGTGCAGGGCGCCTCACGGGCCGAACGCGACCGCAGGGTCACCGAGCTCCTCGAGCTGGTGGGGCTGGACCCGGCGATGGCCGACCGGTATCCGCATGAGTTCTCGGGCGGTCAGCGTCAGCGCATCGGCATCGCCCGCGCGCTCGCGACCGACCCGGCCGTCGTCGTGCTGGACGAACCGGTCTCGGCGCTCGACGTCTCGATCCAGGCGGGCGTCATCAATCTGCTCGAAGACCTGAAGGAGCGGCTCGGGCTGTCGTTCCTGTTCGTGGCGCACGACCTCGCGGTCGTCCGTCAGATCGCCGACGACGTCTCGGTCATGTACCTCGGACGAATCGTCGAGCAGGGGCCGGTGGACGCGGTGTTCGACGACCCGCGGCATCCGTACACGAAGGCGCTCATCTCGGCGGCGCCCATCCCGGATCCGCGCATCGAGCGCTCGCGCACCCGCATCCTTCTCGACGGCGACCTCCCCAGCCCCACGCAGGAGATTTCGGGATGCCGCTTCCGCACGCGCTGCCCGCTCTACCGCCTGCTGCCCGACGCCGACCGGCGCCGGTGCGACTCCGACGACCCGGCCCTGCGCCCCTCGGCGCGGTCCCGGGTGGCGTGTCACTACGCCGAACGGTCCGATCTCGTCCTGGAGACGGCGTCGACCGGATTCCCCCCCACGTCCCCGACCGATGGCACCACGTCGTCGGGGACCCTCCCTGATCACCAATGAGAGGACTGATCACATGAAGATCCGCAAAGCGAAGGCTCTCGGCGCGCTCGCGCTGCTGAGTGCCGCCGCCCTGGCGATCGCGGGTTGCGCGCCGGGCAACACCGCCGCGCCGTCGGCAGACCCCGAGGCGCAGAACTCCCTGCCCTCCACCGCATGGACGCGCGCCGCCGCCGCGGACGTGCAGGATGGCGGCAACCTCCGCCTCGCCGTCGACTCGTTGCCGGTGAACTGGAACATCTATCACATCGACGGAAACGAGCGGAACACCAACGACATCGTCGCCACGATGCTCGGTGGACCGTTCAAGATCAACGAGTCCGGCGAGCCCGTTCTGGATGAGAACTACGCTTCGTCGGCGGAACTCGTCAGCGAAGACCCGCAGGTCGTCGAGATCACGCTGAACCCGGATGCCGTCTGGGAGGATGGCACGCCGATCACGGTCGCCGACTACCAGGCGACGTGGGCTGCGAACAACGGCACGAACCCTGAGTACGTTCCGGTTTCGACGACCGGGTGGGACCAGGTCTCCTCCGTCGAGCAGGGCGAGAACGAGTTCGACGTGAAGATCACGTTCTCGTCAGTCTTCGCCGACTGGCAGTCGCTGCTGGGCGGTCCGCTGAAGGCCAGCATCGGCAACGACCCGACCGCCTTCAACACCGGATACACCACGCAGGCGATGCCGTCGGCCGGACCGTTCAAGGTGCGCTCGATCGACTCCACGGCCGGCATCGCGACGCTGGAGCGCAACCCCAACTGGTGGGGCGAGACGCCCAAGCTCGAGACCATCGTGTTCCAGGCGGTGAGCCAGGACCAGCAGGGCTCGTCCTTCAGCAACGGTGAGATCGACGCCGTCGAGATCTCGGCCAACGCCGACCTCTACCAGACCGCTCAGAACGTGCAGGGCGCCCAGATCCAGGCCTCGAACGGTCTCACCTGGACGCACATCACCATGCGCGCTTCGGACGGCCCGCTCGCCGACGAGAACGTCCGCAAGGCCGTGGCATCCATCGTCAACCGCGAGCAGATCGCCAACACGGCGAACTCGCCGGTCGGCGTTCCGGCCATCACGCAGGGCAGCTACATCTTCATGCCCGGCCAGGACGGCTACACCGACGGCGCCCTGCCGTACGACCCCGACGCCGGAGCGCAGTACCTCGAGGACGCCGGCTACACCAAGGACGGCGACTCCTGGGTCAAGGATGGCACCGCGCTGGAGTTCTCCGTGACGGTTCCGGCCGACACCGCGACCAACATCCAGCGTGCCGAGCAGATCCAGGCGGACCTCGGTGAATTCGGTATCCCGGTCGAGCTCGTCTCGGTCCCCGTCGGCGGCTACTTCAGCGATTACATCATTCCCGGCGACTTCGAGATGGTGACGTTCTCGTGGGTGGGCACCGCCTACCCGATCTCGTCGACGCGTTCGCTGTTCACGCCCGTGGACTCCGAGCAGAACTTCACCGGCATCGCGGATGAGCGTCTCGCCGGCCTGTGGGAGCAGGCCAACAACGAGCTCGACCCCGAAGCGCGTCTGGAGATCGCGAAGGAGATCGACTCGGTGCTGTGGGAGTCGGTGCCGATCATCCCGATCGCGCCGCTGCCCAACGTCTGGGCCGTGTCCGAGGGCCTCGTGAACTGGGGCGCGACCCAGTTCGAGACCATCGACTGGACGATCGTGGGCTTCGCCAACAGCTGAGCCTGGGGGAGGGGCGGGATCCTGTGGGGTCCCGCCCCTTTCGCATGCCCGCGCGCTTCCTGAACGCCGCCTGCCGGGAGTGTCGCGGGCGCCCGGTAGACTGGGTGAGCCCGATTCCGGGCGCCACCCCGAATTTTCCTGGAGACCCTCCATGGCGCACGCCCTTCGTCCTGACCTCCGAAACGTCGCGATCGTCGCGCACGTCGACCACGGCAAGACGACCCTCGTCGACGCCATGCTCCGCCAGACCGGCTCGTTCGGCGACCACGCGCACGTCGAGGAGCGCGCGATGGACTCCAACGACCTCGAGCGCGAAAAGGGCATCACGATCCTCGCCAAGAACACGGCGATCACCTACAACGGTGAGCACACCGACGTGCCGGTGACGATCAACGTCATCGACACCCCCGGTCACGCCGACTTCGGTGGCGAGGTCGAGCGCGGCCTGTCGATGGTCGACGGCGTTGTGCTGCTCGTCGACGCGTCCGAGGGTCCGCTGCCGCAGACGCGCTTCGTGCTGCGCAAGGCTCTCGAGGCCAAGCTCCCCGTCATCCTGCTGGTCAACAAGACCGACCGCCCCGACGCTCGCATCGCCGAGGTCGAAGAAGAGGCGCACGACCTGCTGCTGGGCCTCGCGTCCGACCTCGTCGACGACGTGCCCGACCTCGACGTCGATGCGCTCCTCGACGTCCCGGTCGTGTACGCGTCCGGTCGCGCGGGTGCGGCATCCCTCACCCGGCCCGACAATGGATCGCTCCCCGACAACGACGACCTCGAGCCGCTGTTCGGCGCGATCCTCGAGCACGTCCCGGCTCCGTCGTACGACGACGAGGCGCCGCTGCAGGCGTGGGTCACCAACCTCGACTCCAGCCCCTTCCTCGGCCGCCTGGCGCTTCTTCGCATCTTCAACGGCACGCTGAAGAAGGGGCAGACCGTCGCCTGGGTCCGCCACGACGGTTCGCACTCCAACGCGCGCGTCACCGAGCTGCTCATGACCAAGGCGCTGGAGCGCTTCCCGGCCGAGTCCGCCGGCCCCGGCGACATCGTCGCCATCGCCGGTTTCCCCGACATCACGATCGGTGAGACCATCGCCGACCCCGAAGACGTGCGTCCGCTGCCGGCCATCACGGTCGACGACCCCGCGATCTCGATGACGATCGGCACCAACACCTCGCCCCTCATGGGCAAGGTCAAGGGCCACAAGCTCACCGCCCGCATGGTCAAGGACCGCCTCGACCGCGAGCTCATCGGTAACGTCTCGCTCAAGGTCGTCGACATCGGACGACCGGATGCCTGGGAGGTCCAGGGCCGTGGCGAGCTCGCGCTCGCGATCCTCGTCGAGAACATGCGTCGCGAGGGCTTCGAGCTCACCGTCGGCAAGCCCCAGGTCGTCACGCGGCGCGGCGAGGACGGCAAGCTCAAGGAGCCGTACGAGCACCTCACGATCGACGCCCCGGAAGAGCACCTCGGTGCGATCACGCAGCTGATGGCCGCCCGCAAGGGTCGCATGGACAACATGACCAACCACGGCACCGGCTGGGTGCGCATGGAGTTCGTCGTGCCGTCGCGGGGCCTGATCGGTTTCCGCAGCGAGTTCCTCACGATCACGCGCGGTACCGGTATCGCCAACGCCATCTCGCACGGGTACGACGACTGGGCCGGTTCCATCACGACGCGCCAGAACGGCTCGATCGTGGCCGACCGCCAGGGTGTCGTCACCCCCTTCGCGATGATCGCGCTCCAGGAGCGCATGAGCTTCTTCGTGCAGCCCACCGAAGAGGTCTACGAGGGCATGGTCATCGGCGAGAACTCGCGCGCCGACGACATGGACGTCAACATCACGAAGGAGAAGAAGCTGACGAACATGCGCTCGTCGACGTCGGACTCCTTCGAGTCGATGACCCCGCCCCGTGTCCTCACGCTCGAGGAGTCGCTGGAGTTCGCCCGCGACGACGAATGCGTCGAGGTCACGCCCGAGAAGGTCCGCATCCGCAAGGTCGTGCTCGACGCGACCGAGCGCGGTCGCGCCGCCTCCCGCGCCAAGCGTCAGGATGCCAACGCCTGAGCGTCCGCATCCCGCAACGGCCCCGTTCAGCTCGCGCTGTGCGGGGCCGTTCCCCTCTTGCGTGTCCAAGACACGCGGACGAGCGCCGCGGCGCTCCGCGTGTCTTGGACACTCAACAGGGAGGGACTGCCGCTCAGAGCGACTCGGACACGAGCACGGCGCTCGTCCCGGGGGTGAGTGCCTCGAACACGTGCGGGGCGTCTCCGGGGTAGGACAGGTAATCGCCCGGATGCAGCTCGAACGGGGCGCCGGCGGGCCCGACGCGACCGCGACCGGTCATGAGGATGCAGTGCTCCACCGTGCCGTGGGGGTGCGGGTCCGAGCGGCGTACGCTGCCCGGCTCGGCGCGAAGGAGGTAGATGTCGCGGCGCGCGTGCGGCGGACTCGCCGAGAGCAGGACGGCGAGATAGTCCGCCGACGTCGCGGGGACAGCGGTGGATGCCTCGCCCGCGCGAATCAGCGTGGGGGAGCGTACCCCTTCGTCGACGAGGACTGCGAACGGCACGTCCAGGGCGGTCGCAAGGGCCCACAGCGTCTCGACGCTGGGATTGCCGCCGCCGTTCTCCAGCTGCGACACCGTCGCCTTGGCCACGCCCGCGCGTCTCGCCAGTTCGGACGCGCTGAGGTCTCGCCGCTCCCTTTCGCGGCGCAAGGTCACCGCGATGCGGTTGCCGAGATCACTCACGCGTTCATTATGTCTGACGAGCGTTCGACTTGACGAACAGGGTCGTTCGTTCGAGACTCTGATCATGCGTTCACTGGAACGAACAGCCTCGCGCGCCGCAGCTCGTCAAGGCATCGCCGTGGCGCTGGCGACGAGTGCGTATGGCATCTCGTTCGGCGCCCTCTCCGTGGCATCCGGCCTGGACGTCTGGCAGACCTGCGTCCTGAGCCTGCTGATGTTCACCGGGGGATCGCAGTTCGCGTTCGTCGGCGTCATCGCAGCCGGGGGAGTCGCGGCCGCGCCCGCCGCGATCGCCTCGGCGGGTCTGCTGGGTGTTCGCAACGCGGCGTACGCGATGCGGATGTCGCCCGTGGTCGGGCCGGGCCGCTGGCGGCGGGCCCTGGCGACCCCCTTCACGATCGACGAGTCGGTGGCCGTGTCGCTCGCCCAGCCCGAACCGCACCCGCGGCGGGTCGGCTTCTGGGTCACGGGCGTTGCGATCTGGATCGGGTGGAACCTCACGACGCTCGCCGGCGCCCTTCTCGGCGACGTCTTGGGTGACCCGCGGGCCTGGGGATTAGATGCCGCGGCGGCGGCCGCCTTCCTCGCGCTCCTGTGGCCGCGCCTTCGGGGTCGACAGCCGATCGCGGTCGCCCTCGGCGCCGCGGTCGTCGCCGCGTTGCTCACGCCCTGGGTGCTGCCCGGGATCCCCGTCATCGCCGCGGCGGGAGTCGCGGTGGCGCTGGGGTGGTTCGACCCGCAACCCACCGCGCGCGACGAGAAGGGGATGCCATGACCCTGTGGACCGCCGTGCTCGCGGCATCCGTTCTCTGCCTCGCGCTCAAAGCGGTCGGCTATCTGCTGCCGCAAAGCTGGCTCGACGCGCCCCGCCCGGCCCGTATCGCCGATCTGCTCACGGTCGCGCTGCTCTCGGCGCTCGTCGTGGTGCAGGCACTGGGGGTGGGCACCGCCATCCTGGTCGATGCGCGCGTGCCAGCGGTGATCGTCGCCGCCGTGCTGCTGTGGGTGCGGGCGCCGTTCCTCGTGGTCGTCGCCGCCGCCGCAGCCACCGCGGCGCTGCTGCGCGCGCTCGGCTGGGCCACATGAACCCGCGCCTAGACTGACCGCGTGGGTTCAGGGATCGTGCGTGCCATCAGCTGGGTCGTCGCGTTCTTGGTCGGCGCGTTCTACGGGACGGCCGCCACCGTCGGTCACGCCTTCCGGCTGGGCTTCGTCCCGGTCGGCCTCATCCTCGCCGTGATCGGCTGCGCCGCCCTCCTGGTGGCTCTGCGCACTCTGACGCAGGACCGGATCAACGCGATCGCGGGTGGACTGGGCATCATCGCCGCGACATTCGTCTTCTCACAGGTGGGTCCCGGTGGCTCGGCCATCGTCGCCGCCGCGACGCCCGACACGGAGTGGATCGCGATCGCCTGGACCTTCGCCGGCCCGATCCTGCTCGCTGTCGTGGCATTCTGGCCCGACGTGTCGGTACGTGCCGACGCGGCCGAGGAATCCTAGGCCACCGGTGTCGAGCGGAGGCCGCGTCGCGCGCACGCGTAGACTGATCCCGTGACTTACGTGATCGCCCTCCCGTGTGTCGATGTGAAGGACCGCGCGTGCATCGACGAATGCCCCGTCGACTGCATCTACGAGGGTGAGCGCTCGCTCTACATCCACCCCGACGAATGCGTCGACTGCGGCGCTTGCGAGCCGGTCTGCCCCGTAGAGGCCATCTACTACGAAGACGACCTCCCCGAAGAATGGTCGGACTACTACAAGGCGAACGTCGAGTTCTTCGACGACATCGGCTCCCCGGGCGGTGCCGCCAAGGTGGGCGTCATCGCCAAGGATCACCCGGTCATCTCGGCGCTGCCGCCGCAGAGCCACTGACCCGTGGGCGTCGCGGACCTCGCCGACTACCCCTGGGATGCGGTCGCACCGTTCGCGGAGCGTGCTCGCCGTCATCCCGCGGGCATCGTCGACCTGTCGATCGGCTCTCCCGTCGACCCGACGCCTGATGTCGTCGCCGCCGCACTCGCCGCGGCAACCGATGCACACGCCTACCCGCAGACGATGGGGACGCCCGCGCTGCGCGAGGCGATCGTCGGCTGGTATGCCCGCCGTCGCGGAGTGCCCGGCCTGACGCCGGCGCACGTCCTCCCAACCGTGGGCTCCAAGGAGCTCGTCGCGCTCCTGCCGTTGCTGCTGGGCCTCGGACCGGGCGATGTCGTCGTCCACCCGCGGGCGGCCTACCCGACGTACGAGGTCGGTGCTCGCCTGGTGGGTGCGGAACCGGTGGCATCCGATGACCCCTCCGACTGGCCCGACAACACCCGCCTCGTCTGGATCAACTCCCCAGGGAACCCCGACGGCCGCGTGCTCTCGACCACGGAGCTGACGGATGCCGTGACCCGGGCGCGGAGTCTGGGCGCGGTGCTGGCGTCCGATGAGTGTTACGCCGAACTCGGGTGGGACGCCCCCTGGGACGCCGAGGGGGTGCCCAGCGTCCTCGATCCGTCGGTGGTCGGCGACGACCTGACGGATGTGCTGTCGGTCTACTCGCTGAGCAAGCAGTCCAACCTCGCCGGCTACCGCGCGGCTTTCCTCGCCGGAGACCCGCAGCTGGTGGCGCGCCTGCTCACCGGCCGCAAGCATCTCGGCCTCATGCCGCCGGCACCCGTGCAACGCGCGATGACGGTCGCGCTCGGTGATGACGCTCACGTTCAGGAGCAGCGTGCCCGGTACGCCCGGCGCCGTGCCGTCCTCAAGCCCGCCGTGGAAGCCGCCGGCTTCCGCATCGACCGCAGCGAGGGCGGTCTGTACCTCTGGGCGACGGAGGGCCGCGACGCGTGGGAGAGCGTGGAGCGCCTCGCCGATCTCGGAATCCTGGTGGGTCCCGGTCACTTCTACGGAACCCACTTCCCGCAGCACGTGCGGTTCTCGTTGACCGCGACCGACGAGCGCATCGAGGCCGCCGCGGAGCGTCTGACGCCCTGACCGTCGGCGGCAGGAGGATCCCTCCATCCGGAGGGGAAGTCCTTTGGCGATGTCATCTGTACGTCCTCGCCCCTACTAGGCTGTAAAGGCACTGCGAGCGGGTGACCCTCCGCCGGGTGCCGAGTCGGAGGCCGCGTGCGGACACCGGCCGAGAAGACTGCGGGTGCCGGGTGCTCCCACGGTTCAATCCACAGGGCGACCAGAAATCGCAAGGAGGCGCGGTGAGCGACGCGGGTACCGAGCACGACAAGGCCACCCTCTCGGTGGGGGGCACCACCGCCGAATTCCCGGTCCTGCGGGGCACCGACGGGGTTCCGAGCATCGACATCGCGTCGCTGACGAAGCAGACCGGTCACACGACGCTCGACTACGGCTTCGTCAACACCGCTTCGACCAAGTCGGACATCACCTACATCGACGGCGATCAGGGCATCCTGCGCTACCGCGGTTACCCCATCGAGCAGCTGGCGAAGAACAGCACGTATCTCGAGGTGGCATGGCTCCTCATCTACGGCGAGCTGCCCTCGGCATCCGAGCTCGCCGCATTCGATGAGCGCATCCGCCGTCACACGCTGCTGCACGAAGACCTCAAGCGCTTCTTCTCCTCGCTCCCGCCGACCGCGCACCCGATGTCGGTGCTGTCGGCGGCCACGGCGGCGCTCTCGACGTACTACGAGTCGGAGTCCGACCCGCACAACCCCGAGCACGTCGAGCTCAACACCGTGCGCATGCTGGCCAAGCTCCCCGTCATCGCGGCGTACGCGCACAAGAAGAGCATCGGGCAGGCGTTCCTGTACCCCGACAACTCGCTCGGATTCGTCGACAACTTCCTGAAGCTCAACTTCGGTGTGCTGAGCGAGATCTACCAGGTCAACCCGGTCATGACGAAGGCCCTCGATCTGCTGCTCATGCTGCACGCGGATCACGAGCAGAACGCGTCCACCTCGACGGTGCGTCTGGTGGGCTCCACCGGTGCCAACCAGTTCGCGTCGATCTCGGCCGGCATCCAGGCCCTGTCCGGCCCGCTCCACGGCGGCGCCAACGAGGCGGTGCTGCAGATGCTCGGTCGCATCCGCGACTCGGGCGAAAGCGTCGAGCGGTTCGTCGAGCGCGTGAAGAACAAGGAAGACGGCGTGAAGCTCATGGGCTTCGGGCACCGCGTCTACAAGAACTACGACCCGCGCGCGAAGCTCGTGAAGGGCGCGGCGGACGAGGTTCTCGAGGCGCTGGGCGTGAGCGACCCGCTGCTCGACCTCGCGAAGGAGCTCGAGCAGATCGCGCTCGAGGACGACTACTTCAAGGAGCGTCGCCTCTACCCGAACGTCGACTTCTACACCGGCGTCATCTACAAGGCGATGGGCTTCCCGACCCGCATGTTCACCGTGCTGTTCGCGATTGGCCGCCTTCCCGGCTGGCTCGCGCAGTGGCGTGAGGCCATCACCGACCCGCAGACGAAGATCGGTCGCCCGCAGCAGCTGTACACGGGCGCGGCGGAGCGCAACTACCCCGGCGTCGGCTGAGCCCGCCGACCCGAAGCGCCCCGTCCCTCCGTCGAAGGGCGGGGCGCTTCGCTGTGCGGCGGGGTGCCACCGTGGGGGCCGCGGCGGCCGGCACGCATAAACGCGATCCCCGCGCATAAACGCGAGCACCACGCGTTTCTGGGCGCGAGAAGCGTTTATGCGGGGGCGCGGGCCGCGCCGGGGGCAGGGCCGCGCCGCGCCGGTGCGGGACGCGTCAGGTGTGCAGCGCCGCGTTCAGCGTTGCGCCCACGCCGCCGCGGCGGCCGACACGCATGAACGCGATCCCCGTGCAGAAACGCGAGCACCACGCGTTTCGGCGCGCGAGAAGCGTTTATGCGTGGGCACCGGCCGCGGGGCCGCGCCGGGTGTGCGGGCCGCGCCGTGCGCGCCGCGCCGGTGCGGGCCGCGCCGGGGGCCGGGCCGCGTCGGGGGCGCGGGCCGCGTCAGGCGTGCAGCGCCGCGTTCAGCGTTACGCCCACGCCGCCGCGCGCCGACGCCTCGACCGCGCCGGTGAGCGAGTTGCGGCGGAACAGGATGCCGTCGCGCCCGGACAGTTCGCCCGCCTTCATCGTTTCGTCGCCGACCCGCACCTTCGTGCCCGCTGTGACGTACAGGCCCGCCTCGACCACGCAGTCGTCGCCCAGCGAGATGCCGATACCGGCGTTGGCGCCGAGCAGGGTGCGGGCTCCGATGGAGACCCGGTGGGTGCCGCCGCCGGACAGGGTGCCCATGATGGACGCACCACCGCCGATGTCGGTGCCGTCGCCGATCACGACGCCCTGCGACACGCGACCCTCGATCATGGAGGCGCCCAGCGTGCCGGCGTTGAAGTTCACGAATCCCTCGTGCATGACCGTCGTTCCGGGGGAGAGGTAGGCACCCAGCCGCACACGTGAGGCGTCGGCGATGCGCACACCGGCGGGTGTGACGTAGTCGAGCAGGCGGGGAAACTTGTCGAGTCCCTGGATCTGGATGCCGTGGCGAAGCAGCACGGGCCGCAGACGTGTGGCGTCGTCGGGGTGCATCGGACCGGCCGTGGTCCAGGCGACATTCGGCAGGTGTCCGAAAATGCCCTCGAGCGAGATCTCGTTCGGACGAACGAGCCGGTGCGACAGCGCCTGTAGGCGCAGGTAGGCGTCGACGGTCGAGGTCGGGGCGGCATCCGCGTCGATGGTGAGCGTCACGACCTCGATCCGAACCGCTCGCCGATCGTCCGTGCCCGTGAGCGCCGCCAGGTCCTCGGTGCCGGACGCGGTTTCGCCGAGAGAGGGCGCGGGGAACCATGCGTCCAAGACCGTGCCGTCGGAGGCGATGGTCGAGAGTCCGGTACCGGTGATCAGTCGTTCATTCGTCACTCCCACAGGCTAGCGAAGCACCCTGGGTAGGATCGGACGCATGCCCCCGCTCGACCTGTCCGCCTCGTCCGTCGAGATCACCCGCGCGATCTGTGACATCCCGAGCGTTTCCGACGACGAGACCCCGTTGGCGGATGCCATCGAGGCGGCCGTCTCGGGACACGCCCACCTCGAGGTCATTCGCGACGGAGACACGATCGTGGCCCGCACGAATCTCGGCCGTGCGCGGCGCGTCGTCATCGCTGGTCACATCGATACGGTGCCGATCAACGACAACCTGCCGACACGCGACATCGTGATCGACGGGGAGGACTTTCTCTGGGGTCGCGGCACGGTCGACATGAAGGCCGGTGTGGCGGTGCAGCTCAAGCTCGCCGTCGAGCTGTCCGAGCCCTCGGTGGACATCACGTGGATGTGGTACGACCACGAGGAGGTCGACTCCGATCTCAACGGGCTCGGTCGGCTCGCACGCCACCGGCCGGACCTGTTCGCCGGCGACTTCGCCATCCTGGGCGAGCCGAGCAACGGTGAGGTCGAGGGCGGATGCAACGGAACGCTGCGTGCCCTCATCCGCACCGCCGGCGTGCGCGCCCACAGCGCCCGGTCCTGGATCGGCGAGAACGCGATCCACAAGGCTGCTCCGGTGCTCGCTCGCCTCGCGGAGTACCGCGCGCGCGAGATCGAGGTCGAGGGCCTGGTGTACCGCGAGGGGATGAACGCGGTCCGGATCACCGGCGGGGTGGCCGGCAACGTGATTCCCGACGAATGCGAGATCGAGGTCAACTACCGGTTCGCTCCGAGCCGCGACGCGGCTGCGGCCGAGAGAGTCGTGCGCGACGTGTTCACGGGCTTTGACATCGATATCGTCGACGTGGCCGTCGGGGCGCGCCCGGGACTGGATGCCGCGCTCGCACAGGAGTTCGTCGCGGCCGTCGGCGCGACCCCCAAGCCGAAGTACGGCTGGACCGACGTCGCCCGCTTCTCGGCCCTCGGCATCCCGGCCGTCAACTACGGTCCGGGGGATCCTCACCTCGCGCACCACGACGAGGAACGCGTCCCCGTCGCGCAGATCGACGCGGTGGAGCGGGGTCTTCGGTCCTGGCTGACCCGATCGTGAGCGCTCAGGCCGCGACCCTGACACGGGCACGGTCCTGGCGGGACTGGCCCGTCGTCGGCCGTATCGCGGTCATCTACGTCGGCGCTCGCATCGTGACGACGCTGTTCTTCCTTCTCGCCGCCGCTCTCTCGGGTCCGACCTCGCGGTACGGGGTCGCGCCGTCGCTCGGGGAACTGGCCCTGGGCTGGGACGCGCAGTGGTACTGGCTGGCCGCGGTTTCGGGCTATCCGACCGATCTGCCGCTCACGCCCCAGGGCGGCGTCGCCGAGAATGCGTGGGCGTTCATGCCCGTGTACGCGTACCTCGCCGCGGGCCTGGGAACGCTCCTGGGATCGTGGGGCGCCGGTGCGGTCGTCATCTCGCTGCTCGCGGGATTCGGAGCCAGCCTGGCGCTTCACCGTCTGCTGCGGGATCGGATCGGGGACGGCGCCGCGCTGTGGGCGGTCGCGTTCTTCGCGTGCGGCCCGCTCGCCGCTCTCTTCCAGGTCGGATACGCGGAGTCGTTGTTCCTTCTCTTCCTCTTCCTCGCCTTGCGGTGCGTTCAACGGCGCCAGTGGGGCTGGCTGTACGTGCTCGTCCCCACCATGGGGTTCACGCGTCCCGGCATCCTCGCGTTCGCGCTCTTCCTCGCGCTGTACGGCGTGCATCGGTTCTTCCGGCGCCGGACCGATCCCCTTCCGCGTCGCGACGTCGTGCACGTCGTGGCGCTCGGGATCGTCGCGGTCGCGGTGGGCTTCTCGTGGCAGGTCCTCGCTGCCGTCGTCACGGGCGACCCCGGTGCCTACCTCGCGACCGAGTTGGCATGGCGACGGAACTGGCTCGGCGACGCGGGCGGGCACTTCGTCCCGGTTGAGGGGTGGGTGCAGGCCGCCGGGTTCTGGTTCACGCAGTGGGGGCTGGGTGCCGGCGTCGGATACGTCGCCCTCGTTCTCCTCGTCCTCGGTGTTGCCGCCATCCTCCTGTTCGCCCCCCAGGTGAAGCGCCTCGGCGTCGAAGTGCGCCTGTGGTCGGCGAGCTACCTCATCTATCTGCTGCTTGTCTTCTTCCCCCAGTCGAGCATTTTCCGGTTGCTCGTTCCCGTTTCGCCGCTGTGGGGGGCGCTCGCCGTTCCCCGCTCCCGCGCATGGCGGCTGACGGTCCTCGGGGTGGCGTTGCTGGGGCAGTGGTGGTGGATCTACAACATGTACGGTCTCGCGAACACCTACTGGCAGATCCCCTGAAGCGCGGAGGACAGGGCTCCCGGCGCGCGTCATCTCGGGCCTCCGCGCAGACCGACTAAACTAGCGCTAGACCAACGACGAAAAGGGGGCCGCGATGGCAGCCATGAAGCCGCGTACCGGTGACGGACCGATGGAGGCCGTGAAGGAGGGCCGGCTGATCATCGTGCGTGTTCCGCTCGAGGGCGGCGGGCGCCTGGTGGTGTCGGTGAACGACGCTGAGGCGAAGGAACTCTACGACGTTCTCGGCGGTGTCGTCGGCGCAGCCTGACGCATCCTGCACGAAGGCCGGTCCCTGGTGGGCCGGCCTTCGTCGTTCCATCGAGGGGTGAAGACTGCGGCAGGCTCAGGTGATCGGAGTGACCGTCGTCAACTGCAGGAGGCCCTCGCCCGTGGTGGAGAGCGCGCCGAACACGGCGGGGGAGGTCTGGACCTCCTGGATCAGCGAGCGGTAGGCGGTCGTGACGGTGTCACGGCGGACCGGATCCGCCACGGCGCCGCCCGCGAGTACGCGGGGGACCAGGACCGTGCCGCCCGCGCGCACGAGGCGCAGCCCGTGCTCGACGTACTCGATGACGCCTTCGGCGTCGGCGTCGATCAGGACGATGTCGTAGGAGGCCTCGTTCATCCGGGGCAGCACGTCGGCCGCCCGCCCGGTGATGAATCGCGCTCGAGCCGCGGGAATACGCGCCTCGGCGAACGCGGCGCGGGCCGCTCCGAGGTGCTCGGGCTCGCTATCGATGGTGGTCAGCGTGGCCCGGGGTGAGCCGTGCAGCAGCCACAAGCCGGAGACGCCGCCGCCCGTTCCCACCTCGACCACGTTCAGCGCTCGAGAGGCTGCGGCCAGAACCGCGATCTGGGCGCCCACCGCAGGGCTGATGGGAGCCGCGCCGAGTTCGAGCGCATGCGCGCGTGCGCGCGCGATGTGCTCCGGTTCGACCGTCGACTCTTGAACGAATCGCTCGTTCGCTTCGTAACCGCTCACCAGGACCTCCCCGCTCAGGCTAGACGTGTGGGTCGGCCGGACGGCCGAGGCGCGGCGGGTAATCTGAAGTCATGTTCTTCGGCCTCACCATCGAGAAGCTCTTGCTGATCGGTGTGATCGCTGCGCTCATCATCGGCCCCGAGCGTCTGCCCCGGTACGCCGAGAGCCTCGCCCGCCTGACGAAGCGGGCCAAAGAGACCATGCAGGGGGCGAAGACCCGCATGCGCGACGAGATGGGCCCCGAGTTCGACGAGGTCGATTGGCGCAAGCTCGATCCTCGTCAGTACGACCCTCGGCGCATCATCCGCGAGGCTCTCCTCGACGACACTCCGACGGCTACGATGCGGGCGGCAGGGGCGGCCGCTCTCGCAACCAAGACCCCGTCATCCGACAAGCCGGTCTTCGTCGCCGGCGAGGCCCCGCCGTTCGACGACGAAGCCACCTGACGCTCAGCGCAGCCGGATCGGCAGCGCCCGCCCGGACAAGCCGCGAGGGCGAGTCGCGAGAGCTCTCGCTGCGGCGTTGATCGCCACGGAGGCCGCGTCGTCGGGGTTGGCCAGCACGACGGGGCGCCCGTCGTCCCCGCCTGTCCGCAGCGCCGTGCTCAAAGGGACGGATGCCAAGAGCGGCACGTCGGTGCCATCGGTCGACAGCGCGCGGGCGACGGCCTCGCCCCCGCCGGAACCGAACAGGTCGAGCGTCGTGCCGTCGGGGAGCACCATGGCCGCCATGTTCTCGATGACCCCGACCGGGTTCTGACCCGTCTGCCGTGCGACCAGACCGGAGCGAACCGCGACGTCGGCGGCGGCAGCCTGAGGCGTTGTGACGACGAGCACGTCGGCGTGGGGGAGCAACTGACCCACCGAGATCGCGACATCGCCCGTACCCGGCGGCATGTCCAACAGCAGCACATCGAGATCGCCGAAGTAGACGTCCGTGAGGAACTGCTGAACGGTGCGATGGAGCATCGGGCCGCGCCACGCGACCGCGCCCGCGGCATCCTCTCCCGGGCGTCGCAGGAACATGCCGATCGAGATGACCTTCACGCCGTAGGCGACGGGCGGCAGGATCAGATCGTCGAGCCGCGTCGGGGCCGGGGGAAGACCGTCGTCGTCGACCAGCCCCAACAGGCCCGGAATCGAGAAACCGTGCACGTCGGCATCCACGAGTCCGACGCGCAGACCGCGAGCGGCCAGCGCGACGGCCAGGTTGGCGGTGATCGTGGACTTGCCGACGCCGCCCTTGCCGCTGGTCACGGCGATGACGCGCGTGAGCGAATCGGGACCGAACGGCATTTCGCGGGCCGCCCGACCACCGCGGAGCCGCTCTGTCAGGGCGCGGCGTTCGTCGGGGGACATGACCCCCACGGCGACCTCCACCCGGGAGACGCCGTCGACCGATGCCGCGGCGGCGCGCACATCGCGTTCGATCCGGTCCGCGGCGGGGCAGCCGACGATCGTCAAGGCGATGCCCACTTCGGCGACTCCCTCACGCACGGCGATCTCGCGCACCATGTCGAGTTCGCCGAGGGGGCGGCGCAGCTCCGGGTCGGTGACGGCGGCGACGGCGGAGCGCACGCGGTCGACGACCGCATCCGTCACGGGGTGGCCGTTCTCGGCTCGGACGCGTCGTGCTCGTCGAGGCGCTCGAGAGCCGCCTTCAGCTCGGCGCGCAGGCTCTCTTTGGTGATCACGTCGTCGGTCAGGTCGCGCACCGCCATCCGCAGCGCGACGATCTCACGCGCCAGGTACTCGGTGTCGGCAAGATTGCGCTCCGCGCGCTGGCGGTCCTGTTCGATCTGCACGCGGTCCCGGTCGTCCTGCCGGTTCTGGGCGAGCAGGATGAGGGGCGCCGCGTACGAAGCCTGTAGGGAGAGGACGAGGGTGAGGGCGGTGAACCCGATGGCCGCGGAGTCGAACCGCAACTCCTCGGGCATGAGGGAGTTCCACCCCATCCAGAGCACGCAGAACAGCGTCAGCGAGAGCAGGAAGATGGGCGTGCCCATGGCGCGGGCGACCCACTCCGTGAACCTGCCGAAGCGATCGCGCGATGGCTGCGGGGTGCGGGGCGCCAGCATCCCCGAGCGGCCGCGGGGAGCGTCGAGGCCGGTCTGTCGTTGTGCACGTGCCATCAGCGCCTCCTCGGGGTCTGGGTCGGGATCTGGGGAATGCTCGCGGTGGCGAGCGGTCTGATCGTCGTCTTGGGTTTCGGATCATCGCTGTCGTGCGTGCGCCAGTCATCGGGCAGCAGATAGTCGAGGACGTCGTCGACGCTGACGCAGCCGACGAGACGGTGAGCCTGATCGACGACCGGCAGCGACACGAGGTTGTAGCTTGCGAGCAGACGCGCGACCTCGGCGGCGGTGGCGTCCGCGGGCACCGGCTCCAGGGTGTCGTCGATGATCGCTCCCAGCCGCTCGTGCGGCGGGTAGCGCAGCATGCGCTGGAAGTGCACGGTCCCCAGGAGGCGCCCGGTCGGCGTCTCGTACGGCGGAAGTGTGATGAACACGGATGCCGCCAGCGCGGGGTGCAGCTCATGACGGCGGATCAGCGCGAGAGCCTCCGCCACCGTGGCATCCGCCGACAGCACGATCGGCTCCGGGGTCATGAGACCACCGGCGGTGTCGGGACCGTACTGCAGGAGGGCGCGGACGTCGTCCGCCTCCTCCGGCTCCATCAGTTCGAGCAGCTGTTCCAGGCGCGTCTCGGGGAGCTGGCCGAGGAGGTCGGCGGCGTCGTCCGGCTCCATGGCATCCAGGATGTCGGCGGCCCGCTCGTCGCCGAGCTGTTCGAGGATGTGCACCTGCTCGTCTTCGGGCATCTCTTCGAGGGCATCGGCGAGACGGTCGTCGCTGAGCTCTTCGGCGACTTCGATGAGGCGCTCTTCGGGCAGATCGAGGAGGGTGT
This sequence comes from Microbacterium mcarthurae, assembly GCF_046064585.1. NCBI lineage: Bacteria > Bacillati > Actinomycetota > Actinomycetes > Micrococcales > Microbacteriaceae > Microbacterium > Microbacterium mcarthurae. The sequence continues at coordinate 622,553 of NZ_JAROCE010000001.1, read as the reverse complement.
TGGCCAGGTCGGCGGGCTTCAGGTCGGAGTAGGTCGCGACGAGCTGTTCGGCGGACTGCGCCTGACCGGGGGTCTGCTGCTCGCGGACCTCCCGCCAGGTCGCGAACGTGGTCGCGCCCTTGGCGAAGGGGGAGGCGCTGGTGCGGGGACGGCGGAGGAACAGCTGCCCGACATCCCACTCGCCGAGGCGGTTGCGTTCGATGGCGACGTCTTCGATGACAGCCTCGCCCGAGCCGTCGACGAGGTGGACGCGGCGTCCGAGCATCTCAGCCATCACGCGCACTTCGCCTCCGCGCTGCTGGAAGCGCCGCACGTTGATGAGGCCCGTGGTGATGACCTGGCCGGGCTGAATGGAGGTGACGCGTCCGATCGAGACGAACACATGTCGTCTGCCGGGGATCTCGACGACCAGGCCCACGACGCGCGGCGCGGCGGACGCGCGGTAGATCACCACGACGTCGCGCACCTTCCCCAGGCGGTCGCCCGCGGGATCGAACACCGTGCAGCCCGCCAAGCGGGCGACGAAAACCCTTTGCGTGCTCACCGTCCCAGCGTAGTCCGCGAACCCTCACGCGAGCCGACCGTGCCGCCGGGGCCGCGTGACAAGATGGTGAAATGAGCATGTTCGCGGGGCCCGGCGGTGCGGGTCGGGACGAGGTCGGCGAGAAGGTCGCTTCGTTCCCGACGTACGAGAAGGCGCAGAAGGCCGTGTCGTCGCTCATCGCGGGCGAAGTGCCCGCCCGCGACATCGCCATCGTGGGAAGCGGCCTGCGTTCCATCGAGCGGATCACCGGACGACTGGGCTACGCCACGGCGGCGCGTTCCGGTGCCTTGAACGGCCTCATGCTGGGACTGCTGTTCGCGTTCATCTTCGTCCTCGGCACTCCGACGGTGCAGATCTCCGCATTCATCGGTGTCCTTCTGGTGGGCATGGCTCTCGGCATGCTGCTGAGCCTCGGAACGTACTCGATCGTCCGTCGTCGCCGCGACTTCGCATCGGTCATGCAGGTGACCGCCGACCACTACGACGTGTGCGTTGCCGCACCGAGCCTGGCGAAGGCGCGCGGCATCCTCGGTCCCGCTGCGGCGGTCCGGACGGTCGTCGCGCGTCCGACGGCTTCGGGGAACGACGCGCCACCGCAGTATGGCGAGCGGATCCAGAATCCTGGAGGTGCATCGCCGGCGGTCCCTCCGCGCCCGCCCGTGCCAGCGCGCCCTGCAGACGACGAGCCGCCGCGTTATGGTGAGCGCATCGCGCCTCCCGCCGCACCGGAGGAGGCCCCCGCGCCGACCACCGATTCGCCGCCGTCCTCTGATTCCGACCCCGAGTCCGGCACGTCGCGCGACGACCGGTGACCGTGCGGGGCGTCCGCATCCCCGTGGCGCTGCCGAAGGGTGACGCCGAGGTGTCCGGGCTGTGGTCCGACGTAGATGCCGCGGACGCGACGGTCGCGCTCGCCCACGGAGCCGGCGCGGGCATGACCCACCCGTTCCTCGAGGGGCTCGCAGCCGCGCTGGTGGACGACGGCTTCTCGGTGTTGCGATTCGTCTTCCCGTACGTGGAGTCCGGACGACGGATGCCAGGACCCGCCGCACATGCCGTGGCCACCTGGGCGGGCGTGCAGGCGTGGCTTGCTGCCGAGGGTGTCGAATCGTTCGTCGCGGCAGGGAAGTCTTACGGGGGACGCATGGCGTCGCTCGCCACCGCCGCCGGCTCGCTCACGCCCGCAGGCCTGGTGTACCTCGGCTACCCGCTGCACCCGCCGGGTCGATCTGACAAACCGCGCGCGGAGCACCTCCCTTCGATCGTCGTACCCCAGTTGTTCATCGAGGGGGAGAACGACCCCTTCATCGATCCACGGGCGCAGTTCGACGAGGTGGTCGCGACCTGCCGGGACGCCCGAGTGGAGTGGATCGCCGCGGCGAATCATTCATTCGAGGTCAAGGGCAAGCGACAGTCGGCACAGGAGATCGGGGCGCGTCTCGCGGAGCCGGTGGGGGCGTTCACGCGGGCGGTGCTGGGTCACTGAGGCGGGCGGTGCTGGGTCACTGACGCGCGGGCTCATCCGTCTCCGGCTCTTCGGCGCCGCAGCGCGAGATGGCGAGAAGTTCGACCGCTTTGCCCCCGTCCAAGCTCGACTCTTGCACGGACAAAGTCATCCGCGGTGACTTGCGAACCAGGTAGATGTAGGGCTCTCTCACCGGCACGCCAAGACTCTCTTCGGTCCATTCGTCGGCAAGCAGAGCGGGCAAGCTGTCGACGAATTGGTCAACGTCGAAGTCATCTGCGACCGCGATGGTCCACTGCCCGGTGTAGAACGCGCCTCGTCCTGAGCCGAAAATGAGCGGATCACCGCAACCGTACGGCTCGAACTCCGGCGTGCGTTCGACTCGTCCGTGGTCTGTCATGAGACTCGCGACGTGATCCATCGCATCCAGAGTCTCCTGCCTCACCTCAGCGTACGTCGGCTGCCGGAAGAGCGCGCATCCGGCGAGACTCAGAATCGTAGCGACAATAGCGACGACGGCGATTCGCCTACTCATCTCTCGCCTCCGTTGCGCTCAATCAGCTGCGCCACCTGATTCAGAACTTTCCCGTTCACTCTCTCGTCGCCGCTCATCAGTGCCGTGTGATGCGCGACACTGTCTGCCACGATGCCGGGGAGATACAGCGGGTTCTGCGTCATGACGTCGCCGGCAACGGCTGCGACGTCCGGGCCCGGTAACCCGGAATCGACGATTTGCACCCCGGGAATCGATTCCGGTCTGATGTCCGGGAGCGCGGCGACGATTCCAACTGCGTCTGTTCGTCTGGTCGAATATGTAGGCGCTCGAGGGTGAGTCGCCGCTACAACTCTCAGCGTGGTGCTGATGAGGGCGACGCTAATCTCTGCCTACCAGCAGCGTGTCGCGCTAAAGCGCTGGTGTGGCCTTGGACTGTAGTCCGCAACGCGACATGACCAGAACGTCGATTCCCTTCTTGTCATTCCTGTCCCGGTGTTCCACTGTGAGGCTGATCCGAGAAGATTTTTGAAGTAGGTGGACCTGGGCGAAAGGAACATCGACGCCAACATCTTCGACAACCCAATCGTCCCCCAGCGTCGCCGGAAGATCAGCGATGAAGGATGGCACGTCGACCTCGTTACTCACCTCGATCTCCCAGTAACCCGTGAAGAATGCGCTATCGGAGCCTTCCCCCGATAACGGGTGGCTCCCGCAGCCGAAGGGATCAAACTCCGGTCTTGGTCGCGGTGTCGTGGGGCCGGGGATCAGGTCGTTCACCTGCTGCATCACCGCGATCGCCTCTGCTCGGACATCGTCGTAGCTCGGCTTCGTTTCGCTGCACCCCGGGAGGAGCGCCACAGCAATCACAATCAGGCAGATCGAAAAGCGATGTCTCACTTGTATCCTCCCTCGGCGGCGAGTAGGTCACGAACGTGACGTAGCACGGGGCCATTGATCATCTCGTCGCCGCTCATCAGCGCCGTGTGATGCGCGACACTGTCTGCCACGATGCCGGGGAGATACAGCGGGTTCTGTGTCACGACGTAGCCGGCAACGGCCGCGACGTCCGGTCCCGGCAACCCGGAATCGACGATCTGCACCCCGGGGATCGATTCCGGTCTGACGGTGAAGCCCACGGGGCCGAAACCGACTCCCGCGTAGTAGCGGTTGATGTCGTCGGGCGCCTGCGTCGCGAAATAGAGGGTGTCGGGGTGCGGCTGGTAGGGGCCGATCGCGCCGACACTGGCCGCGAGGAATCGCGCGTCGACGGTGCCGTCATGCTTTTCTGCTTCACTGCCGACACCGCCGCCATAGGAATGCTCGTAGCTCATGGTCCACAGCTCTGGTTGGGTGGCGTTCACGCCGCGGAGGAAGCGGGCGTACTCGGCGCCGCGTTCCTCGGCGAAGTGGTTCCACTGGGGGCCGGAGTCGATGACGTCGTCCAGTTGCGGCATCGGACCGGTGAGAACCGTGAACGCGACGACCGATCCGCCCGACGCGCCGACCTGCCACCGAGCGAACTCCGTCACGGGCTCGTCCTTCATGAAGGCCTCGGCGTCCGCGTTCGTTCCCGGGACGACGAAGAGCGCTGCCCGGGCCGAGGAAGGATCGCCGGTCACCTCGATCAAGGAACCGTGCTGCGGATCCCAGGCGTAGAGCGACTTCGACCCGTCCGCCACCTTTTCGAAGTAGGCGATCTCGCGATCCAGTCTGCGGCGTTCTGCACGTCGCTCGGCGCCCTCCCTCGCGGTGAACTTTCGACGCGGAACGGGAGCGGACGTGAGGTCGTCCCGTTGTCGCCGCAGCCCGTCCAGATGTTGCTGCGCCCGGAGGCGGTTGCACGCCACGCGAGCGTGGAAAGCAACGCCGTCGAGATTTCCGATGAGAGCTGGCATCGCCGCACAGAGGTGGGTGGCGACCCGCGGGTCGAGGCTCGACCACCATCGGGCAACGACATCGGGCGATGTTCGGCCGACGATGACGGCCCAGTCCGGATGCGTGGAGAGCAACAAGTGGGGGTCGGGGGTGGAGGCGATCTTCTCGAGCAGAAGCACACCCGCGGTGTCCGTCGGGGCAGTGAGGGCGGCCGACGCTCGAGGACCGGACCACCCCGCAAGCGCTGACCAGGACACGTCGGGGATTGCCCGGAGCTCGTGCGCACACCGATCGGTGGCATCCGTGTAGGAAGCGACGAGAGAGCGTGTCTCGTCGTCGACGTGCCGCACCCATCGGTGGGTGGCGATGTCATTCATGGCTGCGCCCCGGTCGCTCTCGCCTTCCTGCCAGACGGCGGGGGGCGCGGCGGCAGCGTCGAGAAGGGCGTTGCGCGCGCGAGCCAGCTGGTCGAGATCGTCGGCGAACCGCTCGAGAACGGTGCACGCGGCGCCCAGGCCGCCGGCGATCTCTTGCGCAGCAGGTCCTGTGACGTGCAGGGACTCGTGCAATGGATCGGCCTCGGGAGCGCGATAGGTCTCGGGCGCGAAACTCCAGGCGAACAGCGCTTCCTGGAGCAGCACCTCGAAGCGGTCGGCCTTCTGTCGCAGTGCCGCCGCCGCCTCGCGCACACGGCCGGGCGCAGCGGGCGGCGCCGGCACGGCGGGCGGCGCCGGCACATCCATCGCGTCGCTCACACTCGCCTCTTCCCGAAGACGATCGGGTCGAACGGGTTCCCGGAGGGGGCTCCGGTGGCGGAGCTGCGCGCATCGGTCGTCGCCGCCATCTCGTCGTCGGCGTCGAGATAGGCGAGGACCGCGGACTGCAGCGCCGCGACCGCGGCGCGCCCCCGCCCGACGATGCGGTGGGCGAGGTCGATTCGTGTCTCAGCGACCTCGAGGAAGGCGGGATGGGCGGGAACCGCCCGGGCGAGGGCGTGTGCAACCGAATCGGCGGCGCGGCGCAACGCGGTGGCGACCTCGTGGAGGTCGTCGAGGGAACGGGTCATGCGCTCGGCCACCAGGAGGACCTGCGGGGGGTCGATGGAGTACGACATGCGCGGGATCGTAGGGATCCCGTCGCGACCGCTTTTTCACCCTGTGGACAAGAACGGCTCAGCGGCCGACGGCGTACCCCTGCATTCCCCGAGGGTTGGCGGCCCCCCAGAGCAGCCCGTCAGCGTCGCGACCGACCGCACTCACGCGGCCCAGGGCCCAATCACCCGCTCGGCGCACACGGTGGCCCCGGCGCTCCAAGTCGCGCACCACGTCGTCGCCGATCCGGTCCTCCACCACCGCCCCGAGGGGGGGTCCACGTGCGAGGCCAGAAGGAATCGGCCAGCGCCGTGGTGTGGAGGGTGGGTGCGTCGATGGCCTGCTGTGGCTCGTAGCCGCCGACGAGCACGCGCAGCAGCACCGGGAGCTGCCACTGATCCTGCTGATCCCCGCCCGGCGACCCCATCGCGATGATCTCGGCCCCACGGGTGAGCATCGTCGGCGTCAGCGTCGTGCGCGGACGCCGGCCGGGGGTGAGGGATGCCGGGTGTCCCGGCAGTAGCCACGTCGCCTGCAGACGCGTCCCGAGGCAGAACCCGAGACCGGGCACGCTCGGCGACGATTGCAGCCAGCCGCCCGACGGCGTCGCCGAGATCGTGTTGCCCCACCGATCCACGACGTCGAGGTGACAGGTGTCGCCTCGTGTCTGACCGCGGCGATCGACCGTGGGCTCGCCGGTCGCGGCGGTCACCGGACCCGCCTCGGTCCGGAGCGGGGGAAGGGCGGGCGTCCGGCCGTCCGGAGAGCCGGGCCGAAGACCGGCGCTCGCCGTCCCGTCCACCAGCGCGCGCCGTTCGTCGATGTACTCCTCGGCGAGCAGGGCGTCGACATCGACCGCGTCATCGGCGTCACCGAACCATGCGTCGCGGTCGGCGTAGACCAGCTTTTGCACCTCGAGGAGAGTGTGGGCACCCTCGGGCGTGGAGGGGTCGATGCGTGCGTCCGCCCATGGCTCCATTAGTCGGAGTGCCTGCAGAAGCGCGGGCCCCTGAGTCCAGGTCCCAGCCTTGAACACCCGCCATCCGCGGAAGGTCGCCGACACCGCCGGTTCGAACGAGGCACTCCAGCCGAGGAGGTCTTCAACGGTGAGAACGCCGGGGTGATCCCCACCGTCCGCGTGACGGTGCGGGGTGCGGAGGAACTCTGCCGCACGTGGCAGCGCCTCTGCCATCCACACGTGTCGAGCGGCGTCGATGCCCTCACATCGATCGTCGACAGGCAAGGCCGCCGCCGCCAGGCTCTCCAGGACTGTGGCGTACGCGGGGTTGCGCACGACGGTGTTCGGCGCGGGCACCGAGCCGGTCGGCATCCAGAGATCCGACGACGTCGGCCAGTGCTCGCGGAAGAGATCGGCCACACGGGAGATCGTCACCGCCGCGCCCGCGACGAGCGGATGGCCGTCGCGGGCGTAACCGATTGCGTAGGCCAGGATATCCGCGAGATCCCACGTGCCGTGGTCGCGCAGTAGCAGAAGCCAGGCGTCGACGGCGCCCGGCACCGCGGCAGCGAGGCCCCCGGCACCGGGGACCAGGTCGAGGCCCCGTTCGCGCAGAGCTTCGATCGACGCACCGGCCGGCGCCGGGCCCTGCCCCATGAGCACGACGGGCTCTGCGGTGCCGGCAGGGCGAATCAGCGCCACCAGGTCGCCGCCGGGACCGTTCAGGTGCGGCTCGACCACGTGGAGCACGAACGCAGCAGCCACGGCGGCGTCGAAGGCGTTGCCGCCGCGCTCCAGCACGGACTGGGCCGTGGCCGTGGCGGTCCAGTGGGTGGATGCCGACATGCCGAACGTTCCCCGGAGCGTGGGGCGCGTGGAGAACGCCGCGGGGGGAGTGAACGTCACCGGGACAGCCGCGCGATCCAGTCCTCGACCTCGTCGGCCGTCCGAGGGATGCCGGCCGACAGGTTCACCGGTCCGTCGGCGGTCATCACGATGTCGTCCTCGATGCGCACACCGATGCCGCGGTACTCCTCGGGCACCGTCAGATCGTCGATCTGGAAGTACAGGCCCGGCTCGATCGTGAAGACCATGCCGGCTTCCAGAAGCCCGTCGTAGTACATCTCGCGACGCGCCTGCGCGCAGTCGTGCACATCGATGCCGAGGTGGTGACTGGTGCCGTGCACCATGTAGCGACGGTGCTGGCCGCCGCGCTCGGCATCCAGAGCGTCCTCAGCCGAGACGGGTAGGAGGCCCCACTCCGCGACACGCGCGGCGATGACCTCCATGGCGGCCTCGTGCACGCGTCGGAAGGGCACGCCCGGACGGGCGGCCTCGAAGGCGGCGTCCGCTGCCTCGCGCACCGCCTCGTAGACGCGGCGCTGCACCTCGGTGAAGCGCCCTGACACCGGGAGTGTGCGCGTGATGTCGGCGGTGTACAGACTGTCCACCTCGACACCCGCGTCGATCAGGATGAGATCGCCCGGGACGACCGCGCCGTCGTTGCGCGTCCAGTGCAAGTAGCACGCGTGAGGGCCGGAGGCGGCGATGGTGTCGTAGCCCACGGTGTTGCCGTCCGCGCGCGCGCGGCGGTGGAAGACCCCTTCCACCACGCGCTCGCCGCGGGGGTGCTCGATGATGCGGGGGAGCTCGGACACGATGTCGTCGAATCCGGATGCCGTGACCTCGACGGCCAGGGCCAGCTGCGCGAGCTCGAACTCGTCCTTCACCAGGCGCAGCTCCGACACGAACCGCGTGAGATCGTCGTCGACGCCGACCACACGGTCGTCGTCGGCCGCCACGAAATCGTCGACGTGTGCGGTCGCGAGACCGAGGTCGGCGGCCACGCCGTCGAGTGCGGGGCGGGGACCGATCCAGAACTCGCCGATCGTGGCATCCGCGTAGAACTCCGGAGTGGTCCGGTCGGCGCGCTCCCGGAAGTAGAGCACGGCCTCGTGGCCGTCCTCGCGCGGCTCGAAGACGAGAACCGAGTCGGGCTCGGCATCCGCTTCCCAACCGGTCAAGTGGGCGAAGGCCGAATGGGCGCGGAACGGGTAGTCCGTGTCGTTGCTGCGTTGCTTGAGGGAGCCCGCGGGCACGACCAGGCGCTCACCGGGGAAGGCCTCGGACACACGGAGGCGGCGGCGTGCCGCCCACGCGGACTGCTCGCGGGGCGAGGGAAGGGTCTCGGGACGATCGGCCCACCCCGTCGAGATGGTGTCGAGGAAGCCGCGCGGGAAGGGGGCCTTGCGGTTCGTCGTGGTCTCGGCGGGCTGCTGCACTTCGGGAGCGATCGTGTCGCGGTCGGCGGGGGAGTCCATTCCTCCAGTCTCGCACCGCCGACCCGCGAACGCACCGTCAGCCGGCCGTGCGCTCCAGTTGCACCACGATGGGACGGTGGTCACTGCCCGAGCCATCGAGCGATCGCATCACGACCGAACCGGTCACGGTCCAGTCGGGCGTCACCATGACGTGGTCGATCGGAGCCCCCAGAAGAGCCGGCACGTCCGTCGGCCACGTGCCCACGCCGCCGTTGCCGCTCACGGAGGCCGCGTCCTGACAGCGGCCGAGCGTGCCGCCGTCGACACCGAGCCCCGTCATGTGGTCGAGGGTCGCGTTGAAGTCGCCCGCCAGGATGACATTGTCGGTCGCACACTGATCAGCGAGCCACTGCAGGTCGGAGCGCCACTGCGACATGTACTCCTGGCGCGGGGCGACGGCGTGCGCCGCGACGATGATGGGCCCGTCGCCCGAGACCGGCATGGCCACGGCGCTCGGCACCGTCGAGGTGTTGCTGGAGCCATCGAGCGAGGACTGGATCACGCTGTAGTCGCCCAACTCGGGGCGGATCAGCACGGTCGTCGACGTGGCATCCCATCCGGTGATGCCGTACTCGCCGTACTCGGCGTGATGCGCCCACATCGGTTGGCCGAGGTCACGCATCAGCTCGGCGACACGCTCGCCGGTGTCGATCGTGGTCTCGGGCAGGGTGACGATGTCGGCCTTCATGCCGACGGCGAACTGCGCGATCGACTCGGCCGAGGTGGCCTCGCCCGCGGTGTTCCACGTCATGACACGCACGCTCGTGTCGGTCTTCTCGGGCAGTGCATCGGTGCCCATGCCGCGCTGGAACACCAGAGCGCCGTTCACCCCCGCGGCGACGACGAAGACCAGCGCGAGGGCGAGTGCGAACGCGCGCACGGGGCGGATGAGGGCGCACAGCAGCGCCAGGGCCGCGGCTGCCGCGAACACCGCTGCCAGCGGGACGCGGAACGAGATCACCTGGGCCAGGGGGAACGTGCGCTCGAGGCCGAAAGCGGTCGGCCAGGTCAGAGCCAGGGCCGCGGCGGCGCACACGAGCGCGAACACGATTCCGAACAGCCGACGCACGCACCCGACCCTAGATCAGGCGGCTGAGAGATAGGCGGATGCCTCCTGTCCGCGGCCTCCACGACGACCGCGAGCCGGCACCTGCGGACGGTACGCTCGTCGGGTGGAGCGCGATCGACGATTCGAGGGACCGAGCGACCTCCACCTCCATTCCACGCACTCCGACGGCACGGAACCGCCCGCTCTCGTGATGGCGGCCGCGCACCGGCACGGGCTGCGGACGGCGGCGCTCACCGACCACGACACGACCTCCGGTTGGGCCGAGGCGGCTGAGGCAGCGACATCCCTGGGGATGACCTTCGTGCCGGGCATGGAGCTGTCGGCCCGTCACGAGTGGCGGAGCGTCCACCTTCTCGCCTACCTCGTCGACCCCGACGACGACGGGCTGCGGTCCATGACCGACCGCATCCGCTCGTCGCGGCTGGACCGCGCTCAGATCATGGCCGACCGGATCTCGCGCGACTTCGACATCGGCTGGGACGACATTCTCGCCCAGACGACCGACGGGGCGACCGTCGGCCGACCGCACATCGCCGACGCGCTCATCGCCCGCGGCATCGTCGCCGACCGCACGGAGGCATTCGCCGGCATCCTGCACCCCGCCAACGAGTACTACGTCGCCCTGTACGCGCCGGACCCCGTCACGGCGGTCGAGCTCATCATCGGTGCGGGGGGAGTGCCCATCATCGCCCACCCCGCCGGCCGCGCGCTCCTGCCACCCCCCGTGCTCGAGGCGATGCTCGCGCGAGGCCTCGCCGGTTTCGAGCTGCACCACCGAGAGAACCTCCCGGAGGCCACGGCGACGCTGGCGCGACTGGCGGCGGAACGAGACCTCATCGTCACCGGTTCGAGCGACTATCACGGGCTCGGCAAACCGAACCTTCCGGGCGAGAACACCACCGACGAGGCGATGGTCGCACGGCTCATCGCAGCCGGCTCGGGTTCTTCGCCCGTCTACCCCTGAAACGACGCCGACGCCGCCCCCCGGGGAGAGCGGCGTCGGCGAGGACGGGTCAGGCGACGGGGGCGGTCGAACCGCCCCCCGACCCGCTGCCGCGACGACGGCGGCGGCGACGGGGGGCCGCGTTCCCGTCGTGATGTTCGCTTCCTCCGCCGTCGTGGGTGCCGGAGCCCTCCGGGCGGGGAGCCGCGGCGGAACCCTGCTCGCTCGTCGAGGGCGAGCCGCTCGACGACCCGCGGCGGCGTCGGCGGCGGCGCGGAGTGCCCTCGCCCGCGGCATCCGTGCTCTCGCTCTTCTCGGCCTTGGGAGCGGCGGCCGCCTTCGGTGCGGTGACCAGCCGGCCTTTGGTGCCCTCGGGGATGTCGAGATCGGTGTAGAGGTGCGGGCTCGAGGAGTACGTCTCGATGGGTTCGGGCTGACCGAATTCGAGGGCGCGGTTGATGAGCGCCCACTTGTGCAGGTCGTCCCAATCGACGAACGTCACCGCGATGCCCGTCTTGCCCGCGCGCCCGGTGCGCCCGGCGCGGTGCAGGTAGGTCTTCTCGTCGTCGGGGATCGTGTGGTTGATGACATGCGTGACGTCGTTCACGTCGATACCGCGCGCGGCGACGTCGGTGGCGATGAGCACGTCGCGCTTGCCGGCCTTGAACGCGGCCATCGACCGCTCGCGCGATTCCTGGCTCATGTCGCCGTGCACGGCGGCCGCGTTGAAGCCGCGGTCGCTCAGCTCATCGACGAGCTTCTGCGCGGCGCGCTTCGTCCGCGTGAAGATCACGGTCTTGCCACGCCCCTCGGCCTGCAGGATGCGGGCGATGACCTCGTCCTTGTCGAGCGAGTGCGCGCGGTACACGAGGTGCTTGATGTTGGCCTGCGTGAGACCCTCATCGGGGTCGTTCGCACGCATGTGGATCGGGTTCGACATGAACCGGCGGGCCAGAGCCACGATGGGCCCCGGCATGGTCGCCGAGAACAGCTGGGTGTGACGGACCGCGGGCACCTTCTGGAAGATCTTCTCGATGTCGGCAAGGAAGCCGAGATCGAGCATCTTGTCGGCCTCGTCGAGGACGACCTCGACCGCGCCCGAGAGGTCGAGCAGTCGCTGGTTGCTCAGGTCGATGAGGCGACCGGGGGTGCCCACGACGATCTGCGCGCCGGCCTTGAGCTGATCGATCTGGCCCTCGTACGCCTTGCCGCCGTAGATCGCCACGACGCTGGTCGCGCGATTCTGGGTGAGCATGTCCATGTCCTCGTAGACCTGGACCGCGAGCTCGCGGGTGGGGACGACGATCAGGGCCTTCACGCCGGGCTCCGGGTTCAGGCCGAGACGCTGAACCACAGGGATGCCGAAGCCGAACGTCTTGCCGGTTCCGGTCTTGGCCTGGCCGATGATGTCCTGACCCGGAAGGCCGAGGGGGATGGTCTGTTCCTGGATCGGGAAGGCATCCACGATGCCCTTGGATGCCAGGGCGTCGACGATGTCCTGATCGACGCCGAGCTCGGCGAAAGTCGTCATGTGAGCGTGCCTGTTCCGGCGGTGAGAGACCGCCTGGGGAGTCGGATCCACGCCCTCCACTCGTCCACAGGCGCGGGGCCCCGATCCATCGCCGGGGCGAGTCCACTCTACCCGGCACGTGTTTCGGGGGTCCGACGCCTAGGCTGTAGAGCGTGTTCGAGTGGTTCCGTCGTCGTAGGCCGGTCGGTCGCACGCTGCAGTTGCGCTCGCGCGGCGACCTCGGTGACGCCATGCGCGTCGACTTCGCCGAACTCGCGCCCGACATCGAAACCTTCCTCGGCCAGGCGGCGTACCTGCAGCTCGGTTTCTTCGAGACGCTGAGCGAACTCATCGCCTCGACACCCGAGCTCTCCGAGAAGGAGTCGCTCTCCCGCGCCGCGGGGGCTGCGCTCATCAAACATCAGGAGATCGTCGCCCTCATCCGCGAGCGGGGTGCCGACCCGACGCAGCTCATGCTGCCCTTCCGCGAGTCCCTCGACGCCTTCCGCCGCAACACACACGGGGTGCGGCCGCAGGAGACCATGCTCTCGGTGCACATCACCGCCGGCATGCTCGACGACTTCTACCTCGCGCTGTCGTCCAGCTACGGCGACACCGGGCGCCGTGTCGCGCGCATCCTGCAGGCCGACGACGATCGGCAGGCCATCGTCGACATCCTCGGCGCCACGATCGAGAGTGACGAAGAGTGGCGGTGGCTGCTGGCCCTGTGGGGTCGTCGCCTCGTCGGCGACACCCTGCTCGTCGCGCGCGCCGCGCTGGCGCACCCCCGATTGGACCGCGCCGAAGAGGCGAAGGTCGAACCGGTGTTCACCGAGCTCATGGGCGCCCACGCCCGGCGGATGGATGCCATGGGACTGGCGGCCTGAGCGCGTCGCGGTGACCTGCGGCGGGCGCGGTCAGATGCCGTGGCGTCTCCGCGTCGCCTCGTCGCTGCGCAAGCGGGCGCGCGAGAGGGCGGGGACGAGGGTGAGAGCGGTCGCTCCGGAGGCGAGGATCGCGACAATCCAGGGCACGACGGAATCCACGCCGAACCCGGCCCACGTGACGACCGTCCACGAGACGCTCGCGGCGGCCGCCGCGGCGAGCGGGGCGAGAGCGGCGCCGCGTGTGTCGCGGTGCGGCAGAGCGAAATGCACCGCGAGACCGACGACGCCGCCGAGGATCAGCCCGAGGAGGATCTGCACGGCCGTGCGTCAGGCGACGAAGCCGACCCGGCGGGCCTCTTCCGTGCCCAGCTCGATGAAGGCGAGATTGGCCGTAGGGACGATGTAGGAGTTGCCCTTCACGTCGGTGAAGGTCACGTGGCTGGCCGACTGGTCAAGAGCGGCGGCGATCGACGACTTCACCGCGTCCGAGCCCTCGTTGGTCTCGAAGTTCAGTTCACGACCGGTGTTGGTGATGCCGATGCGGATCTCCACGATGCGTCCTTTCCGCCCGGGCCTCTCGGTCCGCCCGGCGCGATGCTCCGACTCTACGACACCCTCCGAGGGGGGTTCCGCGTCAGCGGTCCGGCTTCGCGGACGGCGAACGGGCGGGTCGTCGAGCCGGTGTCGGAGGCCGCGGCTAGCGTGGTGGACATGCAGGATCCGGACTCCACGACGGTCGCCCTCGAGGGTGCGACGGTCGCTGATTCCGGCTCCGGTGACGCCGCGCCGGGCGCGCTCGACGCCCGCGGTCGATGGGCGCCGCGCGCGTTGCGCCGGGCTGAACTGGACGCTGAGCAGCGTGTCGTCGTCGACTGGGCCCCCGAAGCGAGCGGAGCCGTCGTCGGCGCGCCGGGGTCGGGCAAGACCTCGACGCTGCTGGCGCGCGTTCGGGCCCTCGTCGACGCGGGCGTCGACCCTGACGATGTCCTCGTGCTGACGCCCACACGTGTGGCGGCCACGGCGCTGCGCGATCCTCTCGCGGTGGCGGTCGACCGGGCGACGTCGGGTGCGATGGCTCGTTCTTTCGCGTCGTTCGCGTTCCAGATCGTCCGAGGCGCTGAAGTGCGCCGCGGTGCCGAGCCGCCGCAGCTGCTCACCGGCGGCGATGAAGACCAGATCATCCGAGAACTCCTCGAGGGCGACGCCGTCGACGAGACCGAGGGGCGCTCGCGCTGGCCGGAGTGGCTCGGGGCGTCGATTCGCGCGACGCGAGGGTTCCGGGGCGACCTGCGCGCTTTCCTCGCCGAGTGCACCGACCTCGGGATCGCTCCGGAGGATCTTGCCGGCCTGGCCGAGCAGCACGCGGTCCCGGTGTGGGCTGCGATCGGGTCGTTCGCCGCCGAGTATCGGGCGGTGCGGGCCGAGATGCGCGGATCGCACCGCGACGCCGCCGATCTCGCGCGCGAGGCCTTCGCGGTTCTGCACGAGGCCGCCCGGGATCGTGCCCTCCTCGGTCGCTTCGCGACGATCCGCTGCATCCTCGTGGACGATGCGCAGGAGCTCACCGCCGGCAACATCGATTTGCTGCGCGCGTGTCGCGAACGCGGGATCGGTGTCGTCGCGTTCGGGGATCCCGACGTCGGTTCCGGAGCGTTTCGCGGGGCGACGCCCGAGAACTTCGCCCGTCTCGCCGCCGAGCTGGGCGCTCTCGTCGCGCTCGGCGCGCCGCACCGGGGGACGGGGGAGCAGATCGATCTGGTCCGCTCGGTGGCCGCGCGAATCGGGGCGGCCGGGGTGGTCGCTCATCGACGGCCGCCGGCGGGTGCCGCTCCCGAGGGGTCGGTGCGGACCTTCCTCCTGCGCTCTTCGGCCGAGGAGGCCGACGCCATTGCCCGCCTGCTGCGCGAGCGTCACGTTCTCGACGGTGTGCCGTGGAGCGCGTGCGCCGTGATCGCGCACGACTCGCGACAGGTTGCGTCGCTGGAGGCGGAGCTGGCGGCTCGAGAGGTGCCGGCCCGCGCGAGCGGACCGGGGCTGGCCCTCGGCGTCCAGCGCACGGTGCGCGACCTCGTCGCGCTGGTCGAACTGGGCATGCGCGATCCGGATGCGTGGACCGCGGATGCCGTTCTCGACGTGCTCCTCGGCACGTACGGCGGCCTCGACCCCATCGAACTCCGCCGGTTGCGGTCGGCGCTGCGTCAAGAGGAACTCGCCGCGGGTGGTGCACGTCCGGCGGCGGAACTGCTGGCGTCGGGCCTGCGGCATCCGCTCGAGTTCGAAACCATCGACACGCGTGAGGCTCGTCGAGCCGCGAAGCTGGGGGAGACGCTCGCCGCGCTGCGCGCGCAGGCGGCGCAACGTGCCACCGCCCACGAACTGCTGTGGACGGCGTGGGAGCGCAGCGGACTGTCGCGCTCGTGGCGTGAGGCATCTCGCGGGCATGGGCCCCTCGCAGAGCAGGCCGACCGCGATCTCGACGCGATCGTCGCGCTTTTCCAGGCCGCCAAGCGCTTCACGGAGCGCGAGCCCGACGGCGAGGCCGCGGTCTTCCTCCGCGCGGTCGTCGACAGCGACGTCGCGGAAGACCGGATCGAGCAACCCGCCGTCGCGGATACCGTTCGGGTGCTGACGCCCGCCGCGGCCGCGGGTTCGGCGTTCGACACGGTCGTCGTCGCCGGGGTGCAAGAGGGCGTGTGGCCGAACACGCGGCTGCGCGGCGGGCTCCTCGAAACCTGGCGGTTGGCGGATGCCGTGCGGTTCCCGGACCTGCCGGCGCCGGGCATGCTCGACCGCCGGCGCGCGGCGATGCACGACGAGCTCCGCCTTTTCGTACGGGCACTCTCGCGCGCGGATCGGCGCCTCATCGTCACGGCCGTCGATGACGACGACACCGGGCCGAGCGTCCTGTTCGAGATGCTGCCGGCGCCCGAACCGGCGTCGGCCGTTCCGGAGCACCCGCTGTCATTGCGGGGCCTTGTCGCTCGCCACCGCCGCACCCTCACCTCCGCCCGCACGGCCGCCCGCGAACGTCGACACGCCGCCGGACAGCTCGCCCTGCTCGCCGCCGCCGAGGTCGCGGGTGCCGCCCCCGAGCAGTGGTACGGGGTCTCGGCACCCAGCTCCACGGCGCCCCTGCGCGACCTCGCCCGCGAGGACGTTCGTGTGTCGCCCTCACGCCTGCACGCGTTGGAACAGTGCGAACTCGACTGGGTGATCGGCGACCTGGGGGGCGATCGCGGCGGCACTACGGCCGGGATCGGGACGATCATTCACGCCGCGCTCGAAACGGCCGCGGCCGGAACCGAAGACGCCCTCTGGGCCGTCGTCGAGGACCGGTGGGGAGAGCTCGTCTTCGACGCGGCCTGGCGCGAGCGCGCCGAACGGGTGCGCGCACGCGACCTCGTACGACGACTCGCCGCCTACCTCCGGCGGTTCGACGACGCCGGCGGGCGTCTCGTCGGAGCCGAGCGCCACTTCGAGGTCCCGATCCCGATCGAAGAGGCGACAGAACACGGGGCCGTGTTGAGCGGCGACATCGACCGGGTCGAGATCACCCCCGAGGGCCAGGTGGTCATCGTCGACCTCAAGACGGGAAAGAACGAACCGCAGACGGACGCCAAAGTGGCCGACAACCCGCAGCTCGCGGCATATCAGCTCGCTTTCTCCTCCGGCGCGATCGAGCAGGTCGCCGGGATGCCGCCGGGCGGAGCGAAGCTGCTCGTTCTGCGTCCCACCGCCGCGACCAAAGAGTACGCCGAGCCGAAACAAGCGCCCTTCGACGACGACGCCCGCGCCGAGTTCGTCACGCGAGTGCAGCGGGCCGTCGGCGTGATGCGCGGGCACCGCTTCGCCGCGCCCTACGAGGTGCACTGCCGTGACGAGTTCTCGTTCGGCTTGTGCCGCATTCACACCGTCTCGGCGGTGAGCGCGTCGTGACCGCGGTGTTGTCGGCCGCGACGATCGCGGCTGCGCTCGGGCAGTTCCCGCCCACGCCGGAACAGACCTCCGTCATCGAGGCCCCGCTGTCGCCTGCGCTCGTAGTCGCCGGCGCCGGGAGCGGCAAGACCGAGACGATGGCCGGTCGGGTCGTGTGGCTGGTCGCGAACGGACTCGTCCATCGCGATGAGGTCCTCGGGTTGACCTTCACCCGTAAGGCCGCCGGGGAGCTCGCCGAGCGCATCCATCGCCGCCTGCACCGGCTGTCGGAGTTCGAGGCCCGCGGCCTGCTCCCCGTGCTCCCCGAACTGCACGCGTCGGGGCGACTGGGGATCTTCGCCGAGGTGGCGAAGAGCGAGGGCGCACGCGGAGATGCGGAGCGGCTGCGCCTGCTCGACGATCTCGCGCGCGATCACGGTGTGTCACCGGACTCGGTTCGAGACGACGATCAGCTGCTGCACCGGCCCACGGTCTCGACGTACAACAGCTTCGCCGACTCGATCGTCCGCGAGCACGGACTTCGGATCGGGCGCGATTCCGAGTCCGCGGTGCTGTCGGAGTCCGCCGCGTGGCTGCTCATGCGTCGAGTGGTGTTCTCCTCCGACGACCCGCGGCTCGAGGAGCGCCAGGAATCGCCGCGCACGCTCATCGACGCGGCGCTGCGCATCGCGCGCGACGGCGTCGACAACCTGGTCGATCTCGAGCGTCTGGCCGCTTTCCCTGACGACTTCGGCCGCATCGTCGAACGCCCTTCCACCTCCGCTCGCGTCACTGTCTACAAGGACGTCACCGAGGCGGCGTCCCGCGTATCCGCGCTCGGCTTGCTCGCCGAACTCGCCGGCGCCTACGGGCGTGAGAAGGCGCGCCTCGGGGTGATGGACTTCGCGGACCAGGTCGCGGGGGCGCTGCAGATCGTGCGAGAGCACGGGGCCGTCGTGGACGAGCTGCGATCGCGCTATCGCGTCGTCCTCCTGGACGAGTACCAGGACACCTCGGTGGTGCAGACCGACCTGCTCTCCACGCTCTTCGCGGGCACGGGAGTGATGGCCGTGGGTGATCCTCACCAGGCCATCTACGCGTGGCGCGGAGCAAGCGCGGGCAATCTCGGGGGCTTCCCGGCGGCGTTCGCGCACGAGGGGGGATGCCAGTCCTTCTCTCTCTTGACCAGCTGGCGCAACAGCGCGCGCGTCCTCACGGCGGCGAACGCCGTCCTCGCCCCCCTCGCTCCCCGTTCTCCCGTTGCCGTGCAGGAATTGCAGGCGCGACCCGCCGCCCCCGACGGGATGGTGGAGGCGTTCTTCGAACGCGACCTCGACACCGAAGCCGATCGCGTTGCCGCCTGGTTCGCCGGGGTTCGCGCGGCGCGGGCCGCCGATGGTCGGCCGACCACGGGGGCGCTGCTCTTCCGAAGCAAGAAACACATGGTGAGGTTCGGCGACGCGCTCGGACGCCGCGGCATCCCGCACCGCATCCTCGGGCTCGGCGGGCTGCTGACGACCCCGGAAGTCGTGGACGTGGTGTCGGCCCTCCGCGTGATCAGCGACCCCGAGGCCGGGTCTGCGCTCATCCGGCTGCTCTCGGGACCGCGCTGGTCCATCGGCTTGGCTGACCTCCGCGCGCTGGCGCAACTCGCGCGACGGCTCGCGACCCATGACGCCGCGCTCCAGCCGCTCGCCCCCGAGGTCGTCGATCGTCTTCGAACCACCCCGGGTGCCGACCGGGCGTCTCTCGTGGACGCGCTCGACTTCGTCGCCCGTCAGACCGACGGACACGGCTGGCTCGCCGACATCACGCCGGAAGGGCGCGAGCGGTTGCGCGAGGCGGGGGCGGTCTTCTCGGGCCTCCGCCGCAACATCGGTGCGCCGATCCCGGAGCTCATCCGACTCATCGAGAGTGAGCTGCGGCTCGACGTCGAACTCGCGGCCAACGAGGCCCGAGGTCCCGCCCGTGTGGCGTCGGCGCAACTGCGCGCGTTCGTGGACGAGATCCGCGGCTTCCTCGCGGCGGATGAGTCGGGATCGGTGACCAGCCTCCTGGCCTGGCTGGACCACGCCGAGCAGGCGGACGAGTTCGCGCCCCGCACCGAGCCCCCCGAAGACGACGTGGTGCAACTGCTGACCATCCACGGGTCCAAGGGTCTGGAGTGGGATGCCGTCGCCGTGGTGCGGCTCGTCACCGACGAACTGCCCTCTCTCGCCCGCGACACGAAGGGATGGCTGGGGTTCGGCATCCTGCCTTCCGAGTTCCGCGGTGATTCGGCGTGGCTGCCTATGCTCGGGTGGCGGGCGGCGGAGACGCAGCAGGAGCTGAAGGCCGCCATCGACGCTTTCGTCGAGGCGAACCGTGCGCGCCAGCTCGACGAGGATCGCCGACTGGCTTACGTGGCCTTCACCCGTGCCCGCGACCATCTGCTGCTGTCGGGTTCGAGCTGGTCGGGCACGAAGCGTCCTCGGCGGCCGAGTGTCTTCCTCGAAGAGGCGACGACCGCGCTCGGCATCGATCTCGCGGTGGGCGACGATCCGGGTGACGACCCCTACGACGGCGAACGGCGTCTGCTGCACTGGCCGCTCGACCCGCTCGGGGCGCGGCGCACGGCCGTCATGGCGGCGGTCGACGAGGTCGTCGGGGCTCGACTGGCGCCGGCGGCCGACCCGGACGCCGATCTCGAGCTGTTGCTCGCCGAGCGGGCGGATCGCCTGCGTCCCACGCACACCCCGGCGCCGACCCGTATCCCTGCATCGAAGTTCAAGGACTTCGTCGCGGACTATGGCGGCGCTGTCGACGAGTTGCGGCGTCCTCTGCCGGAGCGCCCCTACCGGCAGACCCGCCTCGGCACGCTCTTCCACGCTTGGGTCGAGAAGCGTTCGGGAATCGTGGGGGCCGGAAGCGGGCTCGACGACGGTGCCCTCTGGGACGACGAGGACGACGGCGCCTCCGCCGCCGACGCCGCGGAACTGGAGCGATTGCGAGAGATCTTCGAGCGGTCGGAGTGGGCGCAGCTGCAGCCGCTCGAGGTCGAGACCGAGATCGATTTCGTCACGACCCGTCTCGACGGGCGTCCGCACGTGGTCGTCTGCAAGCTGGATGCCGTGTACCGCCGTGGTGATCGCTACGAGATCGTCGACTGGAAGACCGGCCGGCCGCCGACGACCGACGCGGAGCGGCGATCACGCATGCTTCAGCTCGAGCTCTACCGCGAGGCGTACCACGCCAAGCACGGGGTACCGTTCGACCTCATCGACGTGACGCTGTACTACGTCGCTGATGACATCGTGCTGCGGGGCTGAGCCGGCGCCGGACGGCCCGAGAGGCTCAGGCGCCGCCGTCGCGGGCGACGCCCCACCGGCGGAGAGCCGCACGGCTGGCACGGGCGGCGTCTTCTTCGTCGTCGATGGCCTCGTGCAAGGTCGCCGCGTCGATGACGTCACCCTCGCCGTCGGACCGACCGGCGTCATCGTGGTCGGCGGGTGTCATCGAGGGCTTTGGAGAAAGATCCTCCGTGCCCTCGGCGGCCGGTGCGTGCGCCGCCGAGCCCGTGGCCGGTGCCCACCCCGACAGATCCACGGGCATCGTCGCGCCCGCCTCGGGCTCCTCGACATCGTCCACACCGAAGTCGGCGCGACCCCCGGTCATGCCATGCGAGTCCTTCGCCTGCGCTTCCGCCAGCGCGGCGGCCGCGGCCTGTCGGTCGCGTTCGGCAGACACGTACAGCGACAACGCCTCGGGGTCGTACGCATCGGTCTGCATCGACGTGTCGACGGTGGCCGCAGCGGACGGCGGGACGCGTTCGACGAGGGCCAGAGCATCGTCGATGTCGGACCGCGTGGAAGGGACGATGTGGTCTCCGCGCACACCGTCCGCGAGCGCCTCCAGCAGTGCAACGGCGTCGTCGACGACCGCGGCCTCGCCGGCATCGTGACCGTGCACGAGCCACTTCGCGAACTCGAGCTCCGCGTACAGCCGTGCCCGCTCGCGCAGCAGCGGATCGGGGGAGCGCTCTCCCGCGGCCGCGTACCCCTCGTAGACGTCCTCGGTGGCCGTCGGCGCGGACGCGAGCCAGCGAAGGTCGACGGCGGGATCTCCGACGCTCAGCCCGGACCAGTCGAGGATGCCGCTGACGTGGGGAACGCCGTCCGCGTCGTCCATGAGCAGGACCGACGCGCTCGTGGCGCCACCGAGCACGACCGCCGACTCGAACCTCCAGAGGTCCGGCTCGTGCAGGGCCCGCCGCCACCGCATCATCAGACCGTCCGGCACACGGCCGGTGGCATCGGCCCGGTCGAGCAACCGAGCGACGTCGTCTCGCACCTGCTCCGGAGTGCGAGCGGGGAGGCCGTCTGTGCGCACGAACGAGACCGGCAGTGCGTGCACCGCGGCGAGGGCTCCGCCGATAGCCGGTGCATAGCCGGGGCCCTTGGGGAGGTCCGCGGGGTCGATGCGGTACCCGTCCACGAGATCGACGATGAGCACGCGGTTGAGGCCGGACCCCGTCTCGCCGACGACCTCGGGCGCTGCGAACGGAAGCAAGGCCCGCACCCCCGGGGTGAGGGCGTGAAGCGCACGAGACTCCGCGGCGAGGTCGGCCGCGGTGTCTTCGGTCGCCGGCATGCGCACCACGACCGTTCGGCCGTCGTCCAAGGAGATGAGAGCCGAGTCGAACCTCCCGCCGGCGTTCTCGGTCAGCGGGGCGGCGCTCGTCACACCGATGCGGGGCAGGGCCGCCGTGGCGGACGCGGCTAGAGTGAGGGGCGAGCGTGCCATGCCCCCAGGGTAGGTCGGTCGCTCGCCCGATCCCCCCGCGCCACGCCCTTGAGAGAGGTGTTCGATGCCGCCGTCCGTTTCCCCGGTCTCCGGTCGATGGCCGGAAGGAACCCTGGACCGTGCGGGAGCGGAACGCGATGTCGACGGGCTGCTCGACCACGCGCGCGCCACGCGGGACGCGCGTGTGCTCGTCGTCCACCGCGACGCGGCACCGGTGTCGGACGGGCGCCTTCGTCTCCTCCCCGTGTCCGCCGTCCGGCATGCCCGGGAGTGGGCCTTCCTCGGCCGGTCGCCCGATGGTGCACCGCTGCTGTTGGCGGTCCTGGACGAGGAGCCGGATGCCGTGCTCTCCGACGGCGATGCGTGGGCCCCGCTCCGCGCCGTCGGGGGAGACCTCCCCGCGGAGGAGGCGGAGATCCTGGGTACGGCGGTCGCCCTGGCGGGATGGTTGCGCGACGCGGCGTTCTGCCCCGCGTGCGGCACGCGTACCGAGGTTCGGCACGGAGGTTGGTCGCGGCACTGCCCGAACTGCGGGCGTGAGCACTTTCCGCGAACCGATCCCGCCGTCATCGTCCTGGTGTCGTCGGCCGATGACTCCGATCGAGTCCTCCTGGGGGCCAACGTGGCCTGGGGCGGGGGGAGGTACTCCTGCTTCGCCGGGTTCGCCGAGGCCGGGGAGTCCCTGGAGGACACCGTCGCGCGGGAGGTCTTCGAGGAAGCGGGGGTGCGCCTCGAAGCGATCGAGTACCGCGGTTCACAGGTGTGGCCGTATCCGCGGTCGCTCATGCTCGGGTTCCGTGCCCGCGCCGTGTCCGACGACGAGGCACGTGCCGATGGGGAGGAGATCGTCGAGGTGCGGTGGTTCCATCGGGAGGAGATCGGGGCTGCGCTGCGCGGCGAGACGGCGGTGCAGCTGCCGGGTGCGGCATCCATCGCCCGTCGGTTGATCGAGGACTGGTATCGGAGCAGGACGTGACCGCGGATCCGCTGGAGGGACTCGACGAACAGCAACGGGAGGCCGCACGGGCGCTTCGCGGGCCCGTCTGCGTCTTGGCGGGCGCGGGGACGGGCAAGACGCGGGTCATCACGCGCCGCATCGCGCACGGTGTGGACACGGGCGCGTACTCGCCTCAGCGCGTCATGGCCGTCACGTTCACGGCGAAGGCGGCGGGCGAAATGCGGGGCCGGCTTCGAGCGCTCGGCGTGACGGGGGTGTCGGCGCGGACCTTCCATGCGGCCGCACTGGCGCAGGTGAACTTCTTCTGGCCGACGCTTGCCGGCGACCAGGCGCCGACCATCATCGACAACAAGGTCCGCATGATCGCCCACGCCGCGGACGGCGTCGGATTGTCGCCGGACACCGCGACGCTGCGAGATGTGGCGGGCGAGATCGAGTGGCGCAAGGTGACCATGCGCTCCATCGATCAGTACGCCGCAGACCGCCCCGGGGGGATCGGCCGCTTGAACGTCGACCAGGTGGTCGCCCTGCAGCGTGCGTACGAGAAGCTCAAGGACGAGCGCCGGCAGATGGACTTCGAGGACGTGCTGCTGACCTGTGCCGGGATGATCGAGGCCGAGCCGCGCGTGGCCGCCGCGGTGCGCGAGCAGTACCGGCACTTCACCGTGGACGAGTTCCAGGACGTCTCGCCGCTGCAGAACCGCCTGCTGGAACTGTGGCTCGGTGACCGGCGCGACCTCTGCGTCGTGGGCGACGCCAGCCAGACGATCTACTCGTTCACGGGCGCGGACTCGCGGTACCTTCTCGAGTTCGACCGCACGTACGAAGACGCGCGCGTGGTGCGGCTGGAGCGGAACTACCGATCGACCGCCGCGGTGCTCGCGGTGGCCAACGACCTGATGCGTGGTCGAGCGGGAGCGCTCGAGCTCGTCGCAGCGGCGACGGAGGAGTCGCCGGTCCCCACCGTCCGCGCCTTCGACGACGAAGAGACCGAGGCCGCGGGCGTCGCCGCGTCGATCGCGACGGCGGTCCGCGGGGGCGCGGATCCCCGCAGCATCGCGGTGCTCTATCGGTCGCACGCGCAGTCGGCGGTGCTGTTGAGTGCCCTGGCGAAGCAGTCGATCGCCGCTACCGTGCTGGGCGGGCGCAAGTTCTTCGATCAGCCCGAGGTGCGACAGGCGATCATGGCGCTGCGTGCCGCCTCGGTCGCTCCCGTCGAGACGGGCTTCCTCGCCACGGTCCGCGATGTGCTGCGCAGCGTGGGACTGACCGACGAGCCCCCCGCCGCCGGCGGTGCGCTGCGCGACGCCTGGGAGGCGCGCGCTGCGCTGCTGCGACTGGCGGAGGAGGCTCCCGAGGGCACGACCCTGCGGGCGTTCACGGACGACCTTCAGGCCCGCGCGAAGGACCAGCACGAACCGGCGACCCGCACGGTGACCCTCGCGACATTGCACGCGGCCAAGGGGCTGGAGTGGGATCACGTGTACCTCATCGGGGTGAGCGAGGGACTGCTGCCGATCTCGTACGCGACGACGTTCGAGGCGGTCGACGAGGAACGGCGGCTGGCGTATGTCGGTGTCACGCGGGCCGCGCGGACGCTGTCGGTGAGTTGGTCGCGCGGGCGGGGGCGGTCGGAACGGTCGCCCTCTCGGTTCCTTCGAGAGATCGGCAGCGGCAGTCTTCGCTCGGCCGATGCGTTCGCCAGACCCGCTGGAGCGAGTCGACGCGCAGGTGCAGCGAACGCGTCACCGGGCCGATCGGACCGCTGAGCAGGTATCGTGCGGCGCGCGCCGCCTCTGCGGCCAGCGCCACGTCGACGTGGGCGCGGGGCCGGGCCAGCAGTTGCGCGGCGATGAGGGGCCAGGAGGGGTCGTCGCGGTGGTGCGTGGCATCGATGCAGCTCAGACACGCGGTCACGCCGGGGGCCACGACCGGCCCCACGGCGGCGGTGCTCCCGTCTAGCACGAGCGGAAGATGAACGACATCGTGTCGGACCAGGTCGACGGATCGACGCGGATCGACGCGATGCGCCCCGAGGAGGATCACGCGTGCGCCCGCGGCCACCGGAGGCGTGGCGAGACCCGCCCACTCCACCCGCGTGGTCCGCGCGGGAAGCGCGGCGAGGGCAGCGCTGACGGCCGGCGCAGCGAGGTCGCCCGCGACCTGGACGACCAGTGGCGCGGACCGCCGGCGGCGCACGAGCGCCGGGGCCAGCGCAGCGATTAGCTCGTCGGCATCCTGATCAGCCCCGCCGTGCACACGCACGAGAGCACGACATGCCGCACGCGACGTGCCCGTCTCGAGGGCTCTGACAGCGGCATCCGTCCACGGGCGACAACGGGGCAGGTGCGCCCGGGCCGGGGAACCGAACTGTACGGATCCGTCTTCTCTCCAGAGTGGGGGAGCGGAAGGGTCGAGTCGGAGCATGCCCCGATGATGACCCGCGAGGCGGGGCTACGGTCGGTTGTCCCCAGGGCGGTCACGCGTGAGACGCCCTGGGGAGGACGGTTCACACCGGTCGGTGATCCCCGGGGGTCGCGTCGTCGTCGTCATCGTCGCCACTCCGCGTAGCGTCGGGCTCCTCGCCGTTCGAATCGGCATCCTGCTCCGCCGCGGTCTCCTCCGCGATGAGCTGGGCCAGCGCGTCGTCCATGGCGTCCGAGGGCGCCGACTCGCCGCGCGACGCGGCGGTCAAGCGCGCGATGAGCCCGGCCGGGTCGTCGACATCCTCCGCGGAGGGCATCAGGTCGGGGTAGTCCCACAGGGCGTCGCGGCCGGCCACGCCGACGGCGTCGGTGACCGCGCGCCACATGGCGGCGGCTTCCCGCATCCGGCGCGGGCGCAGTTCCAAGCCCACGAGGGACCCGAGCGCCTGCTCCGCGGGGCCGCCCACGGCGCGGCGTCGACGCACGGCCTCGGCGATGCGTGCGGCGGAGGGGAGCCGCGACGTGGCATCCTCCGTGACCACGTCGACCCAGCCCTCGATGGTCGCGAGGAGGTTCTCGAGTCGGGTCAGCGCGGCCGTCTGTTCTTCGGACCTCTGGGGGAGCAGAGCGCCGCTTTCGAGAGCACTCCGCAGCTCGTCGGGTTGCGACGGATCGAAACGGGATGCCATCTCTTCGAGGGCGTCCGTGTCGACGCGGATGCCGTGGGCGAACTCCCGCACCTGCGAGATGACGTGCAGACGCAGCCAGCGCGCGTGGCGGAACAGCCGTGCGTGGGCGAGCTCGCGGGTGGCGAGGTAGAGCGCGAGCTGATCTTCAGGGATTTCCAGATCGCGCCCGAAGTCGGCGAAGTTCTGCGGCAGGATCGCGGCGTCGCCGTCCGGCATGACCGGGATGCCGACGTCGCCGCCGCCCACGACCTCCGTCGACAGTCGGCCGACGACATGGCCGAGCTGTGTCGCGAAGAGAGAGCCGCCCACGGTGCGCATGAGACGCCCTGCCCCGGCGATGAGGTCTTGCATGTCGTCGGGCGCTTGTTGCCCGAGGGCCTCCGTGAGGGCGTCCGCGATGCTCGTCGCCACGGGCTCGGCCAGCTCCTGCCAGACGGGGAGCGTGGCGGTCACCCACGCGCCTCGGGTGACGGCCTTCGGCGGGCGCGGGAGGTCCGAGATCGTCGTGGCCTCGCCCAGCCAGAGCGCAGCGAGCGAGAAAGCCTGGTCCAGGTCGGTGCGCTGGCCGGAGGAGACGCCGAGACCGTCCTGGTTGGCGATGTGCAGGGCCTGACGCTCCGCAAGGCTCCAGTCGATGCCGTCCTGCGCGCCGGAGAACGCCCCGCGCAGTTGGTTCATGACGGCCTGCATCATCGCCGGATCGATCTGCATGCCGGACAAGCGGGAGAGCTGCTCGGGGTCGAGTCCGGACGTGTCGCCGGACAGGAGGCGCCGCATGAGCTCCTGGAACTCCTCCTCGGGGTTCCGGTCGTCGTCTGCCACTTCAGCCGCCTTTCAGCCGGGTCAAGGGGAACGCGATCTACGCTAGTCGCACGATTCCCCGCTTCCCTCGGCTCGGCTCCTCGCCGCTTACGCCGCGCGCGAACGACCCGGCAAAGGTAGGACCCGTGACCCTGTTCGACGAGAACGTCGCCGTCGTGCCCGCTCCACGGAGGCGGTGGAGCCGATCGACCGTCCTCGGGGTCTGGTCCCTCGCCGTGGCGACGCTGATCCTGTTCGTCTTCACGTTCCTGCCGTCTCCGTACGTCATCCAGCAACCCGGACCCGTCTTGAACACGCTCGGCACATCGCCGAACGCCGATGGCGAGGACGTGCCGCTCATCACCGTGCCCGACGAGGACGAGACCTCCACCGAGGGGCGGCTCGACCTGCTGACGGTGCAGGTCAACGGCAACCGGGAACGCACTCCGAGCTGGATGGAACTCGCTCTGGCCTGGTTCGATCCCTCGCGAGCGGTCGTGCCGTTGGATCGCATCTTCCCGACGGGTCAGACGACCGAGGAGCGCAACACCGAGAACGCCGCCCTGATGAGCGATTCGCAGCTCGAAGCCTCGGCCGCCGCCCTACGGGAGCTCGGGTACGACGTCCCGCAGGAGATCGTGGTCGGAACCGTTGCCGACGACGGGGCTTCCGCCGGCGTCCTCGACCTCGGTGACGTGATCACCTCGCTCGACGGCACGCCCGTCTCGAGCGTCGAGGAGGTCCGTGCGGCCGTTCAGAGTGGCGAGGGCGCCCCGGTGACCCTCGGGATCGAACGCGAGGGTGCGGAGACTTCGGTGTCGGTCACTCCTCGATGGGGCGAGGTGAACGGACAGCAGCAGTGGCTCCTCGGTGTCGGACTCACGGCCGCTTTCGACCTCCCCGTCGACGTCAAGATCCAGATCAACAACGTCGGTGGTCCGAGCGCCGGGATGATGTTCGCCCTCGGCATCATCGACAAGATGTCGCCGGGCGATCTCACCGGCGGCGAGCACTTCGCCGGTACGGGCACGATCGACGCGCGGGGCAACGTCGGCGGGATCGGTGGCATCCGTCAGAAGCTCTTCGGCGCGCGGGATGCCGGCGCCGCGTGGTTCCTCGCACCGCAGGCGAACTGCAACGAGGTGGTGGGTCATGTGCCCGACGGCATCCGCGTCTTCGCCGTCTCCACGCTCGAGGAGGCGTTGACGGTGCTGGAGACCGTCCGCGACCGCGGCGACCTCGACGCGCTCGCCACCTGCGACGGGACGAGTGCCCCGGCATCGTAGTATCCACGGCGTTCCCCCAGAGGGCGACGCCTAGGATGGACGCGTGACCACGACCTCAGCGCCGAACCAGGCCACGCCCCCGAACCGTTCACGACGGATCATCTCGATCTCGCTGGCGGTCATCGCCGCCCTGGTCGTGGCGTTCTTCGTCTTCGCGAGCCTCTACGCCGATTGGATGTGGTTCTCGCAGCTCGGCTTCACCGAGGTGCTGACCACCCAGTGGATCGCGCGCACCGTGATGTTCGTCATCGGATTCCTTGCGATGGCCGTACCGGTCTGGGGCGTCATCCAGCTGGCCTACCGGCTCCGTCCCGTGTACGCGCGTCTGAGCTCGCAGCTCGATCGCTACCAGGAAGTCGTCGAGCCGCTCCGGCGCCTGGCGATGTGGGGCATCCCGGTCTTCTTCGGCTTCTTCGCGGGCTTCGCGGCCTCCGCGCAGTGGGAGACGACCTGGCTCTGGGCCAACGGTGTGGCGACGGCGACGACCGACCCGCAGTTCGGTCTCGACACCGGCTTCTACCTCTTCGGCCTGCCGTTCTACACGACCGTGCTCGGTTTCGCCTCGGCCGTGGTGTTGGTCTGCCTGCTCCTGACCGCGGTCGTGTCGTACCTGTACGGCTCCGTCCGGGTCGGTCAGCGAGAGCTGCGCATCTCGAAGTCCGCCCGCATCCAGCTGGCCGTCCTCGCCGGTGTGTACCTGCTGCTGCAGGGCGCGAGCCTGTGGCTGGATCGCTATGCGACCCTGATCAACCAGGAGGACCGCATCACCGGCCCCGGCTACGTCGGAGTCAACGCCGTCATCCCCGGTCAGACGATCCTGGCCATCGCGGCCGTCATCGTCGCGATCGCGTTCTTCGTGACGGCCGTCATCGGTCGCTGGCGCTACCCGTTGATCGCGACGGCCCTGCTGGTCGTGTCGGCGGTCGTGGTCGGCGCGGCCATTCCGTGGGCGGTCACGACCTTCCAGGTCCGCCCGAACCAGCTGGCGCTCGAGAGCCAGTACTACCAGCGCAACATCGACAGCACGAAGGCCGCCTACGGCATCGACAACGTCGAGAAGGAGAACTTCGAGGCGACGACGACGGCGCAGGCCGGCCAGCTGCGTAACGACGCCGCGTCGACCGCTCAGCTGCGCATCATGGACCCCGCCATCATCGGGCCCACCGTTCGCCAGCTCGAGCAGTACCGCGCGTACTATCAGTTCGCCAACCCGCTCGATGTCGACCGCTACCAGATCAACGGGCAGACGCAGGACGCGGTCGTCGCGCTGCGCGAGCTGAACATCGATCAGTTGGGCGATGCCGCGACGTGGCAGAACACCACGCTCGTCTACACCCACGGCTACGGCATGGTCGCGGCCGCGGGTAACGAGCGCACGGACGACGGCGACCCGGTCTTCCTCGAGCAGGCGATCCCCGGTACCGGCTTCCTCACCGATCTCAACTACGAGCCGCGCGTGTACTTCGGCGAGCAGTCGCCGCCGTACTCGATCGTCGGTGGGCCCGAGGGCGGCGAGGACATCGAGCTGGACTACCCGATCGGTGCCGACGGCGGGACCGAGACCCGCACCACCTTCCGGGGCGATGGCGGACCGAGCGTGGGCAACGTCTTCAGCCGTCTCATCTACGCCCTGAAGTTCCAGTCCGAGCAGATCCTCTTCTCCGACTACGTCAACGCCGACTCGCAAATCCTCTACGACCGCAACCCCAAGGAGCGCGTCCAGAAGGTCGCGCCCTACCTGACGCTGGACAGCGACCCCTACCCGACGGTTGTGGACGGACGCATCAAGTGGGTCATCGACGGCTACACCACGAGTGCGAACTACCCGTACTCGTCGAGCGTGTCCCTCTCCCGCGCGATCACGGACTCGAACACCCCGTCGCCGACGTACTCGCTCGACAACATCAACTACATCCGTAACTCGGTGAAGGCGACCGTCGACGCGTACGACGGCAAGGTCACGCTGTACGCGTGGGATGACGAAGACCCCATCCTGCAGGCCTGGCAGAAGGTGTACCCGTCGAGCCTGCAGCCGTGGAGCGAGATGTCGGCCGACCTCATGAGCCACGTGCGGTACCCGACGGATCTCATGAAGGTGCAGCGGTCGATGCTCGGCGTGTACCACGTCGACGACGCCCGGTCGTTCTTCCAGCAGGACAACCGCTGGACCACGCCGAACGACCCGCAGGACCCCAACACGCTGCAGCCGCCGTACTACCTGACGATGAAGATGCCCAGTCAGGACGCCCCCAGCTACTCGATGTTCACGAGCTTCATTCCGGCGTCGCAGGGGGGGCAGGCGCGCAACGTGCTGACCGGTTACCTCGCCGTCGACTCCAACGCCGGTGACCAGCAGGGCACCAAACGCGATGATTATGGTCGACTCCGCATGCTCGTCATCGACGCGGCGACGACGGTTCCCGGCCCTGGCCAGGTGCAGAACACCTTCGACTCCGATACCGCGGTGTCGTCGCAGATCAACATCCTCCAGCAGGGGCAGTCGCAGGTGCTCAACGGCAACCTGTTGACCCTCCCGGTCGGAGGCGGTCTGCTGTACGTCCAGCCGGTGTTCGTGCAGTCGTCCGGTGGCACACAGCTCCCGCAGCTGAGGCGCGTGCTGGTCGCCTTCGGTGACAAGATCGCCTTCGAGAACACGCTCAGCGAGGCTCTCGACAGCCTGTTCGGTGGTGACTCCGGTGCCGACACGGGTGACGAAGCGGTGACGCCGAGCGAACCGGGAGACGCCGGTGACGGAGCGACCCCGACCCCGGACGCCCCCGCGGGCGACTACGCGGCGGCCCTCGCCGAAGCGCAGGCGGCACTGACGGCCCGACAGGCGGCGCTGACGGCGGGCGACCTCGCGGAGTTCGCCACGCAGGACGAGCGTCTGACGGCCGCGGTACAGCGACTCATCGAACTGCAGGGCCAGACCGCGGGGACGGCCCCGACCGATGGCGCAGCGGAGACCCCGGCGCCCACCCCCGCGGGCTGATCCCCGTTCCGCCGAGACGCCGGTGCCCGAGGGCGCCGGCGTTTCGGCGTTCCCGGCGGCGTGACGGTCGCCGTCGCGCACGCAGACGCGTTCGTGTACGAGTGCGGCCCGCGAAAGTCGACGTCGGAGCGCTGAGCTGCGCCGCGATAGCCGCGCTCAGGCCGTGAGGAACCACCACCAGATGAGCAGCATCGTCGTGCCGAAGCCGGCGATCTGGTTCAACCAGAGGAATCGGTTCCAGCCCGCCGTGGCGGTGTCGGAGGTGGCATCCGTCACATTCCGGTAGGGCCAGCACACCACGAGGTACGGAACGACCAGCAGTGCGGCGAGCGGCCCGGGCCAGGCGGTCAGCAGCATGGCGACGCCGGCGAGGGCGTAGGCGGCGAGGGCGAAGCGCACGGTCCACCGAGCGCCGCGCGCCGTGGCGATGGACGAGATGTCCGCGGCGCGGTCAGCCTCGACGTCCTGCACGGCTCCGAAGGCGTGCGAGGCGATGCCCCACAGTGCGAAGGCGACGAGCAGCGCCACGAGCTGCCACGTCCAGGTCGCTCCCGCCAGAACGAGTCCGTAAACAGCGGGCGAGAAGAAGTGGATGCTGCTCGTGAGCGAATCGGCGAAGGGACGCTCCTTGAGCCGTAGCGGCGGGGCCGAGTAGAAGACCACGAAGAACAGGCTCAGCGCGAGCACGAGCCACGAAAGAGGCGATCCCACCACGACGAGGAACACGGCGAACGGCAGGCACGATAGAGCCGAGGCCCAGAGCGTGATGGGGTGCATGCGCTTGGCGAGCACCGCGCCGTGCGTGCCGCCCTTGCGCGGATTGCGCAGATCGGACTCGTAGTCGAAGACGTCGTTCACCCCGTACATCGCGAGGTTGTACGGAACGAGGAAGAAGAGGATGCCGACGACCAGCACGGCATCGACCTGCCGTGTCGTGAGCAGATAGGCAGCGGCGAAGGGGAACGCGGTGTTGATCCAGCTCACGGGACGCGACGACACGAACAGTTCCCGCAGGACGCGCCCGGGAGTGAGGGCAGGGGGAGTGGTCATGCGCTTTTCCTTCGGGGGGAGACGAGCGAGAAGATCGCGGGCACGAGGAAGGCCGCGCAGACCGGGTACGCGAAGTCTTCGAGCGGGGCGAGGCCGATCCTCAACCCGCTCAAGTGCTCCGGCGGGTACGAGAACAGGTTCACCGCGATCATGACGTTATCGAAGACCGCGGTGAGAAGGACCAGGACCCCTGCCGTCCAGGCGGAGGCGCGCATCCGCTGCGCGAAGCGTGGCCGGGTCGCGCTGGCAGCCGTGACGATGATCGTCAACAGCAGAAAGGGCAGCAGGATGAGGGGATACGTCATGGTGCGTGCTCCTCGCGGCTGTCGGCGGCGCGGGCGGAGGCATCCCGGTTGCCGGCGCGACGATCGAACACCGTCCAGAGCACGATCGTCAGGTAGCTGAGGAAGATCAGGAAGAAGATCTCCTCCAGCGGAAGGTGCGGGGCCAGGTCGATCCCGACGAACAGCGGACTATCCCCTTTGACGAAGACCCCCGTGACGATGCCCAGGACGTCCCACGCCAGGAAGAACGCGGTGCCCAGGGCGACCGCGAGAACGGTTCGCCCCGGCGCGGTGCGCAACGGAAGGTGGTACTTGATGTCGATGGCGATCATCCCGGCGAGCGAGAAGAGGATCGCGCCCAGGTAGATCCCGGGCACCTCAGACCGCCGTGCGCGCCGGCTCGTTCAGAGGACCCGCCGTGCGGTCACCCGTCATGCGCTTGACCACGAGTTCCGCCGAGATCAGGCACATGGGGAGACCGATGCCCGGCAGTACCGAGGTCCCCGCGTAGTACAGGTTCGATACCTTGCGCGAACGGTTCTTCGGCCGGAAGATCGCGCTCTGGCCGAGCGTGTGCGCGAGCCCGAGGGAGTTGCCGTGCCACGCGTGCAGGTCGGTGGCGAAGTCCTCGGGGGCGATGGTGCGGCGCACGACGATCCGCTCGGCGAAGTCCGGGATGCCGGCCCACTCACCGATCTGCGCGATGACGCGGTCGGCGGCCGCCTCAATGCGCGGGTCGCCGGAGCCGTCGACGCCGCCGCGACCGCTGACGGGATCGGCGGGGACGGGAACGAGGACGAAGAGGTTCTCGTGTCCCGCGGGCGCCACCGAGTCATCCGACGCGCTGGGTCGGCACACGTAGATGGATGCCGGATCGGGAATCCGCTTGTTCTCGCCGAAGATCGCGTCGAAATTGGTGTGCCAGTCGTCGGTGAACAGCAGCGTGTGGTGGGGGAGCTGGGGCAGCTCCCCTTCGACGCCGAGGAGCAGAAGCAGCGCCCCCGGGCTGGGCACGCGGTCCTTCCACCACTTCTCGGGGTACTGGCGGTCGCCCTCTTCGAGGAGCTGCGTCTCGGTGTGGTGGAGATCGGCGCCCGAGACCACGGCATCCGCGGCGACCACTCGACCGTCGGCGAGGCGGACACCACGGGCGATCCCGTCGTCGGTGATGATCGCTTCCACGGGGACGCCCGTTTCGATGCGGACCCCGCGCTCGCGGGCGAGGCGTTCGATCGCGGCGATGATCTCGGTAAATCCGCCGCGCGGGTAGAGCACGCCGTCTCCGAGATCGAGGTGGCTCATGAGGTGGTACAGGCTCGGCACCTCGAAGGGGGAGCCGCCGAGGAACACCGAGGGGTAGGCGAGGATCTGCTGCAGGCGCGGGTTCGAGAAGTCGCGGGTTACCCGCTTCCACAGCGTCTGGGTCAGCAACGGGATCAGCGTCGGGAGGCGCTTGACGAGCGCGGGGTCGCGAAGGCCCTGGGTCGACGAGTACGTGTCGTACAGGAACTTCGACGTCGACAGTTCGTAGGCGTCCTTGGCCGAATCGAGGTACGCCTCGACCTTGTCGCCCGAGCCCGGCTCATGCTCCTCGAACAGCGCACGGACGGCCTCGCGACCCGAGATGACGTCGATCGGCTCGCCCTTGCCGGGAGGGCCGTAGACGCGGTAAGCCGGGTCGAGTCGAACGAGGTCGAGCTGCTCCGCGGCGCTCGTGCCGAGCAGGCGGAAGAAGTGATCGAACACCTCGGGCATGAGATACCAGCTGGGGCCGGTGTCGAACCGGAACCCGTCGCTCTCCCACGACCCGGCGCGGCCACCGAGCTGATCACGGCCTTCGAACAGGTGCACCTCGTGTCCTTTATCGGCCAGGAGGGCGGCCGTGCCGAGTCCGGCGATACCGCCTCCGACGACGACGATGCGCTGCGAGGTCATACGTGGGCCCCTTTCGGTGGGCGGCCAAGGAAAGCGCGTGCGGCGAGCGTCGCCTTCACGCCGTCGGGGACGCGGACGCGAGGGGCGCCCGCGGGCGTGCGGCGCAAGCGCCGGGAGAGCTCGGCGAACAGGTCGTGCGCGGCCGTCACTGCGCGACGGCAGTCCGGCGGCAGGAGCGGCACGGTGGCGGCGGCGGCGGCGAGGTCGGCGTCGATGCGATCGAGCACAGCGATGCGCCGCTCGTCGCCGGCGGCACCGTCGAGGTAGTCCCGGCCGAGGCGCGCCGCGTCGTCGTCGAGGTCGCGCAGGAAGTTCACGTCCTGGAAGGCGGCGCCCAGACGTCGTGCGCCATCGACGAGATCAGCGGCGGGGCGCGCAGGTGCGGACATCCCCGCATTCAGGAAGACCTGGAGGCACATCAGCCCCACCACCTCGGCCGAGCCGTAGACGTAGGCGTCGTGAGAGGCGTCGTCGTGGGCGGAGGTGTCGAGGTCGGTCCGCATCGACGCGAAGAACGGGGCGATGAGGTCGTCGCCGATGCCGCACTCTCGCGCGGTGCGGGCGAAGGCGTGCACCACCAGGTTGGCGCTGAAGCCCGAGGCGATGGCATCCCGCACCTCGGTTTCGAGCGCGTCGAGTGCCGCCCTCTCCTGCGCGGGGCTCAAGCCCGCGTCGTGAGCGGGGCCGTCGACGATCTCGTCCGCCACTCGCACCAGGGCGTAGATGTTGCGGACGTGCGGGCGCGGGCGCGGTCCGAGCAGGCGACAGGCGAGGGCGAAAGACGTCGAGTAGCGGTTGATGACCGCGGCGGCGGCATCGTCAGCGGTCCGCGAGTACAGCGCGAGGCCGGTGGGGGTGGTGCTCACGGAACCCTTCCCTGAACGGCGTCGACCAGGTCTCGCAGCATGTCGCGGCAGTCTTCGGGGAGGGTGGATGCCGTGACGATGGCGCGCGCTTCGTCGAGGGTTTCGCGGACGAGCTCCTCCAGCCGTGCCCGGGCTCCCGAGGCGCTGAGCGCCCGCTGCGCGGCCCGGACAGCGACAGGCCCGGTGTGCGCCTGTGCAAGGGCCGCGCTCACCTGCGGCCACGACTCGGTCTCACGGGCGAGGACGATGAGGTGCGTCTTCTTCGCCTCGCGAAGATCGCAGCCCTCGTCCTTCCCCGACATCTCGGACGAGCCGAACGCTCCGATGAGGTCGTCGACGAGCTGATAAGCCAGCCCGAGGCGCTGACCGAAACGCTCGAGAGCGGCGCGTGCGGGGCCATCGGCACCGGCCAGGACCGCCCCCGCCTCCAGGGGTGCGGAGAACGAGTAGACCGCGGTCTTGTCGTGCGTGGTCCGCAGGATCGTCTCGGCGTCGATCTCTCCGGCGGATACCGCATTCTCGACATCGGCGAGCTCTCCCGCCGCCGAGACCAGTACGGCATCCTCCAGGAGACTCAGGAGCTCGCTCCGGGTGGCGGAGGGAAGATCGACGAGGGCGATCAGCCGACTGGCCTCGTGCAGCAGGAGGTCGCCGGCCAGGATGCCGGCGGCGTCGCCGAGGAGCGCTGCGCCGGAGGCATCCGCTCCTCGCGCGCGTCCGCGCGCACGGAATTCTCCGCCGACGTTGGCCACGCCACGTCGCTCGGTGTCGTGATCGATGACATCGTCGTGAACGACGAAGGCGGTGTGCAGCAGTTCGAACGCCGCCGCGACCTGGTAGACGGACGTGCGGTCGGCCTCGCGTCCTCGCAACGTCTCGAAGGCTGCGACGACGAGGAGCGGACGGAATCGCTTGCCGCCCTCGGTCGATCGGGCGATCGCGGATGCCAGGGCGCGGGCGCCGTCGCCGTGCTCACGAAGCCGACGAGCGAGGCGGGCCAGGACGGCATCGATCGCGTCGTCGATCGCCGCGCGTGCGGTCGGGGCGGTCGACAGCGCGATCATGATGCCGCCCGCACGACCGGTGGGTGCGTGAAGAGGTGGAGCTGCTGCGCCTGCAGGACCAGCCACGGACTGAATGCCCACGGCGTCGCCTCGAGCGCCGCCGCGAGGTCGGCGGGGTCGACCCACCGGTATTCGGCGACCTCCGCAGGGTTCAG
This sequence comes from Microbacterium mcarthurae, assembly GCF_046064585.1. Lineage (NCBI taxonomy): Bacteria > Bacillati > Actinomycetota > Actinomycetes > Micrococcales > Microbacteriaceae > Microbacterium > Microbacterium mcarthurae. Next base: position 586,191 of record NZ_JAROCE010000001.1, on the reverse strand, counting down.
GCGCGGCTCCTCGTCGGTGCGCGCGACGTACACGGGGCAGATCTCGTGCTCGACGATGCCGCTGGCATCCACGGCGCGATAACGGAAGAGGGGGAGGGCGAGTTCCACGTCACGGAGGGACAAGCCCACTTCGAACTCCGCGCGACGATGCACCGCGTGCAGCACAGGCTCAGCCGGTCCGGGATGTCCGCAAAACGAATTCGTCCAGACGCCGGGCCAGGTCTTCTTGTGCAGTGCGCGACGGGTGACGAGCACCTGCCCGTCCGCGTTCATGACGTGGCACGAAAACGCCAGATGAAGGGCCGTGTCGGTGTCGTGCACGCTGGCTTTCGGGGCCGTGCCGATCTCGTTGCCCCAGTCATCCAGGAGGACGACATACTCGGTCTCGCTCATCGTTCCTCCCATTTGCTAGTTTAGCTAGCGATGTCTGCCGACTATACCCAGAGCGCAACGGAGGTGTCCACCGTGCCCCTCGGCGAGCCGTTTTCTGGTACGCGGACCGGTGTGCTGCGCGCGATGGAGTCGGTGCGTGCGCTCAGTGACGCCCTCGACCGGATGAACAGCGAGATGAAGGGCGACATGGACATGAACGCCAGCGATCTCGCGACGCTCCGCATGCTCGTGATCCGCGAGCAGCGCGGCGAGATGGTGAGTCCGCACGACGTCGCCTCGCACTTGAAGATTTCGACCGCATCGACGACAAAACTCCTCGACCGGCTGGCGGCCGCGGGCCACCTCGAGCGACGCGCTCATCCCTCGGACGGTCGAGCGCGCGTGGTGGTCCTCACCCAGAAGGCCCGCACCGAGTTCTTCCGCCACTTCGGCGCCCACTTGTCGTCGATGCGCGAGGTCGCGGAGCGCTACACCGATGAGGAGCTCGCCACGATCGCCGACTTCGTCAACCGGTTGAGCGACGCCATCAGCGTGAGCGATTGAGCGCGCCCCGCGCCACGCGCAGCCCCACGTCGTCGAAGACGGCACGCGGACTCGCGCCGCGCCGAGTCGTGGCGCGGACGAGGGCACGCGCGTCGCTCCACGCGCCGCCCCGGAACACGCGCGCGTCGCTGGTGTCCGGCGCGAACAGGTCCCAGCACCACTCGGACACGTTCCCCAGCATGTCGAACAGGCCGTGCAGGTTCGGCAGGCGGCCCCCGACATCGACGGGGGCGCGCAGACCGTCACCGCCGGTCCAGGCGATCTCGGCGATCGGCCCATACGTCGCCCCGCTGGACCCCGCGCGGCACGCGTACTCCCACTCGTCCTCGGTGGGCAGGCGAAAGCCGTCCGCCTCGGTGTCCCAGTCGACGACCTCGCCGTCGTAGGAGTACACCGGGTCGAGACCCTCCCACTCCGACAGGGCGTTGCAGAAGCGCACGGCGCGCAGCCAGCTCACCTGGACCGCCGGGCGGCGGGGGTTCTGGGCGGTGATGCCGAGCACCTCGGCCATCTGCTCCTCGGTCACGGGGTAGACCCCCAGGTCGAACTCCTCCACGACGATCTCGCGCCGGTCGGCACCACGCTGATCGCCCCGCAGCACGCTGCCTGCGGGGATGCGGGTCATCTCCACGTCGCTCATGTCAGGGGGAGCATCCACACATCGGCGTTCCCGGTCAGGAAAAGCCGGGTCTCGCCGCTGTCGAAGGCGCAGTTGCTCACCACGTGGGGCGTCGGAACGACCCCCAGGCGGGCTCCTGTCTCGTCGACGATGACAACGCCGGCTTCGCTGCTGATCCATAGCCAGCCGCGGCTGTCGACGGCAAACCCGTCCGGGATGCCGGCATCCACCGTCGCGAACGTGGACGGGGCGCCGAGCGTCTCGCCGTTCCAGGCGCACGCGGCGATGCGGGGCAGGCCGTCAGGATGGGATTCCGCGACGTAGAGGGTGGACTCGTCGGGGCTGAAGCCGATGCCGTTGGGCGCGTCGAGGTCGATCATGCGCTCGAGGGGTCGCCCTTCTTGCCAGCGGTACACGCTCTGGTGATCCAGCGACGGTTCGGCCGGATAGCCCTCGCGGGGGTCGGAGATGCCGTACAGCGGGTCGGTGAACCACACGGCACCGGTGCGGTCGATGACGAGGTCGTTCGGCGAGTTCAGCGGCATCCCCTCGTACGCATCGGCGAGCACGTGCGTCCCGTTTCCGTCCGTGCGGCTGATCGCGCGGCGGCCGTGCTCGGCGTGCACGAGGCGCCCCTCGGCATCCACCGCGTTGCCGTTCGCGAACGCCGACGGGTCGACGATCGCGACGACACTTCCGTCTTCTCGCCACCCGAGGGTGCGGCGGCCGATGACGTCGCTGAAGACGAGCATCCGTTCCTGCTCCCACCAGACAGGCCCCTCGGCCCAGCTCGCGTCCGAGTACAGCGACAACACGCGTGCGGAGGGTGAGATGACGTGGCGCAGGCGATCGTCGTACACGCGCGGTCGCGCGACGTCGACAGGGGAGGGCTCCCGCCTCGTCTGCAACAGTCGTCCGTCGATCGTCGATGAAGTCGGCATATGCCCAGTGAAACGGTCGCCGGCAGAAGCTGCAGCCGGGTTGACGGGCCCGCGCAGGATCAGACAGGCCCGCCGAACGGGTGTGCGGTGGATGCCGGATCCTTCTCAGAACATGAGAGGCGCGCTCAGTACGGTCGGCTCGGCGAAACATCCTCGGGCAGAACGAAGCAGGGTGAGAAAGACAGGATCTGAACGAATGTCTTGTCCACGGACAGCGCCACGAGGTACCCCTCCCCGTCGCTGCCAATTACGTGGGCACTGGGCTGGCTGTCGGGCGTGAGGCCCGTCTCGGTGGTGTAATAATCGCGGCCGTCGTACTGCTCGGCGATCTTTTCGGTAACCGCTGCCCCGTCGTAGACGGCCCCTGAATTCAGCAACACCTTGGTCTGGCCTGACCAGAGATAGTCTCCCTCTCTACTGCACGACATGAGAGCACCGCTCGGATTCTGGTCGATTGATGCCACCTGCTCAGCAGGCACAAAACCCGCCAGAGTCTTCTCCATTCCCTGGGCGATCGACTTGGCCTCGTCTATGGTGACTTTGTCATCCACCTCGGCGTCTCCTTTCATCGGGCTGCAGCCGGTCGCGATCAGCAGCAAGAGAGCAACAGCTATCGTCCCTATGCGCGGTCTCATCGTTCAATCTCCCGAAGCATGTGGAACAGGGCGGTCTGATTTTCTGGGTTGTCACTCGCGATGAGGTTGTGGTTCTCGATCGGCGTAGTGGTGAGGGGAATGGATGCTGGGGGTACTGGCGCGATGACGGCGTTGCGTGAGCTCGCTCCACTTGGGATGTAGAGCGTGAAGTCGCCCTCTCGAACATAGACGTGTGATTCAAAGACGCCCTCTCGTGTCGGAACCCGTCCGTCCCACACAGCGCCGGTTCCTTGGACTATCGAGAGAGCGTCGGTGTATCCCCAGTGGAAGTACTCTGTGCTGGAGCTTGGCGTCCACGCCGACGGTAGCCCGGCGCCCGCAAGAGAGTGCACCTGGGCATACTTCGCGCCCGCTACCTCCGACGACGAAATCCCCCCGAGTCCCCACGAATGACCCATCCCGCCCTGTTCGGCGGCCGCTGCCTCAGACGAGGATGACAGGAGTTCATGCTGGAAGTCCGCGATCAGTCTCCCTGTGTCGAGGGCAGCGCCCTGGTCATTCGCCTCGACGATACGCGCGAAGTCCATTGCCCCGGATACCACGTCCTCTCCGGGAAACAATCCCTCCTTCCAGACGAAGGTAACGACGCGAGGGTCGTTCGTCCGAAGCCACCGTCCGACCTGCTGCACCTGATCGCCATAGAAGCTGTGGACGCTCGTAAACGTCCCGGGTACGTACGTGATGACGTCCGTCGTGTTCACATCGAGGGTCCCAATCATCTCAATGATGCTTTGAGAATCCGGCTCGTACAGGTAGAGCTGGACGTCTCCGTCTGCCGCTCGCTGCAAGTAGTCCAGCTGGCGCTCCAGCCGGCCGATAACGTCCCGCCACGCAAGGAAGTCTGGACCGCCGTGCGCGAGGGACAATTCGGACATGCGCCGGATCTCGGCTTCCACCAATGGGATGCGGTTTTTCGCATTCACCGCGTTGGCGGCGACGCGGTTCGCCGGGGGAACCCCACCCAGCGTCCCCACGATGACGGATGCGCCGAGCACCAACGAGTCGAGGGCGCCCGGGTTTGAGGCGGCGAGCTGTGTCCACCAGGCGTTGACCGCCGTGGCATCCGGGGGATTCGACGCGAACAGTCGGCGCCAGTCGTCGTGTGCAGCAAGGAGCGCGAGGGCGTCATCGGCCGTCCCCGCGCTGAGTTTCGCGAGGATGGCGAATGCGACACCGTCGGCGATGGCATCGTATTCGGTCGTCCACGCGGTGGAGGATGGTGACGTCCCAGCCGCGTTGCTGCTCGACAGCACGATGTCGGGCTGACTGATGGACGCCAGGTCGCGGCGCGCCTCTTCGATGGCGGCGTCTCGAAGCGAACGCAAAGACAGGCACGCGGCGATCAACTCCTGGTTGTGCGCGAACTGGCCAGGCCCCCATGTGTCCTCGGTGCTCCCGATGCCCATCTCGTCCGACGATGTGCGGTATCCGCGAACGGCGTCGCGCAAGCTTTCGATTTCTGCGCGAAGCGATGTCTCCTGGGCTCGTGCCAAGGCGAGCTGGTCGGCCAGCTCGGTCATGATCGCGGCGATACGCCGGACAGTTTCGGCGAAATCGTCGGCGGCCCGCGGCACGACCGACATGCGAGCGAGGAGTTCGGCGGCCTCCGGGGCGTCCCAACTTGCGGGAAGGGTGTTTCACGTCGTCGTGATCCGCTCGGCGGAGTCGGCAGCGGCATCTGCGCGGTGGCGGAGGGACTCCGCGGCGGCAGACAGCGCGGAGGGATCGATCGTCACCGAGGGGACGTTCGAGGGGGTCACGAGCGTCATCGCGCCAGTGCCTCTCGTCGCCCGGTGCCGGAGGTGCGGGGGAGCGGTATCGACGCTTCGGCACCGGATGTGGTGGATGCCATCTCGTCGTCAGCCTGCACATAGGCGAGAACAACCTGGCCAGCTGCGATCACAACGTCGCCGCCGTGTTGGACTGCGCCAGGGCCGGTGCGTCGCCGCTCCTCCGTTGCGCCCGTCAACGCGGAGGCGAGGTCGGCTTCTGTCGTGACAAGCCGCACCATCTGGTCGAGGTCGGCGACCGCCCCGCTCACGGATTGACCCAACGATTCCAGCGCCGACGCAACGCCGTCGGTCGTCGAGACGAACCCCGCCACATCGATCGAATACTGCCCGCCCATGCGCTCCATGCTAGGTAGAGGCTCGTCCGAAAGGCGGAGCTTGCACCGATCTGTGGACGACGCAGCCCGCACATCGGCCCTCTGAGGAGGCAGATGAGGCTGGAGAGGGGAAAAGGCGAAGGCCCCGAATCCGAGGATCCGGGGCCTTCATTTGTTGCGGGGACAGGATTTGAACCTGCGACCTCTGGGTTATGAGCCCAGCGAGCTACCGAGCTGCTCCACCCCGCGGCACAAGAGATAAACCTAGCATGGGTTTCGAGGTGTGTCGAATCGGCGTTGATTCCGAACCGTCAGGCGGGCCATGATGCCGGGATGCTGACCCCCACCGACGACCCCCATGACGACATCGCCGACGGGCGCCCCGAGAGCGCCGCGCAGCGCGCCGACCGGAACTGGGTCGACGTGCTCCAGGAGCTCCGCGTGCTGCAGACCGGCACCCAGATCCTCACCGGATTCCTGCTGGCGTTGGCGTTCCAACCGGCGTTCGCCGATCTCAGCCAGGGGCAGCGCATCGGCTACCTCGTTTTGGTCTCTCTTTCGGCCGTGACGGCGATCCTCGCGCTCGCGCCGGTGGCTCTGCATCGCGCCATGTTCCAGAAAGGCGTCAAGCCGTCCGTCGTGCGCTTCGGGCACCGGGCGCTCATCGCCGCGCTCGCCGCGGTCGCGCTCCTGCTCGGGGGCGTCGTCGCGTTCGTGTTCGACGTGGTCGTCGGCCTGGATGCGGCGATCGCCGCCGCGGTCGTCCTCGGCGTCGTCATCCTCGTACTGTGGGTCGTGGCCCCGGCATTGCTTCGCCGGGTCGGCGGCGGAAGGGAACGCGCATGACGCACGGCACCGTGGGGGTGGCGGTGGCGCAGTTCGCCCCCGCCGCGTCGAAGCAGACCAATCGGGATGCCATCGGCGATCTCGCTCGCGAGGCCGCCGCCCGCGGTGCTCGGGTGATCGTGTTCCCCGAGTACTCGAGTTACTTCATCGACCCGTTCGACGCCTCCCTGGCCGAGAACGCCGAGGACCTCGACGGCCCGTTCGTGACGGCGCTCCAAGCGCTCGCGGCTGAGCTCGACGTCGTGCTCGTCGCGGGACTGGTGGAACCCGCCGACGACGGGCGGCGCGTGCGCAACGCCGTCGTGGCCGTGGATGCAGCCGGCATCCGTGCCGTCTACCGCAAGCTGCACCTGTACGACGCGTTCGGTCAGCGGGAGTCGGACTGGGTGGCGCCGGGAGAGATCGCGCCGCCGGAGACCTTCGAGGTCGACGGCCTGCGCTTCGGCCTCATGACGTGCTACGACCTGCGCTTCCCCGAGGTGTCGCGGACTCTCGCCGACGCGGGAGTCGACGTCGCCCTCGTCCCCGCCGAATGGGTGCGGGGACCGCTCAAGGAGCACCACTGGACGACGCTGCTCACCGCGCGGGCGATCGAGAACACGTTCTTCGTCGCGGGTGCCGATCATCCTCCGCCCCTCGGCGTCGGGCACTCCACGGTCATCGACCCCCAGGGTGTCGCCCTCGCCACGATCGGCACCGCCACCGACGTCGCCGTCGCTCACATCGATCCCGGCGCGATTGCGCGCGTCCGCCGCGTGAACCCGGCTCTCGACCTGCGGCGCTATCGCGTCACCCCGCGCTGACCGGGGCGGTCAGGCCGGCGACAGGGCCGAGAGCCGCCGCGCCGCGTCCTCCAGCACTTCGACACGCTTGCACGCGGCGAAGCGGACGAGCGTGGCGTAGTCGGCGCGGTGCGCCGGGGAGGCGAACGCCGTGAGCGGGATGCCCACGACCCCCGCGCGCAGGGGAAGGTCACGGCAGAACGCGTCCGCGTCGACGGCGCCGAGCGGGGCGGCATCCACCACCGTGAAGTACGACCCGCCGGGTGTGCCGACGTCGAAGCCCGCGGCCCGGAGACCGGTGCCGAGCAGGTCTGCCTTCGCCTTCATCCGAGCGGCGATCGAGGCGAAGAACGCGTCCGGCAGGCGTAGGCCGGCGGCGATCGCCGGCTGGAACGGCGAGCCGCCGACGTAGGTGAGGAACTGCTTCACGGCAAGTACCGCCGACACGAGCGGCGCGGGTCCGGTCACCCAGCCGGTCTTCCACCCGGTCAGCGAGAACGTCTTGCCGGCCGACGAGATCGACAGGGTGCGCTCGGCGGCGCCCGGAAGCGTCGCGATCGGGACATGGGGGCCGTCGAACACGAGGTGCTCGTACACCTCGTCGGTGACGATGATCGCGTCGTGCCGGTGTGCGAGTCGAACGACCTCCTCGAGAACGGCGTGCGAGAAGACGGTGCCGGTGGGGTTGTGCGGGTCGTTGACGAGGATGACCCGAGTGCGGTCGGACACCGCGGATGCCAGGACCTCGAGGTCGGGCTGGAAGTCGGGCCACCGCAGAGGCACCGGGACGAGGCGCGCGCCGGCCAGCGCGACGCACGCGGCGTACGAGTCGTAGTACGGCTCGAACACCACGACCTCGTCGTCCGGGCCGTCGATCAGTGCCAGCAGCGTCGACGACAGGGCTTCGGTGGCACCGACCGTGACCAGCACCTGCCGCGCCGGATCCAGCTCGAGCCCGTAGAAGCGCTGTTGGTGTGCGGCGATCGCGGCGAGGAGGTCGGGGAAGCCGCGACCCGGCGCGTACTGGTTGACACCGTCGGCGATCGCGCGCCGCGCCGCCTCTACGACGATCTCGGGGCCGTCCTCGTCGGGGAACCCCTGCCCGAGATTGAGCGCGCCGGTCGCCGCGGCCAGCGCCGTCATCTCGGCGAAGATCGTCGGAACCGAGGAGCCGTCCGGCGCGACGAGTCCCGCGCCCGAGGCGGTGCGGCGCCAGGCGCCGGGGAGATCGTGCATGATGCGGAGGCCTCGTATCGGGAGGGGCGGCGGACGCCGTTCGGATCCTTCTCACCGTAGCCGAGCGTGCCGCGAGCACGCGGAAGGTGTCTTCGCATTCCGTTGCTGTGACACCCATAGACCGAACTCACCCGCGTCATAGGAAGAACACAGCATCCGGGGTCATGGTTGATCTCGCCTGGAAGAAGGAGCATCCCATGAGCGACACCACGGACGACCGTCCCGAGGGTACCGAGCACCGCCCCACCACCGACGCGGCCGCGCAGGGCGCGGTCCCCACGTCGCACGACCCCGCCGCCACCGACGGAGAGGCCCGCACCACGGAGTCCGGGACCGCCGAGGCCTCCGCACCGTCGGTGCCGCCCGTACCGACGCGTTCGCCCGCGGACGCCGCCGCCGCATGGCCCCCGCCCAGTCCGGGTCCGGCCACCGCATCGCAGGTGCAGCACCCTGCCGCGGCTCCGCAGCAGCCCGCGACCCCGAACCTCGGGACACCGCAGCACCCCGCACCCCGAGGCCCGGGGTACGCCTCCGCACCCGGTGGAGCGTCGGCTCCGACCGGGCAGGCCTTCGGCCCCGCCGCCGGGGCGTCGTTTGGTACCCACCCCACGCTGACCCTGCCCGAGTCGGAGAAGCAGAAGCCGCGCAAGAAGGGATCCGGCGCGAAGATCGCCGCGCTGCTCGTCGCGGCCGCGCTCGTCGGCGGTGGCGCCGGGCTCGGCGGCACCTACGCGGGCCTCGCCCTGTGGGGCGGTTCGGACGGCACCACGGCCTCCGGTCCCACCGCGATCACGGTCAACGACCCGGACGAGGTCAACGCGACCGCCGCCGTGGCCGCCAAGGTCGTCCCGAGCGTCGTCACGATCAGCGCCCGCGGCGCGCAGAACGCCGGAAGTGGATCGGGCGTCGTGCTCAGTGACGACGGCTACGTCCTCACGAACACCCACGTCGTGACGCTCGACGGGCAGACCGGCGACGCGCAGCTGTCCGTGACCACCTCGGACGGGCGTGTCTTCGCAGCCACGGTCGTGGGCACGGATCCCACGTACGACCTCGCGGTCATCAAGCTCGAGAACGCCTCCGACCTGACCCCCATCGAGTGGGCCGATTCGTCGAAGCTCAACGTCGGAGACAACACCGTCGCGATCGGAGCGCCGCTCGGTCTGCCGAACACCGTCACCACCGGTATCGTCAGCGCGCTGAACCGGTCGATCCAGGTCGCCTCGTCCGCGGCGCCCTCGGACGGCTCCGAATCCGACGAGGGCAGCGAGCCCGGCCAGGAGAGCCCCTTCTTCTTCGACTTCGGACAGGGACGCCAGACGCCCCAGACCAACCAGACGATCAAGATCGCCGTCATCCAGACCGATGCCGCCATCAACCCGGGCAACTCCGGTGGCGCGCTCGTCGACGACGAGGGCAAACTCATCGGCATCAACGTCGCCATCGCGAGCGCGGGCGGCTCGTCATCCGGAGGGCAGTCGGGCAACATCGGCGTCGGATTCTCCATCCCCTCCGACATCGCTCAGCGCATCTCGCAGGAGATCATCGAGAACGGTTCCGCCACGCACGGCCTCCTCGGTGCGAGCGTGCAGGATGCCGCCTCCGTCCAGGGCGCGACGACGACCGGTGCCTACGTCGCCGAGCTCACACCCGGTGGGGCGGCCCAGGCGGGCGGCCTGCGGCAGGGTGACGTGATCACCCAGTTCAACGGCATCCCCATCACCAACTCTGTGGACCTCACCGCGCAGGTGCGGGCCCTCGCGGCCGGTGCCGACGCCACGGTGACCTACGTGCGTGGCGGAAAGCAGGAGACGGCCGACGTGACGCTCGGGGCGATGGAGAACTGACATCCCCCTCCCCGACGCCACCCCGCGATAGGCTCGCGGGGTGGCGTCTTTCTCGTTCGGTGCGGGAAACGCGCGAAAACTCCGGCGCATCCCGCTGTATCTCGCGGGGCGGTTGCTGACGGCGGTGGTCCCGCGCTCCCGCGATCGCTGGGTGTTCGGGTGCGCGGTCGGCGTGGCCGACGGGGCCCTGGCACTGTGGCGTGTGGCAGACACGGCGGGGGAGCGGTCGACGTGGCTCGTCGCGGACGCCGCCCAGGCGAGGGATGCCGCCGACCTCGGCATCCGATCCGTTCGGCGGGACTCGCTTCGCGGGCTGTGGGAGACCGCTCGCGCGCGCGTGGTCGTCGTCACGCACGGGTTCGGCGACGTCAACCGCTACGCGGTCGCGGGAGCATTCGTCGTCCAGCTCTGGCACGGGATCCCGCTCAAGCGCATCGGTCTGGACTCGCCCGAGACCACGCGCAGCACGTTCCTTCCGCGGTGGAGCGCGGTGAACCGGCTCCTCGCCCTCCTGTACCGGCGCACGATGCGGCAGATCGCGCTGCTCCCGGCCGCCTCCCACCTCGTGCGCGGGCGGCTCGAGACGGCGTTCGGCCTCGACGATGCCCGTGTTCCCGTCACGGGGGAACCCCGGGTCGACGTTCTGTCGCGCGGCTCCGCGGAGGACCGCCGCCGTATCGCCCGCGCCGCGCTCGCCACCGCTCTCGACATCGATCTGGGCGATCGCCGGGTGGTGCTGTATGCGCCGACATGGCGCGACGGTGCGGCCGATCCGGCGATCCCGACCCCCGACGACTGGGCGTCGATCGACGCCGTCCTGGCACGACGCAACGCCGTTCTGCTCATCCGGCCCCATCCACTCGGCGCCGGTGAGTACCGCGCGCCGAGCGAGCGGGTCCGCATGCTCGGCAGCGATCTCGTCGCCGACGTGACCCCGCTTCTCCCGGGGCTGGACGCCCTCATCACCGACTACTCCTCGCTCGCCTTCGACGCGGGGCTCGTCCCCCTTCCCGTGGTGTTCTTCGCGCCCGACCTCGAAGCGTACGTCGCCCGTCGCGGGCTCTACGGGCGCTACCGTGACGTCGCCGGCGACGAACCGGCGACAACGTGGGAGGCGACGATCGCGCGCGTCGATGGCATCCTGGACGATCCGGCCGACGCGATCACCGCGTCCCGTCGTCGGAGCGCCGCCGTGCATGCCCACCGCGACGGACGCAATGCGGAGCGCGTGCACCGCGCGATCCGCGCTCGGTTGGACGCACCGTCGCGCCGTACGAGCCGCACAGCCGCGAGCCGAAGGAACGGACAATGACCGACGCACGCTTCCTGCTCGAAGACGGGCACGCTGCCCTCGAGATTTCCGGTTCCGGTCCGCGCCCGGCGGCCGTGTCGCTGCGCGGTCCACGGGCTCGGGTCGAGGCGCGCCTGCATGGCCGCGGTCGCACCTGGCGGGCGGTGCTGCCCCTGCGGGCGGCACGCTGGGGCGGCCCTCAGCTTCCGCTTCCCACCGGGGAGTACCGGCTGCACATCGACGAGGGGGACGCGACGGATGCTCTCCCTCCCGCCGCAGCGCTGCCTCTGACGCAGCTACCGGGTCTGCGCGCCGCGTGGGCCGAAGGGCTGCTGCGGGTCGGGCCGCCGGTCGATCCCGCTTACGACTCGGGGGAGGGACAGGCCGCCCTGGAACGCCGCTACGCGACCTCGCGGCAGCCCCTCGAGAACGCGGTGTTCTTCGAGAGCTTCTACGGGCGGACGGCCGGCTGCAACCCCCTCGCGATCGATCGGGAGCTCGCGCGGGTGGCGCCGACCGTCACGCGGTACTGGAGCGTCGTCGATCTTTCCGTGGCCGTTCCGGACGGGGCCGTCGCCGTCGTGGAAGGCAGCCCCGAATGGTGGCGCGCTCGGGCCGCTGCGCGCCTGCTCGTCGTGAACGATTGGCTGCGCCGCCGTTTCGTGCGCAAGCCGGGGCAGACGGTTCTGCAGACCTGGCACGGAACACCGCTGAAGCGGCTCGCGCTCCATCGTCCCGGCTTCGACCCGCGTCGCATGCTCGCGGTGATCCGAGAGGGCCGTCGGTGGAACATCCTCCTGGCGCAGAGCCCGTACGCGGCGCGCGTGCTCTCCCGCGCGTACGCGTTCCGCCGTCGGCCCGTCTGGGTCGAGGGGTACCCCCGCAACGACTCGCTGCAGACCGACGACGGCGCCACCACCCGGCGGAACCTCGGCATCGCGCTCGACGAACGCGTCCTGCTCTACGCTCCGACGTGGCGCGACGACCGCGAGGCCATGGTGGACTTCCTCGACCCCGCAGCCCTGGCCGCAGCGGCCGACGCGGTCGTCCTCGTGCGCGGGCACACCCGCACCCTGCAGCCGGGCGAGGACGCTCGAGGTCCCCGCGTGATCGATGTCACGGGATTCCCGGACACCGCGCGTCTTCTGGCCGCCGCCGACGCGCTCATCACCGACTACTCGTCGGTGATGTTCGACTTCAGCATCACCGGCAAGCCGATCTACTTCCTCGTGCCCGACCTCGAGCACTACCGGGGCGAGCTGCGCGGCTTCTACTTCGACCTGCTCGATGCCGCTCCGGGTCCCGTCGTGCGCACCCAGGACGAGCTGGAACGTGCGCTCGACGACGTCGACCCGGAGATCTTCCGCGAGCGCTACGAAAGGTTCCAGCGCGTCTTCGTCGCCCGCGAGGACGGGCGAGCCGGTGAGCGCGTCGTGGCACGCATCCTGGATCAGGGGCTCGTCGACCGCGAGTGACAGGATGCCGCCCGCTCAGGGCAGCGGGGTGTTCCGCCCACTGAGGCGGGACGTGTCGACGGTGTCGCGCGCTCCGCGCACAAGCGCCCACAGGAAACCCACGCCCCACGGCACATGCATGGAGGGCAGTACCGCGGCCGTCCAGAGCCGGTCGCGCCAGCCCCGGCCGCCACCGCGTCCCGACGCCACAGCACCGACGAGAACCGCATACGCGGCCACGGGGACGTGAGTCGCGGAAGCGGTGCGCCCCCGCGCGACCCCGGCGATCTGCAGCGCGCCGACGATCAGGGACACGACCGCGGCGATCACCAAGGCGGGGGGCGCGAAGAACCGGAGGGAGTTGCGACGTCCGTAGCGGCGCACGAGCTCTCCCCGCCACGCCCCGGTGGCACGGAACTGCCGGACGAGGCGGGACCAGCTCTCGCGCGGCCAGTAGACCACCGAGAGCGTCGGATCGAACCACACGCGATACCCGGCACGCCGGATACGGAGGTTCAGCTCCCAATCCTCGCCGCGACGGATCGATTCGTCGAAGCCGCCCACCTCCTCCAGCACCGCGCGCCGGAAGACGCCGAGGTACGCGGACTCGGCAGCGCCCTCCTCGGTACCGCTGTGGTACGCGCCCCCTCCGAGGCCGGCCCGTGAGTTGTAGGCGCGCGCGACAGCGCGCTGGAAAGGGGTGCGGCCGTCGGCGCGCATCACCCCGCCGACGTTCGCGGCACGCGTGCGCGCAAGAGTGGCGAGCGCCCGTCGCGTGTACCCGGGGACGAGCTCGGAGTGCGCGTCCACACGGACGATTGTCGGGTAGCGGCTCGCCCGGATCGCGAGGTTCAGACCGACCGGGATGTCGGCGGCCGGGTTGTCCACGAGCACCACACGAGAGTCCGCAGCGGCGATCTCCCGCGCGATCACGTCCGTGGCATCCGTCGACGGGCCGAGAGCCAGCACCAACTCCACGGGGCCGGGAACCTCCTGCGCGAGGGTCGAGGCGACGGCCCTCCGCAGATAACGCTGCTCGTTCAGCACGGGCATGACGAAGCTCACGCCGGCGTCGTCAGGCGGGACGGGCGCGTCTCGGCGGCCGGGAGTCGCGAGGTGCATCCGACGATCCTTTCACGCCGACCTGGCCGGTACCCTGGAACGATGTCTCTCGCCCGCGACGCCCGTCTCGCCGTGGGCCTGCTGCGCAAGGCCCTCGCCACCCGCCGTGCACGGATCGACCTGCGGCGCGCGCTCGCCGAACGCGCACCCCTGCCGCAGAAGCACTTCCGGATCGCGGTGTACTTCGCCGACGGACCCGTGAACATGTACCAGATGCGCCAGTGGTACGCGCCCCTGCGCGAGCTGGCGAACGAATGGCCCGTCCTGGTCATCTCCCGTGCCATCCGGGGAGCCGACGCACTGCTGCGCGACGATGCGCTTCCGGTGGCTTTCGCCCCGACGGTGGGAGACGTCGAGGCCGTCCTCGACGAGCAAGACGTGCGCATCGTGTTCTACGTCAACCAGAACACCCGCAACTTCCAGATGTTCCGCTACGGGCGCCGCTGGCACGTCTTCATCAACCACGGCGAGTCCGACAAGATGTACATGACGACGAACCAGTTCAAGGCCTACGACTACGCTTTCGTCGCCGGCGACGCGGCTCGCGCGCGGCTGGCCCGAACGCTGTGGGACTACGACCTCGACCGTCGGACCTTCTCCATCGGGCGCCCCCAGGCCGATCACTACTCGGGTGAGCTCCCGTACGTGCCCGATGAGCGCACCGTGGTGCTCTACGCCCCGACCTGGGAGGGCGACCGCCCCTCCGCCCACTACGGCTCGATCCTCACGCACGGCGAGGCGCTCATCTCCGCGCTCGCCGCCACGGGCCGCCACCGGATCATCTATCGGCCGCATCCTCGCTCCGGCGTTGTGGACCCGGCCTACGGCGCCGCCAACGAGCGGATCGTGTCGGCGCTCGCCGCGGCCAACGCCGCCGACCCCACCGCCCGTCACGTCCATGACACCGGCGCGGCGCTCGGCTGGCAGCTCGCCGCTGCCGACGTCGCCGTGGTCGACATCTCGGCGATGGTCTACGACCGGCTGGCGGCGGGAAAACCGCTCCTGGTGACACGTCCCGCCGATCCCGAGGCTCTGGTGGACGACAGCGGGTACCTGTCGTCGTGCGAATGGCTGGATGCAGATTCGGCGGGCGCCATCGTGACCCGGACCGACGAGGTGCTCGCCGACCCCGATGCGGTGGCCCGTCTGGATCACTGGGTGCGGTACTACTTCGGCGACACGACGCCGGGCGCGTCGACGCGACGGTTCCACGCCGCCGTGCGCACCCTCATGCAGCGGTGGGAGGAACGCGATGCGGCGACGTCGGTGTGACCGACGTCAGTCCGCGAGGGGGGCCAAGCGGCCGATGGCAGCCAGCGGGATCCCCGCCCAATCGG
This sequence comes from Microbacterium mcarthurae, assembly GCF_046064585.1. Classification (NCBI taxonomy): domain Bacteria; kingdom Bacillati; phylum Actinomycetota; class Actinomycetes; order Micrococcales; family Microbacteriaceae; genus Microbacterium; species Microbacterium mcarthurae. Next base: position 571,017 of record NZ_JAROCE010000001.1, on the reverse strand, counting down.
GACGATTGCGCGTCTCGTAGATCGCCTCGTAGACGGCCTTGTCCAACTCGAAGGCAGCCAGCAGCGCCTCGGGTGCCGTGTTCGCGACACCGACGGTCGTGGCATACCCGTCGAGGAACGCCTGCTGCGCCGCGATGACCCAGGCGCGCACTGCGGCGCCGTCATCGTCGGCCACCGCGCCGGAGACGTAGTCGAACGACCGCAGCATGCCGGCCACGTCGCGCACGGCGAGGTCGGGGTTGCGGCGCTCGGTGATCGGACGCAGCGGCTCGCCCTCGAAGTCGAGGAGGACCCAGCCATTCGCCGGCGTGTACAAGACCTGGCCGAGGTGCAGGTCGCCGTGGACGCGCTGGAGCGGCGGCCACTCGGCCGCGGCGGCGGTGGCATACACCTCGCGGATGCGTTCCGCGAAGGGGGCGAGCGAGGGAACCTCGGTCAGCGCGATCGCGAGACGGCGCTGCCACGCCGCGGCCACGGCGTCGCGCACGGATGCGTCGGGCGCCACCGTGGGGAAGGCTGCGGCAAGAGCGACGTGCATGCGTGCGACGCTCTCACCGAGGGCGCGCGCGGCGGCGCTGAAGTCTTCACCCGCCGTGGCCGACTGCAGGGCGACGCGCCAAGCGTCTTCGACACCCTCGAAGAACTCCTGCGCGAAGGCGAGCGATCCGGTCACCGGTGCGCCGTCCGCAGCAGTCCACGTGCCGCGCAGCTCGCCGATGGCTGCAGGCACGAACGTCGCGCCGCCGGCTGCGAGTGCCGACTGTAGCTCGACGTCAGGGTTGATGCCCGCGTTGACGGGGCGGAACAGCTTGCAGATCACCGGGGGAGCCCCGTCGGGCCGGAAGATGATCGAGGTGTTCGACTGCTCGCCGCTCAGCACCCGTGCGGGAACGGGCGACTCCGTCGCCGCGGGGGAGGGGGCGAGCGGGATGCCGACGAGGTCGGGATGCGTATCTGCTCCGCCTTCACCGGTGCAGACCAGCCGGAACAGCAGGTCGGTGAAGGCCGGGTCCGTTGTGGCATCCGACCACACCCGTCCGTCGGCGGCCGGGCCGATGAGACTTCCAGGAAGTACGTGCTCGGGCTCGCGCTGCGACACCGGGATCTGGTAGGTCACAGGGGGACTGGCCGCGTCGTCCCGGACCAGGAGTATCCGGGTGGCGGGGGAATCGAGCTCCCAATCGGCGACCAACGTCAGCAGGGGGTCGCGGCCCTTCGTGCCGTACCAGCGCTGTCGCGGCATCCACACGGTCAGGAGATCGAGAAGGTCGCGCATGGGGCGAGGCTAACGCGATCGCGGACGCCGTGCGCGGGTCTTGCGCGCGAGCGGCGTCGATGAGATGGGATCAGGATGCCTCGGGCGGCAGCGCCTCGTCGTCGTCTCGGCCCTTGCGGCGAGGAAGTGCCTTGCGCGCGACCGATCCCGTCCGGCGCGACGCCGAACCGACGGCGCCGACGATCGCCCCGCCGACCCGCTGTACGCCACCGGCGGCGCGTCGTTCGAGCCGCTCTGCTCCGGGGCGCGGTTCGATATCCGTCGGCAGGATCACCGGTGGCGCGCCGAAAGCGCGACGGGAATTGACCAAGACGCGGCGGCCGAGGATGTGGTTGCCCGCGCCGCCGACGACCGCTCCCACGCCGAAGGGGAGTGCCTTTCCGACCCACGACGCACCGCCACGGGCGACGAACTGACGCGTGAACGACGTCTTCAGGCGGTCGACCAGGGGTCCCACTGCCGCGCGGGGCAGCGTCTTGGTGACCAGTTCGCCCCAGTAATTGGAACGGGTGGTGCCCCGGCCGGCGGCCTGCGCCGCGAGTTGGGCAACGAGGTCGACGCCCTCTTTCCCGAGCATGAGGGTGAGCACGAGCGCACGTGCCCGGTCGGGGTCGTCCACCGCGACCCCATGCACCTCGGCCACGGACTGCGCGAACAGCGCGGTCGCCTCCAGGAAGCCGAGTGTCTCGACCCCGCTCAGCGCCAGCGTGACCCCCGTGCCGATCCCGGGAACCACGGCAGTGGCGCCCACCGCTGCGCCACCGGTGGTGACGGCGGCGAGGTAGCGGCGTTCGAGAATCGTCAGGATCTCTTGGGGCGAGGCATCCGGGTGCCGAAGGCGGATGCTGCGGAGGTGGGCGAGCACCGCAGGTCTCTGCACGGAGAGAACCCGGTCGAGCATGCGGATCGTCCGGGGATGCTCCTCCGACCCTGCCGGCGGGAGTCCCCCCTTCCAGGGAGAGTCGCCGGGCAGGGAATGGATGCGATGCACCTTCTCAGCCATGAGACCATCCTGCCGCGCGATATCGCCGGCACCGGGGCCTTGACGAACGAGGGCGATCAGACGAAGAGGTTGGCGCGCTCGAGGTCCTCGGCGAAGTCCACCTCGACCGCGTAGAGGTCGGAGATGTCGAGCGGTTCGACCCGCATCCCGTCGTGGGCGATGGCGAGCTCGATGCCGCGCTCGAAGTAGTCCTGATCGTCGACGCGCTGGAGGTGACGCTGGAGCGTCTTCTTGTCGCGCGAGGAGATGTAGTTGATGCCGACGGCTTCGCCGAGCCCGCCGACGACGACCTTCGAGAGGTCCTTCACGAATCCCTCGGCGTCGACGGTGTACTTCACCTCTTCGTCGCTGACCTTCGCTGTGTTGACGGTGACGAACGAACGATCGGCCTCGACGAGCTCGACGGCACGCCCGAGAACGCGCGGGTCGAACACGACGTCACCGTTCAGCCACAGAACGCCGCCGCGCCCGGTTGCAGCGAGCGCGCGCAGCAGGCTCTTCGACGTGTTCGTCTGGTCGTACCGGTCGTTGTAGACGTAGTCGACGCGCGGGAACGCATCGACGATGGTCTCGGCGCGATAGCCGACGACCGTCGTGATCCGGGCCTCGCGTCCGAATGCGGCGAAGATGTTGTCGTGCTGCTGCTGCATGATGCTGCGGCCATCGGCGAGGACGGTGAGCGGTTTGGGCAGGCTCCGGCCGAGTCGCGAGCCCATGCCCGCAGCGAGGATGACGATCTGAACGGTCAAGGCAGGCTCCTGGGGGATGAGTTGTCATTTCCGGTTTACCGGAAAGTCACGCCTTCGTGTCGAATTCATGCTAGCCAAACGAGCTGAGAAGGTGCATGATTCGCCCTGGTCGTTGCGCATTCGTGATGACAGCTGATTCCGTCGTCGGGCAGCCGGGCCGCGGTCGGTGTCGGAACAGCTTGATAGTTTGGGGCGATGACAGCGTCGCTGCCGCAGCCCCCTGAGTCCGCCTCCCCCCGGTCGGAGGACGATGGGGCGAGCCCCGACGTCGATCCTGGGCCGAAGCCCCGCACGACCGCGCCGCGCACACCCCGTCGGCCCGCCGGAACATCGGCGACGTCTGTGTCGCCCATGAATGCGGACTCGGATGCCGACACGGGCGATGAGCAGAAGGCGCAATCCGCGTCGCCCCGGAAGGCCGCGACGGCATCCGCACCGCGTAGCCCACGCGCCGCGTCGGCCAAGAAACCCACGACCCCGCGCGCCACGGCCGAGAAGACGCCGGCCGCCTCGCGTGCGTCGGGCGAGAAGAAGCCTGCGACCCCTCGGGCATCGGGCGAGAAGAAGCCTGCGACGCCGCGTTCCACCGCGGCGAAGAAACCCGCGACCCCGCGGACTGCTGCGGCGAAGAAACCCGCGACGCCGCGGGCGACGGCCGCCAAGAAGCCGGCGACGCCGCGGGCGACGGCCGCCAAGAAGCCGGCGACGCCGCGCACCGCCGGGGCGAACACGCCGCCGGTCGAACCCACCGAGGCCGAGACGACGCCGGTCGTGCCCGGGCCTCCGCCCCCGCTCCCCACCGACCTGGTCGTGCCTCCGCGTCCGCCGCTTCCCGTCCCGGCGGAGGCGTCGGATGACGCGCCCGCCGAGACCGAGGCGCCGGTGTCCGCCGTCGTCGACGCGCCGGTGCCCGCGTCGGCCGGTGGTGGCGACGATGCCGCCGCGCCGTCGCCGATCGCCGATCCCACCCCCTCTGATGTCGCCGTCGAAGAGCCGCCGGTGGAGGTGGCCGAGACCACAGGAGAACAGAGTCCGCGGAGCGTCGGTGAATCCATACCCGAGAGGGATGCCGACCTCGTCGCGCCCGAAGTCGCGGATGCCGAAGCCGTCGAGGCTGCGCGCGCGGCTGCCGAACCCGTTGACGTCGACGTCGCAGACGCTGAACCCGGGGACGCTGAACCCGCGAACGCTGAACCCGGGGACGCTGAACCCGCGAACGCTGAACCCGCGAACGCTGAACCCGCGGAAGCCGAACCCGTTGAACCTGAGCCCGGGGAGACCGAGCTCGACGAGGTGGGATCGGAGGTCGACGAGCGCGCGGAGGACGGGTCGCTGGGGGCCGAGGCATCGGCCGATGTGCCCGCATCGCGTCAGGACGCCGTCGACAGCGAGTACCACGGCCACCCCGCTACGACGGAAGACCCCACCCCGGCGGACGTGGCGGTCGAAGCGTCCGCCGCGGCTGCGGTACCGGATTCCGAGGCGTCCGCCGACGGTGATCCGCGCGAGGCGTCGACCGATGACGCGGGGGCGACCACCGTCGACCACGCCGTGGACAAGGCGGCGGCAGACGACACCGACGTTCCGGCGCTGAGCCTGCGCAACGTCACGAAGACGTTCGGGGAGCTTCGCGCCGTGGACGGCGTCGACCTGACCGTCCCGGCGGGCTCGTTCTACGGGTTGGTGGGGCCGAACGGGGCCGGCAAGACCACGACCCTGTCGATCATCGCGGGTCTTCTGCGCTCGGATGCGGGGACGGTCGAGATCAACGGGGTCGACGCTGCGCGTCAGTCGCGCGTGGCGAAGAAGATGATCGGTGTGCTGCCCGACCGGCTCCGGACCTTCGACCGCCTGACCGGTCGTCAGCTTCTGTCGTACTACGGGGCGCTGCGCGGCCTTCCCGCCCCCGTCGTCGAGAGCCGCGCCGCCGATCTGGCTCGGGCGTTCGACCTCGTGGATGCGCTCGGTCGTCCGGTGTCGGACTACTCCGCGGGAATGACGAAGAAGGTCATGCTCGCCGGTGCGATGATCCACTCGCCGCGTCTCCTCGTGCTCGACGAGCCGTTCGAAGCGGTCGACCCCGTGTCTAGCGCGGTGATCCTCGACATCCTGCGCGCTTACGTCGACCACGGCGGCACCGTGATCCTCTCCAGTCACGGCATGGAGCTCGTCGAGCGCGTGTGTTCGCGCGTCGCCGTCATCGTCTCGGGACAGGTGCTCGCGGAGGGCACCATCGACGAGGTGCGCGGAGAGTCGACGCTCGAGCAGCGTTTCCTCGAGCTCTCGGGCGGTCTGGGCGATGTGGAGGGACTCGAGTGGTTGCACACGTTCTCCGCCTGAGACTGGCGATGATGCTCGGTGCCCTCCGAGGGGACCGGGAGCACGTGGTGCGGCGCGCCGTCGGGCTGTTCGTGCTGATCGCGGCGACCGTGTTCGCATCCATCAACTTGGCCGCCCTGGCGGACTCCGATCGCCTGACGACGGCTGTGGTCACGGTGCTGGCGGGTTCGGCGGTCACGCTCGGCTTTGCGCTCGCCCCTCCGATCACGGCATCCATCGACCCCCTCGACCCGCGTCGGTTCGCCGTGGTCGGGCCCGAGCCGCGCCCGCTCGCTGGGGCGCTGCTGCTGGCCGGGCTCCTCAGCGTGCCCGTCCTCGTCGTGCTGGTTCTGGCGATCACGCTGGCGGTCGCGTGGGTCGCGCAGGGTGCGGCGGTGTTCGCGAGCGTGGTGTCGATCGTTCTCGGCGTGGTCACGTGCGTTCTGCTGGCGCGGGTCAGCATGGCGTTGGGCGCCCTGGTGCGCCGCCCCCGGCAATCCCGGGAGCTGATCGGGGTCTACTTGATCGCTGTGCTCGTCGTCGTCGTTCCCGTCGGCATCTTCCTGGGGTCGCTGGAGTGGCGCGGCGTCGTCCCCACTCAGCTCGTGGGGGCTGCGGAAGTCCTCGCGTGGACGCCCGTCGGGGCCGCATGGAGCATTGCGTTGGCGCCGAGCGCAGGAGCCGCCGCCGGCAGCGTCGTCGTCGCCCTCGTGACCGTGGGCCTGCTCGCCCTGGCGTGGTTCGGGCTCGTGAACCGGTTGCTCACGACCACGCCGCGCCCGGTGACGGTGCGCGAGCGAGCCGGCCTCGGCTGGTTCGCGATCCTGCCCGGGAGCCCCGGCGGCGCTGTCGCCGCACGCAGCCTGTCCTATTGGCTGCGTGATCGCCGGTACATCGTGAACGTCCTCGTGGTGCCGATCGCCGCGGTGTTCTCCATGCTGCCGCTGATCGTCGCCGGCGTCCCAATAGAGCTCGCGGTGCTGCTGCCGGCCCCGATCATCGCCCTCTTCCTCGGGTGGTTGCCCCACAACGATCTCGCGTACGACTCGACGGCCCTGTGGATGCACATCGCCAGCGGCGTACGCGGTGTGTCCGATCGGCTCGGACGGCTCGTTCCCGTCGTCCTCATCGCCCTTCCCCTTCTCGCTATCGCGGTTCCGCTCGCCGTCGCAGTGCACGGACGCTGGTCGTTCGCGCCCGCGCTCGTCGGCGTCTGCGCGGCGCTTTTCCTGTCGGGACTGGGACTGTCCAGCATCGCCTCGGTCGTTGCTCCGTACGCCGTATCGCGGCCGGGCGACAGCCCGTTCCAGCAGCCTCAGCGCACCGGCAGCGGCGGCGTCATGGCGCAGGGCCTCGTCATGGCGGGATCCGTGGTGGCGGCGGCGCCGGCGCTATGGTTCGCCTGGCAGGCGATCACCTCGGATGCGGCCGACGCTTTCCTCGCCCTGTGGATGGGGCTCGGTGCGGGAGCGCTCGTCTTCCTCGTCGGAGTCGCCGTCGGGGCCGTCGAGTTCGAACGCCGCGGCACACGTCTGATGGAGTTCGCCGAAGCGACGTGACAGGGCGCGCATCGCGGTAAGCCGGCCACGGACGGTGCGAACCGTCCCGAGGCTGCGGTCCGCGGCTACACTGGCAGACCATGAGCACGCCTCTCGACCGACCCGACAGCGGGGGTCTCGCGACCCTGGATCGTGAGCTCGAAGAGCTCATCCGCGAGGAGAACATCGAGCCGGGTGATCACGAGCGTTTCTCGCACTACGTGAAGAAGGACAAGATCGTCGAGTCGGCCATCACGGGCAAGCCGGTGCGTGCCCTGTGCGGCAAGAAGTGGACGCCGGGCCGCGACCCCGAGAAGTTCCCGGTGTGCCCGCAGTGCAAAGAGATCTACGAATCGCTCAACGGCTGATCAACCGGATGGGCGCGTCCCGCTGATCCTCGGCCCGCCTCCCGCTGGTGTCCGTCAGAGCTCGCGGTACTCGGTGGGCAACGCGGGTTCGGACTTGCTGAGGGCGAGCGCCCGCACGGGCAGTTCCTCGCGAACGCGCGCGTGATGCGCCCGGGCCGTCGCGACGCCTGCGGGCCCGAGCGCCGCGGCATCCGGTTCCCCATCGACGACCAACGGCACCTGCAGTGGCCGGGCGCCGGGGAACTGCGCGGCGGTGGCGAGTTCTTCGAATCCGTCGCTGACGGCGATGAGCTCGCTGGTCGCCGTCCCGCTGTCGAGCGTGCGGAACGCCGCCTTTCGACCGCCGTGCGACGCTTTCTGCGCCGAGGCCTTCGCCACCGGCACCCATGACCCGTCCTCCGCGGCGCGGGCGACCAGCTTGAACACGAGGCCGGCGGTGGGTGCGCCCGAACCGGTGACCACCGAAGTTCCCACGCCGTAGCTGTCGACGGGGGAGGCCGCGAGGGCGGCGATGGCGTACTCGTCGAGATCGCTGGTCACGGTGATGCGCGTGTCCGTGGCGCCGAGCTCGTCGAGGAGCGCGCGCACCTCACCGGCGACGATGGGGAGGTCGCCCGAGTCGATGCGAACACCGCCCAGCCCCGTTCCCGCCACCCGGATGGCCGTGCGGACGCCCTCGCGGATGTCGTACGTGTCGATCAGGAGGGTCGTGTCGGTTCCCAGGGCGTCGATCTGCGAGCGGAACGCCGCCTCTTCGCTGTCGTGCAGCAGCGTCCAGGCGTGTGCCGCGGTGCCCATGGTCGGCACGCCCCAGCGACGCCCCGCCTCGAGGTTGCTCGTCGCGGCGAAGCCCGCGATGTAGGCGGCGCGCGCGGCAGCGACGGCGGCCTCCTCGCTCGCACGACGCGACCCCATCTCCGCCAAGGGACGGTCGCCCGCGGCCACACTCATCCGCGCCGCGGCGGTGGCGACGGCGGAATCGAAGTTGAGAACGCTGAGCGCGAGGGTCTCCAGCACGACGGCTTCCGCGAAGGTTCCCTCGATCGTCAGCAACGGCGAGCCCGGGAAGTAGATCTCGCCCTCGCGATAGCCGCTGATCGAGCCCGTGAAGCGGTATCCGGCGAGGAAGTCGAGGGTGGTGGCATCCACGATCCGGTTGTCGCGCAGGAACTGCAGCTCCTCGTCGCCGAATCGGAAGTCGCGGATGGCGTCCAGGAGCCGCCCGGTGCCCGCGACGACGCCGAAGCGGCGGCCGCCGGAGAGGCGCCGTCCGAACACTTCGAACACGCATCGGCGATGCGCCGTGCCGTCGCGGAGCCCGGCATCGAGCATCGTGAGTTCGTAGCGATCGGTGTGCAGGGCCGTGCTGCGCGTCATTTCGCCAGCCTATTGCGACGGGGTGGTGTTGCCCGGACGCGTTGACAGCGAGGGAGCGCACCGCCCCACGGCGTGCATCGAGAACGGGTCGCGGGGCCGCGCCGGGCCCACCGGTAGGCTGGATGCCTATGAACGACGCGCCGATCGGGATCTTCGACTCGGGAGTCGGCGGGCTCACCGTCGCCCGTGCGGTGTCGGCGCAGCTTCCGCGGGAGTCGATCCTGTACATCGGCGACACGGCCCGCTCGCCGTACGGCCCGAAACCCATCGCCGACGTGCGGCGCTACGCGCTCGAGGTCCTCGACACGCTCGTCGACCAGGGCGTGAAGATGCTCGTCATCGCCTGCAACACCGCGTCGGCGGCCATGCTGCGCGACGCCCGCGAGCGGTACGACGTCCCGGTCGTCGAGGTCATCGGGCCGGCGGTCCGCACGGCGATGTCGACGACGCGCAACGGGCGGATCGGTGTCATCGGCACCGCCGGCACGATCGGGTCACGCGCGTACCAGGACATGCTCGAGGTCAACGAGCGCCTCACGGTATTCGCGCAGGCGTGCCCGCGGTTCGTCGAGTTCGTCGAAGCGGGGGTCACCGACTCGCCCGAGGTCCTCGCGGTCGCGGAGGAGTACCTCGCCCCGCTGCGTGAGGCCGGTGTCGACACGCTCGTGCTCGGCTGCACGCACTATCCGTTCCTCGAGGGCGCCATCAGCTACGTCATGGGTCCCGAAGTGAGTCTGGTCTCCAGCGACAGCGAGACCGCGAAAGACGTGTACCGCCAGCTCGTCTCCGGCGATCTGCTCGCCGGCCCGGATGCCGTCACCGCCCACCGTTACGAGGCCACGGGCGACTCCGCCGACGATTTCCTGCGGCTGGCCCACCGTCTGATGGGCCGCGAGGTCCGCGAAGTCCAGCTGGTGCAGACCGGCGCCATCGATCTGCCGCGGTGAGCCGCGGCATCCCATCCGTCCCGAGGAGGACCATGACCGACACCCGCACCGACGGCCGCGCCGTCGACGAGCTGCGTCCCGTCACGATCGAGCGGGGGTGGTCGGCGCACGCGGAAGGCTCGGCGCTCATCACCTTCGGCGGCACCAAGGTGCTGTGCACCGCGTCGTTCACCAACGGCGTTCCTCGCTGGCTCACCGGCAAGGGCAAGGGATGGGTCACGGCCGAGTACGCGATGCTGCCGCGAGCGACCAACAGCCGCAACGACCGCGAGAGCATCAAGGGCAAAGTCGGCGGGCGGACGCACGAGATCTCGCGTCTCATCGGCCGGGCTCTGCGCGCGGTCGTCGACACCAAGGCGCTCGGAGAGAACACCATCGTCATCGACTGCGACGTTCTGCAGGCCGACGGCGGCACCCGAACCGCGGCGATCACGGGTGCGTACGTCGCCCTCGCGGATGCCATCGCCTGGGGGCGGCAGAAGAAGTTCATCGCGCAGCGCTCCGAGGTGCTCATCGACTCGGTGTCGGCCGTCTCGGTCGGCATCATCGACGGCACCCCGATGCTCGACCTCGCCTACGTCGAGGACGTGCGTGCCGAGACCGACATGAACGTCGTGGTCACCGGCCGCGGGCTGTTCGTGGAGGTGCAGGGCACCGCCGAGGGCGCGCCGTTCGACAAGCGCGAGCTCGACCAGCTGCTCGAGCTCGGCGTGAACGGCTGCGCGCAGCTGAGAGACCTGCAGACCGCGGCGCTGAGCGACTGACATGCCACGCGTCGTTTTGGCCACGCACAACCCGCACAAGGTCGAGGAGTTCCAGGCGATCGTCGCCGCCACCCGCCCCGACCTCGAGGTCGTCGGCTACGACGGCCCGGAGCCGGTCGAAGACGGCGTGACCTTCGCCGCGAATGCGCTGATCAAGGCCCGCGCGGCCGCTGCTCACACGGGGCTTCCGGCGCTCGCCGACGACTCCGGTATCGCGGTGGACGTGCTCGGGGGATCCCCCGGGGTGTTCTCGGCGTACTGGGCAGGGCACCGGAAGGATGCGACGGCAAACCTCGAGCTCCTGCTCGACCAGCTCTCGGATGTCGCCGACCCGCACCGTACGGCCCAGTTCGTCTCCGTCATCGCGCTCGTGCGTCCCGACGGCACCGAGGACACCGTCGAGGGCCGGTGGCCCGGCCGCCTCGCGGCCGCCCCGGCCGGGCCCGGGGGATTCGGATACGACCCGATCTTCATTCCCGACGGGCAAGACGCGGCCGCCGAGCGGACGGTGGGCGAGTGGTCCGCGGAGGAGAAGAACACGCATTCCCATCGCGCGCGGGCTTTCCGCAACCTGGTCCCGCTCCTGCGAACCCTCTGACGTCGGCGCCGTGCGAGGGATCCCGGTGACCGCGGAAGCGATATCCGGTCTCATTCCCGAGTTGCTCCGACCGGGGTTTTGCGCCGCTTCGCGGTCGTAGCCTGGGCTCATGCACGATCACGCGCCCGTCCGCGGCATCCGGGACGCCGGTCATCGGCGCCTGCTCGCTACGGCGTTGAGCCTGACGACGGTGGTCATGGTCGTGCAGATTGTGGGTGCGATCCTCACCGGGTCTCTCGCTCTGCTGGCCGATGCCGCGCACATGTTCACCGACGCCGCGGCCCTCGTCGTCGCGCTCATCGCCACGGCGATCGCCGCGCGTCCCGCGGACGACCGGCGCACCTTCGGGTACCAGCGCGCCGAGGTCCTCGGGGCCCTGGTGAACGGCGTCGTCCTGATCGCGCTGAGCGTCTGGGTCGCGGTCGAAGCGGTGCAACGGCTGCTGCGGCCGGAAGCTCCCGAGGTGCAGGGCGGTCTCATGCTCGTCGTCGCCGTCGGAGGGCTCGTCGCCAACGCCGTGTCGATGTGGCTGCTGAGCCGGGCGCAGAAGCGCAACATCAACGTCCGGGGCGCGTATCTCGAGGTGCTCGGTGATCTCGTCGGGTCGGCCGCGGTGATCGTGGCTGCCGTCGTCATCGTCACGACCGGCTGGGCGCAAGCGGATGCCGTCGCGTCCTTGTTCATCGCGATCCTCATCGTGCCGCGCGCGATCGGACTGCTGCGCGAGGTCATGGCCGTCCTGACCGAAGGCGCCCCGGTGGGGGTGCAGGTGGCGGAGATTCGGCGCCACCTCCGCGAGGCCGACGGGGTCGTGGACGTGCACGACGTGCACGTGTGGCAGCTCACGCGCGGTGCGCCGGTGTTCAGCGCGCACGTCGTCGTCGAGGACGCAGCGATGGCCGACGGACGCGCCGCACGGATCCTCGCGTCGCTTCAGGGATGCCTCGCCGACCACTTCGACGTCGACCATTCGACGTTCCAGCTCGAACCCGCCGGGCACGTGGAGCACGACGCGCAGCACGCGTGACGCGCGTCTCAGTCCTCCCGCACCACGTCGGCGGGATCCTTGTCCGGCCGCAACCCTCGCCAGCGCGCCTGACGGAGGATGCCACCGGGTGTGAACTCGGCGAATTCCACCTCCGCGACGAGCCGAGGCTCGACCCACAGCGCGTCGCGCGCGTCCGCGGCGGGCACGCCGATGAACGGGTTCCGGGAGGTGCCGAGCGGCTCGAGGAGATTCGACAGCTGGGCGAGAGCTCGCTCGCCGAATCCCGAGCCGACCCGTCCGGCGTATCGGAGTCCGTCGAAGGAGGGCACGCCGACCAGCAGGGAGCCGATCGTGCCCGCGCGGTTCCCTTTGCCCGGACGGATGCCGCCGATAACGACCTCCTGGGTGCGCGAGTGCTTCACCTTCAGCCAGCGGTCGGTGCGTTGTCCGCGTCGATAGGGCGAGTCGGGGTCCTTCACGACGATGCCCTCGAGGCCGAAGCGCTCGCTCGAGGACAGCGCGGCGTCCACGTCGTCGAACACGGGCGGGACGACGACGACGCGTGCCGTCGCGTGCGCGAGATGCTCCAGCGTGGCGCGTCGAGCGGCCAGGGGAAGTCCGGTGAGATCGCGCCCGTCCGCCTCGAGGACGTCGAAGAGATAGAGGTGCACGGGCGTCCGCGCGGCCTCCTGCGTGATGTCACGGGCCTGGGCGAGGTTCATGCGCTTCTGCAGGAGCGGGAAGCTGGGTCGACCCTGCGCGTCAAGCGCGACGATCTCGCCGTCGATCACGGCGGGGGCCGCACCGAGGCCGAGGTCGACCGCCGTCAGCTCCGGATACGTCGCCGTGAGGTCGTTGCCGTTGCGGGAACGCAGGCGGAGGCGCTCGCCGTCCCAGAGACCGATGCCGCGGATTCCGTCCCACTTCATCTCGACCCACACCTCGCGCCACCGCGCGGCAGCCGCGGTCGCGATGCCGGGCGTCGCCCCGGTCGCGAGCATGGGGCGGAGCTCCGAGTCCGCGACGGCGGACGCCCGCGGGGCTGACGATGCGGTGGTCGGCGCACTGTCCTCGCGAGGCACGACCGCGGCACCGTCACGCTGGGGTCGGCCGTCGGCATCCGTCTTCATCCGGTGCAGCAACCACTGCGACTTCTCTCCGTCGCCCTCCGTGCGGATGAGGGCGAGACGGACACGACCGAGGGGACCCTCGGGCCGTCCTTCCAGGGTCGCGATAATCTCGTCGTCGCGCCACTTCTCCAGCTCGTATCGGCCGGTGTCCCACACCGTCATGGTGCCGGCGCCGTACTGACCCCGGGGGATCTCGCCCGCGAAGTCGAGGTACTGCATCGGGTGGTCCTCGGTCATCACCGCCAGGCTGTTCTTCCCCGTCGTCGCGGGAACGCCTTTGGGGACCGCCCAGCTGACGAGGACTCCGTCGCGTTCGAGTCGCAGATCCCAGTGCAGCCGCGACGCGTGGTGCTCCTGGATGACGAACCGGGGGAGACCCTCCGCGGGGGCTTCCCCGTGCGGCGCGCTCGGCACGGGTTCCGGCGTCCGGCCCGCAGTGCGCTTGGCGATGTACGACCGCAGGGGGCCGTCGGACGGGTCGATCGAGGACAACGGGTCGTCGGTCCGCTCGAGCACCTCGTGGAAGAGCAGATGGCGCAGGCCGGGGTCGTCGAGTTCCTCCCACGTCCGCGGTGCGGCCACGGTGGGCTGGGCGCGTCCGCGCAGAGAGTACGGCGCGATCGTCGTCTTCGATCCGTTGTTCTGACTCCAGTCGATGAAGACCTTGCCCGCCCGTGCCGTCTTGGCCATCTGGCTCACCACGAGATCCGGGTGATCCGCCTCGATCGCGCGGGCGAGTTCCTTGGCTAAGGCACTCACGGCGTCGCTGGACTGGCGACCGTCCAGGTGCGCGTACAGGTGAATGCCCTTGCTGCCGCTGGTGACCGGCATCGGGTCGAGACCGATGTCGAGGAGGATCGTGCGCGCCCACCGGGCGACTTCCGCGCACTCCACGAGCCCGACGCCCGGACCGGGGTCGAGGTCGAGCACGATCCGATCGGGGTTCGACCTCGTCCCGGCGGCATCGAACCGCCATTGCGGCACGTGCAACTCCAGGCTCGCGACCTGTGCCAGGTAGACGAGCGTGGCGAGTTCCTCCACGAGCGGATAGTCCTTCGCCCCCGAGGAATGGTCGATCGCGCGCCGCGGCACCCAGGCGGGCGCTCCGGGCTCGAGCGCTTTCGCGAAGAACGGCTCGGCGGGAGCGGCCTCGGTGCCCACCCCGTCGGGCCACCGCTTCCGGGTCACCGGGCGTGCCCGCACGTGCGGCAAGAGCCTCGGGGCGATCCGGGTGTAGTAATCGATGACCTCGCCCTTGGTCGTGCCCGTCTCGGGATACAGCACCTTGTCGAGGTTCGACAGGCGCAGCCGCCGACCGTCGATCCGCACCGTCTGCTCCGCCATCGCCCCAGCGTAGAGCGGCGGGGTTGCCGGATGCCGCGGGGTTGCGCCCGCATGACTCCGGCGCGGCCTGGCGGGTTGGTGTGTTTCGGGCCGGTGAGCGTAGGTGTGCAGGAGTTGTGCACCGCCGCGGACACGAGCCCCTCGGCATCCGCCCTCGCACGGCTTCTTCTGCCATCGCCCGGCGTGGAGCGGCGGGGTTGCCGGATGCCGCGGGGTTGGGCCGCATAACTCCGGCGCGGCCTGGCGGGGCGGTGCGTTTCGAGGGGTAGGGGCCTGGATGTGCAGGAGTTGCGCGCCGCAGCCGCGGGCACGAGCCCGTCGGCATCCGCCGTGGCACCGTCTGCTCTGCTATCGCGCCGGCGTGGAGCGGCGGGGCTGCTGGATGCCGCGGGGTTGCGCCGCATAACTCCGGCGCGGCCTGGCGGGTCGGTGTGGCCGCGGGGTTGCGGGCACAACTCCGGCGCGGCCTGGCGGGTCGGTGTGTTTCGGGCTGAGGGGCTAGGTGTGCAGGAGTTGTGCGCCGTGGCGGCGGGCACGAGCCCGTCGGCATCCGCCGTGGCACCGTCTGATCGGCCATCTTCCCGGCGTGGAGCGGCGGGGCTACCGGATGCCGCGGGTGGCGCCCGCATGACTCCGGCGCAGCCTGGCTGGTCGGCGTGTTTCGGGCTGATGGGCCTGCGTGTGCAGGAGTTGTGCGGCGCCGCCGTGGGCACAAGCCCCTCGGCATCCACCGTGTTGACGGTGTTCACTGGGAGTATGCGATCGATCTGGAAAGGCGCGCTGACCTTCGGCCTGGTCAATGTGCCCGTCAAGGTGTACTCGGCCACCGAGGATCACGACGTGCCGCTCCACCAGGTGCACAACAAGGACGGCGGACGGATCCGGTATCAGCGCATCTGTGAAGTGGACGGGGAAGTGGTGCCCTACCAGGACATCGACCGTGCCTACGACGACGGTGAGCGGACGGTCGTGCTGACCAAGGACGACCTGGCCTCGCTTCCGAGCGAGCGAAGTCGAGAGATCGAGGTCGTCGAGTTCGTGCCGAGCGATCAGGTCGACCTCCTCACGCTCGACAAGGCGTACTACCTGGAGCCGGATTCGTCGTCACCCAAGGCCTACGTGCTGCTCCGAAAGACGCTGGAGCAGAGCGACCGCACCGCGATCGTCCGATTCTCGCTCCGTCAGAAGACACGACTGGCGGCGCTACGCACCCGGGGCGACGTCCTCGTGCTCCAGACCCTTCTGTGGGCCGACGAAGTGCGCGAGGCGGCTTTCCCCGCCCTGGATGAGGATGTGCGGATCTCGGCGAAGGAGCTCGAGATGTCGGCATCGCTCGTCGAGAGCTTCTCGAAGGACTTCGACCCGGAGGAGTTCGGCGACGAGTATCAGCGGGAGTTGCGCACCCTCATCGACGCCAAGCTCGAACAGGGCGACGCTCTCGACACCGCCGCGACCTTCGGCGCCGAGGACGGCGACGACGACGGCGGTGAGGTCATCGACCTCATGGAGGCGTTGCGCGCCAGCGTCGAGCGCAGCCGCGCCGCCCGCGAGGATGCCAAGGGCGAGGCCGCACCGAAGAAGAAGCCCGAAACGAAGAAGAAGACGTCGAAGGCTTCCTGACCGCGGCTCTCAGCGGCCGCGCTGGTCGCCGTCTTCGAGCGTCTGCGGGTCGAGGACGAGAGCTTCCGAATCCGCCTTCGTCACGACGTCGTGGCCTCGGGCGGCGTCGCGCTTGGCGGCGGCGCGCTCGCGGAAGTAGTGGACGGCGATGAAGATCGCCGTGCCCGCGACGGCGGCGAGGAGGATGACGTCAATGTACTCGGTGACGATGTCGCGCACGAACGGGATGTACCCCACCGCGTAGCCGATCATCGTCAATCCGATGCCCCAGATGATCGCGCCGATGAGGTTGTACAGCGTGTAGCGCCGCCAGGGCATGTGCCCGACACCGGCCGCGATCGGAGCGAAGGTGCGCACGACGGGGACGAAGCGGGCGAGGATGACGGTGATGCCGCCGAAACGGACGAAGAAGGCGTTCGTGCGTTCCACGTTCTTCCGACTGAAGATGCCGGATTCTTTTCGCTCGAAGATCGAAGGTCCGGCCTTGTGGCCGATGAAGTAGCCGACTTCGCCGCCGATGAAGGCGGCGACGCCGATCGAGAGAGCGACGAACCAGGCGTTGATGCCGAACACCCCGTTCGGGGCAGCCGGTGTGGAGTGCGAAAGCAGGCCCGCCATGATCAGCAGCGTGTCGCCGGGCAGCAGGAATCCGACCAGCAGACCCGTTTCTGCGAACACGATGAAGCAGACGACGAGCAGTGCCCAGGGCTGCGAGTTGGTGATGATGGTCGCCGGGTCGAGCCACGGGAGCAGGGCGGTGGGGTGGATCACATCGGTCCCGTCGGGTCGAAGAAACGGTGTCGTGGAGAGATATCCGTGCGGAAGGGGGGACTTGAACCCCCACGCCCGAAGGCACAGGAACCTAAATCCTGCGTGTCTGCCGGTTTCACCACTCCCGCGAGTGCCCTCATTCTAGGGCCGCGTCGCGGCGGCTCCATGTGAACCGGCTCCCAACTCACGCCGGACCGGTGGGCGTGTCGCGGGAATGCGTATGCGGCGTGCTGGCTTGGAACCGACATGAAGGCGATCGTCTACTCCACCCCCGGTGACTCTTCCGTCCTGTCCCTCGTCAACCGCGACGTCCCCGAACCCGTCGCCGGTGAGGTGCGCGTTCGTCTGGCGGTCTCGGGCGTGAACCCCACAGACTGGAAGGCGCGGGCCTCGGTGGGCCGACCGCTCGTCGCCGATGAGGTGACCCCCAACCAGGACGGAGCGGGAACGGTGGATGCCGTGGGCGACGGCGTAGACGGACTGACGGTGGGCGATCGCGTGTGGATCTTCCTCGCCGCCCACGAGCGCCCGACCGGCACCGCGGCCGAGTACGCGGTGATCCCCGCCGCACGGGCCGTCCGGCTGGCCGACGACGCGTCGTTCGAGCTCGGCGCGAGCCTCGGCGTTCCCGCGATGACCGCTCACCGCGCCTTGACGGTGCACGAGTTCGGGCCTTCGCGTCTTTCCCCCGGAGCGCTGGACGGGCGGACCGTGCTCGTGCAGGGCGGCGCGGGTGCCGTGGGCCACGCCGCGATCCAGCTGGCCGTCTGGGCCGGCGCCACGGTCATCGCGACGGTGAGCAGCGACGAGAAAGAGACCCTGGCGCGCGCGGCGGGCGCCCACCACGTGCTGCGGTATCCCGATGCCGCGTTGGCCGACGGCATCCGCGAGATCGCTCCGAACGGCGTAGAGCACATCGTGGAGGTCGCCATCGCGCAGAACGCCGGGCTCGACGTCGAGGTCGCCGCCAACCACGCGTCGATCGCCTATTACGCCGACAACGGCGGTGATCGCTTCACCGCCGCGGTGCGCGAGAGCTTCGCCAAGAACGTCCGCTGGCAGGGGCTGCTGCTGTACACCGTCGGTGACGATGCCCTCGGGGCCGCGGCCGAGGACGTGTCGGCGGCTGTGGCCGATGGTGCGCTCCCTGTCGGGGAAGAGGCGGGACTGCCGCTGACGTGGTTCCCCCTGGCGGATACGGCCGCTGCCCACGACGCTGTCGAGGCAGGGGCGATCGGCAAGGTGCTGGTGCGCATCGACGCGTCCTGAGGACGCGCGACGCAGGGCTTGCGCGTATCGCGACGATCTCGCCGGGAACGGGCTGAACCGACGAGAGTGCTGGTTACGCTCGAGGTCACGCCGGGTTCGAGGGCGACTCGGGCCCGCGGCGCGGACGACGGGAGGACCCACGCTCATGACCACGACGCCTTCTTCCGGTGTTCCCGCGGTGGAGGACAGCGGGCTGTGGGATTCGCCCCCCGACGAACGCTTCGACCGCATCACCCGCGTGGCGCAGGAGCTGTTCGACGTCGACCTGGCCCTCGTCAACGTCGTGGGCGCGGACGACATCTACACCAAGGGCCAGCCCGACGGCGCGCGCTTCGGGTTCTCGTCGGTGGCGGAGGTCTTCTGCGGGGATACCGTCCAGCAGGACGACATTCTCGAGATCGAAGACGCGCGCGCGATCGAGCGCTACGCGAGTCGGGGTGCCGTGACGCACTACGGCATGCGCTTCTACGCCGGCATCCCGCTGCGTAACGATCGGGGGGATGCCGTGGCGACCCTGTGTCTGCTCGATGGCGACTCGCGCCATCTGGATGCCGCCGAGCGGGAGGCGTTGTACAGGCTGGGGCAGTGGGCCCAGGCGGAAGCGCGACAGGCCCAGCCCGGGGCCGAGGCGGGCGGAGCGGCGTCGGCCGCGCCCCGAGGCGACAGTCTGGTCGGCGACGAGCTGCGCCTCGCGGCGCTCGCGATTCCGCACGGGTTGATCAGCGGGGACCGCAGCGGATGGCAGCAGTTCGGCGGTCGTGTCGTCGTGACCCTCGCCGACGTCATGGGGAAGGGCGAGGAGGCGGGCCGTCTGGCGGACGAACTTTTAGCGGCCCTGCAGTCGCGCCGTGACAGCGCTCCGCTCGATGCCGTGCGCTCGGTCGAAGACGAGGCGCGTGCGACGGGCCGCTACCGCGACACGTTCGCGACGCTGTTCCATACCGTCATCGACACGACGACCGGGATAGTGGACTTCGTCGACGCCGGCCACGGATTGACGCTGCTGCTGCGTGCCGACGGGACCAGCGAGCGGCTCCGGTCGCACAACCTCCCGCTCGGGCTGCGCCCCCGCGAGCTGGCGTGGGAGGCGGGCCAGGTCGAGGTCGCGCGGGGCGATCTCATCGTGAGCGTGTCCGACGGAGCGCTCGACGCGTACGACTCCACGCTCGACAGCCTGCGCCTCATCGGTGAAGATCTGCGGCGGTCCGCGGATCCGGATGACTTCTTCCGGGATCTCTCCGTGCGAGTGTCGACGCAGCCCGTTGACGACGACGTCACCGCGGTGGTCGTGTCGATCCACTGACACCTCCGTCAGCGGCCCATCGTCTCGCCGAGGCCGATCCCGCGGGTCAGCGCGGGGTGACTCGGGATGCCGCCCGGCGCCGGAGAGCGATGGCGAGCAGCCAGAGTGCGAGCAGCCCGCCGGTTGCGACGAGGGTGGCGACGAGCGGATCGTCGACGTCGAGCGCGGGGACGCTCGCGATCAGGATCAGCAGAAGCAGCTGCGCGCAGAACACGGCCAGGCTCGCTTGACCCAGCGGCACCCACACGGCGCGCCACACCCGGTCTACGGGCACCCAGACCGCGGTCAGGACGGCGAGGGCGACCGCGAGCAGGACGGCCGAATCGCCGAGCCGCACGAGGTCGAGACCACCGGGTGCGGACGGCGTGATCACGCCGAGAACCGGGGCAGTCACGCCAGTGATGGCTGCCGCGGCCCACGCCAGAACGATCACCGTCGCCACCGTCATGCCTCCGGGCCGACGCAGGAGCCGGGAGATCACCGCGCGGTGGTATCCCACGACGAGGCCGAGGACGAAGGGCAGCTGCCAGGCGAGGAGGGGATAGACCGCATCGAACGCGGTCGGCAGGAGGATGGCATCCGGTAGCGCGATCGACATGGCGTAGGCGGCGATGCTCACGGCCACGACGACCCACCACAGTCGACGACGCAGCAGGGCGAGGAACAGGGGTGCGA
Organism: Microbacterium mcarthurae; assembly: GCF_046064585.1. Classification (NCBI taxonomy): domain Bacteria; kingdom Bacillati; phylum Actinomycetota; class Actinomycetes; order Micrococcales; family Microbacteriaceae; genus Microbacterium; species Microbacterium mcarthurae. The sequence goes on along the minus strand of NZ_JAROCE010000001.1, from coordinate 550,978 downwards.
GGAGCGCCAGGGCGATGAACAGACCCAGGATCACGATCGGCCACGGGCTCATCCGTAGGAGGAGGAGATCGCGCACCGCGTACCACGGCGGTGGGTAGTCCAAAAGGCGCTCGGCGTTCGGGTACAGGTCGTACACGCGACCCGTCGACGGGTCGGTCAGCGTCGTGACGGTGGTGGTGTCGAGGAAGGGGAGGAAGCCCACGGCGAAGACGGCCACGATCACCGACAGCGTCACGGCGTACAGCCGCCCGGCGCGTCGCCACCCGCGTGCGAGCCAATCGCCGACGCCGAGAGCATCGAGGCGGCGCCGGTAACCCAGCCCCATGACGATGCCGCTGATCGCGACGAACAGCTCGGCGCCGGTGACGGAGAGGACGGCCTGCGACGCGACAGCGAGGGGCCCCGCGCTCGCGAGGACCGCGAGGACGCCGCCCGCGATGGCGACACCGCGCACGACGTCGAGCCGCAGATCTCGTTCGTGCGCCTCGTGCCGGTATCGCCACCGGGGGAGCAGCCGCGACACCGCGAGTGCCAGCACGAGGGCGATGGCTGCCCCGGCCATCGTCCACGCGGCGACCGTCGGTCGCTCCGACCCGGCCGGTTCCGTGAGGGGAGAATGGCTCGAAAGGCCTTCGTCCGCCGTCACCGGGGGAGTCACCGGCGCCCACGCGAAGCGCCCCGTCGCGACGAGGTCTGCCCGGAGCGCCTGCGCGACCCGAGGGTCCGCCGTCGCGCGCCAGTCCGCCTCGGCACCGCCGGCCTCGGCCTCGACGCGTTCGACCTCCAGCCAGGAGACGGTGTCGATGTGCGGATGCGCGGGCAGCTCGTTCAGCACCTGCTGCCACCATCCCCTCTTCACCGAGAGCTCGTCGTCACCCGCGCGCGCGGGGTCGAACAGGGCTCCGGTGTCGATCGCCATCGGGCGGTCCGGCCGGGCGAAACGCTCGGTGAAACTCTGCGGCTGGGCCACGGTGTACCCCCAGCGCTCTGCCAGACGCTGCGCGACCTCGCCGCTCTCGGGGGCGTCGTTGCGCTCAAGGGGAACGTCCCGGCCCGCGGCCGCCGCCGCCTCCCCCTTGCCGAAGTAGTAGAGGGTAAGCCCGACGCGATCCACGGCATCCGCACGCGGAAAGTACGGACCGTAGGGGTCGTCGGCCTCGGTGAGCAGGCCGTCGGCGTCGGTGTCGAGGGTCCGCTCGTCGCGCACCGACAGGTCGTCCAGGCGCCCGTCGGCGCGGTCGAACGGGTATCCCGCCCCGTAGGACGGCACCCAGACGGTCTCGGCCCCCGAGGATCCGGCGTGCACGGCGTCGGCGACGGTTTCGAACGCGCGCACGTACGCCGTGGGCTGCTGCCCCCACCGCACCCAGGATCCGTTCATCTCCGGGGCGAACCGCACGCGCTGCTCGGTGCCGTACGCGGCGTGCATGCGGTCGAGGGTGTCCGCGAGAGCCCGGGCGTCCGCCGCCGTGAGCTCGTCGAGATCCTTCGTCGGCTCGAACGTCAGGATCAGCGCTGCCCCCTGGGCTGCGGCCGCGGTGGCCGCGCGCTGCCAGCCCCGCTCCGCGGCGGCATCCAGGGGATAGGCCAAACGGATGCCGTAGGCCGGCGGCGTCTCACCGAGTCGCCGAGCGTACCCTTCCGGGGCATCGGCGCCCCAGTCCAGCTCGGGGGCGAACCACAGGCCCCCTGCGGCCGCGCTGGGTGACGCATCCGCGGCGGGCGCAGCGGGCGAACCGTCGACGGCGGCCGCGGCCACTCCGTTGCCCGCGGCCGCGAACACCGCGACCGCGGTGAGGGCCGTCGCGATGACCCGCGTGACCAGCCGGCGAGAGGCTCGCCTCACGGTCGCTCGCTCTCCAACTCCCAGACGTTGCGGGCACCGTCACGGCGGTAGGCGACCTGGTCCACACCCGCGATGGCCAACGCCAACCCGCGGCCGGTCTCCTCGTCGATGGATGCCATGCGCACGGCATCCGGATCGAACGACGTGGGCCGCCCGTCGTCGCCGAACGTGGCCCGTAGCCGGACCGGGGTGGCCGAGAGCTCGAGCGTGAACTCTCCGTCCGGCCGCGCGGCTCCGGAGTGCTCGACGATGTTGCCGGCGATCTCGATGACGGCGGTGTCGAAACCGAACCGCACGCGCGGCGGGACCTCACCCACCTTCGACCACCACTCCTCGAGCAGGTCGTGGATGGCGTCGAGGCTCGCGGCCACGACGGGGGCGCTCAGGCGGCGCTCGATGTCGGTCTCAGTCACGGAGAGCCTCCTCGACGCTCGGGCGGGGCCGCAGGACACGGTCGAGGTTCGTCAGCCCGAGGACCATCGAGACCTGGTCCGACGGGGAGGCGAGCCGGAGGTCGCCACCGGCCTGGCGCGCGCTGCTGAGGCAAGAGACGAGCGCGCCGACCCCGGACGAGTCGACGAAGTCGGTCTGCGACAGGTCGATCACGACGACCGAACCGCCGCCCTTCTGGATGACATCGGTGACCGTCTCGCGGAAGTCGCGCGCCGACACCATGGTCAATCGTCCGCGCGGCGTGATGACGGTCGCGCTGTCGCGAGCGTCGATGTCGACCTGGAGCATGTCAGTAACCCTTCGGTTCGTGGTCGGATGCCGAGTACCGCACGGCGCGGATGATGACGCTGAACACGGCGAGGTCGTACAGCACCCACACGATGTTGACCAGCGGCGCCACGCCCTCCGCCTGGCCCACGGCGTAACGGATGGCGACGACGACGAGCGACAGCACGAGAGCGGCCATCACGATCAGTTGCGGTCGAACGAGGTCCCATCGCGGCCGGTTCTCGGTGGACCGCGTCTTGGGGGTCACCGAGAACGCGAGCGAGCGCCCCCCGTAGACGTTGCCCACCGCGCTGGTGACCGCGCGGATCCAGGTGGGGAAGAGCGCGAGCGAGTACTGCGCCCCCCGCCACGTCGGGCGGCCGTTCGCCACGACGATGAACAGCACCTGGTTCAGCACGAAGAACGGGAGGAAACGCGCGAAGAAGTCCACGCTCCACGCCTGCACCGGCATGACGCCGAACGTGAGGTAAAGGACGGGAGCGGCGACGTACACGATCGCGGCGAAGCCCGAGAGGTAGCTCCACATCGTGCCGAAATACATCAAGCGCTGACCCCAGCTGAGGCCTTTCTGCACCAGGGGGTTCTCGCGGAACATCACCTGCATCGTGCCCTGCGCCCACCGCAGGCGCTGCGTGAGCATCGTGGGCAGGTCGTCGGGGGCCAGCCCCCGGGCGAGCACTTGATCGTGGTAGACCGACCGCCACCCCAGCCCGTGCAGGCGCATCGACGTCGCCATGTCCTCGGTGACCGAGATCGTGGCCAGCGGCATGATCGCCTGCGCCTCTTCGTCACGGCCCACGTCGAACGCGTTCACGAGCAGGCTGACGGATTCGACCGCCGCCAGGGGAGACAGGCTCTTCTCGGTCAGCGCTTCCAGGGCGACGTCGTCGACGGATGCCAGTGTCTCGGGGTCACCGGTCAGCTCGGCGAGGGCCGCGAGCTCGGCGCGCAGAGCGGAGATGTCCTCCCCGCTGAGGCGCTCGCGCACGTCGTCGATCCGGCGCTGGAACCGGTAAGTGAGGTCGGCCAGGGGTTCGCCGGTGGCGAGACCGGACTTGAGGGCGTCGAGGGCTGCGGCGACCTCATCCAGGGCGGCGACGACGCGGGGTTCTCGCGCGTGTGCACGTCGTGCCCGGGCCAACACCCGCCGAGATGCCCGGACACCACGGTCGACCGCACGTTCGACATCGCCGACGTAGCGGGAGACCCCGAGCTGCATGAGCGCTTCGCGGCGGAGAATCGCGTTCGAGCCGCAGAAGAACGCCGCGTTCCATCCGTCCTTGGACTGCTGGATCGGGCCGTAGAAGAGGGGCGCCTGACTACCCAGCGGATCCGAGGGGGGCACGTTGACGAACCACTGCGGAGTCTGCACGAGCGCGACACGCTCGTCCGCGTCGAACCAGCCCAGTGTGCGGTCAAGGATGTCGGGGGAGGGGATCTGGTCCGCGTCGAGGATCAGGAGGAATTCGCCCTCGGTCACCATCAGGGCGTTGTTCAGATTGCCCGCTTTGGCGTGGCGCGGTCGATCGCGCCACGCCTCCGAGCGGGTGATGACCCCGATCCCCTCCGCCTCGGCGAGCGCGCGCAATTCGGCACGGTCGCCGTCGTCGAGGATCCACGTGCGGTGCGGGTAGCGGATGGCGAGCGCCGCGCGAGCGGTCCCCATGACGAGATCCAGTGGCTCGTTATAGGTCGTCACGAGCACATCGACCGTCATCTCGCGCGTGATCGGGGGAGCGTCGTGCCGCTCCCGCAGCCGCCATGCGCCCAGACCGAAGAGGATGCAATCGATGAGGCTGTACGTCTCGGCCAGCACCAGGGGCACAGCGATCCACCAGTGCTCCCAGTTCACCGACGCCAGCCAGCGCCAGGCGAGGTAATTGACCCCGCTCGCGATGGACAACACCACGATGACGCGGATCAGCGCGTGACGGCGGACGCGCTGCGCCTCGCGCCGACGGGCCTCGTGACGGGAATCGTCACGGGGGACGGTTGTTTCGACGATCATGCTCTTGCTCCGGGGGTGATTCACCACGGTGCCATGACCGCAAGAGAGGAATCACGCAGGTAGCGTCGAGCTGGCGGCTTCTGGTAAACGATCCGCCGATCCGCCTGCGCCGGCCGTCGTGTGGGGTCAGCGACCGGAGCGTGCGAGCGGCACGACGCACACGGCGAGGGCGGCGGCCGCGATCGTCAACGCGAGCGGACTTCCCGCCTGGTGAGCCACGGCGCCGACCACGGCGCCCCCGACGAGCGATCCCCACAGCACCAGCGGGCGCTGCCACGCGGTTCGGGATCCCCCGGTGACCAGCGCCGCGAGCGCCAACCCGAGGCTCACGAGGGTGCCCGTCGAGTACGTGATCGCAACGCGCGCGCGCCCATCGGCGAGGAAGAGCGTGTTCAGGGCGCCCATCGCAGCCGCGAGCAGGCCGACGCGCCAGAGCGTCGCCTCTCCGGCGAGAGCCAGGCCGGCGGCGGCCCCGACGGTCAGAGCCGCCGCGCCGACGATCCAGGGCCGGGGTCGCGCCATCCGCGTGTTCGCGACGCCGCCGAGGGCGACACCCGCGACGAATGCGGCGATGATCCCCGCGGAGGCCAGGGCCACGGCCGCACCCGGCCCGAGCACCTCGACCGCGGCCTGCGTCGAGTTGCCGCTCATGAACGACACGAACAGGCCCCCCGTGTCGAGGAAGCCGATGGCGTCGACGAACCCCGCTATGCCCGCGAGCGTCACGGAGACGGTCAGCGACCCACGATCGACGTCCTTCATCCCAGTCCCTTCGCGTGACGCGTCGCGTTCATCGTGGGGCGGGAACGGTGGCGTCGGCAAGTCGAGCGGGCGGGGCCCTCCTTCAGCGCACCCGCGGCACGTAGCGCGGCACCCAGCGGACGAAGCCGATCGCGCCGGCCGCGGCGAGGAATCCCATCGCGGCGACCGCGATCGACAGTGACGCGGCCGCCGTCAGTGCGGACAGGATGAGAGGAGCGATGGCGCCGCCGCCGTCGGTCAGGGTCCGCCACGACCCGAGGAATGCCGCCGGGTCGGCGGGCGGAGCCAGATCGGCTCCGAGGGTGAGCAGGATGCCGCTGGACAGACCGTTGCCGACGCCCAGCACGGCGGCGAACATGGCGTACCACATCGCGGCGTCACCGACGTCATGGGTGACCGAGAGCGCGAGGAATCCCGCGCCCATCAGCACCATCGCCGGCAGAGCCGCCCACAGTCGACCGAAACGGTCCATGACCTGGCCGCTCGCGTAGAACAGAGCGAAGTCGATGGCCCCGGACACCCCCACGACCACCGCGATCGCGGAGGCATCCAGACCCAGCGACACTCCCCACAGTGGCAGGACGACCTGTCGAGCCGATCGGACCGCCGACAGCGAAGCGGCGGCGAGACCGAGGCGCGAGAGCACGCCGCGGAAGCGCCACATCGTTCGGAACACGCCTACGCGCTCGACGAGCGGAATCGCGCCGGTGACGGGTTCCCCGGTGTCTTCGGCATCCCCTCCGTCGCCGGTCGTCGATGCGGTGGCGGGGGCGGCGATCGCGCGCTCGGGATCCGGCCCCAGGAGGACGAGGAGGATCGTCGCGACCTGGCAGATCGCGAAGAACGCGATGGAGGCGGACTCGTCGCCGAAGATGCCCAGCAGGGCCGCCGACACGAACGGGCCCACGAACATCCCGAGGCGGAACGTCCCGCCCAGCAGCGACAGCGCGCGGGCGCGGAAGGCCAGCGGCACCCGGGTCGTCATGAACGAGTGTCGCGCCAGAGCGAAGGATGCCGTGCAGAACCCGATGAGGAACACCGCCGCAGCGAACACGGCGAGCGAACCAGCAAAGACGACGCCGAGCAGGCCGCCGAGGATGACGATGCCCGCGACGCCCATCGTCAAGCGCTCGCCGAATCGCGCGACCGCCCAGCCGGCGGGGATGTTTCCGCACAGCTGACCCACGACGAGAGCTGCGGCGATCAGGGCCGCGAGGGCGACGTCCGCGCCCAGCCGACTCGCGATCACCGGGATGAGGGGGATGACCGCACCCTCGCCGAGGGCGAAGAGCAGGGTCGGGCCGTAGATCATCGGCGCGAAGCGCACCAGTACGTTCCGGGGGGAGTCGGTCGTCACCGTCTCCACGATAGGCTGGAGTGTCATGCTCGAACTGGACCTTGCCGCCGACATCCAGGCGCTGCGCTCGACCTTCGCCGATATTCAGGCCGTGGTCGACGTCGACGCACTCACCGCCGATATCGAACGCCTGAGCGAAGAGGCGGGGGCGCCCGACCTCTGGGACGACGTCGACAACGCCCAGAAGGTCACCAGCCGCCTCAGCCACCGTCAGGCCGAGCTCAAGCGCATCACCGAGATCGAGCAGCGCCTCGACGACCTCGAAGTGCTCGTCGAGCTCGCCAACGAGATGGAGGACGAGGAGTCCGCCGACGAAGCGCGCAAGGAGCTCGCGTCGCTCCGCGAGGTCATCAACCAGCTCGAGGTGCAGACGTTGCTCGACGGCGAGTACGACGCCCGGTCGGCGGTCGTGACGATCCGCTCCGGCGCGGGCGGCGACGACGCCACCGACTTTGCCGAGATGCTCCTGCGCATGTACCTGCGGTGGGCCGAGCGTCACAAGTACCCGGTGAAGGTCATGGACACGTCGTACGCCGAGGGCGCAGGCATCAAGTCCGCGACGTTCGAGGTCGACGTCCCCTACGCGTACGGCACGCTGTCGGTCGAGGCGGGCACCCACCGCCTCGCGCGCATCAGCCCCTTCGGCGGCGCCGACAAGCGGCAGACGAGCTTCGCCGCCGTAGAGGTCATTCCCGTGATGGAAGAGGCCGTCGAGGTCGAGGTACCCGAGAACGACATCCGCGTCGACGTCTTCCGCTCGTCGGGTCCCGGCGGACAGTCGGTCAACACGACCGACTCCGCCGTGCGCATCACGCACATCCCCACGGGCCTGGTCGTTTCGATGCAGAACGAGAAGTCGCAGATCCAGAACCGTGCGGCGGCCATGCGGGTTCTGCAGACGCGCCTGTTGCTGCTCAAGCGCGAAGAAGAGGCAGCCAAGAAGAAGGAGCTCGCGGGGACGATCACCGCGAGCTGGGGCGACCAGATGCGGTCGTACTTCCTCTACGGCCAGCAGCTGGTGAAAGACCTTCGCACCGGATATGAGGTCGGAAACCCCGCGGTCGTCTTCGACGGCGACCTCGACGGTCTGATCGCGGCCGGCATCCGGTGGCGAAAGCGCAAGGACGACGACGACTGACCGAGGGATGCCGTGAGCCGTGGCATCCATAGGACTCTCCCGGTTCCACGATCCGGCGCGTCCTCTCGGGCTGGAACGGTCGCGCGCTTAGGCTCGTCGAGCCATGATCCGGTTCGAGAACGTCACCAAGCGGTATCGCGGCACCACGAGACCGGCGTTGAACGCCGTCGACTTCGAGGTGCAGCGCGGAGAGTTCGTCTTCCTCGTCGGAGCCTCGGGCTCGGGGAAGTCGTCGTGCCTGCAGCTCATCCTGCGCGCAGAGACCCCGAGCGAGGGGAGGGTCGTCGTTCTCGGGCGTGACCTGCGCACCCTCTCCAACCGGAAGGTGCCGTACTTCCGCCGTCACATCGGGTCGGTGTTCCAGGACTTCCGTCTGCTCCCGAACAAGACCGTGCACCAGAACGTCGCCTTCACGCTCCAGGTCACGGGTGCTTCGCGCGGCTTCATCCAGCAGGCGGTGCCCGAGGTGCTGGCGCTGGTGGGTCTCGACGGCAAAGAGAAGCGTCTTCCGCACGAACTCTCCGGTGGTGAGCAGCAGCGTGTCGCGATCGCGCGCGCCCTGGTGAACCGTCCGCAGGTTCTCCTCGCCGACGAACCCACGGGAAACCTCGACCCCGGCACGTCCGTCGACATCATGCAGCTGTTGGCGCGCATCAACGCCGGAGGCACCACCGTCGTGATGGCGACCCACGAGGCCGGCTTCGTCGATCAGATGCAGCGTCGCGTGATCGAGTTGCGCAACGGCGAGATGGTCCGCGACGAACGACGCGGTGGGTACGGCGACACGTCGGGCATTCCCCGACTCGCCCCCGAGGTCGAGCGGGGCGCCGCCGCGGTGGCCGCTCTCACCGCGGTCCTCGAGGTTCAGCGCGAGGTCGCGCACGTCACCGGGGCCGTCGAGCCCCTCGATCTCTCCGCGGCCGCCCGGAACGACGCGGCACGAGCCGAGGCGGCACGCCCGGATGCCACGACCGGCCCGGCGGCTGAGGCCTCGGCGGCGGAGGCCTCGGCGTCGGCCGACGCGACGCCGCCGCCGCGTGAACCCCGCACGAACACGCGATCGGTGCCCGTGACCACACCGGACGTCGATGCGCTCGGCCTCGCCGATCGACTCGGTCTCGCCGACAAGAACGACCGCGACAACGAAGTGGGGCCCACGACATGAGACTCGGGCTCATCCTCTCCGAGGCCTTCACCGGGCTTCGTCGTAACGCGTCGATGGTCATCTCGGTCATTCTCGTGACGTTCGTGTCGCTCACTTTCGTGGGTGCCGCGATGCTCATGCAGATGCAGATCGGCAAGATGCAGTCGTACTGGGCCGACCGTGCCCAGGTCGCAGTGTTCATGTGCGCGACCGTGTCGGATGCGCCGTCGTGCACGGCCGGTCAAGCGGCGACCCAGGAGCAGATCGATCAGGTCACCGCAACCCTCGACGGTCCCGCCCTCGCGCCGCTGATCCGCAACTACACGTTCTCGACGAGCGATGAGGTCTTCGAGGATGCCAAGGCGCAACTCCCCGAGGACATCGCCGGCGTTGTCACCGCCGACCAGTTCAACGCCACCTTCAGCATTAACCTCGTCGACCAGGGCCAGTCGGATGTCATCTCGGAGGCGTTCAGCAACCAGGCCGGCGTCGAAGAGGTCACCGACCAGATGCAGTATCTGGAGCCGCTGTTCCAGACCCTGACGGTCGCGACCTACGTCGCCGTCGGGATCGCCGGGCTCATGCTCGTCGCCGCGGTTCTGTTGATCGCGACGACGATCCGTCTGTCGGCGTTCGCGAGACGCCGAGAGCTGGGCATCATGCGGCTGGTGGGGGCGTCGAACCGGTTCATCCAGACGCCGTTCGTCCTCGAGGGTGTCCTCGCGGCGCTGATCGGTTCGGCGCTCGCGAGCGTGGCGGTGTGGGCGATCGTCGGGGTCGGCGTGAACCAGTACCTCCGTGATCGCATCGGCTTCATCACTTCGTGGGTCGGCTTCGCCGACGTCGCGATCGTGGTGCCCGTGATCATCGTGATAGGTGTACTGCTGGCGGCTCTCAGCGCGAGCTTCGCGATCCGACGCTGGCTGCGCGCCTGAGTCTGTAGACTGAGGGGCTCTGTGTGCCCGGAATCATGAGGAGGTGGCACCATGCCTCGTGAGCAGGGTGAGAAGCTCATCGCGTCGAACAAGAAGGCGCGCCACGACTACGCCATCGAGAAGACGTATGAAGCCGGGCTCGTGCTGACCGGCACCGAGGTCAAGTCGCTGCGGCAGGGCCGTGCGAACCTCACGGACGGTTACGCCTACATCGATGGCGGTCAGGCCTACCTGGACGCCATCCACATCCCCGAGTATTCGCAGGGGCACTGGACCAACCACTCGGCCAAGCGCACCCGCAAGCTGCTGCTGCACAAGGAAGAGATCATCAAGCTCTCGCACGCCGTCGCCGCGGGCGGGTACACCCTCGTGCCGCTGCGCCTGTACTTCCTCGACGGCCGGGCGAAGGTCGAGATCGCGGTGGCCAAAGGCAAGCGCGAGTTCGAGAAGCGTCAGACAATTCGTGAGCGCGAAGACAAGCGTGAGGCGGAGCGCGCCATGCGCACGCGCAACCGCCTGGGGGAGTGACGCTCACTCGGCCCGGAAGCGCCCTTCGACGGTTGCGCTGACGACGATCTCGGGCGCCTGGAGACTGAACGACGGGCCCGCCTCGGCTCGCGCGGCCATCATCCGGGGCATCGCGGCATCCGGATGCCGATCGAGCAGTCCGGCGTCCGCGATCTCGACGGCGGTGATGGATGCCAAGCCCAGGGCTTCCGCGTACGCGGCCGCGCGCTCCACGGCGACCTGTACGGCGGAGGCCGCGACCTTCCGCTCGACCCGAACGCGGGTCTCGTGCGCGAGACGCCATTCGACCGCGGTCACCTGCACGTCGTCGGATTCGGCGACATCACCCAGCCACCAAGACAGCGCCCCAGCGTCGGTGAAAGTCGCCGACAGCTCCACGCTCGCGTGGTGCACCAACGGCAGCTGCGCTCCGTCGTTGTTCCAGGGGCGGTCCGACCACACGGACACTCGTGCACTCGACCATTCCGACACCTCGCCGGACCGCAGGTGCGCCACCAGACCGTCCTGGACGGATGCCGCCCGCTCCTGGGCTCGTTCGACCACCGGACCGCGCGTCGGGCCGTCGGTGGACACGGTGACGCGCACCGCCGCTTCCTCGGCCCGTACGCGCGTCTCGCTCTCGCCCCGCACCGTGATGATGACCTCGCTCATGCGGCGAGCCTAGGCGAGAGGGCGGGAATGCGGAGGGGAGGGCGGCGTTGTAGACTGTGATGCTCGGGTGCTTCGGTGCCCGGGACTGGCAATTCAACAGTGTGACGATGGTCGCTCCTTCACGGAGTTCCCGGGGCTGATCGGTTTCGACAGCGCCTGCGAACCCGCGAGAAGCGGGCCGAGGATGTGGGGTTATCTCGTAAACGCTCCCTGCAAAACAATAAGTGCCGATGCTAAGCGCACTGACTTCGCCCTCGCTGCCTAAGCGAGCCCGATAGTCCGTCAGGCCGTGTGTGACCCCGCCACGGATCCTGGCGTCATTTAGGGGTCTTGCTGTGTGACGGCGTCCGGACGTCATGCGGGACTTTTCCCGGACTGGGCCTGTCGACTTAGGTGTCTGTGACAAAGGTCGGGGCCGAGCAGAACGTCTGCACAGACTGCGCCCGGAGAAAACGCGGAGACCCAGCGTTGGACGGGGGTTCGATTCCCCCCAGCTCCACGAACCATCGTCGTACGAAATGGCCCGAGACCCGCATACTCTGCAGATCTCGGGCCATTGTTGTTTTTCGTCGAGGCACCGACTTCGCACGTGGCTCGACGCGGCAGGGAATCTCGACTTCCGAATACGTTCCGAACTAGACTGGCCGCATGAGCACGATCAGCGACTTCGGCATGACAGTCCGCCGGTCTTCAGACCTCAGCAAGCACGCCGCGGAGGTTTTCGCGGAAGCCGACGATCACCCGGTTCAGGTGACTCGACGCGACGGGGAGCCTCTGGTGCTGATGTCCCAACGTGAGGCGGACGCTCGTGCGCAGCTGCTTCAGTTGGCTGCTCAGCTCATCACCCTGTCGCTGGACGACGACGAGTCGCTGGAGGTCGGCATGACGAAGCTCTTCCCGTGGATGCTCGCGCTGTCGCCGGCAGACCAGGCAGAGTGCGCGAAGAACGTCGTAGATGCCGCCCGTGCATCGTTCTCCACCGGACAGGCTCACCTGGCCGTGGCGGAGCTGACGTCCTGGCGGGAGACGGCGACAGCACTCGCCGCCGGTCTGAGCTCGGAGCCGGTCGATTGGCTGGACGAGATCGAGTCCGTCGAGCGACCCTGACCGTGGCGAAGGGCGAGCAGGTCTCCCGGCCGACGAAGAAGAACGAGTACTCGATCCTTTTCGCGTCGACCGGCGCGAAGAAGGGGTGGCGTGATCTCGTGGCGACCATCCGAAATCCGATGGCGGACGCCTGGGACTTTCTGACTCGGACGCCGACGGAACGAACACCCACGAACTATCCGCTCCGGGGCGAACTGGGCTCAGTCCAACGCGACGGTGCGCGCTATGAACGGTGGCAGCACAAGCCAACGTTGAAGGGGGACGCGAGGATCTGGTTCTGGGTGGACGGGCGCACCGTGTTCATCGAACAGGTGCATACGCACCACCCCAACGACACGAAGTAGACCGCCCCCTTTGTCCGCGCTTGCCGAGAGACGTGATGTCGTTCACGCCGCGGTGCGGGTGTGGACGTCGCTCTCGCCCGAGGCGCCGTTGAGCTCGAGGTAGACGCGTCCTTCGGTGCGCGTGAGGGTGGCGGTGTTGCGGCGTTCGATCGCGTCCGCCATCGTCTCCACGAACCCGGGGTCGAAGGAGTGCAGAAGCACCTCGTCGGCCCGGTGAATACGCTTCCCGGCCCAGGGCGCGGCCACCTTCTCTGGGTCGCGGTGCGTGTACACGGCGACCCGCTCGGCCTTCATGCTGCCGGTGTGCAGGCGGGCGGCATCCGGGGCTCCCACCTCGATCCACGCGGTCAGTGAGCCCGTCAGGTCGCGCACCAGGACGGCCGGTTCGTCCGTGGCGGAGACGCCCTCGCTGAAGGCGATGCCCTCCTCGTATTCGAGGCAGTACGCGAGTACGCGCGTGAGCATGTAGGGCGCGGTCTCGGAGGGATGCCGCGCCACCCGCACCGCGAGTTCGTCGTAGACGCCGCGATCGACGTCGGAGAGCTGCACCGTGAAGGTGTGAATGGTTGCGCCGATAGCCACGACGACCGAGCCTACGTCACCGGGTTGCCCGCACCTCACGGCGCCGCTTAGCGTCGGAGCATGCCCGATCCCCGCCGCCTGCGCATCGACGTCGGTCCGTTCCAGCTCGACCCGGATGCCGAGGCCCCCACGTGGACGGCGACGGGGTCGCGCGCAGCGGGCGGCACCGTGACGGGCGGATGGAGCGACTGGGTCGCCTTCGCACAGCGGGTGCTGCAAGCCGACGCGTTGTGGCGGGAGCGGGAGGCTCGCGGCGACGCGTGGGATCAGGGGCACGCCGCCTCCGGCGCCCCGGACGCGGTCAATCCCTACCGCTGAGCCGGCGGCCACTCCACCAGCACGAGACTCTGTTTGGTGTCGGCGATCTTCACCCAGTCGTCGCCGAAAAGATAGGTGATGCCGTAACCGTCGGCATCCTTCCCGATCGCCCAATCCGGGTTCTCGGTGACGTAGATCAGGCCGTCGGAGCCGTCTTCGCGCTTCCAGCCGGACGCGACGAGCTCGTCCACCGCGTCCTGCACGGCATCCGCTTCGATCGGTGCCCACCCGAACATCTGGATGCGGTCGGAGGTCACGGAGCTGTCACCCCACTTGCACTGGATGCCGCCCGACAGCTCGGTCGCCCCGACGCGGAAGGCTTCGGTCTGCACCGTCCACCCGAGGCTGCGGAAGTCGGCGGCGGTGGTGCTCGGGATGATCGTCTCGCACGTCGGCTCGCCGGCGTCGGCGCCGGGTGTCTCGGTCGGTGTCGCCTCGGGCGGCGCCGTCGGGGTGACGGCCGGGGGAGCCGACGGTGCGGCGTCGGGTGCCGTGGGCGTGGTACACGCCGTCAAGAGAACCGCGGCGAGTATCGCGGTACCCGCGGCGGAGAGCGACCGCCGAATCACGGGGCGTCTCCCTCGTGCAGGAAGGCGTGGAACGCATCGTGCAGCACGCCGTTCGACGCGAGCGAGGAGCCCGCGTCGAGCCGGTCGGAACCGTCGAACGCGCTGAACCGGCCGCCGGCCTCGCGCACGATCGGCGCGATCGCGGCGATGTCGTACTCCTTCACACCGAATTCGGCGACGAGCTCGAGACGACCTTCCGCGAGCCACATGTAGGGGAGGGCGTCGCCGTAGGCGCGATCGCGCCACACCGCGCGGGCGAGGCGTTCGAGCGTCGGCACGAGGTCGACGTCGTCCCACTGTTCGATGCTCTGGAAGCTGATGCTCGCGTGCGCGATGTCGTCCACGCCCGAGACGTGGATGCGTCGCGCTTCGCCGTCGCGACCGTTCGTCCAGGCGCCGTGGCCGGTGGCGGCCCACCAGCGTCGTCCGATCGCCGGCTGGCTCACGACACCCACGGTCGGGACCCCGTCCACGGTGAGCGCGATGAGCGTCGCCCACACGGGGATGCCGCGCATGTAGTTGTGGGTGCCGTCGATCGGGTCGATGACCCATCGGCGCGCGGTGTCGCCCGTCGTGCCGTACTCCTCGCCGAGGACGGCGTCACCCGGTCGCTCGGCATCCAGGATGGCGCGGATCGCCCGCTCGGTGGCCAGATCGGCCTCGGTGACGTGGGTGCGATCGGGCTTGGTGTCGATCTGCAGGTCGACGGCGTCGAACCGCGCCATGGCGACCGCATCGGCCGCGTCGGCCAGGCGCAACGCCAGCTCGAGGTCGTCGCTCACCGACACCGCGGACGAGGGGATCGCATCGAGGGAAGCCACCGCTCCAGAATAGACGGCACCCCCACCCCGATTTGGCGTGCTCTCGTCACGCCTGGTAACGTAATCCCTCGGTTCGGAACGCGATTCTGAGCCGAAGGAACGCACCTCTAGCTCAATCGGCAGAGCAACTGACTCTTAATCAGTGGGTTCTGGGTTCGAGTCCCAGGGGGTGCACCACAAGGAAGGCCCGGAAACACTGAGCAAAATCAGTGACCGGGCCTTCCGCCGTTTCCGGCTCGGATCGGGCAACATCGCGAAAACAGCGCGTCCCGTTTCAGCCGACCGCGCGGAGCGGCCTGAGCGAACCGGCCTCCGCCTCAACCGCCGCCATGATGTCGTCCAAAACGTCCACGTTCGGCTTGGCTTCGAGCAGGTGGCCGTAAACATCTGCTGATGCGGTCGCGAGCGGCAGCGCGCTCGTCGTCGGCCTGGAAGCGGATGGCGAACTCGTCGGCCAGGTCTTCCAGCGCATCCTCGACCTCGCCGAGCTTGGCGACGGCGGTTTCGGCGAGGCGTCCCAGGACGCGCTCATAGGCAGGATTGCCAGAGGCTCCTGCGAGCTTGGGCAGGGCGGCGAGCTTCTGCTCTCGCGTGGCGTCTGCCGGGAGTGGCGTGCGGGGCATTGTGATGTCTCCTTCTTTGTCCATGCTGAGCCGCGCTATCGAGCGGCAGAGTGGCCAGCGAGCGAGAATCGTTCTCAAGAAGGAGAGCGCAACGAACACGACCGTGCCTCATGTAAACGACCCAACAACAGTGTGGATATTCGAAGCGATGTTCATCTACGAAACCCTCAGCCGAGAGACAAACCGCATCCCGAAAGGTGCAGCCGTCGGTCTCCCGGAGTACCCGACCGCCCTCGGCATCCTCGGCGGCATCCCGATCCTCGCGAGAGAGGTCGTCGTCCTGGCGGACGGCTCGTCGTGGCTGTACGCCGACGATGTTCCGGGCGGCTCCGTCCTGACGCCTGGTTCTCTCGGCATCTGCCACAAGTGCGGCGCAGGGTGCGCTCAGTTGGCTCCAGTCGTGCCCGAAGAAGGGACTCTTGCCGCAGCTCTGCTGCAAGCCCGGTGATCGGCGTATGGGTGTCCTAATTGCGTCGCGGTCCGACGATCCAGAAAGGTCCCGCGGAGCAGCCCGCTGGAATCTCTGCTTCTAGCTCGCTCGGATCGCCAATCTCGTTGCCGGCGAACGTGATGGTGTCGCCCACTCGATACTGATCCTCGCCGAACGTGAGAGTCTCCCCGTCCCAAGTAACCTGATCGGAAGGGAAAATTGGGACCCTTGAGTTGTCCAGGCGCACACATCCATCTATCTCCACGAGAACCCCGCGAGCTTCCCCAGCGTCGCTGCCCCAATTCGGCGGAACCTCGTAAGTGGCGATCGCACCCTCACTTGCCCGGCTTTCGTCAGGCGTCTCGGAAGGCGTAGGGTCGCTCGCGAGTGAGCACGATGTGAGCAGAGTGGCGAGTACCACCAACAATGCAGCGGTGAGGAGCTTTCTCATCACTGACATCCGGGCGGGTCGATGCACAGGTCAACCTGAAGCTGGTTGAGAACTGGATTGATCGGGGTGTAGAAGTCGTCGAAGGCTCCGTAACCCTTGAAGATCCCGTACGCGGTGTTTCCTAGGTAAACCGGTCCACCACTGTCCCCCGGCTGGACCGTCGACCCGTTTATCCTTACGAGGCCATAGGAAGTCTTCTCACTACTTGTATGTGATTGGTTGAGGCCGATCACCCTCGCTGATTGTCGTCCGCCATTTCGGCCGTAGACGTAGACGGTCGAGTTGATGCTTACGTCACTGCGGGCCTTCTGCGCGCGGCCGAGGCCATGATCGTAATGGAACCAGGCATCCATCATGATGGGGCTTCGCATCCACTGCATATCGCCGTATGTCTCGATATGCTGAGCACGGAAGTTGAAGTCGAAGTTTTAGTTCGGCGAGATTTGGCGCAAGTTTTTTGAGCAGTGGCCCGCAGTCACCACTCCGATGTCAGGACCCACCCTCGCGCTAACGACAAACCCGGACGTGCAGCTCAGGCCGGAGTCGAGTGCATTTAGTGCGGTTCCTCCAGCCTGCCCCCAACTCGCGTCACCGATCGCGCCTGTATCGGCAATGTACGTTTCGATAGTGAAGCCGCCCAGTGTGTCGGTGCTGAAGGCGTCATCCAACGAAGCCTTCAACTGTCCGACATGCCGGTCTAGAGCTTCGCGCGCCACTGAGTCATCGTTCTCAGATGCAAACTCGACTTGGTAGACCTTGCGATCGGGAATTGGCCCCGAGGTGACCGCTACGCCTTCCCCAACGTAGGTCAACGCAGTGTTGTGGATCTCTCTGCTGATGGTGGCCATCTGCACCTCTGAGGCGCCGAAACCCTCAATCGCCTTGATCGGAACCGTACTGCCGTCAATGATTGCTGTGGCGTCAGGGGGTGTTGCGGCTGCGAACGCTACTTCGACGTACTTGTCGCGAATCCATGCCACCGCGAAGTCATCAGGGAACTGTTCGCGAAGAGCCTTTATGATTGGTCCAGCCTCTAGCTGCCATACAGCTGCCGCCTCCTCCTCATCGAGAAGGGCCAGGCTTTCTTCGTCAAACTCTTGGACCCACGGCGCCTCGTCGCCGCTCGCCGTTTCATCCGGCGCAACCGCGGCCTGAGCCGACGACGCGAACAGGATGGATGTAGACATCGCTGCACCGAACATCAAGACTGTCGTGCTGATCCGCATCAGACTTCCGCCCTCGGTAGTTGCTCGTATGAACAATTGCTCCGCTTGGGTCATCATCTCAGGGCGGCGCATGCCAGCACAATGAGGCTGATGTCCTCGCGATGCTCGGCCACGCGACGGAGCTTGTCCGCGACGAGCTGAGCTAGACGGCGCTACACCTGAGCCTTAAGCCGAGAACGCCCGGACTCCCTGGGGCTGGGAGGGTCCGGGTGTTCTCTCGTGGCAGATGGGCGCAGGCGGGCGAGCGGGTCGGGAGGCCGGATCAGCGCGAAAACAGCGCCGCCGCTCGTCCCGGACGGTCCCGGACATCCCCGGTCGTTGTCCCGCGATCCGCGTGTTTCGGGGCTTTCCGGGGAGGTCGGGGAGCGACGGGGACCCAGGCCCAAGCTCTCCTAATCAGTGGGTTCTGGGTTCGAGTCCCAGAGGGTGCACCGACGAAACGCCCCCCACTGGATTTCCGGTGGGGGGCGTTCTGCTTCCGTTGTGATGCTCGCAGCACAGCGACGCCGCACTTGGCAAGGGCGTTCTGACATCGCCGCCGCACCTCTCCACTGGGGCGATGAGTTCCGACACCACGCGTCGCGCCACCTCCAAACGCGACGCTCCCGCATCCGAGCACCCCGGCAAGCCGGATTCCCCCGATGACCTCGACAAGCGCTCGTGGAAGTATGTCCTGCGCAAGACGCTGCATGAATTCCGGTCCGATGGGTGTATCGACATCGCCGCGGCGTTGACGTATTTCGCGGTCCTGTCGATCTTCCCTGCGCTGATCGCGCTGTTCTCGCTGCTCGGGGTCTTCGGGCAGGGCCAGGCGGCCGCCGACGCCATCCTCGGGATCATCGAGCAGGCGGCACCCGGCGAGACCGCGAGCACCATCCGCGGGCCGATCGAGCAGATCGCCTCATCGCCCGGCGCGGGCGTGGCGCTGATCACCGGAGTCGTGCTCGCCGTGTGGTCGGCATCCGGGTACGTGGGCGCGTTCAGCCGCGCAATGAACCGCATTTACGAGATCGACGAAGGACGACCGTTCTGGAAGCTCAAGCCGGTTCAGCTTCTCGTCACCGTGATCGGCATCGTTCTCCTCTTCATCGCGGCGACCATTCTCGTGGTGTCGGGTCCGGTCACCGCGGCGGTGGGCGACGCGCTCGGTGTCGGAGATGTGGCGCAGACGCTGTGGTCGATCCTCAAGTGGCCGGTCCTCGCCCTCATCGTCGTGCTGATGGTGGCGATCCTGTACTACGCGACTCCGAATGCGAAGCAGCCGAAGTTCCGCTGGATCAGCGTGGGCGCCCTCATCGCGATCGTCGTGCTCGCCCTCGCCACCCTCGCCTTCGGTCTCTACGTCGGGAACTTCTCGAACTACGACCGCACCTACGGTTCCCTCGCGGGCATCGTGATCTTCCTGCTGTGGCTGTGGATCGCGAACCTCGCGCTCCTCTTCGGCGCTGAGTTCGACGCGGAGATGGAGCGCGCGCGTCAGCTCGAGGCCGGTATCGCCGCCGAGACCGACATCCAGCTGCCGCCCCGCGACGACCGCAACCTGAAGAAGGCGGATGCCAAGGAGGCAGAGGATGTCGCCGAGGGGCGCCGTATTCGGAAGGACCACGACTCGGCGAACTGAGCCGGGGTGAGCCACTCCGGCGGCGAGGTGCGAGGTGGTTGTGGCGGTTGCCGGGGTGTCGGCCCTCGCATCATCGCCGATCGAGCGACAGGATGGCGACATGGCCGACGACGAGATGTGGGACGTCACCGACGTCCAGGGCACGCCCACCGGAACGCTGCATCGCCGGGGTGACGGCCCCGTGCCAGCCGGGTCGTTCCACATCGTGGCATCCGTGTGTGTCGCGGCATCCACGGGTCGGGTCCTCGTGAGCCGAAGGGCGGAGGGGAAGGAGTACCCGCTCGCGTGGGAGTTCCCGGCGGGCAGCGCCCTGCGCGGGGAGTCCAGCCGTCGGGGTGCGATCCGCGAGCTCGACGAGGAGGTGGGCATCTCGGTCCTACCGGACGACCTCGTGCTCGTGGGGCGCGTCGTCGAGGAGCGCGCGCTGTTCGATCTGTGGTGCGCGCACGTCGAGGGCGAGCCCGAGGTGACGGTCGATCCCGACGAGGTGCTCGAGGCCGAGTGGGTCGACCTCGCCGAGGTGCGCCGCCGCTGGCAGGCGGGGCTCTTCGCAACGCCGTGGAACGCTCGATTCGCTCAGCTGTGGGAGACGCTCGACGACACCGTCCGGGGCGGTCGGTGACGGACCGGACGCACGCCGTCGCGGTTGCCGGCGGAACGCTGCACGTGGGGGAGTGGCATCCGGATGCCGACGGCGCACCGTGGCTGCTCGTGCACGGGGTCACGGCATCGCACCGCGCGTGGTCGTGGGTCGCGGAGGCGGCGCCGAACCTGCGGCTGATCGCCCCGGACCTGCGGGGCAGGGGGCGCAGCGCCGACATCGACGGCCCGCTCGGGATGGCCGCGCACGCGGATGACCTCGCCGCGGTCCTGGATGCCACGGGCGTCGAGCGCGCGGTGGTCGTCGGGCACTCGATGGGGGCGTTCGTGTCGGCGGTGCTCGCCGATCGGCACCCGGACCGCGTCGAGCGGGTCGTGCTCGTGGACGGAGGACTGCCGCTCGACCTTCCCCCGGGGATGCCGCCGCGCGATGCGGTGCGGCACGTCCTCGGGCCGACGGCCGCCCGGCTGGAGATGCGCTTCAGCGATCGAGGGCAGTACCGCGAGTTCTGGCGGGAGCACCCGGCGTTCGTCGGCCGGGAGGACCCGCTCCTCGATGACTACTTCGACTACGACCTCGTGGGAGAGGAGCCGGAGCTGCGTCCCGCGACGACGTTCGCCACGGTCGAGGCCGACTCGCTCGACCAGAACACCGGCGCCGACATCGCACGGGCCCTCGATCGGATGCCACGGCCCAGCCTGCTGCTCGCCGCGGCGCGTGGACTGCGGGGCGAGGTTCCGCCGCTGTATCCCGACCTCGCCGGCCTGCGGAGTGCTTTCCCGCAGCTGACGGACGCGCGCCGGGTGCCCGACACCGACCACTACTCGATCGTGATGTCGCACCCCGGCGCACGCGCCGTCGTCGCCGCGACTCGGGGCCTCCTGCCATAGGAGCCCGATCTGAGCGCCCTCGGTCCGCTCCGGTTCAGGCCGCGTCTCCCACCAGAACGGCGGCGCCCTCGTCGGCGGCGGTCGGATGTGCCCGGTCGATGTGGGCGAGAGCCGCGCGACCGAACAGAACGCAGGTCGCTGAGATCACGACGGACACGGTCGCCATAACGTAGGGGACCCCGGCCCCGGCGGCGTGCCACAGGAACGCGGCGAGGGGCGGAGCGACGGCCCCACCGAGGAACCGGACCGCCGAGTAGGCCGACGACGCGACCGAGCGCGGCAGATCGGTCGCCTCCATGACCGCCTCGGTGAGGGCGGTGTTCACGACGCCCAGGACGAGACCGCCCACGACGATGCACGCGACGAGCGCGGCGGGCGACCCCACGACGAACGCAGCGACGAGCAGGTCGACCGCCAGAAGCGGCAGTGCCACGAGCAGGACGGTGGTCAGTCGCATCCGGCGCAGCAGGAGGGGAGCAACCCACACGCTCGTGACCGCCAGCGCCACGCCCCAGCCGAAGAACGTCAGACCGATCCCCATCGCGCCGAAGCCGAGGGGGAACGGAGAGAACGCCAAGAGCGTGAAGAAGCCGATGTTGTAGAACAAAGCGGTCGCGGCCAGGATCGCCAGCGCCGGGCGGCCCAGCGCGCGGAACGGCGCGCTGAAGGGAATCGGCGAGCGGGCGGGCGACGGGCCGCGGAGGAGCACGAGCACCGCGACGAAGGCAACCGCCATCAGCGCCACGACGCCGAAGAACGGGCCGCGCCAGCTCGCCTCGCCCAGGATGCCGCCCAGCAGCGGACCCACGGCGATGCCGAGACCCAGGGCGGCTTCGTACAGCACGATCGCGGCGGAGCTCCCGCCCGAGGCGGCCCCGACGATCGTGGCGAGGGCGGTCGAGATGAAGAGGGCGTTCCCGAGACCCCATCCCGCGCGGAACCCGATGACGGCGTCGACGCTCCCGCTGAGGGCGCACAGGAGCGCGAACACGACGATGAGTCCGAGCCCGATGAGCAGTGTCGCCTTCGCGCCGATGCGGCTCGAGATCCAACTGGTCACGAGCATCGCCAGACCCGTGACGACGAGATAGCTGGTGAACAGCAGCTCGGTCTCGACCGGGCTGGCCTGCAACGACTCCGCGATCGCGGGGAGGATGGGGTCGACCAAGCCGATCCCCATGAACGCCACGACACACGCGAACGCGACCGCCCACACCTGAGCGGGCTGCTTCCAGACGCTCGGAGCGGCGCTCATCGTGCCCCCTCCGGCTCGAGGCCCACGCGGGCCGCCAGGGCGTCGGCGCTCATGCGGACCGCGTCCCACTCGGCATCCATCAGATCGGCGACGTGCGGGGTCAGGGCGGCGCTGAGCGCTTCCATCCACCGATCGAGCTCGCGCAGACCCTCGTCGGTGGCCGATACGACGCTCACGCGCGAGTCGTCCGGATGGATGCCGCGGACGAGCAGCCCGACCGTCTCCATCTGGTGGACGAGCCGGGTCATGCCGGGCTGTGACACGCGGCTGAGCGTGGCGAGGTCGCCGATGCGCTGCGGGCCGTGGTCACGCAGGAGCGTCAAGGTGCGCCACTGTGCCGCGGGGGCGTCGTTCTTCGTCTCGAGGGCCGCGATGCGCGTCAGGGCGTGCACCGCGAGGATCAGTCTCTGCAGGTCGTCGTCGCGGGTCATTCCCACGAGTATACCCGCGTTATATAACCTGGGTATGCATCATCGTCCGGCGATGCGCGTGGAGAGCTGATGCGCGTGCGCCAGCAGGGTGCGACCGAGTTCGGCGAGGCGCTCGCCGCTGAACCGGAACTCCACGCCCGTGAGACTCAGCGCCCACTGAGGCTCACCGGTGCGGGTGAACACCGCGGCCCCCAGGCCCCAGCTGCCCTCGACGATGAGGCCCGGATTCACCGCGTAGCCGCGAGCCTTCGTATGGGCCACGCGGGTACGCAGACGCGCCGGAGCGTGCGCAGCGCCCCACTGTTCGGCGAGGTCGGCATGGCGGTCGAGGTACGCGTCGACCTCGTCCGGTGGCAGGAACGCCAGGATCGCCAGTCCCGCGGATGCAACACCCAGAGGGAAGCGCACGCCCTCCGACAGCACAAACGAGCGGATGGGAAAGCTGCCGTCCTCGCGGACGAGGCACACCGTCTCGTCGCCGCGGCGTACGGAAAGAAATGCGCTCTCCTCGGTGCGGACGGCGAGAGACCGCACGATGTCGCACGCGACCGCGGTGACGTCGAAACGGGATGCCGCGACCGTGCCCATCAAGTACAGCTCGGGCCCCGGCAGCCACCGGCCCGTCGCCTCGTCGCGGTCGACCAGCCCCTCCTGCCGGAGCGCGGAGAGCAACCGGTGTGCCGTCGGGCGGGTCAGGTCGGCGCGTCGCGCGAGATCGACCACGGCGACGCCGTCGGTGCCGGCCGCCGTCACGAGGCGCAGAAGGTGGGCCGCCCGGGCGATGGCCTGCGTGCCCGGCACCATCGCGCGGGAGGAAGAAGCGGCGTTGTCCACGATGTGGACGCTACGCGGGCTGGCATCCACATCGCAAGAATCGACGCGACCCCCGCGACGCGACGAGTTCACGATGGGGTCACTGATCCCTGCACGAAGGAGTCCGCGTGATCGACAAGACCTGGCCGTCGGCGGCAGACGCCGTCGCCGACATCCCTGACGGAGCATCGCTCGCGGTGGGCGGCTTCGGCCTCTCGGGAAACCCCATCGCGCTCATCGAGGCCGTCCTGGCGCAGGGCACGGGTGACCTCTCGGTCGTGTCGAACAACTGCGGCGTCGACGACTGGGGGCTCGGCATCCTGCTGGGAGCCGGCCGCATCCGCAAGATGACCTCGTCGTACGTCGGCGAGAACAAGGAGTTCGAGCGCCAGTTCCTTTCGGGCGAGCTCGAGCTCGAACTCACCCCGCAAGGCACCCTCGCCGAGAAGCTGCGGGCCGGCGGGTCGGGCATCGCGGCGTTCTACACGCAGACCGGCGTGGGAACGCAAGTCGCCGAGGGCGGGCTTCCGCAGCGATACGACGGGGCCGGCGGCGTGGCCGTGGCATCCCCGGCCAAGGACGTGCGCGTGTTCGACGTGAACGGACAGCCGCGCGAGTTCGTGCTCGAGGAGGCCATCACCACGGACTTCTCGCTCGTGCACGCGTGGAAGGGCGACCGCCACGGCAACCTCGTCTTCCGCAAGGCCGCCCGCGCCTTCAACCCCCTCGCCGCGATGGCCGGCCGCGTGTGCATCGCGCAGGTCGAGCACCTCCTGGAGCCCGGCGAGATCGACCCCGACGACGTGCATCTGCCCGGCGTCTTCGTCCACCGCATCGTCGAGGTCGGTCCCGACATCCCCAAGCGCATCGAGAAGCGCACCGTCACCGAAGGAGCCCGCTGACATGGCCCTCACCCGCATCGAGATGGCCGCCCGCGCGGCGCGCGAACTCTCCGACGGCTCGTACGTGAACCTCGGCATCGGTCTCCCGACCCTCGTTCCCAACTACGTCCCGGAGGGCGTAACGGTCGTCCTGCAGTCCGAGAACGGCATCCTCGGGGTCGGTCCCTACCCGACGGAGGACGCGGTGGATGCCGACCTCATCAACGCCGGCAAAGAGACCGTGACCACGCTCCCGGGCGCGGCGTTCTTCGACTCGGCAACGAGTTTCGGCATGATCCGCGGCGGCAAGATCGACGCCGCGATCCTCGGCGCCATGCAGGTGTCCGCGACGGGTGACCTGGCGAACTGGATGATCCCCGGCAAAATGGTCAAGGGCCCCGGTGGTGCGATGGACCTCGTGCACGGCGCCGCTCGTGTCATCGTCCTCATGGAGCACGTCGCGCGCGACGGCTCTCCGAAGATCGTCGACACGTGCTCGCTGCCGCTCACCGGCCGCGGGGTCGTCGACCGCATCATCACCGACCTCGCCGTGATCGACGTCACGGACGAGGGGCTCATCCTCGTCGAGGTCGCACCGGGCGTCACCATCGACGAGGTCGTCGCTGCCACCCAACCCCCGCTCACCGTCCGCATCCCCGAGGAGCAGAACGCATGACCTCCGCCACCGACGTCGTCATCGTCGCCGCCGCCCGCACGCCCCAGGGGCGTCTCAAGGGCCAGCTCGCGCCGCTCACCGCGGTGCAGCTCGGTGCGACCGCCATCTCCGGCGCCCTGGAGCGCGGAGGCATCCCCGCCGATGCCGTCGACGCCGTGCTGGTCGGGCAGGTCCTGCAGGCCGGGGCCGGACAGAACGCCGCGCGTCAGGCGGCGATCGCCGCCGGCATCGGCTGGGATGTCCACGCCGCAACGATCAACAAGGTGTGCCTGTCCGGGCTCACCGCGGTCATCGACGCGGCGCGCATGCTGCGACTCGGGGATGCCACGGTTGTCGTGGCCGCGGGGATGGAGTCGATGACCCGCGCCCCGCATCTGCTCATGAACTCCCGCGACGGGTACGCGTACGGCTCGGTCGAGGTGCTCGACCACATGGCGTACGACGGTCTCACCGACGCGTACGACCGCGAGAGCATGGGGGCATCCACCGAACGGGCGAACGCCCGCTACGAGGTCACCCGCGAGGCACAGGATGCCGTGGCCGCGCGCTCGCACCAGCGCGCCGCGGCCGCACAGCGGGAGGGCGTGTTCGACGCCGAGATCGTCCCCGTCACGATTCCGCAGCGGAAGGGCGATCCCGTCGTCGTCACGGTCGACGAGGGGATCCGGCCGGACACGACGACCGAAACGCTGGCCAAGCTACGCCCCGCGTTCGTAGAGGGCGGTTCAATCACGGCCGGCAATGCGTCGCAGATCTCGGACGGAGCCTCCGCGGTCGTCGTCACCACGCGCACCGTCGCCGAGGATCGGGGGTGGGACGTCCTGGCCGTCGTCGGAGCCGCGGGTCAGGTCGCCGGCCCCGACAACTCACTGCACGCGCAGCCCGCCCGCGCGATCGCCCAGGCGTTGGAGAAGCAGGGGATCACGGCATCCGATCTCGATCTCGTCGAGATCAACGAGGCCTTCGGGGCGGTGGTCGCGCGGTCGCAAGCGGAGCTCGGGATCGCCGACGAGATCGTGAATCCGCACGGTGGGGGCATCGCGATCGGCCACCCGATCGGGGCGTCCGGCAATCGTCTCGTCGTGCACGCCGTTCACGAACTGGTGCGGCGGGGGAGCGGCGCAGCCGCGGTCGCCCTCTGCGGCGGGGGCGGGCAGGGCGACGCGCTGATCCTCACGCGATGAACGGATGCCGGGTCTCAGGGCCCGGCATCCGCGTCTCCGGCGTCAGCGCGACAGGCGCTTCTTGAGGAGCTTCTCCTGGCGCTTGGCGACGGGGGAGTCGCCGGCCACCTGACGTCCTCGGCGGGCACGGCGCGTGTCGACCACCGCGCCGACGGCGAGGGCGAGCGTGATGCCCCAGCTCAGCCAGGCCAGGGCGGTCCGCCACGTGAACGGCTCGTCATTGCGCAGGCCCCGCAGCAGCGTGACGCCGCCGGTGATGGCGCTGAGGAGTCCGGTTCCGAAGATGTACTGGCGCATACCCCAAACCTAGCGACCCGCCGGATCGGCGTCCCGCCGCCTTGACATCCCGCTCCGCGCCCGCGAGGAACGCTGGCTGACGCGAAACACGCTATGGCGAAGCGTCTCCCGACAGAATGCGCGTTATCGCATTCCAGAGGTCCCGCGGAACGCGCTCACCCCACTGTTAGCCTGGGGTCAAGCTACCGAGGAGGACCTGTGCCACAGGCCGATTTCGTCGTCGTCGCCAATCGTCTGCCGGTGGACCGCACCCCCGACGGGGACGGGTGGCGCCGCTCTCCCGGCGGACTCGTCACCGCGCTGGAGCCGGTCATGCGCCGCGCCGAGGGGGCATGGGTGGGCTGGGCCGGCCAGCCCGACGTCGCGCTGGACCCATTCGAGTTCGAGGGGACGCATCTCGTCCCGGTCGAGCTGTCGGCCGCCGACGTGCAGCACTACTACGAGGGCTTCTCCAACGACACGATCTGGCCGCTGTACCACGACGTCATCGCCGAGCCGACGTACAAGCGCGCGTGGTGGGACGCCTACGTTCGGGTGAACCGCCGCTTCGCGGAGGCCGCGGCCGAGGCGGCGGCCGACAACGCGATCGTGTGGGTGCAGGACTATCAGCTGCAGCTCGTGCCCAAGATGCTGCGCGAGCGGCGCCCCGATCTCACGATCGGTTACTTCCACCACATCCCCTTCCCCGCCTACGGGCTGTACGCGCAGCTCCCGTGGCGCAAGCAGGTGCTGGAGGGGCTGCTGGGCGCCGACGTCATCGGATTTCAGCGCGTGGCCGATGCGGGCAACTTCGCTCGCGCCGTGCGCCGGCAGCTGCGCTACGAGACCAAGGCCAGCGGCATCTCCGTGCCGGACGGCCAGGGGGGAACGCGTGTCGCTCTCGCCAAGGCCTTCCCCATCTCCATCGACGCCGAGTCGTACATCGAACTCGCTCAGCGCCCCGACATCCAGCAACGCGCACGGGAGATCCGCGAGGGCCTCGGCAATCCCCGCAAGATCCTGCTCGGCGTCGACCGTCTCGACTACACCAAAGGCATCCGTCACCGTCTGAAGGCGTGGGGTGAGCTTCTCGAGGACGGTCGAGCGACGGTGGACGATGCCACGCTCGTCCAGGTCGCCAGCCCGAGTCGCGAGCGCGTCGACGCCTACGTGCAGCTGCGCGACGAGATCGAGATGACGGTCGGCCGCATCAACGGCGACTACGACACGACGACCCACACCGCCATCCGCTACCTGCACCAGTCGTATCCGCGCGAGGAGATGGTCGCGCTGTTCCTCGCCGCGGACGTGATGCTCGTCACCGCGCTGCGCGACGGCATGAACCTGGTGGCCAAGGAGTACGTGGCCAGCCGTATCGACAACCGCGGTGTGCTCGTGCTCAGCGAGTTCGCGGGTGCGGCCGATGAGATGGGCAGCGCGCTGCTGATCAATCCGCACGACATCGACGGGCTGAAGGACACCATCGTGCGCGCGATCGACATGCCCGCGGCCGAACAGGGCCGTCGCATGCGGGCCCTCCGCAAGCGCGTGCGGGATCACGACGTCGAGGACTGGTCGAGGGAGTTCCTCGACGCGCTGTCGGTCTTCCACGACCGCGCCTCCAGCGCGGCGGCCGCCGCCGAAGTGGACGCCGCCGACGACGAGGGGGTCGCGTCGTGACCGCGGCCGACGCCGCGATCGAGGCGGTATCGACGACCCCGGTGCTTCTGGTGGCGCTCGACTTCGACGGAACGCTGGCTCCGCTCGTCGACGACCCGATGACCGCGCGGATGACGCCGCGCGCCCGCGCCGCCGTCGACGCTCTCGCCGCGCTCCCGGACACGGTCGTCGCCCTGGTTTCGGGGCGTTCGCTCGGACACCTCCGCGAGATCGCCGAACACCTCGATGCCTCGCCCATGTGGCTCGCGGCCTCGCACGGGGTGCAGTACTGGGTACCCGGCGCGGGCGAACAGCCGGCGTCGGACGACGCCGCCGACCTCGCGCTGCGCGACCGCCTGCGCGAGGCGATCACGGCGTCGGTCGCGCACCTGGACGGGGTCTGGATCGAGCCCAAGGAGTTCGGCGTGGGGGTACATACGAGGGTGGCGGACGCCGAGACCGCCCGGGAGGCGCGAGAGGCCGCC
This sequence comes from Microbacterium mcarthurae, assembly GCF_046064585.1. Lineage (NCBI taxonomy): Bacteria > Bacillati > Actinomycetota > Actinomycetes > Micrococcales > Microbacteriaceae > Microbacterium > Microbacterium mcarthurae. The sequence continues at coordinate 522,625 of NZ_JAROCE010000001.1, read as the reverse complement.
GACCGGCTGGTGGCGGCGGAGGCGCCCGGGTGGCGCCGACGTACCGGACACGACATCCTCGAGTTCGCTTTCCGTCACGAGGGCAAGGACTCGGCGGTGGCACACCTCCGAGAACGGGTGGGGGCGACCGCGGTGCTTTTCGCGGGCGATGACGTCACGGATGAGGACGCCCTCCGCGCGTTGCGGACGGGGGATCTCGGCATCCATGTGGGGGACGCCGAGACGGCCGCGACCCTCAAGGTCGCGGACATCGACGCGCTGGTCGACGTTCTGGAGGCCGTCGCGCGTCAGCGTGTCGCTCGCGCGCAATAGACTGCGAGAATGCCCGCTCCGCAGAATCCGAACACCGGCGAGTTCGACATCAAGCCCCGCAGTCGCGTCGTCACCGACGGCATCGAAGCCACGACCTCCCGTGGCATGCTCCGCGCCGTCGGCATGGGCGACGAGGACTGGGACAAGCCCCAGATCGGCATCGCGTCGAGCTGGAACGAGATCACGCCCTGCAACCTCAGCCTCGACCGTCTCGCTCAGGGCGCCAAAGAGGGCGTTCACGCCGGCGGCGGATACCCGCTGCAGTTCGGCACCATCTCGGTCTCGGACGGCATCTCCATGGGTCACGAGGGCATGCACTTCTCGCTCGTCTCCCGTGAGGTCATCGCCGACTCGGTCGAGACCGTGATGATGGCCGAGCGCCTCGACGGATCGGTGCTGCTCGCCGGCTGTGACAAGTCGATCCCCGGCATGCTCATGGCATCCGCTCGCCTGGATCTCTCCAGCGTCTTCCTGTACGCCGGGTCCATCGCACCCGGCTGGGTCAAGCTCAGCGACGGCACCGAGAAGGACGTCACGATCATCGACTCCTTCGAGGCCGTGGGAGCGTGCCTCGCCGGCAAGATGAGCGAGGCCGACCTCAAGCGCATCGAGTGCGCGATCGCGCCGGGCGAGGGCGCGTGCGGCGGCATGTACACCGCCAACACGATGGCCTCCGTCGCCGAGGCGCTCGGGCTGAGCCTCCCAGGCTCTGCGGCTCCGCCTTCGGCCGACCGCCGTCGCGACTACTTCGCCCACCGTTCGGGCGAGGCCGTGGTGAACCTGCTGCGCCAGGGGATCACCACGCGTGACATCCTGACGAAGGAGGCGTTCGAAAACGCCATCGCGCTGGCCATGGCCCTCGGGGGCTCGACCAACGTCGTGCTGCACCTTCTCGCCATCGCGCGTGAGGCCGAGGTCGAACTGACGCTCCACGACTTCAACCGCATCGGCGACAAGACGCCGCACGTCGCCGACATGAAGCCTTTCGGCAAGTACGTGATGAACGACGTCGACCGTCACGGCGGCATCCCCGTCGTCCTGAAGGCCATGCTCGATGAGGGCCTCCTGCACGGCGACGCGCTCACGGTGACCGGCAAGACGCTGGCCGAGAACCTCCGCGACCTCGAGCCCGACCCGGTCGACGGCGACGTCATCCACCGCTTCGACGACCCGATCCACGCCACCGGCGGAATCACGATCCTTCACGGCTCGCTCGCCCCCGAGGGCGCCGTCGTCAAGACCGCCGGCTTCGACGCGTCGGTGTTCGAGGGCCCGGCCCGCGTGTTCGAGCGTGAGCGCGCGGCCATGGACGCCCTCGAGGCGGGAGACATCACCGCGGGCGACGTCATCGTCATCCGTTACGAGGGCCCCAAGGGCGGCCCCGGCATGCGCGAGATGCTCGCCATCACCGCGGCCATCAAGGGCGCGGGGCTCGGAAAAGATGTACTACTCTTGACGGACGGTCGATTCTCAGGCGGCACAACCGGCCTCTGCATCGGCCACATAGCTCCCGAAGCGGTGGACGCAGGTCCTATCGCCTTCGTGCGCGATGGTGATCTGATACGGGTCGATATCGCCGCTCGCACTCTCGACTTGATCGTCGACGACGCCGAGCTGGGTTCTCGCCGCGACGGCTGGGAGCCGCTTCCCCCGCGCTATACCCGTGGCGTTCTGGCCAAGTACTCCAAGCTCGTGCACTCCGCCGCGGAGGGCGCGGTCACGGGCTGACGGCCGTCCCCTTCTCACCCCCCACCTGGTTCCGAGGTTCCACCATGTCCGCCGAATCCGCCACGGCCGTTCCCCGGCCCCCCGCTCGCACCGCCCCGGCGCCCGTGCTCTCGGGCGCTCAGGCGGTCGTCCGTTCGCTCGACCTGCTCGGCGTCACCGACGTGTTCGGTCTCCCGGGCGGCGCGATCATGCCCGTCTACGACCCGCTCATGGACGATGAGAACGTCCGGCACATCCTCGTCCGTCACGAGCAGGGCGCCGGCCACGCGGCCGAGGGCTATGCCGCCGCGTCGGGTCGCACCGGCGTCGCGATCGCGACGTCCGGCCCGGGGGCGACGAACCTCGTAACCGCGATCGCCGACGCCTACATGGACTCGGTGCCGTTGGTGTGCATCACCGGCCAGGTCTTCTCGACCCTCATGGGAACAGATGCCTTCCAGGAGGCCGACATCGTCGGCATCACGATGCCCATCACCAAGCACTCGTTCCTGGTGAAGACGGCGGAGGAGATCCCGGGCGCGATCGCGGCGGCGTTCGAGATCGCCTCGACCGGACGCCCCGGCCCGGTGCTCGTCGACATCACGAAGGACGCCCAGCAGGCGGAGGCCCCGTTCATCTGGCCGCCGAAGATCGACCTGCCCGGCTACCGGCCGGTGACCAAGGCCCACGGCAAGCAGATCCAGGCCGCGGCCCACCTCATCGCGAACGCGAAGAAGCCCGTGCTCTACGTCGGTGGCGGCGTGATCCGCGCGAAGGCGTCGGCCGAGCTCAAGACCTTCGCGGAAGCCACCGGCGCGCCGTTGGTGACCACGCTCATGGCGCGCGGGGCGTTCCCGGACTCGCACCACCAGCACCTCGGCATGCCGGGTATGCACGGCACCGTCCCCGCGGTACTCGCGCTGCAGGACAGCGACCTCATCGTGTCGCTCGGCGCGCGCTTCGACGACCGCGTCACCGGCAAGGCTTCGCTCTTCGCACCGAACGCCCAGGTGGTGCACGTCGACATCGATCCCGCCGAGATTTCCAAGATCCGCACGGCCGACGTCCCGATCGTCGGCGACCTCAAAGAGGTGCTCGTCGACCTGGATGCCGCGTTCCGCCAGGCCGCGTCCGAGACCGAGGTCGACTACTCTGAGTGGTGGTCCTTCCTGAACGGTCTGCGCGAGGAGTTCCCCCTGGGATACACCCCGACCAGTGACGGACTGCTGTCGCCCCAGCACGTGATCCAGCGCATCGGCGAGCTCACCGGACCCGAGGGCATCTATGCCGCGGGCGTGGGACAGCACCAGATGTGGGCCGCGCAGTTCATCAAGTACGAGCGCCCCAACGCGTGGCTCAATTCCGGCGGCGCCGGCACGATGGGGTACTCGGTGCCCGCGGCGATGGGGGCGAAGGTCGCCGAGCCCGACCGCGTGGTGTGGGCGATCGACGGCGACGGCTGCTTCCAGATGACCAACCAGGAGCTCGCGACCTGTGTCATCAACGACATCCCGATCAAGGTCGCGATCATCAACAACTCCTCGCTCGGCATGGTGCGACAGTGGCAGACGCTGTTCTTCGACGGCCGCCACTCGAACACGGACCTGAACACCGGGCACGGCACCCGTCGCATCCCGGACTTCGTCAAGCTCGCCGAGGCTTACGGGTGTCTCGCGATCCGGGTGGAGAAAGAAGACGAGATCGACGCCGCAATCCAGCTGGCGCTGGACACGAACGACCGCCCCGTCGTGATCGACTTTGTCGTGAGCGCCGACGCGATGGTGTGGCCGATGGTCCCGCAGGGCGTCAGCAACAGCTACGTCCAGTACGCCCGCGATCACTCGCCGGCCTTCGCCGAGCAGGAGGACTGACATGTCGAGGCACGTTCTCAGCCTCCTCGTGGAGGACAAGCCGGGTCTGCTGACCCGCGTCGCCGGCCTGTTCGCCCGCCGCGGCTTCAACATCGAATCGCTCGCCGTGGGTGTCACCGAGGTGCCGGGTCTCTCGCGCATCACGGTCGTGGTCGACGTCGAGGGTCTTCCGCTCGAACAGGTGACCAAGCAGCTGAACAAGCTCATCAACGTCATCAAGATTGTCGAGCTCGACCCGGCCAGTTCGGTTCAACGCGAACACGTGCTGGTGAAGGTCCGCGCCGACAACGCCAGCCGGTCCAACGTCCTCGAGGTCGTGAACCTGTTCCGCGCCTCGGTCGTGGACTACGCTCCGGACGCCGTGGTGATCGAGATCACCGGCGACAAGGGCAAGGTCGACGCCTTCCTCAAGGCCATCGAGCCGTTCGGCGTGAAGGAGCTGGCGCAGTCGGGTCTGCTCGCCGTCGGCCGCGGCGGCAAGAGCATCACCGAGCGCGTGTTGCGCGGTTGACGCCCGCCGTGCGGACGGGTGTCCAGGGCACGCCGCACGGTCCCCACGCCTCGAGCGTGTCTTGGACACTCCGTTTCCGAACCGACCACTCACAAGGAGAAAGCATCCCCATGGCAGAGATCTTCTACGACGACGACGCCGACCTCTCGATCATCCAGGGCAAGAAGGTCGCGATCGTCGGCTACGGCTCGCAGGGACACGCCCACGCGCAGAACCTCCGCGACTCCGGCGTCGAGGTCGCCATCGCGCTGAAGGACGGCTCGAAGTCGGCCGCGAAGGCGCAGGAGGACGGCTTCGAGGTCAAGAACGTCGCCGACGCGACCGAGTGGGCCGACCTCATCATGATCCTGGCGCCCGATCAGCACCAGCGTTCCATCTACGCCGACTCGATCAAGGACAAGCTGACCGAGGGTAAGACTCTCGCCTTCGCGCACGGCTTCAACATCCGCTTCGGCTACATCGACGCGCCCGAGGGCGTCGACGTCATCCTCGTCGCTCCGAAGGCCCCCGGCCACACGGTGCGTCGCGAGTACGTCGCGGGCCGTGGCATCCCCGACATCATCGCCGTCGAGCGTGACGCCTCGGGCTCGGCCTGGGACACCGCGCTGTCGTACGCCAAGGCCATCGGCGGCACCCGCGCCGGCGTCATCAAGACGACCTTCACCGAAGAGACCGAGACCGACCTGTTCGGTGAGCAGGCGGTTCTGTGCGGTGGCATGAGCCACCTCGTCCAGTACGGCTTCGAGACGCTGACCGAGGCCGGCTACCAGCCCGAGATCGCGTACTTCGAGGTGCTGCACGAGCTCAAGCTCATCGTCGACCTGATGTGGGAGGGCGGCATCGCCAAGCAGCGCTGGTCGATCTCCGACACCGCCGAGTACGGCGACTACGTCTCGGGCCCGCGCGTGATCTCGCCCGACGTCAAGGAGAACATGAAGGCCGTTCTCGCCGACATCCAGTCGGGTGCGTTCGCGCAGCGCTTCATCGCCGACCAGGACAACGGCGCCCCCGAGTTCCTCGCGCTCCGCGAGAAGGAGCAGGGTCACCCGATCGAGGCGACCGGCAAGGAACTGCGCGGCCTCTTCGCGTGGAAGCAGCAGGACAGCGACTACACCGAGGGCAGCGCCGCGCGCTGACCGTCGTCGACGGCGATCGCGTATCCCGTGTCGAACGCCCCGGAACCTGAGTGTTCCGGGGCGTTCCCCGTTTCGGCGGGGCATCGCCGCGCTGCGGACGCGCGGCGCTAGCGTGGACGCGTGAGCACACCGCGCGACGACGACGCCCTGTCCTGGGACGGTGACGACGACCCGACGCTCGACGTCGGCGAGAAGCGTGCCCCCGAGCGCGCCGCGGAGGCCGAACACGCACCCGGGCAGCCGGACGGCGACCCTGAACCGCCGCGGCCCGGTCCGGGCCCCGAGCCGCTGCGGCCCGAGGACGGTCCCGAGCCGCTGCGACCCGAGCCATCGCGCGAGGCATCGAGCTCGCGGCATCCCGAGACCGCCGCCGTCGACGCGGACGCGGACGCGGATGCCGACCACGCGGCACCCCTCGGCAACGTCGGCCTCGTCGGCATCGGTATGGTGGCGGCGACGTTCCTGCTCTTCGCGATCGGCTGGCTCGTGGCGGGATTCCGTCTGCGCGACCTGGGCCTTCCGATTCCCGACGTGACATTGCTGGCCCTGACCGTCGGCGCGGCCCTCGCCCCGCTCGTCTGGTTCGTGACGGTCCTCGCCCTCACCCGCGCATGGCGTACCTGGCAACGGTTCCTGATGCTCATCCTCGGGATCGTCCTGCTCGTTCCGTGGCCGTTCCTGTCGTTGGGAGCTTTCGTATGAGCACCGCCGCACGCGCACGCCGGCTGCCCACGTGGGTGGTGGTCACGATCGCCGGCATCTTCGGCCTCTTCTACGCGTTCGTCGTGTGGAGTTCGGTCGCCCTGCTCATCCAGCAGGTCAACGGCCCCCTGGGACTGAACGGCCTGGGCTGGTTCGTCTACATCCTTCCGATCGTCTTCCCGCTCGCGGCCTTCGGCGCGGCTTTCGCGATCGGCGCGCGTCGCCGCGCGGGGGAGTTCTCGCTCGCGATGCTCGCGGGGCTCACTCTGTCCGCCGCGTTCTGGCTCGCGATCGTCGGATACGGCGCCACCTCCTTCGGTCTCTACGGCGGCTGAGCTCCCGTCTTCCCCTTCGCAGGACGTCATCGCGCCCACAACTCCCACGCACACTGCCGCCGGTTCGGCCGGCTTGGGCGGTTTCGCGGGTCGGGGACACGTCACACGGTCGGGAGCGAGCCGGGGCCGCGCTAGGCTGACAGACGGCCCGCACGGGCCGCGCGCCCGGTTCGCGCCGGTGGTGCGTGGAGGTGCGCGCTGATCCCGTGCACCGTTCCGAAGGACCGCATCCGTGACGAAGCCCGTCGTGCTCATCGCCGAAGAACTCTCTCCCGCCACGATCGACGCCCTCGGGCCCGACTTCGACGTGCGCCACGTCGACGGGACCGATCGCCCCGCGCTGCTGTCGGCCCTTACCGACGCGCACGCGGTGCTCGTGCGCTCGGCGACCAAGATCGACGCCGAAGCCATCGCCGCGGCGCCGGTTCTCAAGGTCGTCGCCCGTGCGGGGGTGGGCCTCGACAACGTCGACATCAAGGCGGCGACGGCCGCGGGCGTGATGGTCGTCAACGCGCCGACGTCGAACATCATCTCCGCCGCCGAGCTCACGGTCGGCCACGTGCTCAGCCTCGCTCGGCGCATCCCGGCGGCACACGCCTCGCTCGCTCAGGGGCTCTGGAAGCGCAGCTCGTTCACCGGGACCGAGCTGTTCGAGAAGACGATCGGCATCATCGGCCTCGGACGCATCGGCGCCCTCATCGCCGCGCGTCTGCAGGCGTTCGACATGCGCGTCATCGCGTACGACCCGTACGTCACGGCGACGCGCGCCCAGCAGCTCGGAGTGCAGCTCGTCTCGCTCGACGAACTGCTCGAACAGAGCGATTTCGTCACCATCCACATGCCGAAGACGCCCGAGACCACCGGGATGATCGGCGCGGAACAGCTGCGCCGCATGAAGAAGACCGCGTACGTCATCAACGTCGCCCGCGGCGGGCTCATCGACGAGGTCGCCCTGTTCGATGCGCTCACCTCGGGCGAGATCGCCGGTGCAGGGCTCGACGTCTTCTCCACCGAGCCTCCGGCCGAAGACGGCCCGGCCCGTCGGCTGCTCGACCTCCCCAATGTCGTCGTGACCCCGCACCTGGGCGCCAGCACCGAAGAGGCGCAGGAGAAGGCCGGAGTGTCGGTCGCGCGGTCCGTGAAGCTCGCCCTCGAGGGCGACCTCGTCCCGGATGCCGTGAACGTCGCCGGCGGCGCGATCGACCCGTTTGTGCGCCCGGGTATCGCTCTGGTCGAGATGCTCGGCCAGTTCTTCAGCGGCCTCGCCGACAGCGCGCTGTCGAGCCTCGACATCGAGGTGCGCGGCGAGCTGGCGGAGTACGACGTCAGCGTCTACCGCCTCGCGGCCCTCAAGGGCATCTTCAGCCGCATCGTCAGCGAGACGGTGTCCTACGTCAACGCGCCGCTCTTCGCCGAGCAGCGTGGCGTCGAGACGCGGTTGATCGTCGAGTCGGACAGCCCGATGTACCGCAACATCACGATCCTTCGCGGAACGCTCGCCGACGGGTCCACGCTCGAGGTCGCCGGGACGCTCGCGGGCACCCGCATGGTGCCGAAGGTCGTCGGCATCAACGGGTACGAGATCGAGGTTCCGATCGAGACGCACCACCTTGTGATGCGTTATGCCGATCGCCCCGGCATCGTCGCGATCTATGGTCAGAAGCTCGGTGAAGCCGGCATCAACATCGCCGGACTCCAGGTCGCCCGACCGGATGCCACGGGCCGCGCGCTCTCGGTTCTCACGGTCGACTCGCCCGTGCCGGACGCCATCCTCGGCGCGATGCGCGAGGCCGTGAACGCCGACCTGTTCCGTCAGATCGAGATCGTCGAGAGCTGAGCCGCGCGGGCGTGCGAGTGAGGGGGCCGCGAAAGCGACCCCCTCATGGCGTCTCCCGCGGCTGGTGAAGAACGTGCGCAAGCTGGTGGAATCGAGACGTTCGATCGATCCCCAGGAGCGGAACTCGGCACCATCGACGCATGACAGCGTCTCTTGTCTCCCGCTTCGTGCTGCTCGCGGTCGGGACGGGGTTTCTCATCACGGGGATCGCCGACACCGTGCGGGGGGAGTGGTGGGGGATGATCGGGCTCGTCGGGGCGGTTCTGATCCTCTTGGGCGTCGCCCTCGAGGCATCCGGAGTCCTTCCGCTTGCGCGCTGGTCCCGCCGGAGAACGGAGACGACCGGATCGGCGGGCGGCGGGGCGCTGGTCGAGGGTGAGATCAGGTCGTCGCGGCGACGACGGCCGAGATGAGGGCGTCGAGGTCTGCACCGTCGAGGGTGGGCCCTGGAACGGCGTTGAGGTCGAGCACCGCGTTGAAGTACAGGCCGTCGCTGACCAGGAGCACGATCCGCAACGCGGTCTCGTCGCGCGTGTGCGGCCGGAGGCTGTCTTCCCAGAGTTCTCGCACGCGACGCAGTGAGGCCGAGGCGGCGTCGCTGCCGTTCTGCGCGAGCCGGGAGACCGCGAGGATCGTCACGTCGAGCGGCGAGCCGGTGTTCTGCGACGAGCGCAGGTGCGCGGCGACGACCCCCTCGGATGATTCCTCGATCTCGTCGACGTCCTGCTGGGCGAGCGTCTCGAGGCGCTTCACCAGCGCCTCTTCGAGAGCGCTCTTGGAGTTGAAGTGGTAGAGCAGTCCCCCCTTGCTGACTCCGGCGGCGCGGGCCGTGGCATCCATGGTGGCCGCGCGTTCGCCTTCGTCGACGAGGATGCGCGTGAACGCGTCGAGGACGGCTTCGCGGGCAAGGGGAGGGCGGCTCATGGCTTCTCGATCGTAATGGCCGGATGGCGGCGGTCCGTGATACTATACCGGCTGGACGGTTAAGAAACGGAACGGAAGAATGCTCACCTCGTCGTTGCCCACTCAGGAGATCAACGCCCCGCGCGCCGGATGGCGCGGGTGGTTCGCGCTGGCCGTGTTGATGCTGCCCGTGCTTCTCGTCTCGGTCGACAACACCGTGCTGAGCTTCGCGCTGCCCGAGATCGCCCTGTCGCTGCAGCCGTCGAGCATCGAGCAGCTGTGGATCATCGACGTCTACCCGCTCGTGCTCGCCGGACTCCTGGTGACGATGGGCACGCTCGGTGACCGGTTCGGTCGTCGGCGTCTCCTGCTGATCGGGGCCACGGGCTTCGCCGTCGTGTCAGCGCTCTCGGCGTTCGCGCCCACGGCGGCCCTGCTGATCACGGGTCGTGCGCTCATGGGTGTCTTCGGGGCGATGCTCATGCCGTCGACGCTCTCGCTGCTGCGCAGTATCTTCCGTGACCGCGACCAGAGGCGCCTGGCGATCGCGGTCTGGGCATCGGGCTTCTCCGCGGGTGCTGCCCTCGGTCCGATCGTGGGCGGCATCCTTCTCGAGCACTTCACGTGGGGCTCGGTCTTCCTCATGGCGGTGCCGGTGCTGGTACCGCTGCTCGTGCTGGCCCCATTCTTCGTCCCCGAGAGTCGTGACCCCGCGCCGGGTCGCTTCGACCCGCTGAGCGTCGTGCTCTCGCTCGCGACGATGGTTCCCGTCGTCTACGGCATCAAGAAGCTCGCGGTTGACGGCCCGACGGCCCTCGTCGCAGCGCTCTTCGTCACCGGCGTGGTGTTCGGTTGGCTGTTCGTACGCCGTCAGCGCACCGTGCCGGCGCCGATGCTCGACATGTCGCTGTTCCGTCGGGGGACGTTCTCGGGTGCGATCCTCGTCAACCTCCTCAGCGTCGTCGGACTCGTGGGGTTCCTCTACTTCGTCGCGCAGCACCTCCAACTCGTCGTGGGGCTCACGCCGATGGTGGCCGGGTTCGCCCTGCTGCCCGGTCTGGTCCTGATGATCGTCTCGGGTCTGGCCGTGGTGCCCGTGGCGCGGCGTCATGCCCCCCGCATCGTCGTGCCGGCGGCGCTGGCGTTCTCGGTGGTCGCCTACGTCCTCGTCGCGATCTCGACGGCTGACCTCGCCCTGCTCATCATCGCGTTCGGTCTCCTGGGCATCGGGATCGGAGCCGCTGAGACGGTCTCGAACGAGCTCATTCTCTCCAGTGCCCCGCCGGCGAAGGCCGGCGCCGCCAGCGCGGTGTCCGAGACGGCCTACGAGGTGGGCGCGGTGCTCGGCACGGCCGTGCTCGGTGGCATCCTGGCCGCGTTCTACCGCGCGCAGCTCGTCCTTCCGGCGGGGCTCCCGGATGCCGCGGCGGATGCGGCCCGCGAGACGCTGGCCGGCGCTGTCGCGGTGTCGCAGACGCTCGACGATCCGACGCTCGCCGAGTCCTTGCGTCTCGCCGCCGCACACGCGTTCGACTCCGGTGTCGTGGTCACCGCGTTGATCGGCGCGGTCCTGATCGTCATTGCCGCGCTCATCGCTGCCACTACCCTGGGAGGAACCCGCGGCGCGTCGACGAAGTGACGCGCCCTGAGCGCTGAGGAGTGCGATGTCGCGCGTCGTGAAACTGGCCGTCATCCCGGGCGACGGCATCGGTCCCGAGGTCGTCGCGGAAGCCGAGAAGGTTCTCGAGGCTGCCACCGCGGCATCCGATGTCACGTTCGAGAAGACGCCCTTCTCGCTCGGGGCGGGTCGCTTCCTCGACACCGGCGACACGCTGACCGACGACGACCTCGCGGCCATCGCCCGGCATGATGCGATCCTCCTCGGGGCTGTCGGGGGCGTGCCCGGTGACCCACGGCTGAAGGACGCCAACATCGAGCGCGGTCTGCTGCTGAAGCTGCGCTTCGAATTGGACCACTACGTCAATCTGCGACCCTCGAAGCTGTACCCCGGAGCGGCCGGCCCGCTCGCCGATCCCGGTGACATCGACTTCGTCGTCGTGCGCGAGGGAACAGAGGGCCCCTACGTCGGCAACGGCGGCGCCATTCGCCGCGGCACTCCGCAGGAGGTCGCCAACGAGACGTCCGTCAACACCGCCTTCGGCGTCGAGCGTGTCGTGCGCTACGCATTCGCGCTGGCGGAACGGCGCCGCCGCAAGCTCACCCTCGTGCACAAGACGAACGTGCTCGTGCACGCCGGTGGAATGTGGAAGCGCATCGTGGATGCCGTCGCGTCGGAGCACCCCGAGGTCGACGTAGACTACCTGCACGTCGACGCGGCCACCATCTTCCTGGTCACGAACCCGAGCCGCTTCGATGTGATCGTCACCGACAACCTCTTCGGCGACATCCTGACCGACCTGGCCGGCGCCGTCACCGGTGGCATTGGCCTCGCCGCATCGGGCAACATCAACCCCGACGGCGCGTTCCCCTCGATGTTCGAGCCCGTCCACGGATCGGCGCCCGACATCGCGGGCACCCAGAAGGCCGACCCCACGGCCGCGATCCTCTCCGTCGCCCTCCTGCTCGATCACCTCGGGCTCGGCGACGAGGCCGCCCGCGTCACCCGCGCGGTCGAGGACGACATCGCGGCCCGGGATGCCACTCCCCGAACCACTGCGCAGATCGGCGACGCCATCGCCGGACGCGTCCGGGCGTAACCTGGACCGATCGGCACGCGCCGTCGCTCGCGCCCCCCGACACCGTGTGAAAGAGACCATGACGACCATCGACACCGACCCCGACACCGGACTCGACCCGCTCGAGTTCGCCGTCACCCGCAACCTCGCCGCCAAGAACGCCGCTCAGCGCGACGAGATCCTCGCCAACCCGGGCTTCGGGCAGAACTTCACCGACCACATGGTCGACATCTGCTGGTCGGTCCGCGGCGGGTGGCACCGCCCGCGCGTCTCGCCCTACGGCCCCATCTCGCTCGATCCGGCGGCCGCCGTACTCCACTACGGCCAGGAAATCTTCGAGGGCATCAAGGCCTACCGCCACGCCGACGGGTCGATCCACACGTTCCGCCCCGACCAGAACGGTCGACGGCTGCAGCGCTCGGCTCGGCGTTTGGCGCTGCCCGAGCTCCCCGTCCCGTACTTCCTGCAGTCGCTGCGCGAACTGATCGCCGTCGACGGGGCCTGGGTACCTTCGGGCGCCGACCAGAGTCTCTACCTGCGTCCGTTCATGTTCGCGAAAGAGGCGTTCCTCGGCGTGCGGCCCGCTCACAAGGTCGCCTACTACCTGATCGCGAGCCCCGCGGGCGCCTACTTCAAGGGCGGAGTGCAGCCGGTGTCGATCTGGCTGAGCGAGGACTACTCCCGCGCCGGCAAGGGTGGCACTGGAGCGGCCAAGACGGGCGGCAACTACGCCGCGAGCCTGCTGCCGCAGTCGGAGGCCTACGAGAACGAGTGCGACCAGGTCGTGTTCCTCGATCAGGACCGCAACGTCGAAGAGCTCGGCGGAATGAACGTCGTGTTCGTCTACAAGGACGGCACGATCGTGACGCCCCAGTCCGACTCGATCCTCGAGGGCATTACGCGCGACTCGCTGCTGCAGCTCGCGCGCGACCGCGGCCACCACGTCGTCGGACGCAACGTGTCGCTCACCGAGTGGCGCGAGGGTGTGGCATCCGGGGACATCGTCGAGGTGTTCGCGTGCGGAACCGCGGCCGTCGTCACCCCGATCGGCGTTCTCAAGGGGCGCGACTTCATCGACGAGCAGCCCACCGGGACGCTCGCGCTCGAGCTGCGCGAAGAGCTGACGAACATCCAGTACGGTCGCGCCGAGGACAGGCACGGCTGGCTGTACCGCCTCGACGCCTGACCGCGTCCCGCACGGAGGGGTTCCCGGATGCCGGGGCCCCTCCGTTCGCGCTTGCCCCGGTGCCCCCCCCCACGCATAAACGCGATCGGCGCGCAGAAACACGTGTAGAGCGCGTTTCTGCGCGCCGATCGCGTTTATGCGCGAGAGGCCGGGACGCGTATGGCTCCGCCCCGTCGCTCGGACCGGACGGATGGCGGATGCCCTGGATAGGCTGAGACGGTGAAGATCGCTCGATTCAGCTACCAGGACACCCTTCGTTACGGAATCGTCGACGACGCCGAACTCGTCGTGCTCGGGGGCGACCCGCTGTTCGCCGGCTTCGACACGACGGGGGAGCGGATTCCGCTGTCCGAGGTGACCCTGCTCGCGCCGGTCATTCCGCGGTCGAAGGTCGTGTGCATCGGAAAGAACTACCACGATCACGCGGCCGAGATGGGCGGTGAGGCCCCGGCCGAGCCCCTCATGTTCCTCAAGCCCACCACGTCGGTGATCGGCCCCGACGACGCGATCGTCCGGCCCACCGCCCTCAGCTCTCGCACCGACTACGAGGGAGAGGTCGCGGTCGTCATCGGTCGCGTCGCCAAGAACGTCCCGGCCGAACGCGCCGACGAGTACATCTTCGGCTACACCGTCGCCAACGACGTGACGGCGCGAGACCTGCAGAAGCGCGACGGTCAGTGGACCCGGGCCAAGGGGTTCGACACGTTCTGCCCCGTCGGACCCGTCATCGAGACCGAACTCGACACGGATGCCGCGACGATCACGACGCGCGTCAACGGCGAGGTGCGACAGAACGGGCCGATGTCCGACATGATCCACTCCGTGCCCGAGCTCATCGCGTACGCCTCGTCGGTGTTCACGCTTCTCCCGGGCGACCTCATCCTCACCGGGACCCCTGCGGGGGTCGGGCCGTTCGAGGCGGGCGACACCGTCGAGGTCGAGGTGAGCGGGATCGGAGTGCTGCGCAACACCGTGCGCGATGCCTGACACCGGGCCGGGCGCTGCCGGTCGGCCCGGTGCCGGACCCTCCGCTGCCACGCCCGACGGTTCGCGCGCGGGCGCGGTCGGCATCGCGCACGTGCAGCGGCGCTCGGTCCGGGTGCTGGCGGCGGGGCAGGTGCTCACGGGTGTCGCGTTCGGTTCCACACTTTCGCTCGGCGCTCTTCTCGCGGCCGACCTGTCGGGCCAGGAGGAGCTGTCGGGTTTCGCGACGGCGGCGGTGACCCTCGGCGCGGCGCTCACCGCGATCCCCCTGGCGCGGCTGGCTTCGGCCCGCGGCCGGCGATTCGCTCTCAGTACCGGCAACATCGCCGCCCTGGCGGGTATCGCGGTGGTCATCCTCGCGGCATCGACGCGCGCGTTCCCTCTGCTGCTGGCGGGCATCGCGCTCATCGGCGCCGGCAATGCCGGAACGCTGCAGGCCCGCTTCGCAGCGACCGACCTGGCGAGCACCGCGCGCCGTGGCCGTGACCTCGCGACGGTCGTGTGGGCCACGACGGTCGGCGGAGTGGTCGGTCCTCTGCTCCTGGCTCCTGGCGAGGTGCTCGGCGCGGGGATCGGGATGCCACGGCTCACCGGCGCCTACCTGTTCTCGTTCGCGGCGCAGGCGTGCGCGCTGGCGCTGTACGTTCTGCTTCTTCGTCCCGACCCGCTGTTGCTCGCGCAGCGCCGCGCGCGCGAAGGCGCGGCGGCGGCCATCGCCGATACGGTGACCGACCGTCCCGCGCTCGCCCGATATGCGATGTTCGCGGTGGCCGCATCGCACGTGACGATGGCGGCCGTCATGGCGATGACACCCGTGCACCTGTCGCACATCGTCGCCCCGGATGCCGTGACCTGGGCGGTCGGCGTCACCATCGCGCTGCACGTGTTCGGGATGTACGGGCTGTCGCCGGTGTTCGGCATCCTCGCCGACCGCGTCGGGCGCCTGCCCACCGTGCTGCTCGGGCAGGCGCTCTTCATCGCCGCGCTCACGATCGCGGCGTCGCTGTCGTGGTCGCAGGCCGGGGTGCTGGTGGCACTGGTTCTGCTCGGACTCGGCTGGAGCGCCTCGACGGTCGCCGGCTCTGCGCTGCTCACCGAGGCGACGCCGCTGGCCGCGCGGCCGAGGCGGCAGGGCCGCAGCGACACGCTCATGACGGCATCGGCCGCGGTGGGCTCGATCGTCGCGGGGCTCATCCTCGGCGCGGCTGGTTACGGCGGGCTGGCGCTGTGGGCGCTCGTCCCGGTCAGTGCCGTCTGCCTCGGCGCGGCGTGGGTCAGGACACGACGGTAAGCATTGGCGACCGCTCCGCGCGCAACGCCGAGACGGCGCGATCGACGTCGTCCTCGTCATTGAAGACGTGGAAGGCGACGCGCGCCCGCCCGGCGCGTCCCGAGGCGGTGATTCCGGATGCCGTGAGCTGGGCGAGCGCGGTGCCCTCGGCATCCGGCCAGGTCACGATCGCCGAGGGGCGCACCGGTTCGGTGAGCTCCAGGGCCGCGCGAAAGCGCGTCGCCAGCCCCGTGGCGTGCGCACGGAGGGCGTCGGCATCGGCAGAGGCGAACAGCGCGAGGGCCGGTGCGGCACCGACGAAGGCCTGCCAGGCGGGGGACACGTCGAAACGTCGCGCGTCGGCGGCCAGCCGCGCCTCCGCTCCGTAGCAGGACGCCCACGGGTCGTGGCCCGAGTACCAGCCGGCCTGCACGGGACGAAGCCGTGCGGCAAAGCCGGGAGAGAGGGTGAGGAACGCTACTCCGCGGGGGGCGCACAGCCACTTGTAGGCGTGGCACACCGTGGCGTCGAACACCGTGGCATCCACGGGAAGCCACCCCGCGGCCTGAGTGAGGTCGCACAGCGTCCGTGTTGCGGTGCGCGCCGCGGCGGCCACGATGGCGGCGGCGTCGGCGACCTCGCCGGTGGCGGACTGCACGAGAGAGAAGGCCACGAGCCACGTGTCGGCGGTGATCTCCTCGGCGAGGTGTTCCAGGGGCGCACACCGCAGACGTACTCCGCGGCCTGCCTGGGCGAACGGCGCGACGAGTGAGGCGAAATCACCCGCGGCGCAGAGGACCTCGGCCCCGTCGGGCACACTCGCGGCGATCAACGACACCGCAACGGACGTCTGCGCGGCGATGGCGACATCCGACGTCGGCGCGTGGACGAGACGGGCGTACGACCGGCGGGCGTCCTCGACGGCACGGGAGGCAGCGGCGATGTCCGGGTGCCCGGATGCCGCGGCGTCGAGGTCGGCGGTGAGAGCTGCGACCGTCGCACGCGGGGGCAGGCCGAGCGTGCAGGCGGCGAGGTAGTCGCGGCCTCCGGTGAAATGACGGGCGAGGGTCATGCGTCCAGGGTGCCCGGCTCCGCGCTATTGCACTACAGGAGGCTTTGCATGAAAAACATGCCTCGTGCTTATGTATGGGAATGACCGACGGGCTCACCGACGACATCCTCGACGCGCACTCCCTGCGCGTGGTCAAGACGATCGCCGATACGGGATCGATCACGGCGGCCGCACACGCCCTCGGCTACAGCCAGCCGGCGGTCAGTCAGCAGCTGCGGCGGTTGGAGCGGCGAGCCGGGCTCCCCATCGTCGAGCGGGTGGGGCGAGGGGTGCGCTTGACCGAAGCTGGGTGGGTGCTCGCGCGCCACGCGGCGGCGGTGACGACGGCGCTCGACGCGGCCGCCGGTGATCTCGCGGAACTGCGGGGAATGCGAGCCGGGCGTGTTCGCATCGCGGCGTTCCCTTCGGCGTCGTCGACGGTCGTGCCGAAAGTGATCGCGTCGCTCACGGCCCGTCGGCCGGGTATTGCGCTGAGCTTCGTCGAGAAGGAGCCCCCCGAGGCCATCGCCGCCGTCCGGGAGGACCGTGCCGACATCGCGCTCGTGTACAGCTTCCCCGGCGACCGCTCCGAACGGGGAGCGCCCGCCGCGACGGGCCTGTCGGTGCGGACCGTGGGCGCCGACGACACGGTGGTGGTCGTCCCCTCGGGGCACCCTGCCGCCGGAGACGAGCCCGTCGACCTGTCGCTCCTCGCGGGCGAACGGTGGATCGCGGGGTGCCCGCAGTGCCGCGGTCACCTCCTCGAAGCGTGCGGTCGCGCCGGCTTCGCCCCCGACATCGCGTTCGAGACCGACAACTACGTCGCCGTCGAGAACCTCGTCGCCCAGGGGGTGGGAGTCGCGATCCTGCCGCGGATGGCGGTGGCATCCCTCCCGCTCGTCGCCGGGATCGCGGTGCCGCGCCTCCCCGCGGCCGAGGCCCGCACGCTGCAGGTCGTCACGGCCCGCGGCGCCCACCGCGTGCCGGCGGTCGGGGCGGCGCTGCGCGCCGTCGACGAGGTGCTCGCCGACTATCCGGGTCCGCGCTCCACCGGCCCCGGATTCGAAGGCGCCCCCGAGTAGGATCGAGGGGATGTCTGCCACGCCCGATCCCCGCACTACGACCGCCACCGGCGCCGACGTCCGC
This sequence comes from Microbacterium mcarthurae, assembly GCF_046064585.1. Lineage (NCBI taxonomy): Bacteria > Bacillati > Actinomycetota > Actinomycetes > Micrococcales > Microbacteriaceae > Microbacterium > Microbacterium mcarthurae. Next base: position 504,978 of record NZ_JAROCE010000001.1, on the reverse strand, counting down.
GTCCGGTTCTGCCCGTCTCCGACGGGCCTTCCGCATGTCGGTCTCGTCCGCACGGCCCTGTTCAACTGGGCCTACGCACGTCACCACGGCGGCACGCTCGTCTTCCGAATCGAAGACACCGACGCCGCGCGCGACAGCGAAGAGAGCTACCAGCAGCTTCTCGAGGCGCTGCGCTGGATGCGCATCGACTGGGACGAGGGCGTCGAGGTGGGCGGTCCGCATGCGCCCTATCGGCAGTCGCAGCGCCACGACATCTACCGCGAAGTCCTCGGCAAGCTGATCGCCGCCGGCGCGGTCTACGAGAGCTACTCGACGGCGGAAGAGATCGACGCACGCAACGAGGCCAACGGCCGTGCCAAGCAGCTCGGCTACGACAACTTCGACCGCGACCTCACCGAGGAGCAGAAGGCGGCGTTCCGCGCCGAGGGCCGCGAGCCCGCGTGGCGGCTCCGCGTCCCCGATGAAGACCTCACGTTCGTTGACCTGATCCGCGGCGAGGTCACCTTCCCCGCCGGGTCCTTCCCCGACTTCGTCATCGTGCGGGCCGGCGGCGTCCCGCTCTACACGTTCGTCAACCCCGTCGATGACGCGCTCATGGGCATCACCCATGTCATCCGGGGCGAAGACCTCATGCCGTCGACGGCTCGCCAGCTCGCGCTCTACCGTGCTCTGATCGACGCGGGGGTCACCTCCTACGTGCCGCGTTTCGGTCACATGCCCTTGGTGCTGGGCGAGACCGGCAACAAGAAGCTCTCCAAGCGCGACCCGCAGGCCGACCTGTTCCTGCAGCGCGAGAAGGGCTTCGTCCACGAGGGTCTCCTGAACTACCTGGCGCTGCTCGGATGGTCGATCGCCCCCGACCGTGACGTGTTCACGCTCGACGAGCTCGTCGCGGCCTTCGACATCGCCGACGTCAACCCCAACCCGGCGCGCTTCGACCAGAAGAAGGCCGAGGCCATCAACGGCGACCACATCCGCATGCTGGATGCCGACGACTTCGCCGCGCGCATCGTGCCGTATCTCGCGGGCGCGGGGTACATCGCCGAGGAGCCGTCCGAGGAGCACCGCGCGCTCATCGCCGCCGCGGCGCCGCTCGTGCAGGAGCGCGTGCAGCTGCTGGGCGAGGTGCCGGGGATGCTGGGCTTCCTCTTCGTCGACGACGTGTCGTACGCCGAGGACGCGCTGAAGGGTCTGCCGGCGAACGCGGGCGAGGTGCTGGTGGCGTGCGTGGGCGCGCTCGAGCTCGTCCCCGAGGGGGAGTTCTCCGCGGCTGCCGTGCAGGACGCGCTCTCGCGCGCTCTCGTGGAGGAGCTGGGCCTCAAGCCCCGCGTGGCCTACGGGCCGCCGCGCGTCGCGCTCACCGGCCGCCGCGTGTCGCCGCCGCTGTTCGAGTCGATGGAACTTCTCGGCAAGGCCGCGACGCTCCGCCGCCTCGACGCCCTGGTGCAGCACCTGGGCTGAGCCGCTCGGGGTCGCGCCGCGGCCGGGCGGCTGGGGGTTCTTCGCGCGTGCGGTTTCCGCGTGCGTTCGGTTCCGCGTCCCGCGCCCGCACGGGTTCCGCACGCGCGCGTGCGCGTGCCCGCCTCCGCGCCCGCGTGGTCCGCGTCCCGCGCCCGCGCGGAACACGCATGCGCCCGTGCGGGTTCCGCGTCCCGCGCCCGTGCGGGTTCCGCGTGCGTCGGCGTCCGGACTCGCCGCCGATCTTCTGTTCAGTGTCCAAGACACGCGGATGCCAGGTCCCGGCGTCGGCGTGTCTTGGACACTGAAGCGCGGAGGGCTGGGCGCGACGCGCGCGGGAGGGCGCCGGTTTGGCGCTCGGCGCCGCGTCACGTAAGCTTGATCCTCGGCACGAACTCCGGTTCTGCGCCTTGGGGTATGGTGTAATTGGCAACACGGCTGATTCTGGTTCAGTTGTTCTTGGTTCGAGTCCAGGTACCCCAGCAAGAGAGAAAGTCCGGAATTATCGCTTCGCGATGACCGGGCTTTTGTCATTCCTGGGCGCATTCTTCGCGCAATTCATCGCCGGAATCAGATTCGTGCTCGCGCCCCGCCCCGGCGATCTGCTTTACTGCGGTGAATCACGTGACCGGGGGGCATCGTCGTGAGCTTCCGGTCGTTCGCCCTGTCGTCCCGGAGCCGCCCGATGTTCACTCGCCCCCGGCGTCGCCGCCTGGCCGTCGTCTCGATCCTGCTTCTGCTCTTGACGGGAATGGCCGCCGCTCCGGCATCCGCGCTCTCGCCCGACGACGTCGTCGTGGCATCGGGGGAGAACTGGACGGTGGAGAGGGCCCCGGCGGGGTACACCGTCACCCTGCGGCTGACGGAGCCCCTGCCGGTCGTCAGCGACGCTCCGACGATCGTGGTCGATGGCGAACCGGTGGGCATCGCGCGGACGACGGACGGCGGGCGCACGCTGACCCTGACCACACCGGACCAGCGCGTCGCCTCGGCGGAGGAGGTCGTGAGGGGCTGGGCTTCAGGATCCGGCCCCAAAGCGGGGGAGGACGGCGCGGGGCAGGACGATCAGCGTCGAGCGCCGACCCCGCGGGGTGACGAACCGCAGGAGCGGGACGCTCCTGCCCCCACCATTCCGCTCGCCGACCCGTCCGAGACGGGGCCTAACGCCGTCCGTGAGGCGGAGTACGACTTCGGCGATCGCAGCGTCGCCCTCGCCGGCTACACCGACATGCGGGGCGAAGTCGCCGGCAAGCTGTACCTGACGACCGCCGCCGGCGCGCGCCCCGTCGTGCTTCTGCAGCACGGTCGTCACGTCACCTGCGGGGATGCCGGATCGGGCGAGGCCGGCCTGGTCTGGCCGTGCGACGGAGACGACATGGTCATCCGGTCCTACCTCGGCTACGAGAAGACAGCGCGGTCCCTCGCGTCCCACGGGTACAACGTCGTCTCGATCTCCGCGAACGCGATCAACGCGACGGATGCCGAATTCACCCTGGACCAGGGGGCGCAGGCGCGCGGCCGGCTCGTGCTCGACACTCTGCGGATGCTCGAGCGGCTGAATCGCGGCGAGGCGGTGGTCTTCGAGGATCGCCCGGACGACGGCGGCGCCGCCTCGCGTACGTTTGACGACGCCCTGACCCGCGCGACCGAGCGCGCGGATCACCCCGCGGCACCTGCCGGTCTGACGTCGGACGACCTCGAGGGCCGCTTCGATCTGTCCCGCGTCGGTCTCATGGGTCACTCCCGCGGCGGAGAGGGCGTCGTCACCGCCGCGCAGCTCAACGCCGCCGCGGCCGAGCCGATCGGCATCCGGTCGGTGCTTCCGCTGGCGCCGACGGATTTCGCCCGGCGCACGCTGTCGGACGTCACGACGATGGCGGTCCTCCCGTACTGCGACGGCGACGTCGCCGACCAGCAGGGGCAGAAGTACATCGACGACTCGCGCCGCGCCTTCGGCGACGACGTCCTGCGTTCGGCGGTCTGGGTGATGGGCGCCAACCACAACTTCTTCAGTTCGGTGTGGACGCCGGGGGAGTACCCCGTGGGCGGATCCGACGATTGGAGCACCGACGACACGACGTCCGCGTGCGCGACGACCGACCCCACGCGCCTGACCGCTGCCGAGCAGTACCAGGTCGGCGCGACCCTCATGACGGGGTTCTTCCGCCTGACCCTCGGTGATGAAGCCGGCTACCAGGGTTTCGTCGACGGCACGGTGGCCCCGTCGACGAACCTCACGACCTTCGCCGACATCCGGGTGATCGCGACGCAGCCGCGATCGGCGAGCGATCTCGTCACCGACTTCGCCGGCGGGGGAGCCCCCGTGATCCTCGACGGAGACGCCACCGCGGAGGTGTGCGAAGGCGCCATGGTCATGGCATCCCGCCCGTCCTGCTCGGGGCGCTCCGACGCGCAGGTTCCGCACTGGAACCCGTCGTTCCTGGCCCCGTACGTCCCCCTGTTCCCGGCCACGCGCTTCGAGTGGGAGATCGCCGGCGCCACCGCCCTGCGCATCCCCCTGCCGGAAGGACAGCGCGATGTGCGCGACCGCGCGGCACTCACCGTCAAGATGGCGCCGGGAGACCGCGTCGACGTCGGTACGGACCTGCTGATCACCCTCGTCGACGGCACTGGTGCCGAGTTCGCGACGACGGCGTCGTCGCTAAATCTTCGGGCGGTCCAGCGGATGCCGGCGGGGGCGTTCCCGTTGGACAAGGTCGTGCTGCAGCAGGTCACGCTTCCCCTCGACGACGTCGTCGGCATCGACCTCGGTGATGTGCGCGAGGTCCTCCTGGAGCCGCAGGTCGGTGTCGACGGCGTGCCGTGGGGTGAGCTGTACCTGTCGGATCTTGCGTTCGAGTCCCCTTCCACGGGGGCACCGACGGTGGTGGCACGCTCCTCGGTGAACATGGCCGAGACGCGGGTGGAGGAGAAGGCGGAACCGTGGACGGCTGCTGTCGCGGTGTGGCTCGACCGTCCGTCGGATGAACCGGTCAGCGCCTACGTCGGCATCGGCTCCGGGCCGGGTGGCGAGGCGCCGCCCGCAGGGCTGGGCGCCGAACGTGTCACCTTCGCACCCGGCGAGACGTGCCTCGCCGTTCCCGTCACCATCGTCGGGAACCAAGACCCATCAGGTGAGCCTGTCTCCATCGCGGGGACGGCGGCCACCACCAGCGAGACGGCGGTCTCGGGGTCGAGCGACTTCTCCGGCATCCTGGTCCGCGAGGACGACGGGGTCGAGAGTGCACCGTCCGTTCCCGCGTTCGGCGTGCAGGGTGACGTGTGCGCGGAACTGTCGGCCTCGCGTACCCCCGGTGTTCTCCTGACCTCCGAGAACGAGCCCGCACGCGGCGAGCCGGTCTCGTTCACGGCCACCGGGTTCCGCAACGGCGAGGCGGTGGTGGTGACCCTCGGCGGTACGGCCCTTCCCGCCGTGATCGCGAACGCGGCCGGAACAGCCGTGATCGAGACGGTGGTGTCGACGGATGCCGTGCTCGGGTCGATGCTCGTGAGGGCGGAGGGCGCCGGCTCGGCGCGCGTCCAGGAGGCAACCGTCCGCGTGCAACCTGCGGCACCGACCCCGACGCCCACGCCGACCCCCGTTCCGACCTTCACGGCGACGGTGACACCGACGGCCACTCCCGCGGCCTCGGACGGCGGCCGGCTGGCACGCACCGGCGTGGACGGCCAGATGTGGCTGTTCGCGGTCATCGGAGGAGTCCTTCTCGCCGCTTCCGGGGTCACTGCCGTAGCGGTCAACCGGCGCCGGCGCGGTCAGTGATTCCGCCGGGCACGGGGCGCGCGGTATCAACGTCGGGGCATCGACGGGCCGCGCGGTAGCATCCGAATCGGCATCCGCTTCCGGCCTCGCCCCGAGAGAAGGTTCCCGTGACTCGTACCTGGTTCGCCGCGACGGTTGTCGTCGCGTCCGCGCTCGTCATCAGCGGCTGTGCGTCCCCGACCACTCCCGCTGAGCCTGCCGGAGCGTCGCCGTCTGCCAGCGTCAGTGCGGACGGAGGGCCGCAAGCGCTGCCCCCGACGATCGTCTCCCCCGGGGAACTGGACGGCACGGACGTGGCCGTGATCGTCGGAACCGCCCTCGTGATCGCGGTCGACGACGGCACCGAAGACCAGTGGCGTGGCACGACCACCGACCCGGCGATCGCGGAGTTCTCCGCGGGCGGGGCGGAGGGCGGGGCGACCTTCCGCCCCGGCTTCGAGGCGCGCGAGATCGGCACGACTCAGGCGACCCTCACCGCACCGGACGGGCGCGAGATCGCGTTCACGATCTCGGTCGTCGCACCCTGACGACGGACGACGCCCCCCGGACGGCGCTCCGCGTGAGTGATCGTCGTCGAGGCAGGGCGACGTGGCCGCCGGCCAGGGCGAGTGCCACCGCCTCGAGCTGGGACCGGGCACCCAGAGCCTCGCGCAGGGCCTTGATGTGGTCGCGGACGGTGTGCGGTGACAGACCGAGCTCGGTCGCGATCTGAGCGGGACGGCATCCCCGGCACAGGAGCTCGAGGATGTCGCGCTGCCGCGGGGACAACGTGTCGAACGGGGTGATCGCGAGCCCCGCGGTGATGCGTGGGTCGTCGGGGGTGGCGTGATGGATCGCGTCGACGAGGTCGTCGAGGCGCGTGTCTTTCGCGAGGTACGCCGATGCGCCGCCGCGCAGCGCACGCGCCGCCGCCCCGACGGTGGGATGAGCGGTCAGCAGGAGGATGCGCGTCCCGGGGGAAACGGCGGCGAGTGACCGGACATCGACCTCGTCTCCGACCGGCACGTCGATGACGGCGGCACCGACGTCGCAGGCCGCGAGCTTTCGGCATCCCTCGTCGAGCGTGCTCGCCGTGGCAGCGCACGAGAGGGCCGGGGAGGCATCGAGCGCGAACGCGAGGAGGTCAGCGTGGACGCGCTGATCGGTGATGACGAGCACCCGCAGAGGTGGGGCGGCCGGGCTGACGGCGGACATGACTCCCTCACTTTGGGGGGAAGGGGCGATATAGGTAAGGCTAACCTGATCTTGTCGCGATCACGACCGTCCACATCGAAGTCCAGGAGCAGCATGTCTCGTCGTCGTCCCGCCCTCAGCGCGCTCGCACTCGCCATCGTGGGCACCATCGCCCTCACCTCGTGCGCCACCGGCGCCCCTCAGGCCGTTCCCTCCCCGCCTGAGCAGGAAACGTCGCTCGTCGTCTACTCGGGTCGAGACGAGAAACTCGTCGCCCCTCTCATCGCGCGGTTCGAAGAGGCATCCGGGATCGACGTCGAGGTGCGCTACGCCGGCTCCACCGAACTCGCTGCGCAACTGCTCGAGGAGGGGGATCGGACACCCGCGCAGGTGTTCCTCTCCCAGGACTCCGGGTCGCTCGGGGCGGTGGAGGCCGAGGGTCTCCTCAGCACTCTCCCCGACGTTGTCACGTCGGCCGTGCCCCCGGAGTACTCGTCCGCGAACGGCTCCTGGGTGGGGCTCACCGGTCGTGCGCGCGTCATCGCCTACGACAGCCAGACCTACACGGCCGATCAGGTCCCCGGCGACGTGTTCGCGCTGACGGAGCCGGAATGGAAGGGCAAGGTCGCCATCGTGCCCTCGAACGCCTCCTTCCAGGCTTTCCTCACGGCGCTGCGCGTCGAGGAGGGCGAGGAGCGTGCGCGCGAGTGGCTGGAGGGGATGGTCGCGAACGAGCCGCAGATTTATGCGAAGAACGGAGAGGTGCTCGAAGCCGTCAACAACGGCGCCGTTCCTCTCGGGCTCATCAACCACTACTACTGGGCACGCTCGGAGCAGGATCCGTCAACGCTGCGAGCGCAGCTGAAGTTCGGTGACCCCGGCACCGTGTCGGCCCTCGTGAACGTCACCGGTGCCGCAATCCTCGAAGGGGCCGCCGACTCGCGAGCTGCCCGGGATTTCGTGCAGTTCCTCGTTTCGGAGGACGCGCAGAGGTACTTCGCCGAGGAGACGTCGGAGTACCCCCTCGTCGCGGGCGTCCCCTCGCCGGCAGGTGTCCCCGAGCTGTCGGAGCTCGGGGGGCCCGACATCGACCTGTCGTCGCTCTCCTCCGTCCGGGAGACGGTCGCGATGCTGACGCAAGCGGGGCTGCTCTGACGGTTCACGAACGCCACGGACACCGGGGGGCCGCCATCGTGCGAACGGGCCCCCCGGTGTTCGCGCTCGCCCTCGCCACCCTCGTCGCTGCAGCGGTCGCCGCCCCCCTCGTCCAGCTGGTGGTGCGGGTGGGGTCGGGTGATGTCGGGGCCGTTGCCGCCGTGGTGTTCCGTTCCCGGACCATGGACCTGCTGATCGCCACCGTCGGGATCGCTTTCGCAACCGCGGCGGGGGCTCTCGCTCTCGGCGTCGCCACCGCGTGGGCGCTCGTCCGCGTGCGCCTGCCCGCACGGGCGCTGTGGCGCGTGGTGGCGTGCGCACCGATGGCGCTCCCCAGTTACGTCGCGGCGTTCGGTTGGATCTCCGCGGTACCGGGGCTCTCGGGGGTCGGTCCTCTGGTCGTGCTCCTCGTGCTGGTCACCGCGCCCTACGTCACGGTGCCGACCATGGTGGCGTTCGCCCGAATGGACGCTTCGATCACCGACGCCGCTCGCACCCTCGGCAGCTCTCCGGCTCGTGCCTTCGTCGTCGGCACGCTGCCTCAGGTGATTCCGGCGGCTCTCGCCGGCACGCTTCTCGCCGCCCTGTACGCCCTGTCGGACTTCGGAGCGCCCGCCCTCCTGCGAGTGGATACGCTCACCACCGGAATCTACGCCCAGTTCACGGGCGGTTTCGATCGCGCGCTGTCCGCGGCCCTGGGGCTCGTGCTGGCCCTTCTGGGCGCGGTCTGCGTCGCCGCGGAGTCCGGCGCACGCCGCCGGGCCGGCGCCCGGGCCGGTGCGAGTACGGCGCCGCCCGCGCCACTGGTCCTGAGCCGAGCGGCCACGGTCGGCGTCCTTGCCGCCCTGACGCTCATCGGTGCGGCGGCCGTGCTGGTCCCGCTGGGAGCCCTGGTCGCTCGGGCTCCGATGGCGGGCCGCTACGCCGCGACCGCGCAGGAGCTGGGGGATGCCGCGATGTCGACCCTCGCGTTGGGAGTGGGTGCGGCAGTGCTCACCGTGCTGGCCGCACTTCCCGTGGCCTGGCTCGGTGCGAGACATCGCACGCGACTCGTGCGGGTGCTCGAGACCGTCAGCTCGATGGGGCATGCACTGCCGGGCCTCGTCGCGGCGCTCGCCCTGGTGGCTCTCACGCTCGCGGTGGCGCCCGGCGCCTATCAGGGTGCGGGCGCCCTGGTCGCCGCCTACGCAGTGCTGTTCCTTCCCAAGGCGATCGTGTCGAGCAGAGCGGCCTTTGCCGGGGTGCCGCCGTCGCTCGAGGACGCCGCGCGCACCCTCGGCGATGGACCCTTCGTCGCGTGGTGCCGAGTGACGCTGTCCAGCGCGGGTCCCGGGATCCTGGCGGGGGGAGTGCTCGTCATGGCCGCGGTGATGAAGGAGCTGCCCGCTACCCTCCTGCTCCGCCCGATCGGGGTGGACACCCTCGCCACCGAGCTGTGGTCGGCCACGAGCGCGGGGGCCTACGGGGCGGCGGCGTGGCCCGCACTGCTCCTGGTCGCCGTCGGTCTCGTACCGGCGCTGGCGATGGCGCGCGGCATCCGTTCGCTGGGGGAGGCTGATCGATGACCCTCCGACTGCACGCGGTCTCCGGCGGCTATGGACGTGGGGCCGTGGTCGACGGTGTCGATCTCGACGTCTCTCGAGGCGAGATCGTGTCGGTGCTGGGCCCTTCGGGGAGTGGGAAGAGCACCCTCCTTCGAATGATCGCGGGACTGCATCCGCTGACGTCGGGCGGTATCTCCTTCGACGGGCGCGACATCACGGCGGTGCCGACGCACCGTCGCGGGGTCGGTCTCGTCCCGCAGGACGGTGCGCTGTTCCCGCGTCGCACGGTCGCCGGCAACGTCGCTTACGGCCTGCCGGGAGTGTCGGCACGTCGCGCCGCCTCGCATCCGGAGGTGCGGCGACTCCTCGACCTGGTGCAGCTGTCGGACCTCGCCGATCGATTGCCGCATCAGCTGTCGGGCGGTCAACGGCAACGGGTCGCGGTGGCGCGGGCATTGGCCGCGCGGCCGGGGGTGGTGCTTCTCGACGAACCGTTCAACGCCCTCGACGCGGCTCTGCGCGCGGAGGTGCGGACGGGAGTGTGCGCGTTGCTGCGCGAGGTGGGTGTCGCCGCCCTGCTCATCACTCACGATCGGGCGGAAGCGTTCCTGGCCGCTGACCGGGTGGCCGTCTTCCGGGATGGCTCCATCGCCCAGATCGGCTCGCCGGGCGAGGTCTATCGTCACCCCGTCTCGGCCGAAGTCGCGTGTCTGACCGGCGACGTCGTCGATGTTCCGCCGGTGCTGCGTGGGGGCGCCCCGGACGGTGTGGTGCGTCCTTCTCAGATCTCTCTCGATCCGAAGGGCGGGGTCCGCGCGGTCGTCACTGCGGTGCGGGACGCGGGGGAGCGGCAGATCGTCTCGGTCAGGATGGCGGGCGGCGAGGTGCTCGACATCGATTGCTCCGCGTTCTCGCTTCCGCCTGAGGCGGGTTCCGAGGTGGGACTGCGGTTGGACTGAAGCGCATCCTTCTCGGCGATCCGCACCGACCGGGGTGTTGCTTCTTGTTGTTTTGCGTTGTAACGTGTGGGAATCTTCGAAGGAGATTCCGTGTACGCAATGGAGCGCCAACAGCTCATCGAGCGCGAACTGCGCGAGATCGGCCGAGTCAGCGTCGTCGACCTCGCCCGACGTTTCGACGTCACCACCGAGACCGTGCGTCGAGACCTCGACCGCCTGGAGCGCACCGGTTCGCTGCGCCGCGTGCACGGTGGCGCGGTCGGCATCGACCGCGCGAGCACCACGGAGGTGTCACTCTCCGAGCGTCGGCTCCGGCAGGGGGAAGCGAAGCGAGCGATCGCTATCGAGGCGACGCGCCTGCTCACTCCCGGCTTCCGCGGCTCGATCTTCATCGACGCGGGTACCACCGCAGCCGCCGTCGCAGCCGAACTGCCGCAGGTGTTGGCAGAGGGCGGGGCCGAGGTCGAACTGGTGACCCATTCCCTCGAGGCGGCACATCTCCTCGCCGGAGACGATCGCGTCTCCCTCACGGTCATCGGTGGGAGGGTCCGCGGGGTCACCGCTGCGGCCGTAGGCGCACACACCGTGCGAACGATCGGCGAGTTGCGCCCCGACATCGCGTTCATCGGGACCAACGGCGTGAGCGCCGGATTCGGACTCAGTACACCCGACCCCGAAGAGGCGGCCGTGAAGACCGCGATCATCCGGGCCGCGCGTCGGGTCGTGGTCGTCGCCGACACCGCCAAGTTCGGCGAGGAGCTGCTGGTGCGTTTCGCCCGACTCGACGAGATCGACGTCCTCGTCTCCGACGGATCGCCGCCCGAGGACCTGGCCGCGGCTCTCGCCGAAGCCGACGTGGAGGTGCGCGTCGCATGATCGTCACTCTGACCGCCAATCCGTCGGCGGACCGCGCGGTTCACCTGACGGAGCCCCTCGTGCCCGGGGAGGTCCAGCGGGCGGCGTCGTCCCGCGAGGATGCCGGAGGCAAGGGCGTCAACGTCGCCCGTGTCGTGTCCGCCGCCGGCGCGCCCGCACGCGCCGTCGTCCCGGTCAACGATCACGATCCTTACCGGCTGCTGCTCGACGACGCGGGAGTGCCGTTGCAGATCGTGCCGGTCGCGGGCCGCGTTCGCGCCAACCTCACCATCACCGACCCGACGGGGGAGACGACGAAGCTCAATCTTCCCGGTGCGCAGCTCGCGCCGGCCGAGGTGCGAGCCCTCACGCAGGGAGTCGTCGACGCGGCGGAAGGGGCCACCTGGCTCGTCCTCGCCGGCTCGATCCCGCCCGGTGTGCCGGAGACGTTCTACGCCGACCTCATCGCCGCCGTCCGCGACCGCTGGGGCGCCGCGGCACCCCGCATCGCCGTCGATGCCTCGGGAGCCGCCCTGGCCGCCGTCGTCGCCACGGCCCACCCCGACCTCATCAAGCCCAACCACGAAGAGCTCGCCGAACTCCTCGGCGAGGATGCCATGGGCGATGGTGACATCGTCCCCGACGCGACGCGACGAGCCTCGGCTCTCGTGCCCGATCGCGTGGCATCCGCTCTCGTGACGCTCGGTGCCGACGGCGCGCTGCTGTTCGATGCCGACGGCGCCTGGCGCGGACGCGCTCCCCGGATTCGAGTCGCTAGCACGGTGGGCGCGGGCGACAGCTCGCTCGCCGGGTACCTGCTCGCCGATCTCGAGGGGGCCCCGGCCCCCGAACGCCTCGCCCGCAGCATCGCGTATGGCGCCGCTGCGGCGACCCTGCCGGGGACACAACCCCCGACACCGGCCGACCTGCCCGACGGGCCGATCGCCGTGACCGTCCTCTCCACACCCACCGCAACATCCTGACCACGAAAGGTCACAAGACAATGTCCGACATCATCACACCGGAGCTCGTCAGTCTCGACGCGCCCCTGGGAGCCGACAAGCAGTCGGTGATCCGTGCTCTGGCCGAGCGGGTCGTCGCGCAGGGCCGCGCGACGAGCGCCCAGGAACTCTTCGACGATGCGTGGGCCCGCGAACAGAAGGACGAGACGGGCCTGCCCGGGGGCATCGGCATCCCGCACGCTCGCAGCGCCTCGGTCACCGAGCCGACGCTGGCCTTCGCGCGGCTGTCTCCCGGCGTCGATTTCGGTGCGCCGGACGGTCCCGCCGACATCGTGTTCCTCATCGCCGCGCCCTCCGGCGCCGACGAGGCCCATCTCGCCGTGCTGTCGCAGCTGGCGCGCAGCCTCATGAAGCCCGAGTTCACGGGCGGTCTGCGTGCCGCGGCGACTCCGGCCGACGCGGTGCGCATCATCACGGATGCCATCACCCCCGCCGAGTTGCCCTCCGCGGCCGCGGCCACCCCGGTGCCCGCCGCGACGCGCGCCGAGGCGCGCACCGCCACCGCGACGAAGACGACGAAGATCGTCGCCGTCACGGCCTGCGCGACCGGCATCGCCCACACGTTCATGGCGGCGGACGCCCTGACCGCGGCGGGCGCCGAGACCGACGGCGTCGAACTCGTCGTCGAGCCGCAGGGCTCGAGCGGCTACAAGGCGCTGCCGCAGAGCGTGATCGATGACGCCGACGCCGTGATCTTCGCCGTCGACGTCGACGTGCGGGAGCCGCAGCGGTTCGCCGGCAAGCCGGTCGTCCGCGCGGGTGTCAAGCGCGGCATCGAACAGCCGAAGCAGCTCATCGCCGAGGCGATCGCCGCTTCCGAGAACCCGAACGCGGCGCGCGTGCAGGGCGGTGCCGCTGCGGCATCCGCGTCGGACGCTCCTGTCGCCCAGCAATCGGTCGGTCGCCGCATCCAGCGGTGGCTGCTCACGGGCGTCAGCTACATGATCCCGTTCGTCGCCGGTGGCGGTCTGCTCATCGCGCTCGGCTTCCTGCTCGGCGGGTACCAGGTCACGCAGAACGCGGCGAACGTGATCATCCAGAACTCGCTGTGGGATCTTCCCACCGACGACATCACGTCGCCGCTCGGGCCCGTGGGCCAGTACCTCGGATCCGTGGCGTTCATGATCGGTGCGACGTCGATGGGCTTCATCGTCGCAGTGCTCGCCGGTTTCATCGCCTACGCGATCGCCGACCGCCCCGGTATCGCCCCCGGTTTCGTGGCCGGTGCCGTCGCGGTCCTCATGAACGCGGGCTTCATCGGCGGCATCATCGGCGGTCTGCTCGCCGGTTTCATCGCGTGGTGGCTCGGCCGCTTCGACGCCCCGCGGTGGCTGCGCGGCCTCATGCCCGTCGTGATCGTGCCGTTCCTGGGCTCGATCTTCGCCTCGGGTCTGATGATCCTGTTCCTCGGCCGCCCCATCGCCGCGCTCATGGCGGCGCTCACCGAGGGGCTCACCTCGCTCGCCGCATCCAGCGCGGGTGCCATCGTCCTGGGCGTCATCCTCGGCCTCATGATGTGCTTCGACCTCGGCGGACCGGTCAACAAGGTCGCCTACGTCTTCGCCACCACGGGGCTGGCCGCCGCGACCCAGACCAACACGGCTCCGTACCTGATCATGGCCGCTGTGATGGCCGCCGGCATGGTGCCGCCGCTGGCGATGGCTCTGGCATCCACCGTCCTGGCCCGGCCGAAGTTCACGCCCGTCGAGCGCGAGAACGGTGCGGCCGCGTGGCTGCTGGGCGCCTCGTTCATCTCCGAGGGCGCGATCCCGTTCGCGGCGGCCGACCCGCTGCGCGTCATCCCCGCGTCGATGGTCGGAGGTGCGATCACCGGTGGCCTGAGCATGCTCATCGGGGTGCAGTCGTTCGCCCCTCACGGCGGCGTCTTCGTGTTCTTCGCGATCAACCCGTTCTGGGGTTTTGCCCTCGCGATCGCTGCGGGTACCGTCGTGACGGCGCTGATCGTCGTCGCCCTGAAGGGCATCGGCCGCAGCACCAAGGACGCCGTCGTCGCCGAAGCTGCGCCGGCAGCCCAGGTCGCGGCCTAAGACCCCGTCGGATCGGAAGGATTCACCATGGCAGAACGTCAGGCCACCATCGCCAGCAGCTCGGGTCTGCACGCCCGCCCCGCGAAGCTCTTCGTGCAGGCCGTGCAGGAGAAGAAGGTGCCCGTTACCATTTCGGCCGCGGGCGGCCCCGACCTCAACGCGGGCAGCATCCTCTCGCTGATGGGTCTCGGCGCCGGTCACGGCACGGTCGTGACGCTGAAGGCCGAGGGCGAGGGTGCCGAGCAGGCGCTCGACGAGCTCGTCGCGCTCCTCGAGACGGACCTCGACGCGCAGTAAGCCGTATCTCCGCAGAACACCGGATGCCACGGGCCGTAGGGCTCGTGGCATCCGGTGTTTTGTTCTCTTGCCGAGGCAGCGTGTGCGGCGGTCAGTGACCGTCGGGCTGGGCCGGCACAACTCCTGCGGGATCGCCCACTATGGGCCCTGTGGGGGACGGCGTTCCGGTTCTGCCGGAGTTGTGGGGCGGCCTCCGCCCCGGTGCCGCCGAACGGCGGGGTCAGACCTCGGTGGAGTCGCCGGGGCCGAGGTCGACGAAGGATCCACCGTTCTGCTCGACGGCCCAGGTGAGGCGGGCGTCGCCCATCTGCTTGCCGGCAACCGACAGGGTCATGTCGTGTGTGGCGAAGGCGCGCTCCGGCTTGACCGCCAGCACGTAGTCCATCGCGTCGGCGATCCTCAGCCAGGGCGCTCCGACGGGAGCGGCGAGGAGCTTGACGGAGGTGTGCTTCGGGACCGTGTAGGAGTCGCCGGGGTAGAAGAACGCATCGTTGACCAGGACGCCGACGTTGTCGACCACCGGGATGGACTCGTGGATCACCTCGTGCCGTCCGCCGAAGAACTCGAGGTGGAAGGGTCCGAGGTCGAGAGTGTCGCCCGGGTGGACCGCGGTGACATCGAATCCCGCCGCGGCTTTACGAACACCCTCGGGGCCGTAGATCGGCAGGCCCGGGTGCGCCTTCTGCACGCGGGTGAGATGCTCGGGCGTCCAGTGGTCGGGGTGCTCGTGCGTGATGACGACGCCGACGAGGCCGGTGAGATCTTCCAGCGGCGAGGTGAAGGTGCCGGGGTCGATGACCAGGGAATGACCGGCCTCGGTGAGCACCAGAGCCGCGTGTTCGTGTTTGGTGACCTGCATGGGTGCGAGTCAACCCTCCGGTAGGGGAGCGTGCAACCGCTGGACGCGAGGCGCTCGGGATGCCACGGGTGAACGAGCGGTGTGGGATTCGCCCGGGATCTTCCCCCTAGGGCCCTCGCGCGGTACCGTGGGCGGGACACGCCCGGGCTGCGAGTCATTCGCGGCCCGATTTGTCGTGCGCGGCATCCGTAGTGCATACTTGAACGGTTGCGACGCGGCCCCATCGTATAGCGGCCTAGTACGCCGCCCTCTCACGGCGGTAACGCGGGTTCGAATCCCGC
Source organism: Microbacterium mcarthurae (assembly GCF_046064585.1). NCBI lineage: Bacteria > Bacillati > Actinomycetota > Actinomycetes > Micrococcales > Microbacteriaceae > Microbacterium > Microbacterium mcarthurae. The sequence goes on along the minus strand of NZ_JAROCE010000001.1, from coordinate 489,546 downwards.
TGGGGTCACCAACGAGAAGAAGCCTCGACCGAATGGTCGGGGCTTCTTCTCGTTCTGGCGGGGCCGTTCAGCGGAGAGCCGAAGGGCGAAGCAGCGCCGCGCCCGTGCGGTCTCGGCAGCACCACCGCCCTACGCCTCGTGCGCCCCCCGACGTGCACGCACGATGCGTCGAACGCCCCACACGATCAGCAGCAGAACACCCGCCACGGCGATCCACGGCAGCAGGAAGCCCAGGCCGATGACGACGCCGTTCAGCGTGGCGATCAGGCCGTTCCACCCGGCGACGAGGCCGTCGCCGAAGCCCGCCGGATCGGCGACAACGGTCTCTGACCGGACGTTCAGCTGAACGCTGAGCGACGACATCGCCACCTGTGACTCGAGCGACTGCAGCACCTGCCGGTCGGAGTCCAGCTGCGCCTGCCGGTCGGCGAGCGCGCTCTCGGCCGCGATGAGGTCGGCCACCGACCCGGCTTGCGTCATCAGCTCGGTGAGCCGGGCGACGGATGCCTCGCCGGCGGCCACACGGGCTCTCAGGTCGACCGTCTGCTCGGTGACATCCGAGCGCGTCACGCTTGTCGCGGTGACCTCGCCGACCTCCGAGAGGCCGTCCATGACCGAGGCGAGAGCGTCGGCCGGCACGCGGACCGTGATCCATCCCGAGGACGCCGTGGTCGATTCCGGCGTCGCACCGTCCAGGGGAACGACACCCCCGCCGCCCCCGACCTGCGACGACTCGACGTAGCCGCCCGCCGCGGCCGCGGCATCCGACACGCGGTCGATTGCGGCGCGGACGTCGTCGACCTCGATCGTGCTGGAACCGGTGGCGATGATGTCGCGCCCGGCCTGGGTCGCGGTCGAGGAGTCCGCAGCGCCTCCGGCCGACATCTCCGGGAGGGCCTGACCGCTGACGTCGCGGAGTCCCTCGTCGGGGGTGTCGACACCGAAGCCGGGGTCGACGGCACCGCCGGCTTCAGTGACGCCGGAGATGCTCGATCCGGATGTGCCGGTCGGTGTCGAAAGCGCCGGACCGATGACGGCGGCCACGACGAGCACGGCCGCGGCGGCCCCGATGCCCGTCCATACGCCGCGCCGGCGTCGACGCCGGGTGACGCGCTCGTCGGCGATGCGTGCGAAGACCGCGGACTCGATGGCATCCACGCGGTCGTCGCGCAGAGAGGGAAGGGTGGGCGTGGTCATGGGGTCTCCGTCTCCATCGCGGTGGCGCGCACCCGGGAACGGATGCGGGAGAGGCGGTTGCGCACGGTGCCGTGCGAGACGCCGAGGGAGTCGGCGGCGGCCTGGTAGCCGTAGCCCTCGGCGGCGCACAGCCGGAAGATCTCGCGGTCGAGCTCGCCGAGACCGTCGACGGTCGCGAGGATCGTTGCCACGGTCTCGGCCTCGACGACCTGGTTCTCGACGTCGACGAGCGCGGGGATCCGTTCGTCGAGTTCCGCGGTCGTCCCGCGGCGGTGGCGGGACCGCAGGCGATTCTGCGCCTGCAGTCGGCACACGGTCGCCAGCCAGGGCAGGAGCGACGTCCCCTCGAGCGTCAGCTTCGGAAGCTTCCGCCACGCGACGACGAACGTCTCTTGCGCGACGTCCTCCGCATCGGCCTCGTCGTGCACCAGGCCGTAGGCGATCCAATAGACCGGGCGCACGTACGCGCGATAGAGCGACCGGAACGCCGCCTCCGACCCGCCGGCGGCGCGCGCGACCAGCGCCCTGTCGTCGATCACGTCGTCGGTCATGGCATCCGTTCCCTCTGTCCGGTACCCGTGCGAGCACTCTCTCACCTAGAGGTGTCCGCGCGTGCGGCATCGTCTCACGCGTGTTCCGTCCGATGACCCCGGCGCGGGGCCGAGGTCGATAGACTTCAGCGTTTCCCCCGACGAAAGGCCCTCATGGAGCTGCAGCTGGACCCGGTGTTCCAGACGGTGACCCTGGTGGTGCTGGTGCTGATCCTCGCCGCGGATCTTCTCCTCATCCTCAAGCGCCCCCACATCCCCTCGCCCAAGGAATCGACCCTGTGGGTGGTCTTCTACGTCACTCTCGCGTTGATCTTCGCCGGGGTCCTGTGGGCCGCCGCCGGGGGAGAGGTCGCGGGGCAGTTCGTCGCCGGGTGGCTCACCGAGTACAGCCTGTCGATCGACAACCTGTTCGTGTTCGTCCTGATCATGGGGCAGTTCGCCGTGCCGCGCCGCTACCAGCAGGAAGTGCTGATGGTGGGCATCATCATCGCCCTGGTCCTGCGCGGTGCGTTCATCCTCGTGGGCGCGACGATCATCGAGAACTTCAGTCCGATCTTCTACGTCTTCGGCGCATTCCTCATCTACACGGCCGTCCGCCAGGCCTTCCCCGGCGACGATCACGACGATGACGAACGCAAAGAGAGCTTCATCGTCCGGATGCTGCGCCGCGTGCTGCCCATCAGCGACTCCTACGACGGCAAGAAGGTGCTGACCCGCATCGACGGCAAGCGCGTGTTCACGCCCATGATCATCGTCTTCGCGGCGATCGGTGTGACCGACCTCCTCTTCGCGATCGACTCGATCCCGGCCATCTTCGGCATCACGCAGAGCCCGTTCATCGTCTTCACCGCCAACCTCTTCGCCCTCATGGGACTGCGGCAGCTGTACTTCCTGCTCGGCGATCTGCTGGAGCGTCTGCGCTACCTGCACTACGGCATCGCCTTCATCCTCGCGTTCATCGGCGTGAAGCTCATCCTCCACGCGATGCACGTCAACGAGCTGCCCTTCCTCAACGGCGGAGAGCCGATCGAGTGGGCGCCCGAGATCTCGACGTGGGTCTCCCTCGCCGTCATCGTGCTGTCGATGGCCGTCGCGACGATCGCGAGCCTCGTCGCGTCGCGTCGTGAACCCTCCACCGCGGGACCGCAGGATGCGGCCGCACAGGTCGCCGACGAGAAGGGAACCCCGCCGACGGTGGAGCAGCCTCGACGCGATTGACGTCTGCGCCCGGCATCCGTGTCCCACTTTGTGCAGGATGCGGCGTCGAGATTTGCACAAAGTGGGACATGCACCACCTGTGGAGCGAGGTGCGCCGGCGGTCAGAACGCGCGGAGGTTCGCTCCGAGTCCGCCGTCGACGTACTCCTCGCGCAGGATGCCACGGCGGCGGAGGATCGGCACGAGATCGTCGAGCAGCCGGTGCACCGTAACCGGGTGCAGGTCGCCCCACAAGAGCACCCCGTCGTTGCCCCACTCGCCGAGCTCCTCGATGCGGTCGGCGAACTCGCTCGCCGTGCCGACGAAACCGGAACCGTCGGTCAGTCGTCCCAGACGCGCGTGGGATGCCAGGATTGCGCGCAGGGGAGCGTCCGGCTCGTGCTTTCCGACGAGGCGGCGAATGCTCCCTTCCGACACGTGTTCGCCGAAGATCGCACGATCCAGCGGGCGATCGAGGTCGAGACCGGTGAGATCGGTCTCGAGGTCGCTCGATTGCTTGCAGGCGATGGTCAGCAACGCGGCGTCGTCGGGATGGGCCGATGCGGCCACGAGCCGATCGGCTTCCTCCGGCGATGAGACGAGCACGGGCTGGATGGCGAAGAGGATCTTCACGTCGCTCGGTGCGCGTCCGGCTGCCTCGGCGGCGGCGTGGATGCGCCGCCGGTAGGCGCGGATGCTCTGCTCGTCGAGCGGCGCGAGAGCCAGTTGCACGTCCGAGTTCCGCCCCGCGAAGGCGAGGCCGCGACCGGATCCCCCGGGCGAGACGATCGCCGGTTCCCCGTCGGTGAAGGGCACCGCGTTGAGGGGGCCGTCGAATCCGAAGTACTCGCCGCGGTGCGACGTCGCAGTCAGGAGGTTTCCGTCGGCGTACACGCCGGTCTCTTCGTCCTCGACGAGCGCACCGTCGCCCCAGCTGCGCCACAGCGAGCGCAGACCGTCCACCCACTCCTCGGCGCGGTCGTACGCGGCGTCGTGTCCGAGCTGAGGCGCGGTCGAGAAGTGCCTCGCGCTGCCGGTGTCGGTGACGACGTTGAGACCCAGCCGGTGACCGCTCAGGTGCTGCAGCGTCGCGAACTGCCGAGCCGCGGTGTAGGGGAGGTAGGCCGCCGGGTTGACGGTGGGCACGACGCCGAGGTGCCGGGTCGCGGCGAAGAGGTAGGGGGCGAGCAGGAGCGGATCGTGCTTGGGCCCGCCGAACGCGTGCCGCACCCGCAGGTCGATCGTCTCGGCGCTGCCGAGCGAAGGCGCGTCCTCGATGATGAGCAGGTCGAAGCCCGCCTGTTCGAGGGTCCGCGCGGAGTCCTGGTAGAGCCCGGGCTCTGTCCAGCGGTGGTTCCACCGCAGGTAGGGGTGACCCCAGCCGTGCGGTCCGAACCCGCGCGCGAGGAACCACCCGAAGTGCTGCGGGCGCGTCACAGTACGACCACCTCTCGCTCGGAGCCCCGGGTGCCGGCATCCGTTCGCCGACCGCCGGTGGCGACGGATGCCACGCTGTCGAGGGCCTGGTCGAGGTCGGCCACGAGGTCGTCGACGTCTTCGATCCCGATGGACAGACGCACAGTGCCCGGGAAGACCCCCGCGAGTTCGCGCTCGGCCACGGTCCGGCCGGAGTGGCTCGTGCTCTGCGGGTGGAGGATGAGGGAGCGGACGTCACCGAGGTGCGTCATGTGCGTGATGAGCCGCACCGACTGCACGACGTGTCGTGCCGCATCGAGCCCGCCGCGGAGCGTCACGGTGAACACCGACCCACTGCCGCGCGTGAGGTAGCGGCGTCCGAGCGCGTGGTGCGGATGCGAGGGGAGACCGACGTAATCGACCCGCTCGACCTCGGGGCGGGCCTCGAGCCAGCGCGCGACCGCGAGCGCGTTGGCCGACTGCCGCTCCATGCGCAGGCTGAGGGTCTCGACGCCCTGCCCGATGAGGAAGGCGTTGAGCGGCGAGGGGGACGGACCGAAGCGCGGCGCGACGCTTTCACGCAGGTACTGCCCGCGCGCGCGGCGACCGTACTTCTCGGCGTAGCTCGGCCCGCCCAGGCGGTCGCTGTGGGCGAGGTGCGGAAAGAGGTGACCGGAGGCGGCGGCGTCGAAACGCCCGTCGTCGATGATCACGCCGCCCAGGACAGCACCCTGCCCGGCGAGGAACTTGCTCGCGGAATGCACGACGACCGCCGCACCGTGCTCGAGCGGGCGGAGGAGATACGGGGTGGTGAACGTGCTGTCCACGACCAGTGGGATGCCGCGCTCGGCACCGATCGCGGACACCGCGGCGACGTCCAGGACGTCGTTGCGGGCGTTGGAGAGGGTCTCGGCGAAGAGCGCTTTCGTGCGCGGGGTGATGGCGTCTCGCCACGCGTCGAGGTCGGACGTGTCGACGAAGGTCGTCTCGATGCCCAGGCGGGCGAGGTTGTCCAGGAGCAGTCCCCGTGTGCCCTCGTAGATGTGTTCCGAGACCACGAGGTGGTCACCGGCTCCGGCGAGACCCAGGAGCGCCACGGTGACGGCCGCTTGCCCGCTCGAGACGAGGATCGCCTGGTCGCCGCCTTCGAGCGACGCGATCCTCTCCTCGACCGCGTGCACCGTGGGGTTGCCGGTCCGGCTGTAGCCGAACCCGCTGCCGGTGGCGAAGTGCGCGGCCGACTCGTCGAGATCCGAGAAAGTGAAGCCTGCGGTCAGGTAGATGGGCGTCGCTCGCGGCGAGGCGGTCGCGGTCGACGCGCCCACGTGCACCTGCCGGGTCGAGAATCCGGCGTCTTCCTGCGCGCCCATGCGGCACTCTCCTTTCGTCGGCGTGGCGACAGGCTCGCACGGGGGTGGCCCTCCCGCCCAAATGTGCGGCGTCGTGTTACGCGGGAGGGTGTCGGCGGCCCGGTGGTATCGTGGCGACGTGCGGATCGTCGGCCTCCTCCTTAGCGGCCGCGACGAGACCTTGTTCTAGGCCTTTCTCGTCGCGGAGTTCGTCGCGGGCCTCACATCCCATCCGAGGAGAAACGCAAGTCTCATGAGCACGACATCGATGGACGGCATCCACGTTCCGGATCGTCCCCGCACCCTGGCCGAGAAGGTCTGGGACGACCACCTGGTGGTCAAGGGCGAAGACGGTCAGCCCGACCTCATCTACATCGACCTCCACCTGGTGCACGAGGTCACGAGCCCGCAGGCGTTCGACGGCCTGCGTGCCGAGGGGCGTCCCGTCCGCCGTCTCGACCTCACCATTGCGACGGAGGACCACAACACCCCGACGCTCGACATCGACAAGCCGATCGCCGATCTCACCAGCCGCACGCAGATCGAGACGTTGCGCCGCAACGCCGAGGAGTTCGGCGTCCGCATCCACTCGCTTGGTGACAAGGAGCAGGGGATCGTGCACGTCGTCGGTCCTCAGCTCGGTCTCACGATGCCCGGCATCACGGTGGTCTGCGGCGACTCCCACACCTCCACGCACGGCGCTTTCGGCGCGATGGCCTTCGGCATCGGCACCAGCGAGGTCGAGCACGTCCTGGCAACGCAGACGCTGCCGCTCAAGCCCTTCAAGACGATGGCGATCACCGTTGAGGGCGAGTTGAAGCCCGGCGTGACCGCGAAAGACATCATCCTGGCCGTCATCGCCAAGATCGGCACGAACGGCGGTCAGGGCTATGTGCTCGAGTACCGCGGCAGCGCCATCCGATCCCTCTCGATGGAGGGCCGGATGACGATGTGCAACATGTCGATCGAGGCCGGTGCCCGCGCGGGCATGGTCGCGCCCGATAACACCACGTTCGAGTACCTGAAGGGCCGCCCGCACGCGCCCCAGGGGCAGGACTGGGACGACGCCGTCGCCTACTGGCGGACGCTGCCCAGCGACGAAGGCGCCGTGTACGACGCGGAAGTGTTCCTGGATGCCGACGAGCTCGAACCTTTCGTCACGTGGGGCACCAACCCGGGTCAGGGCGTTTCGCTCTCCGACGTCGTGCCGACCCCGTCCGAGATCAGCGACGCGAACGAGCGTGCCGCCGCCGAGCGGGCTCTGGAGTACATGGACCTGCGGCCGGGGACGCCGATGAAGGACATCCCGGTGGATGCCGTCTTCATGGGATCGTGCACCAACAGCCGCATCGAAGACCTTCGCGCTTTCGCCTCCGTCATCCGCGGTCGTTCGAAGGCCGAGAACGTCCGCGTCATGGTCGTGCCCGGGTCCGCGCGCGTCCGACTCGAGGCCGAGGCCGAGGGGCTGGACAAGGTGTTCACCGAGTTCGGCGCGGAGTGGCGTTTCGCGGGGTGCTCGATGTGCCTCGGGATGAACCCCGACCAGCTGGCGCCGGGGGAGCGGTGCGCCTCGACGTCGAACCGCAACTTCGAGGGCCGGCAGGGCAAGGGCGGGCGAACGCACCTCGTCTCTCCGTTGGTGGCCGCCGCGACCGCGGTCCGAGGGACGCTGTCCAGCCCCGCGGACCTCGATCCGCTGCCCGCCGAGACCGTCGCGACCGGGGCGGAGGCCTGACATGGAGAAGTTCACCACGCACACCGGCGTCGTCGCCCCGCTGAAGCGGTCGGCGGTCGATACCGACCAGATCATCCCCGCCGTCTACCTCAAGCGCGTGACCAAGACCGGGTTCGAGGATGCGCTCTTCGCCAACTGGCGTCAGGACCCCGACTTCGTCCTGAACCAAGAGGCCTTCCGCGCCGCGTCGATCCTCGTCGCCGGCCCGGACTTCGGTACCGGCTCCAGCCGTGAGCACGCCGTCTGGGCGCTGCGGGATTACGGGTTCAAGGTCGTCCTGAGCCCGAAGTTCGCCGACATCTTCCGCGGCAACTCGGGCAAGCAGGGCCTGGTGACGGGCGTCATCACCGAGGACGACGTCGAGCGCATCTGGGCCGCGGTCGAAAGTAATCCCGGGGTCGCGATGACGGTTGACCTGGATGCCAAGACGGCGACGCTCGGCGACCTCCGGGTTTCGTTCGAGATCGACGATTACACTAGGTGGCGGCTTCTCGAAGGGCTCGACGACATCGGGCTCACTCTGCGCGACGAAGACAAGATCGCGCAGTTCGAGGCGCGCCGCGAGGCATGGCGGCCGCGGACCCTCCCGGTCCGCTAAGCCCGGCCGGCCCGATCGGGCCGCTCCGCCGCCCCTCGTCCACGAAGTGAGGTCCACCCCCCTATGAGCACACTCGTCACCGATTCCGGAGACCGATTCCCCGGACAGCCGGACTGGGAGGCGGCCGAGACGCTGTCGATCCGCGGCGGACGCCCGTTGCGCGGAACGGTCGAGGTCAAGGGGGCGAAGAACCTCGTCACCAAGGCGATGGTGGCGGCCCTCCTCGGCGAGACCACCAGCACGCTGCGCGACGTCCCCAGCATCAGCGACGTCAAGGTCGTGCGGTCCCTCCTCGAGGTGCACGGCGTCACCGTCACCGAGGGCGAGGAGGAGGGCACCCTCCACCTCGACCCGTCCGGCGCGGTCGCGGCGCACTTCGAGGAGATCGACGCGCACGCCGGCGCTTCGCGCATCCCGATCCTCTTCTGCGGGCCGCTCCTGCACCTTCTCGGTGAAGCGCTCATCCCCGACCTGGGCGGATGCCGCATCGGCGACCGCCCGATCAACTTCCACATGGATGCGCTGCGCGCCTTCGGCGCCGTCGTCGACAAGAGCTACGAGGGCATCCGCATCACGGCGCCCAACGGTCTGCACGGGGCGAACATCACGCTGCCCTACCCGAGCGTCGGGGCGACCGAGCAGGTGCTGCTGACGGCCGTGCGCGCGAAGGGCGTCACCGAGCTGCGCAACGCCGCGATCGAGCCCGAGATCATGGATCTCATCGCCGTCCTTCAGAAGATGGGCGCGATCATCTCGTACGAGCCCAACCGCGTGATCTTCATCGAAGGCGTCGACCGTCTGGTCGGCTACGACCACCGCGCGATCTTCGACCGCAACGAGGCCGCCTCGTGGGCGTGCGCGGCGCTGGCCACCGATGGCGAGATCTTCGCCAAGGGCGCCCGGCAGCAGGACATGCTGACCTTCCTCAACGTGTTCCGCAAGGCCGGGGGATGGTTCGACGTCCGTGAGGACGGCATCCTCTTCCGCCGTGGGGATGCGCTCAAGCCCGTCATGGTCGAGACCGACGTGCACCCCGGATTCATGACCGACTGGCAGCAGCCCCTCATCGTGGCGCTCACCCAGGCACCGGGCACCTCGGTCGTGCACGAGACGGTCTACGAGAACCGCCTCGGATTCACGCAAGCCCTGAACAAGATGGGGGCCGACATCGTCGTGCACCCCAAGGGCATCGCGAGCCCCGATCGCCGAGTGCCGCGTCGCGACCTCGAGCAGGCGGCTGTCATCAACGGTCCCACGCCGCTGCACGGCGCGGACGTCGAGGTGCCCGACCTGCGCGGTGGCTACAGCTACGTGATCGCGGCTCTGGCGGCCGAGGGCGAGTCGACGGTGCGCAACATCGGCATCATCCGCCGCGGGTACGAGAAGTTCCTCGAGAAGCTCACCGCTCTCGACGCCGACTTCGACGTCGTGGGCTGAGCGGTGGCCGCCTCTCCCGAGAAGAGCCGGCCGAGCGCCTTCTGGCCCCTCGCGGCGGTCGTGGTGCCGCTGGTCGGCGTGTTCGCCCGCATCGAGCTGCGGGGCGTCGAGAACCTTCCTCGCGAGGGGGCCTACGTGCTGGCGCCCAATCACAACTCCGAGTTCGACCCGCTCGTCGTCGCGGTGGCCGTGTGGCGGGCCGGGCGCGCGCCGCGCTTCATGGCGAAGGAGAGCCTGTTCAAGGTTCCCGTGCTCGGGGCGGCGCTGCGTGCCACCGGCATGGTCCCCGTGCCGCGCACCTCGACGAGCGCCACCCAGTCGATCACGGCGGCGCAGGACATCGCCCGCGACGGTCGCGGGGTCATCGTCTACCCCGAGGGCACCCTCACGCGCGACCCGGACCTCTGGCCGATGCGCGGCAAGACCGGCGCCGTGCGACTCGCCCTCGGCGGCAACCTGCCGCTCATTCCCATGGCCCAATGGGGCGTGCAGCAGATCCTGCCGCGCTACGGGAAGCTGCGCTTCCCGCGTCGTTCGAAGGTGATCGTCGAGTTCGGTCCGGCTCTCGATCTCTCGGCGCACACGGCGACGGCAACGCAACCCGCGACCCTGACGCGCGCGACCGATGAACTGATGGCGCGCCTCGCCGAGATGCTGTCGGGCCTGCGGGGCCTGCCGGCCCCCGCCGAGCGCTGGAACCCCGCGCAACACGGGCAGAACGAGACGGGCCGCCTTGAGTCGTAAGCACGAGGCCCCCGCACCCAAGGTCGCCGTCGTCGGTGCCGGCAGCTGGGGCACGACGTTCGGCAAGATCCTCGCCGACGGTGGCGCATCGGTCGTCATGTGGGCTCGCCGGCCGGAGCTGGCCGCCGAGATCACCGAGTCCAAGCGCAACAGTCGGTACCTCTCGGGCATCAACCTGCCTCGCACGATGACCGCGACGACGAGTCTCGCCGAGGCTCTCGACGGCGCGGAGCAGGTGTACCTCTCCATCCCCAGCCAGGCGTTGCGCGAGAACCTCGCCGACGTCAAGCCGCTCGTCGAGAACACCGGCGCTCCGATCGTGTCCCTCATGAAGGGCGTCGAGAAGTCGACGGGCCTGCGCATGAGCCAGGTCATCGAGCAGGTGCTGCTGTGCGATCCGTCGCGCATCGCGGTGGCATCCGGTCCCAACCTGGCCCTCGAGATCGCGCGCGAACAGCCCACGGCCGCCGTGATCAGCTCGCTGAGTCCCGAGACGGCCGAAGCGGTCGCCCGGCGCGCACGTAACCGCTACTTCCGGTCGTTCGTCAACACCGACGTGATCGGAACCGAGTTCGGCGGCGTGCTGAAGAACCTCATCGCGGTGGCGATCGGCATCGTCGACGGCGTCGGCTACGGAGAGAACACGAAGGCGTCCATCATCACGCGCGGCCTCGTCGAGATGACCGACTTCGCCGTCGCGCAGGGCGCGCAGCCCGAGACGCTGCAGGGCCTGGCCGGCCTCGGTGATCTCATCGCCACGTGCCAGTCGCCGTTGAGCCGCAACAACACGGCCGGGCGCCTGCTCGGTCAGGGCTTCGGCTACCAGGACGTGGTCAAGCAGATGCAGCAGACGGCGGAGGGCTTGGCATCCGTCGCGCCCGTCCTCCAGCTGGCGCGGGAGGTCGGCGTCGACATGCCGATCGTGCGCCAGGTGAAGATGGTGCTGGACGGCACCATGGATCCGCGCGACATCGCGCCCCATCTCACGACCGACGACGACCAGCCGCAGGGCGAGAGGACGCAGAATGACCAGACCGGCGGTGGTGGTGCTCTTCGGCGGGCGCTCCAGCGAGCATTCGATCAGTTCCGCCACGGCGGGCGGGGTGCTGCGGGCGATCGACCGTGACCGTTTCCGGGTGATCCCCGTCGGCATCACCCGTGACGGCGCTTTCGTCCTGGAGGCCGACGACCCCGACAAGTTCGCTCTCCGCCCCGAGAAGCTCCCCGAGGTCGTCGACAACGGCACGCGGGTGCGGCTGCCGGACTCCGTCCTATCCCGCGAGTGGACGGTGACGGATGCTGAGGGGGAGCGGTCGCTCGGCGAGGTCGACGTCGTGCTCCCGATCCTGCACGGGCGCTTCGGTGAGGACGGGACGGTGCAGGGGCTCCTCGAGCTCCTCGGCATCCCGTACGCGGGCGGCGGCGTGCTGATGTCGGCGATCGGGATGAACAAGAACGTCACCAAGAGGGTGCTGCGCTCGGCGGGAGTGCCGGTGGTGCCGTGGGTGGCCGTGACCCGCGCCGATCTCGAGTGTGACCGCGAGCTGTGGGAGCGGCGAATCCGCGCGCTCGACCTGCCCGTGTTCGTCAAGCCCAATGAGGCCGGGTCGAGCGTCGGCGTGACGAAGGTCTCGCGCTGGGAAGACCTGGACGCCGCCCTCGAGACGGCGTTCGCCGAAGACCGTCTCGCCCTCGTCGAGCAGGCGATCGTCGGTCGCGAGCTGGAGTGCGGTGTGCTGCCGGGCCGCAACGGCGGACCTGTGCGCGTCAGCGTCGCCGGTGAGATCGTCGTCACCGGGCGCGAGTTCTACGACTTCGAGGCCAAGTACCTCGACGCGCCGGGCGTCGACCTGGTGTGCCCCGCCGACCTCCGCGAGGGCGAGCTGTCCGAGATGCAGCGCATCGCGGCGCACGCCTTCGAGGCGCTGGGAGGCGAAGGGCTCGCGCGCGTCGACTTCTTCTACACGGGCACCGAGTTCTACGTGAACGAGGTCAACACCATGCCCGGCTTCACCCCGATCTCGATGTTCCCGACGTGCTGGATCGCGTCCGGGCTGTCGTATCCCGAGCTCATCAGCGACCTGCTCGACGCCGCGCTCGACCGCGTCTAGGGTCGCGGACCGCGGTCAGGGGGTCGGCGCGGGGCTCGCGTCGGCGGGCGACGTGCACACCTGTCCCGTGGCCGGGAGATAGTCGCGGATGAGGGGCGCCAGGGCCTGCGCGACGTCGGCGCTACTCGCCTCGGCGTAGTCGAGGTAGACCTGGACGGCGGGCTCGCGGCCGAACGTCGTCAGCGTGTAACGGTTCTCGGCGGCCTGCGACTCGTCGACGAGCCAGTCGACGCCGTCGAAGGGACGGCAGGGCAGCGTCGACGGGCCGGGAGCCTCGAGCCCGCACGTCAGCAGGATGCTCGCGGGGGTGCCCCACGCGCCCGTGGCCTGTGCGTCGGTCCACCGACGCTCCTGACCGGAGATGCTCTGCGGCAGGCGGGAGATGACCTGCGCGCACGCGGGATCGTTCGCGCCTTCCGCGGGCTGCATCGCCACGGTCGTGCTGCACGCGGCGAGCCCCGGAAGCAGGGCGAGTACAGCGAGCAGCGCGAAGAAACGACGGGAGCGGGACACCCCTCCAGGCTAATAGCGTGGGGGAGTGACCGACGCCGAGCCGACCGTGGGAGACCTGTCCGAGGGACAGGTGCTGCGCGGCATCCTGGACCGTCTTCCCGCCTCGACCGCGCCCGTCGGGCCTGGCGACGACGCCGCGGTGCTGGCGGTGCCCGATGGCAGGGTCGTCGCCACCACCGACACGCTCGTGCACGGTCCGGACTTCCGGCTCGCGTGGTCGTCCGCGGTCGACCTGGGGTACAAGGCCGCGGCGGTCAACCTCGCCGACGTCGCGGCGATGGGTGCCCGACCCATCGCGCTGCTCGTGGCGCTGGCCATGCCCGACGAGACCCCGATCGCGTTCGTGCGCGGTCTCGCCGACGGGCTCGCGCAGGCGTGCGCCGAACTCGCGCCGGGCTGCGCCGTCGAGGGCGGTGACCTGACCGTCTCCGACACCCTGACGATCGCCGTCACGGCCCTGGGCAGCCTGGAAGGTCGCGCGCCCGTGCGCCGCTCCGGGGCGCGGCCCGGGGATGCGGTCCACGTCATCGGGGAGCTCGGTGTGGCGGCTCGGGGCCTGGATCTGCTGTTCACGCGATTCACGGATGCCGCGGGCTCACCGGTGGCGGTGACCCCGGAGGGTCGGGCGGCCCTCGACCCCGCAGACTCTTACGCGCTCGATCGACAGTTGCGCCCCCGCCCTCCGATCGCCGACGCGCTGCGGGCGGCGGACGCCGGTGCGACGGCGATGATGGACGTCTCCGACGGTCTCGCGCTGGATGCCACGCGCCTCGCGGACGCGTCGATGGTGACGATCGCGTTCGACGCGGGGGCGCTGGGCGAGGACGTCGCGCTCGCGCTGGGCGGGGGAGAGGACCACGGCTTCCTCGCGACGTTCCCCGAGGGCGTCGTCGCCCCCGGGCGGCGTGTCGGGACCGTGCACCCGCGGGGCGAGGTCGCGGTCACGGTCGACGGTCGGCCCTGGACCGGCCACGCAGGCTGGGATCCCTATCGCGACTGGGACGCCGGCCGCGGCTGACGTCCCCCTAGGGCGCGAGTCGCCAGGTTTTGTCGCCTGCCGCGCGCGGCAAGCGACAAAACTTGGCGACTCGCGCGCGGCAGGACGGTGGTCAGCGGGACGGTCGGCCCCACCAGAGCGTCGTGTCGCCGTAGGTGCGATCGCGCTCGGGCTCGAGGCCGGCGGCCGCCCAGTCGGGGGCATGAGATCGTTTGGCGCGCTCGACGACCACCGCGGCGTCCGGGCTCAAGCGCGGAGCGAGGCTCGTGAGGACCCGAGCGATCTCGTCATCGGTGGCGTCGTAGGGCGGGTCGAGGAACACGAGGTCCCACTCCGCGGTTGCCGCCTCGACGTAGGTCGACGCGTTCGCGCGATGCACGCGCGCCACTCCTCCCACACCCGCAGACCGCAGGCGGTCGGCGTTCTTCCGGATGAGGGCGGCGGCCGGCGCGGACAGTTCGACGAGGTCGGCGGTGTCGGCGCCCCGGCTGAGGCTCTCGAGGCCGAGCGCGCCGGACCCCGCGTACAGGTCGAGCACGCGCGCGCCGGCGATGAGGTCGGCCGACTCCAGCGCGCCGAACAGCGACTCGCGCACGCGGTCGCTGGTGGGCCGCGTGCCCTTGGCCGGGACGTCGAGGACCGTGCCGCCCGCGCGGCCGGAGATGATGCGAGTCACCTCCTCACCCTACAAACCGTGTGTCCGGGGGGATGCCTAGACTCGGTGCATGCCCGGTCTCTCGCTGTCGTCGCGCCTCGACGGCGCCGTGGGCGGCAAGACGGCTGCCGCCTTCGAGCGCGCCTTCGGCATGAAGACCGTCGGCGAACTGCTCGAGCACTACCCGCGCCGATACGCCCGGCGCGGCGAGCTGACGCCCATCGCGTCGCTACCCCTGGGCGAGCCCGTCACGATCGTGGCCGAGGTGGTCAGCGCCACGGAGCGGCGCATGCAGAACCGGCGCGGCTCGCTGCTCGAGGTGATCATCAGCGACGGTGACGGTCGCCTGTCGCTGACGTTCTTCAACCAGTCGTGGCGTCTGAAAGACCTCACGCCCGGGCGCCGGGGCATCTTCTCGGGCAAGGTGGGCGAGTACCGGCGTCAGACGCAGCTCACCCACCCCGACTACTCGCTCTTCGACGATCTCGAAGAGGCGCGCGCCGAGGCCGAGGTGAACGCCAAGCGGCCCATCCCGATCTACCCGGCGACCAGTTCCGTGCCGAGTCCCCTCGTGCAGAAGACGATCGCCCTCGTCCTCGATGCTCTGGGCAGCGTCGATGACCCGCTGCCCGACGATCTCCGCGCGCGGCACGGTCTCGTGAGCGCACGGACCGCGCTCGAGCACATCCACCGTCCGTACCACGACGACGAGATTCCCCCCGCCGTCGCGACCCTGCGCATGCAAGAGGCGTTCGTGCTGCAGACGGCGTTGCTGCAACAGCGGCAGTTCGTGCGCGCACTGTCGGCGACTCGACGACCCGCAGCGCCGGGGGGCCTTCTCGAGCGCTTCGACGCGGCGCTGCCGTTCGAGCTGACGCCCGATCAGCAGAGCGTGGGGGCACGCATCGCCGGCGACCTCGTGGGCGACTGGCCCATGAACCGTCTCGTTCAGGGCGAAGTCGGTTCGGGCAAGACCCTCGTCGCCCTGCGCGCCATGCTGCAGGTCGCCGAGTCCGGGGGACAGTCCGCCCTCATCGCCCCCACCGAGGTCCTGGCGGCACAGCACGTGCGCTCGATCGCGAAGATGCTCGGCCCGCAGCTCGCGCCCGAACTCATGCCCACGTTGCTCACCGGGCAGCTCCCGGCTGCGGAACGCCGTCGCGCCGCGCTGCGCGTGGCATCCGGTCAGGCGAGGATCGTCGTCGGAACGCACGCCCTGCTGAGTTCCACGACCACCTTCGCCGATCTGGGATTCGTCGTCGTCGACGAGCAGCACCGCTTCGGCGTCGATCAGCGCGAGGCGCTCCGTGCGAAGGGCGACTCGCCGCACACGCTCGTTCTGACCGCGACGCCCATTCCTCGCACCGTCGCGATGACGGTGTTCGGCGACCTGGACGTCTCCACGATTCGCACGATGCCCGCGGGGCGCGCCGGCATCCAGACTTTCGTGGCACCGCTGGCCGAAAAGCCCGGGTGGTTCGCGCGGGTGTGGGACCGGGTGGCCGAAGAGGTCGCGCAGTCGCGCCAGGCCTTCGTGGTCTGCGCGGCGATCGACGCCGAGAAGCTCACGAGCGACGAGGTCGGTGACGAACCCGCAGCGGATTCCGCCGACACACGCACGCGCTGGGGCGTCGTGCAGGTGCAGGCCCTGCTCGGCACTCTGCCCGCTTTCGCCGATATCCGGGTCGAGATCCTCCACGGCAAGATGCACGCCGACGAGAAGGATGCCGTGATGCAGGCGTTCGCGCGCGGCGACATCGACGTCCTGGTGGCCACGACCGTCATCGAGGTCGGTGTCGACGTGCCGAACGCGTCGACCATGGTGATCCTCGAGGCCGACCGCTTCGGCGTCTCGCAGCTGCACCAGCTGCGAGGGCGCGTGGGTCGCGGTGGCCTGCCCGGCCTGTGTCTGCTCGTGACCGAGGCGGCGCCCGGCACGTCGTCGCGGTCGCGGGTGGAGGCTGTGGCCCGGACGCTCGACGGTTTCGAGCTCGCCGAGGTCGACCTCGAGCTGCGCGGCGAAGGCGACGTACTCGGCGGGGCTCAGTCGGGGGTCCGGTCCTCCTTGCGGCTCCTGCGGGTGGTCACCGACGCCGACCTCATCGTGCAGGCGCGCGCCGCCGCCGAGGCGGTGCTCGCCGACGACCCCGCGCTCGTCCGGCATCCGGGTCTGGCCGCCGCTCTCGAGCGTCGGGTGGGCGTCGAGGAGCGCGCGGCCCTCGCCAAGTCCTGATCGGTAGGCTGGCGATATGAGTCCGCGGATCGCCGTCGTACCCGGTTCCTTCGACCCTCCGACGCGGGGGCACCTCGACGTGATCCGCCGGGCCGCCGGTCTGTTCGATCAGTTGCACGTGCTGGTCGTCCACAATCCCGGCAAAGAGGCGATGCTGCCCATCGCCCAGCGTCAGGCTCTCCTCGAGCAGTCGATCCAGGAGGAGGGCATCGAGGGCGACGTCATCGTCGCGGCGTGGAGCATGGGCCTGCTCGTCGATTACGCCACCGACGTGGGGGCACAGGTTCTCGTCAAGGGCATCCGGTCCCAGGTCGACGTCGCTTACGAGACTCCCATGGCGATCGTGAACCGCGACCTCGCGCACGTCGAGACGGTGTTCCTCCTGCCCGACCCTTCGCACGCGCTTGTCTCCAGCTCGCTCGTGCGTCAGGTCGCCGCGCTCGGCGGCGACGTCTCGCCCTACGTGCCGGGCCCGGTTGCTCGGTTCCTCGACACCGGCGCGCGCGGGCTCTGAGCCCTCGTTCCGCACGGCCCCCGTTCAGGGCCGCGCGGGTAGCATGGACGACCGTGAGAACCCACCGCCCCGGCCCCTTCCAGCTCCCCGTGCGCGATATCGAGCGCAAGCCGGGCGAGATGCGCGAGCACGAGCTCGACATCCCCGCTCCGGAGAAGTGGGGCGAGGGCCTCGTGTCCGTCGCCGCCGCGGAACCGCTCGAGATCGACGTGCGCCTGGAGTCGGTGCACGAAGGCATTCTCGTGTCGGGAACCGTCGACACCACGGCGACGGGAGTGTGCGGCCGTTGCCTCACCGACATCACCGAGCCTGTCGAAGTCGAGTTCCAGGAACTTTTCGCGTATCCTGGGGACGAAGCGAACGACTTCGAAGTTCAAGACGACCACGTGGATCTTGAAAATCTGGTCCGGGATGCCATTGTCCTCTCGCTTCCGTTCCAGCCGGTGTGTCAGCCGGATTGCCTCGGGCTCGACCCGGTCACGGGTGAGAAGCTGACGGAGAGCGCCGGTGACACGGAGCAGACGCCTGTCGATCCTCGGTGGGCCGCGCTCCAGCAGTACACCCCAGACGACGGCGATGCGCTCCGCGCCGCCCCCAAGACAGAGAAGAGCTAGCCATGGCAGGTAACCCCCCGAAGCGGAAGGTCTCCCGCTCCAACACCCGCTCGCGTCGCGCGCAGTGGAAGGCCGAAGCCCCCGCGCTGGTCAAGACCATCGAGAACGGCAAGGTCGTCTACAGCCGCCCCCACCAGGCGAAGGTCGTCACCGACTCGCAGGGCACCGAGCTCTTCCTCGAGTACAAGGGCCGCAAGGTCGCCGACGTCTGATCAACGTCCGGTGACGCGTAACGCTGCGCTCATCGAGAAGCTCGGGGTCGACATCGACCCCGAGCTTCTTTCTCTTGCGCTGACCCATCGCTCGTTCGCTTACGAGAACGGCGGCATTCCGCACAACGAGCGCCTCGAGTTCCTCGGCGACTCGGTCCTCGGCCAAGCGGTGACGGTGCGTTTGTACACCCGGCATCCGGAGCTCGACGAGGGGAGCCTCGCCAAGCGACGCGCGAGCGTCGTGTCGACCGTGGCCCTCGCGGAGGTCGCGCGGGCCATCGGGCTCGGCGATCATGTGCGCCTCGGGCGCGGGGAGATCCTCACGGGCGGCCGTGACAAGGACTCGATCCTCGCCGACACGATGGAGGCGGTGATCGGGGCGACGTACCTGTCTGCGGGTCCTGACGCCGCGACCGGTCTGGTGCTGCGCCTGGTCGAGCCGCTGCTGGCGGATCCGGACCGTTACGGCGCGGCGATGGATCCGAAGACCAGCCTTCAGGAGATCGCGGCGCGCCTCGCGCTCCCGGCGCCCGTGTACTCGGTGGCGGCGGCCGGTCCGGACCACGATCGGCGTTTCACCGCGACGGTCGTCGTCGGCGACGTCACGGCCCAGGGGCTGGGGTCGAGCAAGAAGCACGCCGAGATGGCTGCGGCGCTCACGGCATGGCGCGAGTTGAGCGCGCGTGCCTGAACTCCCCGAGGTCGAGGTGGTCCGCGCCGGCCTCGAGCCGGCGGTCAGCGGCGCCCTCATCGTCTCGGTCGACGTGCGCGACGCCCGAGCGCTGACGCGACACACGGGCACGGCGGAGCACTTCGAGGCGGAGCTCACCGGTCGGCGGATCTCTGCCGCGGTGCGGCGCGGCAAGTTCCTGTGGATGCCGGTCGGAGACGACGAGGCGATCGTCGCCCACCTGGGGATGAGCGGTCAGATGCTTCTGCGCGTTCCCGGTGCGCCCGAGGAACGGCACGAACGTATCCGTGTCGAGCTGGAGAACCCGGTTCACGGAGATCTCTCCCTCGTCTTCGCCGACCAGCGCACGTTCGGGTCGCTCGCTCTCGATCGGCTCATCGACACCCCGGATGCCGCGCCCGCCGGTCGTGGCTCGCCGCTGTCGCGCGTGCCGACGCAGGTGGCCCATATCGCCCGTGACCCGCTCGATCCGGCTTTCGACGACGCGCGATTCCGGGCGCGGCTGGCGCGGACATCGTCGGGCATCAAGCGCGTCCTGTTGGATCAGACCGTGGCCAGCGGCATCGGCAACATCTACGCCGATGAGTCGCTGTGGGCCGCGCGCATTCACCCCGAGACCGCGGCATCCGATCTTCCGACCCGCTCGGTGAACCGCCTGCTGGCCGAGATCCGCGCGGTGCTCGAGAAGGCTCTCGCCGAGGGTGGGACGAGCTTCGACGCGCAGTACGTCAACGTCAATGGGCAGGCGGGGTACTTCGCGCACTCTCTGAACGCGTACGGCCGCACCGGTCAGCCGTGTCCGCGCTGCGGCCGGCCGATCGTGCGGGTGTCGTTCATGAACCGTTCGAGCCACTTCTGCCCGCGCTGCCAGCGCATGCGCTGACCGGTTTCGCTGCTCGGCCGTTCGGGCGCGAGACCGCATCCCGCCGACGAATCGGCCGCGGGAAGCGGGACGGATGTCGGCGGGATGCGGTTTCGGCGAAGTGCGTACGGCGTCGGATCACGCGAGCGTCTTCTGCCACGCCCCCTCGTACGACGTCGGCACGAAGCCGATCGCCTCGTTGATCGACAGCATGGGCCGGTTCTCCTCGGCGTTGTACGTCATGACGCGCGGCGACTCCGGGACCGCCTCGCGCCACGCGAGCAGCCCGGCGCACTTGACGAGCATGCCCAGGCGGTGGCCGCGGTGGGCAGCGACGACCAGGGTGTCCTCCTGGCTGGTCACGGTCGTCCGGTCCTTGCCGATGGCCAGTTCGTTGAACGCCGCGAGCTCGCCCGTGTCGACGTGCTGCGCCACGGTCACGAGGACGTGACGTTCGGCATCGGTGTACGTCCGTTCCCACTCGAGCACTCGGTTGGCGTCCCACTGCTCCTCGTCGTAGTCGAGACCCGCCGATGGTGCGTCGGTGACCATCCGTGACTTCATCGCGGCGTAGGCCTCGACGAACTCCGGGGGAGTGGGGAGGATCCACTGGATGACGCGGTATCCCGCGGCCGCCTCCTCCGCCTCGGCGAGAAGGCGGCGCAGATGGGGCTCGGCGCCGGTCAGGTCGAGGTAGCTCTGACGGACGATCTGCTCGAGCCGATATCCGGATGCCAGGAAGAACCGGGCCGCGTGGTCGAGGGGAATGTGGCCGAAGCCCGTCGGCGCGTCCAGCTGCGGACCGGCGACGGCGGGGTGCTCCGCCCACGACTGCAGGACGGTGCGACCGTGTTCCCGCGCGGTGCGCTCGATGAGGTCGTGGGCGGCACGGCCGATGCCGCGCCCCCACACGTTGCGGCGCAGTTCGATGAGCCAGAAGGCCGTGCGTGCGCCCTCCTCCTGGGGGAGGTCGAGGCCGACGCGCCCCACCACCTCGCCGTCCACGACGGCCAACCACAGAAGGCGGATCTGCGAAGCGGTCGGCCGGTATGCGGGAAGGAGCTCGTCGGCGGGCATGGCGTGGTCGTCGTGTCCGGCGATCTCCGCGTAGACGATGTTGCGTACGCGGGTCATCTCGCGGAAGTCGGCGGCGTCGGCGTCGTCGATGGAGGCGGGTATGCGGAGGGGGCGCAGCTCGAGGCCGGCCGGGAGGGTGATCATGTCGGTTCTTTCGTCGGAGGGGAGAAGGGGTGGGGCCGGGGGTGGCCCCACCCGATCAGAAGGGTCGGTGCGCGTGCACCGCGAGCCGCTGCCAGTCGGCCTCGCGCTGCTGACGTTCGAGGGCATTGCGGCGCGCCAGGTGCGCGGTCTCGGCGGACCGTGCGGCGCGGCGGGCCGCTTCATCGGCGCGGGCGGCGGCGCGCACCAGCAGCCAGACGCCGAGGCGAAGGGACAGGCGGTCGAGGGGGCCGAGGCGGCGCTCGGCCGAGGGCTCGACGACGGGGACAGAGAACGCGGATGCCGGGTGCTGCGGCGCGCGCGTGAGCGAAGTGTTCATGCGGAGGCTCCGGTGGAGAGAGGCGAGGAAGATGCCGAGTCCGGCGTGGCCGGGACGGGCGAAGAGGGCTTGAGAAGCCCGGGAGCACGGCATCCGATGATCGGATGACGGTGCGGGAGCGGAGACGCGAAGTCTCAACGCGGCAAGGTCACGCGCGACGCGCTGGCATGCCGACGGCGGTGGTCACTCCACGCAGGGGTGCAGACAGCACGGGGGTGGCGATGAAGCCGGTGGTGTTGCGAATCATGGTGTGACCTCCTTTCGACGTCGGTTGCGACCCCCGACGCTAGCGGTGTCGTTCAGCGAATGTCAAGCGAAGATCCAGAAACGGGTGACATCCGGGCGCGTCGAACGCGCGACCGATCGGCCAGCCACCGCGGGATTCCGCGGGTCGTCGGGTAGCGTGAAGCGGAAGTCCACCTGTCGGGAAGGCGCATCCGTATGCACCTGAAGAGCGTCACGCTGAAGGGCTTCAAGTCGTTCGCCCAGTCGACGACGTTCGCGCTGGAACCCGGGGTCACATGCATCGTCGGCCCGAACGGGTCGGGCAAGTCCAACGTCGTCGACGCGCTGGCCTGGGTCATGGGGGAGCAGGGCGCGAAGACCCTCCGCGGCGGCAAGATGGAGGACGTCATCTTCGCGGGCACGTCCACGCGCGGTCCGCTCGGTCGCGCCGAGGTGCAGCTCACCATCGACAACTCCGACGGCGCGCTGCCCATCGAGTACAGCGAGGTGACGATCAGCCGCACCCTGTTCCGCACCGGTGCCAGCGAGTACGCGATCAACGGACAGACGTGCCGGCTCCTGGACGTGCAGGAGTTGCTCAGCGACTCCGGTCTCGGACGCGAGATGCACGTGATCATCGGGCAGGGGCGCCTGGACAGCGTGCTGCAAGCGTCGGCGGAGGAGCGCCGTGGCTTCATCGAGGAGGCCGCGGGAATCCTCAAGCACCGTCGTCGCAAAGAGAAGACGGTCCGCAAGCTCGAGGCGATGGAAACCAACCTCACGCGGCTGAGCGACCTCGCGGGTGAGCTGCGTCGTCAGTTGAAGCCGCTCGGCAAGCAGGCGGAGATCGCCCGGGAAGCGGCGACGATCGCCGCGATCGTCCGAGACGCCAAGGCCCGTCTCTTCGCCGACGAACTCGTGCGACTCCGGCATGAGCTGCGAGACGCCGCCGCCGCCGAGAGCGAGCGACACACCGAGCGCCTCATGCTGCAGGATCAGGCGGACGGCATCCGGCGGAAGGTCGAACGCCTCGAGGAGGAACAGCGGTCGGAGGCGGTGGACCGGGCTCGACGGGTGGCCTTCTCGCTCGAGCAGGTGCAGGAACGGTTGCGGGGCCTGTACACGCTCGCCGGTCAGCGCCTCACCCTGCTCGCCGACGATGAGGGTGACGCGTCGACGGTGGCACCGACGGTGACCCAGGCCATGATCGACGACCTGCGCACCGAGATCGACGAGATCGCGGCGGGCCTGGGTGATGCGCAGGATGCCGCGGCGGAGGAGGCCCGCGGCGTCGCGCGGGCACGGGCGGAGCTGGACGCTCTCGACGCCGACATCGCGGCGCAGAGCGCGCTCGTGTCGGAGCATGACATGAAGCTCACGGCGCTGCAGGGATCGGCTGACGCCGCGGCCTCCGGCCTCGCGGCGGTGCGCGCCGCGGTCGAACGGCAGCAGCGGGCGCTCGACGCGGCGCTCGAACGACGCGCCGAAGCGGAGGAGGCCCGCACGGCGCTCGACCCCGACGTCACCCCGGAGGAGTCCACGGCCGAGCACGCTGCGGCCTACGAGCGCGCTCAGCGTGAGACCAACGACACCGAGACAGAGGTCGCGCAGCTGCGGGACCGCCTCCACGCCGCCGAGCGTGAACGCGACGCGTTGACGGCGCAGACAGCCGCGCTCGGGCGCGCGCTCGACGTGCGCAACGCGGCGGCGGACCTCGTCGCGAGTGGGACCGATGGCATCCGGGGTCTGGTCGGCGATGCGGTCAAGGTCACGTCCGGGTATGAGGCGGCGATCGCCGCGGCGCTGGGGTCACTCGCCGAGGGGCTTCTCGTGGAAGACGGCGCGGCGGCGTTCGCTGCCGCCCACGCGGCCCGCGACGGCGAACTCGGCGTCGTCGAGATCGCGATCGCCGATGCCCCCGATGCCGACGGCGCCGCCGCGATCGACGGGGGAGTGCGTGCGGTCGACGTCGTCACAGCCCCGCCCGGGGTGCGGGGAATCCTGTCGGGCGTCGTCATCGTCGACGACATGTCGTCGGCCGAGGCACTGCGCCCGGTCCTCGCGTCGGCTCCGCCGGGAACGGCCGTCGTCACGCGCGACGGAGCGGTCCTCACCGCGCGCACGCTGCGGGCCGGCTCGGGGTCGGGGCGTTCGCGTCTCGAGCTGGCGGCCGAGCGCGACGCAGCGGCGGAAAGGCTGTCGGAGATCTCGGTGGTCGCAGATTCCCTGCGGGAGGCCCTCTCGGAAGCTCAGGGGAAGCTCACCGCTGCCCGTGCGCGCACGAAGGAGACCCTCGCGACACTGCGCGCGCACGACGCCGCGCTGGCCGCGCACGCGGAGAAGCTCAATCGCGTGACCGTTCGGCACGAGGCGGCCGTCGCCGAGTGCGAGCGTCTCGCGGCGGGTCTTGTTCAGGCGCAGGCGGCGGTCGCCGACGCCGAAGAGACCGCACGCGTGGCCGACGAGGCCCTCGCCCGCGCGCGAGAGGCGCCCCGTCCGATGTTGGATGCGTCAGCGAGGGAGGGGATGCTCGCCGACCTCGAGACCGCGCGCGAGAGGGAGATGCGCGCGCGCCTCGACATCGAGACGCTCCGCGAGCGCGTGCGTGCCGGTGAGGTCCGCATCGTTCAGCTGGAGCAGCAGCGCGAGCGTGAGCGTGCCGCGGCGGCCGCCGCTGCGCGCCGAGCCGTCATCCGGCGGGCGCAGCGCGAAGTCGCGGCCGATGTCGCCGCGGCGCTGCCCGCGCTGCTGGATTCGGTCGACAGGTCGGTCAGCCAGGCGCGGGTCGAGCTCGCCGCGGCAGAGACGGCCCGTTCGGCCGTCACCGCTGATCTGAGCAAGGCCCGCGCCGAGGAAGCGGCGGTGCGCGATCGACTTGCTCGTCTCACCGAGAGCGTCCACGGACTCGAGCTGCAGATGCACGAGAAGAAGCTCCACGTCACGAGCCTGCTCGAACGCGTGCAGTCCGAGCTGTCGCTGGACGAAGACATCCTCGTCTCCGAGTATGGTCCCGACCAGGACGTTCCCCGCGCGGACGGCGAGGGCTCCGAGCCGTTCGACCGTTCAGCGCAGAAGCGCCGCCTGCAGGAGGCGGAGCGCAAACTCGCTCAGCTGGGGCGCGTGAACCCGCTCGCGCTGGAGGAGTTCGCCGCGCTCGAACAACGGCACGCCTTCCTGACCGAGCAGCTCGCCGATCTCCAGCAGACGCGGGCTGATCTGCAGACGATCATCGCGGAACTCGACGAGCGCATGCAGACGATCTTCGTCGCCGCCTTCGAGGACACCCGCACGGCGTTCGGTGAGATCTTCCCGATCCTGTTCCCCGGTGGTGCCGGCAGCATTGCGCTGACCGACCCCGAGAACCCCCTCACCACGGGCATCGAGGTGGCCGTACGCCCGGTCGGCAAGAAGATCGAGCGGCTGTCGTTGCTCTCGGGCGGAGAGCGCTCGCTCGCGGCCGTCGCCTTCCTCACGGCGATCTTCACGGCACGGCCGAGTCCGTTCTACATCCTCGACGAGGTCGAGGCCGCTCTCGACGACGCCAACCTGGGCCGGCTCCTCGGGGTGTTCGAGAAGCTGCGCGAGAGCAGCCAGCTCATCGTCATCACGCACCAGAAGCGGACGATGGAGATCGCCGACGCGCTCTACGGCGTGTCGATGCGCCAGGACGGTGTCTCGGCGGTGGTGGGACAGCGCGTCGGCGACCGTGCCCGCACCGCGCCGGAACCGGCCCCCGTAAGCTGAGGGAATGGCTGAGAACTCCTGGTCGCTCGGCCGCGCGCTGCGCGGGCTGTTCGTCAAACCCACGATCGACGAGACCACGTGGGACGACCTCGAGACGGCGCTGCTGACCGCCGACTTCGGCCCCGACGTCACCGAGCGGCTCATCGACGAGTTGCGCGAGAAGGTCGAGCGCTACCGCACCACGGACCCGCGCGACCTGCAGCGCATGCTGCGCGAGACGCTCGAGGAGCATTTCGCCAAGTTCGACACGACGCTGCGCCTCACCGAGCGTCCCGCGGTCGTTCTCGTCGTGGGCGTGAACGGCGTCGGCAAGACCACGACGATCGGCAAGTTCGCCAAGTTCCTGCAGCGGTACGGACGTTCCGTCGTGGTCGGTGCGGCCGACACGTTCCGCGCGGCCGCCGTCGACCAGCTGGCGACCTGGGCCGAGCGCGGGGGAGCCACGATCGTGCGCCCGCAGCACGAGGGTCAGGATCCGGCATCCGTCGCCTTCCAGACCGTCGCGCACGCGAAGGAGACGGGAACCGAGATCGTGCTCGTCGACACCGCGGGCCGCCTGCACACCAAGGGCGGTCTGATGGACGAGCTCGGCAAGATCAAGCGCGTGATCGAGAAGCAGGCGCCCATCAGCGAGGTGCTTCTCGTTCTGGACGCCACCACGGGGCAGAACGGCCTCATGCAGGCCCAGGCCTTCCTCGACAGCGCCGGCGTCACGGGCCTCGTGCTCACCAAACTCGACGGCTCGGCCAAGGGCGGATTCGTGTTGGCGGTTCAGGAGCGCACCGGTATCCCGGTGAAGCTCCTGGGGCAGGGCGAGGGCATCGGCGACCTCACGGGCTTCACGCCGCACGTGTTCGCCGCGTCGCTGGTGGACTGACCCCATACCGCATGCGTCGCGGCGGGCGGGTCGCCTTCCGCGATACCGGTCGGGCTGGTTTCATGGGGGAATGGCGATCGAGCACGACTTCTTCGGACTCCTCGAGTCAGGGCCCGACGGGTCGATCTTCTGGTCAGAGAACGTGGAGTTCGGCGATCAGAGTGTCACCGTCGACCTCACGGCGCCCGATCAGGACGACGTGTCCGTCGACGCGCTCGACGTCGCCGCAGCGATGATCTCGTCACTGGAGGCCATCGACCTCGCCGCGCGCAACGCCATGGTGAACGAGCTGGACGACCGCACGAGCGAGGTGACGGAGTACATCCTCCAGCAGCAGGCGACCCTGGGCGATGAGTTGGAGGATCTGCTCGTCGACGCCTCCGGCGACACCCACATCGACGTGATCAAGTCGCTGCAGCTCATGAGCATGACGATCCTCGCCGATGAGCACGGGGGAGCCGACCCGTTCGCCGTCCTCGAGTACGCGCTCGATCCGGACGCCACGGACGACGTGCTGCTGGTCAATCTCGCGTCCGACGGACAGGTGCAGTCGGTCACGAGCGCCGACTGACGTGCAGACCTTCCTTCCCTTCCCCTCGTTCGTCGATTCGGCTCGCGCCCTCGACAGCCGCCGCCTCGGCAAACAGCGCGTCGAGACGTTTCAGCTGCTGAGGGCTCTCACGGTGCCGGACCACGGATGGCGTCATCATCCCGCGGCCAAGATGTGGGACGGGCACCTGCCCGCTCTGGTGTCGTACGGGCTGGTGATGACGGATGAATGGGTGGCGCAGGGCCGCGCCGACACCGTGCGCGAGAAGATCCGCGTGTTCGCCCCGGAGGTCGACGGGATGCCGCAGGATGCCCTGGAGCTGCCGCCGTGGCTCGGCGACGAGGCGTTCCACCTCGCGCACCGCTCCAATCTCGTCCGCAAGGACGCGGAGTTCTACCGTCTGCGCTTCGGCGACGTGCCGGACGACCTGCCCTACATCTGGCCGGTCTGAGTCAGACCGCCTGAGCGAACCCGGCGTCGGCCGCGGCGATGTCCTTGGCCAGGTGGGCCAGGTGCGGGGGGATGTCGCGTCCCTTCGACATCATCGACTGCGCCCACAGGCGTCCGGCGCGGTAGGACGAGCGCACGAGCGGCCCCGCGAGAACACCGAGGAATCCGATGCGCTCGGCCTCCTCCTTGAACTCCACGAACTCCGCGGGCTTGACCCAGCGCTGCACGGGCAGGTGCCGCGGGCTCGGACGAAGGTACTGGGTGATCGTGATGATGTCGGTACCGGCTTCACGCAGATCCTGCAGTGCCTGAACGACTTCCTCCGGCTCCTCGCCCATGCCGAGGATGAGGTTCGACTTCGTGATGAGTCCCGCGTCGCGTGCGGCCGTGAGGACGCCGAGCGAACGCTCGTACCGGAAGGCGGGACGGATGCGCTTGAAGATGCGCGGGACGGTCTCGACGTTGTGCGCGAACACCTCGGGCCGCGACGAGAAGACCTCCTCCAGCAGGCTCGGGTTGCCGGAGAAGTCCGTCGCGAGGATCTCCACTCCGGTGCCGGGGTTGTCCGCATGGATGCGGCGCACCGTCTCGGCGTGCAGCCACGCGCCCTCGTCGGGGAGGTCGTCTCGCGCGACGCCGGTCACCGTGGCGTATCGCAGCTGCATGCGGGACACGCTCTCGGCGACGCGGCGCGGTTCGTCGCGGTCGTAGTCGGCGGGCTTGCCCGTGTCGATCTGGCAGAAGTCGCAGCGCCGCGTGCACTGGGAACCGCCGATGAGGAACGTCGCCTCGCGATCCTCCCAGCACTCGAAGATGTTGGGGCAGCCGGCCTCCTGGCAGACCGTGTGCAGTTCCTCGGTCTTCACGAGGTTCTGCAACGCGGTGTACTCGGGCCCGAGGCGTGCCTTGGTCTTGATCCATTCGGGCTTGCGCTCGATGGGGGTCTGCGCGTTGCGGACCTCGAGGCGCAGCAGCTTCCGACCACCCGGGGCGGTGGATGCCGAACCACCGGTGTTGCCGCTCCCGCACGCGCTCACGCCGCGACCGCCGTGTACTCGGCGCGGAAGGCGTTCTCGACGCTGGCGACGATGTCGGCGGGGGAGACGTCGGCACCGACGACCTCGCTCACCGTCGTGACACCGGCATCCGTGATCCCGCAGGGGACGATGCCTCGGAATCCGGCCAGGGAGTTGTCGCAGTTGACTGCGAACCCGTGCATGGTGACACCTTTCTCGACGCGCACGCCGATCGCCGCGACTTTGTCGACACCCAGTGGTCGGCGTACCCATACGCCGCTGCGGCCGTCGACGCGGAGGCCCTCGACGCCGTGCGCGGCGAGGGCGGAGATGAGCAGGGACTCGAGGCGGCGGACGTGGGCCACGACATCCATCGGCTCGGGGAGGCGCACGATCGGGTAGCCCACGAGCTGGCCGGGGCCGTGCCAGGTGATCTTCCCCCCGCGATCGACATCGACCACCGGCGTGCCGTCGGTCGGGCGCTCGTGAGCCTCGGTGCGCTTGCCGGCGGTGTAGACGCTCTCGTGCTCGAGGAGGAGCAACGTGTCGCGTCGGGCGCCGGCCACCACGTCGGCGTGCACCGCGCGCTGCAGCGCCCACCCGTCGAGGTAGGGCACGTAGTCGGGGGCGAGCCCCACGTGCTGAATGTCGAGCATCGCCGCTCCCGCCTTGTTGGATTGCGTCCAACAATACACGGTGCCACGCGTTCTAGGCTGTCTGCATGGCCACCGAATCTCGCAGCGGTCGCCCTCGCGCCTCGTCCCGCGAGGTGCTCTCCGAGGCGGCGTGCGAGCTGTTCCTGGAGCAGGGATACGACGCCACGTCCGTCTCCGACATCACGCGGCGCGCCGGGGTCAGCCGGTCGAGCTTCTTCAACTACTTCTCGGCCAAGAGCGATGTCCTGTGGTCGGGCTTCGACGCGCGGGTCGACGCGGCGGTCGCCGAGCTGCGCGACGGCGGGGCGATCGACGCGGTGCTGTGCGGCATCGGCGACGGGCTCGCGCCGGACGCCCTCGCCCTCGCGATCGTCAACGCGGATGCCATGGGTATCGCCGCCGAACTGGACCGCGACCGTGCCATCCGGCAGTTCCGCCTGCAGCGGGAGGCCGCCGCACGTCTGGTGCGCGACGGCGCCGAGCCTCTCGCGGCCCAGGTCCGCGCCGGGGCGTTGTCGGCCGCCGTGCTCGCCGCGGTCTGGGCCTGGGCCGACCACACCGCCGGTCGTTCGCTGACCCAGACGCTGTCGGAGGCCCTGTCCGCGGCGTGAGGGGGCGTCATCCGCTGTTCCCGTTGACCGCACACCCTCCGCCCCGCCGACCGGGGAGGGTCGAGGTCCGCCGGATCGCGGGGGTCACGCGACGGCCCCGACCGGCGCGGCGGCGTCCCGCGTCGGCTCCGCGTAAACTCTTCCCATCATGGCGACTTTCGGCACCCTCTCCGACCGGCTCACAGAGACCTTCCGCAATCTGCGCAAGAAGGGGCAGCTGACCCCCGCCGACGTCGACGGGACGGTCCGAGAGATCCGGCGTGCCCTGCTCGACGCCGACGTCGCGCTGCCGGTGGTGAAGGAGTTCACGCAGTCGGTGCGCGAGCGCGCCCTCGGCGACGAGGTCAACCGCGCCCTCAACCCGGCGCAGCAGGTCGTCCAGATCGTCAACGACGAGCTCATCGGCATCCTGGGTGGACAGCAGCGTCGCCTGCAGTTCGCCAAGAACCCGCCGACGGTCATCATGCTCGCGGGCCTCCAGGGGTCGGGCAAGACCACGTTCGCGGGCAAGCTCGCCAAGATGCTCGAGAAGGACGGCCACACGCCGCTCCTCGTCGCCTGCGACCTTCAGCGTCCGAACGCTGTGAACCAGCTCCAGGTCGTCGCCGAGCGCGCCGGCGCCGCGATCTACGCCCCCGAGCCCGGCAACGGCGTGGGTGACCCGGTCAAGGTCGCTCGCGACGGCGTCGCGTACGCCACGCGCCAGCAGCACGACATCGTCATCATCGACACCGCCGGCCGTCTCGGCGTCGACGCCGAGCTCATGAAGCAGGCCTCCGACATCCGTAAGGCGACGCAGCCCGACGAAGTGCTCTTCGTCATCGACGCGATGATCGGTCAGGATGCCGTGAACACGGCGAAGGCGTTCCAGGACGGCGTCGACTTCACCGGCGTCGTGCTGTCCAAGCTCGACGGCGATGCCCGCGGTGGCGCGGCGCTGTCGGTCGCCTCGGTCACGGGCCGGCCCATCATCTTCGCGTCCACGGGCGAGGGGCTCGACGACGTCGAGCCGTTCCACCCCGACCGCATGGCATCCCGCATCCTCGACCTCGGTGACATCCTCACCCTGATCGAGCAGGCGCAGCAGGCGTTCGACGAGGCCGAGGCGATGAAGGTCGCCGAGAAGCTCGCGACCGAGACCTTCACGCTCGAGGACTTCCTCGAGCAGATGCAGCAGATGAAGAAGATGGGCTCCATGAAGAAGATGCTCGGGATGCTCCCGGGCATGGGGTCCATGAAGCAGCAGCTCGAGGACTTCGACGAACGCGAGATCGACCGCACCGAGGCCATCATCCGCTCGATGACTCTGGCCGAGCGACGCAACCCCAAGATCCTCAACGGCTCGCGGCGTCTGCGCATCGCGCGCGGTTCGGGCATGACCGTGACCGACGTCAACCAGCTCGTGCAGCGCTTCGAACAGGCCGCCAAGATGATGAAGACCGTCGCACGGGGCGGTGTGCCCAACATCCCCGGCATGGGTCCGGTGGGGGGCAAGCCCGGCGCCTCGTCGAAGCGCGGTAAGCAGCAGAAGGCGAAGGGCTCGCGCTCGGGCAACCCCGCCAAGCGTGCCGCCGAGAACGCCGGGGTGGCCGCGGCCGCTCCCGCCACGGGGTCGGGCTTCGGACTCGGCGGTCAGAAGGCGCCGAGCGAGGCCGACCTCGCGGAGCTGCAGAAGCTGCTCGGACGGGGCTGACAACGCCCGCACGGCCGCGCACGCCGAGAAGCGGCGTGTCCGAGGTGGTCAGACCCGCAGCGCGGCCAGGTGCTCGCGCAGCGTCGGGCCGCCCCGGAACTCGCGGATCAGGTGCTGCACGACCGCGCGCAGGTCGCCGTCGGCGGCCTCGGCCACCGCGAGCTGACGCGCGGAGCTGCCTCCCGTGGCCAGAATGGTCTCGAGTCCGGCGAATTCACGCGCGCACTTGAGCTCCACCGCGATGTCGGCCAGCTCCTCCATCGTGGCGCGCAGATGATCGCGCACGGGGAGCTGTGTGCCCTGTCGGTCGACGATGACGCGCGCATCCAGTCCGTACCGCGCCGCGCGCCACTTGTTCTCCCGGGCATACCACGGGGGGATGCCGGGGAGTTCGCCGCCGGCGTCGAGGATCCGCGAGAAGCGCTCGACCAGGGTCTGCGCGAGGGCCGCGACGGCGGCCAGCTCCGGCAGCGTCGACATGCCGTCGCACGCGCGGATCTCCACCGTGCCCCACCGGGGCGCCGGACGGATGTCCCAGCGCACCTCGCTGGCATCCGCCATGACCCCCGTGCGCACCATGTCGTCGAGGTACTCCTCGAAGTCCTCCCACCGGTCGAGCTGCCAGGGCAGACCCGCGGTCGGCAACTGCTGGAACACCAGGGCGCGGTTCGAGGCGTAACCGGTGCGCTCGCCCGCCCAGAAGGGGCTGGATGCCGACAGCGCCTGCAGATGCGGGAGGAACACCGTCAGCGCGTTGACGATCGGGATGACCTTGTCCGCGTCGTCGACGCCGACGTGCACGTGGATCCCCCAGATCATCATGTTCCGCCCCCACCATTGGGTGCGCTCGATGAGCTTGTGGTAGCGCGTCTTGTCGGTGACCTCCTGGTCGTACCACTGCGCGAAGGGGTGGCTGCCGGCGCACAGCATCTCGAGGCCGCGCGGTTCGGTCTGCTCGCGCAGCGCTCCGATGGCATCCGCGATGTCGTCCACGGCCTCGGCAACGGTGTGCCCCACGCCACTGGTGACCTCGACGGTGTTCGTCAGCAGTTCGCCGGTCACCGTGAACCGCTCGTGCGCGGTGGCCTCCTCGACGAGCTCCAGAATCTCGGGCGCGCGGGGCGCGAGATCGCCGGTCTCGCGGTCGGCCAGCATGAGTTCCCACTCCAGTCCGACGGAGGAACGCGCGGACGGTGCGAAGGGGAGCCTCATGCGGTCAGTCTGACACGACGACACGGGCGACGGCGGGTTCGCGACCCGTCGTGTCATCTGGCAGAATAGAGGGTCGGACCAGGTGCTCGACCCTCTATCCAGCACCGGTCCTCCTCTTTGAGCTTCCGCCGGGTGTGCACCCCACGCTCCAGGCGACCGGTTCGTTCATTTCCCACCACAGGAGAAATCGTGGCTGTCAAGATCCGTCTCAAGCGTCTCGGCAAGATCCGTGCGCCCTACTACCGCATCGTCGTCGCCGACTCGCGCACCAAGCGCGACGGTCGTGTGATCGAGGAGATCGGCAAGTACCACCCGACCGAGGAGCCCTCGTTCATCGAGGTCGACTCCGAGCGCGCCCAGTACTGGCTCGGCGTCGGCGCTCAGCCGACCGAGCAGGTGCGTGCCATCCTCAAGCTCACGGGCGACTGGGGCACCTTCAAGGGCGAGAAGGACGCGAAGTCCACCGTCAAGGTCCGCGAGCCGAAGGCCGCGTTCGAGGCCGACGCCTCGAAGAAGTCGGTCGTCAAGCCCAAGGCCGAGAAGAAGGCCGAAGAGGCTCCGGCCGCCGACGAGGCGCCCGCCGCCGAGACCTCGGCAGAGTAAGTCCCGTGCTGTCCGCCGCGCTCGAGCACGTCGTCAAGGGGATCGTCGATCACCCCGACGCCGTGACCATCCGTTCCGCCACCTCGCCCCGCGGCGAGGTGCTGGAGGTTCGCGTGCACCCCGATGATCGGGGTCGCGTGATCGGGCGCGGCGGTCGCACCGCCAAGGCGCTGCGCACGCTCATCACGGCCCTCGCCGACGGGCAGCGCGTCCGCGTCGACGTCGCCGACGACTGATGGCGGCCGGCGACGCCGCGGGCGCTCAGCCCGCCAAGACCCAGCTCCGCGTGGGCCGCCTGGTCAAGGCCCACGGCCTCAAGGGCGCGTTCAAGCTCGAGCTGTACACCGATGACCCCGAGGGACGTTTCGTCCCCGGCAACACCTTCACCCTCCAGGTTCCCGAGTCCTCGCCGTGGCACGGCCGCGAGCTGACGGTCCGGGAGTTCCGGTGGATGAACTCCCACCCCGTGGCCTTCTTCGAGGGCGTGGACGACCGCACCGTCGCGGAAGAGCTCGTCAAGGCGATCCTCTGGATCGATCAGGACACCGAGGCCGCGCCCGCGGAAGACGATGCCTGGTACGACCACCAGCTGGTCGGGCTCGACGTCGTCCGCGACGGCGACGTCATCGGACGCGTCGTGCGGGTCGACCACTTCCCGGCCCAGGACCTTCTCATCGTCCGCCCGACGGGTCGCGGAGAGGACGCCGATGTCCTCGTCCCCTTCGTGAGCGCCATCGTGCCCGAGGTGGATGTCGACGGTGGTCGGGTCGTGGTGACCCCGCCCGCCGGACTCTTCGAGGAGCTTCCGGGCGACGACGACTCTCCGCGAGAAGACGAGGCGCCCGAGGGTGATGCCGAGCGCGGCGCGCCCGACTCGGTGGCGACCGACGAGGCCGCCGACTCCCGCGAGGACTGACGTGCGCATCGACGTCGTCTCGATCTTCCCCACGATCTTCGACGCGCTCGAGGTGTCCCTGCTCGGCAAGGCCCGGCAGAGCGGACTGCTCGACGTACATATCCACGATCTGCGCGACTACACGCACGATCGCCACCGCACGGTCGACGACACCCCCTACGGGGGCGGTGCCGGCATGGTAATGAAGCCCGAGCCGTGGGGTGAGGCGCTCGACGACGTCACGCGCGATGCCGAGGCGTCACCGGTCATCGTCTTCCCCTCGCCCGCGGGCGAGCGGTTCACGCAGAAGATCGCGCGAGAGCTTTCGACGGAGCAGCACCTGGTGTTCGGCTGCGGCCGGTACGAGGGTATCGACGAGCGGGTGTTCGACTACGCCGCGGGGCTCGGTCGTGTGCGACTGCTGAGCCTGGGCGACTACGTGCTGAACGGGGGAGAGGTCGCGGTGATGGCGATGGTCGAAGCCATCGGCCGTCTCATCCCGGGC
Organism: Microbacterium mcarthurae; assembly: GCF_046064585.1. Lineage (NCBI taxonomy): Bacteria > Bacillati > Actinomycetota > Actinomycetes > Micrococcales > Microbacteriaceae > Microbacterium > Microbacterium mcarthurae. The sequence goes on along the minus strand of NZ_JAROCE010000001.1, from coordinate 455,326 downwards.
GTGGTCGGCAACCCCGAGAGCCTGGTCGAGGAATCGCACGAGGACGGACTCCTCGAGTACCCGTCGTTCACCAAGCCCGCCTCGTGGCGCGGTCGCGAGGTGCCGCCCGTGCTCCTGAGCGGGAACCACGGCGCGGTCGCCGCATGGCGGCGTGAGCAGCAGTTCGAGCGCACGCGTCAGCGCCGTCCCGACCTGCTGCCCGACTGAGCCCTCGTTCGCCGTCCGCACGGCGCACCGGCGGCGGAGATCCGGAGGGCCCGTGGCATCCCGTCATCTGGATGCCACGACGGCGATGCTCAGTCGACGCCGAGGAACGACCGGTCGGTGAGCACGACGGGCCCGTCGGCCGTGATGGCGACGGTGTGCTCGGAGTGTGCGCCGCGGGAGCCGTCGGCGCTGCGCAGCGTCCACCCATCGGGGTCGGTGATGAGCTTGTCGGTGGTCTGCAGGAACCACGGTTCGAGGGCCACGACGAGACCGGCGCGCAGCGGGTAGCCGCGACCGGCCTTGCCGTCGTTGGGGACGTGCGGGTCGCCGTGCATCGTGCGGCCGACACCGTGGCCGCCGAAGTCGGTGTTGATCGACAGGCCGTCGGCGTGCGCGACGGCGGCGACCGCGGCCGAGATGTCGCCGATCTTGTGGCCCACGGTCGCCGCGTCGATCGCCGCGGCCAGCGCCCGCTGGGTCGTGCCGATGAGGGCGAGGTCTTCGTCGCGGGGGGTTCCGACGACGAACGACACCGCGGAATCGGCCACCCAGCCGTCGACCGAGGCGGCGAAGTCGAGCGAGACCAGGTCGCCGTCGCGGAGCACGTAGTCGTGGGGGAGACCGTGCAGCACCGCATCGTTGATCGAGGTGCACAGCACCTTGCCGAAGGGGCTGGCCCCGAACGACGGGTGGTAGTCGATGTAGCAGGACTCGGCCCCGGCGGTTCGGATCATGTCGTGCGCGCGACGGTCGAGCTGGAGGAGGTTGGTTCCGACCTTCGTCTCGTCCCGCAGCGTCGCCAGCACTTCGGCGACGAATCGGCCCGCCGGGCGCATGGCGTCGATCTCGGCGGGTGTGCGCAGTTCGATCATCGATGGTTCCCTTTCCTCGAACCCCCATTCTCCCTGACGTGGGGAGGGCGCACCGCGCAGGGGTTCGAAGCGTCCGCACAAGTGGGACCCGTACCATCGGCTCATGGTGCTCCGGCGACTCTTCCTCCACTGGCTCTTCCCGGCGGCCTTCGTCCTGCCGCTGTGGCTCTTCGTCGGCTGGATCGTCTTCAGCGGCGGCAGCGGCTGGGCTCTGCTGTGGTTGCTGATCGCCGCCCCCGCCGTCTTCGTCACGCAGACGGTCGTCGCCCTGATCGTTCGCGGTCGCGGCTCGGTGCGCACCGAACGCGCCGTGTCGTGGCGCGACGTCATCGGAATCGGGCTCTGGCAGCTCTGCGTCATCGCGCTCGGTCTCTACGATGGCCGGACGTTCTTCCCGCTCCTCGTGCTGAGCGTCGTCGGCGCGTTCGTCCTGATCTGGTCGTCGCTCGCGCAGCTGTGGAACGAGGCGCGCGGGGGAGTCGCCCTCTATCGCACGGCGGACGGCACCGGGTACATCCCCCCGACGCGTGAGCGCCCGCGGCCGCGTGTCGAGGGTGACGTGATCGTCGTCACCGAGAAGCCCGTCTCTGACTGAGTCGGTTTGGACGGCACCGGCGTCCATGGCAGAATAGGCGTTTGTGCCCTGACCGGCTCTGCCTCAGGGGAGTCCGCCGCTTCCGCGGCTCGGGCACGCTCCATCTTTTCCCATTCATCGTGCGATCGACCTGTGGCGGTCGCAGGAAGTGACGATCATGCAGATCCTCGACGCCGTCGACGCGGCTTCGCTCCGCTCCGACATCCCCGTCTTCTCGCCCGGCGACACCGTCAAGGTGCACGTCAACATCACCGAGGGCAACCGCTCGCGCATCCAGGTCTTCCAGGGTGTCGTCATCGGCCGCTCCGGCGACGGTGTGCGCGAGACCTTCACGGTCCGCAAGGTCAGCTTCCAGGTCGGTGTCGAGCGCACCTTCCCCGTGCACAGCCCCGTGATCGACCACATCGAGGTCGTCACCCGTGGTGACGTGCGCCGCGCGAAGCTGTACTACCTGCGCAACCTCCGCGGCAAGAAGGCCAAGATCAAGGAGAAGCGCGAGCGCTGAGCCCGCTGAACCGAACGCCCCGCGATCCGTCGCGGGGCGTTCGTCGTTCCCGCGGGGTCATGGTTCGGTATCCGCGGGAACGTCATTCGCGAGACTTCATCGCGCGGACAACACCGGCGCAGACTGCGGGGGAGATGTCGGCGCGATGAAGTCTCGGCAACTCCCGGGGGAGTCGGATGCCGTGTGCGGTTCGGTCGGCGCGGAGGAATGTGCGAGGCTTGTTCCCTCGGTCTTCCGGTGTGCGGTGAGCCCGGCGAAGGATCAACATGAGCGACGAAACCGCATCCCCCTCGGCCCCGACGACGCGTCGGCGGCGGGGTGCGCTGACCTTCCTGCGGGATGTCGTGGTGATCCTCGCGATCGCCCTGCTCGTGTCGTTCCTGGTCAAGACCTTCGTCGTGCGGTCGTTCTACATCCCTTCGGCGTCGATGAACAACACGCTCCTGCAGAACGATCGCATCCTCGTGGATGAGCTCACCCCGCGGTTCGGCGAGTACTCGCGGGGCGACGTCGTCGTGTTCCGCGATCCGGGCGGATGGCTTCCCGTCACGGTGCAGCCGCCGCGTCCGCCACTCGTCGAAGCGACCGACTGGCTGCTGTCGCTCGTCGGTCTCGCGGCGCCGGACAGCGACGACCACCTCATCAAGCGCGTCATCGGCACGCCCGGCGACCACGTCGTGTGCTGCAACGCGCTGGGCCAGACGACCGTCAACGGCGTTCCGCTCGAGGAGCCCTACGTCAAGCTCGCGCCCGGGGCGACCGCGCCCGACCCCCTGCCGTACGACATCACCGTCCCGGACGGCTCGCTGTGGGTGCTCGGCGACAACCGCAACAGCTCGAAGGACTCGCGCTACAACCAGGAGCAGCCCGGCAAGGGATTCGTCCCGATCGACAACGTGGTGGGCCGCGCCTTCCTGATCACGTGGCCGTTCGACCGGTTCGGTCTGATCGATTTCCATCACGAGGTGTTCGCGGGGGTGCCCGCACCGGAGACCTCGCCGTGATCGAGCCCACCCTGACCCTCGAGCGGCGGCTGCTGAAGGAGCACGCCCTCGTCATCGCGTGCGACGAGGTCGGGCGGGGCGCACTCGCCGGCCCGGTCGCGGTGGGTGCCGCCGTCATCGATCCGTCGCGGTCGCGCAAGCGTGTTCCGGCGGGCCTGCGTGACTCGAAGCTGGTTCCCGAGGCCCGTCGCCCCGAGGTGGCCGCGCGTGCCGCGGCTTTCGTGCAGCACAGCGCTGTCGGCTGGGCCAGCTCCGAGGAGATCGACGAGATCGGCATCATCCGCGCTCTCGGGCTCGCCGCCGTCCGGGCGATCGCCGATCTCCGCGCTCACGGCGTCGTCCCCGAAGACGCGCTCGTCATCCTCGACGGCAATCACGACTACATCACGCCGGCGGGCGAGCGTGGACTGCGCGTCCAGCCCATCATCAAGGCCGACCGTGACTGCGCGAGCGCGGCCGCGGCATCCGTCATCGCCAAGGTCGCCCGCGACGCCGTCATGACGGGCCTGCATGACGAGCTGCCCGCGTACGGGTGGGCGCGCAACAAGGGCTACGCGAGCCTCGACCACCGCGAGGCCATCGGCGTGCACGGCATGAGTGTGCATCACCGTCGCTCGTGGGCCATCGCGGCGGCGCCGACCCTGTTCTGATCACCCGCGGTCGGTGTCGGCGTGCGGCGCGCCTAGGATGGAAGCACCATGGATGACGACGTCTTCGAGGACTACGACCGCGAACTCGAACTGGCCCTGTACCGCGAGTACCGCGACGTGGTCTCGCAGTTCCAGTACGTGATCGAGACCGAACGCCGGTTCTATCTCGCCAACGATGTCAATGTCGTCCGCCGCGATACCGAGCACGACTTCTACTTCGAGATCTCGATGACCGATGTGTGGGTGTGGGACATCTACCGCGCCGACCGGTTCGTGAAGTCCGTGCGCGTTCTCACGTTCAAGGATGTCAACGTCGAAGAGCTCTCCCGCCGCGACTTCCAGCTTCCGGAAGAGCTCTCGCTCGACAGCTGACCGCTCCTCCCCACCTCGCGCTCCGCGTGAACCGTCCCCGAAAGGGGATTCCGGCCCGGCAGCGGTCGTGTCGCGGATGCCACGCTCTCGGGCATGGCAGCGAAAGACGACCTCGGGCGAGCCGGTGAAGAACGGGCCGCTCGTCACCTGACCGCGCTCGGATTCCGAGTCCTCGACCGCAATTGGCGGTGTCCGCAGGGCGAGATCGACATCGTCGCCGCGACGGCCGACACGCTGGCTGTCGTCGAGGTGAAGACGCGCGCGAGCGAGGCGTTTGGGCACCCGTTCGAGGCGATCGACCGCCGGAAGGCCGCGCGGCTGTGGCGTCTGGCAATGGCGTGGATCGCCGCTCATCCCGACGACGCCCGCGGCCGCAGCCTGCGGATCGATGCGATCGCGCTGATCGGACCTGACCCGCGCACGGCGCAGCTCGAGCACCTCGAGGACGCGCTGTGACCGTCGCTCGAACGTGGGCCGTTGCGCTCACCGGGGTGCGAGGCGATCTGGTGGAGGTGGAGGCTGACCTGTCTCCGCAGACGCCCGAGTTCTCCATCATCGGACTGCCCGACAAGGCGTTGGGAGAGGCCGGTCGCCGCGTGCGGAACGCGTGCACCAATCGGGGAGTGGACCTGCCGAAGCGTCGGCTGACGGTGAATCTCTCGCCCGCGAGTCTTCCGAAGCGCGGATCGGCATTCGACGTCGCGATCGCGGTCGCCGCGCTCGCGACGACCGGGATGATGGATGCCGGCCGTGTCGCCGACACCGTGCACATCGGCGAACTCGGCTTGGACGGACGCCTTCGGCCCGTTCCGGGAGTGCTGCCCGCCGTACTCGCCGCTCAGCGCGCCGGCAGGGCACGCGTCGTGGTGCCGGCGGCGAATGCGGCCGAGGCATCTCTCGTGGACGGCGTCGAGGTGCGGGCGGCGACCTGTCTCGCCGAGGTCGTGCGGTGGCACGGGGGGAACAGCGACGCACCCGATCTCACGCCGGTTCTGGCACCGGAGTCTCCCGCGACGCGCGACGAGGATCTGGATCTGGCGGACATCCTCGGGCAGCCCGACGCCGTCGATGCCCTGATCGTGGCCGCCGCGGGCGGACACCATCTCCTCATGAGCGGCCCGCCCGGCGCGGGGAAGACCATGCTGGCCCGGCGGCTGCCGGGCATCCTCCCCGATCTCGACGACGGCGCCGCGCTGTCGGTCGCCTCGGTGCGTTCCCTGTCGGGCGAGGTCGTGACGCATCTCAGCCGGACGCCACCGTTCGAAAGCCCGCACCACGGCGCCAGCGCGGCGGCGCTGATCGGTGGCGGGTCCGGGGTCGTCCGCCCGGGCGCCATCGCGCGCGCGAGCGAGGGCGTGCTCTTCCTCGACGAGGGTGGGGAGTTCCCGGCATCCGTGCTCGACGCGCTGCGGCAGCCGTTGGAGAGCGGGGTGATCCAGGTGCACCGTTCGGGGGTGTCGGCTACCTTCCCGGCGCGGTTTCAGCTCGTCGTGGCGACCAACCCCTGCCCGTGCGGGCAGTACGGCGTCCCGGGTGGCGTGTGTGACTGCGCGCCGCAGGCGATCCGCCGCTACACGCGGCGGCTTTCGGGGCCCCTGCTCGACCGCATCGACCTCGATCTCCGGCTGCAGCGGGTGTCGGACGCGCGTCGTTCGATTGCCGCGACCGCCGTGACGACGCGAGATGCGCGTGCGACCGTGCGGTGTGCGCGCGAACGGGCCGCGCGCCGGTGGGCCGAGACTCCGTGGCGGCGCAACGCTGATGTGCCCGGTGCGTGGCTGCGCGGCGCGGCCGCACCCGACCCCGAAGTGTTGCGGCCCCTCGATACCGCGCTTCGCCGGGGCACCCTCACGCTCCGTGGCTACGACCGCCTCCTTCGCGTCGCCTGGACGGTCGCGGACCTCGCGGGGCACGACCGGCTGCACCCGGACGATGTGGGTCGTGCCTTGTTCCTGCGGCAGGGGAGCGTGGCATGACGCAACCCGACCTGTCGATGGATGCCGCCGTCACGGCGCTGGCCGGGGTTGATCGGCCGCGCGATCGTGATGCGAGCGAGACGTACGCGCGCGTGTGGTGGTCGGTGCTCGCCGAGCCGGGAGACGGCGCCGCGGGGGAGCTCATGGCGCGGTTCGGGCCGGAGGATGCACTTCGTATCGCATTGTCGGATGTCGACGACGAGTGGAGCAGCGCCCGCAGCCGCTGGATGCCGCGCGCGGATTCCGGCGCCGTCCGTCGCGCACTGGATGCCGCCCGGCGCGCGGGCGCGAGGCTGCTGGTGCCGTCCGACCCACGGTGGCCTTCGCGTCTGCACGACCTCGGCACGCATGCGCCGCACGTGCTGTGGCTTCGGGGTGACCCGGAGCCCGCCGAGTCGGCGCCGACGGACTGGCATGTTGCGGAGTTGGAACTCGCGCTATAGCCGTAGTGGGGGACCGCCGAGTGGCTGGGAGTCGGGCGTATTGGGACGGACTTCCCGCTCGCGCGATGACCGCGACGATGCTCAGTCGGCCAGCGGGTCGTTGACCGACTGCCGCGACTGGGGGAACAACACGACGGTGAGGGTTATCGCGGTGCCGGCGCCGATCAGTTGTGCGGCGAGGAACGGGAGCACGGAGGTGGGGGCGATGCCGGCGAAGGTGTCGGTGAAGATGCGGCCGATGGTGACGGCAGGGTTGGCGAACGAGGTGGAGCTGGTGAACCAGTAGGCGGCGCCGATGTAGGCGCCGACCGCCGTCGCGATCACGGGTGCGGGCCGGCCGGTGCGGGTGAGCCCCATGATGAGGAGCACGAGGCCTGCGGTGGCGACGATTTCGGCGAGGAAGGTGGCCGGGGTGGCGCGGTCGGTGGTGGAGATCGCGGTCGGGGTGGCGAACATGGCATTGGCCAGGACCGCGCCGCCGATCCCGCCGGCGACCTGCGCCGGCAGATAGACCATGAGCTCCCGTGCCGGCAGCCCGGTGCCGGGGCGGCGGCTGAGGAGGGCGTCGGCGGCGGAGACGACGGGGTTGAAGTGTGCGCCGGAGACCGGGGCGAGCAGGACGATGAGGACGCCGAGGCCTAGCTGTAGCGACCCGGGACGTTGTGTGCGTCGCGGGTAGGTGAAGACCTCCGGGACGATGTGGGTATCTGACAACTCGCATCGGTGACCGGAGGTCTTCGTGGTTCACGCTAATGCTCATTTGACGCCGAGGGGGCGGCTTCGGCTTGCTCGTGCGGTCGTTGTCGGCGGCTGGTCGCTCGCCCGGGCTGGGGAACGGTTCCAGTGTTCGCAGGCGACGGCGAAGAAGTGGGCCGATCGATACCGGGCGGGTCAGCCGATGACTGATCGCAGTTCCCGTCCGTATCGATCGCCGACCCAGCTTGACCGTCGCACGGAGCGGCGGATCGTCGCGATCCGCTTCAACCGGCGGTGGGGTGCTCGGCGGATCGCCTGGCATCTGGGGTTGAACCCGGCGACCGTGGGTCGGGTGCTTGCCCGCTATCGGATGCCGCGGCTGTCGCATCTGGACCGCAACACCGGGCTGCCCGTTCGGAAGCCGAAACCGATCCGGTACGAGGCGGCCGCGCCGGGCGATATCGTGCATGTCGATATCAAGAAACTGGGTCGGATCCCTGACGGTGGCGGCCACCGGATGCTCGGCCGTCACGCCGGACGCCGCAACCGCCGCGCCGGGACCGGCTACTCGTTCCTGCACCACGCGGTCGATGACTGCACCCGCCTGGCCTACTCCGAAGAGCTCGACGACGAACAGAAGGACACCGCCGCCGGGTTCTGGATCCGCGCCCGCGCTCACTTCGCCGAAGCCGGCCTCACCGTCAAAGCCGTCATGACCGACAACGGCTCCTGCTACCGCTCCCACGACTTCGCCGCGGCCCTCGGCGAGGGAGTCCGGCACATCCGCACCCGCCCCTACCGGCCACAGACGAACGGGAAAGTGGAGAGATTCAACCGCACCCTCGCCGCCGAGTGGGCCTACGCATCGACCTACCTCTCGAACGCGGCAAGATCAGCCACCTACGCCGACTGGCTCGAGGAATACAATCACCGACGACCCCACACCGCCCTCGGAGGCCACACCCCCACCTGCCGCCTTCACAACCTCACGGGTCGCTACACCTAGGGTGGTCGCCATGAGTGACAGCGACGTCTACGTCAGCCCCACCCGCGTCCCTGCCGGCATCGCCCTCCTGCTCGCCGTGCTTGGCACCGCCGCCATGTACGCCGGCTTCGTGCTCGGGGTTCCCGCCGCCCTCGACGGCAGCGGCAGCGGAGCGGGTGGATTCATCGTGCTGTTCCTCGCCGGAGCCGCGCTCGTGCTGGCGGCGCTGGTGATCTCGATCGTCTGCCTCGTGCGCGGTCTCGCGCGCGGCATCGCGATCCTGGCGCTGGTCGTCGCGCTGGTGCCGGTCGTCGGCGTCGTGATCCTGCGGATCGCGGCGGTGTCCTAACCCGCGGCGTCCTGACCCTCCGCCGCCTTGTACACCTTCGACCGCGGCACATAGCGCGCGGAGTTGCCGAGCAACCCCGCGACCTCCTCGTCAGTGAGCTCGCGGCGCACCTTGCCCGGGATGCCCGCGACGAGCGACTGCGGCGGCACGATCGTGCCCCTCGAGCACCACCACCTCGCGTGCCGTGGCAGACCACGAGCACCGCCTTGCCGGGAAGTCGGTGGCGATGCGGGTCAGGGCCACGACCCCGTGCACAGCGACGGAGTCGAGCGACGCTGCGCCCGGATACTCCCGGTCGGGCCAGCGCGCGATCGCGGCGGCGGCCGAGGTGCCCTCCAGCTCGCCGTAGTCGCGTTCGGCGAGCTTCGGATACGCGGTGCCGAACGGGGTGTTCAGCCCTTCCGCGATGATGCGGGCCGTCTCGCGGGCGCGCAGGAGCGGGAAGTTCACGACCGCATCCACGGCAGTGAGCGCAGGGTCATCGGGGTATCCGCCACCTATCGGTGTCCGGTGTTGTTGAGCCGGATGTCGCTCGATCCCTGGATGAGTCCCTCGGCGTTCCAGTCGGCCTGACAATGCCGGATGAACGCGACGATCATGACGTGAAGGCACCGATCACGCCGACCACGGGTCCAGACCGCCCCGGAGCCCACGACGACGAGCCTCACGGGCGCCACCAGCAGGAGGAACCGCGCCCGGTGGGCGAGGCGCCACGGCAGCACGCCCAGGTATCGCCGCGCGAATTCCCGGATCGCGGGGGTCGTCGATCGTCGGCGTTGTGATCCTGAGGATCGCAGCGACCGCCTGACTTCGGGGTGCTCGCCGAACGCTTCAGTGCCGGGAACGGCGCCGGTGACCCGCCCCTGCGGGCGGCGCAGCATCTTTTACACGCTGGAAATGTTCAGGCCATGCCCGCGTAACGACAGCCAGCGAGCATGGATCGTATACAAAACGCGAGAGATCTCGTCATGATTGCCGCGAGAATTGAGAGGCTTATGAAGACTTCAAGCCACCGCGATAGGCGTCTCGCCTGGGCGGGTGCGACCATGGTGGGGATGCTGACGATCGCCGGTTGTGCGGCGGAGCCATCGACCGAGGAAGAGTCCCTTCCGGTCGTGGCGACACAGCTGAACTGGGTCACCAACGTGGAGTTCGCCGGAATGTGGATCGCCGAGAGCGAGGGCTACTACGCGGAGGAGGGCATCGTCGCCGAATGGCTGCCGGGCGGCCCCAACGTCTCCAACACCGTTCAGATCGTCGCATCCGGTGACGCACCGATCGGACTCGATACGAACTTCACCTCGTTCATCGACGCCGTGTCGGAGGGAGCCGACGTGGTGCTCGTCGGTGCTGTCTACCAGGAGAGCCCATTGGCAATCCTGTCGCTCTCCGAGAACCCGATCAACTCGGTCGAGGACATGATCGGCAAGCGCATCGGAAGCCCCCAGGGGCAGCAGCGTGAACTGGATGCCATCTTCACCATCAACGGGCTAGAGCCGGATTACGAGTTCGTGCCGATCGGCTACGACGTGCAAGCGCTCGTGAACGGAGACGTCGACGGGATCACCGCCTTCGCCACCAACCAGGGACTCATCCTCGAAGAGCAGGGTGTGGACTACACCAGCGTGTCGTGGCAGGACCTGGGTCTGGATGTCTACTCCAACATGATCTTCGTCGACCGCACCTACCTGGAAGAGAACCGCGACCTGGTTGTCGCCTGGTTGCGGGCTACCGTGAAGGGCTGGGAGAAGAACGCCGACGACCCCGAAGTGGCCGCGCAGCTCGCGGTCGACGTGTGGGGAGCCGACCTGGGACTCTCGCTGAGCCAGCAGATCAAGGAGAACATCAATCAGATCCCGATGACGACGAGCGATCTCACCGCGGAGTCGGGTCTGTTGCGGATCTCGGCGGAGGACATCGAGCAGAAGATGTACCCGATCCTGCGGGCTGCGGGCATGACCGATCTTCCTGATGTCGCGACTTACGTTGACGAATCGCTGCTCGACGAGGTCTTCGGCGGATCGGCAACCCTGCTCCGATGACTGTGCAGGACCTCGGTCCGGTCGGCACGGCGACGCGGTCCCGAAAGACCATCGAGATCGTGATCGGCGTGCTCCTCTTCGCCTCGGCGTGGGAGATCATCGGCCGGACCGGGGTCCTCTCCACCTCCTGGCCACCCCTCACCGACGTGTTGTGGGTGATCGTCGATCCCGCGCGTGCGCCGAGGTTGTGGGGGGCGCTCGGGGTGACCGTCCAGGAGGGGCTTCTCGGCGGCGTGATCGGAATCAGCGCCGCGGTGGCGACCGCGGTGCTCTCCCGCCTGATGCCGGTCACGCGTCGCCCGGCGGAGCGCTTCGCGGTTCTCGTCGAGGCGGTTCCGGTCGTCGCCCTCGGCCCGCTGCTCATGGTCCTTCTGCCCCGCGCCGTCGTGCCCGCGGCGCTGGCGGCGACAGCGGCCTACTTCGCTGCCTTTGTCGTCATCTGCTCCGCGCTGTGGACCCGACGGGCGGCGCAGGAGGACCTGTTTGCCGTACTGGGTGCCCGGCGGATCGCGGTGCTCGCGCAGCTGGAAGCGCCCGCGGCGCTCCCAGCGGTGTTCGCGGCTCTTCAGCTGGCGATTCCCGCGGCCCTGTTGGGGGCGGTGATCGGCGAGTGGTTCGGCTCCGCCCGGGGCATCGGGCCCCTGCTGATCAACTCGATGCAGAACTACGACATCCCGTTGCTGTGGGCGGCGGGGGTCCTGACCGCAGTGCCCGCCAGCATCGTCTACGGCGGCGCTGCGTCACTCGCCCGGCGGAGCGCGGCGAGGTTCGGGCTGTGAACGCGCGCGTGACGGCTATCGGGCGAGCGGTCGCCCGGTTCGCCTGGGACAACGTGGCGGTCGTGGCGATCGTCGCCGCGTGGGCGCTGTGGGTCGTGATCGGGCAGGTCAACCGGGTCGTCATGCCCTCCCCGGCGAGTGTTCTCGCCGACCTGGTCGGACATCCGGATGCGTATCTTCCCGACCTCACGGTGAGCGCCGGGCTGGCCGCGACGGGTCTCGTCCTGGGACAACTGCTTGGCATCGGACTCGCCATCGCGGCCCATCTCTCAGGAGTCGTGCGTGCGGCGGTGCGGCCCGCGGTGCTGATCGTCCGCGCTGTTCCCATGGTGGCGATGGTTCCGATCTTCGCGCGGATTGTCGGTTACGGAACGCCGACCGTGCTGGTCGTCGCCACACTGGTCGCGTATTTTCCAGCGTTCGTCCTGGTGTCGCGCGGTCTGGCCTCCGCCTCGCGCAGCAAGCAGGACCTGCTGACGGTGCTGGGAGCCTCGAGATGGACGAGGTTCCGGCGGCTCGATCTCCCGGCCGCGGTCCCTTCGCTCTTGGAGGCGTTCCGGCTCTCTGCGGTCGGGTCGGTGGTCGGGGTGCTGCTCGCCGAGTTCGTCGTCGGGTCGTCGGGTCTCGGGCAGCTCTTCGTGGTGTCGCGGGTCTCCTACGACATGTCGCGATCCTGGGGTGCCGCCATCGTCGCCACAGTGCTCTCTCTCGCATTCTTCGGGCTGGCTTCGGCCGTGACGCGGTGGCTCGAAGCGGCTTATCACGACGGCAGTAATGGGAAGGGATGATCGTGAACGACAACATCGACGAGGCTTGGGTACGGACGGTACCCAAAGCCGAGGTCCACGTGCACCTGGACGGATGCATCGACCGGGAGGAGCTGATGCGACTGGCCGGCAAGTACGGGGTGCCCCTTCGCCGACCGGCCGAGCAGCTCTTCGATTTCGACGGACTCACCGAATTTCTCCAGTTCCTCGACTGGGGTGCGTCGCTGGTCAGGACCGCCGACGACGCGGCATCCGTCGCCTATCGGTTCGCCCAGAGGCAGGCGGCCAGCGGCATCCGCTACACCGACGTGATCATCAACCCGACCCACTGGGAGGCCTGGCGCGGAAATATCGCGGGACTCGTCGACGCCCTCGACGCCGGATGGCGAGAGGCGGAACAGGACGGACTCCCGTCGACTGGCCTGTGCCTGAGCTTGTTGCGCCAGCAATCCGCCGCTGAGGCCGATGAACTGCTGGATTGGATGCTGGAGCGGGACCATCCGCGGGTGGTCGCCCTGTCGATCGACGGCGACGAAGCGGTTGCCGGGCGTGTGTCCGCAAGGTTCGCCGACACTTTCCGCCGCGCGGCATCCCGTGGCATTTACCGGACCGTTCACGCAGGGGAGTCCAGTGGTCCCGAGGGTGTCCGCGATGCGATCGACCTCCTGATGGCCGATCGTATCGATCACGGCTTCCGCGCGATCGAGGAACCGGCGCTGGTCGCCGAGATCGCCGACCGAGGCATCCCGCTCGGCATCTGCCCGGGGTCGAACGTCGCTCTTGGATTTACCGAGAGCCGGGCCGCGCATCCAGTCGAGGAGTTGCGGCAAGCCGGGGTGCGGATCAGCCTCAACACCGACGACGGCACTGCCCTGGGATCGATTCTCGACCAGGAGTACGCCGCGACCGCGCGGGCGTTCGGCTGGCAGCGCGATGACCTTCTCGCCATCGCGCGAACATCGATCGAGTCGGCCTTCTGCGACGATGACCGTCGTAGCGCGCTGCTCGCGGAGCTCGATGCGGTGGCAGCCGGCGAGGAGGCGCGGGCATGAGCGCGGTGGCGATCGTTGACGCGCGAGTGCTGACGATGGACGATGAGCGCCGCGACCTCGAGCGGGCGACCGTGTTGGTCGAGGACGGCGAGATCGTCGCAGTGGGATCGAACGTCGAGATTCCCGTCGGCTCGCGGGTGATCGAGGCGGCGGGGCGCGCGGTGATCCCGGGACTCGTGAACGCGCACACCCATGTGCCGCAGATCCTGCTTCGCGGCGGCTACTCCCACGATCGGCCACTCTACGAGTGGCTCTACAACGTGCTGTACCCGGGCCTGAGCGTGTACGAGAACGACGACATCCGGTGCGCGACCTTGCTGTTCGCGACGGAGGCGTTGATGAACGGTGTGACGACGATCGTTGACAACGAGGATGCTGGAACGCGTTCCATGGTCTCCACCGCGGCGAGCACTGTCGAGGCCCTCGTCGAGAGCGGCATCCGCGCTGTATACGCTCGCATGTTCGCCGACCAGCCTGCGCCGGGTTTCGAGGATTATCTCGGCGCGGTCCGTGCGAAGGCCCCGGACGTTCCGGACAGCGACATCTTCGTCGACACCGATCGCGTCTTGGCCGACCTCGATGAGATCGTGCGGAGGTACGACAGGGCCGGTGAGGGTCGGATCCGAGTGTGGCCGTCGCCGGCGATCCCCGGAATCGTCTCCCGACGCGCCCTGCAGCGGAGCCGACAGATCGCGCGCGAGCGCGGAACCATGTGGACGATGCACGTCGCCGAGGACGAGCGGGAGCGCGTGCAGCACATGATGGGCGCGGTCGAGTATCTCGACAGCGTCGGTGCGCTCGATGAGAGGTTGCTCGCGGCGCACTGCATCGACGTCTCCGATCGTGAGATCCGGTTGCTCGCAGAATCGGGCACCCGGGTATCGACGCAGCCGGCGAGCAACGCCTTTCTAGGCGCCGGGGTCGCGCCGGTTCCGCGAATGCTCCGGGCGGGCATCCCGATGGGGATCGGCACGGACGATGCGAACTGCTCGGATGCGGTCGATCTCTTCGGTTCGATGAAGCTCCTGGCGCTCCTGCACCGCGCGGTGAGTCGTGACCCGGGGGCGATCAGTCCGCAGCGGGTCGTGGAAATGGCAACGATCGAGGGAGCGCGGGTTCTGGGTATGGATGACCTGATCGGATCGATCGAGGTCGGCAAGCGCGCCGACCTCGTCATCCTTGATCTGGAGGAGCCGCGGATGACGCCCGCGGCCGACTTGTACGCGGCGCTCGTATTCTTGCAACCCACGGTCGCGGTACGTACCGTGATAGTCGACGGTCGGGTCGTCGTCGAACGCGGCGTTCCTACCTTCCTTGGCGCTGACGGCGACCTCGCGGCCCTGGTGCGGGAGGCCTCGGAGCGTTCCCGCGGCATCGCGGACCGCGCACGACTCCAGGTGGGCCGATGAACGCCGGCGCGCCTCTCGGGCGCAGCGTGCGGGTCGAGGCGGTCTCGAAGTCGTTCCGGCTGAAGCGCGGAGCGTCGGTCCAGGCGATCAAGCGGGTAGACCTGGAGATCGCCGAGGGGGAGTTCGTCGCGCTCATCGGCCCGTCGGGCTCGGGGAAGTCGACGATCTTGCGGATGATTGCCGGACTTGACGAGCCGACTTCGGGGTCCGTGACGATCGCCGGTGAGCATCCGCGAGTCCTCGCGCGCGATCATCGCCTGGGTGTCGCGTTCCAGGACCACGCACTGCTGCCGTGGTTGACGGTGCGCAAGAACATTGAGCTCCCTTTCCGAGTCGCGGGCCGTGACGTCGATCGGCACCAGGTAGATGATCTGATCGACTTGGTCGGACTCCGGGGCTTCGCCGATGCGCGCCCGTCCCAGCTTTCCGGCGGGATGCGTCAACGAGTCTCGATCGCGCGGGCTCTGGCTCTGGATCCCTCCGTTCTGCTTCTGGACGAGCCGTTCGGAGCGCTCGACGCGGTGACGCGACGACGACTCAATGTGGAGCTGCAGGCGGTGTGGACGCGGTTGCGCATCACGACGCTCCTCGTCACGCACAGCGTCGAGGAGGCGGTGTTCCTCGCCGACCGAGTCGTCGTGCTGAGCGCCAGACCGGCGCAGGTCGCCGATGTCGTCGAAGTGGGGTTCGAGCGACCCCGTGAGCCGGATCTGCTGCGGGATGATCGCTTGCATCGCATCGTCGACGGGCTGAACGCGCGACTGGACGCGACGGAGGCGGAATCGTCCGCAAGCGGGGGAGCATCCAGCTGAGGCGACCGGAACTCGGCATCTGGCGGGGTTGGTCCCTAGAGTGAGGAGCATGGCTTCTCGTGCTGGGCTTCCCCTGCGCGACGTGATTGCCGCCGCGATCCGGGGACGGATCATCGATGGCTCGTACGTTCCCGGCAGCCGGCTTCGCGAGGAGGAGATTGCTTCCGATTTCGACGTCTCCCGAGTACCCGTGCGCGAGGCCTTTCAGGTGCTGGAGCAGCAGCGCTTTCTCGAGTTGCGCAAATACAAGGGTGCAATAGTCGCCCAGCCCGAGTCATCGGGCACCCGCGAGCTCATCGCGATCCGCGCCGAACTCGAGGCGATGGCGGCGCGGCTTGCCGCGGCTGCCCACGGAGGGGCGATGGCACGCGAACTTCGATCTCTTACAGAAGAGGGCAGCACCCTCGACCCGGTGACCGAACCCGAGCGCCATTCGGAGCTGGTGGAGCGATTCCACGACACGGTGGCGATTGCTTCCGGAAATCGAGAACTCGTCGAGATGCTGAGGACGCTGCGCAGCCGCCTCAGTTGGATATTCGGAGCGGAGCTGGCTGCGCGCGCTGCCGGGTCGTGGGATGAGCATCGCGACATCTGCGCGTCGATTCTCGGCGGCGAGGAGGCCGCGGCTCATCTCATGCGCGAGCACGTCCTCGGCGACCTTGCGTTCTTCGACGAGCTCATCCGTCGCTGAGGTTTAACACGGCGGTAACACTCCGACGCCGGCCCTCTCCGGTAGGTCGTATACGATCGAGGTGAGCAAGGGAGTCATAGTGACCACGACAACACCGCAGGCGATCCAGGCGGATCCCTATGCCTGGCCGTGGCACGGTCAACTCGATCTCACGCGCACGGCTCTGCTCTGCATCGACTGGCAGGTCGACTTCTGCGGCAGCGGTGGATTCATTGATTCGCTGGGCTATGACATCAGCCTGACCCGTGCGGCGATAGAACCCACCCAAAGAGTGCTTGGGCGGGCGCGCGAACTCGGGCTGACGGTGATCCACACGCGAGAAGGGCACCGCCCCGATCTCTCTGATCTGCCCGACACCAAGAGGTGGCGTTCCGCCAGTCAGGGGGTCGAGATCGGGTCCGTCGGGCCTCTGGGACGCGTGCTGATTCGAGGCGAGGCTGGGTGGGAGATCATCCCCGAGTTGGCCCCGCTTGCGGGTGAGACGGTCATCGACAAGCCCGGCAAAGGTGCGTTCTACGCCACCGACCTCGAGCACATTCTGCGCATGGCGGGGATTACCGATCTGCTGATCACGGGGTTGACCACCGATGTCTGCGTGTCGACCACAATCAGGGAGGCCAACGATCGCGGGTTCGAGGTACTCGTGCTGTCGGATTGCACGGCCGCGACCGATCGCGCCCGGCACTTGCAGACGATCGAGATCCTCACGATGCAGGGCGGCTTGTTCGCGGCTGTCGCTTCATCGGACTCCGTCCTCGCCGCGCTGGGTGCGGAATCGCTCCCGGCCGACGACCGGACGCGCTGATGTATGTCGATCTGACGGTCGTGCCGGTTGCTGCCCCCGACGACGCCCCGGTCGACAGGGTGTTCGGGCGAAGGGTCCTTGCCGTCATCGGAAAGACGGAGGGGAACGGCGGCGTTAACGACTTCAGCCGGGCTCTCGCGACTCGCGCCTGGACCGAGGGGCTCTCGGAACCGGCGTTGACCGTCATGTCGGGCGGCACTGAGGGAGTCCTCAGCCCGCATGTCACCGTGGTTTCGGAGGGTTCGACATCAGGCAACGGGCGACTTGCGGCGGGGTTCGCGCAGACCCCTCGGTTATCTGTCGAAGGGCTCGGGCGCCGAGAGCAGGTCGACGCGGTCGCTGCGGCGACGCTCGAAGCGTGCCGCAACGGAGGCTTTGATCCACGCAACGCCCACATGGTGCTCGTGAAATGCCCTTTGCTGACGACCGAGCAGATCGTGTCAGCGAGAGGCGGGGCCGTGACGGATGATCCCTACCTATCGATGGCGCGATCCCGAGCGGCTAGCTCGCTGGGCGTCGCGCTCGCGTGCGGAGAGATCGGCGGAGTCGAAGCGGACCAAGGCCTCGCAGGCGATCCTTCTGTCTGGTCGGCGGTCGCTTCGGCTTCCGCCGGTATCGAGCTCGACCGGTGCCTCGTGCTGGCGTTCGGGTCTCGACTCGACCCCGGCGGACAGCTGAACGCTGAGACGGTGGTCATGCACGACGCGATCGACGTGGAGGAGATCGTCGCGCTCCGCGATCGCATCCGAGCCGCCGGCGGCACCATCGTGCAGGTCTTCGCGAAGGCCGAGGCGAGTCCGGACGGGCGGATCCGAGGGTTACGGCACACGATGCTCACCGACACCGACCTCTCGTCGACACGACACGCGCGCGCGGCCGTAGGAGGCCTTCTAGCGGGGGTGTTCGGGCGCACATCGATCTACGTCTCCGGAGGCGCCGAGAACCAAGGGCCACCTGGAGGAGGTCCGGTGACGGTGGTGTGGCAGGAACCCACGGGCGGAGGTGAGACGAGGCGATGACGAGCAGATTCGGGCCGGTAGCGGCCACACCGTACGCGTGGCCGTTCGACGGAACGTTCTCCGCCCAGTCGACCGCGCTCCTGTGTATCGACTGGCAGGTGGACTTCTGCGGGGTCGGTGGCTACGTCGACCGCATGGGGTACGACCTCACACTCACCCGACGCGGACTCGCGCCCACAGCGCGGATCCTCGGTTCCGCTCGCGCGGCAGGCCTCCAGGTGATCCATACTCGCGAGGGTCATCGGGCGGATCTCTCGGACTGCCCGCCCAACAAACTCTGGCGCTCGCAGCAGATCGGTGCCGAGATCGGGTCGTCAGGACCGGGAGGACGCATCCTCGTACGCGGGGAACCCGGGTGGCAGATTGTGCCCGAAGTGGCACCTCTCGTGGGCGAGATCGTCATCGACAAGCCTGGCAAGGGGGCGTTCTACGGAACCGATCTCGACGTGATCTTGCGCACTCGGGGGATCACTCATCTGATTCTGACGGGGATCACAACCGACGTCTGCGTGCACACGACGATGCGGGAGGCGAACGATCGCGGCTACGAGTGCCTTCTGCTCAGTGACTGCACAGGCGCCACCGATCACGGAAACTACGAGGCGGCGCTGAAGATGATCACCATGCAGGGGGGTGTTTTCGGTGCGGTCGCGGAGTCGTCGGCGCTGGATGACGCGTTCGGTAAGGGATCCGCGCGGTGATCTCTCCTCGCATGGAGATCGCCCGCCTCCACTCCGCGTACCGGCGGGGAACCTGCACACCTCGCGATGTGGCGGAGCGCACTCTGGCTGCGATCGATGCGCGAGGACGTGACGGAGTCTGGATCTCGGTCTCCGATCGACTCGTCCGAGATGCTGAAGCACTCGATCCTGCCGATCGCGATCGTCTTCCGCTCTGGGGCATCCCCTTCGCGGTCAAAGACAACATGGACGTCGAGGGGTGGGCGACGACGGCGGCGTGCCCGTCTTTCGCCTACAGCCCCCAGCAGTCGGCACCCGTGGTTCGCGACCTGATCGCGGCAGGCGCGATCCTCGTCGGCAAGACCAACCTGGACCAGTTCGCTACCGGTCTGAACGGTACCCGTTCTCCTTACGGGACGCCCTCCTCGGCCCACGATAGCTCCCTCATCTCCGGCGGGTCGTCATCAGGATCCGCGGTAGCTGTTGCGGCGGGCCTGGTTGCGTTTTCTCTGGCGACCGATACCGCGGGGTCCGGGCGCGTTCCCGCGGCGTTGAACGGGGTCGTCGGTCTCAAGCCGAGTGTGGGCCTTGTCAGCACTCGCGGTGTCGTGCCGGCGTGCCGGTCGCTCGATTGCGTTTCGGTGATGGCGAACTCGGTTGCCGACGCAGCCATCGTGGCTCAGGTGATCGCCGGCTTCGATGATCAGGACCCCTGGTCGCGCCCGCTCCCGGTTCCTTCCGCCCGGGTTGCTTCGGTCTCGCTCGCCGGAGTCCGCCTGGGCGTGCCTGAGGTTGTCGCCGGATGGGGCGAGCGTGGCGAGGAGGACGCGTGGAGTCGGGTCCGTGCCGACCTCGTCCGAGCCGGAGCCGAACTGGTTGAGATCGACTACACCCCGCTTCTCGAGGCAGGTCGTCACCTGTATGGCGGTGCGTGGCTTGCTGAGCGCGCGACCGCCGTCTCTGTCGCGCTCGAGGAGGACCGAGACGACGTCGACCCGGTCGTGCGCCAGATCTTGGCGGGCGCCGGTGCGATGTCGGCCGCACAGGTCTGGTCGAGTATGCACCGCGTGTGGGAGTTGCGGCGGGAGGCGGATGACATCCTCCGTTCGGTCGATGCTCTGCTCACTCCCACGGTGACGAAGACCTACACGGTCGAGCAGATGCGCGCTGACCCCGTCGAACTCAACGCGCAATTGGGTACCTACACGACCTTTACCAACCTGCTCGACATGTGCGCCATCGCGGTCCCGGCGGGGAGTACGGCGGCGCACGTCCCCTTCGGTGTCACCCTTCATGGGCCTTCCGGTGCCGACCAGGAACTCGCAGGGCTGGCGTCGGCGCTCGCGGATGCGGTCGACCAGGACTCGCTGATGGAGGTCGCCGTCGTCGGCGCCCATCTCGAGGGGTTCGGACTTCATCACCAAATCACCGATCGCGGCGGGCTCCTGAGCCGGCGCACGATGACCGCACCCCGGTACCGGCTCTACGCGCTCCCCGGCGACGAGCCGCGACGTCCCGGGCTGGTGACCGATCTACGAGAAGGCGCTCGTATCGAGGTCGAGGTCTATCGGCTTCCGACTGCTACCGTCGGGTCCTTTCTCCGCGGTGTGAGTGCACCGTTGGCGATCGGCACGCTCGAGCTCGACGACGGCACCGCCGTCCACGGATTCGTCTGCGATCCGACGGCGCTCGAGGGAGCGCGTGACATCACCGCGTACGGCGGGTGGCGCTCGTATATGGCCGCGGCGGCCGATGATCTCAACAGGGCGGCCGATGCCAGCTGACGACGTCCCGATCCTCGCGGTTCACGGGGTCGCGGCCTCACCTGCCGTCTGGGATCCTCTGAAGCGCTTGATTCCACAGCTCCGGGCGCTTCGTCGCCCGAAGACCGGTCGGTTGGAGGACGAGATCGAGTGGCTGGCCGAGTATGCGGCGGGCGCGGTCATCGTGGGGATGTCAGGCGGGGCAACCCTCGGTCTCGCGCTCGCGGGCATGGGTGCCGCGTGCCATGGATTCGTCCTCCATGAGCCGGCGGCGGGGAACCTGGTGCCGGACCTTCTCTCCCCGACCGCCGAGGCCTTTCGCCGTGGCGGGACGACAGCGGTGGGTAAGGCGCTCTATGGCAGGAGGTGGTCGGTCGACCTGCTCGATGACCACGGAGACGTCGACGCGACGACGGCGAAGGAGATCGCCATGTTCCGCAGCTTTCAGCCTCGACGTCGACCGGTCGGGGGACCCCGATGCGTGGTCACGACGGGGTCTCGGTCGGCTGCGCCCAGGCACCATGTTGCGAGAGAGCTGCGGCGGCTGGGCTACGAGACTCGCACCATCGAAGGCTCCCGGCACTTCGTCACATACGAGCAGCCCGCGAGGCTGGCCGCCCTGGTGCGCGAGGTCGCCGGATTGGATGCGCCCGGGCATCCGGGGATCGATGACGGAGGTTCGGGGTGGGCGAGGTTCTGGTGGTGACCTCGCGGCGGTCTTCTAGACCTCGGCCGCGCGGTAGATCTTCGACCGCGGCACATAGCGCGCGGAGTTGCCGAGCAGCCCGGCGACCTCCTCGTCGGTGAGCTCCCGCCGCACCTTGCCGGGGATGCCCGCGACGAGCGATCGCGGCGGAACGACGGTTCCCTCGAGCACCACCGCCCCCGCGGCGACGAGCGAGTTCGCGCCGATGACGGCGCCGTTCAGCACGGTCGCGTTCATGCCGATGAGGCATCCGTCTTCGACGACGCAGCCGTGCACGACGGCGGCGTGGCCGATGCTGACGTCGGCGCCGATGATCGTCGGGTTGCCCGCCTCGGTGTGGATCACCGCGTTGTCTTGGAGGTTGCTGCGTTCGCCGAGCACGATCTCGTCGATGTCGCCGCGCAGCACCGCGCCGAACCAGACGTTGGCATCTGCAGCGATGCGCACCTTGCCGATCACGGACGCGTTCGGGGCGACCCAGGCGTCGGCGGAGATGTCGGGCTCGTGCCCGTCGAAGGGGAGGATGACCGGCATTCCGCCAGCCTAGCCATCATCGTCAGCGCGGCCGGGGCCGCGACCCGCTGAGCCCGCTGGCGGCATCCGCACCTAAACTGTTCGCGACATGGCCGCCTTCTCCTCGCTCTCCGATCGCCTCACCGCGACCTTCAAGAACCTCCGCACCAAGGGCAAGCTCACACCCGCGGACGTCGACGGCACGGTGCGGGAGATCCGGCGCGCTCTTCTCGACGCGGATGTCGCCCTCGAGGTCGTCAAGGAGTTCACCGGCGCCGTGCGCGAGCGCGCCCTCTCCGACGAGGTCAACAAGGCGCTCAACCCCGCCCAGCAGGTCGTGCAGATCGTCAACGAGGAGCTCATCGGCATCCTCGGCGGTCAGCAGCGGCGCCTCGACTTCGCGAAGAAGCCGCCGACGGTCATCATGCTCGCGGGCCTGCAGGGTGCCGGTAAGACGACCCTCGCGGGCAAGCTCGCGAAGTGGCTCAAGAAGGAGGGGCACACCCCGCTCCTCGTCGCGAGCGACCTCCAGCGCCCCAACGCGGTCACCCAGCTGCAGGTGGTCGGCGAGCAGGCCGGCGTTCCCGTCTTCGCGCCCGAGCCCGGCAACGGCGTCGGCAACCCCGTCAAGGTCGCCAAGGACGGCGTCAAGGAGGCGGAGCGCAAGCAGTACGACACCGTCATCGTCGACACCGCGGGCCGACTCGGCATCGACGCGGAGCTGATGAAGCAGGCGTCCGACATCCGCACGGCCGTCGACCCCGACGAGGTGCTCTTCGTCATCGACGCGATGATCGGCCAAGACGCCGTCACGACGGCGCGCGCGTTCCTCGACGGCGTCGACTTCACCGGAGTCGTGCTCTCCAAGCTCGACGGCGACGCGCGCGGTGGCGCGGCGCTCTCGGTCGCCTCGGTCACGGGTCGGCCGATCATGTTCGCCTCGACGGGTGAGGGCCTCGACGACTTCGAGCCCTTCCATCCCGACCGCATGGCGTCGCGCATCCTCGACCTCGGCGACATCCTCACCCTCATCGAGCAGGCGCAGGCCGCGTTCGACGAGGAGGAGGCGGCGAAGGTCGCCGAGAAGTTCGCGACCGACAGTTTCACCCTCGACGACTTCCTCAAGCAGATGCAGCAGCTGCGCAACATGGGCTCGATCAAGGGCATGCTCGGGATGCTGCCCGGCGCCCGCGGCCATGTGGTGGCTGACGGTGGGCTGGCGCAGCCCGAGCTGCTCGGCGAGCCGGCTCACCATCGCCCGTCCGCCGTCGGCGTCGCGGATCAGCTGGACGATCCGCGCGCGAGTGGGGTCGGCGAGCACCGCCAGCGCGGGAGCCTCCACCACCGAATCCATAGACCGCAGTCTATCCTCGGGAGCGGACTCGAGCCCGATAAAGCGGCGGTCAGGTGCCGTTGCGGGTGGAGCGGCGCTCGATCAGCACGGTGTCGCGCCATTGGCCGGCGTGCGGGCCGAGCTGGGAGCGGGCGATCCGTTCGCGGCGGCCGACGACGCGGAAGCCGGCCTGGTCGTGCAGCCGCAGGCTGGCGGTGTTCTCCGGGAAGATGCTGGACTGGATCATCCAGTAGCCGGCGTCCTCGGCCGCGGCGATGAACGCCTCGAGCAACTGTCGCCCGATGCCGTGGCCGTGGTGGCCTGGGTGGACGTAGACGGAGTGCTCGATCACCCCGCGATAGACCTCCCGCGACGACACCGGCGACGCAGCGGCCCAGCCGATCACCGTCCCGGTGTCGTCGACGGCAACGAGGCGGGCGTCGGGGATCTTGCCGGCGTCGAACTGCTCCCAGGACGGCGTGGTGGTCTCGAAAGTCGCTTCACCGGCGGCAATGCCGGCGGCGAAGATCGCCTCGACCTGCGGCCAGTCCGCCGCCGTCATCGCCCGGATCGTGGTCACGAGCAGCACGAGTTCCCGCTGCTGAGGTCGGTGGAGCAGACCCCGGTGGCCGGCAACGTGAGCTGGACCTCGGTGGCGGCGGGCATGTCGCCATCCAGCCAGGCGGCGATGGAGCGGACCTGCTCGTAGCCGGTGGCCAGCAGGAACGTCGGGGCTCTTCCGTAGGACTTCATCCCGACCAGGAAGAATCCCGGCTCGGGGTGGCGCAGTTCGGCGAACCCGTGCGGGGCGACCGTGCCGCAGGAGTGCAGGTTCGGGTCGATCAGCGGTGCCAACCGCCTGGGGGCTTCGACGATGTCGTCCAGCTCGAGGCGGACCTCCCGCAGCATCGACAGGTCAGGACGGAACCCTGTCGCGTTCACCACGACATCCGCATCCAGGAACGCCTCCTCACCGCGACGCCGCCCGACGAGACGAACGCCGTCGTCGTGGGGCTGCAGGCGGGAGATCTCGAATGAGTCGACCAGGGTGATCTGGCCGGTGTGGACGAGCTGGTCGACGCGGGAGCCGAGCTTCGCGCGGTCGGCGAGCTCGTCGTCCGGCGACGAGGAGACCCGGATCGCAGAGGGGTTGCGGATCAGCCAGGTCACCCGCGTGCCCAGCTCGTCCTTGGGCAGCTGGGCGAGGCCGATCAGCGTGTTCGCGGCGGAGTGCCCGGCGCCGACCACGACGGTGTGCTTCCCGGCGAACGAGGAGCGGTCGGTGCCGAGGACGTCCGGGAGGGCGTGCAGGATCAGGTCGTCGATGTCGGTCGCGCCGATCGGGTCCAGCCCGGTCGAGGCGAGCGGGTTGGGGGTGGTGTAGGTGCCGGACGCGTCGATCACCGCCCGGCCGGTGATCTCCTCGACGGTCCCGTCCGGCGCTTCGAGGCGCAGCAGGAACGGGGTGGTCGCGCGGCCGGCGGTGCGAGTGCGGTCCATCCCGTCCCGGGTCACCGCGACCACCCGGGTGCCGAACCGGATCCGCGACCCGATCTCGGGCAGCCCCGCCAGCGGCGCGAGGTAGTCGTCAACCAGCTCGTGGCCCGTTGGCGCCCGGCCCTCGTCGGTCGGTGCGGTCCAGCCGGCGGCGTCGAGCAAGCGGCGGGAGGGAGGGTCGATCAGGTGCCGCCACGGGGAGAACAACCTCGTGTGACCCCAGAGCCGGACCGAGGATGCGATGCGGTCGCCGGCCTCCAGGATGGTGAAGTCGATGCCCCGCTCCACGAGGTTCGCCGCGGCGGCCAGGCCGATCGGTCCGGCGCCGATGATCACCACCGGTAGCGTTGCCAGACGATCGCTCGTCGCGGTGCGCGGGGTGAGATCGAGCAGGGTCATGAGACCGCCTCCAAAGGATATTGATGAACGTCGATGCTCAGTATCACCACATGTATCGAAACCTGTCAATATCGACTAGTGTCGATGCATGGTCACGAGGCTCGAGGTCACCGACGTCAGTTCCGCGGTGGCGTGCTGCGCTCCGCTGGTGCGCGAGCCGATCGGGCAGACGGATGCGGAGCAGCTCGCCGTGACCTTGAAGGCCCTGGCCGATCCGGCCCGGTTGCGGCTGCTGTCGATTGTCGCCTCCTCCGAGGATCAGGAGGCGTGCGTGTGCGACCTGATCGACCCGATCGGGCTGTCCCAGCCGACCGTGTCCCATCACCTCAAGGTGCTCACCGAGGCCGGGTTCCTCACCCGCTCCAAGCGCGGAACGTGGGCGTATTATCGGCTCGTCCCGGACGCGCTGCAGCAGGTCTCCGGGCTGCTGGTGTCCGCCTAGTAGCGGTCCTTCTCCCAGAAGATGTATTCCTGGTCGTCGTCGGTGAGGCCCCAGTCGACGCCGATCGAGCGCATCCAGGCGTTCATGAGCCGGCAGAGGTCGGCCAGGACCGCGCCGATCTGATCGGTGGTCATGGGCTCGTCGACTGGGCGGAGCCGGTGGAAGGTCAGGCTCCAGGCGTCCCAGCTGTCCTCGACGTAGTCGGCCCAGCCGTCCGGCAGCGGGTCCGGGCGGCGCGGTGTGCCGTTCTCGTCAAGGCCGAGCTCGGGGGCGAGGTAGGCGAGCACGCGGACCAGGCCGTTCGCGGCGGTCAGGGTGCGGTAGGCGGCCGCGCCGATATCGGCCCGCCAGGTGCGCTTGGCCTCGTTGAGCTCCGCGCGCAGGTGCGCGATCGCGTCCGTGAGGTGGTCGACATGGTGCAGCGGCGAGGGGGCGTGGAGGGCGGTGTATTGCTCGATGCGGTTGTCGTCGACGTGCGCGGCCAGCGGCTTGCGGCAGGCGGCGTCGCTGTTGCTCAGGCCCTGGACGTCCTGGTAGGCGTCGGCGTCCTCGCCGCGCAGCCGCAGCGCGGCGTGTCCGGCCTCGTGCCGGCTCAGGTGCTCGGCCGCGGCGATCACGTGCGCGACCAGGGCCTCGACGGATCCGACGTCCTCCCGGGTGGCGAACAGCACGTCGACGGAGACCACGATGTCGAACGTGCCGTCGTCGTGCGGCAGGGTGATCGCCCCGGCGTGG
Source organism: Microbacterium mcarthurae (assembly GCF_046064585.1). Classification (NCBI taxonomy): domain Bacteria; kingdom Bacillati; phylum Actinomycetota; class Actinomycetes; order Micrococcales; family Microbacteriaceae; genus Microbacterium; species Microbacterium mcarthurae. The sequence goes on along the minus strand of NZ_JAROCE010000001.1, from coordinate 429,228 downwards.
CCGGCGCCGCGGTCGGTGGTGTAGGGGTTGTCGTCGGCGCGCTCGGTGACCCGGTTCACGGTCGAGATCATGTCGCCGGTGAGCGTCAACCGCCACCGCGTGGTGTCCGGGACCAACTCGACGATCCCTGTCACCAGGGTCTGCAGCAGTCCCTGCTGCTCGATCATGAACGACAACGCGCCAGCAAGCTCCGGATCGTCGCCCTCGGCGAATCCGTCGAGGGCGATGTTGATCGGTGGGGCGGGTGCGTCGGTCATCACCGTCACCATAGACGAGGCCGACGACATCACTGCCGCCGCGGCGCCAGCGCCGCCGGGTATCAGGCGCCGCGCAGCGGGTCGATGGTGCGGTCGATGAGGCCGCGCGAGGGGCAGAGCCAGACCAGCTGCAGCGTGTCGTCGATGTGACCGGGCTCGAGCGGTTCGCCGCAGGCCGGGCAGTTCCGGCCGGGCGGGAGCCCGTCGGCCTCGATCGGCCCGGTCGTCATCACAGGGAGGCGGGCGGGTCCGCGGCCAGGGAGTCGGGCTCGTTGATGAACGCGAGGAACCGCTTGCCTTTCTGCGAAGTGCGCGGCGCGAAGATGCCCTGCGGGGTCATCATCGTGGTCAGCGGGATGGAGGCCAGGCCCGCGCGGTCCAGGTCCGCGGCGGCTTGACCGACCGGGCCGCTCCAGACCTTCTGCGGGACGCCGAGCGCGGTGCCCAACGGCCCGTCGATGCCGCCCATCATCAGGTTCGCGTGCTGGGCGTAGAGGCCGCGGGACTGCAGCCAGCCGGTGGGGTCGGTGAAGTAGTGCAGCAGCCAGACGTGCAGCTGGTCGAACTCGTCGACCAGTCGGGTGAACTGCTCACGCTCACTGGCCGAGAACGGCGCCCACGAGCCGCCGTTGGCGACCGCCGCGGCCAGCCGTTGCCGCTTCTGCCGGCTCGCGGTCTCGGCCGCGGCGCGCTGCGCTCGGGTGACAGCGGCGATGAACTCGTCCGATCCGACGATGTCCTCGATCGTCGCCGCCTCATCCAGCCGCGAGGTCGCGTCGGTGAGGGCCCGCGCGATCGCGACGTTGAACTCGTGCTGCCGCTCGGCCTGCCGACTCTCCAGCGCGTGCGCGAGGGTCTCGGCGGCCAGCGGGCCCACCACGGGAACCATGGAGAGCGCGGCCTTGCCCGCGAACGCCAGGGTGTCCTCGGCCGGTTCGTGCGGCGGGATCAGTGCATCCAGATTGGTCATGTCATCCATGATGGATCACCTGGCCGACATGCCGGACGGGTTCGCCCGCTGCTGCACGTGGACGGGGCAGAGGGTCCAGACCCACCCTCGGATCGTGACCTGCCCGGCCGGCTGGCCGCAGTCCTCGCAGACGGTGGCGCTGTCGTCCTCGGCTTCCCGGATGGCGGCCGCGAACCCGGCCGCGTCGATGTGGTCGTCCTCTTCGGGGCGCGCGTAGTAGCGGAGGGTGCCGAACTTCGTCTTGCATTGCTCGACGAGATAGCCGGGCGAGATCTCCGCGAGCCGCTGGTCCAGCCGGGCGAGCAGATCCAACCATCCCGGGCCGACGTCGATGGCCGGCGCCCAGCCGTCCGCGGTGCGGTCGGCGATCGCCTGGATCTGCGGGGGAAGCTCATCGTTCATGCCCTCGAGTCTGCCGCGGCCGCGGATCAGCGGGTGAGCACGCTGTAGCGGGCGTTGCTGGCCGTGACCGCCTCCGCCCAGCGGGTCGCGGCGACGATGTGCAGTCCGGTCAGCCGCGCGATCACCGGCGCGGGCAGCTGCTGGGCGAGGGAGGCCAGCGCGCCGGCGCGGGCATGCCGGGCGCGGATGCCGAACCTGGCCAGCCGGTCGGTGAGGGAGTCGCGGGATAGCGGTGCGCCGTGATGCTGGCCGGGGAACAGCCAGTCCGCTTCTCCGGCGTCGGTGAGAAGCCGCGGCGCGTCGCGGTGCTCGCGGGCGGCGATCGCGAGCTGCCCGATCTCCGCGGGAAGCTCCAACGGGTCGGCGCCCAGACGGATCGTGACCGGGTCGGCAGCGGTGATGTCGGTGACGCGCAGCAAGTGCAGTCGGGCGACCGGGATTCCGAACAGCAGCAGCAGGGCGCCTGCCAGCCGGGTCCGCGGGTCGCCGTCGTGCGCGGTGAGCACCCGGCCCAGCAGCTCCCAGCGTTCGTCGACGCTCGCGCCGGTCGGGGTGTTCGCGGTGCGGGTCAGCGGAACCACCTGCAGGCGGGGGCAGGTGCCGTTGCGGGCGGCCCATTCCAGGAACGCCGCGACGCGGCGTGCAGCCCTCGGCCTCTCGAGCAGCCAGAGATCCAGCCGCGCCTGATCCAGCATCGTCACGGACTCCGAGCGTGCGGTGAGCCAGTCCAGCAGGCTGAGGACCTGGGTCAGTTCCTGCCGTCGCCCGTCGGATTGCCGGCGCCCGACGGAGTTGTGCTGCTCGCGCAGCTGCCGCAGATGACGCCACCGGACGAACCGGTCGAACAGGCGGCGATGATCGGGGTCCGCGATCGCCTCCGACTTCTCCCGGCACCACGCCTCGAACCGGACCAGCTGCTCGTCCCGCGCTGGCAGCAGGCCATGCTCGACCAGCAGCGCGCGGACGGGCGCGGTCGATCCCGGCGTGCCCAGCCGGTCCAGCAGTTCGTGGCTCAGCGGATCCGCGCTGCGCAGCGCGTCACGCAACTTCGCGACCGTCACGTTGCGGCGGAACGCATCGAGGGTGCGCCGTTCGTCCGCGGCCAGGAACCGGTCCCGCAAGGCGGCGAGGATCGGATCGGCCGCCACGACATCGTCGGGCAGCAGTTCGCGGATCTTGTCGTGGGCGTAGCAGCGATCACACCAGCGGCGGTGATGCAGCCGGCCGTGCGTCCCGCAGCGTCGGCAGTCGCGGAACATCAGCGGGCTGGTCCTGGCGCAGCGCTGGCAGAGCGGGCCCTGATCGGTGCGGGCGCTGACCCGGGCGTCGCGGCCGCAGCCGATGCAGGCCTCCAGGATGTGCGGGGCGCAGTGCCAGCAGAGCGGCTCTCCGTCCGGGGTGTGCCGGATCGGGAGCACCACCCGGGCGCAGACCGAGCACGGCTTGCGCAGCAGGGCGCACGTCGTGCAGATCGCCTTCGCCGTGCCCGCAAACCGGCACTCCCGTTCCTTCCCGCAACGATGACAGACGTCCACGCGCGCGGCGGCGTAGCAGCGCAAGCAGACCGCCTTCTCGGTGCCGGGGAACCGGCACCGGCCCGAGGTGCCGCAGACCGTGCAGATATCGGCGCCCGGCGCGGCGCGGCAACTGGAACACATCGGCCCGTCCGGGGTGCGCACCGCGATCAGCCGATGGTTCCGGCAGCCGATGCAGGTCGCCGAGGACTCCGGCAGCTGGTTCGTGCAGGCCTGGCAGAGCCGGTCCCCGTTCGCGAGCCGCAGCTCCAAGTGGGCGGTGCTGCCGCATCCGTCGCAGACCGCGCGGTGCGCCGCCTTGTAGCAGGCGCCGCAGCAGATCCGCCCCTCGAGCCGGTCCGGGAGCCTCCCGACCCTCCCGCAATGCCCGCAGGACAGCGTCGGCAGATCGGCGCCGAGCTCACGCAGCCGCTCGCAAAAGCTCGCGAACAACACCGACGCCGCCGGAGGGTCGGCGATCCATCCGACGCCGAACAGCTCGCATTCCAATGCCAGCCGCAGTGTGCGATCCGCCTTCATCCCCTCGGTCGCCGTCAGCATCATGTGGAGCGTCCCGCCCGGGATGTGGTCGGCGACGAACCGGTCCAGCCGCTCGTCCGCGACCTCCTGCAGCGCCGTCCAGCAGGACCGGCAGTAGGCCCGGTCGGCCACCTGCGCATGCCGACGCTGCCCAGGCCGTTCGCACTCGACGCAGTCGATCATCACGTCCAGCCGGGCCCGGCCGCAGGCCTCGCAGATCCGATCCTCACCGTCCCGGCAGTTCAGCAGCACGACCCGGCTGCAGCGCGCGCAACCCGGCGGGCGAACGATGCTTCCGCCGGCGGCGGCAAGCTCCAGCAGGATGCGATCCAACTGTCGCGGGATCCTCGACGATCCCGCCGTCAGCATCCCTGGGTCAGCGCGCAGCTGTGCGAGCAGCCGCCGCCCTGCGGGTTCCTGGACGATGATGCGATCCACGATCTGGCGGACGACATCTCGCGGGACGGTTGTCTCCACCTCGGCAATGACCGCGACCAGGTCGCCGCGGACATCGTCACCCATCGGTGGGAAGCACGCGTGCCCGCGGCGGACGCAGGCCCTTCTCCCGCAGCGTCGCCGCGCCGCTTGCCGAGTGGTCCTCGCCGTCGGTGCCCGTCGCGGCCGCCGATGCGCCCAGGTCGACCTTGCGGACCAGGTCGTCGGCGCTGCACTCGAAGATGTCCATCAGCGCGACCAGCACGTGCATGTTCAGCCGCTCCGGCTTCTCCGTCGCCAGCCGGTAGATCTGGCTCGCCGACAACTCGATCCCGCGCTCCCGCAGCAGCGGCACCAGCCTCGAGGTCGCGAAGATCCCCGACGCGGCCATCACCTCCCGCAGCCGCCACTCATACCCGATCACCTTCATCAGACCGCTCCTTCCTCCCGCGGCCGCAGCCGCTGCAACGCATCCCGCATCATCTTGTTCGCGAAGTCCCCGCTGACCCCGGTGTAGATCGACGTCGTCGACTGGTGCTGATGCCCGAGCTGGCGTTGCACGAACACCGGATCCACGCCTTCCTCGATCAGATGCGTCGTGTAGCTGTGCCGCAACGCGTGCGGCGACAACACCCGATCCAGCCCGAGATCATCCCGGTAGGCCGCGAACCGGTCCGACAGCTCCCGGGTGCGCAGCCTCGTGCCTCGCTCCGAGAACCACAGCGCCCGCTCGCCATCCGGCCGCATCAACGGCCAGACGTTCTCCAGATAGTCCTGCACCGCCTCCACTGCCCAATCCCGCAGCGTGACCACCGAGCGGCGCTTCGGTGGACCGCCCTTGGACGCCTTCCCGAAGCGGACGTGCAGCATCCCGAACTCGCCGAACTCCGGCGCGTGTGCGTTGCGGTAGAAGTCGGTCACGTCCAGATGAACGGCCTCGTTCGCCCGCAGCCCCCACGCGTAGGTCACCCGCAGCAGCACCGCATCCCGATACGCCGGCAACGCCCCCTTGCGGCCGCTCGCCAGGCACCGCTCGACCTCCTCATCGGCGCGATCGAACAGCGCCTGCAGCTCGTCCCGGGTCAACGGACGCCGGCCGGGATGGCCCTCGTAGTCCTGCAGATGCCGGGTCGTGTTCCAGTCGTGGCAGACCTGCACCGGGTGCGTCCCGAACCGCTGCTCGCATTCGGCGACCCAGCCGTAATGCTCCGAGGTCAGATAGTCGCAGAACTGCCGCACCGCCTGCTGGTAGCTGCGGATCGTCGACGGCGCCAACTGCCGCACCGATACCAGGTCCAGCATCCACTCATCGAACAGCCCCGCCGACCACAGCCACGGCCACGATCCCGCGTGCGCGTGGAACTGCCGCACCGCCCGAGCCGACGCGGTCACGTAGTCCTCGCCCAGCGCGCGGCCGCCCAGCAGCTGCGCACGCCACCCCGTCATCATCGCCTCGAAGACGCTCTCTTCCGCGCGCAGGAACGAGACACCCGAGGCCAGATATAACCCCGCAACACCGTGCGCCACCGGCCCCGAAACCACCCGAATAGCTCCCATCAAACGCAGACATTATGCATCTAACGCGAACGCTCGGTACGAGCGCAACTCGATCCGCACTATCACCAGGTGCCCCGGACCCCTCCTGTACGATCAGCGACACCTAGAACGCCACCCGAACCTGCGTTAGACGCAAAAGGGCGTGGTTGTGGCGATCGTCGGGGCTCGGGCGGCGACGCCCTACGGCGAGGCTGTCGCCGCCGACCTGGCTGCCGAATTGGCTGCCTCGGGCGTCGTCGTGGTGTCCGGGGCGGCGTACGGCATCGATGGCGCGGCGCACCGGGCGGCGCTCTCCACCGAGGGGCGCACCATTGCTTTCCTCGCCGGGGGTGTGGACCGCGCCTATCCCCGCGGACACGAGAGCTTGCTCGCGTCTATCGCGAAGTCGGGTGCGGTGGTCAGTGAGACCCCGTGTGGCGCTGCGCCGACGAAGTGGCGCTTCCTGTCGCGCAACCGCCTCATCGCGGCGCTGGCGGACGCCGTCATCGTTGTCGAGGCGGGGCACCGGAGCGGCTCGCTCAACACCGCTGCGCACGCCGCCCAGCTCGGCCGTGCGCTCGGCGCCGTGCCGGGGCCGGTGACGAGCGCCGCCTCGGCAGGAAGTCATCGTGTGCTCCGCGAATTCGACGGGGTGTGCGTGACCTCGGCCGCGGACGTGCGCGAGATGCTGGGTGGCCCCGTGGCCGCACCGCCGGCAGTCGACGGGCGCACGGACGAAACCAGCCGCCTCCTCGACGCTCTGTCCTCACGGGTCGGACGGGACGCCGAGGACGTCGCGCGTCGCGCAGGCTTCGCGTATGCCGACGCGCAGGCGCTCCTGGGTCTCGCGCAACTCGACGGGCGCGCCGCGCGCGGAGAGGACGGCCTGTGGCGGTCGGTGAAGCGAGGAAGGTGAGGCCGAAGGAAGGTCCGGGAGCGCCGATCCACTGGCGGCAAGCGCGCCATACGGTTCAGGACCGGTCCGAGAGCACATTCTTGATGTGTGCGTATCTCCGAGGCGATCGAGGGCTACCTGAGCCACCTTGCCGACGTGCGCCGTCTCTCGCCGGCGACGGTTCGAGGTTATCGATCCGACCTCGCACACCTCGTCCGCGTGTCCGGCGACCCGGACATCCGAGACCTCGACGTCGAGGCCCTACGGGAATGGCAGTGGGATGCCACGACCAACGGGCTCAGCAAGGCCACGGCCGCCCGCCGGACCTCTGCTGTGAAGGGCTTCTTCCGGTGGGCGCGGGAGGAAGGCCTCATCGACGCCGACCCGAGCGGTCGCCTCGTCGCGCCCAAACGCGGACGCACGCTCCCCACGGTCGTCACGGCACCCGCGCTCGACGATGTGCTCGCGGCAGCGGAGGCCGAGGCGAGGACGGGCGAAGCCGTTGCCCTCCGCGACCATGCGCTCCTCGAATTGCTGTACGGCACGGGTGCCCGCGTCTCGGAGATCTGCGACCTCGACATCGACGATGTCGACCACGACCGCCGCACCCTGCGCCTGCACGGCAAGGGCGACAGGGAACGAGTGGTGCCGTACGGCGTGCCGGCGGCTCGCGCTCTGAACGCCTACCTGGTCCGGGGCCGACCCGCCCTCGCCCGGCGCGGCGAGAGCGCGGCGAGCGCCGTTTTCTTCGGCGTTCGGGGCGGGCGGCTCGGTCCCCGGGCGGTGCACGCCCTCGTGTCCCGCGTCGTGGCGCCGACGGTGGGGGCGGAATCGTTGGGCCCGCACGCGCTTCGCCACTCGGTGGCGACCCACCTTCTCGACGGCGGTGCGGATCTGCGCTCGGTGCAGGAGATCCTCGGGCACGCCAGTCTCGGTACGACCCAGATCTACACTCACGTCTCCGCGGAGCGTCTGCGCGAGGCCTACCGGCTCGCTCACCCGCGGGCGTGAGCGCGCGGGCCGTCCCGCAACGTTCACCCGCGGGCGTGAGCGCGCGGTTCGTCCCCGCAGCGTTCCTCCGCGGGCGTGAGCGCGCGGTTCGTCCCCGCAGCGTTCCTCTCCGGGCGTGAGCGCGCGGGCCGTCCCGCAGCGTTCCTCTCCGGGCGTGTGTGCACGGGTCGTCCCGGCAACGTGGCTCCCCGGGCGTGAGCGCACCGTCCCTTTTCCCCGCGCTCGTCGTCTTGGCGTCGAGCGATCCGGCGCCGTACGGTGGCCTCGTGAATCGCCGCCCTCGACTCGTCGCCTCATCGTGCGGGCTGCTCGTCGGCCTCGCGGTGCTCGCGGGCTGCAGCGCGGCACCGGGCCCGCTCATCACGCGTCTCCCGCCGCCGGCGACCTCGGCTTCTCCCACCGCGGCGACTCCATCGTTCACGCCCTCGCCCTCCTCGCCCTCGCCGACAGAGCAAGGAAGCCCTCCCGCCCCGGCGCCTCCGGCGACGTCTCCGGACGGGGCAGCTTCCATCTGCGCGGAGGGCGGCTCGGCATCCGTCTCCGGTGCCGAGAAGACGGTGCGAGTCGAGGGCACCTGTGCGGAACTGTCCGTCTCCGGGTCGGCGCTGACGGTCGACGCGAGCAACGCGACCATCGGCTCGCTCGTCATGTCCGGAGACCGTATCCGGGTCACAACCGCATCGGCGGACACCGTCATCATCCAGGGCAACGACACCGCCCTCACGACCGCTGGCGCGATCGGGCGGCTCGAGATCAGCGGCGACCGGGCAACCGTCACCATCGGTGGCCGGCTTGATTCCGTTCTCGTCCGCGGTCAGGACAGCACCCTCACCGCGACCGGGGGCGTCGGCGACAGCACCATCGAAGGACGCGGCAACAGCGTGGGATGACGGGCGCGACGAACCCGACCGGCGTCCGCCGGCGAGTCAGCAGCACGGCAGGAGAACAGCCCGCGGCACCCCGCCGAGCAACCGGAGCGGGTTGACATACTCGCCCTGCCACCGCACACCGAAGTGCACCGTCTCGGGAGCGGTGTGTCCTCCCTCGGAGATCTCGCCCACCGCGGCACCGCGAGCCACGGGATCGCCGGCGTGGAGATCCGTAGTCACCGGCTCGAGCGTGGTCACGAGGCCGTCACCGTGGTCGATCGTCACCACCGGTCGTCCGGCGACCGGTCCGGCGAACGCGACGGTCCCTGCCGCAGGGGACCGCACGCGCACGACCGAGCCGAGGTCGATTCCCCGATGGCCCGGTGCATATCGATGGGCGGGGGCCTCGAACGCGCGTACGATCTGAACCACCTCCACGGGCCAGACCCACCCCCGACCGGGCAGGGGATCCGCCTCGTCCGCCACCGAGGGTGCGGGAACGAGGGCGGCCACCATGAAGAGCGCCGTCACCACCATCAGGGTGGAGGCTCTCCGCGTGTCCCATGACGACGAAGAGCGGTGCGCGACCGATGTCATGCGCCGATGGTGCCTGCGAGGGTGACCGCCGCGCAGCCGGTTCACGCCGATCCGTGCGGACAGCTGCGTTCCGCCCTCGTGGGGAGGAGCGGTCCTGTATGCTGGAGGACGCATCCCGTGTATCGGGATGACTCCGCGTGCCCACAGCGCACCGCACTGGTCTTCGGATCAGCGCACCGCGCGGCATCCACACCCCACGGTCCTCCGCCCCGGCGGAAGGCGGGTGTGTGCCGGGCACCAGGCTCGCCGCTCGATCGAACGGCGCGAAACAACCGCAACCACGGCGCGAGAGCGCCCAGAACAGGAGTACGACCATGGCCGTCGTCACCATCCGCCAGCTGCTCGACAGCGGCGTGCACTTCGGACACCAGACCCGCCGGTGGAACCCGAAGGTCAAGCGCTTCATTCTGACCGAGCGCTCCGGCATCCACATCATCGACCTCCAGCAGTCGCTGTCGTACATCGACAAGGCGTACGAGTTCGTGAAGGAGACCGTCGCGCACGGCGGCACCATCCTCTTCGTCGGCACCAAGAAGCAGGCGCAGGAAGTCCTCGCCGAGCAGGCGACGCGCGTCGGCCAGCCCTACGTGAACCAGCGTTGGCTCGGTGGCCTCCTCACCAACTTCTCGACCGTCTCCAAGCGCCTCGCGCGCATGAAGGAGCTTGAGGAGCTCGACTACGAGAACCCGGCCGAGAGCGGCTTCACCAAGAAGGAGCTCCTGCTGAAGAAGCGCGAGCTCGACAAGCTGCACAAGTCGCTCGGTGGTATCCGCAACCTGCAGAAGACCCCCTCGGCGATCTGGGTCGTCGACGCCAAGCGCGAGCACCTCGCCATCGACGAGGCCAAGAAGCTCGGCATCCCCGTGATCGGCATCCTCGACACCAACGCCGACCCCGACGAGTTCCAGTACCCGATCCCCGGCAACGACGACGCGATCCGCTCGGTGAGCCTGCTCACGCGCATCATCGCCGACGCCGCCGCCGAGGGCCTGATCCAGCGTCACCAGCCCGCCGGTGAGGACGAGGCCGCCGAGCCCCTCGCCGAGTGGGAGCGCGAGCTGCTCGAGACCAACGCCGAGACGACCGAGGCTGCGACCGAGTCCGCTGACGACGCCGCCGGCGCCGAGGCCCACGACGAGGCCGTCGCCGACGCTTCGGGCGAGGAGACCTCCGAGGTCGCCGCCGCCGAGGCCGCCGACAGCAAGTAAGCGAAGCCGCCGCTCACCGCGGCGTCACCCGCACAGGCTACGATCCGGCGGGGTCGTGACTGCGCCCCGGGCGCGCACGGCCCCGCCGGTCTCACATCAGAACGCACAACGACAAGGAGACGCCACACCATGGCAAACTTCACGATCGCCGACATCAAGGCGCTGCGCGAGCAGCTCGGCACCGGCATGGTCGACACCAAGAAGGCGCTCGAAGAGGCCGACGGCGACGTCGAGAAGGCCGTCGAGATCCTGCGCCTCAAGGGCGCCAAGGGCAACGCCAAGCGCGCCGACCGCTCCACGAGCGAGGGCCTGGTCACCGCTCGCGAGTGCGACGGTGCCGTCACGCTGCTCGAGCTCGCCTGCGAGACCGACTTCGTCGCCAAGAACGACCGCTTCATCGCGCTGGCCGACAAGGTCGTCACCGCGGCGGCCGCGGCCGGTGCCGACTCGGTCGAGGCCGCCCTCGCCGCCGACGCCGACGGCCAGACCGTCGACCAGCTCATCTCCGACGAGGCCGCCATCATCGGCGAGAAGGTCGAGCTGCGTCGCGTCCGCACCATCCGCGGCGACAAGTTCGAGGTCTACCTGCACAAGACCAGCAAGGACCTCCCGCCCCAGGTCGGTGTCGTCCTCGCCTACACCGGTGACGACGCAGAGACGGCCCGCTCCATCGCGCAGCACATCTCGTTCGCGAACCCCTCGTTCCTCACCCGCGACGACGTGCCCGAGGCCGACGTCGAGAAGGAGCGCGAGATCGTCACCGAGATCTCCCGCAACGAGGGCAAGCCCGAGGCTGCTCTCCCGAAGATCGTCGAGGGGCGTGTGAACGCGTTCTTCAAGCAGGTCGCCCTCCTCGACCAGGACTACGCGAAGGACAACAAGCTGTCCGTCGCCAAGGTCGCCTCCGACGCCGGTCTCACCCTGACCGACTTCGCCCGCTTCAAGGTCGGCGCGTAAGCACCGATGACAAGGCCCGGGATGCCACGGCATCCCGGGCCTTTTCCCTGCGCGAGCGGCGTATCGGTCGCGGTGGCGGGGGAGATAGTTTGAACCAGACGAGAGGACATGACACGTGATCGATGAAGCGACCCGGCGCCGCCGCGTTCTGCTCAAGCTTTCCGGTGAGGCCTTCGGTGGGGGACAGCTCGGGGTCAACCCCGACGTCGTCAGCCAGATCGCCCGAGAGATCGCCGAGGCGGTGGATCGCGTCGAGATCGCGATCGTCGTCGGCGGCGGCAACTTCTTCCGCGGCGCTGAACTCAGCCAGCGCGGCATGGACCGCGGCCGGGCCGACTACATGGGCATGCTCGGCACCGTGATGAACTCCCTCGCCCTGCAGGACTTCCTCGAGCAGGCCGGAGCTGCCACGCGGGTGCAGTCCGCCATCTCGATGACCCAGGTCGCCGAGCCCTACATCCCGCGTCGTGCGCAGCGGCACATGGAGAAGGGACGCGTCGTCATCTTCGGAGCAGGCGCGGGCCTGCCGTACTTCTCGACCGACACCGTGGCCGCCCAGCGCGCCCTCGAGATCGGGGCGACCGAGGTGCTCGTCGCCAAGAACGGCGTCGACGGTGTCTACACCGCGGACCCGCGCGTCGACGCCACCGCCACCAAGCTCGACCACCTCACCTACGGCGACGCCCTGCAGCAGGGCCTGAAGGTCGTGGACTCGACCGCCTTCAGCCTGTGCATGGACAACGGGATGGACATGCGCGTGTTCGGCATGGAACCCGCCGGCAACGTCACTCGGGCGCTGCTGGGCGAGACCATCGGTACCCTCGTCACTTCGTGACGCGCGGCGCGGGCCCGGGCGCCGGGCCCGCGCGCGACTAGACTGAATCGATAGTTCCAACGAATGGAGTCACCGTGATCGCCGATGTCCTCGCCGATGCCGGAGCGCGTATGGATCGCGCCGTGGAGGCCGCGAAGGAGGACTTCGCGACCGTCCGCACCGGGCGCGCGAACCCCCAGATGTTCCAGAAGATCCTGGTCGACTACTACGGCTCGCCCACGCCGCTCGCGCAGCTGGCGTCGCTGAACAACCCCGAGGCGCGCACGCTCGTGGTCAACCCGTACGACAAGTCGGCTCTGAAGGCCATCGAGCAGGCGATCCGCGACATGCCGAACCTCGGTGTCAACCCCACCAACGACGGCAACATCGTTCGCGTGACCATGCCCGAGCTCACCGAGGACCGTCGCAAAGAGTACGTCAAGCTCGTCCGCGCCAAGGGCGAAGACGCCAAGGTTCAGGTTCGCAACCTCCGTCGCAAGGCGAAGGACGATCTGGATGCGCTCAAGAGCGAGGTCGGCGAAGACGAGCTCGTGCGCGCCGAGAAGGAGCTCGATTCTGTGACGCGCGCGCACGTCGACGCGATCGACGAGGCGCTCAAGCGCAAAGAGGCCGAGCTGCTCGAGGTCTGACCCATGCCCGAGGCCCCCGACGCCGACGAGACGGCTCCCGCCGCGCCGCCCCTCCGCCGGAGGGCGGATGCGGTGCGCCGTGCACCGGCCAGCGGTGAGTCGGTGACCGCGATCGAGTCGCAGCTCCGCTCCATGCGATCGGATGCCGAGCAGCACATCGCACAGGCGCGAGCGGAGTTCGATCAGGCGAACGAACGAATCAAGCAGCGCACCGGTCGCGATCTGATCGTCGCCATCCTCATCGGAGTCGCGATCGGCGTCGTGGTCGTCGCTTCGCTGATCTTCGTGAAGAGCCTGTTCGCGCTCTTCGCGCTCGGTGCGATGGTGCTCGCGGTCTTCGAGTTCTCGCGCGCACTGCAGGTGTCGGGGCGGCGCGTCGACGTCGGACCGCAGCTCGCCGCGGGTGTCCTGCTTCTGGCGAGCGGGTTCCTGGCTGGCCTGTGGCTGCACTGGGTGGCCACCCTGGTGGCCGTCGCTTTCGTGATCGTGTGGCGACTGACCGCTCAGCTTCTGGCGGCGGACGAGCGTTCGCACAACGACGTCCTCGCCGATGTCTTCGTCGCGGTCTTCGTCCAGCTGTACGTCCCGTTCCTCACCAGCATGGCCATGATCCTGCTCGCCCAGGACCGTGGTGAGTGGTGGGTGCTGTCCTTCCTGGTCCTGGCCGTCGTCGCCGACACGGGGGCCTACGTGTCGGGGCTGACGTTCGGCCGTGGGGGGCGGCATCCGATGGCGCCCCGGATCAGCCCGAAGAAGACCTGGGAGGGTTTCGCCGGCGCCTGTGTCGCCGCACTCGTCGCCGGCGTTCTCCTGGCGATCTTCATGCTGCAGGTGCCGTGGTGGGCCGGACTCATCTTCGGTGCCGTGGTGCTCGCGACAGCCACCGTGGGTGACCTCGGAGAATCCATGCTGAAGCGCGACCTCGGCATCAAGGACATGAGCTCGTGGCTCCCCGGTCACGGCGGCGTCCTGGACCGGCTGGATTCGATCCTGCCGTCCGCGACGGCCGCCCTGGCGATGTACTACGTCCTCTCGCCGCTGGGGGTGGCATGACCGACACCGAACGCGACCGACGGACGGCGACGACGCCCTTCCCCGATGCCCCCGGCCGGAAGAAGGGGTACGAGAAGCGGGCGGTGGACACGTTCCTAGAAAAGGCGCGTGCGGCCTTCGAGGCCGACGAGCCGGGTGCCCTGCGCTCGACGGAAGTGCGCTCGGCGTCCTTCCCGCTGGTCCGCGGAGGATACGCGATCGGACCCGTCGACGCGGCTCTGGGACGCGTCGAGGACGCCTTCGCCGCTCGGGAGCGCGAGTACGCGCTGTCCCGACTCGGAGCGCGAGCGTGGGTCGCCGAGACGCGCGACACCGCGCAGGTCATCCTCGACCGTCTCGCGCGTCCTCGGGGTTCGCGCTTCGACCGGGTCGGCATCCTGAGTTTCGGATACAGCGTCGACGAGGTCGATGTCGTGGCCGACCGGATCGCCCGCTACCTCGCGACCGGTGATCCCGTCACGCCGGAACAGGTGCGGTCGGTGGCGTTCCGTGCGCAGCGAGGGGGCTACCGCGAGGCGCAGGTCGACGCGGTGCTCGACGCCGTGGTCGAGGTCATGCTCGCCGTGGGCTGAGCCGGCGTCGCGACCCGAGGAAGGCACCGGTAGAATCGTGCGCACTGTGACTTCCGGATCCGATCTCACGCGCGCGACCTCCCGTCGTGCGGCCCGTCGCGGCCCCGCGGTGGTCGACGTCGTGCACCCGGCTCCGAGCCGTCGGCGCGAGCCGCACTGGACCCGTCGGCGCGGAGTCGTCGCCGTGTTCGCCGCGTGCGCGGCGCTGGCTTTCACTGGGGCCTACGTGGGTCCGATGGGAGGCGCGATCCTGCGCGCGCAAGCCGACGAACCGCAGACGGTGACGCTGTACGCCGAAGGGCTCAGCGATGCGCAGCGGGTGTCGACCGGGGGAGAGAAGCAGGCCCCGACGCTCGACCGCTCCAGCTACAACGTGTACGTCAAGCCGAAGCCGACCCCGACGCCGACGCCGAAACCCACGCGCTCATCCTCGGGGTCCGAGGCATCCACCGGTGGCGGCGGCGGCCCGCTGTTCTACTCGGGTGGCGGCGCTCCGGCGGAGTGGATGGCCGCCGCCGGGATCTCCGAGGCCGACCGCGGATACGTCGACTACATCGTGAGCCGCGAGAGCGGATGGAACCCCAACGCCACCAACCGGTCGTCGGGTGCGTGCGGTCTCGTCCAGGCGCTGCCGTGCAGCAAGGTCCCGGGCAACGGATACGACCCCGTCGACAACCTGCGCTGGGCGACGGGGTACGCCACGGGTCGTTACGGCAGCTGGGCCGCCGCATACGACTTCTGGACCAGCAACCACTGGTGGTGACGGGTCCGTGCCCCGTTCCCGCAAGCGTCGGACGTCGAGCGAGCGTGCCGATGTCTCCCTCGATCGTTTGATCGCCGGCTGGAAACGTACCGAGGTCAAGCGCGGAGTCGAGTGGACCGTGCAGCCCATCTCGGCGCCGCAGGCACAGAAGCCGTACGTGTGCCCTGGCTGCGGGCGGACGGTCGACGTCGGCGTCGCCCATGTCGTCGTCTGGCGGGCGGACGGTGTTCTCGGAGATTCGGCCGATCTGGCTGCCCGCCGCCATTGGCACACCCACTGTTGGAGGATCGCCTGATGGAGATACGCGGACCGATGCTGCTGCCCGCTCATCGCGAGGATGTGGCGTTGACGACCGTCGACGGTTTGACGCTCGTCGGCGAGCTCGCTCTTCCCGATCGCACCGCGCCCGTGGCGACGCTCGTGACGTTGCATCCGCTGCCGACAGCCGGTGGTTTCATGGACTCCCACATCCTGCGCAAGGCGGCGGGGCGGTTGCCGGCGCTGGCAGACCTGGCGGTTCTGCGCTTCAACACCCGGGGAACGACGTCACCGCGCGGCACGAGCGAGGGAGCATTCGACGGGGGAGCGTCCGAGGTCTTCGACGTGGCCGCTGCGATCGACTTCGTCCGTGAACGCGGGCTTCCGCGTCCGTGGCTGGTGGGGTGGTCTTTCGGTACGGAGCTGGCGCTGAAGTACGGCCGCGACCACGACATCGAGGGCGTGATCCTGCTGTCGCCGCCGCTGCATCGGGCGACGGCGGAGGAGGTCGCCGCCTGGGCGGGGGACTCGCGCCGCATGGTGGTGCTCGTGCCGGAGTTCGACGACTACCTGCGTCCCGACGAGGCGCGTGAGCGCTTCTCCTCGGTGCCGCACGCGCAGCTCATCGCCGTCGAGGGGGGCAAGCACCTCTGGGTCGGCGAGAACCAGACTCGTCGTGTCCTCACCGAGATCGTCGCGGCGGTGAACCCCGACGCACTCCCGCTCCCCGTCGAGTGGGAAGGTCCCGTCGAAGGCTGAGTCTCAGCGCTCGTTCTGGCGCGGGATGATCACCTCGCGGTAGATGATCAGGATGCTCGCCGCCACGGGGATGGCGATGAGCGCGCCGAGCAGGTTCAACAGCGCGCCGCCGGCGAGGGCGGAGATGACGACGACCGAGCCCGGCACCGAGACGGCACGGTTCATGATGCGGGGCGAGATGACGTACGCCTCGATCTGCATGTAGACGAGGTAGTAGATCGCCGCGGCGAAGATCGCCCACGTCGGCGTCCCGAGGCCCGGGATGAGGCAGGTGAGCACGATGATCGTCGAACCGGTGAGCGTGCCCACGAGCGGGATGAGGGAGAAGAAGAAGGCGATCACGGCGAGCACCGCGGGGAACGGAGCGCCGATGATCGACAGGAAGATGGCGCTCAGGATGCCGTTGATGACGCCGAGGCTGACCTGCCCCATGACGTAGTAGCCGACGGAATCGGTGATCTTCTCCGCGAGTTCGATGAAGCGGGCACGACGGGACGCCGGCACCAACTGGTAGACGGCCGACTTCAGCGACGGCGTCGACGCGGTGAAGTAGATCGTCAGGATCAGCACGATGAACGCGCCGCCGATGCCCGCGGCCACCGCGCCACCGATGGTGAGCAGGCTGTTGCCGACCATCGTCGAGATCGAACCGACATCGAGGGTCGTGAACCAGTTCTGCACCCCTGCCCAGACCTCGTCGATGCGCAGCCACGGGAAGGTCGTCGTCGCCCAGTCCTGCACATTGGCGACGATCTCGTTCCAGCGTCCCGGCTGCAGGAGCTGCTCGATCTGGGTCACGAGCTGCGTGATCTGGCTGACGATGATCGGAACCACCATGAGGATGATGCCCGCGAAGATCCCGAGCACCCCGAGGATCGTGAGCAACACGGCAGCCCAGCGAGGAAGTCCCCGGCGCTCGAGGAACGACACCACGGGGTCGAGACCGAGCGAGAGGAAAAGGGCGGTTCCGACGTACAGCAGGATCGTGGAGAGGTTCTGCACACTCCCGATCAGGAGCAGACCAACGCCGACGCCCAGGGTCGCGAGCAGTGCGACTCGGAAAGGGTTGTGGATCTTCATCGCCAGCGACTCCTGCCTCGAAGACGCGTGCGCGCCTCTCTCGAAAGGATACTGAGCGCATCGTGTCCGGATGGGACCGCCGTGCCTCGCCGCGAACTTTCAGCCGGCCTCGGCTAGTCTGAAACGTCGATTCTTCGGTGGCCGCCCGAGTCGCCGGTGGGGATGGTGTGTAGCGTGAGATTCGTCTGGGCCGTGGTGGCGTTCGTCATCGCCGCCGCCATGATCGGCGCGGGCATCGCTCAGCGCACCGTCTTCCAAGGACCGTCCGAGGCGACCGAGTCGATTCAGACGGACGGCGCGACGGCGTACACGCTCATCGATGGGGCCGTGCTCGGAAGCCTCCCCGGCGCGCAGTCTCTGCGGGTCGAGGGCGACGGCGAGGTCTTCGTCTCGTATGGCCGCACCACCGACATGCAGGCGTGGCTCGCCGACGTCCCCTACACCGCGGTGACCCTCGGCGCCGAGGACGCCGTGCAAACCGCCCTCGTGCCCGCCTCGGCCGACACCGCCGCCACCGAGGCGGCGGGCACGCGCACACCCGTCGGCTCGGACCTCTGGCTCGACGAGTACCAGCAGACCAGTTCGCTCAGCACGACCCTGCAGCTTCCCGCGGACATGAGCGTCCTCGTCGCGAGCGACGGCATCGCACCCGCGCCCTCCAACATCACCGTCACCTGGCCGATCGACAACGCGACGCCGTGGGCAGGACCCCTGATCGCGGGCGGCGCCATCGCCCTCCTCGCCGGCATCGTGCTGTACATCCTCGGCATCCGGCACGTCCGCCGTTCGCGGCGCCCCCGGCGCAAGGGACTGCCGCTTCCCGTGACCGAGCCGATCTCGATCGCCGACGCCGATGCGGCGGAGAAGGGCGTGATCAGCGCGTCGCCCGCCCGCCGAGGCCGCGGAGCTCTCGGTCCCGGGCGCCGGGCGCTCGTCGCCGTGCCGGCGCTCGGGCTCTCTGCGGCTCTGTTCGCGGGCTGCTCGGCGGACGCGTGGCCGCAGTTCGGCGCCAGCGAGACGCCGAGTCCGACACCGTCAGTCATCGTGCCCGAGGGGCAGTTCCCGCCTGCCGTGACGGAGAACCAGGCCGAACGCATCGTCTCGCGCATCGCGACGACCGTCGCGGAGGCCGATTCGTCGTTGGATGCCGCTGTGGCCGAGACGCGACTCGCAGGCCCCGCCCTCGCTGAGCGACAGACCAATTACACGCTTCGTGCGGCGCTGCCGGATCGGCCCGCGCTCCCCGCGATCCCGGCCGAGCCGGCGCAGATCATCCTGCCGCAGACGACCGGCACGTGGCCGCGCACGGTGATGATGGTCGTCGAGTCTGCCGAGACAGACGCGCCGACGACCTCCATCATGATGATGACGCAGGAAGACCCGTGGGCGGATTACCGGGTCTCGTACATCGGCAACCTGGAGGCCTCCACCAATCTTCCGGAGTTGGCCGCGCCCTACGTCGGCGCGACGCAGGTGCCGCCGGACTCCTCCTTCCTCGTGATGCCTCCGGACCAGGTCGCCGCGGCTTACGCCGACCTCATCAACAACGGGCAGAACAGTCCGTCCTGGGGAGCGTTCGACACCGCGAACGACCTGCTCCTGCCGGCGATCGAAGACAACAAGCGCAAGCGCACCGACGAGCTCAACCAGACGGGGCAAGGCACGGCCGAGATCAGCTTCTCCGCGACCGCGGGACCCGCGGAGCCGATCGCCCTGGCGACCCTGGACACGGGCGCGATCGTCGCCGTCAACGTCTACGAGAGCGACACCGCCAAGCCCACCAACGCGGATGCCGTCATCAAGCTCGACAACAACCCCGCGGTGAAGGCACTCACCGGTGTCGACCAGTCGGCGACCGGCTTCACCACCACCTATACCGACCAGATCTTCTTCTACGTGCCCAGCCAGGGATCGGATGACAAGATCCGGCTCCTCGGCTACCGTTCCAGCCTCCTCGAAGCGAAGGTGTCCCCGTGAGCACTCCCACCCCAGGTTCCGTCCTGCGCGGCGCGGTCGATCTGTCGTCGTTGCGCAACCGTCCGCAGCCTCCGGCCGCGACGGGCGAGGCTTCGGCGCCGACCGACTCTGGCGCATCCTCCTCGTCGCTCGTCTTCGACGTCACGGACGCGTCGTTCGGGCAGGTGCTGGAACTCTCGCGCAGTGTTCCCGTCGTGGTCGACCTGTGGGCCGAGTGGTGCGGTCCGTGCAAGCAGCTCAGCCCGGTGCTCGAGAAGGTCGTCGTCGAGCTCGCCGGCAAGGTCGTACTCGCCAAGGTCGATGTCGACGCCAATCCGCAGCTCGCGCAGGGCTTCCGTGCGCAGTCCATCCCGATGGTGGTCGCGCTCGTCGCCGGGCAACCGGTGCCGCTGTTCACCGGCGCTGTGCCGGAGCAGCAGGTGCGCGAGGTGTTCGCGCAGCTCCTCCAGCTCGCGGCCCAGCACGGCGTGACCGGAACGGTCCCCGTCGAGGGCGCCGAGCAGCCGGCGGACGAGCCGGCGGAGCAGCCCCTGCCGCCGCTCCACGCGGAGGCGTTCGCCGCGATCGAGGAGGGCGACTACCCTCGCGCGATCGCGGCCTACGAGCGTGCTCTCGCGGAGAACCCCCGCGATGCCGACGCGCGCGCGGGCCTGGGCCAGGTCCGCTTGCTCGACCGTGTGCAGGGCGTCGATCTCCACGCCGCCCGAGCCGCGGCAGCGGCGGCCCCGACCGACCCGGACGCGCAGTTCGTGGTGGCCGACCTCGACGTCGCGGGTGGGCACGTGGACGACGCTTTCGAGCGACTGCTCGACCTCTTCGCGGCTCTGCCGTCGGACGAGCGTGCCCCCGTCTGGGAGCGGCTTCTCGAGCTGTTCGGTCTCGTCGGCGACGAGGACGCTCGGGTGATCCGCGCGCGATCGCGCCTGGCATCCCTGCTCTTCTGATCCCTGGATTGACGAAGGCCCCGTCCGCGGACGGGGCCTTCGTGGTTCACCGGGTCGTCAGCCGGCGCGGTGGTGCAGCCAGAGCACGCCGAGCGGCGGGACGGTCAGGACGGCGCTTCCGCGCGCGTCGGTCGTGACGGAGCCGAGGTTGCCCTGCCCCGATCCACCGAAGGCCGCCGCGTCGCTGTTCAGCACCTCGGTCCATGTGCCGGCCTCGGGCAGATCCAGGGGGAAGTCGCCGAGCGGAACGCCCGAGAAGTTGCACACGACGGCAATCGTGTTGCCGTGATGGTCGCGCCGGGCGAAGGCCAGAACATTCGGGTTCCACGCCGGGGCGCCCAAGCGCGAGAACGCCGCGCCGTCATGGTCGCGCGACCACAGCGGAGCGTGCTCGCGGTAGACACGGTTGAGCTCTGCGACGAAAGAGTGCAGCTGTGCATGCGACGGTTGGTCGAGCATCCACCAGTCCAGGCCGCGCGACTCGGACCACTCGGACATCTGCCCGAACTCTTGCCCCATGAACAGCAGCTGCTTGCCCGGGTGCCCCCACATGTAGGCGAGGAAGGCGCGCATGTTCGCCAGCTTCTGCCAATGGTCGCCCGGCATGCGTCCGAACAGGCTGCCCTTGCCGTGGACGACCTCGTCGTGGCTGATCGGGAGGATGAAGTTCTCGCTGAACGCATACACGAAGGAGAACGACAGTTCGCCTTCGTGGTGCGAGCGGAACATGGGATCGCGCCCGATGTACTGCAGCGAGTCGTTCATCCAGCCCATGTTCCACTTGAAGCCGAAGCCCAGACCCGCGTGCGCAGTGGGCGCGGTCACGCCGGGGAAGCTGGTGGACTCCTCGGCGATCATCGCGATGCCGGGGTAGCGCTTGTAGGCGGTGGCGTTGACCTCCTGGAGGAAGCGGATCGCCTCGAGGTTCTCGCGACCGCCGAACTGGTTCGGCGCCCACTCGCCCTCGTTGCGGGAGTAGTCGAGGTAGAGCATGGATGCCACGGCATCCACACGCAGTCCGTCGACGTGGAACTCCTCGAACCAGTACAGCGCGTTGGCGACGAGGAAGTTGCGCACCTCGTTGCGGCCGTAGTCGAAGATGAGCGTTCCCCAGTCCTTGTGCTCGCCGCGTCGCGGGTCGGGGTGCTCGTAGAGCGCCTCGCCGTCGAAACGGGCGAGGGCGAAGTCGTCCTTGGGGAAGTGGCCGGGGACCCAGTCCATGATCACGCCGATCCCGGCCTGGTGGAGGCGGTCGATCAGGTACCGCAGGTCGTCGGGGTCGCCGAACCGACTGGTCGGCGCGTAGTAGCCCGACACCTGGTATCCCCACGAGCCGCCGAACGGGTGCTCCGCGAGGGGGAGGAATTCCACGTGGGTGAATCCCTGCGCCGTCACGTACTCGATGATCTCGTCGGCCGCGTCGCGGTAGGACAGCCCGGGGCGCCACGAACCGAGGTGCAATTCGTAGATCGACATGGGCCGGTCGATCGGGGCCGTGCGCGAACGCTCGTCGACCCACGCATCGTCGCCCCAGTGGTAGTCCGATTCGGTCACGACCGACGCGGTGGCGGGGGGCGTCTCCGCCAGTCGGGCCATGGGATCGGCCTTCTGGATCCACGCTCCCGCGCGCGTGAGGATCTCGAACTTGTAGCGGGCGCCGACATCGACACCGGGGAGGAAGAGTTCCCAGACACCGCTGCCGCCCATCGAGCGCATGGCGCTGCCGCTGCCGTCCCACCCGTTGAAGTCGCCGATCACGCGAACCGCGCGGGCATCCGGCGCCCATACGGTGAACGCCGTTCCCGTCGAGCCGTCGAGCTCGCGGAGGTGGGCGCCGAGAACGCGCCACAACTCTTCGTGGCGTCCCTCCGAGATCAGGTGCAGGTCGAGTTCGCCGAGTGAGGGCACGTGGCGGTAGGGGTCGTCGGCGACGTGTTCGCCACCGCCGTCGTAGGTGGCGCGCACGCGGTAGGACCCGGGGGCTGCGGTGTGCACGGCCTCCCAGATGCCCGCGCGGGTGTGGCTCAGCTCGACCGTCGAGCCGTCCGCGAGCTCGGCGACGACCTCCCGTGCGAGGGGGCGCCGGGTACGGATGACCCAGCCGTCGGCGCTCTGGTGCACGCCGAGCACGCTGTGAGGGTCGTGGTGAGCGCCGTGGGCGACGGCATCCAGGAGTTCGGGGGGAAGAGAGGTCATCGCGACTCCTTCACGTGC
This sequence comes from Microbacterium mcarthurae, assembly GCF_046064585.1. Lineage (NCBI taxonomy): Bacteria > Bacillati > Actinomycetota > Actinomycetes > Micrococcales > Microbacteriaceae > Microbacterium > Microbacterium mcarthurae. The sequence goes on along the minus strand of NZ_JAROCE010000001.1, from coordinate 406,953 downwards.
AGGATGTGCACGGGTTCGGCGAATGCGTCCAAGCGCACGAAGTTGTGGTCGGCCCAGGTCCAGACCTGGCCGGTGATGAGGTCTTCGACCTCGTAGGAAGCGCCCGGCTCGACGCCCCAGATCGTGGTGTCGAGGTGCACGGTCGTCTCGCGCGTCGAGTGCGGGTCGACGTTCGCGACCACGACGATCGTGTCTGCCACGCCGGTGGGCGAGAGCGCCGCGTCCAGGTGCTTGGCGTACACGAGGATGGCGTCGTCGTCGCTCCACTGCACGTGGAGGTTCCGCAGCTGTCGCAACGCCGGGTGATCGCGCCGGATCTCGTTGAGTCGTCGCAGATACGGGGCGAGCGAGTCACCGGCCGCTTCCGCGCCGGTCCAATCGCGGAACTTGTACTCGTACTTCTCGTTGTCGATGTTCTCTTCCGAGCCGGGACGGGCGACGTTCTCGTAGAGCTCGTAGCCGGCGTACACGCCGTAGGTGGGGGCCGCGGTCGCCGCGAGAGCGGCGCGGATCTTGTACGCGGGTCGCCCGCCGAACTGCAGGTACTCGGTCAGGATGTCGGGGGTGTTGACGAAGAGATTCGGCCGCAGGAAGTCGGCCGTCTCGTGGGCGAGACCGTCGAGGAACTCCGCGAGCTCTTCCTTCGTGTTGCGCCACGTGAAGTAGGTGTAGCTCTGCTGGAAGCCGGCCATCGCGAGCCCCTGCAGAGGAGCCGGACGGGTGAAGGCCTCGGCCAGAAACACCACGTCGGGGTCTTCGGCGCTGACGGTCGCGATCAGCCACTCCCAGAACTGCAGGGGCTTGGTGTGCGGGTTGTCGACGCGGAAGATGTGGACGCCCTGCGCGATCCAGTGCCGCACGATGCGCAGCACCTCCGCCCGGATGCCTTCCGGATCGTTGTCGAAGTTGACCGGGTAGATGTCCTGGTACTTCTTCGGGGGGTTCTCGGCGAAGGCGATCGACCCGTCCGGGAGCGTGGTGAACCACTCGGGGTGCTCGGTGACCCAGGGGTGGTCGGGTGAGGCCTGCAGTGCGAGGTCGAGGGCCACCTCGATGCCGTTCGTGCGCGCCGCCTCGACGAACGCGCGGAAGTCCTCGAGCGTCCCGAGATCGGGGTGCACGGTGTCGTGTCCACCCGCGGGGCCCCCGATCGCCCACGGGGAGCCGGGGTCGCCGGGGGAGGTGACGAGGGTGTTGTTGGGTCCTTTGCGGTTGCGTTCGCCGATCGGGTGGATGGGCGGGAGGTAGAGCACGTCGAAGCCCATTCCCGCGACACCGGGGAGCCGGTCGATCGCCGTGCGGAACGTGCCGCTGACGACGGTGCCGTCGTCGGCGCGGGACGCCCCCTCGGAACGGGGGAAGAACTCGTACCAGGCTCCGACACCGGCGCGCTCGCGCTCGACGAGGAGCTCGGCATCCTTGCCGGCCGAGACGAGACCCATCACCGGACGGTCGGCGAACAAGGCGGCGATGTCGGGGTCGCGGACGACTGCCAGAGCGACGTCGTCGTGCGTGTCGGGGTCGCGGAGCGTGCGCGCGGCCGCGTACAAGAGATCCTTGTCGCTCGCGGGGCGCTTCTTCTCTCCGCGGGCACGGTCGAAGAGCTGCGCGCCCATCTCGCGCATCAGGGCCGCGTCGACGCCGGCAGCGATCTTGACGTCGGCCGCGTGCTCCCACGTCGCGAAGTCATCGGCGAAGGCTTCGAACCGGAACCGCCACACGCCCTGCTCGAGCGGAGCGATCAGAGTCGACCAGCGGTCGAACCCGTCGTTGAGAGGCGACAGGCGGTGCAGGGATTCGTCGCCCGAGGGCGAGAAGAGCCGCACGTGCACGCCGATGCGATCGTGCCCCTCGCGGAAGGCGGTCACCGTGAACGGGACGGCCTCACCGACGAACGCGGACGGACGGAAGCGACCGCCGGGAACCTGCGGGTGGGGGAGCGCCATCGGGATGCGCGGCGTCACCACCCCACGGGAGGGCGTCGGTTTGATCGGACGCACCGGGATCGAGGCGGCGCTGCGCCAGGGGAGAACGGGCGAAGGGGTCGTCGTCGTGGTGGCCACCGTCCGAACCTATCGTGGGCGGACGGGGTTCCCGCAGGGCTTGCCCGGGGCCTTGACAGGACGCTCCGCGTGAACGACGGCGCCTCAGCCGCCCGGTTCGTCGCGGAAGAGACGCATCGAGGTCCCCGAGAGCGCGACCGTGTCACCGGGCGAGAAACGGGGCGACTCGTCGGAGGGCGCCTCGTCCGCGCTGGACCACAGCTCCACATACTCGCCCTCGTCCTCGAGGGCCGGCAGCGTCACATCGACCGGGCTCTCGTTTCCGTGCACGATGAGCAGGATCCGGTTGAGCTCTTCGTGCTCGGGGGTGGACGTCGCCAGATACTGCAGCGTCCGGTGCGAGGGATTGGTCCACCGTTCGCTCGACATGGTCGCGCCGTTCTCGTCGAACCACTCCATGACCGAGGCGGACGGGATGCGTTCGCCGAGACGGGCGAAGCGGACGGGGCGCAACGCCGGGTTCTCTCGGCGCAGGGCAAGCAGTCGGCGGGTGTGCGCCAGGAGGTCGTGCTGCCAGGGCGCGAGATCCCAGGAGAGCCAGGTCAGCGGCGAGTCGTGGCAGTACGCGTTGTTGTTGCCGCGCTGCGTGCGGCCCATCTCGTCGCCGGCGGTGATCATCGGCACGCCCGCCGAGAGCAGCAGAGTCCCCATGAGGTTGCGCATCGCCTTCCGGCGCGTGGCGAGGATGCCGGGGTCGTCGGTCTTGCCCTCGGCGCCGTGGTTGTACGACCGGTTCGTCTCGGCGCCGTCGCGGTTCTGTTCGCCGTTGCCGAAGTTGTGCTTGACGTCGTACGAGACCAGGTCGCGCAGAGTGAACCCGTCGTGCGCGGTGACGAAGTTGACGCTCGCGAGCGGGCCGCGCTCATCGGAGAAGGTGTTCGACGACCCCGCCAAGCGGGTGGCGAAGCCCCCGATGCCGACCGGGGCGGTGCTGGCGCGGCGGGCGTAGTCGACATCGCTCAGCCAGAAGTTGCGCACGCGATCGCGGTAGCGGTCGTTCCACTCGTGCCATCCCTCACCGAAGCTGCCGGTCTGCCAGCCCCCCATCCCGATGTCCCACGGCTCGGCGATCAGCTTGACGTCCGACAGCGCGTCGTCGTCGCGGATCGCGCGCAGCAGCGGGTGATCCGGGGTGAAGGAGTGGGTCGCGTCGCGACCGAGTGTCACGGCGAGGTCGAACCGGAACCCGTCGACCTGCACGTCGTTCGCCCAGTACCGCAGCGAGTCCAGGACGAGGCGAGCCGCGGCATCCGTGGCGGTGTTGACGGCGTTGCCGCAGCCGGTCTCGTCGATGTAGACGCCGTCGTCGGTCTGACGGTAGTAGGAGCGGTTGTCGATCCCGCGCAGACTCGTGCGGGGCCCGCCGATCCCCTCCTCCGCGGTGTGGTTGTAGACGACGTCGAGGATCACCTCGAGGCCCGCTTCGTGCAACAGCTTCACCATGCCCTTGAACTCCCGAAGGACCGCCTCCGGTCCCTCAGCCCGGCTCGCGGCCGTCGCGTAGGGGGCGTGGGGTGTGAAGAAGTTGACGGAGTTGTACCCCCAGTAGTTGCTCAGTCCGAGCTGCAGCAGCCGGGGTTCTGTGGCGAACGCGTGGACCGGCAGGAGCTCCACGCTCGTCACGCCCAGAGAGAGGAGATGCTCGATCATGGCGGGGTGCGCGAGCCCGGCGTACGTTCCGTGCAGCGCCGGCGGGACCAGCGGATGCCGCTTGGTCAGGCCCTTCACGTGTCCCTCGTAGATGACCGTGCGGTCCATCGGGATCCGCGGCTTGCCGACTCCACCCCAGTCGAAGGACCCGTCGATGACGACCGATCGCCAGTCGCCGAACCCGCCCGAGACGAGCCCGCGGGAGTACGGCTCGATAAGGAGGGAGGCGGGGTTGAAGGTGTTCCCCGGGCCGTGCGGCCCACCGACCCGGATCGCGTAGCGTGCGCCCGGGCGGAGCAGTGGCGTGGATGCCTCGAACACGCCGCCGCCGGTGGGGGTCATGGGCAGGGTCTCGACGGCCCAGTCCAGGTCGACGTCGTCGAAGATCACGAGCTGCATGGTGTCGGCGTGGGCCGACCAGACCCGCAGAGTCCCGCCGTCGGGGCCCAGCCGCACGCCGAGGTCGTCGAGAGTCGACGTGAGCAGGGCAGGGCGCGAGGACGCGGCCGCTTCGGGTGGGACCATGCGTCCTAGGGTAGTGAAGGACATATCCGGGACGCGGGGAGGGTGCATGACCGTCTATCTCGATCATGCGGCCACGACTCCGCTTCGACCCGAAGCACGGGACGCCTGGCTCGCCGCCCATGAGGTGCTCGGCAATCCCTCGTCCATCCACGGTGCCGGGCAGTCGGCGCGGCGACTCCTCGAAGATGCACGCGAACGTCTGGCCGAGGTGCTGGGATGTCAGCCCATCGAGGTCGTCCTCACCTCCGGGGGCACAGAGGCGACGAATCTGGCGCTCAAGGGGTTGTGGTGGTCTCGCTCCGACTCGGCGGAAGCCCTCGTGCTGCCGGACGGCGAGCACCACGCCACGCTCGACACCGTGGGCTGGCTGACCGCTCACGCGGGCGCCGCGGTGCGCCCCGTCGGACTCGACGCGCTCGGCCGCATCCCGATCGACGACTTCTCGGCCGCGCTTTCCGGATCCGCGCTCGCTACGGCGCTGGTGGCCAACAACGAGGTCGGCACGGTGCAGGATGCCGCCGGCCTGGCGCACGCCGCGGCCGAGGCGAGTGTGCCGCTGCATCTCGACGCGGTGTCGGCGCTCGGGCACATCGACGTCGACTTCGCGGCGTGGCGAGGATCGGTATCCTCTTCCTCGGGCCTGGTGGCGCTGTCGGTGTCGGCCCACAAGGTCGGGGGACCGGTCGGTGTCGGCGCGGCGGTGGTGTCACGTCATGCGCGCATGACACCGCTCCTCCACGGGGGCGGCCAGCAGCGCGGACTGCGCGCGGGCACGCAAGACGTCGCGGGGGCGGCCGCGTTCGCGGCGGCGGCCACGGCCGCGGAAGCTCAGCGCGAGCGCGAGGCCGCGCGGCTCCGCGCGCTGCAGGAGCGGCTGGTGCACGGCATCCTGACCTCGATCCCGGCGGCGCGCCTCCTGGGCGATCCTGAGGACCGGCTCCCGGGCAACGCGCACATCCTGTTCCCGGATGCCGCGGGCGAGACGCTGCTGTTCCTGCTGGACATGGCGGGGATCGCGGTGTCCACCGGGTCGGCGTGCCAGGCGGGGGTCGCCGAGCCGTCGCACGTCGTCCTCGCCCTCGGGCTCGATGACCGCGCCGCGCGTTCGGTGCTGCGCTTCTCGCTCGGGCACACCTCCACGGAGGCGGACATCGAGGCGGTTCTGGCCGCCCTCCCGTCGGCGTACGAACGGGCCGTGGCATCCGGTGCCCGTTCAGCGAGCGCTTCGTAGACTGGGACGATGCGAGTTCTTGCGGCGATGAGCGGTGGCGTCGACTCCGCAGTGGCCGCGGCGCGCGCGGTCGAGGCGGGGCACGACGTCGTCGGGGTGCACCTGGCCCTTTCGCGCGCGGGCGGCACGCTGCGCGCGGGAAGCCGCGGGTGCTGCACCATCGAGGACGCGATGGACGCCCGGCGGGCGGCCGACAAACTCGGCATCCCCTTCTACGTATGGGACTTCTCGGAGCGGTTCCGAGACGACGTGATCGAGGACTTCGTGTCCGAGTACCGCGCCGGTCGCACGCCGAACCCGTGCATGCGGTGCAACGAGAAGATCAAGTTCGCCGCTCTCCTGGAGCGGGCGCTCGAGCTCGGCTTCGACGCCGTCTGCACGGGGCACTACGCCACGCTCGTGGACACTCCCGCGGGGCGTGAGCTGCACCGGGCCTCCGATGCCGCGAAGGACCAGTCGTACGTGCTCGGGGTGCTCACGGCCGCGCAGCTCGCGCACACGTACTTCCCGCTCGGATCGACCCCGTCCAAGGCCGTCGTCCGTGCCGAGGCGGAGGAGCGCGGTTTGTCGGTCGCGCAGAAGCCCGACAGCCACGACATCTGCTTCATCCCGGACGGCGACACGCGAGGCTGGCTGGCCGACCGCGTGGGCGCGGAGACCGGCGAGATCCTCGACCGCTCCGGCGCCGTCGTCGGTCGTCACGAAGGGGCCCACGCGTTCACCGTCGGGCAGCGCCGCGGTCTTCAGCTCGGCGTGCCCGCGCCGGACGGCAAGCCGCGCTTCGTCCTCGAGGTGCGCCCGGTGAACAACACGGTGGTCGTCGGTCCGAAGGAGGCGCTGGCGTGCGCCGAGATCGCCGGGGATCGTTTCACCTGGGCCGGTCGTGCCCCCGAGGCATCCGAATTCTCCTGTCACGCGCAGATCCGCGCGCACGCCGACCCGGTCCCCGCCACCGCGACTGTGCAGGACGGCGTGCTCACGGTGCGTCCCGATGAGCCCTTCGACGGCGTGGCGCCGGGGCAGACGGCCGTCCTCTACGACGGCACCCGGGTCATCGGGCAGTTCACGATCGCGCGTACGGTGTCGGCGGTTCCGGTCGACGCCTGACGACCGTCGGTCCGCGCGTCTCCGGCGGAGGCGCCTCGCAACCCCGCGGGCGATGTCGGAGCCGCTCCCTAAGCTGGGGAGGTGACCGAGCACGACCAGCTTCCCGACGTGTCCCTCGATGAAGCGCGCACCGAGGCCGCGGATCTGACGCAGCGCATCGTCGACGCGCGCGACGCTTATTACGGGCGCGATGCCGAGCTGGTCGACGACGCGACGTACGACTCCTGGATGCATCGGCTCGAGGCTCTCGAGCGGCTCTACCCCGAGCTCCAGGGCCAGGACAGCCCGACGCTCTCGGTCGGCGCCGCCGAGGCGACCGATCTGGTGACCATCGAGCACGCCGAGCGGATGCTGAGCCTCGACAACGTCTTCTCCCCGGAAGAGCTGCGTGAGTGGGCCGTCAAGACCGAGGCGGCGGCGGGTCGTCCGGTGCACTGGTTGAGCGAGCTCAAGATCGACGGTCTGGCCATCAGCCTGCGGTACGAGAACGGCGTGCTCACCTCGGCGGCCACCCGTGGTGATGGCCGGGTGGGCGAGATCGTGACCGAGAACGCGCTGCGGGTCGCGGGGGTCCCGCGGGAGCTCGACGGTGAGGGGCACCCCGCGCTCGTCGAGGTGCGCGGCGAGGTGTTCATCCCGGTCGCGGCGTTCGAGAACCTCAATCGCCTGCAGGGCGAGTACCGTGATCGGGCGGTCGCCGAGGCGCGGGAGCGCGCGAACGCCCGCCGGGGAGGGGCCAAGGCTTTCGACGAGGAGAAAGCCGAACAGGCCGCCGCCCGCCGCTTTCCGGCGTTCGCCAATCCTCGGAACGCTGCCAGCGGCGGGCTCCGGCAGCAGATCGAGAAGAAGTCGGGGCTCGAGCTCGAGGCCGGTCGCGCGCGCATCGCGTCCCTCGCGCTGTACGTGCACGGGATCGGCGCCTGGCCCGACCCGCCGGTGGCCGCGCAGAGCGAGGTCTACGACCTGCTGAAGTCGTGGGGCCTTCCCACCTCGCCGTACAGCCGCGTCGAGTCGACGGTCGAGGGTGTCCTCGACTTCGTGGCGCACTACGGCGATCACCGGCACGACGTCGAGCACGAGATCGACGGTGTCGTGGTCAAGGTCGACGAGCTCTCGCTCCACGATGAGCTCGGTGCCACCAGTCGCGCTCCGCGCTGGGCCATCGCCTACAAGTACCCGCCCGAGCAGGTGAACACCCGCCTCCTCGACATCGTCGTGTCGGTCGGGCGGACAGGGCGTGCTACTCCCTTCGCCGTGATGGAGCCCGCTCGGGTCGCCGGCAGCGTCGTGCGGCAGGCGACCCTTCACAACCAGGACGTCGTCAAGGTCAAGGGCGTGCTCATCGGCGACACGGTCGTGCTGCGCAAGGCCGGTGACGTGATTCCCGAGGTGCTCGGCCCCGTCGTCGAGTTGCGCGACGGAACGGAACGCGCGTTCGTCATGCCGACGGAATGCCCCGAGTGCGGCACGCCGCTGCGCCCCGCGAAAGAGGGCGACATCGATCTGCGCTGCCCGAACGCGAGATCATGCCCGGCGCAGGTGCGCGGACGGGTCGAGCACATCGGTTCGCGCGGCGCTCTCGACATCGAAGCGCTCGGCGAAGTGACCGCCGCCGCGTTGACCCAGCCCGATGTGCCGGCCGAGCCGCCGCTCGACACCGAGGCGGGACTGTTCGATCTCACGGTCGAGCAGCTCGTCCCCATCGAGGTCGTGGTGCGCGACGCTGAGACGGGCGAGCGGAAGATCGACGAGAAGACCGGCGACGAGGTGCGACGGGCGCCGTTCCAGAAGCTCGGGGCCGCGACGTATCCGCCCGGGACGGAAGAGCTCGACCTCACCGAGCGACGCCGTCGCGGAATCCGCAAGGACTACCGTCCGGTGCTTCCGTCCGAGCAGGCGATCAAGCTCGTCGCCGAACTCGAGAAGGCGAAGACGAAAGACCTCTGGCGGCTGCTCGTCTCGCTGAACATCCGGCACGTCGGCCCCGTGGCCGCTCGCGCCCTCGCGCAGTGGTTCGGTTCGTTGGATGCCATCCGCCAGGCCTCCCGCGAAGAGCTCGCCGCCGTCGAGGGGGTCGGCGGGATCATCGCCGACGCCGTCATCGATTGGTTCGAGGTCGACTGGCACCGCGAGATCGTGGAACGCTGGACAGCCGCGGGGGTGCGCTTCTCCATCCCCGGCCATCCCGGCCCGGGCGCGGCAGTCGCAGCAGGCGGCGTGCTGGCGGGCGTCACGGTGGTGGCCACGGGATCGCTCGAGGGCTACACCCGGGAGGGCGCGCAGGAGGCGATCATCCAGGCCGGCGGCAAGGCGGCCTCGAGCGTGTCCAAGAAGACGGACTTCGTCGCCGCCGGGCCCGGTGCCGGATCGAAGCTCGCGAAGGCGGAAGAGCTCGGCATCCGGATCCTGGATGCCGCGCAGTTCCACGTCCTCGTCACCCAGGGGCCTGCCGCTCTCGGTCCGGTTGAGGACGCGGCCGCGGACGGATGACGACGAGCGGGGCGAGGCCGAAGCCCCGCCCCGCTCGTCGGTCGATCCGGTGTCAGCCCTCGCAGGCCTCGCCCGCGGCAGTGAAGCTGTCCTGCAGCGCGGTGACCTGCGGGCCCAGCTCGCTGGCCTTGTTCGGATCGGCGGCGACCTCCTGGAGGAACGTCGAGTAAGTGCGAAGCGTGTCGCTCGCGTTCTGCGCGAGAGGTGCGATCTCTTCGTTCGTGATGCCCGAGAAGTCGTTCTGCACCTTCGTCGCGAGTTCTTCGAACGTGGCGAGGGCGGCCTGCGGGTCTGAGGAGCTGATCGTGCTGCTCGCTTGGGACACGTCCGTGAAGGATGCGCGGATGATCTCGCACGCGTCGTCCTTCGACTGCTCCGTGACGGTCGCGGTCGCCGCCGGTGAGCTCGCCGCCGCCTGACTCGGCGCGGCGCTGTCGTCGGCGCTCGTGGACGAGCCCGCTCCGGAACAGCCCGCGAGCGCGAGGAGCGTCGCGGCAGCGACCAGAGCGAAGGGTGTGCGGGTGGTCTTCATGTGGTGCCCCCAGGGTTCTGTCGGGGCCCGGTACGGCCCCGCGATCAACGTATCGAGGGCGCGGCGCCGCTCGCCGAAACGCTTCCCCCCTTGCGCGGGAGGGGCGCGATGGGGCAGGGGAGGTCACTCGGCGAGGAGACGTTCCTTCACCTGACGTCGAAGGACTTTGCCGATGAGCGATTTGGGGAGTTCATCGACGACGACGACGCGACGCGGCACTTTGTACGGGGTCAGGATGCCGCGAGCGAACGCGCGCACCTCGTCCGGGTCGACGGTCGACCCCTCGGCGGCGACCACCGCGGCCACGACCTCCTCGCCGGAATGATCGCTGGGCACACCGACCACCGCGACATCGGCGACGGACGGGTGCTGCCGCAGCACGTTCTCGACCTCGGTGGGTGCCACGTTGAAGCCGCCGGTGATGATCAGTTCTTTGATGCGGTCGACGATACGGACGAAACCGTCCTCATCGATCGTGACGATGTCGCCGGTCCGGAACCAGCCGTCCACGAACACCGCTTCGGTCTCTTCGGGTTTGCCGTAGTAGCCGGAGAAGACCTGCGGGCCGCGGACGACCAGCTCGCCGCGCCCTCCGGGCTCGACGTCGGAGTGCGGGTCGTCGGGGTCGACGACGCGGCACTCGGTGCCCGGCAGGGGGAGTCCGACGGTCCCCGGCACGCGGTTCTCCGCGACGGGGTTGGCCATGAGCACCGGGGAGCACTCGCTCAAGCCGTAGCCCTCGACGAGGTAACCACCGGTGGCCTTCTCGAACGGCACCACCAGGTCGTGGGGGAGTGCCATGGCGCCCGAGATGGCGATGTCGATGCCGGCGAGCGAGACGCCCTGCGCCTCGGCGGCCGCGAGCAGACGTTCCGCGATCGGCGGCACGAGCGGCAGGAACGTCGCGGGATGCCGCTTCGTGACCGCGAGGACGAGGTCGGGGTCGAACTTGGGGAACAGCACGAGGCGCGCCCCCATCGACATCGCGAAGGTGAGGCACAGGGTCAGGCCGTACGCGTGGAACATCGGCAGCACCGCGTAGACCACGCAGCCTTCCCCGCGCACGATGGAGGGCACCCAGGCCCGGGCTTGCGCCGCATTGGCGAGCAGGTTCGCGTGCGTCAGCATCGCGCCCTTGGGGGTGCCCGTCGTGCCGCTGGTGTACTGGATGATCGCCAGGTCGGCGGTCGACGGGCGCGGGTGCGCATCCGGCAGCGGGTCGTGGCGGACGAGCTCGGCCCACGGCGTGGCATCCGTGGTCTTCTCCGTGAGCGCGGCGCGCGCCTCGCGGGCCTTGGCGATGGGGAGGCGGAGAGCGAGGCGCGTGCGAACCGGCATGGCCCGGGTCACATCGACCGAGACGAGGGTGTTCACGCGGAGGTCGGCGGGGAACTCCTGCACGGTCTTCACGACCTTGCTCCACACGATCGCGTGCTTCGCTCCGTGGTCTTCGAACTGTTTGCGCAGCTCGCGCGGGGTGTAGAGCGGGTTGTGCTCCACGACGACGGCCCCGAGCCGCAACACGGCGTAGAAGGCGACGATGTGCTGCGGGCAGTTGGGCAGCACGATCGCCACCGGGTCTCCGGCGCGTACCCCGTGCGCGGTCAGGGCGGCCGCGACCCGTGAGACCTCCGACGACAGCTGGGCATAAGTGGTCTCGCGGCCGAAGAACTCCAGGGCGGGGGCATCGGGGTAATCCCGTGTCGAGGCGTCGAGGATGTCGACGAGCGATCCCGTCTGCGGGTCGAGGTCCTCCGGTACTCCGGCGGCGTAGCTGGCGGTCCAGGGGCGAGGCGGGTCGAAGCTCGTCACCGTTCCAGCGTAGGGCGGGGCCGGTCTCGGCGCGCGGTGGGCGCGAACTAGACTTGCCGGGTGTCTGAAATCACCCCTGAACTCGTGCGCCATCTCGGTGTGCTCGCTCGGATCCAGTTGAGCGACGAAGAGGTGCAGAGCCTCACCGGGCAGCTGGATGCCATCGTCGACAACATTGCGAAGGTGTCCGAGGTGGCCACGCCCGACGTCGTCGCGACGAGCCACCCGATCCCGCTGCAGAACGTCTTCCGCCCCGACGTCGTGGGCGACACGCTCACGCGCGACCAGGCGTTGCAGAACGCGCCCGATCAGGCCGACGGCCGGTTCCGCGTCACCGCGATCCTGGGGGAGGAGCAGTGACCGATCTCACGCGCCTGAGCGCCGCCGACCTCGCCGCCGCTCTGACGGCGAAGGAGGTGTCGAGCGTCGAGGCGACGCGCGCGCACCTCGACCGCATCGCCGCCGTCGACGGTGACGTGCACGCCTATCTCCACGTCAGCGACCACGCTCTCGAGGTCGCGGCCGACATCGACCGGCGTCGCGCCGCGGGCGACGAGCTCGGCGAGCTCGCGGGCGTACCGCTGGCCGTCAAGGACGTGCTGGTCACGACCGACATGCCCTCCACGAGCGGATCAAAGATCCTCGAGGGGTACATGTCGCCGTACGACGCCACCGTCGTCGCACGGTCTCGTGCCGCGGGTCTCGTTCCCCTCGGCAAGACCAACATGGACGAGTTCGCCATGGGGTCCTCGACGGAGTTCTCCGCCTACGGCCCGACCCGCAACCCGTGGGACCTCGATCGCATCCCGGGCGGCTCGGGCGGAGGGTCGGCCGCGGCCGTCGCCGCCTTCGAGGCCCCCCTCGCCCTCGGTTCCGACACCGGCGGCTCGATCCGCCAGCCGGCGCACGTCACCGGGACCGTGGGGGTGAAGCCCACGTACGGCGGAGTGAGCCGCTACGGCGCGATCGCCCTGGCATCCAGCCTCGATCAGGTCGGTCCGGTCACCCGCACCGTGCTCGACGCTGGTCTGCTGCACGACGTGATCGGCGGGCACGACCCCCACGACTCCACCTCGCTCGCCGACGCGTGGCCGTCGTTCGCCGCGGCCGCACGCGAGGGGGCCACCGGGCAGGTGCTGAAGGGTCTCAAGGTCGGCGTCATCCGCGAGCTCGACGACAGCGGCTTCCAGAAGGGCGTGTCCGCGTCCTTCCGAGCAGCGCTGGCGGCGATGGAGGCGCAGGGTGCCGAGATCGTCGAGGTCAGCGCCCCGCACTTCGAGTACGGCGTCGCGGCCTACTACCTGATCCTTCCGGCCGAGGCATCCAGCAACCTCGCCAAGTTCGACTCGGTGCGGTTCGGTCTCCGGGTCACCCCGCAGGGCACGCCGACGGTCGAGAACGTCATGGCCGCCACGCGCGACGCGGGCTTCGGACCCGAGGTGAAGCGTCGCATCATCCTCGGTACCTACGCCCTGTCGGCCGGCTACTACGACGCCTACTACGGCAGCGCGCAGAAGGTTCGCACGCTCATCCAGCAGGACTTCGACGCGGCGTTCGCCGAGGTCGACGTCATCGCGACCCCCTCGGCGCCGACCACCGCGTTCCGCCTGGGCGAGAAGATCGACGACCCGCTGCAGATGTACCTCAACGACGTCACGACGATCCCGGCGAACCTGGCCGGCGTGCCCGGCATCTCGGTCCCGAGCGGCCTCGTCGAAGAGGACGGGCTGCCGGTCGGCATCCAGTTCCTCGCTCCCGCGCGTGAGGACGCGCGCCTGTACCGCGTCGGTGCGGCGCTCGAGGCGCTGCTCGTCGACCAGTGGGGCGGTCCTCTTCTCGACCGAGCCCCCTCTCTCACGAACGGAGCGACGCGCTGATGGCCAAGGACGCGCTGATGGACTTCGACGAGGCGCTCGAGCTGTTCGAGCCGGTCCTCGGGTTCGAGGTCCACGTCGAACTGAACACCGCGACGAAGATGTTCTCCGCCGCACCCAACCCGGCCAACGAGGCGAACCACGGCGCCGAGCCGAACACGCTCGTCGCCCCGGTCGACATGGGTCTGCCGGGCGCACTTCCCGTCGTGAACGAAGAGGCGATCCGATCCTCGATCAGCCTGGGTCTCGCGCTCGGCTGCTCGATCGCCCCGTCAAGCCGTTTTGCACGAAAAAACTACTTCTACCCCGACCTCGGCAAGAACTATCAGATCTCGCAGTACGACGAGCCCATCGCGTTCGAGGGTTCCGTCGAGGTCGAGCTGGAGGACGGCACGATCGTCACCGTGCCGATCGAGCGCGCGCACATGGAAGAAGACGCCGGCAAGCTCACGCACATGGGCGGGTCCACGGGCCGCATCCAGGGAGCCGAGTACTCGCTGGTCGACTACAACCGTGCCGGCGTGCCTCTCGTCGAGATCGTGACGAAGCCGATCTTCGGCGCGGAGCACTCGGCTCCGGCGTTGGCGAAGGCCTACGTTGCGACCATCCGTGACATCGTGCGCGCCCTCGGTATCTCCGAGGCGCGGCTCGAGCGCGGCAACCTCCGGTGCGACGCGAACGTCTCGCTGCGTCCGCGCGGTCAGGAGAAGCTCGGCACGCGGACCGAGACGAAGAACGTCAACTCCATGCGCTCGGTCGAACGCGCGGTGCGGTACGAGATCCAGCGGCAGGCCGCGATCCTGGCCGCGGGCGGGACGATCACGCAAGAGACGCGTCACTGGCACGAGGACACGGGGCGCACGTCGCCGGGCCGTCCGAAGTCGGATGCCGACGACTACCGCTACTTCCCCGAGCCGGATCTGCTGCCCGTCGTCCCCGCGGCGGAGCTGATCGAGGAGCTGCGCGCTGCTCTGCCCGAGCCGCCGGCCGCACGTCGTCGCCGGCTCAAGGCCGACTGGGGCTTCGCCGACATCGACTTCCAGGGCGTCGTCAACGCCGGCCTCCTGGACGAGGTCGAAGCCACCGTCGCCGCGGGTGCGACGCCGGCCGCCGCGCGCAAGTGGTGGATGAGCGAGATCAGCCGCATCGCCAACGCCGAGGAGCGTGAGCCCGCCGAGCTGGTCAGCCCCGAGAACGTCGCGGCGCTGCAGAAGCTCGTCGATGCGGGCACGCTCACCGACAAGCTCGCGCGCCAGGTGCTCGAGGGCGTCATCGCCGGTGAGGGAACGCCGCAGGAGGTCGTCGACGCCCGCGGTCTCGCGGTCGTCTCCGACGACGGTGCCCTGATCGCGGCGATCGACGACGCCCTGGCCGCGCAGCCCGACGTCCTGGCGAAGATCCGCGACGGCAAGGTGCAGGCCGCCGGCGCGGTCATCGGCGCGGTGATGAAGGCGATGAAGGGCCAGGCCGACGCCGCGCGCGTGCGCGAGCTCGTGCTGGAGCGCGCCGCCGCTCAGTAAGGCTCCGGATGCCACGGCTCCCCGGTTCGGATGACCGGGGGCCGTGGCATCCGTCGTTCCGGGCGTCGTGGGGCCGTCCACCTCGATGTCGGAGGCCGGGGGGAGAATGGATGCCATGGGACGCGGAGACGGCACGGGGCGCATCGTCTCGCCGCCCGGCGCCGATGACACGGGGACGGGAATCCTGCACGTCGACATGGATGCGTTCTTCGCCTCCGTCGCCGTCCTGGACGATCCGTCCCTGGCGGGCAAGCCGCTCATCATCGGGGGATCCCAGGGTCGGGGAGTCGTGTCCAGCGCGTCGTATGAGGCGCGCCGCTACGGCGTCAAGTCAGCGATGCCCGTCGCGATCGCCCTGCGCCTGTGTCCCACCGCGATCGTGGTGAACCCGCCCTATTCGCGGTACACCGAGATGTCACGTCAGGTCATGGCGATCTTCGACGAGATCACGCCGCTGGTCGAACCGCTCTCGATCGATGAGGCGTTCCTCGATGTGCGCGGCGCCCGGCGGCTGTGGGGGAGCCCCGGGAAGATCGCCCGCGATCTTCGCGTGCGCGTGAAAGAGCGTACGGGTCTCACCTGCAGCGTCGGGGTCGCCGCGACGAAGCACGTGGCGAAGATGGCGTCGACCATCTCCAAGCCCGATGGCCTGCTCATCGTCGCCGAGGCCGACACCGAAGCGTTTCTGCGACCCCGATCGGTACGCGCTCTGTGGGGCGTCGGGCCCAAGGCCGCCGAGGCTCTCGAATCGCGCGGCATCCGGCTCATCTCCGATGTCCTCGACACGCCGGGCCCCGTGCTCGAGCAGGTGCTCGGGCCGGCGATGGGTCAGCGGCTCTGGCATCTCGCCCGCGGCATCGACGCCCGCGAGGTGCACACCGGACGCGCCGAGAAGAGCGTCGGACACGAAGAGACGTTCCACACCGACATCTCCGACACCGCCACCCTGCACGTCGAACTGCGCCGGCTCGCCGATCGGGTCGGGGCACGCCTGCGTCAACAGCACTTCGAGGCGTCGACGATCTCGATCAAGGTCCGCTTCAGTGACTTCACGACCCTGAGCCGTTCCCGCACGCTTCCCGAGCCGACGTCGGTGGGGCAGCGCATCGGCGATGCAGCGATCGAGCTGTTCGACGGGATCGATCGCCGGCAGGCGGTGCGTCTCGTCGGCGTCCGGGGCGAGAAGCTGCGGCCGGCGACGGCCGCCGCGACGCTGTGGGATGACGATGCGGAGTGGCGTCGCGTCGAGGGCGCTCTGGACGGCGCGACCGCACGGTTCGGACGGGGGGCCGTCACACGCGGATCGCTGCTGGGCCCCGCGCGCGGCGGCGGGGCTCTCCCGACGAATCCGCGCCCCTCCTACGAGCACTGACACGGACGCCGTCGGCGCGCAACACCCCTGGGCGCCGCTACGACAGCCGGGTACGGTGGCACCATGCCCAACATCGCATTGGAACTCGGCCAGCAGTCCACGAACTTCGGCGTCACCGCCGCCTACGGGGAACAGCAGGACGTGGGCGGGATCCGTCTCGTCCCCGTCGCCCTGACCTGGGCCGGCTACGGTGGCGGCTCGGACGAGCAGGGCAACGGCGGTGGGGGAGGCGGCGGCTACTCGGTTCCGCTCGGTGCCTACATCCGCCGCGGCGATGACCTGCGGTTCGAGCCGAACGTCGTGTCGTTCCTGGCGGTCGCCATCCCGTTCGTGTGGGTGGCCGGTCGCGCCCTCAGCCGTGTCATCCGCGCCCTCAAGAAGTAGCGCCGACCCCCTCGACGACGCCCTGACCGCGGGGCTCGGGACTGTCCTGTCGAGCATCGCGGCGGTCGGAGCGACGAACCCCGCGGTTCTCATCGACGGGCGCAGCGGCGCAGGCAAGACCTCGCTGGCGCGTCGTCTCGCCGCCGCGTGGCCGATCCCGGGGCGGGTGCAGCTCGTCGCGCTCGACGACCTCTACCCGGGATGGGACGGCCTCGCCGCGGGCGCGGACTATGCGCGCGAGAACATCCTCGTGCCGCACGCCAAGGGGCTGGTCGGGGTGTGGCAACGCTGGGATTGGGAGCGGGACGAACGCGCGGAGGCCCACGCGGTGGACCCGTCGCTGCCGCTCATCGTGGAGGGCGCGGGAGTATTGACCCCCGAGGCCGCGCGCCTGGCCGATGTGCGGGTGTGGGTCGACGCGCCGGATTCCGCCCGGCGCGACCGTGCGTTGCGCCGTGACGGCGACACCTATCGACCGCACTGGGACCGCTGGGCGGCGCAGGAAGACGCACACCTCGCCGTCCACGCCCCCCGCGACCTGGCATCCGTCGTCGTCCGCCTTCCGTGACGGCGTGACGCGGCCCCGCGGCCGATGCCGTCAGCGTGTCGCGGGAGGGTCGTCGAGGCGTCGGTCGAGGGCCGCGACCAGTCCGTCCAGGCGGTAGCCGATCCAGTCGTAGATTCCGAAGCGCGCGTCGCCGGGGCGGTGCTCGTCGTCGTCCTGGATGCCAAGTCGTGTGGCGAGGACGAGACGCACCGCCGAGAGGGTCCGCATCCACGCGCGTGCCTCGCTCTCGCCGAGAGCGACGGCGATCGTGGAGTCCGGGTCGCTGGCCGGGTCGAGCTCTGCACCGTCCATGCCGAGGGTGTGGAGCACGGTGCGGGCGTCCTCTGCGCGGCGATCCAGCATGTCGGCGCCGGTGAGCCGGCGGAACTCGCGGCTCGCGGCCTCATCGTCGGGGTAGGCGTCGGGCATCAGCCGGGCCACGGCGGGGTCGTCCTCCCGGCCGGCGTCGACGACGAGGTCGCGGAACTGGCCGACGATGCCCGCGAGGTGCAGGGCCTCGAGGCCGCTCACCTCGAGCACGACGATGCGGTCGTTCATGTCGGGTCCTTTCGCACGGTGGCCCACAGGCCGAAGTCGTGCATCGCCTGCGCGTGGGCCTCCATGAGTTCGCGTGGACCGCGCGCCACGACGGCGTGTCCATCGTGGTGCACCGACAGCATGAGGCGGTGGGCGGTGGCCGCGTCGAAGCCGAAGTACGTGCGGAAGACGTGCACGACGTAGCTCATGAGGTTGACGGGGTCGTTCCAGACCACCGTCTGCCATCCGACCGGCGGGCCGACCTCGATCTCGGTCGCCTCATCGATGTCAGGGGATGCCAGACCCGCCATCACGCCCAACCCAGTTCGTGCAGTCGCGCGTCGTCGATGCCGTAGAAGTGCGCGATCTCGTGTACGAGCGTCGTGTGGATCTCGTCACGGAGCTCGTCCTCGTCGGCGCACGCGGCGAGGTGCGGCTCCCGGTACAGGATGATGCGGTCGGGGAGTTCCCCCGAACCGTAGCGCTCCCGTTCCGTCAGAGCCCACCCGTCGTAGAGGCCGAGGAGGTCGAGCGACCCGTCCTCCGGCCGGTCCTCGACCACGAAGATGACGTTGTCGAGTCCCTCGACCATGTCATCGGGCAGCCGGTCGAGTTCGCTGACGACGAGAGCCTCGAACGCCGCGGCGTCGAGATCGAGCCGCGCGTGCTCTTCGACGTCGTCGTGCATGGGGTCTCCCGCTCCTGTGGACGGCGGTGAGGGATGCCATCCGCCCGTCCGCTCGATTCTAT
This sequence comes from Microbacterium mcarthurae, assembly GCF_046064585.1. NCBI lineage: Bacteria > Bacillati > Actinomycetota > Actinomycetes > Micrococcales > Microbacteriaceae > Microbacterium > Microbacterium mcarthurae. The sequence continues at coordinate 388,559 of NZ_JAROCE010000001.1, read as the reverse complement.
GAGCCGTCGGCGGGCTGTGGCCTGAACCACGAAGGCCCGCCGGGGAGGCGGGCCTTCGGATGTGGGGTGGCTAACGGGACTTGAACCCGCGACCCCCGCGACCACAACGCGGTGCTCTACCAACTGAGCTATAGCCACCATGTGTCTGCCGCAGCGGACAACTGAACGATTATGTCATACGTCCCGCGCGAACGACGAAACGACCGACGACGCGGCATCCTTCGCCTCGTCGCTGGTGGGCCCGGGCTCGGCGACGAACACCGCCTTGCGGTAGTAGGCGAGTTCTCGGATCGACTCGAGGATGTCGGCGAGGGCTCGGTGTCCGCCGTTCTTGGCGGGGGCGTTGAAATAGGCACGCGGGTACCAGCGGCGCGAGAGCTCCTTGATGCTCGACACGTCGACATTGCGATAGTGCAGCCAGCGGTCGACGCGCGGCATGTACTTCGCGAGGAACATGCGGTCGGTTCCGATCGTGTTGCCGGCGAGCGGAGCCTTGCCCTCGAGGGGCGCGAACCGCTGGATGTACTCGAGAGCCTGGAACTCGGCGTCCGCCAGGCTCACCCCGTTCGGAATCTCGTCGAGCAGACCCGAGGAGCGGTGCATCTCGGTGACGAAGTCACCCATGTTCGCCAGCGCCGACGCATCGGGCTTGATGACGACCTGGAAGCCGGGGTCGAGGACGTTCAGCTCGAAATCGGTGACGACGACGGCGATCTCGACGAGCTCATCGACCGCGAGGTCGAGACCCGTCATCTCGCAGTCGATCCACACGAGCCGGTCGTTCTCAGAGGCGCTTACCATCCCGTCATCCTACTGACGGGTCTGTGCGGCGAGTTGGTCCCCCAGGCACGATTCGAACGTGCGACCGGCGGATTAGAAGGCCGCTGCTCTATCCACTGAGCTACTGGGGGTCGTCCTCCAGGATATCGGTGCCCGTCGACGCCGCGCGCGACCCCCTGGCGACCCCGCGCGGGTGGGCGTACTCTCCCGCCAGGTCGAACGAGAGGAGCACCATGTCCGAAACGACCACTCGACGCCTCTGGGTCGCGTACGGTCCGAGCGGCGTCGTGGGAAAGATCCAGAAGGATGCCGAGGGCTACGCGGTCCACATGGCGGGAAAGGACGAGCGACTCGGCGTGTATCCGACGATGGAGATCGCCAAGAGCGCCCTGCACTGGCATCTCAAGCCGGGCAGTGAGCGACCGGAGTTCCGGGAGCACTGACGCGGCGATCGCCGTCGGCCCGCACCGCGATGATGCGGTGCGGGCCGACGTGCGAACAGTCTGCCGGGCTCGCGTCACACGCGCGCCACGGAGCGCGGCGCGGGTGGGGATATCGGCGCGGCCAGCAGGGGAAGCGCCAGGTGAACGAGCGGGCCGATACCCAGGGCGAACACGACGGTGCCCACGCCGACCGTGCCGCCCAGCAGCCACCCCGCGACCAGCACGGTGCCCTCGACGGAGAGTCGGCACGCCCAGATGGGCCAGCCGAATCGCGCGTGGAGTCCGGTCATCAGGCCGTCGCGCGGTCCCGGGCCGAAGTGTGCGCCGATGTAGAGACCGGATGCCACGGCCACGGTGACGACGCCGGCCACGAGCATCGCAGCCTGCCACACCAGGTGCGTCGGCTGCGGCAGCACGCCCAGCGCGAGCTGCATGGTCGTGCCGACGAGCAGGATGTTCGCGACCGTGCCGACGCCCGGTCGCTGATGCAACGGAATCCACAACAGCAGGACCGCGAGACCGACGATGTTCGTGATCCACCCGATCCCGACACCGGTGACGCGCGAGAGTCCTTCGGCGAAGACGGTCCACGGGTCGACGCCGAGCCCGGCCGCGACCGTCAGGGCGCAGCCGAAGCCGTACAGAGCCAGGCCGATGAGGAGACGGGAGATCCGGGACAACACGTCAGAATCCAATCACGAGATTGGTCTTCAATCACCGGTCCAATTGTCCTATGGTGGCCCCATGGACTCCCGGATCTCCGCCCGCGCCCTCGCCGAAGCGCTCGGCGGGTGGCGTGGTCGAGGGCCCGCCTATGAAGCGCTGGCCGATGGCATCCGTCTCCTGTGCCTCGACAATCGGATCGCGCCACGAACCGCCCTCCCCGCGGAGAGGGAGCTCGCGTCGGCCCTCGGGCTCAGCCGCACGACCGTGGCCGCCACCTACCGCAGCCTTCGCGACACTGGACACATCGAGAGCCTGCGCGGCAGCGGAAGCATCACGCTCCCGCTGCGGCGTACCGACCCCGGCGCAGGGGAGCGCCGAGACGGCGTGATCGACCTGCAGCAGGCCAGTCCCGCGGCGTGGCCGGGGCTCCCCGCGGTCATGGCGGAGGTGGCGGAGGACGCGGCGGCCCTCGTGGCACGGACGGGGTACGACGTCGTCGGCGACCCGGTGCTGCGCGACACGATCGCACAGCACTACCGCGAGCGAGGGCTCGCGACGAGCGCCGATCAGATCCTCGTGACCACAGGAGCGCAAAGCGCCCTTCACCTCGTGGCATCCGTGCTGCTCTCACGAGCGGACCGCGTCCTGATTGAGACACCGACGTATCCCCACGGTGCGGACGCGTTCCGCGCCGTCGGAGCCCGACTCGTGGGGGTGCCGGTGTCACCGACTGACGGCTGGGACCTCGACCGCGCCGCGCAGACGTTCGGGCGGGTGCTGCCCGCGCTGGCCTACCTGATGCCCGAGTTCCACAACCCCACGGGGCGGACGATGACGGCGGCCGAGGTCAGTGCGTTCGTCGACGGGGCGCAGAGAGCGGGTACGTACCTCGTGCTGGACGAGACGACGGCTGGACTCGACATCGACCGTCCGTCGGAGGCGACCGCCTTCCCCGACCTGGACCGGATCGTGCGCGTGGGATCCCTGGGCAAGACCGTGTGGGGCGGACTCCGCGTCGGATGGGTGCGGGCGCATTCCGACGTGGTGCGCCGCCTCGCCAGTGGGCGGCCCGTGCACGACCTGGGGACCCCCGAGTTCGAGCAGTCGGTGGCCGCGCGCCTCGTCGGTCGTCTGGACGAGATCACGGCCCAGCGAGCGGATCTTCTGCGCCGTGGCCGCGACGCGGTGACGTCCGCGCTGGCGGCGACGTTCCCGGAGTGGGAGGTCCCGACCACGTACGGGGGAGTCTCCCTCTGGGTCGGGATCGGCGAGCCGGTGAGCACACCGCTCGTCATGAACGCCCGGGCACGGGGGCTCCTCCTCTCGGCGGGTTCCCGCTTCGCGGTGGAGGGGGGACACGACCGTCGCCTCCGCATCCCCTTCACCGCCGCGCCCCACACGCTCGAGCGTGCGGTCGAGGTGCTGCGCGCGTCGTGGGACGACGTGCGCGGAACGACCACCGGTGCGCCCCTCGACGACCTCGCGACCGTGGTCTGATCGGCGGTGCGGCTCCGGGCCTGGCGTGACTCACCGCGCGTAGCGCAGGCACTCCAGGGCATCGGCCGACGACCAGAACTCGCCGAGGCGCCGAAATCCACCCGTCGCGGTGTGAAAACGCTCGGCGGCGAAGCGCCAGCCGCCCTCGGTGGCGATGGCGCGCACGTGCCCGACGACGACGCCGCGCGGGTCGGCGATGCGCCACAGGCCGACGGCGACGTGCGTCGCCGCACCCCACCCGGCCGGGCGCGGGGCCGGGGCGAGGTCGTTCCACAGTGCGGTGGTCATGGCCACACGGTACGACGGACCTCCGACATTCCCGCTCGGCGCCTCGAACGCCCGTCCTCCCCACCCAGCAGAAGTCGGGACCTCTCCACGAGAGGGGCGATTGCCTCCGCGGCCCGTTGAGACGCCGAGTCATCCTGGCCGTGGCTCCGGCATCCGTCGGGCACGCGGATGCCGGAGCGCACATCTCAGAGAGGACACACCATGAGCGACCACATCACCCTCGTCGGCAACATCGTCGGCGATCCGGAAGAGCGGGCCACCCGGACGGGCGAGGCGATCGCGGCGTTCCGGCTCGCCGTGAGCGAGCGACGGTTCGATCGAGAACGCGGCCAGTGGGTGGACGGGCACACGAATTACTACGCCGTGTCGGTGTTCGGCGAGCTGGGGCGCAACGCCCTCGCCTCACTGCGGAAGGGTGAACGGGTCATCGTGGCGGGTCGATTGCGACTGCGCGAGTGGGAGACCGAGGCGAAACGGGGGGTCAGCGCCGATGTCACGGCGGATGCCGTCGGGCACGATCTGCGCTGGGGGGTCTCGTCCTTTGCTCGCGGGGCGCGTTCGCAGTCCTCCGCCGCGCGGGGCGCGGACGACGACGCGACGACCGCCGAGAGCAGCGACGAGGCATGGGCCGTACCCGGCGCTGCGCCAGAAGACCCTCGCACTGCGCTCACCCCCACCGCCGATGCGGACGACCGCGAGGCGTCCGCGCCGGTCGAGGCTGCCGACTCGACGCCGTTCTGAGCGCGTCGGCGGGGCCTTCGGCGGTCCGTAGACTCGAGCGCGTGATCGAGAACCGACGCCCGGCCGTCCTGCTTGTGCTCGCGGCGGCTCTCACGCTGGTGGGATGCGCCCCCGATGGCCTGTCGGGCAACACAGACGACGCGACGCCCTCCGCGGTGACGTCGACGCCCACGCCGACGGCTGCAGAGACCCCCTCGACGCCGACGTTCATCGCTTCGGGTTCCGCCGCCGACAATCTGCCGTTGTTCACGCAAGTGGTCCAAGCGGTGTGGGCGGGGCCGGACCGCGCCGCGGGACGTGCGTACGTCGACGGGCTGGTGGCGGCCGGCTTCGACAAGACGCAGATTCAGCTCACCCCCGACGAGACGACGATCGGGAACCCGGCGGAGAGCATCGAATTCTCTGTGCGGTGGGGAGAAGACTGTCTCGTCGGGCAGGTGGGACCGTCCATCGGCGACCCCGTCACCACGGTGCTGCCGGGTCTCGCCTCAGGCGGGTGCCTCCTCGGGCAGACCCGCGCGATCGATTGGTGACCAGCCCTCCGGCGGCGGGGCAGTGAGGGAGGGACCGACCCCGCCTCCGGAACCGCAACCGGAGCCAGAGGCACGGCGGGGGGATCCGGGCGCGCGTGCGCGCCGAGAGTCGGCGTCCAGGTGGCGTTGCTAGGCTGGATACGACTTCCCGCGAGCCCGGGCGCCTCGCTGAGATTCTCCTCCGCGACCCGGGACGGCGCGGCCCTCATCCCCGATCGAAGGTGGTACGTCCTCGATGGCCGAATACATCTACTCCATGGTCCGCGCCCGCAAGGCCGTGGGCGACAAGCTCATCCTCGACGACGTCACCATGGCGTTCCTCCCGGGCGCCAAGATCGGCATGGTCGGTCCCAACGGTGCGGGTAAGTCGACGATCCTCAAGATCATGGCGGGTCTGGACACCCCGTCGAACGGTGAAGCCAAGCTGAGCCCCGGCTTCTCGGTCGGAATCCTCATGCAGGAGCCCGAGCTCGACGAGAACAAGACCGTGTTGGAGAACATCCAGGACGGTATCGCCATCAAGGCCAAGGTCGACCGGTTCAACGAGATCTCCGCCCTGATGAGCGACCCCGATGCCGACTTCGACGCGCTGCTGGCCGAGATGGGCACCCTCCAGGAAGAGATCGACGCCGCCGACGCGTGGGACCTGGACTCGCAGCTGGAGCAGGCGATGGACGCCCTGCGCACCCCGCCGGGAGATGCCGCCATCGGCCCGCTCTCGGGAGGAGAGAAGCGCCGTGTCGCCCTCACCAAGCTGCTGCTGCAGAAGCCCGATCTCCTGCTCCTCGACGAGCCGACCAACCACCTCGACGCGGAGAGCGTTCTCTGGCTCGAGCAGCACCTCCAGAAGTACCCCGGCGCTGTCATCGCCATCACCCACGACCGGTACTTCCTCGACAACGTCGCGGAATGGATCGCCGAGGTCGACCGCGGCCGGCTGATCGGCTACGAGGGCAACTACTCGACCTACCTCGAGAAGAAGGGCGAGCGGCTCGAAGTTCAGGGCAAGAAGGATGCCAAGCTCGCCAAGCGTCTGAAGGAAGAGCTCGAGTGGGTGCGCTCGAACGCCAAGGGGCGTCAGGCGAAGTCGAAGGCACGTCTGGCTCGCTACGAGGAGATGGCCGCCGAGGCTGACCGCACGCGCAAGCTGGACTTCGAGGAGATCCAGATTCCGCCGGGGCCCCGCCTGGGCAGCATCGTGATCGACGCCAAGAAGCTCGAGAAGCGATTCGGTGACCGTTCCCTCATCTCCAACCTCAGCTTCAACCTCCCGCCCAACGGCATCGTCGGCGTCATCGGCCCGAACGGCGTGGGAAAGACCACCCTGTTCAAGACGATCGTCGGGCTGGAGCCCCTCGACGGCGGCACGCTGAAGATCGGCGAGACCGTGAAGATCAGCTACGTCGACCAGTCGCGCGCCAACATCGACCCGAACAAGACGCTGTGGGAGGTCGTGTCCGACGGGCTCGACATCATCACCGTCGGCAAGACCGAGATCCCCTCGCGCGCGTACGTGTCGAAGTTCGGCTTCAAAGGACCCGACCAGCAGAAGAAGGCGGGCGTGCTCTCCGGCGGTGAGCGCAACCGCCTGAACCTCGCGCTGACGCTCAAGGAGGGCGGCAACCTCCTCCTCCTCGACGAGCCCACCAACGACCTGGACGTCGAGACCCTGCAGTCCCTCGAGAACGCGTTGCTGGAGTTCCCCGGGTGCGCGGTGGTCATCACGCACGACCGGTGGTTCCTCGACCGCATCGCCACGCACATCCTCGCGTACGAGGGGACCGACGAGCACCCCGACCAGTGGCACTGGTTCGAGGGCAACTTCGAGGCGTACGAGGCGAACAAGGTCGAGCGACTCGGCCCTGATGCCGCGAATCCGTCGCGTTCGAGCTACCGCAAGCTCACGCGTGACTGACGCCGCTGACAGCGCGGGTCCCGCCGAGGCGGGGCCCGCGCGGGTGCACGTCCCCATCCCGCTGCGATGGGGCGACCTCGACGCGCTGGGGCACGTCAACAACACCTCGATGCTGAAACTGCTCGAGGAGGCGCGACTGCGTGCGTTCTGGCGGGGAGACGGCCCCGGGGAATCCCTGCCGACCGCCGTGTTCGACATGAGTGTGCTCGAGAGCGGGGGCGAGCGCGCGACGCTCATCGCGCGGCAGGAGATCGAGTACCTGCGCCCGGTGCCCTACAGCCAGCGCCCCCTCGACGTGCGTCTCTGGATCGGCGCGATGGGCGGTTCGAGCGCCGACATCTGCTTCGAGGTCTTCAGCCCCGCGGGCGAGGACGAGCCCGTGCTCTACGCCCGCGCGACCGCGGTCGTCGTACTCGTGGACACCGCGAGCGGTCGGCCGATCCGCTGGACCGAGAACGAGCGCGCAGCATGGGCTCCGTACATCGGCGACCCGATCGAGTACCGCCGCCGCGGACGCTGAAGCAGCTGCCGCCGTCGCCCACGCGCGAGTCGCCAAGATTCGTCGCCGTCGAGCGTCCAGAAGCGACAATTCTTGGCGACTCGTGCCTCGGCAGTGGCATCTACTTGGCCGGCACGCGCACCATGACCTCTTGCGCGACGCTCGCGAGCAGGAGTCCGTCCCGCGTGTAGATCCGGCCGGTCGAGAGTCCCCGACCGCCCCGCGCGTTCGGCGACTCCTGCACGTACAGCAGCCACTCGTCCACGCGCCCGGGCCGGTGCCACCACATCGCGTGGTCGAGGCTCGCCACGCGCAGACCCGACGTGCTCCACGGCACACCGTGACCGCGCAGGATCGTCTCCTGGATGGTGAGGTCGCTCACATAGGCCAGCGCCGCCCGGTGCACCGCCGCGTCATCCGGCAGCGGGCTCCGGGTGCGCATCCAGACGGCTTGTCGCGGCACGTGAGGACCCTCGACGGAGGTGTACACCGGCGAGGGCACGTGCCGCACCTCGACCGGGCGCTCGGAGAACAGGCGCCGACTCATCGGGTGCAGCTCGGCGTCGTCGAACGACGGCAGATCCTCGGGCTGAGGGATGCCGTCGGGCATCGGCTCGGCGTGTTCGAGGCCGGGATCCTCGTCCTGGAACGACGCGATCATGGAGAAGATCGGCACACCGCCCTGGAACGCCTGCGTCCGCCGGGTCGAGAAGGAGCGCCCGTCGTGGATGCGGTCGACCGAGAACGTGATGCCTTCGGCAGGATCGCCTGGGCGCAGGAAGTAGCCGTGCATCGAGTGCACGGTGCGCTCGGCGGGCAGGGTGCGGGAGGCCGCGACGACGGACTGGGCGAGGACCTGTCCGCCGTAGACGCGCCCGAAGGGCATGGGCTGCGAAGAGCCGGTGAAGATGTCTTCGGTGGTCCGTGCGCCCGCGTCGCGGAGATCGAGTACCGCGAGCAACGAGGCGACAGGATCGATGGCGTCGGTCACGCTCACTCCCGTTCCGGCGCAGAAGCCTGTGTCACTTGATAGCTTAGGGCGAGTGTCCGCGCGCCTGATGTTCCCAGACCCGCAGGCGGCCGCCGACCTGCTGACCTTCGCCTCTCGGGCCGTCCGCCTCGGTGACGGTGTCGTGCGGATGCGCGCCGCGGCGGGTGTGCTCGTGACCACCGCGGCGCCGCTGGCGCCCCGAGGCCTCCTGGATGCCACGCCCACCGTGCTCGGACTGCGTGTCTCCGAGGTCGATCCCGAGCTCGAGTGCGACCTCGGGGTCGAGGCATCCGCCCTCTCCCTCGCCCCCGATGATGCGTCCGCGATCGTCCTTCCCGAGACGGCCGTCGCCCCGGCGTGGGCCGGGATCTCGCCGCCGCGGGGAGGATGGGAGCAGACGGCGTCCCTCGACAGCTCGATCCTCGCCGCCCGCGCCCAGTACGGCATCGCCGCCGTCGCCGACGCCCTGCCCGCCGACCCCGGCGAAGACGTCGTGCGCACGGTCCGCGGCCAGGTGTGGGGGCAGCCCGATGAGCAGCTCGGCGGTCTGCCGTTGGGCACCGCCTTCGCGGCCTTCGCCCTGGGATTCATCGCCGGTGCGGAACAGGCGACGGTTCGCTCGAGCGGGGTATGGACCCGCGTGACCCTGAACCGCGGTCACGTGCTTGTGCGCGGCCCGGTGCGCTCCGGCTTGACGGCGGTCCGGTCCACCGGTCGGTGATCCAGCGTCTTCATAGCCACGACCGTTAGCGTCGTGTCCACAAGGGGAGTACTCCCTCGCGACAGCCTCGTCATCACGGTCCCACCACGGGACCCGGGGCCGCCGGTTCCTCGGAACGGAAGAGACCTTGACGCCGCGGCATCCTTGCCGCCCCGTCGGAAGGCTCCTCATGTCGTCGTTCTCACGTTTCCTCGATATGGCTTCCCGCGCCGTCGACAAAGCGTCATCCGCTCGACCGTCCGGTTCCGCGGCCGGTCGCGATTGGCGCGATGTCGTCCGCTCAGCGGCCGATGCGGTGACCGGTGGTCAGCGCGATGCCCGTCCCGCGCCCGGCGCCCCGGGGGCGCCCTCGGCGGAGGGCGGCGGGTATGCGCCGCCGGCGTGGGGGACCGACGCGCCGCGAAACCCCACGGCGCGATACGCACCTCCGCCGGCAGGCGGCCGTCGGCACGACCTCTCCGCAGCCGACAGAGAGGCGATCGCCCGTTACGACTACCTCGTCCGGACCGCGTCGCCGGAGCAGGTCGAACACCTGCACCGTGACGCGTTCGCCCGCCTGACCCCCGCGCAGCGGGCGCACGTGCGTTCCCGGATGGATGCCGACCTGGCACCGCACGAGCGCCCCCGGTCGGACTCCGCAGCCGACCTGGCGCGCGCCGCGGGACGCGCGGAGGCCCAGCGACCCGGACGCATGCGCCAGCTGCTCGCGCGCGCCGGCGGCACGGGTGCCGTCGTCGCGGGCGCGGGAGGAGCGGCAGCCCTGCTCGCCGTCGTGGCCGGCGGGGCTGTCGTGAGCGCCGTCGCCGCGCCGCTCTTGGCGCACGCCGCCCAGGCCGGCGTCGACTTCGCGGCTCTCGCCGAGGGCGTCGACCTCGAGGCTCTCGCGACCGGAATCGACGTGGAGTCGCTGGCCTCGGGCGTCGGCATCGACGGTGTCGCAGACCTCGGCGGCACGGTGCAGGACGGCATCTCGGGCGTCGGCGAGCAGATCAGCGGGATCGGCGAGAGCCTCGGCGAGTGGCGCCTTCCGGGCCTCGGGGACTTCTTCGGACGCTGAGCTCCCACCGAAAGGGGGTCCCGCTCTCACCGGTGCGCCGTCCGAGGGGCTGTGCGCCACTCGTCCGGTCCGGGAATCGTCCGTTCGTGGCCCACACAGACTGGTGCGATCAGGGTCGCGGCGTCGCCCCGTCCGCGGGACGGATCGGCAACCCACCGCTCCCGCGACCGTCGGATGTCGGTGCGATACCGCGCGGCTCGAAGGTGTTGACCATGGCGTGCGCGGCGCGCTCGAGGTAATCCCACAGCGGTGCTTCGAGCGCGGGCGGCAACGCGATCTCGTCGACCGCCGCGCGCATGTGACGCAGCCACCGGTCGCGGGCGTCGGGGTCGACGTGAAACGGCATGTGCCGCATACGGAGGCGCGGATGACCGCGATTCTCGCTGTACGTCGTCGGCCCGCCCCAGTACTGCGCGAGGAAGAGCGTCAGGCGTTCGGCTGCGGGGCCGAGGTCCTCCTCGGGATACATGGGCTTGAGGACGTCGTCCCCGGCGACGCCGCGGTAGAAGGCGTCGACGAGGCGGCGGAACGTGTCCATACCGCCGGCCTGCTCATAGAAGGAGATGGGTTCGCTCACGCGGAGGCTCCGTCGTCATCGGCCCGCACGGCGGGAGGAGTGGGCTTGTCGACGCCGTCGCCCGAACGCGGGGCCGGTCCGCCAGTCGAAGGCGGGGGAGAGGTGACATCGGTGGGCTTCGGTGTGCGCGCGGGATGGGAGGGCTTTTTCGCCGCTGCGACGTCGGACGCCGCCACCTCCGACGCCGCGACCTCGGCTGCCGTGGCGTCCGTGTCCAGGACCGTGTCGCTGACCGCGAGCTTCTTGCGCCGCGGGCGCCAGACGGGTCGTTCGACAGCGGGAGGCACCGGCGTGGGCTTCGTCTTCGGAGGGTTGGCCCCGCGGACGCTCTGCGCGCCCTCGGCCCCCGTCAGGATGATCGAGTTGAGCTGCGGAAGCGTGACGCCGAGCGCGTCTATGGCTCTCTTCAGTCGCACGCGCAGTTCTCGGGCGACATCGTCCTTCGCGCTCGACCGGGTCTTCATGACCAGCCGGATCACCAAGGCGTCGCCACTGATGGACTCCAGACCCCAGATCTCGGGCTGCTCGATGATGCGGGACCGCCACTTCGTCTCCTTGGCGAGCCCCTTGGCGGCACCGAGCATCGCCTTCTCGACCTCTTCGATGTCGGCGTCCACGGGAACGGCCAGGTCGATGATCACGCGAGACCAGCCCTGCGACATGTTTCCGATCCGGGTGATCTCGCCGTTGCGCACGTACCAGAGCGTGCCGTTGACGTCGCGGACGTGAGTGATCCGTACGCTCACGAATTCGACGATTCCGGTGGCGAGACCGAGGTCGACGACGTCTCCGATACCGATCTGGTCCTCGGCGACGATGAAGATGCCGTTCAGGACGTCCTTGACGATGTTCTGCGCGCCGAAGCCGAGCCCCGCACCGACCGCCGCGGTGAGGAGCGTGAGGGATGCCAGGGCGTTGGGGGCGACGATCCCGGCGATCCAGACCAGCGCGACGACCACCAGGACGACATTGACGATGTTCTGCAGGATCGTGCCGAGCGTCCGGGTGCGCTGTACGAGCCGGACCGCGGCGAGCGGCGACCGATCGAGCGCTTGCGTGTCGTCCACGCGCGCGTTCTTCTTGGCTCCGTTGACGATGCGGTCGACGACGCGGCGAATGATCGAGCGCAGGATCCACGCGGCGACGACGACGCCGATGATGACCCCGGCCACGCGCAGCGCGACACCGCCGAACTCGAGCAGCCGCGCACCGACCCACGCCCAGGTGGAGGGGTCGACGAGGTCGGCGGGAGACGTGGGCGAGGTGGGCGACGGTTCTGGTGCGCTGGCGAGAACAGACATCGACCTCATGCTAACGAGGGATGCCTCGGTGCCACCTGAGCACCGAGGCATCCCTCGAATCCGGTCGGGTCACGCGTCCCGACGCTCCAGCAGGATCAGCCCGGTACCGATGAGCGTCACGACCCACGCCACGAGGGTGAGCGCGGGGACGAGCACGTCGCCGGTGGGGATCGCGGTCAGGTCGCGTCCCGCCGCCACGGGGAGGTAACGGCCGAGGTCGACCATCCACTGCCACGACTCTCCGCCGAACTCGAAGAGACTCACCGCGACCGGCGCGACGAACAGCACACCGACGGTCGCGGCGATCGCGCCGGCGCCGTTGCGGACGAGAAGTCCGAAACCGGTGCCGATGAGCGCGTACGCGATCATCGCGGCGACGCCGAGGAGCAGCGGGATGAGGGCCTGGGTCGGCTCCGACCAGACGATCGGCACCGTGGACACCGGAATCGTGACCGCCAGGCAGACCAGGGAGGTCACAACGGTCGCGCCCCCGACGAGGAGGGCGACGGCGAGACTCTTCGCGAGGGCCACGGGAATCCGCCGGGGGTTGGCGGTGAGGGTCGAGCGGATCATTCCCGTGGCGTACTCGCCGGTGATCGCGATCGCCCCGAGGACGCCGGCGACGAGCATCGTGAACTGCGCCGACACGAGGACGCCCAGCACCGGGTAAGCGCCATCCACGGCGGATACGTACAGGAAGGCGATGGCCACGGACAGGGCTGCGCCGATGCCGAGCGACCACCAGGTCGAGCGCAGGGTGGTGAGCTTGATGAGCTCACTGCGAAGCGTCCGGGCGAAGGTCGGTCCGCCCGCGGCGCGGGTGAAGGTCGTGCGGCGCGGGGAGGTCAGGGCGGTCATACGAGTTCCTTCGTCTTGTACTCGATCACGTCGTCGGTCAGCGCGAGATAGGCGTCCTCGAGCGAGCCTTGTCGCGGGGTCAGTTCGTGCAGGGGGATGCCGTGCTGCGCGGCGATCTCTCCGATGTCGGTCGCGGATGCCCCCGTGAGGGTGGCGGCGCCGGGTTCCACGGCCGTCGCCGTCGCGCCGACGGGGGCGAGTACCTCGATCAGGCGCGACAGGTCGGGGGAGCGGACGAGGACGCTCGCGGACGTCCACGACCGGACCAGGTCAGCCAGTGCCGCGTCGGCGAGGACGGCGCCGCGGCCGAGGACGATGACGTGATCCGCCGTCTGAGCCATCTCGCTCATCAGGTGGCTCGACAGCAGCACCGTGCGCCCCTCGGCAGCGAGGTGACGCACGAACTCCCGCACCCACCGCACGCCCTCGGGGTCCAGCCCGTTGACGGGCTCGTCGAGCACCAGCGTGTGCGGGTCGCCGAGCAGCGCCGCGGCGAGCCCCAACCTCTGGCCCATGCCCAGCGAGAAGCCACCGGCACGCTTGTCGGCGACGGAGGCGAGCCCGGTGAGCTCGATCACCTCGTCGACGCGGCGGCGGTCGATTCCGTGCGTCGCGGCCATCGCCCGCAGGTGATTGCGCGCGGTTCTTCCCGTGTGCACGGCCTTGGCGTCGAGCAACGCCCCGACTTCGGTGAGGGGGGCAGCGAGCCGGGCGTACGGGGTGCCGTTGACAGTCACGTGCCCGGACGTGGGGCGGTCGAGCCCGACGATCATCCGCATCGTGGTGGACTTGCCCGCGCCGTTCGGACCGAGGAACCCGGTGACGCGTCCCGGGGGAACGGTGAAGGAGACATCGGACACGGCGGTGCGCGATCCGTATCGCTTGGTGAGGTGGTCTGCGACGATCATGCCTCCACGGTAGGAAGCGCACCGACACCCGCGCGTCCTCCCCGAGGACGATCCCCGACCACCGCGTACATCCGAAGAAGTACGCCCCCTCCCACGAAAGCGGGAGGGGGCGTACGACGCTACGGCGGATTACTGCGCGTCGCGCTCCTGCACGGCAAGGGCGCGCTCCACGCCGGCGAGGTTCTCGCTCACGAGGCGACGCAGTGCGGGCGCGGCGTCCTTGTTCGCGGACAGCCACGCGCGAGTGGCATCCCGCAGCTCGACGTTCGCCAGAGCCGACGGATAGAGACCCACGATGAGGTACTGCGCGATCTGGTAGCTGCGGCTCTCCCAGATCGGCAGGAGCATCTCGAAGTAAGGTCCTACGAACTCGGCGAGGACGTCGACCGTCGCCGGGTGTGTGAAACCGAGTGCCGCGGAACGGACGATGGTGTTGGGGGCGTCGGCACGGTCGATGAGGGCGCTCCACGCGTCCTGCTTGGCTTCACTGCTGGGCAGGGCCGCCTTCGCCTGCGCGGCGAACTCACCGCCCTTGGCCGTGTTGTCGGCGGCACGTGCCTCATCGATGTCGGCCGCCGTCGCCGCGCCGCCCGCGGCCAGCGCCACGAGAAGCTGCCACGACAGGTCGGTGTCGATGTCGAGTCCGTCGAGCACGGTCGCGCCCTCGCGGAGCGCGCGCACCGTTTCGACGTGCGCGGGAGTGGCCGCCGCCGAGGCGAACGCCGTGACGAACTGCAGCTGGCTGTCGCTGCCGGCCTCGGCCGCCTGCGCCAGCTCCCACAGTCCGTCGGCGACGCGCTCGCGCGCGGCCTCCCGCGTCGCGGGAGCGACGTAGCTGTTGGCGGCGAGCTGCAGCTGCGCGAGGGTCGTGCGCACGGTGGTGGACTCGGTCTCGGCGCCGATGTTGCGCAGCACGAGATCGATGTAGTCGGTCGCCGAGGCTTCGGCATCCCGGGTCTGATCCCACGCGGCACCCCAGACGAGCGACCGGGCGAGCGGGTCGGCGATGTCTTTGAGGTGCGCGATTGCGGTGGAAAGCGATCGCTCGTCGAGGCGGATCTTCGCGTACGCGAGGTCGTCGTCGTTGAGCAGGACGAGGTCGGGACGCCGGATGCCGCGCAGCTCGGGCACCTCGGTGCGGTCGCCGTCCACGTCGAGCTCGACGCGGTGCACCCGCTCGAGCACGCCACCGCGCAGCGAGTAGAAGCCGACGGCCAGACGGTGCGGACGGATTGTCGGATAGTCCGACGGCGCGGTCTGCACGATCGCGAAGCGCGTGAGCGAGCCGTGGTCGTCCTGCTCGATGAGCGGGGACAGCGTGTTCACGCCGGCCGTCTCGAGCCACTTCTTCGCCCAGTCGCCGAGGTCGCGTCCGCTCGTGGCCTCGAGCTCGGCCAGCAGGTCGCCGACCTCGGTGTTGGACCACTGGTGCTTCTGGAAGTAGGCGGCAACGCCCGCGAAGAACTGCTCGATGCCCACCCACGCGGCCAGCTGCTTGAGGACCGAACCGCCCTTGGCGTAGGTGATGCCGTCGAAGTTGACCTGCACGTCTTCGAGGTCGTTGATCTCCGCGACGACGGGGTGGGTGGAGGGCAGCTGGTCCTGGCGGTACGCCCAGGTCTTCTCCATCGCGTTGAAGGTCGTCCAGGCGGCCTCCCACTCGGTGGCTTCCGCGGTGGCGATCGTGGAGGCCCACTCGGCGAACGATTCGTTCAGCCAGAGGTCGTTCCACCACTTCATGGTGACCAGGTCGCCGAACCACATGTGCGCGAGCTCGTGCAGGATCGTGACGACGCGACGCTCCTTGACGGCATCCGTCACCTTGCTCCGGAACACGTACGTCTCGGTGAAGGTGACCGCGCCCGCGTTCTCCATGGCGCCCGCGTTGAACTCGGGCACGAAGAGCTGGTCGTACTTGGCGAACGGGTACGGGAAGCCGAACTTCTCCTCGAAGTAGGCGAAGCCCTGACGGGTCTTCTCGAAGACGTAGTCGGCGTCGAGGTACTGCCACAGGCTCTTGCGGGCGTAGACGCCGAGCGGGATCACGCGGCCGTCGGCGCTGGTCAGCTCGGAGAACGTGCTCTCGTAGGGGCCGGCGACCAGGGCGGTGATGTACGACGAGATGCGCGGCGTCGCGGGGAACGTCCACCGGGCGGCACCGTCGCCGACGTCCACCGGCTCGGGGGTGGGGGAGTTGGAGACCACCTTCCACGCAGCCGGGGCCGTCACGTCGAACGTGAACTCGGCCTTGAGGTCGGGCTGCTCGAACACCGCGAAGACACGGCGGGAATCGGGCACCTCGAACTGCGTGTAGAGGTAGACCTCGCCGTCGACGGGGTCGACGAAGCGGTGCAGACCCTCACCGGTGTTCGTGTACTCGCAGTCGGCGTCGACGACGAGCTCGTTCTCGGCCGCGAGACCGTCGAGCGCGATGCGCGAATCCGCGAAGACCTCGGCGGGGTCGAGCGAGCGGCCGTTCAGGGTGACCGCGTTCACGGAGCGTGCGATCAGGTCGATGAAGGTAGAGGCACCCTCGGTGGCGGCGAAGCGGGCGGTGGTCACGGAACCGAAGACCTCGTCGCCGCGGGTGAGGTCGAGACGCACGTGGTACTCGTGCGTGTCGACGATCGCGCGGCGCTCCTGCGCTTCGATGCGGGTGAGGTTCTCTCCTGGCACTGGTGTTCTCCCGAGGATGTGGGTGGGTCGTCGCGGATGGCACTGCTGGCGCCGACGACAACCGTATAAGCCTAGTGTCGAGATACCCCAGGGCCGGGCTCACCGCGTAAGTGCGAGGATGTCGGGGTGAGCACGACCGATATGGACAGCACCCCTGAGACCGTCCTCTACGCGTCTCCGGCCGCGGCATCCGGGCCCAAGTGGGTCGAGACGCCCGTGGCGTACGACGCCATCCTCCTCGCCGGCTTCGGCGGCCCGGAGGGGCAGGGCGACGTCATCCCGTTCCTCCGCAACGTCACGCGCGGCCGCGGCATCCCCGACGAGCGTCTCGAGGAGGTCGCGCACCACTACCGCCACTTCGGCGGTGTGAGCCCGATCAACGCGCAGAACCGTGCTCTGAAGGCGGCCCTCGAGGCCGAGATCGCGCGGCGCGGGCTCAACCTGCCCGTCTATTGGGGCAACCGCAACTGGGCCCCCTACCTCGAGGAAGCCGTGACCGAGGCGGCGGAAGCCGGCGACACGACGCTGTTGGCGATCGCCACGAGCGCCTACAGCTCGTTCTCGAGCTGCCGTCAGTACCGCGAGGACTACGCCCGCGTGCTCGAGGCGACCGGTCTGGGCGACACCGTCACGATCGACAAGGTGCGCCAGTTCTTCGACCACCCGGGGTTCGTCTCGGCGTTCGTCGACGGTGTGAAGGATGCCGTGTCGACGTACATCGCCGACGGCATCCCCGCCGAGAAGATCCGGGTGCTCTTCTCCACTCACTCCATCCCGACCGCCGACGCGCAGCGCTCGGGCCCGCGTGACGTCGACTTCGGCGAGGGCGGGGCGTACGAGGCCCAGCACAAGGCCGTCGCCGCGTACGTCATGGCCGAGGTGGCCGCCGCCGTGGCCGACGTGGAGTGGGAATTGGTCTACCAGTCGCGCTCGGGCCCTGCGTCGCAGCCGTGGCTCGAGCCGGACGTGAACGACGTCATCGCCGAGCTGCCCGGTCGGGGCGCCGAGGCGGTCGTGATCGTGCCGTTGGGTTTCGTCAGCGACCACATGGAGGTGCTCTGGGACCTCGACACCGAAGCGATGGAGGCGGCCGAGGAGGCCGGCATCCGCGCGGTTCGCACGCCCACGCCCGGCGTCGACCCCGCCTACGTGTCCGGGCTGATCGACCTGGTCGAGGAGCGCCTCGCGGGGACGCCGAAGGCCGAGCGCCCGCACGTCACCGACCTCGGACCCTGGTACGACGTGTGCCGCCCCGGCTGCTGCGAGAACATCCGTGCGGGGTTCAAGCCCGTCGCCGCGGGTCTGCGTCCCTGAGAGGTTCCGGCGCCGCTCGTCCCCGCGCGGGACGGGCGGCGCCGTCATGTCCACCCGCGGCATCCGCGGCCGTCAATAGGATGACCCCATGCGCATTCACATCGGCACCGATCACGCCGGTCTCGAGTTCTCCACCCAGCTTCAGCACCACCTGGCCGAACAGGGCCACGAGGTCGTCGACCACGGCCCCATCGAGTACGACCCGCTCGACGACTACCCGGCCTTCTGCATCCGCGCGGCGCAGGCCGTCGTGCGCGACCAGGCTGACGGCGTCGAGGCGCTCGGGGTGGTCTTCGGCGGCTCGGGCAACGGCGAACAGATCGCGGCGAACAAGGTGCTCGGCGTCCGCGCGGCGCTGGTGTGGAACATGGCCACGGCCGAGCTCGCCCGCGAGCACAACGACGCCAACGTGATCGCCATCGGCGCCCGGCAGCA
This sequence comes from Microbacterium mcarthurae, assembly GCF_046064585.1. Taxonomy (NCBI): domain Bacteria; kingdom Bacillati; phylum Actinomycetota; class Actinomycetes; order Micrococcales; family Microbacteriaceae; genus Microbacterium; species Microbacterium mcarthurae. The sequence goes on along the minus strand of NZ_JAROCE010000001.1, from coordinate 370,359 downwards.
CACGTTCGACGAGGCCGCGTCGTTCATCGATCGCTTCATCGCGACCCCGTTCTCGGGCGAAGAACGTCATGCGCGCCGCATCGCGCAGCTGGCCGCCTACGAGCAGGACGGCATTCTGCTCCCCGACCCGCGCGAGGGGCAGCGTCAGCCCGACGTTCTCGACGCGAGCGACTCCTTCGATCCCGAGGCAGGCTGATGCCCGAAGGGCATTCCGTCCATCGCATCGCGCGGCAATTCGACCGCAACATCGTGGGCCGGTCGGTCGCGGCATCCAGTCCCCAGGGGCGATTCGCGGAGGGCGCGTCGGTCATCGACGGACGCGAAGCGGTCGAGGTGCGCGCCGTCGGCAAGCAGATGTTCCTGCGGTTCGACCCGGACGTGTGGCTGCGCGTCCACCTCGGCATGTACGGCGCGTGGGACTTCTCGGGCGAGGTCGCCGTCGACGCCACGATCGCCGCGGCGAACGGCCGCATGGGCCAGACCAACCAGCGCGGCACGGTCCTCGGCGAGCCGATCCTGGATGCCGCCGGCGAGAACTCCCTGACCTCGATCGGCGCCCCGCGGCGCGCTCGTGTGCGCATGTCCGAGCAGACCACCGGACTGGAGGAGCAGAGCGAGTGGCCGCCGCCCGTGGTCGGTGCGGTGCGGCTCCGCCTGCTCACCGAGACGACGTGCGCCGACCTGCGCGGACCCACGGCGTGCCAACTGCAGACCCCGGACGAGGTCGTCGCGACGATCGCCAAGCTCGGACCGGACCCGCTCGTCGACGACGTGGCGGAGGGGGAGGAACGGTTCGTCGCGACCGTGCGGCGCAAGCCCACCGCGATCGGCCTCCTGCTCATGGATCAAGCCGTGGTCAGCGGTATCGGCAACGTCTATCGCGCCGAGATCCTCTTCCGGGCCCGCCAGAACCCGCACACGCCCGGCCGCGACGTGCCCGAGGAGACCGTCCGCGCGATGTGGCGCGATTGGGTGCGGCTGCTCGCCATCGGCGTCGAGACGGGTCAGATGATGACGATGGACGACCTCGACCCCGAGGCCTACCGTCGCGCCATGGCCCATCGCGACGACCGGCATTGGGTGTATCACCGCGCGGGTCTGCCCTGCCGAGTCTGCGGCACCACCGTGCTCGTCGAGGAAGCCGCCGGGCGCAAGCTCTACTGGTGTCCGAACTGCCAGGCGTGAGCGATCTAGGCTGAACCGGTGCGGCAGAATCCGAGTTTCGCGATGACCGATGTCGGCGAGATCCGACGTCTCATCGAGCAGCATCCCTGGGTGACCCTTGTCTCGTCCGGTGCGGACGGGCTCGTCGCCTCCCACTACGCGGTGCTGTTGGACGACGCGCGCGACGATCTCACGATCGTCGGTCACGTCGGCAAACCCGACGACATGATCCTGGGCCTCGGAGAGCGCGAGCTCCTCGTCGTGGTGCAGGGGCCGCACGGCTACGTCTCGCCCCGGTGGTACGGCGATGTTCCCGCCGTCCCCACGTGGAACTTCGTCTCGGCGCACCTGAGCGGCATCCCGGAGCTCCTCGAGCCGGAAGAGAACCTCAGTGTTCTCGACCGGCTCGTGGAGCGTTTCGAGGGCGAGGACGGTCGCGGGCTGTATCGCGCACCGAACGACCCGGCGTTCGTCGATCGGCTCGCCGCGGGCACCGTCGGCTTCCGGCTGACCCCGACCCGCGTCGTCGGCAAGCGGAAGCTGAGCCAGAACCGCCCCGCCGACGTCGTCGAAACGATCATCGACGGGTTGTCGGACGGGCCGTACGCCAACCCGGCTCTCGCCGCCGAGATGCGCCGCGCCGCCGACGCGCGCCCGCGCGCATGATCGGCGAGACCGCGGCGTTCGTCCGGGCCGTACGCGTCTCCGGTCCCGGCCGCGAATTCCTGCCGACGCCCGGCGAGCCGGTCGACCTCGTCCTCGCCGACGGCCGCATCCTCGACATCGCCCCGACCGGGAACCTCCGACCGCGCCGCGTCGTCGTGGACGGTGACGGAGGGTGGCTTGTCCCGGGGCTGTGGGACCACCACGTGCACGTCGTCCAGTGGGCCCTCTCGGTCGGCCGTATCCCGCTGGGATCGGCGACGTCGGCGCGGGAGGCCGCCGCGATCATGGGCGCGGCCCCCTTCGTCGACGGACTGCGCATCGGCGTCGGGTTCCGCGACGGCCTCTGGGCCGACGAGCCGAGCCTTGATCTCCTGGATGCCACCTCCGGCGACGTGCCGACCTATCTCGTCAATGCCGACGTCCACAGCGTGTGGCTCAACTCCGCGGCGTTCCGGCGCGAGGGCATCGAGCCCCCGGCATCCGGGGTCCTCCGCGAAGAAGATGCGTTCGAGATCTCGCGCCGCATCAACGCCGTCGAACCCGAGATCGCCGACCGCGCCGTGGACCGGATGGCGCGAGCCGCCGCGGCACGGGGCGTCGTCGGTCTCGTCGACCTCGACATGACGTGGAACGACGAACCGTGGCAGCGCCGGGTCGCCCGCGGTTTCGATGCGCTGCGGGTGTCGTACGGCACGTACCCGCAGCACCTGGACCGCGCGATCGCGGAGGGCCTGCGCACGGGCGATCCGGTGCGCGGCGCTTCGCACGATCTCGTGCGCGTCGGACCGCTCAAGGCCATCACCGACGGCTCCCTCGGCACGCGCACTGCCGCCTGCGCTCATCCCTACCCGGATGATGTCGGCAATCACGGGCTGCTGACGATCCCGCCCGATGAGCTCGAGCAGCTCATGACGCGCGCGACGGCCGCGGGCCTCGAGTGCGCGATCCACGCCATCGGCGACGTGGCCAACGCCCACGCCCTCGACGCGTACGCCCGCACCGGGGCGGTCGGCACGATCGAGCACGCACAGCTCGTCGCACACGCCGACATTCCTCGGTTCGCCCGGCTCGGTGTCGCCGCGAGCGTGCAACCCGAGCATGCTCTCGACGACCGCGACATGACGGATGCCATGTGGGCCGAGCAGTCGTCTCAGCCGTATCCGCTGCGTGCGCTGGCCGACAGCGGCGCGAACCTCCGATTCGGCTCCGACGCCCCCGTCGCACCCCTGGATCCGTGGGCGGCGATGGCATCCGCGGTGTTCCGCACGCGCGATGGGCGCGACGCCTGGCAGCCGCACCAGCGGATCGACATCGACACCGCGATCGCGGCATCCACCGCCGGCGGCTCGACGGCGCCGGCCGAGATCGCTCCCGGCGCGCGAGCGGATCTGGTGATCGTCGACGCCGATCCGCGGACCGCCGACGAGCGCGCCCTCCGGGCGATGCCCGTGCGCACGACCCTCCTCGCGGGCCGCGTCACCCACACGTCCTGACCCTGCCCCCGCGCAGCAGAAACTCACGCAAGAGGAGAGGGGCGACGCCGAAGCGCCGCCCCTCGTCGGAAGGAGGTGTTCAGGCCGCGAGGTGCGCGAAGAGGAACCAGCGGTCCTTGTCGAGGCCGCGCTTGATCTCGATCGCGACGTCCTGGCTCGACAGGTCGGTCTCGTCGAGACCGTCGATGGCGGTCTGGATGTCGACGAGAACGGCGTCGATGTCGGCGATCACGGCGCGGATGATGACGTCGGACTGCGCGAAGCCGGCGGGAACCGCGGTCTCCTTGGCCTTGGCGGCGACGGTCGACAGGCGCGAGTCGATCGGGAGGCCGAGGGCGACGATCCGCTCAGCGGCCAGATCGGCCCAGTCCTGCGCGTGGGCCACGACGGTGTCGAGCAGCTCGTGTACACCGATGAAGTTCGAACCGCGCACGTGCCAGTGGGCCTGCTTGCCGTTGACGACGAGAGCCTCGAGGCCGAGGACGACGGGCGAGAGGAACTGGGCGGTGCTGGAGGCCATGGTCGAGTCGACGGTGGTCGCGGCGGGGGTCTGAACGGTGCTCATGGGGTCTCCTCGAGTTCTTCGGAAGTCGTTCTGACAGCAACGCTACTCAGCAGAGAACATTCCGCAAGCAAGATGAGGCTGGGCTAAATGCCTGGTAGAAAGGCAATCCTCACCTCACTCCGGCGGTAGTCTCGGCGGCATGACGATCGCCCCGGATGCCACTGTCCTCGCCCTTCCCGACGCGACCCCGCAGGTGCACGAGACGGCCTTTGTGGCATCCGGTGCGCGGGTGGTGGGTGACGTGACGCTGAGCGAGGGGTCGAGCGTCTGGTACAACGCGGTCGTCCGTGGGGACAGCGCCGCGATCGTGGTCGGCCCGCGCAGCAACCTGCAGGACAACGTGTCGGTCCACGTCGACCGCGGGCGCCCCGTGACGATCGGCGCCGACGTCTCCGTCGGGCACAACGCGGTGGTGCACGGGTGCACGATCGGCGACGGCTCGCTCATCGGGATGGGGAGCGTCGTGCTCTCGGGTGCGGTGATCGGCCCCGGATGCCTCGTGGCCGGGGGAGCGGTCGTGCTCGAGGGCACGGTGGTGCCGGAGGGGTCGCTCGTCGCCGGAGTCCCCGCCAAGGTGCGGCGGTTGCTCACGACGGAGGAGCGGGAGGGCATCCTGCGGAACGCGCAGACGTATCTCGCGCATGTGGAGCGGCACGCGGGGGCCGTGCGGGGCGACTGACCGAGCGGGGCTGCGGTTCGGTGACGCGCCGGAGGTCTGTGCAGCCACGATGATGTGCCGCTTCGGCTCGCGAGGCGCAGCGAACTGCCGTCCTTCGATCGTTCGGCGGGCCCACGACGCGCTGCCGGCGGGAACCTCCCCACCGCAACCCCGTGGCGCGTCTCGCCGCCGCGCGTAGCGTGTCGCCATGCGCATCGACAGTCTGGAACCCGGTGAGGTCTTCGTCTTCGGCTCGAACGCGTCCGGAGCTCACGGGGGTGGGGCGGCGCGGTTCGCCCTCGATCGCTTCGGTGCCGTCTGGGGGCAGGCGGAGGGGTTGCAAGGCCAGTCGTACGGCATCGACACGATGTCGGGGCTCGCCGTGTTCGAGGAGCAGGCGCGGCGGTTCGTCGCCTTCGCGGCCGAGCATCCCGAGCTGCGGTTCCTCGTCACCGAGGTGGGCTGCGGGATCGCGGGGTACCGGCCGTTGCAGGTTGCGGCGTTCTTCGCCGGGGCGGGCGAGAACGTGGTTCTCCCGGAGTCGTTCCAGGCGGTTCTGAGCGAAACCGGAGGGACCGAGTGATGTGGAGGGGATGACGGGAATCGAACCCGCACCATCAGTTTGGAAGACTGAGGCTCTACCATTGAGCTACATCCCCGCGGCGGCGAACCGCAGCATCCACAACTCTACTTCACGCCAGACGATGTCACGAACACCCGCGTCGCAAGAACAGGGGATGTGCCCGCAACAGGCGAATCCCGTCCGCGACGGCCTGTTCTCGAGCCCCCGCCTGGTCTCGCGACCGCGGACACGGCGTCCGCGACGAACCACACGGCATCCGATCGTCTCTCAGATCGGCCCCCGCACCTCGATCGACTAGACTTTCAGGGGTCGTTTCGTCGAACGCGTCTTGCGCGTCGCCCCGGGGCGTAGCTCAGCTTGGTAGAGCGCCCGCTTTGGGAGCGGGAGGCCGCAGGTTCAAATCCTGTCGCCCCGACGCAACGGCCCCACAGACCACAGGCCTAGCCGGCCCCCGCGTGCGCGCGGGCCACACGAGGAGAACACACCGCATGGTCAACAGCACCGTCGAGAAGCTCAGCCCGACCCGGGTCAAGCTCCACATCACGGTCTCGCCCGAAGAGCTCAAGCCGAGCATCACCCACGCCTACGAGCACATCGCTCAGGACGTACAGATCCCCGGCTTCCGCAAGGGCAAGGTGCCCGCGCCGATCATCGACCAGCGCATCGGCCGCGGCGCCGTCATCGAGCACGCCGTCAACGAGGGTCTCGACGGGTTCTACCGCCAGGCCGTCGAGGCGCAGGAACTCCGCGTCATCGGCCGTCCCAGTGCCGAGATCGTCGAGCTCCCCGAGCTCAAGGACTTCTCGGGCGACCTGGTCGTCGACGTCGAGGTCGACGTGCGCCCCGAGTTCGACCTGCCCGCCTACGACACGATCACCGTGACCGTCGACGCCGTCGAGACCGACGAGGCCGCGGTGGATGCCGAGCTCGACCGCCTGCGCGCCCGCTTCGGCACGCTCGTGACCGTGGACCGTCCCGCCGCGAAGGGCGACTTCGTCGAGCTCGACCTCGTCGCCACGATCGACGGCAACGAGATCGACCGCGCCGAGGGCGTCTCCTACGAGGTCGGCTCCGGCGAGCTGCTCGAGGGCATCGACGAGGCCATCGACTCGCTCACCGCCGACGAGCAGACCACCTTCCGCTCCAAGCTCGTCGGTGGCGACCACGCCGGTGAAGAGGCCGAGGTCGCGGTCACCATCACCGCCGTCAAGGAGCGCGAGCTCCCCGACGCCGACGACGACTTCGCGCAGATGGCATCCGAGTTCGACACCCTCGAAGAGCTCCGTGCGTCCCTCGCCGAGCGCGTGTCCGAGCAGTCGGTGTTCACGCAGGGTGCCGCGGCACGCGACAAGTTCGTCGAGGCCCTGCTCGAGGCCGTCGAGATCCCCGTGCCGCCGCAGCTCATCGAGGACGAGGTGCACAACCACCTCGAGGGTGAGAACCGTCTCGACGACGACGCGCACCGCGCCGAGGTGACCGAGGCCAGCGAGAAGCAGTTCCGCACGCAGATGGTCCTCGACAAGATCGCCGAGGATGCCAACGTCCAGGTGTCGCAGGACGAGCTGACGCAGTACCTCATCCAGTCGGCCGCCCAGTACGGCATGGCCCCGCAGGACTTCGTCAACGCGCTGCAGCAGGGCAACCAGCTGCCCGCCATGGTCGGTGAGGTCGCCCGCAACAAGGCGCTCGCGATCGCCCTCGGCAAGGTCACCGTCGTCGACACCAACGGCAAGCCTGTCGACCTGACCGGTTTCGTCGCCGTCGAGGGCGAAGAGCCCACCGACGCCGAGGACGAGGTCGTCGAGGAGGCGCAGGAGAACGCCGACGCCGCCGCCGACGCGGACGCCGTCGTCGAGGCCGAAGAGGCCCCGGCGGAGGAAGCCCCCAAGAAGGCTCCCGCCAAGAAGCGCGCCCCGGCGAAGAAGAAGGCCGCCGACAGCGAGTAAAGCTCGTCCGTCACGTCGACAGGGGGTGGATGCCATGGCATCCGCCCCCTGTTTTCGTCGCCGCCTCGCCGATCGAGTGTCCACGACACGCCGACCGCGTCGGCGCGCAACCGCGTGTCTTGGACACTCAACGGGGAGTGCCGGGCAGGCGCGACTCAGGACGAAGGGAGAACACGGGTGAACGACTGGCAGAGCCGCGTCGATGCGGTCTGGGATGACGCGGCGCTGACCGAGGATGAGGTGATCGCGGCCATCGATGCGCTGGCCGCCGAACGCTCGGAGGACGACCCCGTCGCCTTGTTCGAGCGCGCCGGGGCCCGTGACTCCGCGGGCCTCGAGGCCGAGGCAGAGGTGCTCTACCGACGCGCGCTAACCGGCGGCCTGGACGAGAACCGCCGTGCGCGGGCGACGATCCAGCTGGCGAGTACGATCCGCAACCTGGGAAAGGTCGACGAGGCCCGGGAGATGCTTCGCGGGGAGTACGAGCGCGAGCCGCGAGGACCGCTGCACGACGCGGCCGCCGCGTTCTACGCGCTCGCGTTGGTGTCCTCCGGAGACACGGAGCGGGCGGCATCCATCGCCCTCCTGGCTCTCGCCCCGCACCTGCCGCTCTACACCCGCTCCGTGACCGGATACGCCCGCGAGATCGCGGACGGACACGCCTGATCCGCCCGCGGCGAACACGGCGACCGGTCCCGAACCACGCCGGTAGATTCGTTGCAGATCACCGGAAGAGGAGCACACATGCCCGAACCCCTTATGGCAACGAGCGTCTTCGACAGGCTGCTCAAGGACCGCATCATCTGGCTCGGTTCGGAGGTGCGTGACGAGAACGCCAACGAGATCTGCGCCAAGATCCTGCTGCTCGCGGCGGAAGACTCGCAGAAGGACATCTACCTCTACATCAACTCGCCCGGCGGCTCGATCACGGCCGGCATGGCCATCTACGACACCATGCAGTTCGTTCCGAACGACATCGTCACCGTCGGTATCGGTATGGCCGCGTCGATGGGTCAGCTGCTGCTCACCAGCGGCACCAAGGGCAAGCGCTACATCACCCCGAACGCGCGCGTGCTGCTGCACCAGCCGCACGGTGGCTTCGGCGGAACCGCGAGCGACATCCAGACGCAGGCGCAGCTCATCCTCGACATGAAGAAGCGTCTCGCCGAGATCACCGCGGCGCAGACCGGCAAGAGCGTCGAGCAGATCAACGCCGACGGTGACCGTGACCGCTGGTTCACCGCCGACGAGGCGCTCGAGTACGGCTTCGTCGACCACATCCGCGAGCACGCGACCGACGTCGCCGGCGGCGGCGGGACCGCGGCCTGAGGCCGAGGGCGAGAGGAAAGGACACCGCAATGCACACTCCCACCTTCGGCGGCGGCGCCGCGCACATGCCGAGCAGCCGCTACATCCTGCCCCAGTTCGAGGAGCGGACGGCCTACGGCTACAAGCGCCAGGACCCGTACAACAAGCTGTTCGAAGACCGCGTCATCTTCCTGGGCGTCCAGGTCGACGACGCCTCGGCCGATGACGTGATGGCCCAGCTGCTCGTGCTCGAGTCGCAGGACCCCGACCGCGACATCATCATGTACATCAACTCGCCCGGTGGCTCGTTCACGGCCATGACCGCGATCTACGACACGATGCAGTACGTGTCGCCGCAGATCCAGACGGTCGTGCTCGGCCAGGCCGCCTCCGCGGCATCCGTGCTGCTTGCGGCCGGTGCCCCGGGCAAGCGTCTGGCGCTGCCGAACGCCCGCATCCTGATCCACCAGCCCGCGGTCGGCGAGTCCGGTCACGGTCAGGCGTCGGACATCGAGATCCAGGCGGCCGAGATCATGCGCATGCGCACGTGGCTGGAGGAGACGATGGCCCGCCACACCGGACAGGACGTCGCCAAGGTCAACAAGGACATCGATCGCGACAAGATCCTCTCCGCCCAGGAGGCGATGGAGTACGGCATCGTCGACCAGGTGCTGACGACCCGCAAGCGCGTCCCGGCGGCCCTCACCGCCTGACCGCCCGCGTCACGATGCCCCGCCGGAACACCGGCGGGGCATCGTCGTCTCTGCCCGCCGCGAATGCGTGAGTCGCCAGGATTTGTCGCCTGCGCGGTGCGCATGGCGACAAATCCCGGCGACTCACGCCGGGGAGGGGGGCGTCCGTGTCCGCCCGTGGCGATCACAGCGACGGCACTCGCGCAAATGCCCTCGAATGTCACGGGCAGCGGTTAGGCTCAAAGTCACTCGGGCGAGTGGCCGGGGATAGGGAGGCACGGGCATGGCACGCATCGGGGAGAGCGCCGATCTGTTCAAATGCTCCTTCTGCGGCAAGAGCCAGAAGCAGGTGCAGCAGCTGATCGCCGGTCCGGGCGTGTACATCTGCGACGAGTGCGTCGAGCTGTGCAACGAGATCATCGAAGAGCGCATGGCCGAGTCGTCCTCCGGCGAGGTCACCGACTTCGATCTGCCGAAGCCCCGCGAGATCTTCGGCTTCCTCGAGGAGTACGTGGTGGGCCAGGAGCCCGCGAAGCGTGCCCTGGCGGTCGCCGTGTACAACCACTACAAGCGCGTGCGCGCCCACGGCACCCTTCAGCCCGCCGAGCAGCGCGCCGAAGAGATCGACATCGCCAAGAGCAACATCCTGCTCCTCGGTCCGACCGGCTGCGGCAAGACGTACCTCGCGCAGACGCTCGCGAAGCGCCTCAACGTGCCGTTCGCGGTCGCGGATGCCACGGCGCTCACCGAGGCCGGCTATGTCGGCGAAGACGTCGAGAACATCCTCCTCAAGCTCCTGCAGGCCGCCGACTTCGACGTCAAGCGCGCCGAGACGGGCATCATCTACATCGACGAGGTCGACAAGATCGCCCGCAAGGCCGAGAACCCCTCCATCACCCGTGACGTCTCCGGCGAGGGTGTGCAGCAGGCGTTGCTGAAGATCCTCGAGGGTACGGTCGCCTCGGTCCCGCCGCAGGGCGGCCGCAAGCACCCGCACCAGGAGTTCATCCAGATCGACACGACGAACGTGCTGTTCATCGTGGCCGGTGCGTTCGCGGGTCTCGAAGAGATCATCTCCGCCCGCGTGGGCAAGCACGGCGTCGGCTTCGGCGCGCCGCTGCACCGCAAAGAGGACGCACCCGATCTCTTCAGCGAGGTGCTCCCCGAAGACCTGCACAAGTTCGGTCTGATCCCCGAGTTCATCGGTCGCCTGCCCGTCGTGGCATCCGTGTCGCCTCTCGACCAGGACGCCCTGATGGAGATCCTCACGGCGCCGCGGAACGCGCTCGTCAAGCAGTACCAGCGCATGTTCGAGCTCGACGGTGTCCAGCTCGAGTTCGAGGAAGAGGCGCTGCGCGCCATCGCCGATCTCGCTGTCGCCCGCAAGACGGGTGCCCGCGGCCTTCGGGCGATCCTCGAAGACGTCCTCGGCCCGGTCATGTTCGACATCCCGTCCGCCGATGACGTGGCGAAGGTCGTCATCACGCGCGCGTCGGTCGAAGACGGAGCGGCCGCGACCGTGGTGCTCGCGCAGAAGCGCAAGAGCGCCTGAGTTCCCGCTGACGATGGCCCCGACCGCTCCGCGCGGCCGGGACCATCGCCGCTCTATGCGGTAAGGCCTCGTCGCTCGAGCAGCGGCTGGATCTCGGCATCCCGGCCGCGGAAGTCGCGGTAGGCCTCGAGCGGGTCGCCTGAACCGCCGACCCCGAGAAGACGGTGACGGAACCGGTCGCCGTTCTCGCGCGTGAGCCCGCCGTTCTCGCGGAACCACTCGACGGTGTCGGCGTCGAGCACCTCGCTCCAGATGTACGAGTAGTACCCGGCGCTGTAACCGCCGCTGAAGATGTGCGCGAAGTAGGTCGAGGCATACCGTGTCGGGACGGCGGGATTGTCGAGCCCGATGTCCGCCAGAGCAGCGGCCTCGAACGCGGCGACGTCGATGTCCTCCGAGGCTTCGGCGAGGCTCAGGCCGTGCCAGGCCTGGTCGATCCAGGATGCCGCGAGGTACTCGCTCGTGGCGAATCCTTGATTGAACGCCTCCGAGGCGTGCAGGCGCTCCACGACATCGTCCGGAAGGGGCTCGCCGGTTTCGTGGTGTCGCGCGTAGTGCGCGAGGATCTCGGGCCAGAAGATCCACATCTCGTTCACCTGGCTGGGGAACTCCACGAAGTCGCGGTGCACCGCGGTGCCGGCGAAATGCGGGTACGTCACCGTCGCGAAAAGACCGTGCAGCGCGTGCCCGAACTCGTGGAACAGCGTCGTGACCTCGTCGAGGGTCAACAGCGTCGCCGTCCCCGGCGCGGGCTTGTTGACGTTGAGATTGTTCACGACGACAGGCTTGGTGCCGCGCAGGCGCGACTGCGTCACGATGGAGTTCATCCACGCCCCGCCGCGCTTGGAGTCGCGGGTGTACAGGTCGAGCAGGAACAGCCCCAGCTCGCTGCCGTCGGCGTTGTGCACCTCGAACACGCGCACGTCGGGGTGGTAGCCCTGCAGGTCGTGGCGCTCCGCGATGCGGACGCCGTAGAGCTGTTCGGCGGCGGCGAACACACCGTCGCGCAGCACGCGCTCGGCCTCGAACCAGGGCCGCAGGGCAGCGCGGTCCAGGTCGTACTGCTCCGCGCGCACCTTCTCGGTGTAGTACGCCCAGTCGTGCGCCTCGACCTGGATGCGGTCGACGTCGGCGATCCGCTGCAGCGCCGCCTGCTCGGCGCGTGCGTTGCGGGCGGCGGGGACGGCGAGGCGGCGAAGCAGGTCGTGCACGGCATCCGGTGAGCCCGCGGTCTGGTCGGCGAGAACGGCCGCCGCGTGTGACGGGTAGCCCAGCAAAGCCGCGCGCTCGGCGCGCAGCCGCACGATCTCGCGCAGCGTCGCGCGGTTGTCGTTAGCGTTGCCGCGGGTCCCACGGGCGCGCGACGCCTCCAGCAGCCGACGCCGACTCTCTCGGTTCGTCAGCGACGCAAGGAACGGGTGGCCGGTGTACAGCGTCAAGGTGACGACGTACCGGCCGTCGAGTCCGCGCTCGGTCGCCGCCTGTGCCGCGGCGGACATCTCACCCTCGCTCAGGCCGTCGAGCTCGGCGGCGTCGTCGAACACCACGGCCAGGTCATTGGTGTCGGCCAGGAGGTTCTTCTCGAACGTCGTGGTCAGGGTCGAGAGGCGCTGGTTGAGGTCGGTGAGCCGTTGCTTCTGCTCGTCGTCGAGCCCGGCGCCGGCGAGCGACATCTCGCGGTGCCGACGCTCGACGAGGTATCGGCTCTCGGCATCCAGGTCCTGCGTGTCCCGGGTCTCGAACACGGCCGTGACACGGGCGAACAGGGCGGCATCCAGCTGGATCGCGTCGCGGTGGGCCGACAGGAGCGGGGCGAGCTCTTCTTCGACGGCCTGGACCTCGGGCGTGCCGTCGGCGGATGCCACCGTGTAGAAGGTCCGCGCGACGCGATCGAGCAACGCACCACTGCGCTCGAGCGCGACGAGGGTGTTCTCGAACGTCGGAGCCTCGGTCTGCGCGGTGATGGCGTCCACTTCGGCGCGTTGCGCCGCGAACGCCTCGCGGAACGCGGGCAGGTAGTGCTCGACCCGGATGCTCCCGTAGGGGGGCAGGTCGTAGGGGAGGGGCGTCGGAGCGAGGAGGGGATTGATCACGGCATCCGTCATCGTTCCAGCGTAGTCACGCGTGCCGGGCCGGACGCCGGGGCCCGAGGTCTCGAAGGACCCCGAGCCCGCGACGGTTCAGGCGAACTCGGCGTCGTCGTCGTAGCGCACGACGACCTCGCCCGAGGCGTCCTGCGCGACGATCACACCGGTGTCGAGCTCGGCGACCGGGCGTCCTTCGAGGAACGTCAGCGTCCAGCGCGGTGCCGGGGCACTGAGTCCGTCGGGGTTCAGCGCCGCCTCGACGGCCGCGATCTGTGCGTGCAGGACCGCGGGCACGGCAGCCGGCGGCTGCTCACGAGCGGTCCAACGGGTTCCGAGCTGCATCAGTCCTCCTGGGGTGTGAACACGATGTCGGTGACGGCGGTCGTCTCGGCGTCGGCGAACGTGATCTCCTCGATCCGTCCGACCGCACGCAGGTCGCCCTCGGCCGAACGAAGGGCCGCGACGTGGGGGCTGTGCACGGTGAGCGAGGTCACCGGCGTCTTCTGCGAGGCCTTGGCCTCGGTCTTGGCGCGCCGGATGCCGATGAGCGCTTCGCCCACGGCCGTGAGCACACCGGGGTCGCCGTCGATACCCATCGGCGCGGGCCAGGCGGCGGTGTGGACGGAGCCCTCCTCGAACCACGACCACACCTCCTCGGCCGCGAACGAGAGCACCGGGGCGAACAGCCGCACGAGCGTCGAGAGGGCCGTGCGCAGCGCGAGAGCCGCCGACGCCTGACCGACGTCGGAGCGGTCGTACGCGCGCTCCTTGACCAGTTCGAGGTAGTCGTCGCAGAACGTCCAGAAGAAGGACTCGGTGATCTCGAGCGCGCGGGCGTGGTCGTACGCTTCGAGCGCCGCGGTGGCATCGACGACGACTCGGTCGAGGGTCGCCAGCATCGAGGCATCCAGGGCGTGCGTGACCTCGGCACCCTCGGGCACCGGGAACGAAAGCACGAACTTCGCCGCGTTCAGCAGCTTGATCGCGAGTCGACGACCGATCTTGATCTGCGTCGGGTTCTGCGGGTCGAAGGCCGCGTCGGTGCCGAGTCGGCTCGAGGCCGCCCAGTAGCGGACGGCGTCCGAGCCGTGCTGCGCGAGGATGTCGGCCGGCGTGACGACGTTGCCCTTCGACTTGGACATCTTCTTGCGGTCGGGGTCGACGATGAAGCCGGAAATCGCGGCATCCGTCCACGGCACGCGGTCGTCCTCGAGGGCGCTGCGCAGCATCGTGGAGAAGAGCCACGTGCGGATGATGTCCTGACCCTGCGGACGCAGGTCGAACGGCGCGACGAGGTTCCAGAGCTCCTCGTCGCGCTGCCAGCCGCCGGCCAGCTGCGGGGTGAGAGACGACGTCGCCCACGTGTCGAGGATGTCGCGCTCGGCGTCGAAGCCGCCGGGCACTCCGCGCTGCTCCTCCGTGTAGCCCGGGGGAACATCGGTGGTCGGGTCGACCGGGAGCGCCGCGAGGTCGGGCGTCAGCACGCGACCGTAGTCGCGCTCCCCGTTCTCGTCGAGGGCGTACCAGACCGGGATCGGCACGCCGAAGAAGCGCTGGCGCGACACCAGCCAGTCACCGGTCAGCCCGTTCGTCCAGTTCTCGTAGCGCACGCGCATGAAGTCGGGATGCCACGACATCTCGCGGCCGAGGCCCACGAGGCGCTCGCGCAGCTCGGCGTCGCGCGCGCCGTTGCGGATGTACCACTGACGCGTCGACACGATCTCAAGGGGCCGGTCGCCCTTCTCGAAGAACTTCACGGGGTGGGTGAAGGGCTTCGGGGCGCCCTCCATCTCACCCGACTCCTGCAGCAGCTCGACGATGCGCTTCTTGGCGCTGAACACGGTCTTTCCGGCCAGCTCGGCGTACGCCGCTTTCGCGGCATCCGTCACGATGACGTCCGGGGCCTCGGCGATGATGCGACCGTCCTTGCCGATGATCGTGCGGTTCGGCAGGTCGAGTTCGCGCCACCAGATGATGTCGGTCACGTCGCCGAACGTACAGATCATGGCGATGCCCGAGCCCTTGTCCTGCTGCGCGAGCGGGTGGGGGAGCACCGGCACCTCGACGTCGAAGAGCGGCGTGCGCACCGTGCTGCCGAACAGGGGCTGGTACCGCTCGTCGTCGGGGTTGGCGACCAGGGCGACGCACGCGGCGAGCAGCTCGGGGCGGGTGGTCTCGATGAACACGTCGCCCGAGCCGTCGGTCTTGTGGAAGCCGAGGCGGTGGTACGCGGCGGGCTGGTCGCGGTCCTCGAGCTCGGCTTGCGCGATCGCGGAGCGGAAGTCGACGTCCCACAGGGTCGGTGCGAGCGCCTGATGCGCCTCGCCGCGCTCGACATTGCGCAGGAACGCGAGCTGGCTGGTGCGCATCGCCGCGTCGGAGATGGTGCGGTACGTCTGGCCCCAGTCGACGCTGAGTCCGAGGTCGCGCCACAGCGCTTCGAACGCCTTCTCGTCCTCGACGGTCAGCTGCTCGCACAGCTCGATGAAGTTGCGGCGGCTGATGGGCACCTGATCGGCGGCCTTGGTGCTCTTGTTGTCACCGCCGGCGAACGGCGGGGTGAAGTCGGGGTCGTACGGGAGCGACGGGTCGCACCGCACGCCGTAGTAGTTCTGGACGCGACGCTCGGTCGGCAGGCCGTTGTCGTCCCACCCCATGGGGTAGAAGACCGTCTTGCCGCGCATGCGCTCGAAGCGCACCTTGACGTCGGTGTGGGTGTAGCTGAAGACATGCCCGATGTGCAGGCTTCCGGATGCCGTGGGCGGCGGCGTGTCGACGGAGTACACGCCCGCGCGGCCGACTTCGGCGGCACGAGCGCGGTCGAAGACGTACGTCCCGCGCTCGGTCCACGCGGCATCCCACTTCTTCTCGAGGCCCTCCAGCGCGGGCTTGTCCGGAATCTGCGACATGGGTACTCCTCGAGCGATATGTGCGGCACCGTGTGTGCGTGCCTGACTGTGGTCGCACCCAGGATACCGAGTTGCAGACGGTCGGCTGGCCGCGCCCCGGGTCACTGGCGGTCGGGGCGCGGCACCCGAACCCCGTCGCAGATTTCGAGACTGCGTCCAGGAAGTCGGTAGAATGGATGCTTCCCCACCAGCGATTCCGAGGTCGTTCCATGCCGTCCGTGCTGCTCCGCCGCCTTCTCTCCGCGACCGCCGTCGCCGCCGTCTCCGCGCTCGCCCTCTCGGCCTGCTCGGGAACGGATGCCGCTTCCTCCAGCGACGGCGAGATCGTCTGGGCCATCGAGGGGGCGAACCTCTCGGCGGGGCACATGGACCCGCAGACCAGTCAGCTCGATGTCTCCGCGATGGTGCAGCGGTCCGTTCTCGACTCGCTGGTCTTCCAGGAGGCCGACGGGTCGTTCTCGCCGTGGCTCGCCGAGTCGTGGGACATCGAGGACGAGGGCGCGACCTACGTCTTCTACCTGCGCGAGGGCGTGACGTTCCACGACGGCCGGGCATTCGACGCGGCCGCCGTCAAGGCGAACTTCGACCGCATCGCCGACCCGGCCACCGCCTCGGCGCAGGCGGCGAGCATGCTCGGTGGCGAGCTGTACGCCGGCACCGACGTCGTGGACGAGCGAACCGTGCGCGTGCGCTTCGCCGAGCCCTACGCCCCGTTCCTGCAGGCCGCGAGCACCGCGCTCCTCGGCTTCTATTCGCCCGCGGTTCTCGAGAGCTCGGCCGACCAGCTCAAGGCGGGCGGTCCCGACGTCACCGTCGGCACGGGGCCGTTCGCGCTCACCTCGTACACCCCGGATCAGGAGATCGTGTACACCCGCAACGACGATTACGCCTGGGGCCCGCACGGCGGCGCCGCGCCGGAGGTCGAGACGCTCCGCGTCCAGATCCTTCCCGAGGCCTCGGTGCGCCTCGGCGTGCTCTCCAGCGGCGAGGCCGACGTGGTCACGAACCTGCCGCCGAACCTCGTCGACCAGGTGCCCGCCGACGTCACCGTCGAGGCCCTCGAGTACCCCGGCTTGCCGTACTCGCTGTACCTCAACGAGAAGTACGGCGTCTTCGCCGACCAGCTCGTGCGACAGGCCTTCTCGCGGGCGATCGATGTGAACACCGCGGTCGAGGAGATCTTCTTCGGCCAGTTCCCCCGTGCCTGGAGCATCCTCGGGGCGACCACTCCCGGCTATGACGCGGGCCTGGAAGGATCGTGGCCCTTCGACCCCGCCGCGGCGAACGCGCTGCTCGACCAGGCAGGGTGGACCGAGCGGGATGCCGAGGGCTTCCGCACCAAGGACGGGCAGCGCCTCAGCGCCCGCTGGATCGCCTGGACTCCGGTGCCCGACGACCGCGCGGCTCTCGCGAACGCGATCCAGTCCGACCTGCGTGCGGTCGGCTTCGACCTTCAGCGCGAGGTGCTCGAGCCGGGGGCGTACAACGAGCAGTACGGCCCGAAGACCTTCGACCTGACCGACTGGGGCTTCTCGGGTGTCGACCCCGACCTGTTGCGCAGCCACCTCGCCACCGACGGGTTCCAGAACGCCTCTCAGGTCAGCGACCCGGCTGTGGACGCTCTCCTCCAGCAGGGGGCCCGTACGACCGACGCCGAGGCGCGTGCTGACGCGTACGGCCAGGTGCAGCGGTGGAACGCCGACCACGTGGCGATCGTGCCCCTGTACAGTCCCGCGCTGATCACCGCGGTGCGTCCCGACGTGTCCGGCCTGACCTTCGACCTCTACGGTCGTCCGCTGTTCGCGACCGCCACGCGCGGCTGACCCGCGTCCCCGGATGCCACGGTCCTCCTCGCGCGCCCGCGCCGTGCTCGCGCGTCTCGGGGGGATCGTGGCATCCGTCGTTTTGGTGCTGTGGGGAGCGGCGACCCTGGCGTTCCTGGCGTTTCGGATCATCCCCGGCGACGCGGTCGATGTGATCCTCGGCCCGCAGGCGCAGGTGAGCCAAGAGGTGAAGGACGGCATTCGACGCGAGCTGGGCCTGGATCGGCCCGTGGGGGAGCAGTACGTGGCGTTCCTCGGTCGGCTCGCGAGGGGCGACCTGGGCGAGTCGTACCAGTTGCGGCTCCCCGTCACCGAGGTGATCGGACGCCAGCTCGGGTCTACCGTGCAGCTCACGGCCCTCGCGCTCCTCATCGCGGTCGTGCTGGCCCTCGCCTCGGTGCTCCTCGTTCGTGGCCGGACGGGCCGGGCGGCCGCCGCCGCGGTCGAGCTCGTCGTGCTGTCGTCGCCGGTCTTCTGGACGGGACTCGTGCTCCTGTCGGTGTTCTCGTTCCAGCTGGGATGGCTCCCCGTCTCCGGGGCGCGTGATCCGGCGACGATCGTCTTGCCGGCGGTCACCCTCGCTCTCCCCGTCGCCGCGCTCTTGGCGCAGGTTCTGCGCGACGGCGTGGAGGCGGCCGAGCGCGAGCCGTTCCTCCTCACCGTCCGGGCCCGCGGCGCTTCCCCCTTGCGGGAGAGCACGCATCACACCCTGCGGCACGCCGGGGTCGGGGGCGTGACCCTTGCGGCGTACCTGGTGGGGTCGCTTCTCGGCGGAGCCGTGCTCGTGGAGACCGTGTTCGCCCGGCCCGGGATCGGGCGGGTGACCCTCACTGCCATCACCGACCGCGATCTGCCCGTCGTCACGGGCGTGATCCTGCTCAGCGCCCTGGTGTTCGTCATCGTCAACACTGTCGTCGACCTCGTGGTCCCGCTGCTCGACCCGCGCCTTGCGCGTTCCGCCCCGGCGCGGCGGATCGAGACCGGGGTTCCGGCATGACCGGCCCGGCGACGCGCGTCCGGAGGGCCACTCGCACCTCGGCCGCAGGTGTCATCGCGCGCCGCGTGACTCTCGGCGCTGCGGCGGTGATGCTGGCCGTCATCGCGCTCGCGGCGCTCGCGCCGGGCGTGCTGGCCACGCACGACCCGCTTCTCACCGACGTGCGGGCGTCGCTGCAGCCGCCGAGCGGGGCGCACTGGTTCGGTACCGACCAGAGCGGACGCGACGTGTACTCCCGCGTCGTGTTCGGCACCGGACGCTCGGTGGGTATCGGCCTGCTGGCCACCGGCCTGGCCCTCCTGGTGGGGGTCATCGCCGGCACCCTTGGGGCGATCGCACCGCGACCGGTCGACGCGGCCGCGATGCGCATCACCGACGTGCTGCTGGCCTTCCCGGAGTTCCTGCTCGCGCTCCTGGTGGTCGCGGTGCTCGGCCCGGGGCCGGTGAACGTCGCGGTGGCGGTGACGTTGGCGGCGCTCCCCGTGTACGTGCGCCTCGCCCGCGCGCGGACACGCGCGCTCTCGACGACGGAGTACGTCGAGGCGGCGCGTATCGTCGGCGTGCGTGCTCCCGTCGTGCTGGCCACCCATGTGCTTCCGGGCGTCGTGGCCTCGGTGAGCGTGCTGGCCGTGATCGGCGTCGGCACGAGCATCCTCGCGGCGGCGGGACTCAGCTTCCTCGGACTGGGGCCCACCGAACCGACGCCCGAGTGGGGGCTCATGCTCTCCTCGGGCCGGAATCTCCTCGTGCAGGCGCCGTGGGTCGCGGTGTTCCCGGGCCTGGCGATCACGCTCACCGTCGTGAGCGTGAGTGTGGTGGGGCGCGCCCTGCGCGCACGGTCTGAGGAGCGTGGCGCATGAGCGGTGTTCGGCTTCGCGGATTCGGCATCGACGGCCCCGACGGGGCGATCGTCCGGGCGCTCGACCTCGACGTCGCCCCGGGGGAGTGCGTTGCGCTCGTCGGAGAGTCCGGTGCCGGCAAATCTCTGACGGCGCGCGCTCTGCTGGGGCTACTCCCACGTGGGCTGGGCTGGACCGCCGACCTGGCGGAGATCGACGGCACCGACGTGCGGGGATTCACCGAGCGCCAGTGGCGCACGATGCGCGGGGCGCGGGTGGCACTCGTCGCCCAGGACGCCCTGGTCTCCCTCGATCCGCTGCGGCGCATCGGTGCGGAAGTCGCTGAGCCGGTCCGCATCCACGAACCCGCCGCGCGCGGTGCGGCGCTGCGCGACCGCGTGCGCGACGTGCTCGAGCGGGTCGGTCTCCCGGAGCCGGATCGGCGGGCTCGGCAGTACCCCCACGAACTCTCGGGTGGTCAGCGTCAACGCGCGCTCATCGCCTCGGCGCTGGTGACAGAGCCCGCCGTGCTGATCGCCGATGAGCCGACGACGGCCCTGGATGCCACGGTGCAGGCCCGCGTGCTCGACCTGCTGCGCGAGATCGCCGACACCGGCGTCGCGGTGGTCCTCATCACGCACGACCTCGCTGCGGTGCGGCGCGTGGCAGATCGGATGGTGGTGCTGCACGGCGGGCGCGTGGTCGAGACCGGCGAGACCCGCGCGGTCCTCACCGCACCGCGCGATCCCCACACCCGCGCCCTCGTCGCGGCGCTCACCCCCGCCGAACGGCACCGGCCGCCGCGTGCGGAGCCGCCGGTGATGACGGGCACGGGGCTCGCCAAGCGCTTCGGCGACCGCGTCGCCCTGGACGGGGTCTCGTTCGAACTGCGACGCGGGCGCACGCTCGCCGTCGTCGGGGAGTCCGGATCAGGGAAGACGACCCTTGCCCGGCTCATCGTCGGGGTCGCCGGGGCCGATGCCGGGTCGCTGCGTTTTCACGGGCGGCCCTGGACCCCGAGGGAGGCGCGCGGACCCGATCGCCGTCGGGTGCAGCTCGTGCAGCAGAACCCGTGGGGAGCGCTCGATCCGCGCTGGAGCGTCGGACGCACCCTCTCCGAGGCGGTTGCGGTCGCGGGGGTCCCGCGCGCGGACCGCCGCGGCGCGGTCGCCGACCTGCTCCGGGAGGTCGGGCTCTCTCCGGCGTTCGGGCGTCGTCGTCCCGCGCAGCTGTCGGGTGGCCAGCGTCAGCGCGTGGCGATCGCCCGCGCGCTGGCGGTCTCGCCGGAGCTGCTCGTGCTCGACGAGCCGGTGTCGGCCCTGGACGTCTCGGTGCGCGCGCGCATCCTCGACAGGCTCGCGGCCCTGCAGCGTGAGCGCGATCTTGCGATGGTGTTCGTCACGCACGACCTCGACGTCGTCCGCGGCATCGCGGATGAGGTGCTCGTCCTGCAGGAGGGACGGGTGGTGGAGTCGGGGACGGTCTCGCGCGTGTTCGACGAGCCCCGGCATCCGTTCACGCGGGAGCTGCTCTCGGCCGCGGGTCTCTCGCCCGCCGGCCCCGGCGCAACGGCGTAGACTGTACCCACCAGCACCGATCCGGCCATCACCGGGGAGCTCTCGGAAGAACAGGGTCCGTCCCTCAGTAGAACCGAGCGGGTCAGGCCCGTCACAGCCGCCGTGAGAGAGGTGCCCACCCCGGTGGGCGCAATGCGGGGTGGTACCGCGGTCCGACCGGATCGTCCTCGCAGGTGGATCGCGACCTGCGGAGAGACATGACCTACCCACGCCCCTCATCCTTCGGACCGGCGGCCGACGCCGCGGCATCCGTCGTTCCCAGCCCCCGGTTCCCCGAGATCGAGCACGACACGCTCGCCTTCTGGGACGCCGACGACACCTTCCGCGCCTCGATCGCTCAGCGCGACGGCGCCGAGGAATGGGTGTTCTACGACGGACCCCCGTTCGCCAACGGTCTCCCGCACTACGGGCACCTGCTCACCGGGTACGCGAAAGACGTGTTCCCGCGCTTCCAGACCATGCGCGGCAAGAAGGTCGACCGCGTGTTCGGGTGGGACACGCATGGTCTGCCGGCCGAGCTCGAGGCGATGAAGCAGCTCGGGATCACCGAGAAGGACGAGATCGAGCGCATGGGCGTCGCCGTGTTCAACGGCAAGGCCCGCGAGTCCGTGCTCGAGTACACGCGCGACTGGCAGGACTACGTCACCCGTCAGGCACGCTGGGTCGACTTCGAGCGCGGATACAAGACGCTCGACACGTCGTACATGGAGAGCGTCCTGTGGGCGTTCAAGACGCTGCACGACAAGGGCCTCGCCTACGAGGGCTACCGCGTGCTGCCGTATTGCTGGCGTGATGAGACGCCGCTGTCGAGCCACGAGCTGCGCATGGACGACGACGTCTACAAGATGCGCCAGGACCCCTCGGTCACGGTGACGTTCCCGCTCGTCGGCGCCAAGGCCGAAGCACTCGGCCTCACCGGCGTGCGGGCGCTCGCCTGGACGACGACGCCGTGGACGCTGCCGACCAACCTCGCCCTCGCGGTGGGACCCGGCATCCGGTATGCCGTCGTCGAGGGAGGCCCGCGCGGTGCCGCCGACGTGCACCGGGCGCCCGACGGCACCCCCGACGAGGCGATCGAGGCGACCGCGCACCGCTACCTGCTCGCGGAAGACCTGCTGCCGAACTACGCGAAGGATCTCGGCTACGAGAGCGCGGATGCCGCCCGTGAGGCCGTGCAGACCACCGTTCTGGGTTCGGACCTCGAGGGCGTGTCGTACGACCGGCTCTTCGACTACTACGCCGACGCCGAGACGTGGGGCACGGGCAACGCGTGGAAGATCCTCGTCGACGACTACGTCACCGTCAGCGACGGCACCGGTATTGTGCACCAGGCCCCCGCCTACGGTGAGGACGACAAGCGCCTCGCCGACGCCGCGGGCCTGCCCACGATCATCTCGCTCGACGATGGCGGCCGGTTCCTGTCCGCCGTGACCGACGTCGCGGGGGAACTGTGGTTCGAGGCCAACCGTCCCCTGATCCGTCTGCTCACGCAGGGCGGCCGACTGCTGCGCGAGGCCTCGTACGAGCACTCGTACCCGCACTGCTGGCGCTGCCGGAACCCCCTGATCTACAAGGCCGTGTCGAGCTGGTTCGTGCGCGTCACCGACGTCAAGGACCGTCTGCTCGAGAACAACCAGCAGATCACCTGGGTGCCCGAGAACGTCAAGGAGGGCCAGTTCGGCAAGTGGCTCGAGGGCGCTCGCGACTGGTCGATCAGCCGCAACCGCTACTGGGGTTCGCCGATCCCCGTGTGGAAGAGCGACGACCCGAACTACCCGCGCGTCGACGTGTACGGTTCGCTCGCCGAGATGGAGGCCGACTTCGGTCGCCTGCCGCGCAACGCCGACGGCGACGTCGATCTGCACCGTCCCTACATCGACGATCTGACCCGGCCGAACCCCGACGACCCCACCGGACGGTCGACGATGCGCCGCATCGAGGACGTGCTCGACGTGTGGTTCGACTCCGGATCGATGCCCTTCGCGCAGGTGCACTACCCGTTCGAGAACCACGAGTGGTTCGACGAGCACTCGCCGGCGGACTTCATCGTGGAGTACATCGGTCAGACCCGCGGCTGGTTCTACGTCATGCACGTGCTGTCGACGGCTCTGTTCGACCGCCCCGCGTTCACCGGGGTGTCCTGCCACGGCATCGTCCTGGGCAACGACGGGCAGAAGATGTCGAAGTCGCTGCGCAACTACCCCGACGTGCGCGAGGTGTTCGATCGCGACGGCTCGGATGCCATGCGCTGGTTCCTCATGTCGTCGAGCGTGCTGCGCGGCGGCAACCTCGTCGTCACCGAGGAAGGCATCCGCTCGGGTGTCCGCGAGTTCCTGCTGCCGCTGTGGAACGCGTGGTACTTCTTCGCGACCTACGCCAACGCATCGGGGCCGAACGGCTACGAGGCGCAGTGGCGCACCGACTCCACGGACGTGCTCGACCGCTACATCCTCGCGCTCACCGGCGACCTCGTGCGGGACGTGGCATCCGATCTCGAGGGGCTCGATTCCACCACTGCCGCGGAGCGCCTGCGCGACTTCGCCGAAGTGCTCACGAACTGGTACATCCGCCGCTCGCGCGACCGGTTCTGGGTGGGCGTGACCGACGACCCGTCCAGCCGCGAGGCGTTCGACACGCTGTACACGGTGCTCGAAACGCTCACGCGCGTGGCTGCCCCGCTGCTCCCGCTCGTCACCGAGCGCGTGTGGCAGGGCCTCACCGGCGGCCGGAGCGTGCACCTCGAGGACTGGCCGGATGCCTCGGCGTTCCCCGCCGCCGCCGACATCCGCACCGCGATGGACACGGTCCGCGAGGTCTCGAGCGTCGCGAACGCCCTCCGCAAGCGCGAGGGCAAGCGCGTGCGCCTGCCGCTGCCGCGCCTGACGGTGGTGACCCCGGATGCCGAGGGCCTGGCGCAGTTCGACGACATCCTCCGCGACGAGCTCAACGTCAAGGCGGTCGAGCAGGTCGCCCTCCGAGACGACACGGCCGCGGCGTACGGCATCACTCACCGCCTGTCCGTGAACGCCCGGGCTGCGGGACCGCGACTGGGCAAGCAGGTGCAGCAGGCGATCCAGGCCGCCCGCGCGGGGGACTGGAGCGAGGTCGACGGTCGCGTCGTCGCCGGCGGCATCCCGCTCGAGCCCAGCGAGTACGACCTCGTCGTCGAAACGGCGGGTCGCCCCGAGGGCGAAGCTCTCGCGGTGCTGTCGTCGGGCGGCTTCGTCCTGCTCGACACCGTCACTACGCCGGAGCTGGAGGCCGAAGGCCTGGCGCGCGACATGATCCGCGGCATCCAGGACACCCGCAAGGCCGCCGGCTTCGACGTGAGCGACCGCATCGCGCTGACGCTCACCTTCGACGACGCCGCGGATGCCGCGGCGGTGGCGCAGGCCTTCGACCTCGCGGGCGTGGCATCCGAGACGCTTGCCGAGGGCGTCGTCCTCGCCTCGCGCACCGAGCGCCTGATCGAGCGCGGTGAGACGCGTGCGCCGGAGTTCGAGAACGTCCTCGCCGCGAAGACCTACGCGAACACCGGCGACGTGGCCGTATCCGTGGCGCGGATCGGAGTCCCCGCATGAGCGACCGTTCCCGTGCCGACGCCGTCTACGCCGCTCTCCTGCAGAGGCAGGGCGAGCAGTGGGTGCAGCCGCGCGTCGAGCGCACGCGTCGCGTGCTCGAGCTGCTCGACGACCCGCAGCGCACGTACCGCGTCATCCACGTCACCGGCACCAACGGCAAGACCTCGACCAGCCGCATCATCGAGAGCCTGCTGCGGGCGCTCGGACTGCGCACGGGACTGTTCACCAGCCCGCACCTCGAGCGCTTCACCGAACGCATCCTCATCGACGGGGAACCCGTCGCGGATGCCGCGATCGCCGACGCCTGGGACGAGATCGAGCCGTTCGTCCAGATCGTGGATGCCGAGCTCGAGGCCGCGGGCGATGCGCCCCTGACGTTCTTCGAACTGCTGACCGTGCTCGCCTTCGTGGCCTGCGCGGACGCCCCGATCGACGTCCTCGTGCTCGAAGTCGGCATGGGCGGCGCGTGGGACTCGACCAACACCGCCGACGGTGACGTCGCGGTGTTCACGCCCATCGACATCGACCACGCCGACCGGCTCGGGAGCACCATCGCCGAGATCGCCACGGTCAAGGCGGGGATCATCAAGGAGGGCGCGGCGGTGGTCTCCGCTGCTCAGCCCGAGGAAGCCCGGCGGGCCATCCTCGCCCGCGCCGAGAAGATGCATGCGTCGGTCGCCTTCGCCGGCGACGGGTTCACCCTCGAGACGCAGACCCTTGCGGTGGGCGGACAGCTGCTCACGGTGCGCGGCGTCGCCGGCAGCTACCCCGAGCTTTATCTCCCGCTCTACGGCGCCCACCAGGGGCAGAACGCCGCCCTCGCGATCGCCGCCGTCGAGTCGCTGATCGGCGGGGGAGCGCAGCCCCTCAACCCCGAGGTGGTCAGTGACGGGCTCGGAGCGACGACATCGCCCGGTCGTCTGCAGCTCCTCGGCACGGCGCCCACGGTCCTCGTCGACGCCGCCCACAACCCGCACGGTGCGCGCGCGCTCGTCGCAGCCCTCGACGAAGCATTCGACATCGACGAGTGGGGGGCGGTCGTCGGCATCCTCTCCGGGAAGGACACCGCAGGGATCGTCTCGACGCTCGCACCCGCGGTCGCCCGTGTCTTCGCCACCGCCCCCGACAGTGATCGCGCGGCAGACCCCGACGCGATCGCCGATGTCGCCGAAGCGGCCGATGTGCCGGTAACCGTCCACCCCACGCTGGAGGACGCCGCCGATGCCGCGAGGGCGTGGGCCGCGGAGTCGGATCGACGCGCCGTCGTCATGACGGGGTCGGTCGTGCTCGCCGGCGAGGCCATCCGGTTGTCCGAGCTGGAGGACTGGAAGGCCGGGTGGCAAGGGTGAGCCCGCGCGAGCCGCGTCCCCGCCGGGCCCGCGGCGCACAGGAATCCCTCGGCGCGGTCGTCCTCGGGTTCGAGTCGATCGTCGTCTTTCTCGGCGGTCTCGTGGTCTACGGGCTCAACGCGCTGCCGGCGGGCATCGCACCGTGGTGGGGCATCGTCGGCGGCGTCGTCCTGGCCGTGGCGATGGTCGCCGTCTCCGGGCTCCTACGCCACCGCTGGGCGATCATCGTCGGATGGGTGCTCCAGGTGATCCTGGCGCTCGGCGGCATCCTGGTCCCGGCGCTCGCGGTCGTCGCGCTCATTTTCGGAGGGATGTGGGCGTATGCGACCATCAAGGGAGCGGCGCTGGACCGGCAGAACGCCCGACGCGCCGCCGACCCCGACCTCTCGAACGGAGAATGACCCATGGCCACCGAAGAGACCCTCGTCCTGGTCAAGCCCGATGGCGTCGCCCGCGGCCTGACCGGCGCGATCCTCGCCCGCATCGAGGCGAAGGGCTACGCCCTCGTCGACATCCGCCTGGTCGAGCCCGACCGCGAGCGGCTCGCCCAGCACTACGCCGAGCACGAGGGGAAGCCCTTCTACGAGCCGCTGCTGGAGTTCATGCTCTCCGGACCGTCCGTGGCGATCCGCCTGGCCGGCAACCGCGTCATCGAGGGATTCCGCTCCCTCGCCGGCACCACCGACCCCACGACCGCGGCGCCCGGAACGATCCGCGGCGACTTCGGCCGCGACTGGGGCCTCAAGGTCCAGCAGAACCTGGTGCACGGCAGCGACAGCCCCGACTCCGCGGCGCGCGAGCTCTCCATCTGGTTCGACTGATCCCGGATGCCATGACGGCCGTCGCCCCACGGGGCGGCGGCCGCCGTCGTCCACCGGGCCGCGCGGCAGAACCTCAGCGATTCGCACGAGCTCCGTGGCATCCGCTGCGTCGGGCTGCGATCGTGCAGATCGCTGGGGTTCTGCGGAAGTGCGGCGCGACCGACTAGAGCTGCGAGAGGACGTCCAGGCGCAGCTGGGCCAGGACGGCGACGACGACGTAGGCGCCGAGCGTCATGAGCGGGACCCACGCCATCAGGGAATTCGCGGCATCCCTCGTCTTCGCCCCCGCCGGGACGATGCCCTCGCGTAGGAGATGCAGCGTGACGGCGAAGAAGGTGGGGATCGTCACCGACCACGTCACCATGCACCATGGGCAGAGGGTGCCGAGCACGAAGATGCTCTGAGAGATCAGCCAGATGACGAATGTCATCGCCCCGGCGATGCCGACCCAGAACAGGATCCAGAACCAGCGGGCGAAACGGGCGCCCGCGAGAATCGCGACGCCGACGACGATCGGGGCGATCCAGGCCGCAAGGCCGATGATCGGGTTGGGGAAGCCGAACAGGCTGCCCTGCCACGACTGGAGGTTCGCGCTGCACTGCACCAGCACGCTGAAGTCGCAGGATGCCGCGGCCCCGCCGTCCATCAGTTGATGGAAGCGCTCCATCGTCAAGGAGAAGGCCGCCCACCATCCGATCGCTCCCGCGACGATCAGCCACACCGCGAAGACGGGCCGACGCGGAGTGAGGGTTTCGCTCATGATCGCGATTCTTGCACCGTCGTTCGATGTGTCGCCTGTGCGATGCCTCGCCGTCGAGACGCCGGCGGGCGCCGCCGCAGGTGCGCGTCTGCCGATAAACACGATCGGCGGACGGAAACGCTCTCTCCGCGCGTTTCCGCGCGCCGATCGCGTTTATGCGTAGGCAAGAGTCACCGCGCCTGCGAGCGAAACCGATCGACCATGCGATAATGGAGCTTCGATGAGCCGCGGCCGCGCCGCAGGCGAATCACCAGAAGACTTCGGGCGATGACCGCCCTTCGCAGCACGAGCCGCCGGCCTGCTGCAGACCGAGTGAGTTCGCGGCCCCGCCGGGTGCGGCGCCGCACGAGATTTCGCCGGGCGACGCGCGGTGTCGCCCGCCAGGGAGTACGACCGAATGGCCGACGCAACCAACGATCCGACCCCCGCCGAGACCCCGGCGACCGAGACCCCGACCACGGAGAGTGCCGCCGACGCTGATCTGCTCGGCGACGAGAGCACTCTGACGACGGATGCGGATGCCGACGACGAGGCCGCCGTGAAGGACGCCGAGACCGCCGCCGCGGCCGATTCGGGCGAGCCGGCCGTCCTGGAGCCCGAGGCTGCTGAAGCTCTCGCAGCCACGGCGACGGATGCCGCGGAGCCCGAGGCCACGGAAGCCGGTGCCACGGCGACGGATGCCGAAGAGCCCGATGCCACGGAAGCCGGTGCCGTCGAGAGCGAGCCGGCACCGTCCGTCGACGCCGACGCACCCGTCGGCGACGAGGGAGAAGCTGTGGGATCCGCCGCCGCCGGTGAAGCGACCGCGGAAGGAAGCGCCACCGCGGACGTGGCCGCCCCGCCGGCAGAGCCGGAGAAGCCCGCCATCCCGACCGCCGTCTCGCTGGGACTCCTGCCCGAGGTGTTCGTGTCGGCCGTGTCCACGCAGCTCCACTTCTACGCGCCCGAGCTGCCGCCGCTTCCCGCGCGCGACGAGGTCGATGAGCGCGACGACGAGGTGGCGAGCGATCGCGTGTCGTCCAACGCCCGCCGCCGCAACCGCCGCCGTGGCGGAGGTTCCACCGCAGCCGAGGAGCAGACCGAAGCCCCCGCCGCCCCCGCCCGTCAGCGTGCCGTCGAACTCATCACCGAGCCGCAGCGCATCAAGGGCTCCACGCGTCTCGAGGCCAAGAAGCAGCGCCGTCGCGATGGTCGCGAGGCGGGACGTCGTCGTCCCGTCGTGACCGAGGCCGAGTTCCTCGCGCGTCGCGAGGCGGTCGATCGCGTCATGGTCGTGCGCTCCAAGGCGGGGCGGATCCAGATCGCGGTACTCGAAGACAACGTGCTCGTCGAGCACTACGTCGCCCGCAATCAGGATGCCTCGCTCATCGGCAACGTCTACCTCGGCCGCGTGCAGAACGTGCTGCCCAGCATGGAGGCGGCGTTCGTCGACATCGGCCGCGGCCGTAACGCGGTGCTGTACTCCGGCGAGGTCGATTGGGACGGCGTCGAGACCGGTAACCAGCCGCGTCGCATCGAGCTGGCGCTGAAGTCCGGCGATCGCGTGCTCGTCCAGGTCACGAAAGACCCGGTGGGCCACAAGGGCGCGCGCCTCACGAGCCAGATCTCCCTGCCCGGCCGTTACCTCGTGTACGTGCCCGGTGGCGCGATGAACGGCATCTCGCGCAAGCTCCCCGACACCGAGCGCGCACGTCTGAAGAAGATCCTCAAGGAGGTTCTCCCCGAGTCGTCGGGCGTCATCGTCCGTACCGCTGCGGAGGGCGCCACCGAGGATCAGCTGACGCGCGACGTGCAGCGACTGACCTCCCAGTGGGAGCACATCAGCTCGCAGGTCAAGACGATTCAGGCTCCGGCCCTGCTGCACTCCGAGCCCGACCTGCTGGTGAAGATCGTGCGCGATGTCTTCAACGAGGACTTCACGCGCATGCTCATCCAGGGTGACGAGGCGCTGTCGACGATCTCGAGCTACCTGCAGGGCGTCGCGCCCGATCTGCTCGAGCGCGTCGAGAAGTACGAGGGCGATCAGGACCCCTTCGACGCCTTCCGCATCACCGAGCAGATCGAGAAGGCGCTCGACCGCAAGGTGTGGCTGCCCTCGGGCGGCTCGCTGGTCATCGACCGCACCGAGGCGATGACCGTCGTCGACGTCAACACCGGGAAGTTCGTCGGATCGGGCGGCAATCTCGAAGAGACCGTCACCAAGAACAACCTCGAAGCCGCGGAGGAGATCGTCCGTCAGCTGCGGCTGCGCGACATCGGCGGAATCATCGTCGTCGACTTCATCGACATGGTGCTCGAGTCCAACCGCGACCTCGTGCTGCGCCGTCTCATCGAGTGCTTGAGCCGCGATCGCACGAAGCACCAGGTCGCCGAGGTCACCTCGCTCGGCCTCGTGCAGATGACGCGCAAGAAGCTGGGCCTGGGTCTGCTGGAGACCTTCAGCGAGGCGTGCGAGGTCTGCGCCGGGCGCGGTGTCATCGTGCACCACGATCCCGTCGTGAAGCACCGCACGGCGGCCACGACGAACGGCAACGGCAACGGGGGCGGCAACAACCGCCGCGGCCGTGGCGGGAACGGCTCCTCCAATGGCAACGGCTCCGGCCCCGGCAACGGGAACGGCGCGGGCGCGGCCTCCGCTCCCACCGGTGGCACGCACGTCATCACCGAGGGCGTGAAGTCCGCGCTCGCGCAGATCGCGGCATCCACGATCCATCCGACGGTCGACGACCCCGCCGTGGTCGAGGCGGCCGTCGTGGCGTCGGTCGAGGCGGTCATGGATGCCAAGACCGAGCCGCCGGCGCGCGAGAAGCGCCCGCGCAAGAAGCGCGAGCCCAAGACGCCGCGCACCGAGAAGGACGCGCTGCTCGAGTCCGTGCTCGAGGCGCTGCCGGAGCCGAAGGCGCCGGGTCAGGGCCGCTCGCGCCGCCGTGTGACCACGGCGGCCCTCACCGGCACTCCGGTGAACGCTCAGCCGACCGACGGCTCCTGAGCCGCGTGAGGTGCCAAGAATTGTCGCCCGACCGAGGTCGGAAGCGACAATTCTTGGCACCTCACGCTTTGGGGGCGCGGCGCTCGCGGGCGGTGATGCGCAGCCCCGAGGCCCGGAGACGACGAACGAGCTCGCGTCCACCGACGTGCTCTGCGCCGGCGGCGACCAAGTCGGCGTGCCGCTCGTCGGGCACGTCGTAGTGGTCGAGGTCGAACGCTCGGCGGGGGATACCGGCAGCCGCGGCGAAGGCGTGCAGCTCGGCGAGGTTCGAGTCGCTCACGAGGTGCGCCCACAGACGGCCGTGCGCGGGCCACTGCGGGTCGTCGATGAGAATGGCCACGCCGCGATCCTACGGCCGACACGCGGCCCCGATGCTTTTGCCGGATGTCTCTCGGTGAGCTAAACTCGTCCTTTGGTGCGTCGTGTCCGCGCGATTGACGCGAGACCCCGTCGGCTCAGGCCGGCTGGATCGCACCGAGACTCAGGGCGTTCCGCCCTCCCGACGTCATCAGACAACCGGAGCCGTGCGCTCCCGAACGAAACAGGTGTGAAGTGGTTTACGCAGTTGTGCGCGCCGGCGGCCGGCAGGAGAAGGTCGAGGTCGGCACGATCGTCGTGCTCGATCGCCAGGCGGCGAAGGTCGGCGAGAGCATCCAGCTGCCCGCCGTTCTGTTCGTCGACGGCGAGACCGTCACGACCGACGCCGACAAGCTCGCGAAGGTCTCGGTCACGGCCGAGGTCCTCGGTGAGGAGCGCGGTCCGAAGATCGTGATCCAGAAGTTCAAGAACAAGACCGGCTACAAGAAGCGCCAGGGCCACCGTCAGGACCTCACGCGCGTCAAGATCACCGGCATCAAGTAAGAGCCAGGAGACGCAGAGATGGCACACAAAAAGGGCGCAAGCTCCACCCGTAACGGTCGTGACTCCAACGCACAGCGCCTCGGCGTGAAGCGCTTCGGCGGCCAGGCCGTCAACGCCGGCGAGATCCTCGTCCGCCAGCGCGGTACGCACTTCCACCCCGGCGCCAACGTCGGCCGCGGTGGCGATGACACGCTGTTCGCTCTCGCCGCCGGCGCGGTCGAGTTCGGCCAGAAGGGCGGCCGCAAGGTCGTCAACATCGTCGCTGCCGCCGCGGAGTAATCCGCAGCACACGTCGTTCCCGAGGGGGTGGGCACTGCCCGCCCCCTCGTCGTTTTTCTCCGCCGGTATCGCCGGCCCATCCCGGGAGGACCCTCATGGTCACCTTCGTCGACCGCGTCACCCTGCATCTGCGTGCGGGAAAGGGCGGCAACGGCTGCGTGTCGGTGCGCCGCGAGAAGTTCAAGCCGCTGGCGGGCCCGGACGGGGGCAACGGCGGGCACGGCGGCGACGTGGTGCTCGTCGCCGACCCGCAGGTGACCACGCTGCTGTCGTACCACCACTCGCCACACCGCTCCGCCGGCAACGGAGGCTTCGGCATGGGTGATCACCGCTCCGGCGCCGCCGGCGAGATGACCGAGTTGCCGGTTCCGCTCGGAACGGTCGTGAAGGATCCCGACGGCACCGTGCTCGTTGACATGCTCACGCCGGGCATGCGCTTCGTCGTCGCCCCCGGCGGGCTCGGGGGACTCGGCAACGCCGCTTTGGCCTCGCCCAAGCGCAAGGCTCCCGGCTTCGCGCTGCTGGGGACCCCCGGGTGGGAGGGCGATGTCGTCCTCGAGCTCAAGACCGTGGCGGATGTGGCGCTGGTGGGCTTCCCCTCTGCCGGGAAGTCGAGCCTGATCGCCGCCGTGTCGGCCGCGCGGCCGAAGATCGCCGACTACCCGTTCACGACGCTGCACCCCAACCTCGGCGTCGTGCAGGCCGGCGACGTGCGCTTCACGGTCGCCGACGTCCCGGGCCTCATCGAGGGGGCGAGCGAAGGCCGCGGCCTCGGCTTGGAGTTCCTCCGCCACGTCGAGCGCTGCACGGCTCTGGTTCACGTGCTGGACTGCGCGACGCTCGACCCGGGCCGCGACCCGTTGACCGACCTGGATGTCATTCTGGCCGAGCTGGCCGCGTACCCGGTGCCCGAGGGCCAGATCCCGCTGCTCGAGCGCCCGCAGATCGTCGCACTGAACAAGGTGGACGTGCCCGAGGCCCGTGACCTCGCCGACCTCGTGCGCCCCGACCTCGAATCGCGCGGGTTCCGCGTGTTCGAGATCTCCACGGTCAGCCGTGCGGGTCTGCGCGAGCTCACGTTCGCCCTCGCCGAGATCGTCGAAGAGCACCGGGTCGCGACGATCGACGATCTTCCCGCCGAGCGGATTGTCATCCGGCCGCACGGGTCCGAGAAGGACTTCACGATCAAAGTCGAGGGCGGCACGTACGGTCCGGTCTACCGGATCCTCGGCGACAAGCCCGTCAAGTGGGTGCAGCAGACCGACTTCCAAAACGAAGAGGCCGTCGGCTACCTCGCGGACCGCTTGGCCCGTCTCGGCGTCGAGGACGAGCTGTTCCGCGCCGGTGCGGTCGCCGGTGCCACGGTCGTGATCGGCCCCGGTGACGGGATTGTCTTCGATTGGGAACCCACGCTCTCCTCGGCGGCCGAGCTGATGACGGCGCCGCGCGGAACCGATCCGCGCCTGGTGCAGAACTCTCGTCGCACCACGTCCGAGCGACGTGAGCGCTACCACGAGCGGATGGATGCCAAGGCCGACGCTCGCG
Source organism: Microbacterium mcarthurae (assembly GCF_046064585.1). Lineage (NCBI taxonomy): Bacteria > Bacillati > Actinomycetota > Actinomycetes > Micrococcales > Microbacteriaceae > Microbacterium > Microbacterium mcarthurae. Next base: position 337,315 of record NZ_JAROCE010000001.1, on the reverse strand, counting down.
CCGAGCTGGAGGCGGAGCGCCTCGCGGCTCGGGCATCCGACGACGAGGAGGATCGATGACCGCGCGCGTCCGCACCGATCTGCCCGCCGCGACGCGCGTCGTGGTCAAGGTCGGATCGTCCTCGATCAGCGGCGACGGGGCCTTCCGCATCGATCTCATCGTCGATGCTCTCGCCCACGCTCGCGAGGCCGGGGTCGAGGTGGTCCTCGTCTCCTCGGGCGCGATCGCGACGGCCCTTCCCTTGCTCGATCTGCGCGGGCGGCCGAACGACCTGGCGACCCAGCAGGCGGCGGCTGCCGTCGGACAGAACGTGCTGATGTGGCGCTACCAGACCTCCCTCGACCGATTCGGGCTGCTCGGGGGACAGGTGCTGTTGACCGCGGGCGACCTGGAGAACGCCACGCACCGCTCGAACGCGCGCCGGGCGATGGAGCGACTTCTGGGGCTCGGCATCCTGCCCATCGTCAACGAGAACGACACCGTGGCCACGCACGAGATCCGCTTCGGTGACAACGACCGGCTGGCGGCCCTCGTCGCTCAGCTGATCGGTGCCGACGCGCTCGTGCTGCTCAGCGACATCGAGTGCCTGTACACCGCTCCGCCGAGCGAGCCCGGTGCTCGCCCGATCACCGACGTGGAGTGGGGCGACGACCTCTCGGAGTACACGTTCGGGTCGGTCACGGTCAATGGTGTCGGCACCGGCGGGGCCGCCACCAAGGCGTCGGCGGCGAAGCTCGCGTCGTCTGCCGGAGTGGGTGTCCTCGTGACCAGCGCCGATCTCGTCGCGGAGGCCCTCGCGGGCGCCGCCGTGGGCACCTGGTTCGCCCCGCACCCCGATCCGGTCACCCTCGCCACGGGCCCCGTGGGCGCGGTAGCCGCGGCGCTAGACTGACGCGATGACCCTCACCGCTGTCTCGGTCGACGAACGCCTGCGCCTGGCGAAGGATGCTGCGCGCCAGGTGGGCCTTCTCGACTCCGCGGCGAAGACGGGGATGCTGCGCGCGATCGCCGACGCCATCGACTCGGCGACCGACACGATCGTCGCGGCCAACGCCGACGATCTGGAGCGCGGGCGCAGCGCCGAGATCGGCGACGCTCTGCTCGACCGTCTTCGGTTGGATGCCACCCGTGTGGCGGCGCTCGCCACGGCGGTCCGCGAGGTCGCCGAGCTGCCCGACCCCGTCGGCCGGGTCCTCGATCGACGTACGCTTCCCAACGGTCTGGAACTGCAGAAGGTGGCGGTGCCGTTCGGAGTCGTCGGCTCCATCTACGAAGCCCGCCCCAACGTGACGGTCGACATCGCCGCTCTGGCCCTGCGCGCCGGCAACGCGGTGGTGTTGCGTGGCGGTTCCGCCGCGCAGAGTTCGAACGCGGCGCTCGTCGAGGTGATGCGTCAGGCTCTGGCGAGCCAGCGCGTCTCTCCGGAGGCCATTCAGACGGTCGACGACTTCGGGAGGGACGGCGCGCGCGCACTGATGAACGCCCGCGGCCTGGTCGATGTGCTCGTCCCGCGCGGCAGCGCGAGCCTCATCGAGACGGTCGTGACGGAGTCGACCGTCCCCGTGATCGAGACCGGGGCCGGCGTGGTCCACGTCTACCTGGATGCCACGGCACGCGACGAGTGGGCGCGGAAGATCGTGCTGAACGCCAAGACCCAGCGCCCGAGCGTCTGCAATGCCGTCGAGACGGTTCTCGTGCACCGCGACGCCGCCGATCGGCTGCTGCCCGACCTCCTCGGTGCGTTGGCGGGCGCCGGTGTGCGCGTGCACGGTGACGACACCACCGCCGGGTACGACCCGCGCGTCGTCGCGGCCACGGACGCAGACTGGGCGACCGAGTACCTGAGCCTCGATCTCGCCGTGCGCGTGGTCGACGATCTCGACGCCGCGCTCGACCACATCCGTCGCTACTCCACCCACCACACCGAGTCGATCATCACCGAGGACGAGGCTGCCGCCACCCGCTTCCTGGCGGAGGTCGATTCGGCCGTCGTGCTGGTGAACGCGTCGACCCGGTTCACCGATGGCGGCGAGTTCGGCTTCGGTGCCGAGGTCGGCATCTCGACCCAGAAACTCCACGCCCGAGGGCCGATGGGTCTCGCCGAGCTCACCAGCACGAAGTGGCTCGGGCGCGGCGACGGCCAGGTCCGAACCTGAACGCATAAAATAAACTCGCGCCTTGCGCAGAATTCTCGAACGGAGCACTGATGACTTTCGCCACGCTGATCGCCCACGCCGCTGAAGAGGGCGCACATCACGGCGGCAACGTGCAGGCCGAGACCTTCTGGTACGGCGCTGTGGCCTTCGTCGTCTTCATCGCGCTGAGCCTGGTCACACTGTCGTACCGCAACGTGTCGAACCGTCACGCGCACAAGGCCGCGGCGTACACCCAGAAGCACGGGACGCCCACCCCCGAGGCCCACGGCCACTGAGGCCCACCGTATGTCGGTGACGCGCGCCCCTCGGATCGGGGTCATGGGTGGGACGTTCGATCCCATCCATCACGGTCACCTGGTCGCGGCCAGCGAGGTCGCGCAGTCCTTCGATCTCGATGAGGTCGTCTTCGTCCCCACCGGCCGTCCCTGGCAGAAGGACGACGTCACCGAGAGCGAACACCGCTACCTCATGACGGTGATCGCGACGGCATCCAATCCGCAGTTCACCGTGAGCCGCGTCGACATCGACCGCGCCGGCCCGACGTACACCATCGACACTCTGCGCGACCTCCAGCGCGAGCGCCCCGGTGCCGAGTTGTTCTTCATCACCGGGGCCGACGCCGTGGCGCAGATCCTCGGCTGGCGCAATCACCAGGAGCTGTGGGATCTGGCCCATTTCGTGGCGGTCTCCCGGCCTGGACATGTCCTGACCACGGAGGGCCTGCCCACCGAAGACGTCAGCCAGCTGGAGATCCCCGCACTGAGCATCTCGTCCACCGACTGCCGCGCCCGCGTGCGCCGAGGCCACCCCGTGTGGTACCTCGTGCCCGACGGCGTCGTGCAGTACATCGCGAAGCACCACCTCTACCGGAGCCCTGCATGAGCACATCCGAGACCCCCGAGAACCCGCCGCTGACGCGGCGTCAGCTGCGCGAACTCCGCAACACCGGCGCGACGCCGATCATCACGCCGCAGCCTGACGCCGCGCCCGAGAACGCCACTGCGCCGGCCGCCGAGCCGCAGACGGCTCACGATGCCCCTCCCGCGGAGGCACCGGATGCCGCGATCGCCGATGTGGCTGCGGATGCCGCGGATGCCGCGAGCGAGGGCGAATCCGTGGCTCCCGCCACCGACCGCGACGAGCCCGTCGCCGAGAGCGATGCGGGCGCGGACCCGGAGACGGTGTCTGAACCCCCCGCCAAGAAGGGCGGCGTGCTGGGCGGTCTGTTCGGCCGCAACAAGGCCGACAAGGCCGCTGCCGAGCCGGTGACCGAGCCCGCCCCCGCCGACGACGCACCCGCGTCGGGGGAGACTGAGGCGGATGCCGTGACGGCACCGGACACCGCGCCCGAGCCGCCCCTCGTCCCGGCCACGTTCCCGCCCTCCTCGGGCCCCGATCTCGGCGTGACCGGCCTCACCCGGCGGCAGGTCCGCGCACAGGAGCGCATCCGCACGGCATCCGTTCCGATCATCTCGCCCGATCTCGAACCCGGCGTCCCGACGACGCGCGACGAAACGGCCGAGCCGGTCTCCGAGTCCGCCATCCCGTCTGCGGAGTCGGCGACCTCCCACGACGCGGACACCGACGCCGTGGCGTCCGCGACGAACGAGGCCGAGACGGCGGCGCGGGACGACTCCGCCGGGCTGCAGGCGATCTTCCGCCCCGCCGCACCCGAGGAGGCGGAGGCGACCGACGAAACCGCGACCGACGACCCGGCGCCGGTGTCGACCGTGAACCCCGCGCTGGGGTCCGACCTCTTGAAGGGCCAGACGCCCGAGATCTCGCTGCCGCCGTCCTTCGATCAGCTGATCTCTCGCAGCGCCGCGGCGACGGGCTCGGTCTCGACACCGAACGCGCTGATCCTCTCGCAGACCCCGGCGGGCGTGCCGCTCGTCGGCCCGGTCACCTCGACCGGCGAGGTGCTCATCACGGGAACGTTCGAGCTGCCGGAGGGTCTCGGCTCGGCGGGTCACGCGCCGGGCACCACCGACGGGCGCGACGTGGATGCCGTTCTTCTCGACGGCGAGCTGCCCCCGGCATCGTCCCCGACCCCGATCGCGGCCAGCGCCGCCATCAGCACCGTCAAGCAACCCGGTGAGATCATCCGCCCCCCGGCACCCGAGAAGGGCAGCAAGCTCGTCATCGGTCTCATCATCACCACAGGCGCTCTCGCCGTCGCGGTCGCCGTCGCGCTGGTCCTCGCCTTCACGACAGGAGTGTTCGGATGACAGCCAGCGCCAACGGAATCGAGATGGCGCGCATCGCCGCGATCGCCGCCGATTCGAAGTCCGGGGAAGACCTCGTCGCCCTCGACGTGTCCGAGCCTCTTCCGCTCGTCGACATCTTCCTGCTCGTGACGGGTCGCAATGAGCGCAACGTCGCGGCCATCGCCGACGAGGTCGAAGAGAAGCTGCTGGAGGCCGGGCACAAGCGCCTGCGTCGCGAGGGCCGCCAGGAGTCGCGGTGGGTCTTGCTCGACTTCGGCGATCTCGTCGTGCACGTCTTCCACGAGCAGGAGCGCGTCTACTACGGGCTCGAGCGCCTATGGAAGGACTGCCCGGTCGTGCCGCTGGAGCTGCCGGCACCGGCCTCCGCCGACTGAACTGCACGAAGGGCCGCCCCACAGAGGGGCGGCCCTTCGGCGTTCACGGGTCAGACGAGAGCGCCGGTGAGCTCCTGCCGAAGAAGAGCGGCACCCGCGCTGAGCGCGCTGAGCTTGGCCAGGGCGACGTCGCGCGGCAGAGGCGCCATTCCGCAGTTCGAGCTGGCGATGAGTTTGTCGGCATCCACGAACTCCAGCGCCCGGCGCAGGGTGTGCGCCACCTCTTCGGGACGTTCGATGTCATGCGAGGCCACATCGACGGCGCCGAGCATGACCTTCTTGCCTCGAATCAGTTCGATCACCTCGATCGGGATGCGGGAGTTGTGCGACTCGAGCGAGACGATGTCGATGCTCGACTGCTGAAGCAGAGGGAACGACTCCTCGTACTGCCGCCACTCCGGGCCGAGCGTGGCCTTCCAATCGGTGTTCGCCTTGATGCCGTAGCCGTAGCAGATGTGGACGGCGGTCTCGGCGCGAAGGCCCTCGACGGCGCGCTCGAGCGCGGCCATACCCCAGTCCCGCACCTCGTCGAAGAAGACGTTGAAGGCGGGTTCGTCGAACTGGATGATGTCGACGCCGGCGGCTTCGAGCTCCTTCGCCTCCTGGTTCAGGATGCCGGCGAACTCCCACGCGAGCTTCTCGCGGCTGTTGTAGTAGCGGTCCGCGAGGGTGTCGATCATCGTCATCGGTCCGGGCAGCGCCCACTTGATCGGCTGATCGGTCTGTTGACGGAGGAAGGCGGCATCCTGAACGAAGACCGGCTTGACGCGCTCCACGGCCCCGACGACGGTCGGCACGCTGGCGTCGTACCGGTCACGGATGCGGACGGTCTCACGGTTCTCGAAGTCCACCCCGCGAAGGTGCTCGATGAAGGTGGTGACGAAATGCTGGCGGGTCTGCTCGCCGTCGCTGATGATGTCGATGCCGCGCCGGCGCTGTTCGTGCACGGCGGCGCGGAGGGCGTCTTGCTTGCCCTCGACCAGCGCGTCTGCGTCGAGGGCCCAGGGGGACCAGAGCTTCTCGGGCTCGGCGAGCCACGAGGGCTTCGGGAGACTGCCGACAGCGGCGGTGGGGAGAAGGGTGTTCACGGGTGTGCTCCGGCGGATCAGTGGACGAGGGCGGGGGAGAGGCCTGCCCAGCGGGCCAGTGCGTCCCCGTGCGGTGTGACGAAGTGCTCCTCTGCCCACTTGCCCTGGGTGAGCGCGAGGCGCGAGCGCTCGTCGCGGTCGTAGTCCACGCGTGTCCGCGAGAAGTCGCTGCTGTCGAGGGTGGGGCGGAAGACGCCGGCGGCGGCGGAGTTGGCGTTGTAGATCTCGGGGCGGTAGATCTTCTGGAACGTCTCCATCGTGCTGATCGTGCCGATGAGCTGCAGGTTCGTGTAGTCGTTCAGCAGGTCACCGCGGAAGTAGAACGCCAGCGGGGCGGAGCTCCCCTCGGGGAGGAAGTAGCGAACACGGAGGCCCATCTTCCCGAAGTACTCGTCGGTGAGCGAGTACTCGTCCTGCACGTACTCGACGCCGAGCACGGGGTGGCGGTTGTCGGTGCGGCGGTAGGTCTTGCTCGTGGAGACGCTGATGCAGATGACCGGCGACACGGTGAAGCGCTCACGGTACTCGGGGGAGTCCAGGAACGCCTCGAACAGCTTGCCGTGCAGGACGCCGAAGTCCTCGGGCACCGTGAAGCCGCCGGCGGCGGCGCTCGCGGCGGGCAGAAGAACGCTGAAGTCGAAGTCCCGCAGGTAGGACGAGAAGTTGTTGCCCACGATCCCGTGGTGGCGTGCACCGGTCTGTCGGTCGACGATCACCAGATCGAGCACCTCCAGCAGGGGGAATCGTTGGTCGTCTCCGGATGCCGCGAACTCCAGGTCGACGGACACGATGTCGATCTCGAGCGTGTAGCGGTCACCCTCCGGGTTGTCCCAGCGAGCGAGGTCGTTGAACCGGCGGTCGATCATCGTCAGCGCGTTGCGCAGGTTCTCCTGACGATCCGCGCCGCGGGCGAGGTTGGCGAAGTTCGTCGTCGCACGCGAGCTCTCCGACGGGGAGTAGTCCTCGTCGAAGCGCGTGGTCGAGATCCGGAACGTGAAGTCGTTCGACATGTCCAGACACTCCAGTCGTTCGGCGGCTCGTGCCGCACAGTCATCGGTGTTCCCATGGTGCGTGTCCCGGGCTGCCATCGGGTAATCCGGTTCAGCTATCCATGTCTATAGGCTGTGCCTATGGCCCGGCGAACGAGCGGCGTGACGCTCCAGCAGCTCCAGTCCTTCATCGAGGTCGCCGCAGAGGGCTCGATCTCTGCCGCCGCCGATCTGCTGTACGTGTCGCAACCGACGATGTCGGCAGCGATGAAGGACCTCGAAGCCCGCGTGGGGCGCTCGCTGATGGTCCGCTCGGCGCGAGGCATCACCCTGACATCGGACGGCGTGGAGTTCCTCGGCTACGCCCGACAGGTCGTCGAGCAGGTGGCCCTCCTCGAGCAGCGCTACCTCGATCGACCACCGTCGCGCCGCCTCCTGGGCGTGTCGACGCAGCACTACTCTTTCGCCGTCGACGCGTTCGTCCGGATGGTGAAGGCCAGTGCGGCGCCGGAGTACGAGTTCTCGCTGCGAGAGACGCGGACGTGGGACATCATCGAGGATGTGCGGACGCTGCGCAGCGAGCTCGGCATCCTGTATCGCAACGACTTCAACGGCAACGTGATCGACAAGCTGCTGCGCGACTCGGGACTGTCGTTTCATCCGCTGTTCCTGGCCGACCCGCACATCTTCGTCTCGCGCAAGAATCCTCTGGCGGCCCGCGCGCGCGTGACCCTCGACGACCTCGCCGGACTCCCGCGGCTCACGTTCGACCAGGGCACCAACAACTCCTTCTACTTCGCCGAGGAGATCCTGTCGACGTTGTCGAGCGCGCAAGAGATTCGCGTGTCCGACCGGGCGACGATCTTCAACCTCATGATCGGCCTCGGCGGGTACACGATCTCCACGGGGATCATCAGCGACGACCTCGACCCCGAGATCGTCGCGGTGCCGCTCGATGTCGACGAGCGGATCGAGATCGGATGGATCGCGCACACGACCATTCCGCTGACCGAGCAGGCTCGGCGGTACCTCGACGAGGTGCGGGCGGTCGTGCGGGAGTTCGACGTGAAGGTGCTCGGCTAGAGACCTCGTCGATGGCAGTGCCGGAAATGACGAATGCCCCGGACCTACGTCGCGGGACATTCATTTCGGTGGACCTGAGGGGACTCGAACCCCTGACCCCCTGCATGCCATGCAGGTGCGCTACCAGCTGCGCCACAGGCCCGTTTTCTGTTTTCCGCCCCGTTCGAGGCAACTCCATGAGCTTACTACACGGAATCAGGACGCAGGAAATCGGCGCGACCGGGCGTGTCGCCTTCCTCGGTCACCTCGGCGAGCAGAGCGGTCCGCAGCGTCTGGGAACGCTCGCTCAGCGCACGCTGGCGGGCGACGTACTGAGCCTTCCCCTCGGGCGTCTCGATCGCGACGGGGGAGTAGCCCCAGTCCGCGAGGTCGTACGGCGACGCCTCCATGTCGAGCGTGCGGATATCGCGGGCGAGCTCGAACGCATCGAGCAGAAGGTGCCCGGGAACCAGAGGTCCGAGCTTCACCGCCCACTTGTAGACGTCCATTCCGGCGTGCAGGCACCCGGGCTGCTCGACGGTGACCTGGGTCTCGCGCGACAGGTGCGCGCGATTCCGGGGCACCGCATCGGGGGTGAAGAACCGGAACGCGTCGTAGTGCGTGCACTTCAGGTCGTGCGCCTCGACCACGGCGTCGGTGCCATCCGTGCCCAGTCGCAACGGCACAGCGTGTCGCACGTCCGCCGTGCGGTAGGCCATCGCCCACTCGTGCAGACCGAAGCAGCCGAACTGCGCCGGACGCGCGGCGGTGGCGCGGAGCAGACCGACGACGCCGCGGTACAGCGAGCCACGGTCGCGGCGGAAGGCCGCGGCATCCACCGCCACGCCCTCGGCCGTGGACCGGTACCAGCGCCAGGTGGTGCGCTCGTCGGCGTCGGCGAGCACAACGTCGGGACCGGGATGCCAGCGGCGCAGGATCGCGGGCTTGTAGGAGTAGTAGGTGAAGAGGAAGTCCTCGACGGGATGCTTCTCGCCGCGCGCGGCACGCGTGCGATGGGCCGCTGTGAGGGAGTCGGCTCGCTCGGCGTGAGCCGCGGCGCGCGTGCTCCACTCCGCGCGGGGAATCACCGGTACGTCGAGGACGAGACTCATTCGACCGGCTCGATGAGGTCGGGGGTGTCGTTGCGGACGTTGCCGACCGCCGAGGACACCACGTGGTCGTCGAGCGTCTCGGCCACGTCGGGGGCGGCGTCGATCGCGGCATCCAGGATGTCGCCGACGTTCTCGGTGGTCGGGTCGAGCCACGCGTCGGCGAAGTCGGGGTCCATGAACAGCGGCATCCGGTCGTGGATCGACCCGAGCCGGCCGATCGAGTCTCGCGTGAGGATCGTGCAGCTCAGCACCCATCGAGCAGGGTCGTCTTCGGCCCTGGCCGGGTCTTTCCACCACTCGTAGAGGCCCGCGAAGAACAGCGGCGAGCCGTCGGCAGGGTGGATGTAGTGCGGCGTCTTGCCGGCCTCGGTGGTCTTCCACTCGTAGTACCCCGATGCGGGAATCACCGCGCGGCGCTTGATGAGGGCGTTGCGGAACATCGGCTTGTCTTCGATCTCTTCCGACCGGGCGTTGAACGCCCGGGCCCCGATCTTGACGTCTTTGGCCCACCCCGGCACGAGTCCCCACCGCGCGACCTCGAGGCGGCGCACCGGCGGCTCGGTCTTGACCGAGTCGAGGACGATGGCAACGGATGCCGTGGGCGCGATGTTGTAGGACGGCGGTGGCAGCTCATCGGCTTCGACGTCGACGCGCAGCACCCCCACGAGCTCGGATGCCACGTTGGCCACGACGAATCGACCGCACATGCCTCTACGGTACGCGGCCCCTCCGACACCGGCGCCCTCGGGCATCGTGGCATCCGCGAAACCGCATCGCGCCGACACATCCACCGCGGCGTGCGCAGGCGCGATGACGTCTCGGCGACCCTGGGAGCCGAAGGAACGCCGAAACGGCGCGGTCAGCGGTCGCGGGAGATGACGCCGACCTCTTCGAGACGCTCGAGCAGGCCCGCCCCGTCGGATTCCGTGACCCAGGGGACGTCGGCGGCCGAGTGATCGTCGACGACCGTGCGACCACCGGCGAGAACGGCCTCGGCGGGCAGCAGACGCCGGATGGCGACGGCCGCGACGCTCTCGGGGTGCTCGATCGCGAACCCCGTGTAGATCGCGTCGTCGTGCTGGCCGTCGTCGCCGACGAGCAGCCACTTCACGTTCGGGAACTCCTCGGCGATCCGGCGCAGGCTCACCTCTTTGTGGTCGCGCCCGCTGCGGAACCAGCGGTCGTGCGTGGGACCCCAGTCGGTAAGCAGGAACGACCCCGCCGGGAACAGATGGCGTCGGAGGAACCGGGTCAGAGTGGGCGCAACGTTCCACGCGCCGGTCGAAAGGTAGATGACCGGGGTTCCGGGGTGCTCGCGCGAGAGCCGCTCGAGCATCACCGCCATACCGGGCACGGGCTGGCGCGCGTGCTCGTCGACGACGAACGAGTTCCACGCCGCCAGCAACGGCCGGGGGAGCGCGGTGACCATGACGGTGTCGTCGACGTCGCTCACGACGCCGAACCGCACGTCGGACCCCACGATGAACACGCGCGTCTCGCTGGGCTCACTGCCCTCGACGCTCATCGTCACCGTCTGCCATCCCGGGGACAGGGTCGCGGGGAGTTTCGCGTCGATGACGCCGCCGCGATCGGCGACGACCTCGTGCGAGACGCCCTCGATCGTGACCGTCACCTGCGCGTACCCCACGGGCACGGCGGCGAAACTGCGCCAGCCGCGCAGGCTCGCGAACTCGCCGTTCGACGTGCGCTTGATCGGCGGCGCGATGAGCACCCGGCCCAGCACCCGCACCCATTCCTCGGTCCCGTAGCCGGGGAACCCCGTCACGGCGGGGCGCAGACCGCGGGCGCGTGCGCGACGTTCGCGCCAGGCGTGGAAGCGGTACTCGAGGCGGGCGAACCAGAGCACTTTGGCGCGAGAGGAGCGAGGCATCCCGCTCAGTCTTTCACGTCGTCGCCCACCGGTTCGAGAGGATCAGGATCGTCGGCGAGGTGACGACGCTCGATGCGCTCCAGCACCTTCTTCCCCGCGTACACCAGGAGGAGGAAGACGACGATGATGCCGGCGAAGAGGTAGCCGGCGTAATGGATGCGGTCGGCCAGCTCGCGGTAGGTGCCGGCCGCCGACGCGGCAACGGTGATGTAGAGCGCCGCCCACAGCACGCACGCCGGCGCGGTCCAGGCGAGGAACCGACGGTAGGGGTACCCGCTCATTCCGACCGTCAGGGGGACGAGCGAGTGCAGCACCGGGAGGAAGCGGGAGAGGAAGATCGCGGGTCCGCCGCGGCGCCGCAGGTATCGGTCGGCCCGGTCCCAGTTGTTGTCTCCGAGCTTCTGCCCGAGCCGTGACGCCCGGATACGCGGGCCGAAGTAGCGCCCGAGCCAGAATCCGATGCTTTCTCCGAGGAGCGAACCGATCACCACGGTGGCACCGAGGATGACGCCCTCGACGGGCGAGGCGATGGCGGTGCCGGCGACGATGACGACGGTGTCGCCGGGGACGACGAGACCGACCAGCACGCTCGTTTCGAGCATGATCGCGAGTCCGGCGACGAGCGTGCGCACCACGGGATCGACGTTCTGCACGACGTCGAGGAGCCACGTGAGGATCTCGTTCACCTCGCTCAGCCTACGGGCCGTGGGTTCGTCCTAGCCTGGGAGCGTGCCGCGTTCTGTCTCGATGGTTGCCCTGCCCCGGTGGCGCGACCCCGAAGACGTGTTCTCGTCTGTTTTCGCGTCGTCTCGTCACGCGTTCTGGCTCGACGCGGGTCGCGACGCCGGAGCCGGGTGGAGCTACCTCGGAACGGGGCAGCCCGACGCGTCCGCTGCGCCGTTCCAGACGGATGCCGCGTCCCACGCCTTCCGCGATGCCGAGGGCCCGCGCTTCCGCGGCGGATGGGTGGGGTGGATCTCGTACGAGGGCGTCCCGTCGTGGCTCCGTGCCGACGAGCTGCTGGCTTTCGATCACGCCTCTCGGCGGGTGTGGGCGATCTCATCCACCGGGTCCGTCGCGGACCTCGCCGCGGCGGCGTCGGCGAGCCCGAACGCCCCGACGGTCGCCGAGGCTGAGCACCGGGGTGCGGCATCCGCTCGTCATTCACCCGGGCGGTACGCCGAGCTCATCGAGGCGTGCCGCGACCGGATCGCCGATGGCGACGCGTATCAGCTCTGCCTCACGACACGTTTCACCATTCCCGGCACCGTCGATGCCCTCGCCGCCTTCCGCCGCCTGCGCGCCACCGCCTCGTCGCACCACGGCGCTCTCGTCCGCATCGGTGACACGTCTCTCGTGAGCGCTTCGCCCGAGCGCTTCCTCGAGGTGCGCGGTGGCCGTGTCCACACGCACCCCATCAAGGGCACCCGCCCCCGGCATCCCGATCCCGTGCGCGACGCAGCCCTCGCCGAGGACCTGCGGTCGGATGCCAAGGAGCGCGCCGAGAACGTCATGATCGTCGACCTCATGCGCAACGACCTCTCGCGGGTGTGCGTTCCGTCGTCGGTGGGGGTGGACCGGCTCCTCGAGGTCGAGACCTATCCGACGGTGCATCAGCTCGTCAGCGAGGTCTCGGGTCGGCTCCGGCCCGGAACACGCATGGGCGACGTGGTGGATGCCGCCTTCCCGGCGGGGAGCATGACCGGCGCCCCCAAGGCCTCGGCCATGGAGATCCTCGCCGAACTCGAGGGGGCGCCGCGCGGCATCTACTCGGGCACCTTCGGGTGGATCGGCGACGATGGGGCTGCGGATCTCGCGATGGTCATCCGCAGCATCGTCGTCGAGCCGGATGCCGCCTGGGTCGGGGCCGGCGGCGGGATCACGTGGCGGTCGGTCGCGGCATCCGAGGTCGCCGAGGTCGGCATCAAGGCGCGAGCGCCCCTCGCGGCCGTCGGGGCCACCGTTCCCCCCGGATGGTGACGGCCCCCGCGAGCCGGAAGCGCCCGCGCGCGGTCCGGTAGCCTGGACGCCGGCCCTCGCGGCCTCCCGACTTTCACGATTGGTCTCACCCGTGTCTCAGAACCCCTCTTCCGCGCCGTCCGCCGACGGAGGCTTCGACCCCCACGAGATCCAGGCGAAGTGGCAGAAGGCGTGGGCGGAGAAAGACCCGTTCCGCGCCGGCGGCGACGCCGACACGCGTCCGCGCAAGTACGTGCTCGCGATGTTCCCGTACCCCTCGGGCGACCTGCACATGGGTCACGCCGAGAACTACCTGTACTCCGACATCGTGGCGCGCTTCTGGCGCCACCGCGGCTACAACGTCCTCAACCCCATCGGTTGGGACTCGTTCGGGCTGCCCGCCGAGAACGCCGCGATCAAGCGCGGGGCCGACCCCGTGGAGTGGACCTACGCGAACATCGCGCAGCAGAAGGAGAGCCTGAAGGACTACGGCGTCTCGTTCGACTGGAGCCGCGTGCTGCACACGAGCGACCCCGAGTACTACCGCTGGAACCAGTGGCTGTTCCAGAAGCTGTACGAGAAGGGTCTCGCGTACCGCAAGGACGCCCTCGTCAACTGGGATCCGGTCGACCAGACCGTGCTCGCCAACGAGCAGGTCCTGCCCGACGGAACGAGCGAACGCAGCGGCGCGGTCGTCGTCAAGAAGAAGCTGACGCAGTGGTTCCTGCGCATCACCGACTACGCCGACCGTCTGCTCGACGACCTCAACCAGCTCGAGGGCTTCTGGCCGCAGAAGGTCATCCAGATGCAGCGCAACTGGATCGGCCGCTCGGTCGGCGCCGACATCGCGTTCGAGATCGAGGGCCGCGCCGAGAAGATCACGGTGTTCTCGACCCGCCCCGACACCCTGCACGGGGCGACGTTCTTCGTCGTCGCGCCCGAGTCCGACCTGGCGGCCGAGCTCGCGGCATCCGCCGACATCGAGGTGCGGCAGAAGTTCCAGGCCTACCTCGAAGAGGTCCAGCGCGCGACCGACATCGAGCGCCAGGCGACCGACCGGCCGAAGACCGGCGTGTTCCTGGGTCACTACGCGATCAACCCGATCAACGGCGAGAAGCTCCCCATCTGGGCGGCCGACTACGTCCTGGCCGACTACGGCCACGGCGCGGTCATGGCCGTGCCCGCGCACGACCAGCGCGACCTCGACTTCGCACGCGCCTTCGACCTGCCGGTCAAGGTCGTCGTCGACACGAACGCCCCGGTGACCGGCGCGATCCCGGTGATCGAGGTGGACGAGGACGGCGTGCCGATCGACCCGCTCGGCGAGGTCGACGACCTCGATCCGGTCAAGACCGGAGTGGCCCTGACCGGTGACGGCCGCATGATCAACTCCGGCTCGCTCAACGGCCTGTCCAAGCGCAACGCGATCACGCGCATGATCGAGGAGCTCGAGGCGAAGGGCGTCGGCCGCGCCGCGAAGACGTACCGTCTGCGCGACTGGCTGATCTCCCGTCAGCGGTACTGGGGGACGCCCATCCCGATGCTGCACGGCGAGGACGGGTCGATCGTCCCGGTGCCCGAGGACCAGCTGCCCGTCGTGCTGCCCTCCGTCGAGGGGCTCGACCTCAAGCCGAAGGGTTCCTCGCCGCTGGGCGCGGCGACCGACTGGGTGCAGGTCACCGACCCCGAGACCGGGCAGACCATGCGGCGCGACCCCGACACGATGGACACGTTCGTCGACAGCTCGTGGTACTTCCTGCGCTTCCTGTCGCCGACCGACCCCAACGAGGCGTTCTCGATGCACGAGGCACGCAAGTGGGGCCCCGTCGACTTCTACATCGGCGGTGTCGAGCACGCGATCCTGCACCTGCTGTACGCGCGCTTCATCACCAAGGCCCTGTTCGATATGGGCCTGGTGGAGTTCACCGAGCCTTTCTCGAGCCTCATCAACCAGGGCATGGTCATCCTCGACGGCGCGAAGATGTCGAAGAGCAAGGGCAACCTCGTGCTCTTCCAGGAGGAGCTCGACGCCCACGGTGCTGACGCGCTGCGCGTGGCCCTGGCCTTCGCCGGGCCGGTAGAGGACGACAAGGACTGGAACGACGTCTCGACCACGGGGGCGGCGAAGTTCCTCGCGCGGGCGCTCCGCATCGCGCACGACGTCGACAGCGAGACCGACGTGGTGTGGGCCGAGGGTGACCAGGCGCTCCGCCGCGTCACGCACCGCCTGCTGGCCGAGGCGCCGAACCTCGTCGAGCAGACGAAGTTCAACGTCGTCGTCGCCCGCCTCATGGAGCTCGTGAACGCCACCCGGAAGGCGATCGATGGGAAGGCCGGCGCGAGCGACCCCGCGGTCCGCGAGGCCGCCGAGGTCATCGCGATGACCCTCGACCTGTTCGCCCCGCACACCGCCGAAGAGATGTGGCAGACGCTCGGGTACGACGGCTTCGTCGGCCTCGTCACGTGGCGCCAGGCCGACCCGACGCTGCTCGTGGAAGACACCGTGACGGCGGTCGTGCAGATCGACGGCAAGGTGCGCGGCACGCTTGAGGTGTCCGCCAAGATCGGCGCCGACGAGCTCGAGGCCGCCGCCCGCGCCGACGAGAAGGTACGTCGCGCGCTGGGGGACCGCGAGATCGTGCGTGCGGTCGTGCGGCCGCCCAAGGTGGTCAGCTTCTCGACGAAGTAGCGGTCGTCGTCTGGATGCCACGCCTCGGCGCTCCGCGGAGCGCGGGGGCGTGGCATCCGTCGTTTTCGACTGTGAACGCGTCCTCCCCACGAAGTGGATCTGGAGGCCCGTCCACCGTCCTCCCTCCGGGGCCCGCCAGAGCGCGCTGCTTCTTCGTAACGTTCCCGAGTGGCCACCGTCCTCGATACCGACTCTCCGGCTCCCCGTCTCGATCCGCGTCGCCGGCTCGGGGTGGGAGCGGTGATCGTCCTGGTGCTGCTCGGCTTCGCGGTGACCGTCGGAATCGGGATCTTTCGCGGAGCGACGGGAACCGAGACGGTGACGACGGCGCCGACGTCGACCGCCGACGTCAGCCCCCACCCCACGCCGGCGTGTATGTCCACGTCGCGGGCGCCGTCCGTGAAGCCGGCCTGTATCGACTCGCGGTGGGGGACCGGGTGGCGGATGCCATCGCCCGTGCCGGCGGATTCGCCGACGACGCGGCGCGCGACGGGGTGAACCTTGCGAGGACCGTGACGGACGGAGAGCAGATCGTCGTGCCGGTCGTGGGAGCCGTCCCTCCCGCTGTCGGCGGAGGCGAGGGCGCGACGTCCGGCCCGCTCGACCTGAACACCGCGACGCGAGAGCAACTCGATGCGCTGCCTCGGATCGGTCCGGCGCTCGCGGACCGCATTCTGGCGTGGCGTGACGAGAACGGACGCTTCACGAGCGTCGACGACCTCGGCTCCGTACCCGGGATCGGCGAGAAGATGCTCGCGAGCCTCCGCGACCTGGTGCGTGTGTGAGCGAGCGGCAGGCGCTTCGGCGGAGGGCGTGGCGCCCCGTGAGCGTCGCGGGGTTCACCTGGACCGGAGCCGCCGTCGCGACGGCGATACCGACGGCCGGGATGCTGACGATCGTGCTGCTAATCGCCGTCGCGGTTGCGGCGGCATCCTTTCTTCGGTTCCGGCATCCCGCGGCGCTGGTTGCGGCGGTGGCTCTGGCGTGCGCCGCGTCCGCCGCAGGTTCGGTGGCCGCCATGGCGCCGATACGCCAGGCCATCGCCCATCTCGAGGCCGACGGGGGCCGCCATCTGCGCGTGGTGGCCACGGTGACGGGCCACGTCTCGGGGAGCGCTGACGGTGGAGCGTGGTTCGACGCGACGGCGTCCGCGGTGACCGCGGGAGACACGACCGTGCGCGGCGTAATTCCCGCCCGCATCGGGCTGGACGCCGAGGGTCGGGAACACCTCTCCGCCGTGGGGCAGGGAAGCGAGATCGTCGTCACCGGCCGAGCGATCCCCACCGACCCCGCGGAGAGAGCAGTGCTGGTGCTGCGCGTTACCGAGGTAGAGCGCGCACCGCCACCCCACGGCGGGTGGGCGGTGTTTGAAAGCCTCCGTGACGGTCTCACCGCCTCGAGCCACGGGCTGCCGCAGCCCGGGGCCGGGCTGATCCCGGGGCTGGCCGTCGGCGACACGTCGAGTCTCGAGGCGCCGACCGAGGCCGCGATGAAAGTCTCCTCGCTGTCACATCTGACCGCCGTATCGGGAGCGAACTGCGCGCTGGTGGTCGGTGCGGCGTTCATGCTTCTCGCCGGGTGCGGGGCACGCCGGTGGGTTCGCGTGGTCGGAGCTCTCACGGTCCTGGCGGGGTTCGTCGTGCTCGTGACCCCCGAGCCGAGCGTCGTCCGGGCCGCGGCCATGAGCGCGATCGGCATCCTGGCGCTCGGGTTCGGTCGACCCACGGTCGGGATCGCCGTGCTCGCCGCGGCGGTCTCCCTGTTGCTGATTGTCGACCCGTGGTTGTGCCGCTCGCTCGGATTCGCACTGTCGGCGGCGGCCACCGCGGCGCTTCTCGTCCTCGCGCGACCGCTCGCCGACGGACTGGCACGCGGTATGCCGAGACCGCTCGCGCTCGCGTTGGCGGTCCCGGCGTCGGCGCAGATCGTGTGCGGTCCGCTCATCGTGCTCATCGACCCGCACGTCCCACTGCTGGGCGTTGCCGCGAACATGCTCGCCGAGCCCGCGGCGGCACCGGCGACGATCGCCGGGGTGCTCGCCTGCATCGCACCGTTCCCGTGGCTGCGTGACGGGCTGACCGCGCTCGCGTGGATCCCCGCCGCGTGGATCGCCGGCGTCGCCCACACGACGGCATCCCTTCCGGTTCAGAACCTCCCGTGGCCCGACGGTCCGTTCGGTGCGGCACTCCTGGCCGTGGTGGGCGGCGCGATCGTGCTGGCAGTCGCGCGTCCGCGCCGTGTGCCGCGACTCACCGCCCTGGCGACGGTGGTGGTCGCGGTTCTGATCGGGTCGGCCGGGGGGACGAGCGCCATCCGAACGGTTGGCGGTTCGCTCACCGTTCCGGCCGATTGGCAGGTGACGATGTGCGATGTCGGTCAGGGGGATGCCACCCTGTGGCGGTCGGGCTCGCAGGTGGCGCTCGTTGACACAGGACCCGAGCCCGAGCCGCTCGCCGACTGCCTCCAGACGCTCGGAATCGGCCACCTCGACCTGGTCGTGCTCACACACTTCGACAAAGACCATGTCGGTGGTTCGGCCGCGATCCTCGGGCGAGCGGACGTCGTCATCCACGGCCCTCCGGGGGAGCCGGCCGACCAGAGGCTGCTCGACCGGTACGCCGCCGGTGGCGCGCGGCTGATCGCCGCCGTGATGGGGATGACGGGAGAGGTCGGCACCACCCGGTGGCAGGCGCTCGGTCCGCTCCCGGGGATGGAACCGGGCAATGACGCCAGCGTCGCGATCGACGTCACCGGTCCGGGATTTCCCCGTACCGTGATGCTCGGCGACCTCGGTGCCGAGCCGCAGGCGAGCCTCCTGCGCCGCATCGACGTGCCGCGCGCGGAGATCGTGAAGGTCTCCCATCACGGCAGCGCGGATCAAGACGCCGAGCTGTATCGCCGGCTCGACGCGACCGTCGGCCTCATCGGTGTCGGTGCCGACAACACGTACGGGCATCCGACCTCCGCGCTGCTCGACATCCTGCGGCAGTGCGGAACCGTCGCCGCCCGCACCGACACGGATGGCATCGTCGCGGTCTGGCGCGACGGGCACGGGCGGCTGGCGCTGTGGCGGCAAGGGGGGCCGTGAGACTCTCCGGCGAGGCGTGCCCCGTGGCGCCTGCGGCGTGGTCCCGGCCGACGACCGTCGCGCCGGCGACCAACCGGCACCCGTGTCCGACCCGGTCGGTAGGCTGGGGGAGTGACTCCGGCCCTCCGACGCTCCGCCCCCGCGAAGGCGAAGTCGGCGATCCCGCAGATCGGCTGGCGCACTCCGCAGCCCGCGCCGATCGTGCTCGTGTCCGGTCCCGAAGAGGTGTGCGCCGAACGCGCGATCGCGGGCGTCCGCGACTACCTCAAGAGCGAGGATCCGAGCCTCGAGGTCACCGACGTCCGCGCCGACGACTACGCGGCCGGTACCCTGCTGGCTGTAACCTCCCCGTCGCTGTTCGGTGAGCCGCGGCTCGTCCGCGTCGGCGGCGTCGAGAAGTGCTCCGACACCTTCCTCACCGAGGCGCTCTCGTACCTCGCGCACCCGCAGGATGGGGCGACGGTCGTCCTACGCCACACCGGAGCGAGCGTGCGCGGCAAGAAGCTCTTGGATGCCATCCGGGCCGGCCAGGGGAACGGCATCGAGATCGCGTGCCCGGCGATCAAGCGCGACTCCGACCGCTTCGACTTCGCCGTCGGCGAGTTCAAGGCCGCGCAGAAGAGGATCGCGCCGGTCGCCCTCCGCTCCCTCGTCTCCGCGTTCGCCGATGACCTCACCGAGCTGGCGGCCGCGTGCCAGCAGCTGATCGCCGACGTCCCCGGCGACATCGACGAGCGCACGGTCGAGCGCTATTACGGTGGCCGGGTCGAGACATCCGCCTTCACCGTGGCCGACACGGCGATCGCGGGCCACTACGGCCAGGCCCTTCTCGCGCTGCGGCACGCCCTGGCATCCGGAGCCGACCCGGTTCCGCTCGTCGCCGCCGTCGCGATGAAGCTGCGGACGATGGCGCGCGTCGCCGGCAACCGCGAATCGTCGTCGGCACTGGCCCATCGCCTCGGCATGAAGGACTGGCAGGTCGACCGCGCCCGCCGCGACCTCGTCGGCTGGACCGCCGCGAGCCTCGGCATGGCCATCCACGCCACCGCCCGCGCCGACGCCGAAGTCAAGGGCGCCTCCCGCGACGCGGTGTTCGCGCTCGAGCGCATGATCACGATCATCGCGACCCGCCAGCCCTACGGCCGCTGACCGGGCTCTTCGCCTACCGGGGCGCACTGTGTGCACTGGGGCGGTCGATGCGCGCCCCAATGCACGAACGACGCCCCGCAGCCTCACGACCGTACCCACAGGAACACGGGGGCGCGATGCGGGCGCTGCACCGCAATGTGCGCGCTGCGCCGCGATGTGGGCGCTGCGCCGCGATGTGGGCGCTGCGCCGCGATGTGGGTGCTGGGGCGCGATGTGGGCGCAGAGCCGCACGCTACGCACCGGGGTGCACTGTGTGCATTGGGGCGGTCGGTGCGCGCCCCAATGCATCAATGACGACCCGCAGCCTCACGACCGTACCCGCCTGTGTCTACAGCGACGCGGGGGCGCGATGCGGCGCTGGGCCGCGATGGGGCACCGGGGCGCACTGTGTGCACTGGGGCGATCGGTGCGCGCCCCAATGCACGAACCACACCCCGCAGCCCACGACCGCACCCGCGTGCGCGCACAGGAATACGGCAACACCGAACGGCGCTGCGATGCACCTGTGAACGACGAAGCCCGCCCCGCGATGCGGGACGGGCTGTCGAAAGGATGCGGCTCAGAGAGCGGCGACCTGCTTCGCGATGGCCGACTTGCGGTTCGCGGCCTGGTTCTGGTGGATGACACCCTTGCTCACGGCCTTGTCGAGCTTCTTGCCGGCGAGGACGAGCGCCTTCTCGGCGGCTTCCTTGTCACCGGCGAGGACGGCCTCGCGCGTGCGGCGCACGTGCGTCTTGAGCTCGCTCTTGACGGCCTTGTTGCGCTCGCGCGCCTTCTCGTTGGTCTTGTTGCGCTTGATCTGCGACTTGATGTTCGCCACGTCGACGGTCTTTCGTTTGAGTGAGTGTTGGAAGTGCCGGGCGAGCGGTAGAGGGACGCTGCACCGGCGGTCGTGGAGGTCGGGAAAAACCCCACACGCAAGCCAAGCGTCGAGTCTATCAGGTCGAGGCCTCGACCGTGGTGAGCGCCACGTCCAGCACGGCGTTGAACACGCGCGGCCGCATCGCCGTCACGAGGTGCGTCGTGCGCGGAACGACGATGAGCTCCGCGTCGCGCGCCACCGACAGGAACAGCTTCTCGTTGACCCGCAGCTGGTCCCACTGCCCGTTCACGAACCACAGCGGCACGTCGATGCGCCGGAGCGCCGCGAGCAGATCGAGCACGGAGAGGCTGCGCAGGGCCGTGTCCTGCACGTCGAACGCGTACCCGCCGGCGCCGAAGTCCTCCCGCGTCTCCGGCGGCAGCGTGCGTTCGAGCACGTAGTTGGTCACGCGCATCCCCCGGTCGGGGAAGGCGTCCAGCCGCCGGGCGAAGAAGCGGTAGGCGGCGAGCCCGACCCCGCGGGGGATGGACGTGCAGGATGCCGCGACGAAGGCCGCGACCGGTGGCTTCTCCTCGCTGCCGACGTACTCGATCGACAGCAGTCCCCCCATCGAGTGCCCCACCAGCAGCACGGGGCCCCGCAAGGCGGCTTCCCGGACGGCGCGATCGATCGTCGCGAACGCCTCATCGAGCGTGAAGGTCTCGCCGCGGCGGGTTCCGTGGCCGGGCAGGTCCACCGCGGTCACCGGGTTGCCGCGACCGCGCAGGTGCTCCACCTGCGCTCGCCACATGCTCGCCGACGTGCGGATGCCGTGCACGAGCACGACCTGGACCGTCATGGCATCCAGCGTACGAAAGCTCCGGATGCCGGGACCCCGGCGCGGCGAAGTGGGCGCGCGCCCGTAGAATCGACGGAACATGTCACCGCGCGCCCTGAAGCCCCTCGAGCCGTCCGCCACCCCGCCGGCGCAGATCCGCAACTTCTGCATCATCGCCCACATCGACCACGGCAAGTCGACGTTGGCCGACCGCATGCTGCAGATCACCGGCGTGGTCGCCGACCGTGACATGCGCGCGCAGTACCTCGACCGTATGGACATCGAGCGCGAGCGCGGCATCACGATCAAGTCGCAGGCCGTGCGCATGCCGTGGGCGGCCTCGGGCGAGACGTTCGCGCTCAACATGATCGACACGCCCGGTCACGTCGACTTCACGTACGAGGTCAGCCGTTCCCTCGCCGCATGCGAGGGCGCCATCCTGCTCGTCGACGCGGCGCAGGGCATCGAGGCCCAGACGCTGGCGAACCTGTACCTTGCGCTCGAGAACGATCTGCAGATCATCCCGGTGCTGAACAAGATCGACCTGCCCGCGGCCGACCCCGACAAGTACGCGGCCGAGCTCGCCGGTCTCATCGGCGGGAAGCCCGAAGACGTGCTGCGCGTGAGCGGCAAGACGGGCATGGGCGTCGAAGCCCTGCTCGACCGCATCGTCGAGCAGATCCCCGCGCCCGTCGGACAGGCCGACGCGCCGGCGCGCGCCATGATCTTCGACTCGGTGTACGACGCCTACCGCGGCGTGGTGACCTACGTCCGCATGGTCGACGGTGCGCTCTCGCCGCGCGAGCGCATCCAGATGATGTCGACTACCGCGACGCACGAGCTGCTCGAGATCGGTGTGTCGAGCCCCGAACCCGTGCCGACCAAGGGTCTCGGCGTCGGCGAGGTCGGCTACCTCATCACCGGCGTGAAGGACGTGCGGCAGTCCAAGGTCGGCGACACGATCACGAACCACCGCAAGCCCGCGAGCGAGGCCCTGGCGGGGTACACCGACCCGAAGCCGATGGTCTTCTCGGGCATCTACCCGATCGACGGCAGCGACTACGCCGAGCTGCGCGAAGCGCTCGACAAGCTGAAGCTCTCGGATGCCTCGCTGCAGTACGAGCCCGAGACCTCGGTGGCGCTGGGCTTCGGCTTCCGCTGCGGGTTCCTCGGCCTGCTGCACCTCGAGATCATCACCGAGCGCCTGTCGCGCGAGTTCGGTCTCGACCTCATCACCACCGCGCCGTCGGTGACCTACGAGGTCACGACCGACACCGGTGAGACCGTCTCGGTCACTAACCCGAGCGAATACCCCGACGGCCGGGTCGCCGAAGTGTCCGAGCCCATCGTCAAGGTCGGCATCCTGCTTCCGAAGGATTACGTCGGCACCGTCATGGAGCTGTGCCAGTCGCGCCGCGGCACGCTGCTCGGCATGGACTACCTCAGCGAAGATCGGGTCGAACTGCGCTACAACATGCCGCTCGGCGAGATCGTGTTCGACTTCTTCGACCACCTCAAGAGCCGCACGCAGGGGTACGCGAGCCTCGACTACGAACCGGCCGGTCAGCAGACCGCCGACCTGGTGAAGGTCGACATCCTGCTCCAGGGCGAGAAGGTGGATGCCTTCAGCTCGATTGTCCACCGCGAGAAGGCGTACAGCTACGGCACGATGATGACCGAGCGACTGCGCAAGCTCATCCCGCGTCAGCAGTTCGAGGTTCCCATCCAGGCGGCGATCGGCGCGCGGATCATCGCGCGCGAGAACATCCGCGCGATCCGCAAGGACGTCCTGGCCAAGTGCTACGGCGGTGACATCACGCGTAAGCGCAAGCTCCTCGAGAAGCAGAAAGAGGGCAAGAAGCGCATGAAGATGGTCGGCCGCGTCGAGGTGCCGCAGGAGGCGTTCATCGCCGCCCTGTCCGGCGACGTCGAGGGCAAGAAGTAACCACGCCCACCGTCCTCTCATCCTCGACCTAGGAGACTGAAGATCATGCGCCGGCAGAACTTCACCGACGACACGGTCGACTACGCCGCGGTCGGCGCCACCCAGGCGCACGACCTCATGCAGTACCCGCCCGAGCACTCGCTTCCCGCCGAGGACTCCTGGCGCATCGGCAGCGGCGAGGAGCGCTTCACGGCGGCGAGCGAACTGCTGCTGTCGTGGGCGCCGTTGCGGTCGGAAGAACTGAGCATCACGGACGTGCGGCCGGCCACCGACGGCGGGTACTCCGGTGTGGCGTTCGACGCCGAGGGCGCCCCGATCGCACCGAGCCGCGTCGAGTCCGAGCAGCGCTTCGCCACCGACGGCACACCGTTCGTCAGCCCCGGCACGAGCGTGCGGCTGCACGGCAAGGTCGACGGCCATCGCGCGGACGCCCATCTGCGGGTCATCTCGGTGTTCGAGGAGCCGCGGCGGGTGGGATACATCCTCGGCACGGTCGGTCACTCGATCGTGAGCGGCGAGGAGCTCTTCGCTCTCGAATGGCGCGACAACGATGAGGTCTGGTTCGTCGTCCGCGCCTTCGACCGCCCGACCGCGCCGTCGTACCGCGTGTTCGCCAGTCGCGTTCGCCGGCGCCGACGCGCTCTGTTCCAGCGGTATCTGCGCGCGATCTCGCCGCTGTACACGTCCTGATGGGCGGGCCACTTCCGCTCGGCGACCCGGCCCCGCCCGACGGGCGGCTGCCCGACGATCTCCCGCTCGACCCGACGGCCGACTTCGGCGTGTACCTGCACGTGCCGTTCTGCCGAGTCCGCTGCGGCTACTGCGACTTCAACACGTACACCTCGAGCGAGTTGCGGGGTGCGCGACAGGAGGACTTCGCCGACACGCTCGCCGCCGAGGTGCGCCTGGCGAGCGGGGTCATGGATGCCGCGGGCACCCGGCGCGCGGCATCCACGGTGTTCTTCGGCGGAGGCACCCCGACGCTGCTGCCTCCGGGCGACCTCGCGCGCATGCTCGACGCGGTGCGCGGGGAGTTCGGGATCGCCGAGGGAGCCGAGGTCACCGTGGAGGCGAACCCCGACACCGTCGACGACCGTGTCGCCGAGACTCTGGCGGAGGCCGGCGTCACGCGGCTGTCGATCGGCATGCAGTCCGCGCAGCCGCACGTGCTCGCCGTGCTCGACCGCACCCACGATCCGCGCAACGTGGCCACCGCGGTGGCCGCTGCGCGCCGGGCGGGGCTCGACGTCTCGCTCGACCTCATCTACGGCGCCCCGGGGGAGTCGCTCGACGACTGGCGCGCCTCGCTCGAGACGGCGACCGCCCTGCGGCCCGACCACGTCTCCGCCTACGCGCTCATCGTCGAGGACGGCACGAAGCTCGCGCGCCAGATCCGCTCGGGGAGCGTGGCGATGCCGGACGACGACCTGCAGGCCGACATGTACGAGCTGGCCGACGACCTGCTGAGCGGCGCGGGGTACGACTGGTACGAAGTGTCGAACTGGGCCACGGACACGGCGCACCGGTCCCGGCACAACCTCGCCTACTGGCGGGGGACGGACTGGTGGGGATTCGGTCCCGGAGCACACAGCCACGTCGCCGGACTCCGGTGGTGGAACGTGAAGCACCCGGCCGCCTACGCGCAGCGGCTGGCGGCGGGGGAGTCGCCCGCCGCCGCGCGGGAGCGACCCGACGACACCGCCCGGCGTCTGGAGTCCGTGCTGTTGCGCAGCCGCATTCGCGAAGGCCTGCCGGTGTCGGAGCTCCTCGGCGAGGGCCGCAAGGCCGTGGCCTCTCTTATCGCGGATGGACTCGTCGAAGGACCGGATGCCGTCCGCGGGCGCATCGTGCTGACGCGTCGGGGCCGGTTGCTCGCCGATGCCGTCGTGCGGGCACTCACGGTCTGAGCGCCGTTCCGGCTCCGTTTCGGGCGCGTGCCCTAGAATTGGCACTCAGGTGATCGGAGTGCCAGAAGGAGGGAGCCGGCCATGGTGTCCGAACGCGGCTTGCAGGTGCTCCGCGCGATCGTGCAGGACTACGTCGACACGCGTGAGCCCGTCGGCAGCAAGGCGATCGTCGAGCGGCACGCTTTCGGTGTCTCGGCGGCGACCATCCGCAACGACATGGCCCAGCTGGAGGACGAAGACCTCATTGTCGCGCCGCACACGTCGTCCGGACGCGTTCCCACCGACAAGGGGTACCGCGTTTTCGTCGACCACCTCGCCGAGCTCCGTCCTCTGTCGACCGCGCAGCGCAGCGCGATCACGTCGTTCCTCGACGAAGCCGGCGACCTCGACGACCTCCTCGCCCGTACCGTCCGCGCGCTCACGCAGCTGACCGGCCAGGTCGCGATCGTCCAGTACCCCTCCTTCTCCCGCGCGAACCTCTCGCACGTCGAACTCGTCGCCCTCGGTGGCCCGCGCGTGCTCGTCATCCTCGTCACCGACACCGGCCGGGTCTCCCAGCGCATCGCGCTCGTCCCGGCCGAGCCGACCGAGAGTGACATCGTCCAGCTCCGGGCCCGTGTCGGAGCCCTCCTGGTGGGGCGCAGCGTCGCCGACTGCGCGCAGACCGTCGCCTCCGCGACGAGCGAACCCCCGCGGCCGGGCATGGTGCTCGATGCGATCGCGGACGCGGTGCTCCGCGTCGTCGGCGAAGAACTCGAGGAGTTCCGCCAGGACCGTCTGGTCATGGCCGGCGCTGCCACGCTCGCCAAGCGCGAATCCGATTTCCGCGGCAGCATCTACCCGCTGCTGGAGGCCATCGAGGAGCAAGTGACGCTCCTGCGCCTCATGAGCGAGATGGTCGCCGACGAGCAGGGCCTCTCGGCCAGCATCGGCCGCGAGAACGAGCCCTTCGGTCTGGTCGAGGCATCCGTCCTCGCGAGCCGGTACGACGGCACGGCCGGCGGAGCCCGCGTGGGTCTGCTCGGTCCGACCCGCATGGACTATTCCTCCAACCTCGCGGCGGTCCGCGCCGTCGCGCATTACCTGACCCGGATGCTCGAAGACGACGACAGCGCTCGTTGACGAACACCCCACGCAGAGATCGACCCCGCGCGAGCGGGCAGGAAGGCGATTGTGGCTGACCACTACGAGGTCCTCGGCGTCGCACGCGACGCCAGCGCCGACGACATCAAGAAGGCGTACCGTCGGCTCGCCCGTGAGCTGCACCCAGATGTGAACCCGGGCGAGGATGCATCCGAGCGATTCAAGCTCGTCACCCACGCGTACGACGTGCTCAGCGACCCCGAGCAGCGCCGTCGCTACGACATGGGCGGTGACCAGAACCCGTTCGGCGGCGGGGGCGCCGCCGGGTTCGGCGGGTTCAGCGACATCTTCGAGACGTTCTTCGGCGGTGCGCAGGGCGGCGGCGCACGCGGACCGCGTCCCCGCTCGCGGCGCGAGCGCGGCCAGGACGCCCTCGTGCGGGTGACCCTGAGCCTCGGCGACGTCGTCTTCGGCGTCCACCGCGACCTGGAGGTCGACACGGCGGTGCTATGCGAGACGTGCCAGGGCGCGTGCACGCAGCCCGGGACGACCGAGGTCACGTGCGACATCTGCCACGGCTCGGGTCACGTCCAGCGCACCGTTCGCAGCCTCCTCGGCAACGTCGTGACGAGCCAGCCCTGCAGCGTCTGCCAGGGGCACGGCACGACCATCCCCTACCCCTGCGGGACGTGCCAGGGTCAGGGACGGGTGCGCGCACGCCGGACGGTGTCGGTCGACATCCCCGCCGGTGTCGAGACCGGTCTACGACTGCAGCTCCCCGGCTCCGGCGAGGTCGGTCCCGCCGGCGGACCCAACGGCGACCTGTACCTCGAAATCACGGTGGAGTCGCACGATTCGTTCAGCCGCGAGGGCGACGACCTGCTCGCCACCCTCGAGGTATCGATGCCGGATGCCATCCTCGGCACGACCACCACCATCGAGTCGCTCGACGGCAGCGTCGACCTGGAGGTGCGACCGGGGGTGCAGTCCGGTGACGTACTCACCATCAAGGGACGCGGGATCACGCCGTTGCGCGGCAGCCAGCGCGGCGACCTCAAGGTCGGTGTCCACGTGGTCACGCCGACCCGTCTCGACCACAAGGAGCGCGCGCTGATCGAGGAGTTCGCCAAGCGCACGAAGGCCCCGAGGCCGCGCCTCTCCGAGCACCAGCAGGGCCTGTTCTCCAAGTTCCGCGACCGTTTCCGGCACTGACCGTGGCTCTGCACTTCGTCACGGAGAACGCGACCGCGGCTGTCGCGGGCGATGTCGTGGTGCTCACCGGCCCCGAGGCGCATCACGCCGCGGCGGTACGGCGCGTTCGCGTCGACGAGGCGGTGACGCTCGGTGACGGGCGTGGCGTGTGGCTCGAGGGACGCACGAGCGCGGTGGCGCCGAAAGAGGTCTCGGTGCTCGTGACGGGCCGCGCCGAGGTTCCGGCGCCGGCCCCGCGCATCGTGCTCGTGCAGGCACTGGCGAAGGGCGATCGCGACGAGCTCGCCGTGCAGGCGGCGACCGAGCTGGGCGTCGACGTGATCGTGCCCTGGCAGGCCGCGCGCAGCGTGTCGCGGTGGGATGCCAAGGCCGAGAAAGGCTTGGCCCGTTGGCGGACGATCGTGCGCGAGGCGGCGAAGCAAGCGCACCGCCCCTGGATCCCCGAGGTCGAGGGCGTCGCGCGCCTGGCCGAGGTGGTCGCGCGCGCGGGTGACTCTCGCGTGCTCGTACTCGAGCCGTCGGCCGCCGAGAGGCTGACGGAGGTGGCATCCGTCCCCTCCGATGAGCGCGATGTCGTGCTCGTCGTCGGCCCCGAGGGCGGTATCGCCCCCGAGGAGCTCGACGCGCTGCGGCACGCGGGCGCGCGTGTCGTGCGCCTGGGCGAGACCGTCCTGCGCACGTCCACCGCCGGCGCGGCCGCGATCGCGGTGATCTCGGCCGCCACCGGGCGCTGGTAGCCCGAACGCCGGAGCCGAGAGCCGATCCTCCGCCACCACGGCACGCCAGCACCGCCCGCGGCGCGCCCGACCCGTCGTCGGACCCCGTCGATAGACTGGATGCCATGAGCGAGCCGACGATCTTCACGCGCATCCTCCAGGGCGAGATTCCCGCCGAGATCGTCGCCGAGACCGAGAACGCGTTCGCCATCCGCGACATCGCGCCGCAGGCGCCGGTGCATCTGCTGGTGATCCCCAAGACCCAGGAGTACCGCAACGTCGTCGAGCTCGCGGCGGGCGACCCGGCTCTGCTCACGGAGATCGTGGGGTTGGCCAATTCCGTCGCGACCGAGCACGCCGACGGTGACTTCCGTCTCGTCTTCAACACCGGCGCCGGCGCCGGCCAGACCGTTTTCCATGTACACGCCCACGTCCTCGCGGGCGGCCTGAACGAAAAGAGCACGGGTGGCTGATTCCCCCGAAGAACCCGTCGTCGAGCGTCTGTACGCCGACGGCGTCGCCATGGTCCAGCTCCTGGGGCCCCAAGACCGCCTCCTGCGCGTCGTCGAGAAGGAGCACCCCGACGTCGACGTTCACGTGCGCGGCAATGAGATCACGCTCTCCGGTGCGGCTGCGGCGGTCGCCGCGGCGAAAGGTCTGGTCGACGAGCTGCTCACCATGACGCGCAACGGTCAGGGTCTGGACCCGGCGGACGTGTCCAGCTCCAGTCGGATCCTCCGCTCCGATGGGGGCCCGCGCCCGTCCGAGGTGCTCGGTGAAGCCATCCTCTCGTCGCGCGGGAAAGTCATCCGTCCCAAGACGCTCGGGCAGAAGGCGTACGTCGACGCCATCGAGGAGAACACGATCGTCTTCGGCATCGGCCCCGCCGGTACCGGAAAGACCTATCTCGCGATGGCCAAGGCTGTGCAGGCGCTGCAGCGCAAAGAGGTCAGCCGCATCATCCTCACGCGTCCCGCGGTCGAAGCGGGGGAGCGCCTTGGATTCCTGCCGGGCACCCTCACGGACAAGATCGACCCCTACCTGCGCCCGCTGTACGACGCTCTCAACGAGATGATGGACCCCGACATCGTCCCCAAGCTCATGGCGACGGGCACCATCGAGGTCGCACCGCTGGCCTACATGCGCGGTCGGACCCTCAACGACTCGTTCGTCGTGCTCGACGAGGCGCAGAACACCACGCCCGAGCAGATGAAGATGTTCCTGACGCGTCTCGGCTTCGGAACCCGCATGGTGGTCACGGGCGACATCACACAGATCGACCTGCCGCAGGGCGCCTCGGGTCTGCGACTGGTGACGCGCGTGCTCGGCGAGATCGACGACATCCACTTCGCCTACCTCACCAGCGACGACGTCGTGCGGCACACCCTCGTGGGTCGTATCGTCGATGCGTACAGCGAGTATGACGAGAGACGGCTCATGTCCCGCCGCGAACGCGACGAGGCCACCGAGTTCGCCAATCGTGCCGAACGCCGCGGCGCGGCCCGTCCCGCGGGTCCGCGCGATCACCTCCCGAGACGAAACCGTTCATGACGATCGAGATCAACAACGAATCCGGCCACGAGGTCGACGAGCAGGTGCTCCTGCGCCTCATGGAGCACAACCTCGCCGAACTGCACGTGAGCCCGGATGCCGACGTCGCCATCGTGCTGGTCGACGAGGGCGCAATGGAGTCGCTCCACGTGCAGTGGATGGACGAGCCCGGACCGACCGACGTGCTCAGCTTCCCCATGGACGAGCTGCGTCCGGGCACCGAGGATTCCCCGACGCCCGCCGGGCTCCTCGGCGACATCGTGCTGTGCCCCGCCGTGGCCGAGACGCAGGCCGTCGCTGCGAAGCACTCCACCCAGGACGAGCTGATCCTCCTCACCACGCACGGCCTTCTCCACCTCCTCGGCTTCGACCACGCCGAGCCCGATGAGGAGCGAGAGATGTTCGGACTCCAGCGCGAGCTCATCGCCGGCTTCCAGGCCGTCGAGCGCCGCCGCCGCGCATGACCGAAGCCCTCCTTCTCGTCGCGGCGCTCGTCCTCGTCGGTTTCGGCGGCTTCATGGCCGCCTCCGAGGCCGCGTTGGGGGTGACCTCGCGCGCGGATCTCGTCGAGCTCGGCGCCGCGGGTCGAAACGCCCGGTCGTTGCAACGCATCGCCGACGACCCGAGCGCGCACGTCACGGCCGTCGTCTTCATCCGGGTCCTCGCCGAGACGACCGCGGCGGTCCTCGTCGCCGCCGCCTTCATGCTCCTCTTCGATAACATCTGGCTCGCGGTCATCGCCGCCGCAGTGATCATGACGGGGATCTCGTTCGTCGCGGTCGGCGCCAGCCCGCGCGCCGTCGGACGTCAGCACGCGACCGGTCTGCTGCGCGGCGGAGCCCCGATCATCCGGGGCATGCGTGTCCTGCTCGGACCATTGGCTCATGGGCTGGTCGCTGTCGGTGACCGCATCACACCCGGCGTCTCGCACTCGACATCGTTCGCGTCGGAGGAGCAGCTCCTCAGCATCATCGATGAGGCCGCCGAGAACGAGCTCATCGAGGAGGACGACCGCGAGCTCATCCACTCCGTGTTCGACTTCACGGACCGCTACGTGCGCGAGGTCATGGTGCCGCGTACCGACATGGTGACGGTGGATGCCACCGCCACCACCCGCGAGGCGCTGGGGCTGTTCCTCGACAAGGGCGTCTCGCGCGTCCCGCTCGCCGATGACGAGGCCGATGACGTCGTCGGCATGCTGTATCTCAAAGATCTGGTGCAGTTCGCCTTCCGCGAGGAGGACGGGTGGCGCGACGCGCCCATCCGCCGCATCGCGCGCCCCCCGGTGTTCGTGCCCGAGTCCATGAAGGCCGAGACGCTGCTCCAGCAGATGAAGAAGGATGCCGTGCACGTCTGCCTCGCGGTGGATGAGTACGGCGGCGTGGCGGGCCTGGTCACCCTCGAGGACTTGATCGAGGAGCTGGTCGGGGACATCTCCGACGAGTACGACGCACCGTCGACCGAGATCGTGCCGTTGGAGGACGGCCGCTACCGCATCAGCGCCCGTCTCGGTCTCGACGAGGTCGGTGACCTGTTCGGCCTCGAGCTCGACGACGAGGACGTCGACTCGATCGGCGGTCTGCTCGGCAAGGCGCTCGGTCGCATCCCGCAGCCCGGCGCCACTGCCGAGCACTCCGGTCTCGTCATGACCGGCGGCGCCTCGCGCGGTCGCAATCGCGGCATCGCGACGGTGATCGTCGAACGCGCCGAGGTCGACGACGACAACGACGAGACGGCGCCCGCGGGCTCCGCTCGCGAGAGGAACGACAGATGACCGACACCCGATCCGGCTTCGTGACCTTCGTCGGACGCCCCAATGTGGGAAAGTCCACCCTCACGAACGCGCTCGTGGGCGAGAAGGTGGCGATCACGAGCGAGAAGCCGCAGACCACTCGACGCGCCATCCGCGGGATCGTCAACCGGCCCGGCGGTCAGCTGGTCGTCGTCGACACGCCCGGCATCCATCGTCCGCGGACGCTGCTGGGGCAGCGACTCAACGACCTCGTCGAGCAGGTACTGGGAGATGTCGACGTGATCGCCTTCTGTGCACCGGCGACGGAGAAGGTCGGTCCCGGCGACCGACGCATCGCCGAGTCGCTGACCGGCTACCCCCGGGCCAAGAAGGTCGCCCTGGTCACCAAGACGGACGCCGCGACGCGGGAGCAGATCACCGAGCGTCTGATCGAAGTGGATGCCCTCCGCGAGGACTGGGCAGCGGTCATCCCGCTCTCGGCCGTCACCCGCGACCAGCTCGACGTCCTCAGCGATGAGCTGCTCTCGCTCATGCCCGAGGGGCCGGCGCTGTACCCCGACGATGTCGTGACCGACGAGTCCCTCGAGGATCGCATCGCCGAGATCATTCGTGAAGCGGCTCTCGACGGGGTGCGCGACGAGTTGCCGCACTCCATCGCGGTGACGGTCGACGACGTGTCGGCACGCGAGGACAGCGATCTCACCGACGTGTACGCCAACATCGTCGTCGAGCGCGACAGCCAGAAGGCGATCATCATCGGCCGCAAGGGCTCGCGCCTGGCGGACGTGGGGGCGCGGGCGCGCAAGGGGATCGAGCCACTCGTGGGCGGGCGGGTATACCTGTCCCTGCACGTGCGCGTCGCCAAAGAGTGGCAGCGCGACCCCAAGCAGCTCGGTCGCCTCGGTTTCTGACCGCGTCGACCGGCCGGAAGGACGACCACGATGGCGCAGCAGTGGCGGGCTCAGACGCCCGGATCTCCCGAGAACTGGACGTTCGCCGAGATCGAGGTACCGGAGCCCGGCCCGGGCGAGGTCACCGTTCGCGTCCATGCGGCCGGGGTGAACCCGGCGGATGCCAAGCACGTCGCGGCTCCGCGGCCGGGGGTGATCTTCCCGGTGCCCATCGGGTACGAGCTGTCGGGCGAGGTCACCGCGGTCGGCCCCGACGCGGTCGGCGGCTCCGGACCGCTGACGGTGGGGGATGAGGTCGTCGCGTTCCGCGTTCAGGGCGGGTACGCGACCGAACTGACTCTCCCCGCGCGCGATGCGTTCGCCAAGCCGGCTGCGCTGTCGCATGCCGAGGCAGCGAACCTTCTGCTGGCGGGAACGACCGCTGCGGAGATGATCCAGGTGACCCGGACCACAGCGGGTGAGACCGTGCTGCTGCACGCGGCATCCGGCGCGGTGGGTGTGAGCCTCTTGCAGCAGGCGCGCGCACTCGGCATCCGCGTCATCGGGACGGTCGGCCCGGACGCCGACGATTCCGCCGCGCGAGTGCGGAAATTCGGCGGCCTGCCCGTGGCTTACGGGGACGGGTTGACTGAGCGCGTCCTCGAGGCGGCCGGGGGAGCGCCGATCGCCGCCGCGTGGGATGCCGCCGGCACCGACGAAGCCCTCGCGGTTTCGCTCGCTCTGGTGGCCGAGCGCGACCGTATCGTGACGATCGTGTCTCCGCAGCACGCGGAGACCCACGGCATCCTGTGGATCGCGGGCGCGCGACCCGAGAGCGCGAGGTTCCGCGACATCGCCCGGGCCCGCGTGCTCGAGCTCGCGGCATCCGGGGATCTCGAGGTGCCGGTCGCCCGCACGTACCCGCTCGCCGACGCGCCCGAGGCAGTGCGCTTCGTGATGCAGGGCCACCCCGGCGGCAAGGTCGCGCTGCTGTCGTGAGTGCGTCGCCGTTCGTCCTGCCGTCCGCGCCGGCGTCGCTCGAGGTCGTCCGCGACCGTGTGCGTCTGCGCCCATTTCTCGAAGGCGACTTGGACGCGATGGCGGTCTACCGCGGAGATGCGGACGTCTGCCGTTTCTTGCCGTTCGAGCCTCAGACGACCGACGACATCCGGCGACGCATCGGACACCTCTTCGGGCAGACCCGGCTGGAGGGGGATCGCGCCGGGGTCGTCCTGGTGATCGAGCGGGTGGCCGATGGAGCGATCATCGGCGACCTCGTGCTGTTCCACCTCGACGGCGACGCAGGTTCGGCCGAGATCGGGTGGGTCCTGAGCCCTGCCGCAGGGGGCCAGGGGTTGGCCACCGAGGCGGTTCGTGCCCTCATCGATACCGCGTTCTCGATCTACGGTCTGCGCCGTCTCGTTGCGCGCATCGACGCGGACAACGTCCGTTCCCTCGCCCTCGCCGAGCGCCTGGGGATGCGCCGAGAAGCACACCTGGTCGAGAACGAATGGTTCAAGGGCCGGTGGAGCGACGAGGTCGACTACGCCGTCCTCGCCCGCGAATGGACACCGCCACGTGAGGCATGACGCGACCCAGTGCTACGATCGCAGAATGCGCTTCGGTGGCCTGCTTCTTCTTAGCTGCCGCGACGAGTCCTCGTTCTAAGGGCCTTCCTCGTCGCGGAGCTCGTCGTCGGCCCCTCCAGACAGACAAGAGAAGCGAACCCTCATGAAGAACACGCAGAAGCCCACGTCCGCTCCGGTGCACAAGTACCGTCCCTTCCACGAGCAGATTCGCGTCGACCTGCCCGACCGCACGTGGCCGGGCAAGCGCATCGAGACCGCACCCCGGTGGTGCGCCGTCGATCTGCGCGACGGCAACCAGGCCCTCATCGATCCGATGAGCCCCGAGCGCAAGCGGGTCATGTTCGACCTGCTGGTGAAGATGGGCTACAAGGAGATCGAGGTCGGCTTCCCCTCGGCGAGCCAGACCGACTTCGACTTCGTGCGGCAGCTGATCGAAGACGGCCTCATTCCCGATGACGTCACGATCCAGGTGCTGACGCAGGCTCGCGAGCACTTGATCGCCCGCACCTATGAGGCGATCGCCGGCGCGAAGCAGGCCATCGTCCACC
This sequence comes from Microbacterium mcarthurae, assembly GCF_046064585.1. NCBI lineage: Bacteria > Bacillati > Actinomycetota > Actinomycetes > Micrococcales > Microbacteriaceae > Microbacterium > Microbacterium mcarthurae. The sequence goes on along the minus strand of NZ_JAROCE010000001.1, from coordinate 302,696 downwards.
TCTACAACTCCACGAGCGTGCTGCAGCGCGAGGTGGTCTTCCGCACCGACCAGCAGGGCATCGTCGACATCGCTCTCGAGGGTGCGCGGCTGTGCAAGAAGTACGAAGCCACGATCCCCGAGACCGAGGTCTTCTACGAGTACTCTCCCGAGAGCTACACGGGCACCGAGCTGGAGTTCGCGCTGCGGATCTGCAACGAGGTTCTGGAGGTCTTCCAGCCGACGCCCGAGCGCAAAGTCATCCTGAACCTGCCGGCCACCGTCGAGATGGCGACCCCCAACGTGTACGCCGACTCGATCGAGTGGATGTCGCGGAACCTGAACCACCGCGAGAACGTCATCCTGTCGCTGCACCCGCACAACGACCGCGGCACCGCCGTCGCCGCGGCGGAGCTGGGGTACATGGCCGGAGCCGACCGGATCGAGGGATGCCTCTTCGGCAACGGTGAGCGCACCGGAAACGTCGACCTGGTCGCCCTGGGCGTGAACCTGCTGACGCAGGGGATCGACCCGCAGATCGACTTCAGCGACATCGACCAGGTGAAGCGCACCGTCGAGTACTGCAACCAGCTGCCCGTCCCCGAGCGCAGCCCGTGGGCCGGCGACCTGGTCTTCACCGCCTTCAGCGGTTCGCATCAGGATGCCATCAAGAAGGGCTTCGAGGCCATGGAGGCCCGGGCCGCCGCCGAGGGCAAGAGCATCGACGACATCGAGTGGGCGGTTCCGTACCTGCCCGTCGACCCGAAGGACCTCGGCCGTTCGTACGAGGCCGTCATCCGCGTCAACTCCCAGTCCGGCAAGGGCGGCGTCGCGTACCTGCTGAAGGCGGACCACGCCCTCGATCTGCCGCGCAAGCTGCAGATCGAGTTCTCCGGTGTCGTGCAGGCCCGCACCGACGCCGAGGGCGGCGAGGTCTCGAGCGCCCAGATCTGGGACATCTTCACCGACGAGTACCTGCCGACTAAGGACGACGACCAGCGCTGGGGCCGCTTCGAGCTGCTGTCGACGCGCTCCTCGAGCGACATGTCGGGCGACGTCTCGCTCGAGGTGACGCTCCGCGATGGTGACGCGACCCATCCCGCGTCGGCCGTCGGCAACGGACCCGTCGCCGCGTTCCTCGAGATCGTGCGGGCGCAGGGGTTCGACGTCACGCTGTACGACTACGTCGAACACGCGCTGAGCTCGGGCGGCGACGCCCAGGCCGCGGCGTACATCGAGCTGCAGGTCGACGACCAGCGCCTGTGGGGTGTCGGCATCGACAACGACATCTCGACCGCGTCGCTCAAGGCGATCGTCTCGGGCGTGAACCGCGCGATCCGTACCCGTCAGCGCTCGGGCGCCCTCGCCGGCGTCTGAGCCGGGCGTATCCGGGCGCGAGTCGCCATGGGGTCTGCGCGCGCGGTGTACGCGCGCGCGATCTGCTCGGAGAGCAGCGCCGAATCGATGTCGGAGAGCCTCTTGATGTAGAAGCAGCCCTTACCGAGCCGAATGGGCCCCAGTTGTGCCACCCGTTCCGTTCCCCGCTGATCGTCGAGGAGACCGGGTCAGCGTAGCCACGCCCCTCGCGCGCGAGTCGCCAGGATTTGTCGCCCGAGAGCGTCTCGAGGCGACAAATTCTGGCGACTCGCGCCCCTGCCGGCGGCGCGCGCATGCGGGCGACTCACGCGTCGGGGTCGCGGATGATCGGGATGCCGGTGGTCTCCACCGCGACCTTCCGGCGGTAGAGCTTGCGCTGCTCGGGCAGGGAGAGGTCGAACAGGACGGCGAGGACGCGGATCACCGTCGTCACGATCACCCCCACCACCGCCGCCACGGGGAGCGGTGCACCGAACGCCGCTGCCGTCGCCAGGACCGCGCACCCTCCTCCGGCGGCGACCGCGTACAGAGAACCGACGTGCATGATCGCCACGGGGAGTCCCATCAGCACGTCGCGCAGCACACTCCCGCCGGCGGCGGCGAGGACGCCGACGAACACGGCGGGCACCGCGGGCAGCCCGAGCGCGAGCGCTTTCGACGTGCCGAAGGCGCCGAAGAGTCCGATGACGACGGCGTCCAGCAGAACGATCGCACGGTTCAGCCGTTGGAAGATCCCCGACAGCAGCATGCCCACGAGAGAGGCGACCGTCGCGGTGATGAGATACCAGTTGTTCTGCAGGGTCGCGGGTGTCAGCCCCAGCAGGAGGTCGCGGATGAGTCCGCCTCCCATGCCCAGCAGGATGCCGATGATCGCGACGCCGAGCAGGTCGAGGCGCCGCTGGCCCTGGAAGCCGGAGGCGAAGAGTGCACCCTGCACGCCGCCGAGGGCGACGGCGGTGAGGTCGGCCCACAGCGGGATGATGAAGACGGGCGGGTTCACGGCATCCATTCTCCCGCGGAGGTCGCAGCGCCCCGCGCGCGGCGCACCGCCGACTCCCGGGGTCGCGGGCGGATAATGGACTGTGCCCACCTACCGCGACGAAGTCGTGGTCCTGCGTACCCACAAGCTGGGGGAGGCGGACCGCATCGTCACCCTCCTCAGCCGCCGCCACGGCAAGATCCGGGCGGTCGCGAAGGGCGTCCGGCGCACGTCGTCGCGTTTCGGCTCGCGTCTCGAGCCATTCATGGTCGCAGACGTGCAGCTCTACCAGGGGCGCAACCTCGACATCGTTCAGCAGGCCGAGTCGCTGGGGGCCTACGGCGCCGACATCGCGCAGCACTACGACCGCTACACGACCGCCAGCGCGATGGTCGAGACCGCGGACCGTCTCAACGAGGCCGAGGCCACGCCGCAGCAGTACCTGCTGCTGGTCGGCGGCCTGCGTGCTCTCGCCCGTGGAGACCACGCCGCGCGCAGTGTGCTCGACTCGTACCTCCTGCGGGCGATGGCTCTGTCCGGCTGGGCACCGGGGCTCGGTGAGTGCGCGCGCTGCGGAACGGTCGGCGATCACGACTTCTTCCTGGCCCAGCTCGGCGGGGTCGTGTGTGCGGCGTGCGCACCGGCCGGGTCGCCGCGTGTCGCCCGCGACACCGTCGCCCTCCTGCGCGCGCTCATCGCGGGGGAGTGGGACGTCGTGGATGCCGCCCCCGAACGCACCACCGCGGCGGCCTCCGGCCTCGTCGCCGCGTACGCCCAGTTCCACCTGGAGCGCGGCATCCGTTCCCTCTCGCACCTGGAATCGAGTCGATGACCCCGAAGCCCTACACGCACCGCGACGCCGTCCCGTACCGCCCGCTCGATTGGACGGGGGAGTACCCGCCGAGCTTCCCGAAGGGGGCCGTACCCGAGCACGTGGCGATCGTCATGGACGGCAACGGCCGGTGGGCGAACCGCCAGGGTCTCACGCGCGTCGAGGGCCACCGCGCCGGCGAGGCGGCGCTCCTCGACGTCGTCGCGGGAGCGATCCAGGCCGGTGTGAAGCACCTGTCCGTGTACGCGTTCTCCACCGAGAACTGGTCGCGCTCGCCCGACGAGGTGCGTTTTCTCATGGGGTTCAACCGCGAGGTGCTGCACCGGCGTCGCGATCAGCTCAACGAGTGGGGCGTGCGCATCCGCTGGTCGGGACGGAAGCCGCGCCTGTGGGGGTCGGTCATCAAGGAGCTGCAGCACGCGGAGCGTCTGACCGAGGGCAACGACGTGCTGACCCTCACGATGTGCGTCAACTACGGCGGTCGAGTCGAGATCGTGGATGCCATGCGCCGCATCGGCGAAGACATCGCCGCCGGGCGCCTGAAGCCCTCCGCCGTGAGCGAGAAGCTCATTCGGCGGAACCTGTACCAGCCGGACATGCCCGACGTCGACCTGTTCGTGCGCTCCAGCGGGGAGCAGCGCACGTCGAACTTCCTCCTGTGGGAGTCGGCGTACGCCGAGATGGTGTTCCTGGACACGCTGTGGCCGGACTTCCGCCGAACGCACCTGTGGGACGCCATCGGCCTGTACCTGTCCCGCGACCGGCGCTTCGGCGGCGCGATCGACACCCCGCAGGCGGAGTCGATGCCGCCATCGGAATAGATCCCGTCCCGGAAAGGTTGCACGCGACATGACGGATGCCATCAAGATCGACGTGTGGAGCGACATCGCCTGCCCCTGGTGCTACATCGGCAAGCGCAATCTCGAGAACGGCCTGGCCGCCACCGCCGATGACGACGACGCCCCCGTCGTCGAGATCGAGTACCACTCGTTCGAGCTCTCTCCCGACACCCCCGTCGACTTCGTCGGTGGCGAGGTGGACTACCTCTCTCAGCACAAGGGCATCTCGCCGGCACAGGCGCGCGAGATGCTCGACCGCGTCACCGGGGTCGCGGCCGAGGCAGGGCTCGCTTACCGTTTCGACATCCTCCAGCACACCAACACCGTCAAGGCGCACGAGCTGCTGCATTTCGCGAAGGAGCACGGTCGACAGATCGATCTCTCGGAACGTCTGATGGCGGCGCACTTCCTCGAGGGCAAGCACGTCGGACGTGACGACGACCTCATCGAGCTCGCCGTCGAGATCGGCCTCGATGGAGACGCTGCGCGGGAGGCGCTGGCGTCCGGACGCTTCCGCGAAGCGGTGCGGGCCGATCAGGCGCAGGCGCAGGCCTACGGCATCACGGGCGTGCCGTTCTTCGTCATCGACGGGAAGTACGGCGTGAGCGGGGCACAGCCGGTCGAAGCGTTCACGCAGATCGCGCGTCAGGTGTGGAGCGAACGCCGCTCGGCTGTTGCCGAGCCCGAGGCCGCGCAGGCGTGACCCCTCCTCCCCAGCGAACCCGTTGCCGGGCCCGGCAGCACGGGACCACGAGGTCTGGGAGAATGGCACGATGACCACGGCACTGGCCCCGACGCGTTCGCTGCGCATCGGCCCCATCGAACTCGACGCCCCGGTCGTGCTCGCGCCGATGGCCGGCATCACGAACACGGCGTTCCGCCGGCTGTGCCGCGAGTACGGTGCCGGGCTGTACGTGAGTGAGATGATCACCACGCGGGCGCTCGTCGAACGCAACGACACCACGATGCGTCTCATCCGGCATCACGAGTCCGAGACCCCGCGCTCGATCCAGCTCTACGGCGTCGACCCCGCCACGGTCGAGGCGGCCGTGCGCATGATCGTCGCCGAAGACCACGCCGACCACATCGACCTGAACTTCGGCTGCCCGGTCCCGAAGGTCACGCGGCGCGGCGGCGGTGCGGCTCTCCCCTGGAAGCTGACGCTGTTCCGCCAGATCGTCGAGCGTGCCGTGCGGGCCGCGGGCGATCTGCCGCTGACGATCAAGATGCGCAAGGGCATCGACGCCGACCACCTCACGTACCTCGAGGCGGGCCGGATCGCCGAGGGCGCCGGAGTGGCATCCATCGCCCTTCACGCGCGGACGGCATCCGAGTTCTATTCGGGTCACGCGGACTGGAGCGCGATCGCGAAGCTGAAAGAGACGGTGACGAGTGTGCCCGTACTGGGCAACGGCGACATCTGGTCGGCCGGCGACGCCGTGCGCATGATGGACGAGACCGGGTGCGACGGCGTCGTCGTCGGCCGCGGATGCCTCGGCCGTCCCTGGCTGTTCGGCGACCTCGCCCGTGCACTGGGACGCCCCGGTGCTGCCACCGGCGAGCCCGTCGACGCGACGCTCGGCTTCGTCGCTCGCGCGTTCCGCCGGCACGCGGAGTTGCTGGTGGAGTTCTTCGAGGACGAGGGGCGCGGATGCCGCGACATCCGCAAGCACGTCGCCTGGTACTTCAAGGGCTACCCGGTCGGTGGTGAGCTGCGGGCCAGCCTGGCCACCGCCTCGACCCTGACCGAGATCGACGACCTGCTCGCGACCATGGAGCTCGACGCCCCCTACCCGGGCGAGGCAGCGGAAGGGCAGCGGGGTCGCGCCGGTTCGCCCAAGCGTCCCGCGCTGCCGGACGGCTGGCTCGACTCGCGGGAGATCGGCGACGACGCCGGTCGTGCCCTCGCTGACGCGGAGCTCCACCACAGTGGCGGGTGAGGTTGCGGTGAGCGTCGCGCGCCCGTCGGGGTACGACGACGTCGACGCCGCCCGCTTCCATGAAGAGCGACACCGCTCCCTGCGCGACGACTTCGCTCGCGACCGCGCCCGCGTGTTGCACTCGGCGGCCCTCCGCCGTCTCGCTGCCAAGACACAGGTCCTGAGCCCGGCGAGCCCCGCCGACTTCGCGCGCAACCGTCTGACGCACTCTCTCGAGGTGGCGCAGGTGGGGCGCGAGTTGGCGACCGCCCTCGAGCTGTCGCCCGACGTCGTCGACACCGCGTGCCTCAGCCACGACCTCGGTCATCCGCCCTTCGGTCACAACGGTGAGCGCGCGCTCAACGAGTGGGCCGAAGACATCGGGGGCTTCGAGGGCAACGCGCAGACCCTCCGCATCCTGACGCGTCTCGAGCCGAAGGTCATCGGCCCCGATGGCCGCCCTTTCGGGCTGAACCTCACCCGGGCGAGCCTGGATGCCACGTGCAAGTACCCGTGGACCGCCGACGCGCCCCTTCCCGATCCGGGCGGACGCCTCAAGTTCGGTGTCTACCCCGACGACGAGCCGGTGTTCCACTGGATGCGCGACGGCGCCCCGGGGCGCGTCCGCTGCATCGAGGCCGAGGTCATGGACCTCTCGGACGACATCGCGTACTCGGTCCACGACTTCGAGGACGCGGTCGTCAACCGCTACATCGACCCGGCGCGTCTGACTTCCCCGGCCGGGCACGAGTCGCTTCTCACCGCGATCCAGACGTGGGTCGGCTACGACTTCTCGCGCGACGAACTCGCCGACGCGCTGTACCGCCTCATGCGGCTGCCCGAGTGGATCGACTCCTTCGACGGATCCCGGCCCGCGCTCGCGCGGCTGAAGAACCTGACCTCGGATCTCATCGGACGCTTCGCGCGCGCCGCCACGACTGCGACGCGCGATGCGTATGCGGTGCGTGACCTCACGCGCTACCGCGCGCACGTGGTGGTTCCCCGGGTCGTCGAAGCCGAGATGGCGGTTCTGAAGGGCATCATCGGCGCGACCGTGGTCTCCATCGACGGCCGCAAAGCGCTCTACCGCGAGCAGCGACGCGTCCTCAAGCGGTTGGCATCCGCCCTGTGGGAGAACCCCGACGCGCTCGATGCGCTGCACGCCCCCGACTTCGCCGCGGCCGAGGACGACACCGCCCGGCGCCGCGTGATCGTCGATCAGGTGGCGAGCCTCACCGATCAGCTCGCCATCGCCTGGCACGGCCGGCTCGTGGGCGACGTGGATGCCGCCGAGCTCGGCGTCTGGGCCCCGGGCGCGCGTGGGCCGCGGGGAGCGGATGCCTGATGCCCGGGCGCATCCGGCAGACCGACATCGACGAGGTCAAGGCGCGGGTCAACATCGCCGACGTCGTCGGTGAGCGCGTCGCTCTGAAGCCCGCGGGTGTCGGGTCGATGAAGGGCCTGTGCCCCTTCCACGATGAGCGCAGCCCGAGCTTCCACGTGAGGCCGCAGGTCGGCTACTACCACTGCTTCGGCTGCGGTGAGTCCGGGGACGTGTACTCGTTCCTGCGCGCGATGGACCACGTGTCGTTCACGGAGGCGGTCGAGCGGATGGCCGCCCGCGTGGGCTACACGCTGCACTACGAGGACGGCGGGGCCGCTCCGGAGACGACCGGCCGCTCGCGCCTGTATGCGGCGAACGCCGCCGCCGCAGAGTACTTCCGGGCGCAGCTGATGTCGCCCGAAGCCGACACGGCTCGCCGCTTCCTCGGCGATCGCGGTTTTGACGCGGGCGCGGCCGCGCACTTCGGGGTGGGGTACGCGCCCAAGGGCTGGTCCTCGCTCATGGATCATCTCCTCGCGCAGAAGTTCACACGTGACGAGCTGCTCCAGTCAGGGCTCGTCTCCCAGGGCCAGCGCGGAGTGTACGACCGCTTCCGGGGCCGCCTCGTCTGGCCCATCCGCGACGTGACCGGCCAGGTCATCGGATTCGGCGCACGCAAGCTGTACGACGACGACCAGGGCCCCAAATACCTCAACACCCCCGAAACGCCGATCTACAAGAAGGCGCAGGTGCTGTACGGTCTCGACCTCGCCAAGCGCGACATCTCGCGCGAGCACCGTGTCGTCGTCGTCGAGGGCTACACCGACGTCATGGCCTGTCACCTCGCGGGCGTCACCACCGCCATCGCCTCGTGCGGCACCGCCTTCGGCAGCGACCACATCACGGTCCTGCGACGCGTCATGGGTGATGACAGCGCCTCAGGGGAGGTCGTGTTCACCTTCGATCCGGATGCCGCGGGGCAGAAGGCGGCGCTGCGCGCCTTCGCCGACGAGAAGCGTTTCGCCGCGCAGACGTACGTCGCGGTCGCGCCCGAGGGGCTCGATCCGTGCGACCTCCGCCTTCAGCGCGGGGACGGCGCGGTACGGGCGCTCATGGACGCCAAGGCGCCCATGTTCGAGTTCGTCATCGATCAGCGTCTGAAGGACTTCAATCTGTCGAGCGTGGAAGGCCGCGCGGGCGCTCTCCGCGCCGCGGCCCCCATCGTCGCCGACATCCGCGACCCGGCGCTGCGCCCCGGGTACGTCCGCGTCCTGGCCCGTCGCCTGGGCCTGGACATCCCCGAGGTGCAGGGCGCGGTCGAGCGCGCGGCTCGAGGTGCCGACCGAGCCGAGAAGCGCGAGGCGCAACGCGGCGCAAGCGCCGAACCCGTCGCCGCCGTCGCCCCGTCGGTCACGCTCGCGTCCTTGCCGAACACCCGGGACGTCGCGCTCGAACGGGGCGCGATGATGGCGTTCCTGCAGTACGGCCACCGCATCGAGGCCGACCTCTTCCTCCGTGCCCTGCAGACCCCCTTCGGCCACCCCGCCCTCGAGGCGGTGCGGAGCTCGCTGGCATCCACGGATCTGTCCCAGCCGGGCTGGGCCGTCACCGCCGTCGAAGCGGTGCGCGAACCGTTCCGCACCTTGGCGGCCGAGTTGCTGACCGCCGAGTTCCCGGCCCGTAGCGAGGAGGGCGCGGTCGCGTCGGCGAACGATCTGGCGCGAGGACTCCTGATCCGCGAACTGCAGCGCGAGAAGGACGAGTTGCTGCGCGGCATCCAACGCGTGCCGGCGGACTCCGAGGACGGCCGCCGTCTGCGTCTGCGCCTGCGCGAACTGGATGCCGATCGGCAACGCCTGACCGACTCCTGACGCGTTGCGGCTGGCATCCGGGACGCACCTCGGGGAGGATGTCAGCATGCCCCGGTCCCTCGACACCGCTGTCGCCATCCGCGCCGATGACCTCTCGCTCGCCCGCAACGGCGTCCGGGTGATCGACGGTGTCACTCTGACCCTCGCCGCGGCTCGCAGCCTCGTCGTGATGGGTCCGACCGGGTCGGGGAAGACGTCGCTCGCCTCGCTTCTCGCGGGCCGTCCCGACGAAGGGCTCGCGGTGGTTGGGGGAGACGCGCGCGTGCACGGCATTTCTGCACGCCACCCCGGGCGGGCGGTGCGCGAGTGGACGTTCCACACCGGCTACCTGCCGCAGGGCGCCGGCGCGAACCTGCCGGCCCGCTTGACCGTCTCTGAGGTCATCTCCGAGCCGATCACCGCGCGCGATCGCCGCGTCAACGCGCGGGCTCTCGCCGTCCGGGTCGCGACACTGCTCGACGAGATGGAGTTGCCGCTCGGGACCGCTCCGAAGTACCCGTACGAACTCAGCGCCGGCATGCGTCAGCGCGTCGCGGTGGCGCGATCGCTGGTGCTCGAGCCGCGTCTGCTCGTCGCCGACGACCTGTACGCGAACCTCGATGTCGAGGTGCGGGCGGCCGTGCGCACGGCCATCGTGCGCCGCCGTGAGGAACGGGGGATGGCGGCGTTCGTGGTGACGAATGACGCCGACGCGCCGCGCGATCTGGAAGCCGATGTGCTCGTTCTGCGCGGCGGTCACGTGGTGGCGTTCGGTCCGAGCACGGAAGAGCTGCAATGGACTCCCGGCGGCGCGCCCGACCGACGGATTTCCGCCGGCTGATTTTTCCGCCGCGCCACGGTGCTGTTAGTATCGTCTGGTTGCCCGCCGGTAGGGGGGCATGATCCTCGGTAGCTCAATTGGCAGAGCAATCGGCTGTTAACCGATAGGTTCTTGGTTCGAGTCCAAGCCGGGGAGCGAGAGACCCGCGTCCATCTAACGCGGCTCTCACCTAGGCCCGGGCTTCCACCCCGGGCCTTACCTTTTTCTTGCACGAAGGCCCGGCGCGCTGCGCCGGGCCTTCGTCGCGTGTTCGTCGATCACGGCCGGGAACCGCGACGGCCAAAGGGGGCGACCGCTTACGCGATCACCCCCTCCGGTCACGGACCGTCCGCGTGGAGGATCAGGCGCGCTGACCCCGTCGGCGGATGGCCACGATGGCCCCGCCGAGCACCATCAGGACACCGATCGCGACAGCCCCGAGCGGCACCGTTCCACCGGTGCTGGCGAGCGCGTCCGCCGACCCGCGCGACGGCGGCAGGGGACCGGTCGCCGTTCCGGGGAGCGGCGTTGTGCCGGGGCCCGTTCCCGGCGTAGTGCCGGGGCCGGTGCCCGGGTCGGTACCGGGGCCGGTGCCCGGGTCCGTACCGGGGCCGGTGCCCGGGTCGGTACCGGGGTCGGTGCCCGGGTCGGTCACCTCGGCGACCAACTCGGCGACGCCCCACCGTGCGGTGGTCTGGTAGCCGGTCCCGGTCGGGTCTGCCCAGGTCTTGACCGAGAACCGCCCCTCGGGTCGACCATCGTTCACCTGGAAGTCGATGCCGTGCACCGTGTCGAGGCCGCCGAGCGGGACGTTGCTCTGTCCCCCCGACTGACCGACCAGGTCGATCGCGACTTCCACGCGGTACCCGTCGGCGGTGCGCGCCGTCGCACTCGCCGTCACCCGTGCCTCCTGGACCGCGGTGTTCCCCGAACCGAAGGACAGCACGTTGTCGGCCGAGATGCGGATCTGCGTGTCGTTCGGGCCGTAGCTCCCCGCCTTGGTGTTCCCGAGGTTGAGGAACAGCTCGACGCTGTCCTGCTGCCACGGGTCGCTCCCCGACAGGTCGATCACGGGGTCGGTCACCTCGAACAGGGCGTACAGCGTGTTGCCCTGCCACAGCGTCCGGACCTCGGCGCTGGCCCCGTCGGCCGACCCCTCGACCGTGCGAGCGGTGGTCGCCACGGCGGCGTCGGCGTAGGCGGCATCCACCTCACCGTCCACGGTCGGCGCCGCGAGCTCGGGCACCGGCAGGAACGACAGCGGCTCGAGGAAGGAGAGCCGCCCGGTGGCGCCGGGGGAGTTCCACGCACCGACGACCTGATCGTCGGTCAGCAGCCGCACATCGAAGTCGGCCCCCTGTCCCGCCTGCACGCCCGAGTGCGGCAGGTGGGCCAGGGTGTAGGTGACACCCTCGACGACCGTCTGCGCCCCCGGCACCGATCCCGCAGCGTCCGGAGCGTAGAAGTACTCCTGGTCTCCGTACGTGAACGCCACCCGGTCGGGCGTCGCCGACGACCGCACGATCACGGCGAGGTGATCGGCGTTCCACCGGGACTGCCACCCCCCGGCGTTCTCGGTCAGCGGGTGGAAGGGCAGGTTGCGCCACTCCGGAGCCTCGGTGAACTCGGCATCGGCTTCCACATCGCCTTCGAACACGTTCGCGGTCGTGATCAACGCGGGCAGCCCCTCGCCGTCGTCGATCGCGCCGTAGTAGGCCGGCTTCGGCTGCAACCCGCCCGTGAACAACAGGGGCTGCTGCTCCGCGCGCCACGATCGCGTGTCCGTGAGGCCCCACACCGTGGCCGAGAAGATCTTCTCCGCCGCCGGAGCCGACGCGTGGTAGTCGCGCAGCAGGGCGAACACATCGCGGTAGAAGTACCCCTGACGCACCCGGTTGGGGTCGTCAGCGGGGTTGATCGTCACATCGAGCTCCGTCACCGCCTGCATCAGACCGAGTCCCTCGAACCGCTCGAGAGCTCCGCGCAGGGCGGCGATCGGCGTGTTGATCGAGGTGTGGAACTGGTGTCCCACGCCGTCGATCGGCACGTTCGCATCCAGCAGACGCTTCACGAGGGCTTCGTACTGCGCCCCCTTCGCGTCGATCTCGGTGTTGTAGTCGTTGATGAACAGCTTGACCGGACGGTCGGTGCCGGGCGCCGCGTACTCCTCGTTGAAGGCGTCGTCGGCGTACTGGAACGCCAGCCGGATGAACTCCTCGCCCAGCACCTGGTACCAGCGACTCGTGCGCAGCCCGTCCGGGGTGGCCTGGTCGGAGATGACCTCGTTGACCACGTCCCACGCGATGAGCGGGTTCGTGTCCGACCCGTAGGGTCCGTAGTCGTCCGCGATGGATGCCGCGACATCGAAGATGTGCGTCCGCAGGCGCTCGCGCAGCAGTTGCTTGTCGGCATCCGACGTCGTCAGCTCGCGCCCCGAATCGTCCTGGAAGAACCACGCCGGGGTCTGCGAGTGCCAGACCAGCACGTGCCCGTACAGCCCGATGTCCTCCGCCTGCGCGAAGTCGAGCAGGGCTGTCGCTTCGGCGTTCCGCGCGAACTGTCCCGGCCCGGTGTACCAGGCCTCGACCTTCATGTGGTTCTCGGGGGTGATCTGGTTGTAGTGGTGCAGCAGCAACTGCGCGGCCGCACCGGTCGTCTCGCGCGAGTCGATGGCCACCCCGAGCGGGAAGTCGACCGTGTCCTTCACCGGGGTGAGGCTGGTGTCGACCTGCGCGTCCTCGGGAACCGAGATCCGCACCTGATCCACCAGGAACGTCGAGGTGTTGCCGCTGTTGTAGCGGGCCTCGATGTAGATCTCCGCGGCCGAATCGTAGGTCGGCACGGTGAACTCGCCGCGCACGGTGGTCCACCCGCTGGCGGTCGCGTTCTCGATCTGAAGAAGGTTGGCGAAGTTCTGCGTACCGCCGGAGACGGTGCGTGCCGAGAGCGTGAGCCCCTGACCCGTCGCGGCTCCGGGCGCGAAACGCACGGCAGCGCTCACGGCGTAGGTCGCGCCGGGTTCGAGGATGCCGACGATGCTGCGCTGAATGCCGTCGCCCTCGTGCGTGCGCTCAGCGACCTGGGCGGCGGACGGTGTGTCATCCGCGCCGCCGTCGACGACGGTCACCTGCGGGTCGGAGGTGTCCGATCCGGCCCGGGCCGACCAGCCGTCGAGATCTCCCGAATCGAAGTCCGTGTCGATGAGGACATCGCCGGGCTGCGGCGCCCCGCCGGTGCCATCGTCGGCAACTCCGACAGGAAGGGTGAACGTCCACCCCTCGGCGAGGCGCTCGGTCACGACCGTCTCCACCGCGGCGAGCGATCCGCTGCGGTCGCCGCCACCGTCGTGCACCAGCACCACCTGTCCCGCCGTGATCGCGGAGCGGAGATTCGCCGTGAGCGTCGCGACGTCCTGGGTCTGCCAGTCGTCGATGGTGTTGACCACCGCGAGGGGCTGCATCCCGAGCGAGACCGCAGCCTCGGGGGTGTTGCCCCACGAACCGTTCGGAGCGCGGAAGAACGGCACGGGGTAGTCCGCGTCACCCAGCGCGGAGCGGATGATGGTGAGGTTCTCCGCCATGCGGGTCGCGGCCTGGTCCTGCGTCAGTGAACCCATGTCGTCGTAGGTCGTCGAGTGGTTGCACAGCACGTGTCCCTCGGCGACGATGCGCCGGAGCAGGTCGGCGCCACCGGGAGCGGTGATGTTCTGGCCGATGACGCAGAACACCGCGCGGATGTCGTTCTCGGCGAGGAAGTCCAGCAGCGCGGGCGTCGTGCCGGCGTTCGGGCCGTCGTCGAAGGTGAGAGCGGCGACGTTGCCGGTGCCCTGGGCCGCCGAAGCGGGGGTCGCGGTGGGATCAACAGCACCGCCCGGTGCCACGTCGGGGACTTCTCCGCCACCGGACGCGGCAGCGGTGGTCACGACGATGTCGTCGACGTAGTAGGTGAACGCGGGCGTTTCCGCGATGTCGGAGGTGCCGATGTACGCCTGCAACCCCGAGATGTCGCCGTCCGGGGCTGTGAACGACCCGGAGATCGTGGTCCACCCCGTCGCCGTCACGCTGGTGTTGCCGATCCAGGTGTAGGCCGGCTTCATGACCACGCGGGCGCTGGTGTCCGGCGTGCCCGGTGCCAGGCGCACCCGCAGGGAGAAGTCGTAGGTCGTGCCGGCTTCGTAGATACCGGTCGGGCTCTGGATGCCGACGTAGTCGGCGTCGCGGTCGGCGACCTCGAGCACCTTCTCACCGTCGAGGTCGATCACGGTCAGGGTGTCGTCGGTCCCACCGCTGCGGGTCCAGGTACCGGTCGTTCCGTCTTCGAAGTCGACGGAGGTGATGACGGTCGGGGCGGCGACCGCGGGCGCGGCTCCACCGAAAACGAGGGCTCCTACGGCGGCGAGGGAGACCAGAGGGGATAGGCGTCGATGCACGAGCGCTCCTTTGCGCAGTTGGTTGTGGCGAACAACTTATGCGCGAGGAGGGGGGTCTCCGGCCGTCCGGTTACGCAACCGTTACGAAACCAAAGCGAAAGTTCCGTGGGTGCGCTCCCATCTCACGGCCGTGCGCACCCCGTCGATCATCAGCGCGGGGGAGCGGTGCTGCCGCGCTCCACGAGGTGCGTGGCCAGATCGACCCGCGGGACGACGTCACCCGAGCTTCGCGTCGCGGCGTCGAGCACCATCCGCGTGGCCTCGGCTCCCATTCGTCGCAGCGGTTGGTGGATCGTCGTGAGGGCCGGGCTCACCCAGCGCGCGGGGGCGATGTCGTCGTAGCCCACCACGGACAGATCGTCCGGGAGTCGCATGCCCCGCTCCCGGGCCGCGTCGTAGACCCCCAGCGCCTGCAGATCGTTCCCGGCGAAGATCGCGGTCGGCGCGTCATCCAGGGCCAGCAGTTCGCGCGCCGCATCGCGTCCCCCTTCGACGTAGAACGTGCCGAAGCGCACCCAGCGCGGATCGACCTCCAGGCCCGCGCTGGCCATGGCGGAGCGGTAGCCGTCGACGCGCGCGAGCGAGCACAGCATGTCGCCGGGCCCGGTGATCGCCGCGATCCTGCGGTGCCCGAGCTCGATGAGGTGCCTCGTCGCGGCGAGACCCCCGGCCCAGTTGGCCGAGCCCACGGAGGGGATGTCTGCCGGCGGGTCACCCGCCGAGTCGACGATGACGAGAGGGATGCCACGCGTGGCCAGACGCAACCGCTGACGGTCGACCAGGGCCGAAGCCACCAGCACGATGCCCGCCGGACGGCGCCGGAGGGCGCCCTCCAGCCAGTCCTCACCGAGCGCGTGCGCCCCGCCGCTCTCCGAGACGACGACCGCGAGACCACGCTGTTTCGCCACTTCCTCGACCCCCGCGATGATCTCCATCGACCAGCTCGCCTCGAACTCGTGGAACACCAGCTCGATCAGGTCGCCCCGCGGTTTCTCGCCCACGGGGCGCCGCGTGTAGCCCCGCGCGGTGAGCAGGGCGTCCACGCGCGCACGCGTCGCGGGGGAGATGTCGGCGTGCCCGTTGAGCACTTTGGAGATCGTCGCCACGGAGACCCCGGCCTCGGCGGCGATGTCGGCAAGACGGATGCGAGACCCGTCGGCGGCAGCACTCATGCCGCGATCGTACCGCGCTTCCAGCGAAACTTTCGGAAGCGGCGAGGGATGGATCCCGGTGGCGCGTTGGGCCGGCACCAGCGCCCGAGAAGCACTCGGCGTGGCGTCACCCCAGGCCGGGAGTGTCCTCGTCCACGCCCTCCATGCGCTGCTCCTCGGCCTCGGCGGGGTCCGCCTCGATGTCGGGCACGATCGACGTGTCGTCTTGATCGGTCTCCTGCGAAGCCGGATCCGCGATGGGGGTCTGCTCTCTGTCGTTCATGACCACAGGGCATCAGCACCTCGGCCGGGGCGTCACTGCCATTGACAACCCCCGCACCCGCCGCCCCACCCGCGCCGTCGGCCTGACAGGCTGGGGGCATGCCATCCGGACCCGATCCCCGCGCGTACGATCTCCATGCGCTCCGCGACAGAGTGCTTCCGGAGCGGGAGGGTCGTGTCGACGACAGCATTCCGCAGCTCGAGGACGCCGATCCCGACCTGTGCGCGATCGCGCTCGCCCTCCCCGACGGCGAGGTGCGGTCGAGCGCACAGGGGGATGCGCCGTTCAGCCTGCAGTCTGCGGTGAAACCCTTCCTGTTCGCCCTCGCGTTGCTCGACACCGACGGCGAGGCTCTCGATCGCGTGGGGATCGAGCCGACCGGCGAGGCCTTCGACGCCATCAAGCTCGAGAGCGGAACCGGGCGTCCGCCGAACCCCATGGTGAACGCGGGCGCGCTGCTCACGGCCTCGCTCGTCGACGGATCGGACGCCGAGGCGCGCGCCGACCGCATCGCGCGCGGGCTCGCGGCCTTCGCCGGGCGCGACCTCGAGGTCGACGAGGACATCGCCCACAACGAGCACCTGCTCGGCGATCGGAACCACGCCCTCGCCCACCTGATGCGGGCCGAGGGGAGCATGTCGGTGGGCGCCGATGAGGCGGTCGCCGTGTACGCACGGTCGTGCGCGACGCTCGTGGATGCCGAGACCCTGGCCGTCATGGGGGCGACGCTCGCGGGCGCCGGCGTCAACCCTCGCACCGGTGAGCGTGCCGTTCCTGCCCGCGTCGCACGCGACGTCGTGTCGGTCATGGCGACGTGCGGCGTCTACGACGGGTCCGGGAGGTGGATGAGGGCGGTCGGCATCCCCGCCAAGTCGAGCGTGTCGGGCGCCATCGTCCTCGCCGCTCGCGGAGCTCTCGGGGCGGCCGTCGTCAGCCCACCCCTGGACGCGCAGGGGACGAGCGTGCGAGGGCGCATCGTCAGCGAACGGTTGAGCGAAGACCTCGGTCTGCACAGCTTCGCGGAGCGCTGACCTACCGGCCCGGGGCCGCGCGGCGTCGTGGGAACGGTTCCACTAGGCTCGGGTCGGCCGCGCCGGACGGCCCGAGAGGAAGCCCGAGCCGTGCCCACCCCGAGCCGCACCCGCCTGGATCTACAGGGCCTCCGGGCGGTGGCCGTTCTCGGCGTCGTCGCCAGTCACCTCACCGGGTGGCCCACGGGGGGCTTCACCGGCGTGGACGTGTTCTTCGTCCTGTCGGGCTTCCTCGTGACCGGCCTCCTGCTGCGGGACGCGCGCGAGACCGGCGCCATCGATCTGCGTGCGTTTTTCGCCCGGCGCGTCCGGCGCCTTCTGCCCGCGGCGTCGCTGGTGTTGGCATCGGTGGTCGCCGTCGCGTTCCTCGTCTTTCACCGCGCCCGCGCCGAGCAGACTCTCGGGGACGCGCTCTCGGCGCTCGGTCTCGTCTCCAACTGGCGCTTCGCATTCGAGGGTCGGAACTACTTCTCCTCGGATGACGTGTCGCCCCTGCAGCATTTCTGGTCGCTGTCGATCGAGGAACAGTTCTCACTCGCGTGGCCCCTGCTCCTGGTGACGGCGATCGCCCTCGTTCCCGCAGCGGCACGTCGCGGACGCCTCGTACGGGGGATGGTCGCGATCATGGCCGGGGGCATCGCGGTGGCATCGGCGCTCGCGGCCGTTCACCTCACCGCGGAGGATCCCACCGGCGCGTACTTCTCGACGCCGGCGCGTGTCGGCGAGCTCGCTGTCGGCGCGGTCCTCGCGGCGATGGCTCCGGTTCTCGGACGGATGCCGGCTGCTCTGCGGGTCACGTCCGCGTGGGCGGGCGTGGGCCTGATCGCTGCAGCGGTCGTCCTCATCGATCCCGCCTCGCCGTTCCCCGCCCCGTGGGCGGCTCTGCCCGTGACGGGCGCCGCACTGGTGATCGCCGGCGGTGTGGGCGGCGATCCGCGCCACCGGCACCTGTTCCCCTTGACGAACCCGCTGAGCGTGGCCGTGGGCGACGTCTCCTATTCCCTGTACCTCTGGCATCTGCCGGTGATCGTCTTCGCCGGTGTCGTGCTTCCCCCCGGACCCGCCTGGATGCCGATCGTGCTCCTCATCACGGCGGTGCTCACCGTCGCGACGTACCTCTGTGTCGAGCAGCCGATCCACCGCTCGCCCTGGCTGGAGCGTCGACAGGCCACACGAGAAGATGCCGGTGATGCGCCCTCGACGCCGCTCGCGAAGCAGCCCGAGGCCGCTCCGGCGGCAACCGAGCGGCCGGCGGCCGTGGCATCCCGGCCCGCCGGATGGGTGCCCGGTCAGCGCTACTACCCGGGTTCGCGCCCGCGGCCCGCGACCGGCGCGGGGACGCGCGGCACGGAGACATTCTCGGCGGCGCCGCGTGCGGCTTCGGTCGAGAAGCAGACCGTCCTCTCTGCCGCCCCGCTCCTCGTCGCCGTCGCCGCCGAGTCCACCGCCCCTCCCGCGCCCGGGAGCCACGACCGCTCACCCGATCCACGCCCCACGACGTGGGGCGCCTGGCGCGAGCGATACGCCGGACGCATGGGCTGGGGCGCCGCGGTGCTGACGATCGGCGCGGGCGCCACCGTGCTGAGCGTCTTCGCCGCGTACGGCGCGCCCACGCTCCCGCTCCCCGGAACCAAGGTCGTCGCTTCGGCCGACCCCGCCGAGATCGCCGAGGCGCTGCCGACGCTGCAGGCCGAACTGGCGGCGGCCGTGAGCGCCACCCGCTGGCCGGAGCTGCGCCCGGGCCTCGATGAGGTCATCCGCGAGTCGTCGTCCGACAACCGCGCTCACGACTGCTTCACCCCCGACATCGCTCCCGACGCAGGACGGTGCACGTTCGGCGACCCTGCGGCCCCGCGTCACGTGTACCTCGTCGGCGACTCCAGCGCCATGGCGTACGCACCGACCCTCGCGGCCCTCGCGGAACGCAGCGGCGGGACGTGGCGCGCCACGACGGTCGGGATGTACGGATGCCGGTTCACCGACGTCGCGGTCGAGAGTCGCGATCCCGCGGTCGCGGGGGCGTGCGAGCCGCGCAAGGAGCAGGTGCGGACCATGATCGCCGCGGACCCCGCCGATCTGGTCATCGTCTCCAACGCGTTCACGCTCGGCCGCTCGGTCGACGGCGAGACCCTCGACGCACCGCGCCTCGCGGCAGCGACCTTCGCGGAGGTCGGGCCCTGGGCGCCTCCGGGACGGACGGTCTTCCTGTCGCCCCCGCCCCACGGGGCGGATCTGAACCGCTGCTACTCGCCGGTCACCGGTCCGTCCGCGTGCCTTGCCGCTGTCGACGACGTGTGGACGCAGATGGAAGCGGCCGCCGAGGCGGAGGCATCCGCCACCGGCAACACCGCGATCAGCGCCCTCCCGTTCACGTGCTGGGAGAACGTCTGCCCGGCCTTCGCCGGCGACACGCCGGTGCGATACGACGAGACGCACCTGACCCCGGCGTTCGCCGAACGGCTGGCCCCCGTCCTGCAGCGGGAGCTGCAGGACCGAGGCTTGTACTAGCGCGGCTCACGCCTCGATGTCGTCCACTCCCGGCATCCACGCCGCGCCGGGCTTGCCCCACTTGCGCTTCCGCGCGATCTTCGCGACGACCCGGCTGTCTTCCTCGTCGAGGCGATCGATGTAGAGCACACCGTCGAGGTGGTCGAACTCGTGCTGGAGGATGCGGGCACGCCACCCCGTGACTTCGATACGGACGGGCTCCCCATCGAGATCGACGCCGGTCAGCAGCGCCGCGTCGGACCGGCGAAGAGGGAACCGTTCGCCCGGGAAGGACAGGCATCCCTCGGACTCCTCATCGGGGTCGGGGTAGCCCGGTTCGAGCGGGCGGATCCACAGCTCGGGGTTGATGACCACTCCGCGCCACGGCGCGCCCTCGTCGTCTTCGTAGGAGTACGTGAAGATCCGCAGACCCACCCCGACCTGGGGTGCGGCAATGCCCACGCCGGGGGCGGCGTCCATGGTCTCGAACATGTCGGCGACCAGCGAGCGGATGTCGTCGGTGATCTCGGCGACGGGGGAAGCGGGGGCGTGCAGCACGGGATCGCCCATGATGCGGATAGGGAGAACGGCCACGTCTCCAGCCTAAGCGGGGAGGCGGCGGCTATCGTCGGAGGGTGATCCCGCTCGATGTCTCCCTCACCGACGGTATCGACCAGCTCGTCGGTGTCTTCCGCGATCCTCGCATTCTGCTCGGGATCCCGTTGGCGCTGCTCGGCGCGGTGTTCATGTCGTTCGGTGCTCAGTATCAGCACCGCGGCGTGCAGAAGGTCGAGCGGTTGTCGGGCAAGACGACCGGCGGGCTCTCGCGGTCGCAGGTCACGTCGCTGCTGACCCGCCCGTCCTGGGTCGCCGGAACGATCATGCTGGGGTTGGCCATCGTCTGCCAGCTCGCGGCGCTCTCGGTAGCGCCGCTGATCCTCGTGCAGCCCCTGGGCGCGATCGCCCTTGTCATCACGACCGTGCTCAACGCGCGGGTGTCGCGCCACAAGCCGACGCGCCAGTCGCTCATCGCGATCGCCGCGTGCGTCGGCGGCATCTTCATCTTCGTGACGATCGCGGCGCTGTTCGCCACCGAGCAGATCGTCACCTCGCGCGAGCTGCTCATCATCCTCGGCATCCTGGCCGTGGTGGTCGTGGTCTTCGCGGTCTTCTGGCTGGTCGTCCGCCGCGCCCAGGCGTTGTTCTACATCATGGCCGCGGGCGTCATCTACGGCTTCGTCGCGACGCTCGCCAAGGTGATCATCAGCCGCATCCAAGCGGGCAACTTCGAGTGGCTGACGCTGCTGTGCGTCGTGGCGCTGCTGGGCGCCGTGGCCGTCGGCGCCTACTTCGTGCAGACGGCCTACTCGGTGGGCCCGCCCGACCTGGTCATCGCCGGTCTCACGGTCATCGACCCGATCGTGGCCGTGCTCATCGGCCTGTCGGTACTCGGAGAGGCGTCGACCGCTCCGGTGTGGGCGCTGATCGGCTTCGCGATCGCCGGCGCCATCGCCACGTGGGGCGTCATCCAGCTGACGCGCCACCACCCCCAGCTCACCGCCGACGGCAAGCCGAAGAAGCCCCGGGTGCACTGACCCGCGCCGCTTCGCGCCGGGCCGGGTTCGTCCGCCCAGCGCCTACGTTCGGGTGCCTTCGGCCGGCCGGAACGCCCACGCGCCCGGAATGGATGCCGGTAAGCTCGGACGCATCGAGGGGCGGTGGCCAAGCTGGTCAAGGCAGCGGGCTCATAACCCGACGATCGTGGGTTCAAGTCCCACCCGCCCTACGGCAGAGGCCCCGACATCGCCGCGATGTGGGGGCCTTCCGCTGTCACCGGGGCGGCGGCGGGCGATGCGGGAACAGTCGCCTCGACGGCGACGTTTCCTCGGGCGGCGCCTCACGACCTTCGGGGCCCACGGTGCGAGCGGAGCGACGATGATCTACAGAGACCCCCACGACGAGGATGCACAGCCGATATGCCCGTCGTGCGGCGTGACGATGCATCCTCTGCTCGACGAGGGCATCGGGGCCGATGAGTGCCGCGAGTGCGGCTTCCGGCTCGAGTGGCCTGAAGCGGCCGGTGCCGATGACGGCGACGACGACCGGTGGGCCTTCTAGGCAGCACGTCACGCACCACGCCGAAGGGCCCGGCGCCTCCCGGCACCGAGCCCTCACCTCCCAGCATCCGCGTCAGGACGCGGCGTGCTCCGACATGGCGGCGCGGATCTCCGCCGCAGCGGATGCCACGTCCTCGGCGCTGTAGATCGCGCTTCCGGCCACGGCGACGCGGGCGCCCGACTCCTGCACGGCCCGGACGGTGCGCGCGGTGATCCCGCCCGCGACCGAGAAGTCGACCCCGGATGCCTCGCCGTCGCGCAGCAGCGTCTCGAACGTGAAGCCGTCCTCCGCCTGCTCATCGAGACCCGCGTGCATCTCCACGAACTCGGCACCGAGGGCGGTGACCTCCTTCGCCCGCGCGACCTTGTCGGAGACGCCGATGAGGTCGACGACAACCCCCTTTCCGTGCGCCGTCGCAGCCTTCACCGCTCCGGCGATGGTGCTGTCACCGGCGACGCCGAGCACGGTCACGAGATCGGCCCCCGCCTGGAAGGCCATGTCGGCCTCGAGCTCACCGGCATCCATCGTCTTGAGGTCGGCGAACACGATCTTGTCGGGGTGAGCCTCCTTGATCGCGGTGATGGCCGAGAGCCCCGCGCTCTTGATGAGCGGGGTTCCCAGTTCCAGGACGTCGACGTGGGGCGCGGCTTTGCCCGCAAGGTCGAGGGCGTGCTCGATGGTCAGTGTGTCCATGGCGAACTGAAGCTGCATGGGGTGTCCTTTCGGTGGGTGGGCGCCGGATCTTCGGCGCGGGTCATTCGAGGGCGCGGGTCACTCGAGGTTGGCGTGGCGGGGCCAGAGGTCGTCGGCGGAGCGGCCGCTGCGCTGCCACAGTGTGTGGAAGAGGGCATCGCCGAGGATCGCCACCGCCTGCTCGAACAGGCTTCCCGCGTATTGAGCGGATGCCGTGCCCGAGCGATCCGTTTTCGTCGCCGCCGGGATGACCAGGGTCGTCTCGGCGATGTCGGATAGGGGCGCCTCGGCCGTCGTCGAGATCGCGAGCACGCGCGCGCCGACATCGGCAGCCGTTCGGGCCGCTTGCACGATCCCGCCGGTGGTGCCCGAGCCACTGGCCACGAGGAGCACGTCGCCGCGACGGATCGCCGGCGTCGTGACCTCGCCGACGACGTGGACCCGCAGCCCGAGATGCATGAGCCGCATCGCCGTCGAGCGCAGCGCCAGTCCGGATCTCCCCGCCCCGTGCACGAAGACGCGCTCGGCGTCGCTCAGAAGTCTGAGCGCGCTCTCGAACGGCTGCGGGTCGGCCTGCCGCAGCGCGGCGGTGACGTCGCGGAGTTCGCGGTCGATCGTGCCGAGGGCGTCGGCGACGGTGAGGGAAGCCATACGTCGATCGTCCCCGTGATCCGTCCGCGACGCTGCTGCCCGGGTAGGCGGTGGTCCCATCCGATCGGATGGGACCGTTCTGTCGGGTAGGAGGGCTAGGTTCGATCGGGTGGCCACAGACGCAGACATCCACGCAAGTCGCTCGGCGGCATCCGAACACGCGCGCATCCTCGCCGACCAGGCCGACCGGCACGCGCTGACCCTCGAGTCGATCCTCGCGGCCCTCCGGTCGGCGCGGTTGACGGACGCCGCGGCCCGCGCCGAGGCCGTCGAGATCGCCTCGGCCGCCCTCATCGAGTTGCGCACGGCCACGGATCGGCAGCGGAGCACGTTGCTGGAACCGGTGACGGGGGCGTTCTCTCGTCTGCGCGCCGATCTGCGCCCCCTGG
Organism: Microbacterium mcarthurae; assembly: GCF_046064585.1. Lineage (NCBI taxonomy): Bacteria > Bacillati > Actinomycetota > Actinomycetes > Micrococcales > Microbacteriaceae > Microbacterium > Microbacterium mcarthurae. The sequence continues at coordinate 279,546 of NZ_JAROCE010000001.1, read as the reverse complement.
TCCGCTTCGGTGACCTCGACGTGCAGTTCGTCGAGCCGCCGACGACCGGCCGCGCCCTCCCCGGCGATGTCGCTCACAGTGCCCGCGCCATCGTACGGACTGCCGTGCTCGCGCTCGTCGATGACGGCGTCGCCCGTCGTGTGCGCATCCACTGGGATTGCGACGGTCGAAACCTGCTCATGCAGGTGCGAGACGACGGCGCCGGCACGCTCGACGCGCACGATGATGCCATCCGCCCGATCGCGGAGCGCGTCGTCGCCCTCGAGGGCTCGCTCTCCGTGGCATCCACCCTCGGCTGGGGCTCGACGCTCGACATCGTCCTGCCCCTGGATCCGTCGCCTCGAACGGCCGATGCGACGACGGACTCCGATCTCACCGCGCGCGAGCGCGACGTGCTGCGCCTCGTGACGACCGGCGTCGGCAACCGCGAGATCGCCGAGGGCCTGGGGATCAGCCTGAACACGGTGAAGTTCCACGTGGCGAACCTGCTTCGGAAACACGGTGCGCGCACCCGGGCCGAGCTCGCCGCGGCCGCCGCGCGCGGGTGAGACGCACAACACGGTGGCCGGACACGATCGCCCCGCGCTCCTGCCGTCGGCGAACGGATGCCGTCTCCCGGGGTCGTGTCGGAGGGGGCCGCTAGCGTCATCGCGTGGCGGAACGAGTGGAAGCCTGGTGGGCACGACGGCAGTGGTCGAAGGGCGTCGATGTGCCGTATGCCGTCGGGGCATACCGCGAGGCGTGGGCGGCGTTCCCGGCGCTCATCCGGCAGTATCACCCCGACCTGAACGCCGGGATCGCACTCAGCCAGGTGCCGCCCGCCGCGGACGTCCTGCTTCTGTGGCAGTGCGATGCCGGACACCGGTTCGCCGCCACCCCTTCCGAGCAGCGGTCTCGCCCCGGTCGCGAACGGCGACGCAGCGCGTGGTGCCCGGAGTGCAGCGAGCTCGCCGCACCGACCCGGGTCGTGGCGCTGCCGATGCGCGACTCCGTCGATGAGCCCGCGCGGGCGAAAGGCGGGGTGCTGCGTGCGCGACGACCCCGCCCAACGCCGGCGCTGTGCGACAAGACCCCGGCGCTTCCGCCCGGCGAGGCGTTCGTCTCGGTCTGCGCACCCCGGCCGGCGTCCGCGGTGGAAGACCGCATCCGTGCCGACCTGTTCGGGCGGCTCGCGCTGACTCCGGGGCTCACCGCCGTCCGGGTTTCGCGACCGTTCTTCCAGCACGTCGAGATCTGGCCCGATCTGGTGCTGTCCGAGCTCCGGATCGCCGTCGAGTACGACTCGATCGGCCGGCACGGGCTGGAGCACGTCGGCCAGCGTGAGCAGGCGGACCGCCGCAAAGACCGTGCCCTTCGCGCCGTCGGGTGGGAGGTCGTACGCCTCCGCACCGGCAAGCTCCAGCCGCTCGGCCCCCACGATCTGCAGCTCGCCACCTGGAACCGTGGCGCGCTCGACCGGCTGGTCGACACGTTCCGGAGCATTCGCGGCGCGCTGCTCGTCGACGCGTACGAGCGGTGACCCGAGGGCGGCTCAGACCGCGCCCACCCCCGGAAGGATTCGCCGCAGCAGATCGTCGAGCGTGACGACCCCGAGGAGTCGGCCGCCGTCGACCACCGTGGCCAGCTGCACGCGGCTGCGACGCATCCGGGCGAGAGCGTCGTACGCCGAGGCATCCGGTGCCAGCACGAGCGGATCCCGCGCGATGTCGGCGGCCGGAGTCGACGAGTCCACATCGAGGGTGTCGCGCACGTGCGCGACCCTCGCCGACGGCCCCGTGCCCACGAGGATCCGGAGGTGCGTGGATGCCGCCGCCGCCTTCTGCACGTCGGCCGCCGTGGCATCCGCCGCCACCGCCGTCGGCGTCCGGTCAATGCGGACCACCGAGCCGACGGTCAGCGTGCTCAGCTCGATCGCCTGAGCGATCGGAGCGGAGTACTGCTCGTCGAGAGTGCCCGCGCGCCGGGAGTGCGCCACGAGCTCGCGAATCGTATCGGCGTCCTGACCGCCCGCCGCGGCCTTCTCGACCGGCTCGACGCCCGAGGCCTTCACCAGACGGTTCGCGATGCGGTTGATCCACAGGAGGAACGGGCGCAGCGGCCACGTGAGGGCGCGGGCCAGGATGCCGGTCGCCTTCGCCGCGGTCTCGGGATGAGCGATCGCCCACGACTTGGGCGCCATCTCGCCGATCACGAGGTGCAGGAAGGTGACGACGATGAGCGCCAGCATGAAGGCGATGACGTCGGCGAGAACGTAGGGGAGTCCCCATTGTTCGAACACCGGCGCCAGGGCGTAGTCGATCGCGGGCTTGGTGATCGCCCCGAGAAGGAACGTGCACGCGGTGATGCCGAGCTGCGCGAACGCCAGCATGACGGTGAGCTCGTTGACGCCGCGCAGAGCGGCGCGGGCAGAGGCGCTGGTCGCCGCCTCTTCTTCCAGTCGGTGGCGACGGGCAGCGAGCAGGGCGAACTCCACGATGACGAAGAACGCGCTGGCGATGATGAGCGCCGCGGTGACGAGGGTCACGACCCACCAGCTCATCGCGCCACCTCCTCATCGCTCGCTTCGTCGTGCAAGGCGGTCTCGGCGTCCCGATCGACCTCGTGCAGGCGCACGACGAGCTGCGACGGAACGTGCCGGTCCACCTCGGCGACCTCGACCTCGAGCCACCGGTCGAGGTGCAGCCCCTGCACCACCTCACCGGTCCGCTCGGGCAGATCGATGCGCACGACGGCACCGACGGCGGGCAGATCGCCGTGCGCCTCGATGACGAGGCCCGCCGCTGTCTCGGTGTCACCGTCGAGGAGGTCGTATCCGATGAGGCGTTCGAGCTCGTCGAGGTGCAGGTCGCCCGGCACCGTCCACGCGGCCTCGCCGACGGAGGTGACCTCATCGATGTCGAGATCGTGCTCGTCCGACAGCTCGCCGATGACTTCCTCGGTCAGGTCCTCGATCGTCAGGATGCCGTCGAAGTTGCCGTACTCATCGACCACGCACGCCAGCTCGTTGCGGCTCTGCCGCATGCGGTCGAGGGCCACCGGCAGCAGCATCGACGTGGGCAGGACGACCGCCGGACGCATGACCGACGACACCGGGGCCGCGGCATCCGGATTCTCACGAAGGAGGTCGATCAGTTCGACGACCCCCACCGGGGAGTCCTCGTCGCCGATGACCGGGTATCGCGTGTGGCCGGTCGCCATGAGGCTGCGAACCTCCGCCACCGTGGTGTCGGGTCGCACCGATCCCACCTGCGAGCGGGGGATCATCGCGTGCTCGACGTCGCGTCGCGGGAAGTCGAGGATGCGGTCGATGATCATCGACAGATCGTCGGGCAGATCACCGCTGGCCCGAGACTCCTCGACGATGGCCTCGAGATCGCGCGCCGTCGCGCTCTCGTCGACGTCTTCGAGCGGCTCGATACGCACGAGTCGCAGGAGGGCGTTCGCCGCCATGTCGAACACCGTGATGAGCCAGCCGAAGGCGAGCAGATAGAGGCGCGTCGGCACCGCGAGGGCGCGCGCGAGCGGCTCCGGGTTCGCGATGGCGAGATTCTTGGGGTAAAGCTCGCCGAAGATCATCGTCACGACCGTCGCCAGGAGGAGGGCACCGGCCGTACCGATCGCGACCGCGACACCGGGGTCGATCCCGACGCCCCCGAGCAGAGTCCCGATGGACGCACCGATCAGCGGCTCGGCGACGTACCCGATCAAGAGGCCGGTGACGGTGATCCCGAGCTGCGCTCCCGACAGCATGAAGGACGTTCGCTGCGTGATCGCCAGCACGCGCTTGGCCTGTGCGTCGCCCTTCTCGGCCCGGGCGGCCAACCGCGACCGGTCGACGGACATGTAGGCGAACTCCTGGGCGACGAAGAAGCCGCACGCCGCGATGATCGCCAGAGTCACGATGATGCCCAGCAGGAGCGTCAGAAGCGCCGCGAGCATCGGATCTCACCCCCTCTCGAGTCGAGAGGGCTCGAAGATCGGCCCTCCTGGTCGGGGGAGGTGCGGGGATGGCTCACGGGGGATTCTCTCTCGTGGGTCGTCAGTTTCAAAAGGACCATATCGGCGTCGGCTTTGAATCCGCTGTGGTGCACGCGGGGGCTCTGGAATGGCAGAATAGAGGCCCCCGCATTGCCTCGCTTCCCGGCGTGGTCCCGCCCTTTGCACGACAGGTGCGCTTCAGCGCGCCGGAAATGGACCAGCTGTGGGACGCCTCATCTATCGCGACAAGGCTTCGTTCGATATCGACGACCGACTGCTCGCGCATCTGCGCATCGTGATCATGAACAAGCTGCGACGGAACGAGGGCTTCATGCTGCAGGTTCCGGTCAACGAGGGGGTGCGTCAGGCGAGTCTCTGGGTACACGCCTCGAACGCCCTCGTCCTCCAGTTCTACGGCGGGCGCGAGCCGGCGATCGACCGTGAGCTCGTCGACCAGATGATGCACGACGCGAGCGGCCCCGACGGTCTGACGTTGTCCGGTTCCGGGATCGCGGCCGCCCCTTCGGCGCCGGCACGCCCGGTCCGGTAACCCGCCGCCGCCCGCGTCCAGCACGCGGTCAGCGGTGTACGGCACGATCGAGTCATGGCGAAGCAGGGAACCGGAGCAGGACGCCCGACCCGTTCGCCGGACCGCCGTGCCCGATCAGCCTCATCTGGGTCCACGGCGCGCCGGCCGCGCCGCACTCCTGCCCGCGCGCGCCAGCTCCGACGGCGCCGTGTCGCCGTCGGAGCCCTGGCCGTCGTCATCGTCGGGCTGGTCGTCGCGGCGGTCATTCCGCTCGTCCACGTCGTATCGGCGTGGAACGCCGAGAACCGCCGCGCGTCGATCGATCTCGCTGGTTTCGACCCGGGCTTCCTCATCGACGACGAGGCCTTCTACGACGGTGGTGCGATGGATGCCGATGACATCCAACGGTTCCTCGATGAGCAGATCGGGGAGTGCGCCAACGACTCCTGTCTCAACGTCCTTCGCGTCCCGCTGGAGGAACGCGGCGCCATCGTGTCGGAGCAGACGGGGGAGACGGTCTGCGAGGCGTACGAGGGCGGCGAACTGACCGCGGCCCAGATCATCGACCGCGTGCAGCGGGCGTGCGGCATCTCCGCCAAGGTGCTCCTCGTGACACTGCAGAAGGAGCAGAGCCTGGTCTCGGGACGCCTCGCTCGCGCGCCCTCGGCGGAGGCCCTCGGAGCGGCGATGGGGGCACGATGCCCCGACGACGCACCCTGTGATCCGGGCCGCTCCGGCTTCGCGGCGCAGGTGGCTCAGGGCGCCACAGACATGAAGACTTACCGGGCATCGGACTTCATGCGCCAGCCCGGTACGCACTACATCGCCTACTCCCCGGACCCGGCCTGCGGCGGAACGGATGTGGAGATCCGCAATCACGCCACGGCCGCCTTGTACAACTACACCCCGTATCAGCCGAACGCCGCCGCGATCGACGCGCGGTGGGGCTCCGGTGACGCCTGCTCGTCGTATGGCAATCGAAACTTCGCGCTGTACTGGCAGCTCTGGTTCGCCTGACGGAATCACAGTGTTGTGATTTCGTTATCAACGAGCCATAATGACCGAGACAACCGAACAGCCGCCACCGCTCTCATTCAGGTCGTAGGGGAAGACGTACCTGACAAAGGAGAGACCATGGCGACCACGTCTTCGCGCGGAGTGATCCTGATCCACTCGGCGCCGCGCGCGTTGTGCCCCCACCTCGAGTGGGCGGTCGGACGCGCTCTCGGCCGTGCGGTCAACTTCGACTGGGCCGATCAGCCGGTCCTCCATGGCAGCCGACGCGCCGAGTTCTACTGGGAGGGCCCGGTCGGCACCGGCGCTGCTCTGGCCAGCGCCATCCGCGGCTGGGAGCACCTCCGCTTCGAGGTCAGCGAGGATCCGACGCCCCGCAGCGACGGCGGTCGCTGGATGCACACGCCGGGGCTTGGCATCCACTACGCCCAGACGGATGCCGCGGGCAACGTCGTCATCGGTGAAGACCGTGTGCGCTACGCGATGGAGGTCGCCGCCGGCGACGCGTTCGAGCTCCAACGCGAGCTCGATGTGGCCCTGGGTTCCGCGTGGGACGAGGAACTCGAGCCCTTCCGCCACGCCGGCGACGAGCAGCGCATCGTCTGGCTGCACAAAGTCGGCTGAGATGTCGGGTGGGGGAGGCGCCACTACCGGAGGCCGGTGACTACTCCCGGTACCGGGACCGCGTATCCCTGACCCGATCAAAAACCGAACGCCCCCGTCATCCCCGCAGCAGTCGGGGGATGCCGGGGGCGTTCGGCCGTGATCAGACGGACGCAATCGCGACGACGGCGTTGTGCCCGCCGAAGCCGAACGAGTTGCTGATCGCCAGCTGGTCTCCGGAGCCGAGCTCGACCGGGTCGCCCGACAGAGCGAAGGGCACCTCGGGATCCTGCTCGGTGATGTTGATCGTGGGCGGGGCGACGCGGTTCTGCAGCGCGAGCACCGTGAAGATCGCTTCGAGGGCACCAGTACCCCCGAGGAGGTGACCCGTGGATGCCTTGGTCGCCGAGACGGGGATCTCGTCCACGCGGTCGCCGAACACCGCGCGCAGCGCCTGGTACTCGTTCGGGTCGCCGACCGGGGTCGACGTGGCGTGCGCGTTGATGTGCGTGACGTCGTCGGGCGATGCCCCCGCCATCTCCAGCGCCATGCGCACGGCGCGAGCGGCTCCGCGTCCCTCGGGGTCGTTGGCCGTGATGTGGTACGAATCGGCCGTGACGCCGCCGCCCACGATCGAGGCGTAGATCTTGGCGCCGCGGGCCTTGGCGTGTTCCTCGGTCTCGAGGATGAGCACGCCCGCGCCCTCGCCCATGACGAAACCGTCGCGGTCGATGCTTCCCGGGCGCGAGGCGGTCGACGGGGAGTCGTTGCGCTTGGACAGCGCCTGCATCGAGGCGAACGACGCGATGGTGATCGGGTGGATCGCCGATTCGGTGCCACCGGCGATCACGACGTCCGCGAGCCCGTCGCGGATGTGCTCCACGGCGTTGACGATCGACTCGGTGCTCGACGCGCACGCCGACGCCACGGTGCGCGCGAACGCGCGGGCGTTGAAGTGCAGCGACAGGTTGCCGGCGGCGGCGTTGGGCATGAGCATCGGCACCGTCATGGGCATGACGCGACGCGGGCCCTTCTCGCGAAGGGTGTCCCACGCGTCGAGGAGCGTCCACACACCACCGATGCCCGTGGCGAAGTCGACACCGAGACGGTCGGGGTCGATCTCCGGGCTGCCCGCGTCCTCCCACGCTTCTTTCGCCGCGACCATCGCCAACTGCGACGAGGGATCGAGTCGCTTGGCGACGGGACGCTCGAGAACAGTGTCGGGACGGACGAGCGCTTCGGCGGCGAACGTGACGGGCAGCTGGTATTGCTCGACCCACTCGTGCTCGAGCGTGCGTGCGCCGGAGGCACCGGACAGCAGCGCGGACCAGCTCTCGGGAGCCGTCCCGCCAATGGGCGAGGTGGCACCGATGCCGGTGACGACGATGCGGGGTGTGCTCATGGTGTGATCCTTGGTGCGGCCGGAAGGTCGTGACCGGTGGGGGCCGGAGCCCCCACCGGGAGGGTCAGGACTGGTTCGACGAGATGTAGGTGACGGCGTCGCCGACGGTCTTGAGGTTCTTGACCTCGTCGTCGGGGATGGTGACACCGAACTTCTCCTCGGCGTTGACGACGATCGTCATCATCGAGATCGAGTCGATGTCGAGGTCGTCCGTGAAGGACTTCTCGAGGGCGACCTCGTCGGCCGAGATGCCGGTCTCGTCGGTGATGAGCTCGGCAAGGCCGGCGAGAACCTCGTCGTTGGTGAATGCCATGATTTCTCCTGTTGTTGGGGGCGGACCCGGGGAGTCGTCCCGAGCCCCGATCAGTCTAGGGTTCGACGCTCGCGCGTCAGGGGAGGACGACGACCTGCGCGCCGAAGACCAGACCGGCACCGAAGCCGATCTGCAGCGCAAGGCCTCCGCTGAGCTCGGGGTGTTCCTCGAGCAGTCGGTGGGTGGCGAGGGGGATCGACGCGGCCGAAGTGTTCCCCGTGGTCTCGATGTCACGGCCGATCACGACGGACTCCGGCAGTCCCAGCTGCTTGGCGAACTCGTCGATGATGCGCATGTTGGCCTGGTGCGGCACGAAGGCGGCCAGGTCGGAGGGCTGGATGCCGGCAGCCTCGATGGCCTGGCGGGCGACCTTGACCATCTCCCACACGGCCCAGCGGAACACCGTGGGGCCCTCCTGACGCAGGGTCGGCCACGGTGCGGTGCCGTCGCGGAACTCGGTCAGCGTGTGGTTCATGCCCACCGCGTCGGCCTTCGAGCCGTCGGAACCCCAGATCGTGGGGCCGATGCCGGGGGTCTCGCTGGGGCCGACCACGACCGCGCCGGCACCGTCGCCCAAGAGGAACGAGATGCTGCGGTCGGTGGGGTCGACGATGTCGCTCAGCTTCTCGGCGCCGACGACGACGACGTGCTTCGCGAGCCCGGCGCGGATGAGCGCATCGGCCTGACCGACGCCGTAGGCGAAGCCCGCGCACGCCGCGTTGACGTCGTAGGCGGCGGCGGGGTTCGCGCCGATGCGGTCAGCGACGATCGCGGACGCCGACGGCGTCTGCTTGGGGTTGCTGATCGTGGCGACGATGACGGCGTCGATGTCGCTCGGGTCGACGCCCGACTTCTCGACCGCTTCGCGAGCGGCCTCGGATGCCAGGTCGATGGCATCCGTCTCTGCCGCGGCACGCACGCGCGTGACGATGCCGGTGCGCTGACGGATCCACTCGTCGCTCGAGTCGATCGGTCCGATGAGGTCGTCGTTGGGGACGTAGTTCTCGCCGCGTGCGGCACCGTACGCGTAGATGCGCGTGTGTGCCGGTCCCTGCAGCTGCCGGAGGATGGGGGTGCTCATGCCTGCTCTCCCTTCAGGAGTGCGACGGCCGCGTCGAGGTCGTCCGGGGTCGTCACCGCGACGGTGGGGGTTCCGCGCAGTGCACGCTTCGCCAGGCCCGTGAGGGCTCCGGCGGGCGCGAGTTCGATGATGCCGGTCACTTCGTGCTCGGCGAAGGATGCCATCGTGCGGTCCCAGCGGACGGGCGAGGCCACCTGGGCCACCACGAGGTCGACGGCACGACGGCCGTCGTCGACGACGGAGCCGTCGGAGTTGGTCCACAGGGTCGTGTCCGGGGCGGACACGGCGACATCGGCGGCCGCGGCGCGGAGCGTCTCGACGGCCGGCTCCATGAACCGCGTGTGGAAGGCACCGGCCACCTGCAGCGGGATGACGCGTGATCCGCGCGGGGCTTCGGCGGCGAGCTCGGCGAGAGCCGACAGCTCGCCGGCGGCGACGATCTGGCCCCCGCCGTTGTAGTTGGCGGGTGTGAGCCCCAGCGCCTCGAGCCGCTCGAGGACCGTCTGCTCGTCGCCGCCGACGACAGCACTCATGCCGGTCTGGACGGTCGCCGCGGCTTCGGCCATCGCGCGTCCACGGATACCGACGAGGCGCAACGCGTCCGCCTCGGAGAGGACCCCGGATGCCGCCAGAGCGGCGAACTCGCCCACCGAGTGGCCCGCAACACCGTCGGCACTCTGGCCGGCACGGTCGCGGAGGACGCCCCAGGAGAGCAGGCTTGCGGCCACGATCAGCGGCTGCGCGACCTTCGTGTCGCGGATCTGGTCGGCATCCCACTCGGTGCCCGCGGCGAGGAGGTCGACGCCGGCGTGCTCGGAGGCAGCGGCCAGACGCTCACGCGTCCCGTCGATCTCGAGCCAGGGCGAGAGGAAGCCGGGGGTCTGAGAGCCCTGCCCGGGGAAGACGGCGATGATCACCGTCCCATCCTGCCAAGGATCCGGCGGGCCGTTCTGGAGATATCGGCACAGAAAATCGGCGTGTCTTTGTGCGCGCCGTGCATCAGCGGGGGAGAGGCACCCGCCGGATGCCGGGTCCGCGGCGGCGCGTGGCATCCGTCCCGATCGAACCGAGGATGAGCGCCGTCTGCAGGATGAGCGCCTCGCGCGGCCCCGTGGCATCCCACCCGATCACCTCGGACACGCGCTTCAAGCGGTACCGCACGGTGTTCGGGTGCACGTACAGCTCGCGCGCCGTCGCCTCGAGCGAACGCCCGTTGTCCAGGTAGCTCCAGAGCGTCGCGACGAGGTCGGCGCTGTGTGCCTGCAAGGGACGGTAGACCCGTTCGACGAGCGTCTGCTTCGCCACCGCGTCGCCCGCGAGAGCACGTTCGGGTAGCAGGTCGTCCGCTTCGACGGGGCGAGGAGCGTGACGCCACGCACGGGCCACCGCGAAGCCGGCCAGGGCGGCACGTGCGCTCTGCCCGGCATCCACGAGCGCCGCGACCGCGGGTCCGAGAACGAGATGTCCGGAGCCGAAGCTCGGCTCCAGCCGCTTGGCGATCTCGGTGAACGGCAGTTCCGCGGCGTCCTCGCGCCCACGTACCGGCACGTCGGCCCGGCCGATCACGAGCACGAGGCGCGAGCCCTGCACACCGATCAGGACGTCGACGCCGAGCTTGCGCGACGTGCGTCGCACGTGGTCGACGTCGAGCTGCGGGGGAGTCGTGCCCACGAGCACCGCGACCTCGCCGTGCCCGTGCCAGCCGAGCGCCGCGATACGACTGGGCAGCTCGTCGTCGGCCTCGCCCGTGAGGATCGAGTCGACGACGAGGGCCTCGAGTCGGGCATCCCAGAGCCCCCGGGCCTCAGCGGCGCGTGCGTACACGTCGGCGGCGGCGAAGGCGACCTCTCGCGAGTACGACAGCATCGCCTCGCGGACGCGTTCGCTACGACCGGCGACGCGTTCCTCCATCACCTCGACGGTGACGCGCACCAGCTGCAGGGTCTGGGTCAGGCTGACGCTGCGCAGCAGCTCCCGCGGTGCCGCGGCGAAGATGTCGGCCGCGATGGCGGGGGTCGACGCGGGCTCCTCGAACCATTGCAGGAACGAGGTGATGCCCGCCTGCGCCACCAGCCCGACCGCGGAGCGGCGCGCCGGGGGCATCTCGGCGTACCAGGGAAGCGTCTCTTCGAGCCGCTGGATCGTCGCGGTGGCGAGGTCACCCGAGATGCGGCGCAACCACGCCAACGTCTCGGCCTTCTCCTCCGCGGCGCGGGAGGGGGCGGTCGCCCCGTCCCCTCCCGAACCGTCGAGGTCCGCGCGATCGGTCACGCGATCAGGCCTCGCCGCCGGCGTTCCCGCTCGTACCGGCGTTGACGTCGTGCAGGCGGTACTTCTCGATGGCCTGGGCGATCACGGAGCGGTCGACTTTGCCTTCGTCGGCGAGACCCTGCAGGGCACGCACCGCGAGCGACGGACCGTCGATCTTGAAGAACCGACGGGCGGCGGCGCGGGTGTCGGAGAATCCGAACCCGTCGGCACCCAGCGACAGGTAGCGCTGCGGAACCCACTGACGGATCTGGTCCTGGACGGCGTGCATCCAGTCGCTGACCGCGATCACCGGGCCCTCGGCATCCCGAAGCTTTTCGGTGATGTAGGCCGTGCGGGGCTCCTCCTCCGGGTGCAGGAAGTTGTGCTCGTCGGCGGCCAGACCGTCACGACGCAGCTCGCTCCACGAGGTCACCGACCACACGTCGGCGACGACACCCCAGTCGTCCTTGAGCAGACGCTGGGCTTCGTACGCCCACGGCACGCCGACGCCCGACGCGAGCAGCTGGGCTCGGGGGCCCTCACCCTCGCCGACCGAGACGCGGTGGATGCCACGGACGATGCCGTCCACGTCGACGCCCTCGGGCTCGGCGGGCTGCACCAGCGGCTCGTTGTAGACCGTCATGTAGTACATGACGTTCGGGTCGGGGTGCTCGCCGCCGTACATCCGCTCGATGCCCGAGCGGACGATGTGCGCGATCTCGTAACCGTAGGCGGGGTCGTACGACACCGTGGCGGGGTTGGTGGATGCCAGCAGCTGCGAGTGTCCGTCGGCGTGCTGGAGGCCCTCACCGGTCAGGGTGGTGCGACCGGCGGTCGCGCCGATGATGAAGCCGCGCGCCATCTGGTCGCCCGCCGCCCACTGGGCGTCGCCCGTGCGCTGGAAGCCGAACATCGAGTAGAAGACGTAGACCGGGATCAGCGGTTCGCCGTGCGTCGAGTACGACGTGCCGGCCGCGGTGAATGCCGCGAGGGCGCCCGCCTCGTTGATGCCGACGTGGATGATCTGCCCCTCGGGGCTCTCCTTGTACGCCAGCAGGAGCTCGCGGTCGACGGAGGTGTAGTGCTGACCCTTCGGGTTGTAGATCTTCGCCGTCGGGAAGTAGGCATCCATACCGAAGGTGCGGGCCTCGTCCGGGATGATCGGCACGATGCGGTGACCGAAGCCCTTGACGCGCAGCAGGTCCTTCAGCAGGCGGACGAACGCCATGGTCGTCGCCACCTCCTGCGTGCCCGAGCCCTTCTTCGGGAGCGCGTACGCCTGATCGCCGGGGAGCTCGAGACCCACGTGGGTGGTACGACGCTCGGGCAGGAAGCCGCCGAGCGCACGACGACGCTCGAGCATGTACTTGATGGTCTCGTCGTTCTCGCCGGGGTTGTAGTACGGCGGCTGGTAGGGGTTCTCCTCCAGCTGCGCGTCCGTCACCGGGATGTCCATCGCGTCGCGGAAGGCCTTGAGGTCGTCCAGCGTCAGCTTCTTCATCTGGTGCGTGGCGTTGCGGCCCTCGAAGTGGGGGCCGAGGCCGTAGCCCTTGATGGTCTTGGCGAGGATGACGGTCGGCTGGCCCTTGTGCTCCTTGGCCGCCTTGAATGCCGCGAACACCTTGCGGTAGTCGTGTCCACCGCGCTTGAGGCCCCAGATCTGCTCGTCGGTGTAGTCCTTGACGAGCTCGAGCGCGCGCGGGTCGCGACCGAAGAAGTGCTCGCGCACGTACGCGCCGTTTTCGGCCTTGTAGGTCTGGTAGTCGCCGTCGGGCGTGGAGTTCATGAGGTTCAGCAGGGCGCCCTCGGTGTCGCGGGCGAGCAGGTCGTCCCACTCGCGGCCCCAGACGACCTTGATGACGTTCCAGCCGGCACCGCGGAAGAAGCTCTCGAGCTCCTGGATGATCTTGCCGTTGCCGCGGACAGGACCGTCGAGGCGCTGCAGGTTGCAGTTGACGATGAACGTGAGGTTGTCGAGACCCTCGTTCGCGGCGACCTGGAGCTGACCGCGGCTCTCGACCTCGTCCATCTCGCCGTCGCCGAGGTACGCCCAGACGTGCGAGTCGGAGACGTCCTTGATACCGCGGTTGCTGAGGTACTTGTTCGACATCGCCTGGTAGATGGCGTTGATCGGGCCAAGACCCATCGACACCGTCGGGAACTGCCAGAACTCCGGCATCAGGCGCGGGTGCGGGTACGACGGCAGACCGTTCGGCGCGGCCGACTTCTCCTGGCGGAAGCCGTCGAGCTGCGCCTCGGTGAGACGACCCTCGAGGTAGGCACGGGCGTACGTGCCGGGGGAGGCGTGCCCCTGGATGAAGATCTGGTCGCCGCCGGACGGGTCGTCGAGTCCGCGGAAGAAGTGGTTGAAGCCGACCTCGTAGAGCGCGGCCGACGACGCGTACGTCGAGATGTGTCCGCCGACGCCGATGCCGGGGCGCTGCGCGCGGTGCACGGTGACCGCGGCGTTCCAGCGGATCCACTTGCGGTAGCGGCGCTCGAGCTCTTCGTCACCGGGGAACTCGGGCTCGTTCTTCTGAGCGATCGTGTTGATGTAGTCGGTGGTCGGAACCATCGGCACGTTGAGGTGCAGTTCTTTCGAGCCCTTGAGCAGGCTCAGCATGATCTCGCGCGCACGACCGGGGCCCTTGGCCTGAACGAGCTGACGCAGGGATTCCTGCCACTCGCCGGTCTCTTCCGGGTCGCTGTCCTGCGGCCCCTGCGAATACGGATCCTGGTCGTGAACAGTCACGGAAGACCTTTCGTCGTCTGGCAGGTCATGCCAGAGAATCGCCATACTCGTGCGGCAACCCTTGTCTGCTCCGCACAATTCACCGTCGTCCAGCCTAGTCAGTCGGAGCCGTTCGGGATGCGCACCGTGCGCTGCGCGGCCCACGGGAGGAGAAGGATGCCTCGGCGTCGAGGCATCCATCTCGACGCCGCCCCGCCGGGGTCGGATCGGCGGAGGTCTAGCCTGAGCGCGTGACGTCGAGTGAGCACGCAGGGTTCCGTATCCGGCCCGAGCATCGCTGGCCGGTGCTCATCTTCCTCGCGCTGGGCACGCTCCTGTACGCGGTGCTGCCGAGCGACGTGTCGGGCGCGCTGCGCTACGTGGTCGTCGGGGCGAGCGTGCTGTGCACGATCGTAATGCTCATCACTCACCCGACACGCTTCGACCGGGATTCCCGCGTCGGACGCGCCTTCGCCCTCGCGTTCATCGCGGTGCTTCTCGCGGCGAACCAGGTCGCGTTCTTCCTGCTGGTGCACCAGCTTCTGTCGGCACAGGGCACCGGTGCCGTGACGCTGCTGGGCGCCGCGCAGGTGTGGGCGATCAACGTCATCGGCTACGGCGCCGTGTACTGGGAGATGGACCGCGGGGGACCCGTCGCACGACGCCGCGACCCGCGCGAAGAGCTGCAGCCGGCCGATTTCCAGTTCCCGCAGGACTCCGACGGGGATGCCGTGAGCGAAGTGAAGCGCCGGTCGTCGAACGCCGCGGACTGGGCGCCCGGATACATCGACTACCTGTACTTCTCGGCATCCAACGCGATGGCGTTCAGCCCCACCGACGTCATGCCGCTGAGCGTGCGCGCGAAGCTGTTCATGATGGTGCAGGCGATCACCGGGTTCGTGCTGCTGGCGCTGGTGATCGCGCGGAGCGTGAACATCCTGAGCTGACGGTGGGCCCTGCCGGGATCGAACCGACGACATCCACGGTGTAAACGTGGCGCTCTACCAGCTGAGCTAAAGGCCCTGGATGCCTCGAGTCTATCGACGTCGGCGGCCTGTGCCGTCGCGCAACTCGAGGTACCACGACGGCAGAAGCGTGCGCGGCAACCAGAACATGGCGACCAGGGCGACCGCGAGAAAGAGCACTGCCGCGACACAGAGCGAGAAGAACAGCGGCCGCAGGGACGACACCGCCACCGCGCAGGCGCCGAGCGTGAAGGCGATCCCCAGATACAGCCAGGCGAATCCCATCGTGCTGCCGAATCCCCGGCGGACGGCGATCCACCCCTTCCACCGCCCCGAATACGCGAGCACACCCATGATCACGAGCATGGGGCCGAACAGTGCGGCGAAGACGTTCATCGGGTCCCGGGGGTCGGTCGGAACGTCCACGCTATCCGGAACACCGCTGTCGCACCCCGGGGTAGCGTGGACTCCGTGAACGCCGACCCCGCCGACCAGCGCAAACTGCTCGATCTCGCCGACCTCGACGCGCGCATCCGGCGCGACGAACACGTCAAGGGCAACCCGCCGCAGGCGGCGAAGGTTCGCGAACTCATCGCGCAGCGGTCGTCGCTCACGCAGGAACTCGGCAATCGCTCGAACGTCCGCGACGACCTGAAGGCCGAGCTGGCCCGCGTCGAGTCCGACGTCGCGGTCGTGGAGGCGCGGGTCAAGCGCGACGCCGAACGCCTCGCCGCCGCGACAAACGCCAAGCAGGCGCAGAGCTTCGAGGCTGAACTGGCCTCGCTCGCCCGCCGCAAGAGCGATCTCGAAGACGCCGAGATCGCCCTCATGGAGCAGCTCGAAGCCGCCGACGCCGCGGTCGCCGAGCAAGAGGCTCTCATCGCCGAGACCAATGCGCAGGGCGCAGAGCTCAGCGCCGAGGCCAAGCGCGTCGTCTCCGAAGCGACCGATCGTCTCGAGGCTGCACGCCGCGACCGCGACGCGGTCGCCGGTGCGATTCCCGCCGACCTCCTCGGCCTGTACGAGCGTCTCGCGGCACGCGGCAACGGCGCGGGACTCCTGCGCGCGGGCGCCTGCGAGGCGTGCCGCATGGTCCTTCCGCCGAGCGACCTCGCCGAGGTCCGCCGTGCGCAGACCGACGAGGTCGTGTTCTGCCCCGAGTGCGGCGCGATCCTCGTCCGCACCGAAGAGTCGCGGTGACCGGCCCTGGCGTCCTCCACCGCTGAGGTCGTCGTCAGGCGCACGGCATCCGGAACCATCGCCCTGAGCGAGCTGGATGCCGACGGCTCCGTCGTCCGCACCGTCACCGTGGCGCGCGACGACCTGCCCGCGGCGATCCGCGACCGTGAAACCGGGGGAGACGTGCGGTGGGTGTGGAGCGACACCCCATCCTGGTACGGCCCGCTGCTGGCATCCGGAGTCCGCGTCGCTCGCGCGTGGGACCTGCGGCTGGTGCATGCGTTCCTCCGCGACGCCGAGGCCGTCGTCGACGACCACGGTCTACGCGCCCACACGGAATGGGATGCCACGGCCGCGGCGTCCGACGACACCGACACGCTCTTCTCGCTCGGTGCCGCGAGCACGGGCCCGCCCGACGACGTCGAGGCCGCGGCCGCCGAGTACCGCCGGCAACGCGCCGCGCTCGCCGCCGCGCGCACGCCCGGGGCGCTGCGGCTTCTCGCTGTGGCCGAGTCCGCCGGAGCGCTGATCGCCTGCGAACTCCACGCCGCGGGGCTGCCGTGGAGCGTCGAGGCCCACGAGCGGATGCTCGAGGAGCAGCTCGGCACGCGCGTGGCGGGCGGACTGCCGACGCTCGTCGAGCGGGCAGCGACCGCGGTGCGGGACGCGCTGGGTGACCCGTCCGTCTCGCTCGACTCGCAGCCGCGGCTGCTGCGCGCACTGCACCGCGCGGGGCTCCTGGTGGAATCGACGAACCGCTGGGAGCTCGCCGAGCACGACCACCCGGTCGTCGCCCCGCTCATCGCCTACAAGAAGCTCATGCGGCTTCACACCGCGAACGGCTGGGCGTGGATGGCCGAGTGGATCCGAGACTCGCGCTTCCGCCCGGTCTACGTGCCCGCCGGCGTCGTCACCGGACGCTGGGCGTCATCGGGAGGGGGAGCGCTGCAGATCCCGCGGCAGCTGCGCACGGCCGTCCGCGCCGACCCCGGCTGGACGCTGGTCACCGCCGACGTGGCGCAACTCGAACCGCGCGTGCTCGCGGCGATGGCCCGCGACACGGCGCTGGCCGAGGCGGCATCCGGTCGCGATCTGTACGCCGGAATCGTGGATGCCGGAGCCGTCGGCACTCGCGCCCACGCCAAGATGGCGATGCTCGGCGCCATGTACGGCGCAACCAGCGGTGAGAGCGGGCGCCTGGTTCCGCGGCTGCGGCGCACGTTCCCGCGGGCGATGGCGCTCGTCGACGATGCCGCGCGCGTCGGCGAAGAGGGAGGGCGCGTCCACACGTGGCTCGGCCGCACGTCACCGCCCGCCGGCGAGCTGTGGCGCGCGGTGCAGTCACGCGCGAGCGACGCCGAGGCATCCGGGGTCGACGAGACCCGCGCGCGCCGCGCCGCTCGCGACCGCGGCCGCTTCACGCGCAACTTCGTCGTCCAGGGCACCGCCGCCGAATGGGCGCTGGCATGGCTCGCCGACCTGCGCACGCGTCTCTCCGCCCTCGAACCTGTGGATGCCACCCGCGCGGCACCCGCATCGGGTCCCGCGTTCGCGCGCATGCCACACCTCGCGTTCTTCCTGCACGACGAGATCGTCGTGCACACGCCTGTGGAGCACGCCGACGCCGTCGCCGACGCGGTGCGGGAGTCCGCGGCATCCGCGGGCCGACTTCTGTTCGGGACGTTCCCGATCGACTTCCCCCTCGACCTGCGCATCGGTGAGACGGCCGAGAAGGGCTGACCCGCCCGCGTAGACTCGATGGTGCGAATGGGTCGGCTGGACGGTCGCGTCACGGGTTCGCCCGTGCCGAGGAACGTCCGGGCTCCACAGGGCAGGACGGTGGGTAACGCCCACCCGGAGCAATCCGCGAGACAGTGCCACAGAGAGCAGACCGCCTCGGCCCCTCGGGGTGCGGGGTAAGGGTGAAAGGGTGGTGTAAGAGACCACCGGGGTCGTGGTGACACGACCCGCGAGGTAAACCTCGTCCGGAGCAAGGCCAGACAGGGGATGACGACGCGGCTCGCCGAGTCCCCGGGTAGGCCGCTAGAGCGGCACGGCAACGTGTCGCCGAGAGAGATGACCGTCCACGGGGCTCACGCCCCCGGACAGAACCCGGCGTACAGGCCGGCCCATTCGCCTATCTCCCTCTGACCTGGGCTTTCCTGGTCGCGCGTGTCCGCGAGTCCGCGAGGAGTCCGCACGAGCGCCGAGAACGCTGTCGACAGCCTCCCGCGTGCGGTCGTCGGAGTCCGCCCAGATGTGCCCGTACGTGTCGAGCGTCTCCGTCGCGGACTTGTGGCCGAGGCGGCCCTGCACGGTCTTCACCGACTCGCCATACCGGATGAGCAGGCTCGCGTAGTGGTGCCGCAGCGCGTGCATCCCGGTGCCCGTCGCCTCGGTCAGCTCGGCGGCTTTCGCGGCCGGCCGCCAGAGGTGCCCGAAGCGCTGGCGGGTGAGCGGGCGCCCCTGGTACGTGAACAGCAGCTCGCCGTCGCCGAGCTC
The DNA here is from genome assembly GCF_046064585.1 of Microbacterium mcarthurae. Taxonomy (NCBI): domain Bacteria; kingdom Bacillati; phylum Actinomycetota; class Actinomycetes; order Micrococcales; family Microbacteriaceae; genus Microbacterium; species Microbacterium mcarthurae. The sequence goes on along the minus strand of NZ_JAROCE010000001.1, from coordinate 260,999 downwards.
GTAGCGGGCGATGTGGTCGTTCAGCGCGGCGATGACGACGCGGGGGAGCGGGATCACCCGGTTCGAGGCTCGGGTCTTCGTCGGCCCGAACGCCGTCTCGCCGCCGCCGGACAACCCGTCCTCTTCCGGTTCGTGAGCTTCGCCGACGTGCGACCCCGCGAGCCGATCACGCTCTTCCGCTCATGCAATCCCGGGAGGGAGGATCGGATGAGCTGGACACCGAACCTGCCCCTGGCCTTGACCTACAGTCCCGGTGGGCGAGCTGGTGAGTATCAACCCGATGCGCACTTGTTCACGGTCGTCGCTCCACCCGATCGCATCCTCGCCATGTTCAATGACGAATGGGGGACAGATGTCCGCGGGCTGCCGATCGAAGTTCACGGGCCGGTCCGCAACCACAGCCCGCGCATTGTGCGTCTTGGAGACATGGTTGAGAAGTTCCCTCATCTTCAATATGCGCTTGACCACTACGGGCCGGACTACCCCCTCCGGATGCTGCCGGAGCACGCGCACGCCATCCCGGCCGACGACGAGATCACTAATGCCCACGCGCCCTAGCGAGCTGGGCAGCGACTGACGGACGCCGTGAGGCTGCAAGTCGTTCTGGCAGTTCCCGTAGCGTCGGCTGCGATCTCGCCACTGCCAGCAACCAGATAAGCTCCCCGACAGGCGCAGTGACCCGGGGGGTAAGACGGCTGTGATTCCGACTGTCGACTCGACGACGAGGCTGCTTCCCGCGACCGCGGACCGGAGTCCTTACCGTGCACAGATGGACGAGATCCGCGCCGTGTTCGTTGAATCCGCACCACACCGCGAGCGTCGTGCGCTGATCTTCGAGGCCCTAGATTTATACGCGCGTCTTATCTGGAGCTACTGGCCGCACGCGCGCCTTTGGATCAACGGCGGCTTCGTCACGCACAAGGAATCTGCACCTCACGACGTCGACGTTGTGTTTCTTGTGCCGTCATCCGATTTCTCGCGGGTGCTGTTGTCGGAAGGCGACTCGCTCGGTCTCATGACATTCCTCAACGTGAGTGCAGACCAACCGAACATCACGGCGCCGCGCGTGCAGCCCTTCGGGGGCCTCATCGATAGCTTCTTCTGTCCGTCAGACATCCCGATCGCCGTTGAAACTTGGCGAGATCGTTGGAGTATGGCCTCGACTGTCGATGGCTCCGGATATCGTTCGGACATAGAGAAGGGCTTCCTGGAGGTGACCCAGTGAGCGAACGCAGCCAGGCCGCAGAAGAACGGTTTCGTGCGGCTGTGAGGCAGCTCAACACCGGGTCCTATGCCGACTCCGTGGCCCTAGGTTCGCTGCTCGCATCCGTTCAGGGCGACGCAGCCTACGAGCTGGCGGCACGTGAGGAGCTCGCTCCGCGCGCCGGCGAGCTCGACCTGCATCTCAACGGCGAGAGCATCGTCAATCACACTGCGAATGCTGCCGCGTTCGGCGTTTTTGTGAAGCGCATTGCCGATGGCGTGAAGGTAATCGCTCGAGACGCTCTCGGTTTGCGGTCGATGCACTCGGACTTGATGGTTGAGCCCGGGCCGGGTTCGGTGCGCGTTCTGTTCAAGACGCCCGACCCGGTTCTCCCCGGATCACTCGACCACGACGACACAGCTGGTGTCTGGTCCGACCCCAATCGCCAATCTATGGCGCTCTTGAGGGTCTCTCAGATGCTTGCGCTCGCCGACCCGGACAGTGAGGGCGAGTCCACCATGGATGCTCTCGTATCTAGCATCCCTGCTGCGGCACGCGTACCTCTCCTCGAAGCAGTCACCTCGGTCACCCAGCAGGATTGGTCCCTCACAGGCGAGTTCCGGCAGCGCGGGCTCGGCATACAGCCAATCGCGCTTTCATCTGGCGGCGCGCGGCGCCTCCGATCCGCGCTGGGCGTGCGCGAGCGCGAAACCCGACCGCTCACTTTGACCGGCCGATTTGATGGACACCGCCGTGCGAGGAGCGTCTGTTGGTTCATTGATGAGGTGACGGGCCGGACGATCACTGCCGTGGTCCCCACGCCAGATCTCATGCATGCTGTCGCTGAGCTCTCTCGCGACGACAACCAACGTGTCCGCGCGATCTTCTCGGTGACAACCTCCATCGGCGCGGGTGGCCGCGAAACGGGGCGCAAGAGCTATCTCCTCGAAGACGTCACCGAGCTATCCCCATCGAGCACACCGCTGATCTGACATCGTCGCCACCGCCAGCGCCGCACGCCGAGCCCGTATCGACGCTTCACCGCCTTTCGCCTATTCGGGCGCTGGGCTACATCGCTGTTATCCCACGCATGTCGAGGGGATGGTGCACATGGTTATCCGACGGCACCGCGCGCGGCCCATCGACCTCCACTCGTAGTCTCTGAAGATGCCGCTAACTCCCGCCGACCTAGCGCTTCGCGTGCTCGGCATGTACCAAGAGGTCCACGCCACCATGGAACGTCTGATACGGGCCCGCACGTTGAGCCTCGAGCCGCAGTTCGGCATATGGCTCGAGAAGCGCCTCGGCCGGCTAACCGACGAGGACCGGATTCGCGCGTTCTTGGCGATCGCGACCGACGTAGGCCGAGGTGAGGCCGTCGTCAACGTGGCAGGCGTTATGGGTACTGCCAAAAAGACCCGCGACAGACTTGCACACGCCGCCTTCCTGCACGTTACAGAGGAGCAGGAGCTTCGCGGTGTCCATCGCCAGCGAGTGTTCGACGTGCCCCCGGCTGAGCTGGATTCAATGTCCTGGCGACTCCTGTGGGTGGTTGAACACGTGCTCCTCGTCGAGGAGATGGCAGGTGCCTCTCCGGCGTTGCCCTTCCAGTACGTCCGCCAGTCAATGACACACCTCGCAGCGGCACCGCCGGACTTACGACCCCCGCGCGGGCCGATCGCTGACCCGGTCAGGATCCCGCGTTTTCTAGTCAACGACAACATCATCGAAGAGATGCGAGACGTCGGCCGCATCCCACACGACTATGAACGACCGCAGAGCTAGTCCACCGACACCGGCACCGGATTTCGAGTCGTGGCAACACGGCGCCTCGACGATGACGAAAAGCGGATCGCCATTTCCTGCCATCGAAGGTACTCACGTAGCGCGTATCAATTCACCCACAAGCCGCCCGCCGTGAAAAAAAAAGGTGTGGTGCTTCGCCACACCCTCGCCCGCTAGAGAATCGAATGCACCGCGACTGCAACGCACGGAAGGGCGACAACGCGCAGGCCGAGATATGGCCGGCGACGTGAGCGGTCAGCCGCGAGTGTTCCGAGGATCGTTGCCCGGGTAGACGGTGTCCTTGTCCCGGATCTTCCCGTCCTGGCCCAGGATGACGAGCTCGCCACCACTGTGCTGCTGCAGCCAGGTACGCGCGGCCGAGACCGCGAGAGCCTGAGTCCGATGGGTGTCGCCGATCGTGGTGCCATTCACCTTGACCGCCCAGAACGTACCGACCGGGATGACGAATACCTGCTGCGCTGCCATAGCGCCTCCTTTGCTCGTTCACGACGGACCATACCGCGACGCCACCGCGACCGATCAACGCTCCTCGGCACGCCGCACACTCGACGCCCGCCCGATCGTCAGAAAATCCACGAACGTCCGACCGCTGCCCACCTCCCGCGCGGTCCTGGCGCCTCTCTCCGCGGGTGAATTCGACCTTGTGGGGGATTTCATCCGCCCACCGGATGAAATCCAGTGGTCAGCCCCACTCGGACGGTGTCAGCGCCGACCACTATCGTCGTGTTACCGGCGGCGGCGGCCGCTCGGGCCACAGAGGGGGAGAATTGCGATGGAGAGCTACATCTGGGGCGAAGCTAGCGTTACGTATCCCGACTGGAACGGCACGGTTCGGTTGGACCAACGTAAGACCGTCGCGCCACTCGCAGATCTGATCGGACTCGACGCCGACGCGTGGATGATCATCGGCTTCGATATCGGCGGAGGCGAGCAGGAGAACGGCCGGCACACGCTGAATGTCTATGCGGTGAGTCGAGATCTCATCACAGCCACCGCGGACGTTATGCCGCAAATCGCGGCCGACAACGGAGGCGAGATCCCCGTGACTCAGTTCCTGGTACATGACGTCGACCCGTACGAAATCCTCCGCACCATCACGCATCAGTTCGACCTGCGGCTGCGCTCGCGGGGATCACGAGACTTCCCCATCAGGGTGGTTGAACTCGGCGACGTCCCCCCGCAGGTCGACTGATTGCCGCATCGGTGGTCGAACCCAGTGACGCCGCATGGCGGCGATTCGGCCAACTCGCCGCTCAGGCGCTCGTACGACTCGCGGAGCGGGATGCGCTCGCGGAATCCGCAAGTGAGTCCGCGAAAAGTCCGCAGAACTCTCCGCCAACCGCTTTGGCTTCCAACAACGCACAAGGGGGGGGGAATAACCGTCTGACCAGGAGTTGCAACGGCTCGCCACGATAGACAATTAGCCGCCATATCGGCAATCTCAGAACCCGGCGTACAGGCCGGCCCATTCGCGCTCTCGATCATTCCACCCGCCGGCGAGACCCCGCGTGGTCGCCGGACGCGGGATCATGGGATGCATGACGGAGCGTCCGATCAGCATCCGTGCGCAGGCCGCACTGGCCGGGCTCGCCGTCATCCTCCATCGAGGAACACGTGACGACATCTACCGGTGGACGACGAAGTACTCGTGGAACGACAGCAAGCGAGACGTCGGGGTGCTCGTCGCGCTGACCGAACTTGCCGCACGGACGACGTGGTCCCCGGCTCCGGGTGCGATCGAAAACCAGTCCGCACGTCCCGGCACGGGGAGTTCCCTCGCCGCCCGGCTGGTCACCGCGCAGGCGGCGGGCGACGCCCCCGTCATCGATGAGCTCGCCCGGATCTGGGTAGAGAGCCCGCCACCCACGCGAGCCGACGTGCTGTACGAGCTCATCAGGGCTCTCTCCCGGTAGGAAGTGCGAGCGCGAGTCGCCGGGGGCGTGGATGCTACTTCACCGCGGGAAGCGCCTCCGGCACCGGCACAGCCAGCGACGCCGCGCCGATGATCCCCGCGTTGTTGCGGTGCTTCGCCGGGACGATCGGGGCGCGCAGCTTCAGCAGCGGCAAGAATTCCTCGGAGTGCTTCGACACCCCGCCGCCGACGACGATCAGGTCGGGGCTGAAGAGGAACTCGACGTAGTCGTAGTACCACTGCAGGCGCTTCGCCCACTTCTCCCACGACAACTCGTCGCGCTCCATGGCCGAGTAGGCCGCGTAGTTCTCGGCATCCTTCTTGTGCCCGGCGCGCTGCAGGTGACCCAGCTCGCTGTTCGGGATGAGGACACCGTCGTAGATCATCGCTGAGCCGATGCCCGTGCCGAGAGTCGTGAGGATCACGAGCCCGTCGACGCCCTTGGCGGCGCCGTAGCGCACCTCGGCGATGCCGGCGACGTCGGCGTCGTTGGCGAAGTGGATGTCGCGGGTCAGGCCGTCCTCGAAGAACTTCTCGGCCTCGAACCCGATCCACGACGAGGACACGTTCGCTGCCGACAGGGTCTTGCCGCCCTTCACGATGGCCGGGAAGGCCACACCGAGCGGAAGATCGGCCGGGGCTTCCAGCGTCTTCAGCACTTCCTTGACCGCCGCGAGCACGTCGGCGGGCTCCGCACCCTTAGGGGTGGAGACCTTCACTCGGTCGCTGATGAGCTCTCCGGCATCCAGGTCGACGATTCCCGCCTTGATCCCGGTTCCGCCGATGTCCACTCCGACCGCACGCGACGCATTCGTTGCCATGCCCTCCAGCCTATCCAGGCGCGGGGTCGGGATCAGTAGGATCGGGAGTGCACCCGGCCGCCCGTCCGCCGAAGAGCCAGACCACGCAAGGAGCCATCGTGAGCGACGAGAGTCACAAGTACTGGTACAACCTCGAGACCGGCCAGGTCGAGCAGGGGTATCTGTCGCCGGCGATCGACCGTGCGGGCCCCTTCGACACCGCGGAAGAAGCAGCGCGAGCACCGCAGCTCCTCAAGGAGCGCGCGCAGAAGTGGGCCGAAGACGAAGCGCGTGAGGCCGACTGGGGCGCCGGCTCCGAGTCCGAGCGCTGAGTCACCGGATCGAGACGAGGAGAACGATGGACAAGCAGCGCGATTTCGTCCTGCGCACGATCGAGGAACGCGGCGTCAAGTTCGTGCGCCTGTGGTTCACCGACGTGGTCGGCACCCTGAAGTCGGTGGCGATCGCCCCCGCCGAGGTGGAGGGCGCCTTCAGCGAGGGCCTGGGCTTCGACGGGTCGGCCATCGAGGGTCTGACGCGCTCGTACGAGTCCGACCTGCTGGCGCACCCCGACCCCACGACCTTTCAGATCCTGCCGTGGCGCGGCGAGATCGACCCCACGGCGCGCATGTTCTGCGACATCACCACGCCCGACGGTCAGCCCGCGGTCGCCGACCCCCGGCACGTGCTCAAGCGCACCCTGGCGAAGGCGGCCGACGCCGGGTTCACGTTCTACACCCACCCCGAGATCGAGTTCTACCTGCTCAAGTCGTCGCAGCTGGGTCCCGACGGGCGCCCCGAGCCCGTCGACTCCGCGGGGTACTTCGACAACGTCCCGGGAGGCACGGCGCACGACTTCCGGCGCCGGTCGGTCCGCATGCTCGAAGACCTCGGCATCTCGGTCGAGTTCAGCCACCACGAGGGCGGCCCCGGCCAGAACGAGATCGACCTGCGGTACGCCGACGCGCTCACCACGGCCGACAACATCATGACGTTCCGGACGGTCGTGAAAGAGGTCGCGATCGAGCAGGGCGTGTACGCCACGTTCATGCCGAAGCCGCTCAGCGGTCAGCCCGGCAGCGGCATGCACACCCACATGTCGCTCTTCGAGGGCGACATGAACGCCTTCTACGAAGAGGGTGGCCAGTATCAGCTGTCGAAGGTCGGCCGTCAGTTCATCGCCGGTCTCCTGCGTCACGCCAACGAGATCTCGGCCGTCACCAACCAGTTCGTCAACTCGTACAAGCGCCTCTGGGGCGGCGACGAGGCACCGAGCTTCATCTGCTGGGGCCACAACAACCGCTCCGCGCTCGTGCGCGTTCCGCTGTACAAGCCGAACAAGGGGCAGTCCACGCGCGTGGAGTACCGCGCGCTCGACTCGGCGGCCAACCCCTACCTCTCGTACGCCCTCATGCTCGCCGCGGGCCTCAAGGGCATCGAGGAAGGGTACGAGCTTCCGGCCGAGGCCGAGGACAACGTCTGGTCGCTCACCGACGCCGAGCGCCGGGCCCTCGGCTACGCGCCGCTCCCGGCGAGCCTCGATCACGCGCTGGAGTACCTCGAGGAGTCCGAGCTCGTCGCCGAGACGCTGGGGGAGCAGGTCTTCAAGTACGTCCTGCTGAACAAGCGTCGCGAGTGGCAGCAGTACCGCGCGCAGGTCACCCCCTTCGAGCTGCAGAGCAACCTCGAGGCGCTCTGACCCCGCCGTGGTGACCTCGGGCGATCGATCGACGGCGCTCACCGCCCTGGCGCGCATCGGCTTCTCGCACCTCGCAGAAGCCGATGCCGCCCTCGGCGAACTTGAGCAGCTCACCGGCGCCGGACGAGCGGATGCCATGGCCCTCGCGCAGCGCGTGGCAGACCCCGACCGCGCGCTCTCGGCGCTCGTACAGATCGCGCGCCGCGATGCCGCCGCGGTCCGCGCGGCCGCCACGGACGCGGGCACCTGGCGCGCGCTGTGGGACATCGTCGGCGCTTCCGACGGTTTCGCCGAGTTCTACCTTCGACATCCCGATGAGATCGTGCACCTCGCCGGCGCGGGCCTGACCGTGCCGGACGAGCAGAGCATGCGCGCCGAGCTGCTGGCATCCGTCGGCGATGACGACGGCTTCGCATCCGACGCCTCGGATGCCACGTGGGTCGCGCTGCGCGTGCGCTACCGGCGTCTCCTGGCGCGTATCGCGGCGTACGACCTCGGTCAGGACGATCCCGCCGGGGCGATCGATGTCGTCTCCGCCGCGCTGGCAGACCTCGCGGGTGCCGCGCTCGAAGCGTCGCTGAGCGTGGCTCGCGCGCGGGTCGCCGGTTCCGGCCCGGGTGCGTTCCCGCGCGAGCAGGTGGCGGCGACCCGATTCGCCATCATCGCGATGGGTAAGACCGGCGCTCGAGAGCTGAACTACGTCAGCGACGTCGACGTGATCTTCGTCGGCGGCACGGCCGACGAAGACGTGGTGTCGGAGGCGCGGGCGATCGACATCAGCACCCGTCTCGCCGTGCAGACGATGCGCGGGATCTCGGGCCCCGAGATCGAACCGCCCCTGTGGGAGGTCGACCCCAACCTGCGCCCCGAGGGCAAGCAGGGGGCCCTCGTGCGCAGCCTCGGCGCGCACCAGCAGTACTACGACCGCTGGGCGAAGAGCTGGGAGTTCCAGGCGCTCCTGAAGGCTCGAGCGATCGCGGGCGATCCCGCTCTCGGCGCCGAGTACATCGCCGCCGTTCAGCCGCTGGTGTGGCTCAGCGCGGCGCGCGAGAACTTCGTCGAGGGCGTGCAGCGCATGCGCGAGCGCGTCACCGAGCACATCCCCGCGGCGGAGGTCAATCGTCAGGTCAAGCTCGGCCCCGGCGGCATCCGCGATGTCGAATTCACCGTCCAGCTGTTGCAGCTCGTGCATGGACTCAGCGATGAACGCATCCGCCAGCGCGGCACGCTCGACGCGCTCGACGCCCTCGTGGCCGAGGGCTACATCGGTCGCAGTGAAGCCGAGGCGTTCGGCCGCGATTACCGACGGCTGCGCCTCATCGAGCACCGGCTGCAGCTGCGTGGTCTGCGGCGCACGGCTCTGCTCCCCGAGAAGGAGGACGACCTGCGCGTGCTGGCGCGCGCGACGGGGTTGGCCGACTCCGCCTCCGGGGTGCAGGCCGCGTGGGAGAGCATCAAGCGCGAGGTCCGTGACATCCACGTCCGGTTGTTCTACCGCCCGCTGCTGTCGGCCGTCGCCGCGCTGCCCGAGGGCGAACGGAGCCTCTCGACGGAACAGGCGCGCGACCGTCTCGCGGCCATCGGCTTCCGCGACGCCGCCGGCGCGCTCCGCCACATCGCGGCGCTCACGAGCGGCCTGAGCCGCAAAGCGACCATCCAACGCCACCTCATGCCCGTGATGATCCGGTGGTTCGCGGACGGCGTCGACCCCGACTATGGGCTTCTCGTGTTCCGGCGGATCAGCGAGCGACTCGGCAACACCCCGTGGTTCCTGCGCATGCTGCGCGACTCCGCCGGCGCCGCCGAGAGTCTCACCCGCGTACTCTCCGGTTCTCGTTACATCGGCGAGCTGATGGAGTGGATCCCCGAGTCCGTCGCGTGGCTCGACGACGACGCCCTGCTTCGCCCCCGCTCCGGCGCGGCCCTGCAGGAGGAGGCGCGGGCGATCCAGACCCGCTGGGACGACATCGACGGCGCCATGCGTTCGGTGCGGGCGCTCCGGCGCCGCGAGATGCTCCGCGTCGCCATGGCCGCGGTGCTCGAGGTCGTGTCGCTCGAGGAGTTGTCCGACGCGCTCACCACCATCACCGAGGTCACGATCCAGGCGACGCTCCGCGCGGTCCGGCGGGAGGTCGTCCCACCCGAGGACGACGCGCTGGATTTCTCGGTCATCGCGATGGGTCGCTTCGGCGGCCGCGAGATCGGCTTCGGTTCGGATGCCGACGTGATGTACGTCTACCGCGCGAACGGCATCGACCCGCAGCGGGCGAGCCAGCTCGCGCTCAAGCTCGTCGCGGGCCTCCGGGAACAGTCCGAAGACCACCGGCTGCCTCTCGATCTCGACGCGGAGCTGCGGCCGGAGGGGCGCAGCGGCCCGCTCGCGCGTTCCCTCGACGCCTACGCGGAGTACTACCGTCGCTGGTCGCTGTCGTGGGAGGCGCAGGCTCTGCTGCGCGCGCGAGGGGTGGCCGGCAGCGTCAAGCTCATCAACGACTTCATCGCTCTCGCCGACGACGTGCGTTACCCGGTCGACGCCGACCCCAACGGTCTGCGGGAGATCCGGCGGATCAAGGCCCGCGTCGAGAACGAACGGCTTCCCCAAGGTGCCGATCCCGCTCGACACCTCAAGCTCGGTCCGGGCTCCATCAGCGATGTCGAGTGGCTCGTGCAGATCCTGCAGCTGCAGCACGCCCGCGCCGTCCCGGCCCTGCGGACGACCTCGACTCTCGGCGCGCTGCGAGCTGCGACGGATGCCGGGCTCATCGCCGCGGACGCGGCCGAGAAGCTCGCGGCATCCTGGCATCTGGCGAGCCGGCTTCGGTCGGCGAACACGCTGCTGTCGGGACAGACGAGCGATGTGTTGCCGGGCGACCGGGCTCGGCTCGACGGTATCGGCCGCATCCTCGAGTACCCGCCGCACTCCGCGACGCAGGTCGAAGAGGACTACCTCGGCGCCACCCGACGTGCCCGGCGCGTGTTCGAGAAGCTCTTCTACGGGTGATCCGGCTCAGGATGCCATGAGTCGCTCGCGCACCTCGCGACGCAGCACCTTCCCGATGAGCGAGCGCGGGAGGTCGTCCACGACGACCACGCGACGCGGGACCTTGTAGGACGCCAAGCGCGTCTTGCAGAAGTCGCGCACCGCTTCGGGTTCGAGTTCGACGCCGTCGCGCACGACGATCGCCGCCGCGACGTCTTCTCCTCCGCGAGGCTTCGGGAGGGCGACCACGGCGGCGCCCTCGATGTCGGGGTGCGACACCAGCACGTCTTCGACCTCGCTCGGCGACACGTTGAAGCCGCCGGTGATGATGATCTCTTTCAGCCGATCGACGATCGTGACGAAACCGTCGGCCGAGACCGAGGCGATGTCACCGGTGCGCAGCCAGCCCCCGTCGAGCAGCGTCGCGGCGGTGTCGGCCGGCCGATTCCAGTAGCCCTCGAACACCTGCGGGCCGCGCAGCAGCAGTTCGCCCGTCTCGCCCAGCGGCAGGTCTTTCTCAGGGTCGTCGGGGTCGACCACCCGGATGTCGGTGCTCGGGAACGGCACCCCCACCGTTCCCGGCCGCCGCGACGGCCCGATGGGGTTGCCGAGCGCCACGGGGGAGGACTCCGTCATGCCGTAGCCCTCGACGAGGAGACCGCCGGTCGCCGCTTCCCAGCGGTCGACGGTGGCGACGGGCAGGCTCATCGCACCGGAGATCGCGAACCGCACGGTCGACAGATCGAGCGTGCCGCGCGAAGCCGCGCGAGCGAGCTGGTCGTAGATCGGCGGGACGGCGGGGAGGAACGTCGGCGGACTCTTCTTGACCGCGGATGCCACCAGGTCGAGGTCGTACTTCGGGAACAGCACGAGCTTCGCGCCGATGCTCATCGCGAACGTCAGGCACAGGGTGAGGCCGTACGCGTGGAAGAGGGGGAGAACGCCGTAGAACGTCTCTTCGCCGTCGTGGAGCCCCGGCACCCACGCGCGCCCCTGCATCGCGTTGGCGCGGAGGTTGGCGTGAGTCAGGATCGCGCCCTTCGGGCTGCCGGTCGTACCGCTGGTGTACTGGAGGAGCGCGATGTCATCGAGCAGCGGACCCTCGTGCTTGCGAGAGAGCTTGCCGTGCGTGAGCAGCTTCTCCCACGCCGTGGGACGCTTCGAGGTCGGCGCGGCGGTCAGCTGAGCGCGCGACTCCCGAGCCTTTCTCACCGGCAGCTTCAGCGCGAGACGCATGCCGAACGGCATGGCGCGCGTGATGTCGACGGCGATGATGTGTTCGAGCGCGAGGTCGGACGGGAAGTCGGCGACCAGATCGGCGACCTTGTCCCACACGATGGCGAAGCGCGCGCCGTGGTCCTCGAACTGGTGACGCAACTCGCGGGCCGTGTAGAGCGGGTTGTGCTCGATGACGATCGCCCCGAGCCGGAGCGCGGCGTAGAACGCGACGACGTGCTGCGGACAGTTCGGCAGCACCAGCGCGACACGGTCGCCCGCCTTCACACCGAGACGCCGCAGGCCCTCGGCCGCGCGCGAGATCTCGTCGCCCAGCTCGCGGTAGGTGGTCTGCGCGCCGAAGAACTCCAGCGCGACGCTTTTGCCGTACCGGTGGACGGAGTCGGCGATCATCTCGGGCAGCGTCTGCGACGGCTCGTCGATGTCGTGCGGCACGCCCTCGGCGTACGAGCTCAACCACGGACGCGACGCGTAGGGGGAGGTCATGGCATCCATCTTTCCGTGCCCCACGGACACGGGAGGGTCACGACGCCTGTGCGGATGCCGGGAGCTTGCGCTTCCCCACGGCTCGGGACCGGCCTACCCTGCTGGCATGTGCCGCAACATCGTCCCGCTCCACAACTTCGAGCCGCCCGCGTCGGACGACGAGTGCCACGACGCCGCGCTGCAGTTCGTACGCAAGATCGCCGGCACGACGAAGCCGTCGCGAGCGAACCGTGAGGTGTTCGACCGAGCGGTCGATGAGATCGCCGCGGCCACTCGCCGTCTGCTCGACGACCTCGTCACCTCCGCACCCCCGAAGACGCGCGAGGTCGAGGCCGCCAAACGCCAGGCCCGCTCGGCCGAACGCTACGAGGCGATCCGGGTGTTCCAGGAGCAGAAGCGCGCAGCGCGATCGGCATCCTGACCCCGCTCACCCCTCCTCGAAGCGTTCGAACAGGGGAGTGGCATCCGGGCTCTCCAGATCCGGGATGCCATCGTCGTTCGGCACCGCGGTGAGCGGGCCGCGCAGCTCCTCGAGAAGCGCGGCGGCATCGCCCGGTTCGCACGTGGAGGTCGCGCGGAGTTCCAGCACGTCGACCGTGCCCTCGGCAGGATCCGCCGGGATGAAGTCGACGTCCAGACGCGACACCTTCGCTTCGGGCTTTCCCGCGACGATCACGATGTTGTCGATGCCCTCCCCGTAGGTGGGTGCCGGCTCGACCTGCCACCCGTTCTCCGACATCCAGGTACTGAGCTGTTCCATCCTCTGCGGCCCCTGGCCATCGAACGAGAAGCCCTCGGGAAGCTTGCGTCGCAGGAAGAACTCGAAGCCGCCGTCGCACTGATCGGGAACGTCGCCATACTCTCCGACACGCCAGTCCCCGTCGAAGATCTGCTTCTGCACATCGGCGACGGCCGTCTTGTATTCGAGGTTCACCGCCTTCGCATCGTCGAAGCCCACCGTGCTGCTAGGCATCGCGCTCGGCATCTCATTCGGGGACATCTGCGGACCTCCACATCCGGTCAGAACGGTCGCGGTGACCACGACGCTCGCGACGAGTACGGGGAGTGTTCCCCATCTGAGTTGGGTCATCGGCTCGCTCCTGTCGTATCGAGTGCCTCGCGCAAGCCAACCACGAAGTGCTTGAACGACTCGGCAGACGGGTCGAGGTACCCCGTCTGTGGGGTGGGCTCGTAGAGCGGGATGGGCGACCCGTCCCAGCCCACGCCCCACCCGACGAACTCGTCCTTCGTGCTGTTGTGGGCATCGTGGCTGTCGGTCGATTCGCCGTACTCGCCCCGAAGCGATCCGTAGTCGGCGACGACACCGCCGTTCGACCCGAACGCCTGAACCCCCGGCACGTCCCGTGGGTCCTCCGCGTGCAGGCTGCCGAGCCAGTCCTTGCGTCCCCACGCGGCGATGCTGTCGTCGTCGGCGTGCGTGGCCGACACTGTCGTCTCGCCCGAGCGGATCTGCTCCGCGAGCTCGTGGCCCGTCTGCGCGGTGATCCCCGCCGAGCCGAAGAACCAGACATGCGACACCAGTCCGGGATTGTCGGCGACGGCCTGGCCGGTCATGGTCGTGCCGAGCGAATGCGCGCCCGTGTTGAGCTGCGCGCCGGGGTTTGCCACGTGCAGGCCTCGGAGCGTCTGGGACAGACGCGCCGCTCCTGCATCTGGCCGATCGATCCCGCCGACGCTGAGGGCGCCGCCAGAATCCCAGTCCATGACCAGCACGACAGCCGTAGTGCTGCTCTGGGAGGTTCGTTCCAGCTCATTGGTAAGCGCCGACTGCAGGTCCGCACCGCCGCGTGCCCACTCCTGCAGCGAACCGAGATCCGTCCGGATGCCATGCGTCAGGGTCGTCACCTGATCGGCGGTCTCGACGTCCCCGAACGCGATGTTGGCGCGCGGAGACCCCTCGGTATCGATGAAGAAGCTCAACAACGTCGGCAGGGAACCGTCGTCCGAACGCTTCTCCACGACCGAACGCAATCGGTCGAGCTTGCTGCGGGTCTCGTCGTCGAGGTCGTCGCGCGCCAGGACGTCGGCGAGACCCGCGCGGTTGAAGATGCCCCGCTGAGCGGCGGGGATGCCGTTGAGGTTCCCGACGACGAGCGGAGCTAAGGCGAGCAGCTGCCCGAGCGGACCGCCATTCCATTCGCCGTTCGGTGCCGCCGCGGAGGCGGCCGCAAGATCGGTGAACAAGTCGCCGGCGCGCTCCGGTTCGACGAAGGCGACGGATTGCACGAAGTCCGGGTGGGCGTCGAGCCACCGCTGCACGTCGTGGGTGTCTGCCGTGGAGAGCCAGTCGATGCGGCGTTCGGCAGCGCGCCCGAGGTCGTACGTCAACTGCTCTGAGAGCGATCGACTCACCGATGCGGCGGACGGTGCGCCCGGGTACGCGGACTCCGAGAACCCCCAGAACAGCTGTGCGACCCGCACGGGCTCACCGCCGGCACCGAGCACCTCGGTCCCGCCCGACACGTTGCGCAGGCGCGATGCGAGCCGATCCTCGGCATCCTCCACGTCCCGGCGGAAGCGGTCGATATCGGAGCGAAGGGTGTCGAGTGCGCTCTCGGCGGAGTTCAGTGTCGTGGACGCGTTCAAGCGGGCGAGCGACGCGTCCGCGGCAACCGAGGCATCCACGTCGGATCCCCGCGTCGAACGATACGTCGCGTTTGCGAGAGCCGAGGCCTCCGCCGCGGAATCGTAGGCGGCGACAACGGACGGGATGCGAGATGCCAACTCCTCACGGCGCTGTTTCAGACTGGGGAACTCCGATGACCCGGCATCCCACAGCGCGTTGCGCGCCTCGACGAGCGCCTCGGAGAAGCCCCGCGCATCGGAGACAGGGCGGTCGAGCATGCGCGGCACCGCTTCCGCACCCGTGACATGGAAGACCTCGGTGTCGCCCAGGACACTCCACCGCTGTTGCACATCGGCCATCGACGTTTGCGTCGCGTTCGCAACGGAGACGATCCGGTCGCCGAGACCCGTGAGCACGGCGGGGTCGACCAGCTGGGGCAGATCATCGACGCTCGGAGTGCTCATCAGTACCCCTGCCCGTAGGACACGGAGGAATCGATGCCCCACTCGTCCATGGCCCGCGACTCCGCCTCCGCCGTCGTGACCGACATGTCGACATCGCCGGTGACGACGGCCGTGGTCGCCTCGCTCACCGACGACGCGGCAGCGGCAACGATGTGCGCCAGTTTCCCGGGCACGTACCGCCGTTCATCGAGCAGGTCGCTCCACGCACTCGCGAGAGTGCGGCGCCCGTCGACGACGAGGCTCTGCCCCTCCACCACCAGGGAGTCCATGTCGTCGATCGCTTGGGAAATGCCCGCGCCCGCATCGTCCACCCCCGCCAGTACCCCGATCACACGATCCGGATCGACTCGGTAGTCGCTCACGATGGCCCCCTTCATCGTCACGACCACTCTGCCGCACGGGCCCGGATCTCGATCGCCCCTCCCTTCCGGGCGCAGCATCGTCTACAGTCCGCCACGGAACGACGAAGCCCGCCTCCGCGAAACGGCGGGGACGGGCTTCGTCGTGGAGGATCAGGCGATCAGACCCCGAAGTACAGCTCGTACTCGAAGGGGTGCGGGCGCTGAGCGATCGGCTGGATCTCGTTCTCGATCTTGTACTCGATCCAGGTGTCGATGAGCTCCTGCGTGAACACGCCACCGGCGAGGAGGAACTCGTGGTCGGCGCGCAGGGCCTCGAGCGAGTCGAGCAGCGAGTTCGGAACCTGCGGGATGTTCTTCGCCTCTTCGGCCGGGAGCTCGTAGAGGTCCTTGTCGACGGGCTCGTGCGGCTCGATGCGGTTCTTGATGCCGTCGATACCGGCCATCAGCTGCGCCGCGAAGGCCAGGTACGGGTTGCCCGAGGCATCCGGAGCACGGAACTCGATGCGCTTCGCCTTGGGGTTCGTGCCCGTGATCGGGATACGGATGGCCGCCGAGCGGTTACCGGCCGAGTACACCAGGTTGACCGGAGCCTCGAAGCCCTTCACCAGGCGGTGGTAGCTGTTGAGGGTCGGGTTGGTGAAGGCGAGCACGGCGGGGGCGTGAGCCAGGATGCCGCCGATGTACCAACGCGCGATGTCGGACAGACCGCCGTAGCCGGTCTCGTCGTAGAACAGCGGCTTGCCGTCGTTCCACAGCGACTGGTGCGTGTGCATGCCCGAACCGTTGTCGCCGAAGAGCGGCTTCGGCATGAAGGTGGCGACCTTGCCCCACTCGTTGGCGGTGTTCTTGACGATGTACTTGAACTTCAGGATGTCGTCGGCCGCGTGCACCATCGTGTCGAAGCGGTAGTTGATCTCGGCCTGGCCACCGGTGCCCACCTCGTGGTGTGCACGCTCGAGGATGAGACCGGCCTCGATGAGCTTGAGGCTGATGTCGTCGCGCAGGTCGGCCTGCTTGTCGACCGGGGAGACGGGGAAGTAGCCGCCCTTGTAGGGGGTCTTGTTGGCGAGGTTCCCGCCCTCTTCCTCACGACCGGTGTTCCACGCGCCTTCTTCGGAGTCCACCGAGTAGAAGCTGGAGTTCTGCTTCACCTCGTAGCGGACGTCGTCGAAGATGTAGAACTCGGCCTCGGGAGCGAAGTACGCCGTGTCGGCAATACCCGTGGAGGCGAGGTACTTCTCGGCCTTCTTGGCGACCTGACGCGGGTCCTTCGAGTAGATCTCGCCGTTGCGCGGGTTGTAGATGTCGAAGACCATGATGAGGGTCTTCGCCTCGCGGAACGGGTCGAGGTACGCCGTCGTCACGTCGGGGATGAGCTGCATGTCCGACTCGTGGATGTTCGCGAACCCGCGGATCGACGAGCCATCGAACAGCTGTCCGACGGTGAAGAACTCCTCGTCGACGGTCGAGGCGGGGATGTTGAAGTGCTGCTGCACACCAGGAAGGTCCGTGAAACGGATGTCGAGGAACTTGACGTCCTCGTCCTGGATGAACTTCAGCACCTCGGACGAATCTTTGAACATGAAGACTCCAGAGGTAGAACATTCGGGATCGACCGGCCTCGGCCAGCCTCCTCGACCCTATACAGAACCGGTGTCTCGGCGATATCTCGCGTGTTTCGGGCATGTTACGCAGCCCCGATTACGCTGGAGGAGTGACCGTCCCCGCCGATAACGAGTACCCGGGCCAGCGGCTCGGCCTTCCCCGCGAGGGGCGGGGCTCCATCGCCCGCCCAGGCCGACGCATCGCGGCGCTCCTGGTGGACGTCGCGTCCGCCGGGCTCATTGGGTATGCCTTCTTCTCCACCCCCGACCCGGTGACCGGTGTTCCGTTCGCGAACCCGATCGCGACGAACCTCATCTTCTTCCTGGTCCAGATCGTTTTCATCCCGCTCATCGGCGGGAGCCCCGGGCATCGACTCCTGGGCATGCGTCTGGAGCTGGCATCCGGGGGATGGGTGGGGATCTGGCGCCCGATCGTGCGCACGCTGCTGCTCGGGCTCATCATTCCCGCCGTGGTGTGGGATGCCGACCAGCGGGGGCTCCACGACAAAGTGGTCGGCACGGTGTTGGTTCGACGCTGAGAAGCGAAACGGCCCCGCCGGAGCGGGGCCGTTCTTGCGGAATCAGCGGGGGCGCGGAGCGCGCATCTTCGTCGGGTCCACGCCCTTCGGGATGGGAAGCGACGACAAGCCCTGCGACACGGACGAAACGCGCTTGATCACCGCAGCCTGGGTCGTGCGGTCGACCTTCTTCGGCAGCGACTTGATGGTGGAAGCCAGATCCTTGATCTGGACCTCGTCGTCGCCGTGGCCCACGTACAGAACCGTCACCGGGACGCCCGCGGCGACGCGCTGCACACGCGCGCGCTCTTCATTGACGAGTCGGGACAACCGCGTGCGCGACCCCTCGCCGATGAGGACGACACCGCCACGGCCGATGGCGCGGTAGACGGCCTCCTGCGTGCGAGGGTTGACGCCGATCGGAGTCTCCGACGCCTGCCAGTTGCGGCCGAGCGACGATGTCAGCACGTGACCGGTAGCGCCGGGCATACCGTCGATCTTGCGGTACATGGCCCGGGTCGACAGGCGCGTCATGACGATCATCGCGACCAGGATGCCGGCCAGGAGACCCGTGACACCCCACAGGATGACGCTCCACACGGCAACCGGCGGGATGAGGAATCCGATCAGGACGCCGAGACCGATACCCGCGAGGACGATGCCGGCCAACACGAAGGGGAGCCAGCGGTACTCCTTCTGCGTGAAGGTGTACAGGGTGCGAAGCTGGGAGAAGAATCCCGGACGCTTCTCGGGGGTGGAGGTGCGAGCGGCCATGGTAAAGATTCTATCTTCGCGTCCGGCACGCCTCCTCCCCACCCGGGCGAATCACGTTCCCCTCCCGAATTCCGGCGGAGGAACCGATGACGGCGTTGTCGATTCGAAACCATCGACTCATGCGCACTCGCCCCATCGACACCACGGTCGGCACCGTCGTCGGATACCTGGACAGGCGCCGACGTAGCGCCCTCGTCCTCACGGCGGGAGAGGCCGCGACGCTGGCGATCGGGGTGCTGCGCGGGTGCGGCGCCGCGCCGTCGCGCGCCGCTCGGGCACAGTGGCACCTCACGGCGGAGGGCCGACCGGTCCTCGTCGACGATCCCGACGGCGATGACCTCCTTTCGGCGACGGTCGCCGTGTTGGATCAGCTGGCCCGCCTCGTCCACGCGGATGTCCAGCCCGGCTTCATCCGCCTGCGTGACGGGGTTCTCACCGCTCCGCCGCGGACGTGGGACGCGTTGGAGGCGCGGCTCCTGGCCGTGGTGGAGCCTCAGCCCGTCGTGCTGGGCCCGCTCACGCCTGTCCGAACCGACGCACCGCAGGCACCGGGCCAACGGCCCACCGATGCTGACGCCACGACTCTGCTCGACGGCGTGCGCGCGGCGATGGGCCAGAGGCGGATGCAGCGCATCGCTGTGGTCTGCGGAACAGTCGCCACCGCCGTCGCGGTGGTGGGGTTCACAGTCACGACGCCGCAGAGCGACTCGGCGAGCAGCACATCGGCGACATCGCCCGCCCCGACGGCGGTGCAGTCTTCGCCACCGGCATCGGATGCGACTCCGTCTCTCAGTCCGAGCCCGGCGCCCGGCGCGGAGTCGCCGGCTCCGCCGTCGCCCTCGAGCGAACCCGACGTGCGCGTAGCAGCGTCGACCGTCCTGCAGTCGCTCGCCGACTGCACGGACGAGGCGTGCGCCTCCTCTTTCCGAGAGCACCCTTCGAACGCGATAGAGCCCGCACCGCTCGATCCCCGCGAGTCGGAGCTCGATGTCATCGACGACTTCGGAGGGCTCGCCGTGGTTCGCCTCACCCGTTCTGATCGTCGGCAATACGTCACCCTGATCAGGGAGAAAGACCGATGGCTGGTCCGCTCCGTCGAAGACGTCGCGGACCAGCCATCATGAGCCGGAATCGACGGCGATCAGATGCCGAGGTCTCCCTCGAACTGCGCCGCCTCGAGGCGGGCCTTGACCGCGCCGAGGAACCGCGCAGCATCCGCGCCGTCGATGATGCGGTGGTCGTACGAGAGCGCCAGGTAGACGTAGGAGCGGACCGAGATCGCATCCTTGCCATCGACCGAGACCACGCCGGGCTTCTTCACGACCGCGCCGAGGCCGAGGATGGCCGACTGCGGCAGGAACACGATGGGCGTGTCGAACAGCGCGCCGCGCGAACCCGTGTTGGTCAGCGTGAACGTCCCGCCCGCGAGCTCGTCGGGCTTGAGCTTGTTGTCACGCGTACGCGCGGCGAGGTCGGCGATCTCGCGGGCAAGCTGGGCGATGTTCTTATCGCCGGCGTCCTTCACGACGGGCGTCAGCAGACCGCGTTCGGTGTCGACGGCGATCGCGACGTTCTCTTGCGCCGGGTAGATGATCTCGTCGCCCTCGACCGTCGAGTTGATGATCGGGTACGTCTTGAGCGCCTCGACGGCCGCGAGAGCGAAGAAGGGCAGGAACGACAGCTTGTCGCCCGTCTTCTGCTGGAATTCGCCCTTCACACGATCGCGGAGGGCGGCGACCTTGGTCACATCGACCTCGACGACCGTCGTCAGCTGCGCCGTGCCCTGCATCGAAGCGACGGCCCGCTCGGCGATGACCTTGCGCAGGCGCGACATCTTCTGCGTGGTACCGCGCAGCGGCGACACCTCGACCGGAGCAGCGGGGGCCGCCGCCTCAGACGGGGCGGACGCGGCGGCAGGAGCGGCCTTCGCGGCTTCCGCGGCCTTGAGCACGTCCTCCTTGCGGATCCGGCCTCCGACGCCGCTGCCCTTGACCGTCGACAGGTCGACGCCCTGCTGCTGCGCCAGGCGGCGCACGAGCGGCGTGACGTAGGTGACCTCTTCGCCGCCGGCGGCCGGAGCAGCGGGCTTCGCTTCTGCAGCGACCGGCTTCTGCTCGGCGCGAGCGGGCTGCTCGGCCGGCTTCTCCGCGGCGGGAGCCGACTGCTCGGCCGACTGCTCTGCGGCGGCGGGCTCCTGCGGCACCTCGTTCGGCTGAGGCTGCTGGATCGGCTTGTCCTCGATCGCGGGAGCGGGCTGCGCTTCGGCGGGTGCCGAAGCGCCGCTACCGATGCGAGCGAGGGCAGAGCCCACCGCGACCGTCTCATCCTCCTGAACGAGGATCTCCTGGAGGGTTCCTGCCACGGGCGAGGGGATCTCGGTGTCGACCTTGTCGGTCGAGATCTCGAGCAGGGGCTCGTCGACCGCGACATCGTCGCCCACGGCCTTGAGCCAGCGGGTGACCGTACCCTCGGTGACGCTCTCTCCCAGCTCGGGCAGCGTGACCTCGGTGGAGTCGTCAGAGGCGCCGGAAGCCGGAGCTGCCTGCGCGGCAGGGGCGTCGTCGGCGGGGGCTTCTTCGGCCGGAGCCGCCTCAGCGGGGGCGTCCTCCGTCGGCGCCGGAGCGGCCTCGGCGGGAGCTGCTTCGGGCGCGTCGTCCGAGGACGGGGCTCCGGAGCCGTCGCCGATCTTGGCCAGGATGGCGCCGACCTCGACGGTCTCGTCCTCCTGAACGAGGATCTCTTCGATCACGCCCGAGACGGGCGAGGGGATCTCGGTGTCGACCTTGTCGGTCGAGATCTCCAGCAGACCTTCGTCCTCCTGGACAGTGTCACCAACCTGCTTGAGCCAGCGGGTGACCGTTCCCTCGGTCACGCTCTCGCCGAGAGCGGGGAGGACGACGGAAGTGCTCATGGATATGTCTCCTTCGTACCGGATGCGGTGTCTAGCTTAGTGACGGCTGGGGGATCAGAGTGCGTGCAGGGGCTTGCCGGCGAGTGCCAAGAACGCCTCGCCCAGCGCTTCGCTCTGAGTGGGGTGGGCATGAACGAACGGCGCGATGTCCTCGGGGTGCGCTTCCCACCCGACGGCGAGCTGCGCTTCGGTGATCAATTCGCCCACCCGGTCGCCCACGAGATGCGCGCCGACGACAGGACCGTCGACGCGGCGGACGATCTTGACGATGCCCGAGGTCCCGATGATCTCACTGCGGCCGTTGCCGGCCAAGTTGTACTCGTATGCGAGGACGGCGTCAGCGCCGTAGCGGTCCTTCGCCTGCAGCTCGGTCAGCCCGACCGAGGCGACCTCGGGGTGGGAGTAGGCCACGCGCGGAACATCGATGTCGGGGACGAGAACCGGAGCGAGACCCGCGATCTGTTCCGCCACGAAGATCCCCTGCTGGAAGCCGCGGTGAGCGAGCTGCAACCCGGCGACGATGTCGCCGACAGCCCAGACGTGGGCGGCCGTCGTGCGGAGTCGATCATCGGTGTGGACGAACCCGCGCTCGAGGCGGACGCCGGACTCCTCGAACCCCATGGCCGCAGTGGCGGGCCCGCGTCCCACCGCGACGAGCACGAAGTCCGCGTCGAGAACCGTGCCGTCGTCGAGGGTGACGGAGACGGCGTCATCCGTCTGAGCGAGCGTCTGGAACCGTCGTCCGAGGTGGAACCCGATACCGCGCTTGCGGAAGGCCCGTTCGAGCGCCTTGCTCGACGAGACGTCCTCCGCGGGCAGGAGGTGCGGAAGCGCCTCGACGATCGTCACCTCGACGCCGAACGATCGCCACACGCTCGCGAATTCGACGCCGATCACGCCGCCGCCGAGAACGACGACCCGCTCGGGAATGACATCGAGTTCCAGCGCGTGCTCGCTGGTGAGCACGCGTCCCCCCGTCTCCAGACCGGGGAGCGTTCGGCTGTACGAACCGGTCGCGAGAATGACGTCGTCCCCGCGGTAGAGGTCTTCTCCGACACGGACGGCCGGGCCCGGCTCGAGCACGCCCGTGCCCGAGACCACCCGGATGCCCCGCGCCGAGATGAGGCCCTCAAGGCCCTTGAACTTCTTCGCGACGATGCCCTCGCGATAGGCCCGGACCTTCAGCGGATCGATGCCGTCGAGCGAGGCCCGCACACCGATGTCCGCCGCTCCGCGCGCGGCGTCGGCGACCTCGGCCGCGTGCAGCAACGCCTTCGTCGGGATGCATCCGCGGTGCAAGCAGGTGCCGCCGAGTTTGTCCTTCTCGATGAGCACGACGTCTTTTCCGAGTTCGGCCAATCGCAAGGCAGCCGCGTACCCGCCGCTGCCTCCGCCGAGGACGACGACGTCGGCGCGGTGGTCGGTCACCGCGTGCTCCCCGCCGAGATCAACTCCACGAGCGAACGCACGGTCGCGCCGGTCACACCCTTGTCGGTGAATCCAAACGGAGCACCCTTGTTCATGCCGACACCGGCGATGTCGAGGTGCACCCACGGGATCCGTGGCGCGTCCGCTTCGTCGGACACGCGTCCGACGAAGTGCTGGAGGAAGAGCCCCGCGAAGAGGGAACCGCCCGCGGGGTCGCCGATCTTCGCGTTCTGGAGATCCGCGATCGGGGAGTCCAGCTCGTCGACCATGTGCGCGGGCAGGGGCAGCTGCCACGCCAGTTCAGCCACGCGTCCCGCGGCGGACAGATACTCGGCGACCGCTTCGTCTGCGCCCATCACTCCCGTGTGGCGGTTGCCGAGGGCTACGGTGATCGCCCCCGTGAGCGTGGCGACATCGACGATGAGATCGGGGTTCTCGCGGCTCGCCGCCACGAGCCCGTCGGCCAGCACCAGACGACCTTCCGCGTCGGTGTTCAGCACCTCGACGGTCGTCCCGTCCAGCATGCGCAGCACGTCGCCCGGGCGGGTCGCACGACCCGACGGCATGTTGTCGGCGATGCACAGCCACGCACTGACACGGACCGGCAGCGCCATCTCCGCCGCAGCGCGCAGGACCGCGAGCACCGTTGCCGCCCCGCACATGTCGTACTTCATGCCGACCATGGATGCCGCGGGCTTCAGCGACAGCCCACCGGTGTCGAACGTGATGCCCTTACCGACCAGCGCGACGTGGCGTTCGGCGTCGGCGGGGGAGTACTCCAGGTGGACGAGGCGCGGCGGACGGTCGGATCCCTGGCCGACACCCAGAATGCCGCCATAGCCGCCTGCGGTGAGCGCCTCTTCGTCGAGCACCGTCACCTTTACGGGAAGGTCGGCGACAGCCTCGATCGCCGCGTCGGCGAAATCGGCCGGTCCCAACCACTCGGCCGGTGTCGTCACGAGGTCCTTCACCAGCGCGACAGCCCCGGCGACGGCCGCAACGGCGGTGCTCTCGGCTTCGCTGGGCGCCTCGGAGGCGTAGACCGTCACGCGGGAGGCCCGTGCCTTGGGCGCCTCGCTCTTGTAGCCGGCGAAGCGATAGCCGCCGAGAGCAGCACCCTCCGCGAGCGGCGCCCACGGCGCGTCCACCAGCGACTGAACCGCCACGTGCTCAAACCCGGTCAGTTGCCGCAGGCCCGTACCGACCGCGTCGCGGAGAGCAGCGGCATCCGGAGACGAACCGGCGCCCGCCACCGCCACAGGCCGTGAGACACCGGGGACGTGCACACGCTGGAACGAACCGGCGGCTCCGGTGAATCCGACGGAGGCGAGCGCGGCGTTCAGGCCGTCCCATCCCTGCGGGTCGGATGTCGTCGCGTCGGACTTCGCGACCACGAGGAGGATCGCGTCGGCATCGGAGTCGAGGACGGGGACATCGGTGTGCGTCACGGAGGGGAAAGGCATAGCGTCCATCCTAGGTTCGCGGATGTTCGCTAGAAGCGGGACGCACCGCCGCCGCCGAGTCCGACCCGGCTCGTAGAGTGGAGTCATGCCCTACCCCGCACCGCTGTACGACCGCGCTCCTGCCGCGCCGCCGGTGCCGTCCGGGTTGCCGCTCGTGATCGCGCTGACCGGTTTCACCGACGCGGGCGGCGCCATCACCCGCCTGGTCGAGTACTTCCGCGATGACCTCGAGCCCCATCCCGTCGTCGTCTTCGACAACGACGTCCTTCTGGACTACCGTGCCCGTCGTCCGCTCATCACGTTCGTCGAGGACCACCTGACGGACTACCGGCCTCCGCGGCTCGAGCTGTCCCTGGCGCACGACTCCCTCGGACACCCGTTCCTGCTGCTGACGGGCTACGAGCCCGACTTCCTCTGGGAGGCCTTCGCCGAAAGCGTGCTCGAGCTCAGCGCCGGACTGCAGGTGTCGTCCGTCACGTGGGTGCACGCGATCCCTATGCCCGTCCCGCACACGCGGCCCATCGGCACCACGGTCAGCGGCACCCGCCCCGACCTGGCCGAGGCCCACTCGGTCTGGCGCCCGCACACGCACGTGCCCTCGACGGTCGGGCACCTGCTCGAGTACCGCTTCGCCGAGGCGGGCGCCAAGGTCGCCGGTTTCGCGTTGCTCGTTCCGCACTATCTCGGCGACACCGAATATCCAGCCGCCGCGCTGGCCGCGCTCGACAGCCTCACGGTCGCCACCGGCCTGGTCTTCTCGGGAGAGGTCCTCCGCGAAGAGAACCGCGAGTTCATCGCCAAGGTCACCGAGCAGGTCGAAGGCAGCGACGAACTGACCCGCATGCTGCAGGGCCTCGAGGAGCGCTACGACGCCTACATGGCCGGATCGACTCAGGCGACACCGATCATCCATACGGGCGATCTGCCCAGCGCGGATGAATTGGCAGCAGAACTCGAACGGTTCCTCGCGACGCGCCCGGGCGACGACGACCGTCGCGGAAGGCTCGGCTGACGCAGAACGGGCACGTCTACGCCGGCGGTCGAGGCGCTGATGGCGCCATGACAGCGGGCGAAGTGGACAAGTCCTCGCCGGGAGGAATACCCACCCGCCCGCGACCGTTGCATACGCATAGATACCCGGTGCACGTCAAGTCCTGCGCCGGGGATGTGAGACAATGAAGAACCTGACCCGTTGTCGGCCGAACCTGGAGCCCGCTCCACAGGATCGGACTTGACAAGGGTCTTACTAGTGTCCGAGAACGACCGGCGGCCGTGCAACGTACGTTCCCGGTGAAAGGCGAAACGTGGCAGGCACGAACACCAAGACCCGCTCCCGCAGTGAGAAGGACACCGACCTCGACACCGCGGAGGAGACCACGACCGCGTCGAAGAAGACCGCGGCCAAGAAAGCCCCCGCCAAGGGCAAGGCGTCGCCCGCGAAGTCCAAGGCGAAGGCCAAGGGCGACGACGACCTCGACGAGGACGACATCGAAGAAGACCTCGACGAAGACATCGAGGTCGCCGACGACACCGACGACGACGCCGATACGGACGAGGCGGCCAAGCCCGCCGCCAAGAAGTCGGATGACGACAGCGACGACGACGACGAGGAAACCCCGGCCGCGCCCGTCGAGGCGCTGCCCACGGGTGCGATCGTCATCTCGTCCAGCGACGAGGACGACGTCCCCGTCTACTCGACGCAGATCACCGGCGCGACCGCCGACCCGGTCAAGGACTACCTCAAGCAGATCGGTAAAGTCCCGCTGCTGAACGCCGCCGAAGAGGTCGAGCTCGCGATGCGTATCGAGGCCGGTCTGTTCGCAGAAGAGAAGCTGTCGAACATGTCCGCGGCCGAGAAGACGAGCCAGCTCGGTCTCGACCTGCAGTGGGTCGCCCGCGACGGTCAGCGCGCGAAGAGCCACCTCCTGGGCGCGAACCTGCGTCTCGTGGTCTCGCTCGCCAAGCGTTACACCGGCCGCGGCATGCAGTTCCTCGACCTCATCCAGGAGGGGAACCTGGGTCTCATCCGTGCCGTCGAGAAGTTCGACTACACCAAGGGCTTCAAGTTCTCGACGTATGCCACCTGGTGGATCCGTCAGGCCATCACGCGCGCCATGGCCGACCAGGCGCGCACCATCCGCATCCCGGTGCACATGGTCGAGGTCATCAACAAGCTCGCCCGCGTTCAGCGGCAGATGCTGCAGGATCTGGGTCGCGAACCCACCCCGGAAGAGCTCAGCCGCGAGCTCGACATGACCCCCGAAAAGGTCATCGAGGTGCAGAAGTACGGTCGCGAGCCCATCTCGCTGCATACCCCCCTGGGCGAGGACGGCGACAGCGAGTTCGGCGATCTCATCGAAGACACCGAGGCGGTCGTGCCGGCCGACGCGGTGGGCTTCACCATGCTGCAGCGTCAGCTCGAGTCGCTGCTGGATTCGCTCAGCGAGCGCGAGGCGGGTGTCATCCGCATGCGCTTCGGCCTCGGAGACGGCCAGCCCAAGACGCTCGACCAGATCGGCGACACCTTCGGCGTCACGCGCGAGCGCATCCGCCAGATCGAGTCGAAGACGATGGCCAAGCTTCGGCATCCCAGCCGCTCGCAGTCGCTCCGGGACTACCTCGAATGAGCGGGCAGGCCAACGCCGGGAAGGCGCTCACCGTCACCGTCGAGGGCAGCACGTACGCGCGCATCCCGATCCGCACGCGGGTCGTCATGCCGGGCGACGACCTCGACGCGTTCATCCTCGAATACGCGAAGGATGCCGTTCAGCCGGGCGACCTGCTGTTCGTCACCGAGAAGATCGTGGCGATCACGCAAGGGCGTTCGTTCAAGCTCGACTCGATCAAGCCCCGCAAGCTGGCGCTCTTCCTGTCGAAGTACGTCACGCGGACCCCGTACGGCATCGGCCTCGGCATGCCCGAGACCATGGAGATGGCCCTCCGTGAGTGCGGAACTCCGCGCATCCTGTTCGCCGCTGCCGTGTCGGCCGTGACCAAGGCGTTCGGGCGCAAGGGCGACTTCTACCGCATCGCGGGAGACAAAGCCCGCGCGATCGACGGCCCTACCAAGGGCACGATCCCGCCGTACAACCAGGCCGTGGTGCTCGGGCCGGAGCGCCCTCGCGAGGTCGCGGCGCGCCTGAAGGCGCTTCTCGGGATCGACCTCGAAGTCGCCGTCGTCGACATCAACGACCTGGGCGGCAACATCCTCGGGTCCACGATGGACAAGGCCGGCGAGAAGCGTCTCGTCACGATCCTCAAAGACAACCCGCTCGGCCAGGGACACGAGTCGACGCCGCTCGGCATCGTCCGCCCCGCCTGACACCGAACGCAAGAAGGCCCGCCCCGATCGCGGGGCGGGCCTTCTCGGCATCGGGGTCGGCGTCGTCAGAACCCGATCGCGGCGCGATAACGCGGCTTGTGTCCGGTGCGGATGCCCGTGACGCTGGGCTTGTTCTCATAGACGCCGGCGCCCCAGTTGCCCTCGACGAGCACGGGACCGTCCGGACCGACGACGATGTCCCACCCGACGTACTGCACCTGCGGCACGACGCGGGCGACGCGATCGACGAACGCCTTCACCTCGTCGACCAACGGCAGCTGGAAGTCGCCGATTCGGACGCCGGAGTCGGGGTGCACCTCGTGCACATGACCGTGGGAGTCGTAGCCGGCGCCCAGGGCGTGACCGTTCTCGTCCAGCATCGTGTAGAAGCCGCCGAAGGTCATCTGGTCGCTCACCGCGCCGCGGCCGAACTTCTGCGCCATCGCGAGGATGTGCGTCTTCTCACCGTCGAAGAAGGCCGTCACGCGCGTCGTGTTGACCGTGCCGGGGCACACGGCCGCGAGGTCGTCGTGCTGGCGGATGACCTCTTCGACGAGAACCTCGCCGCGCTCGAGCAGCCCGCGGTGGAAGGCGGTCCAGTCCTCGATCTCGGCCGCGTGATACCGGTGCACGCCGGTGCCGGCCTGTCCGACGGGCTCCTTCGTCACGATCGTGCCGAGGCGTTCGGTAAACGCCCGCAGTTTGTCGGCGTTGTCGGCGTCGACGACCATCCAGTCACGGCGGAGGAACTCGCTGAAGCGACGGTCGAACTCGACCTTGTCCTGGAAGATGTACCGGAAGTCGGGGTGGTCGTACTTCTGCGAGATCTGGTTCGAGACCGGGTGGGTCATGTACGTCGCCCGCTCCGCCGGGGTCAGGATGGCGAAGTCGTAGTCGATGTAGTCCTGGAATCCGACGTTCTTCACGCCCGCTTGATAGAGCATGTCGGCGACCACGAGGGGGAGCGACTTGCCGTGCTGCGTCGACGCCTCTTTTGCGCGCTCGAGGACCGAGCCGACGTCGATGCGGCGGGCGCGTCCGGCGAGGTAGCGCAGGCGGGGGACGAGGGAGAAACCCTGCTGAGGCATTGAGGCTCCGGGGTCGGGAACGAGGGACCCGGATAGTCTAGATGGCGTGACCTCCACGCCTCCCGACCGTCTCGATAGCGGCGGGGGAGTGACTCCGGTGGCTCGTCTGTCGGAGCAGAACCTCCGTGCGAACGCGTCGCTGGCCTCCGGCGGCGGGCTCATCGACCCGCTGGCGGCTGACGCGTGGGGGCACGGCGCCGCGTGGGTGGCATCCGTTCTGACATCGCTCGAGGTGGATGCCGAGAGCATCGACGCGCAGACGCTGTTCGGCTTGCCGGGCGGCGACCCCCGCGCACGCCCGGTGATGGCGTTGCACGGCCGCGTGCTGGGCACCAAGCCGCTACTGGCCGGCGAGGGGGTGTCGTACGGCTACACGCACCGCGCCAGCCGCGACACCACCGTGGCCCTGGTCACCGGCGGCTACGCGCAGGGCGTGGTCCGCTCGCTCGGCAACACCGTCGACGTCTCGATCGCCGGGCACCGTCACCGCATCGTCGGGCGCGTCGCCATGGACGTCTGCGTCGTCGACGTCGATGACGCACGACCGCGACGCGGAAGCGACGTGGTGTTCTTCGGCGACCCGGACGCCGGGCACCCGTCGCTGAGCGAGTGGACGGATGCCACGGGCTGGAGCGCCGCCGAGATCGTCGCAACGGTCGGCTCGCGCGCTGTTCGGACGGTGGTCGCATGAGTGCCATCTACCAGGTCGATCTCGACGCCTTCGCTCGGAACCTCGCGCGGGTCCGCGCAGCGATCGCGCCCGCACGGCACATGCTCGTCGTGAAGGACGACGCCTATGCGCACGGCCTCGAGCGGATCGTGGAGCGCGCATGGGCCGAAGGCGTCGAGTGGTTCGGCGCGTTCGACGTTGCGACGGGTCGCGCGGTCCGCGCCGTCGTCGGCCCCGAGGCCCGCATCTTCGTCTGGCTGCTGGGCGGCCCCCAGGACCTCGCAGACGGCATCGCCGACGACCTCGATCTCGGCATCGGCGACGAAGCCCTCCTCGACGACCTCGCACACCTCCCCGTGCCGTCGACCCCGGCTCGTGTCCACCTCAAGATCGACACGGGGCTGCACCGTAACGGCATCCGTCCCGAGCGGTGGAGCGCGGCGCTCGAGCTCCTCTCGGGTCTCGTCGACTCCGGAGTCGCCCGTTTCGAGGGCCTGTGGTCGCACATCGCGGAAGCCTCGGACGCCGACGACGACGACGCCCGCGAGATCTTCCTCGCCGCACGTTCGACGGCCGTCGCGGCCGGCCTGTCCCCGACGTTCTCGCACCTGGCCGCCAGCGCGGCCGGGTTCGCACGGGCCCCGTTCCGGGAGGACCTCGTGCGCGTGGGGGCGTTCTCGTACGGCATCCGTCCGGCGGGCGGGCCGGGGGAGGCGGAACTCGGGATCGAGCCGATCGGGGGCCTCGTCGCCACCGTGACCGACGTGGACGCGGATCGCGTGCGTGTCGACATCGGCCACCTGCACGGGGTGCCCTCGGCTCTCGCGGGACGCTTCTCGGCGACGACGCCCGCCGGGCCGCGCCGTGTGCTCGCCATCGAACCCACAACGAGCGTCATCGACGGGTGGCCGGGCGCCGCTGAGGGTGATGAGGTCACCGTGTTCGGGCGCGGAGGCGCGGCATCCGCGACCGACCTCGCCGAGATGATCGACACCATCGGCGAGGAGATCGCGCTGCGCGTCTCGCCGAACATCCCGCGCCGGTATACGGCGAACGGGCCCCGTCCCGCTCAGTAGGAGCGGCCGGAGCCCGTTCGGACGTGTGGGATCAGTCGGCGGCGTGCAGACGAGCGGTCTCGTCGTGCCACGACGTCGCGATGCTGCGGAGCTTCTCTTCGTACTTGCGTCCGTGGTGAGCGCAGAAGAGGAGCTCGCTGCCGTTGACCTCGGCGGCGATGTAGGCCTGCGCTCCGCAGGAGTCGCAGCGATCCGCCGCCGTCAGGCGGTGGTCGAGGACGACGGACGCGTCGGGTGCGGTCGTGGTGTTCATCTCGGGTGCCCTCCTCGGTGGTCGTTGGGCGAGTCTGACAATAGAACCACGCGGATGTTTCCCCTATGCCGCCGGGGCCTGACATTTCGCTGTGCGCGTACGACGGCCTGACCTGGCCGTGTGTCTGCAAGGCGATGTCGGAGGCCCCGATTACGCTGGGAGATCGTGACCTCCGAGTATTCCGCCCATCATCTCCAGGTCCTCGAGGGCCTCGAAGCGGTGCGCAAGCGCCCGGGTATGTACATCGGTTCCACCGACTCCCGCGGTCTCATGCACTGCCTGTGGGAGATCATCGACAACTCCGTCGACGAGGCCCTGGCCGGGTTCGGTTCACGGATCGACATCGTGCTCCACCGTGACGGCAGCGTCGAGGTGCGTGACCGCGCCCGTGGCATCCCGGTCGACGTCGAGCCGCGCACGGGTCTCACCGGTGTCGAAGTCGTCTTCACGAAGCTGCACGCCGGTGGCAAGTTCGGCGGTGGCTCGTACGCCGCGTCCGGTGGCCTGCACGGTGTCGGCGCATCCGTGGTCAATGCGCTGTCCGAGCGTCTCGACGTCGAGGTCGATCGCGGTGGCAAGACCTACGCCATGTCGTTCCACCGGGGCGAACCGGGCGTGTTCGCGGGAACGGGTCCCGACTCGGCCTTCACGCCGTTCGAGCGCAGCAGCGAGCTGCGCGTCGTCGGCAAGGCCGCACGCGGGGTCACCGGCACCCGGATCCGCTACTGGGCCGACCGGCAGATCTTCACGAAGGACGCGTCGTTCGGGTTCGACGAGCTCGTCCAGCGCGCGCGCCAGACGGCGTTCCTCGTCCCCGGCCTCGAGATCGTGATCGCTGACGAGCGCGGCGACGAGCCGATCGAGACGAGCTACCGCTTCGACGGGGGCATCTCCGAGTTCGCCGACTTCCTCGCCCCCGACACCGCCATCACCGATACCTGGCGCCTCACGGGTACCGGGACGTTCACCGAGACGGTCCCCGTGCTCCAAGCCGGTGGATCGATGGTGCCCACCGAGGTGCAGCGCGAGTGCGAGGTCGATCTCGCCGTGCGGTGGGGGACCGGCTACGACACCACGACCCGGTCGTTCGTCAACATCATCGCCACCCCGAAGGGCGGAACCCACCAGCAGGGTTTCGAGCAGGGTCTGATGAAGGTGCTGCGCTCGCAAGTCGAGCAGAACGCCCGCAAGCTCAAGGTCGGGAACGACAAGATCGAGAAGGACGACATCCTCGCGGGCCTGACCGCCGTGCTGACGGTGCGCCTGCCCGAGCCGCAGTTCGAGGGGCAGACGAAGGAGATCCTCGGGACACCGGCGGTGCGGCAGATCGTCGCGCAGGTCGTCGCGAAAGAGCTCGCGGCGCGCTTCGCATCGCCCAAGCGTGACGACAAGGCGCAAACGGCGCTGCTCCTTGAAAAGGTCGTCTCCGAGATGAAGGCGCGCATCTCGGCGCGCACGCACAAAGAGACGCAGCGCCGCAAGAACGCGCTCGAATCCTCGTCGCTCCCGTCCAAACTCGTCGACTGCCGCTCCAACGACGTCGCCGATTCCGAGCTGTTCATCGTCGAGGGCAATTCCGCGCTCGGCACAGCTCGCGACGCGCGCAACAGCGCCTATCAGGCGCTCCTTCCCATTCGCGGGAAGATCCTCAACACGCAGAAGGCGTCCATCAGCGACATGCTGTCGAACGCGGAGTGCGCCTCGATCATTCAGGTCATCGGCGCCGGCTCCGGCCGCTCGTTCGATCTCGACGCGGCCCGCTACGGCAAGATCATCCTCATGAGCGACGCCGATGTCGACGGCGCGCACATCCGCACCCTGCTCCTGACGCTCTTCTTCCGCTACATGCGCCCCCTCGTCGAGGCGGGGCGTGTCTTCGCGGCCGTTCCGCCGCTGCACCGCGTGATCGTCATGAACCCCGGGTCCAAGCCGAACGAGACGATCTACACGTACAGCGAACAAGAGCTGCACGGACTCCTGACGAAATTGAAGAAGTCGAACAAGCGGTGGCAGGAGCCGATCCAGCGGTACAAGGGCTTGGGCGAGATGGATGCCGATCAGCTCGCGACCACCACGATGGATCGCGCCGGGCGAACTCTGCGCCGCGTGCAGGTGCGCGACATCGAAGAAGCGGCGAAGGTCTTCGACCTGCTCATGGGCAGCGACGTCGCCCCGCGGCGGGAGTTCATCGTCGATTCGAGCGACCGTCTCGCGCGCGAACGCATCGACGTCTGACCCGACCCGGCACGGGCCCGCTCGCCAGCAGCAGCGGGATGGGCCCTCGGGTCAGCGGATCGCGGTGCCGATCGCGCCGACGACCGCATCGAGGGGCTGACCCGACGCGTCCCGTTTGGCGCCGGGTTCCGGCAGCGCCCGCACGGCGCCGTCGGTTCCCACGGCCCTCGGGTCGGAACCGATCCACGCGAGGGTCAGTGCGTCCTCCCCACGCAGCAGACGCTGCGCTCGAACGCCACCCGTCGCCCGCCCCTTGGCCGGGAACTCCGTGAAGGCCGAGACCTTGGCGCTGCCGGCATCCGTTCCCGCCAGCGCCGCCGACGAGCCCGCCACGGTGACCACCACCGCGTCGAACGCCGAGCCGCCCACGACGGCGAAAGCGATGACGTGCGCGCCGTCGGACAAGCGGATGCCGGCCATGCCACCGGCCGAACGTCCCTGCGGCCGCACGGACGAGGCGTCGAAACGCAGCAGTTGCGCGTCGCTCGCGACGAACACGAGCTCCGCGGCATCGGATGCCGGTGCTGCGCCGACGACGCGGTCACCGTCGCGAAGGGAGATGATCTCGATCTCGGGTTTCGTGCCGAGCTCGGTCGCCGCGACCCGCTTCACGATGCCCTGCGCCGTGCCGAGGGCGATGGGCGGACCGTCGGTCAGCGGCACGAGCGCGACGACGTGCTCACCCTTGGCGAGGGCGAGGTACTGATCGATCTTGGTCCCCGGGCCGAGCTGGACGGCGTTGCCCGGGACAGAGGGAAGGTCGACGGGGGAGAAGCGGACCAGGCGCCCGGCCGACGTGACGGCGCCGATGTCACCGCGGGTGGTCGTGTCGACCGCGGAGCGGACGGCGTCGTGCTTCGCCCGCCTCGCCGGCGGAACGACTCCACCGCCGGGTGCGTCGGCAGTGAGCTCGGCTCGCACCATACGCCCCGTCGCCGAGAGGAAGACGCGGCACGGGGCATCGGCGATCTGCAGATCGGCGGCCGCGGCGGCCTTCGCCGAGCGCGGCTGGACGGGGCCGCCATTGAGCAGCATGGTGCGGCGGGGGGTGCCGTAGGCCTCGGCCGCGGCCTCGAGTTCGCTCGCGACCTGACCGCGCAGAAGCGTCTCGCTCCCCAGCAGTTCGACCAGCTGATCGATTTCGGCCTGCAGCTGGTCGCGCTCGGCCTCGAGCTCGATGCGCGAGAACTTCGTGAGGCGCCGCAGGCGCAGCTCGAGGATGTACTCGGCCTGCGGGTGCGACAGGTCGAACACTTCTTGCAGCCGCGTACGCGCCTGTTCGCCGTCGTCGGACGAACGGATGACCTGGATGACCTCGTCGATGTCGAGGATCGCGATGAGCAGACCCTCGACCAGGTGCAGGCGCTCGCGCTTACGGGCGAGCCGGAACTCGCTGCGCCGCGTGACGACGCGGATGCGGTGGTCGAGGTACACCCGCAGCATGTCACGGAGACCGAGGGTCTGCGGCTGCCCATCGACCAGCGCGACATTGTTGATGCCGAACGAGTCCTCGAGAGGGGTCAGCCGATAGAGGTGCTCGAGCACGGCCTTCGGGTCGAACCCCGTCTTGATGCCGATCACCAAGCGCAACCCGTGCTGGCGGTCGCTGAGGTCGGTGACGTCGGCGATGCCCGTGAGCTTCTTCGACTGCACGGCATCCTTGATCTTCTCGATCACGCGCTCAGGGCCGACGAGGTAGGGCAGCTCCGTGATCACGATGCCGGTCCGGCGCGGGCCCAGCGACTCGATCGCGGCCTTCGCGCGGGTGCGGAACGATCCGCGGCCGTTCGTGTACGCGTCCTTGATGCCGTCCAGGCCCACGATGATCCCGCCCGACGGCAGGTCCGGCCCGGGCACGAACTCCATGAGTTCCTCGACGGTGGCCTCGGGGTTCTGCAGCAGGTGCGTCGCCGCACCGACGACCTCGATGAGGTTGTGCGGCGCCATGTTGGTCGCCATGCCGACCGCGATACCCGTCGCTCCGTTGACGAGCAGGTTCGGGAAGGCCGCCGGGAGCACGTCGGGCTGCTGGAACTGCCCGTCGTAGTTCGGCACGAAGTCGACGACGTCCTCGTCGAGGTTCTCGGTGAGGGCGAGGGCGGGGGGCGCGAGCCGTGCCTCGGTGTAGCGCGGAGCGGCGGGGCCGTCGTCGAGTGAGCCGAAGTTCCCGTGGCCGTCGATGAGCGGCACGCGCAGCGAGAAGTGCTGCGCGAGGCGCACGAGGGCGTCGTAGATGGGGGCGTCGCCGTGGGGGTGCAGCTTTCCCATGACCTCGCCGACGACGCGGGCGCTCTTGACGTGGCCGCGGTCGGGCCGCAGACCCATCTCGGCCATCTGGTAGAGGATGCGGCGCTGCACGGGTTTCAGGCCGTCACGGGCGTCGGGAAGCGCTCGCGAGTAGATGACCGAGTAGGCGTACTCGAGGAACGACCCCTGCATCTCGGCGGAGACATCGACGTCTTCGATGCGCTCTGCGGCAGGGGAAGCGGCGGAGGAACGGGAATCGGGCATAGGTGCGGCCTCGGGTCGGGCGGGCGTCGTTCGCGACGGGGGCGGAGAGTCGTATGGAAGACTGGCCCCGATGTCTCTCAGCCTACCGGCGGCCTCGCCGCGCGCCCGGAGCCTCACCGGTGTGGTGACCGAGGCGATCGCGGCGCTGGAAGCGCGGTCCGAGTGGTTCGCCCCGGCGCGGAGCGCCGTGGTCTTCGTCGTCGACGGGCTGGGCGCGCACAACCTTGCCGAGCGCCGCGGACACGCGCGCTTTCTCGCGTCCGCGGGCTCACGTCGCGATACTGCCCGCACGGTCTTCCCCTCGACCACCGCGGCGGCGTTGACGAGCCTGCTGACCGGAACCGATCCCGGCGAGCACGGAATCGTGGGCTATCGCACCCGCATCCCCGGCACGCAGATCGCCTCCAATCAGCTGCACGGCTGGGAGACCGACGGCCTCGACCCCCGGGTGTGGCAGCGCAGTCGCCCGCTCTTCGAGATCGAGGCCGAGCGCGGGCGACCCTGCTTCGTCGTGTCGCGCCCCGAGTACACCGGGACCGGCTTCACCGCCGCGACCCTCCGCGGCGCGGAGTTCGTGTCAGCGAGCGACGTCCGTGAGCGCGCCGCGATCGCCGCGGACCTCGCCGCACGGCATCCGGGAGCGCTCATCTACCTGTACGCGCCCGACCTCGACAGCGCGGGGCACCGCGACGGCTGGGAGTCCGACCGCTGGATCGACGCGTTGGAGAGGGTCGACACCGCCGCGCGCGACCTCGCCGGCGCGATCGATCGTGGCACGGGCGTCCTCGTCACCGCCGACCACGGCATGGTCGACGTCCCTGCGCACCGGCACGTGCTGCTGACCGACGACGACCCGCTCGTCGACGGCGTGGATCTCATCGGCGGAGAACCGCGCATGCTCCATCTGTACACCGCGGACGGTGAGAGGGATGCCGTCGCCGCCCGCTGGCGCGAACGGGAGCATTCCCGCGCGTGGGTCATGACGCGGCATGAGGCCATCGGAGCCGGACTGTTCGGCACGGTGGCGGCGGACGTGCGCGACCGGATCGGCGACGTGATCGTCGCGGCGCGGGGCCGGTTCGCGTACTACGACGACCGCGAGGCGGACAAGCGTCCGCAGCGCATGGTGGGACAGCACGGATCGTTGACGGATGAGGAGCGCACGGTGCCGCTCGTGCGTCTCGGTGCGTTCGCCTGAACTCGAACCCGGCAGCGCCGGCCCGGAGCCGGACGTCAGCTCTCGTCGGTGCGCGCCCCGAACACGATCTCGTCCCACGACGGCATCGACGGCCGCCCCTTGGCACGGCGCCCGGACTCCGGTGCCGACGGAACAGCGGGCGCTCGCTCCGCCTCCCGTTCGACCTCGGACTCTTCGGCGACGTACCCCGGCTCGAGCGCGTCGAACAACGCCACGGGCGCGCTCGGCGTGCGCGGTTCGGGCTCACGGGCTTCTGAGGGCCCGGGAAGCGGCTCGCGCTGGCCGCGACGGCGCCGCAACGCCTCGAGGAGGTCGGCGGTCTCGGAGGACGTGACGGGCGCATCCGGCGCACGCTTGATGGCTGCCGCCTGCACGGCGGACGCGACGGGTCCCGTCGCCTCGACGCCGGGCTCGTCCTCAATGTCGAGGCGCCGCGGGCCGAAGGCCCCGCTGTCGAACCGCGAGTCGTCCTTGGGGAGCGGAGTGTCGAGTGCGCGAAGGCGGGGGATCAGCCCCTCGGGGAGCGAGCCCTGCCGCGACAGCTGGATCGCGTCGGAGTTCTGCGGCGAGAGACTGCTGCGACGCGGATCGAAGCCCCATCGTGCGTCGTGATCGATGTCATTGGCCGTGAACTCGAGCTTCACGATCCAGCCGGACGAGTCTTTCCAGCTCGTCCATCGCTCCGACGATGCACCGGCTTCGGTGAGCTTGGCCCGGACAGCCGCACCGAAAGTGATCGGCGCGTCCTGCTCGAGAGCACCGCCCAGGAGGACGGGCACGGCGAGAGCCTGCGCCACCACGTGCTCCCGTTCCGCCAGAACCGGACCCTCGAAACGCTCGACGTCCTCGACGCGGGCGCTCAGCAGGGTCGCGACCTCGCGCGCCGAGAGCCCGGCACGAATGTGCGCCTGGATCTCGCGCGGGCTCGGGCGGGGCGCGCGCTCGTCGTCGTGCTCGCGCCCACGGCGCGCACGGCGCGCCTCTGCGCGCAGCACCTCGTCGAGCGGCAGGGCGAATCGTTCGCCCGTCTCGGTCGCGACGACGAGAACGTCATCCTCGGTTCCGATGACTTTGAGCTGTTCCATGCGAAACACCCCTCCGATCTGCGGTCGACGCCCATGCTGACACGGCACCGGGCCCGGAGCCGGGAATATCGCGGGCGCGCCGCGAGTTTGACGCCTCGCAGCCCCGGCACACTCCGTCGAGCGCATTTGCTTATCGGGGTCGGGTCATGCAAACTATGGCCGCCCGTTCGGGCGATGCACCACGAAAAACCGGAAGTAGAGACCTTCACGCATGGCCACCGATTACGACGCACCCCGCAAGACCGAGGACGACAGCGAGTCGATCGAGGCCCTCAAGGAGCGCGTACCCGACAAGACGTCGGGGTCGATCGACAACGAGGATGCAGACAACCCCTCAGGCTTCGAGCTGCCCGGAGCCGACCTGTCGGACATCGAGCTCGACGTCGTCGTTCTCCCCCCTCAGGAGGACGAGTTCACCTGCATGAACTGCTTCCTGGTGAAGCACCGTTCGCAGATCGCCGAAGAGAGCGGCCCCGGCTTCATCTGCCGGGAGTGCGCAGCCTGACCTGAGCACGCTGGATCGCCGCGACAAGGCGATCCGGCGTCCGGGTGGACACCACCCACATCGGGGTCGGGTCCTCGGGATCGGTCACGGGAACCGTGACGATCCCGTCGATCCCGCCCCGGATCACGTGAAAGGCCCGCCGGTCGAGACCACTCCCGCGGGCCGTTCTGGCCTCGTCTCCCACGACCCCGGCGGGAATCCCCAGGAGATCGACCGGGATGTGCGCGCGCCCGGCCCGAAGTTCACCGTCGCTCACCTCGACGACGGGGGAGAGCGCGACCAGCGCCGCCACCACGGCCACCGCCACGACCAGTCCGATCACGAGCGCCAGCGTGGTGTCGATGGGCGAGAAGACCAGTGCCGCCATCGGCCCGCAGACAGCGGCCGCCACGAGCGCCCACAGCGATGGGCTCAGACGTTCGCGGTACTCGATTCCGGTGCGGATGCCGCACCCCCTCTTCTGCATTACCCTCGTGGGGTGACCGAAACGGTGGACGTCCTCATTGTCGCATCCGAGCCTCCGGTCTTCGCCCACCCCGGGGACGCCGGCGCCGACCTCGTCGCGGCCGAGGCGGTGCGCCTCGAGCCCGGCCAGCGCGCGCTCGTCGGCACGGGTGTGCGGATCGCGCTGCCCGACGGCTATGCCGCGTTCGTCGTGCCGCGGAGCGGTCTGGCGGCCAAGCACGGGATCACGATCGTGAACTCGCCCGGCACCGTCGACGCGGGCTACCGCGGCGAGATCAAGGTCGCTCTCCTCAACACCGACCTCGACGAGGCCTATGAGATCGCCGTCGGCGACCGCATCGCCCAGCTGATCGTCATGCCCGTCCCGCCCGTTCGCTTCATCCCCGTCGACGAGCTCCCCGCCAGTGTGCGAGGAGTCGGCGGCTTTGGATCCAGCGGCTACCAGACCCCCTCAGGGAGCACCCGATGACCGACGACTCCGAACAGCAGATCGAAGCCGCGCCGCCCGCGAAGAGCGGGCCCGTCGATCGCGAGACCGCCGGCCCGTTCGATGAGGCCGAGGCCAACGCCGTTCGCCCCTACATCGACCTCGGCGGCATCAAGATCCTCCCGCGTGAGGGCCTGAACCTGCGACTCGAGGTCGAGGAGCAGACCAAGCGCATCGTCGCCGTCGGCCTCGACTACGCCGAATCGACCCTGCAGGTGCAGCCTTTCGCCGCGCCGCGCACGAGCGGGCTGTGGGCCGAGACCCGCGAGCAGATCCGCCAGCAGGTCAAGCAGCAGGGCGGGCGCGTCGAAGAGCGCGAGGGCCCCCTCGGTCCGGAGCTGCTCGCCGAGGTTCCCGTCGTCGCCGGCGCGGACGGGTCGGCCAAACGCCTGGCTCGCTTCGTCGGTGTGGACGGTCCGCGCTGGTTCCTCCGCGGTGTGATCGGCGGAGCCGCGGCTTCGGATGTCGACGCGGCCGCCGCGGTCGAGGACCTCTTCCGCTCGATCGTGGTGGTGCGCGGCGGGTCTCCGATGCCGCCGCGGGATCTCATCCCGCTCCGGATGCCGAACACCCCCGGCACCGCATGAGCGAGGCGCCGCGTCCCGACGACGCCGACCGCATCCCGCTCGAGCCGCCGAGCGCCGCCGACAGCGTGTCCGCAGCGCTCGGCAACGCGGCCCGGCGCGCCGGGCTCGACCCGTCGAAGCACTCGTCGACCGGGGGAGCGGTGTGGGCGGCCATGGGCGGATGGCGCGGCATCCTGGAATCCGTGCTGCCGTCGCTGGCTTTCGTCGTGCTGTTCACCGTGACGGTCGATCCCGAGACCCGGCAGGGCAACCTCCCTCTCAGCCTGGGTGTCTCGGTGGGTCTGGCCCTCGTCTTCACGATCGCCCGCCTCGTCGCGAAGTCCCCGCCGAGTGCCGCCCTCGGCGGACTGTTCGCGACGGTGGCGGCCGCGCTCCTGGCGCTGTTCACCGGGCGCGGACAGGACAACTTCGTTTTCGGCTTCTTCACGAACGGGGCATACGGGACCGCCTTTCTGGTCTCGGTCCTCGTCGGGTGGCCGCTCATCGGACTGGCGGCCGGGTACCTTCTCGGCGAGGGCACTTCTTGGCGCGCCGACAAGCGCAAGCGCCGCGTCTACTCGCTGCTCTCCCTGGGCTGGGCGGTGCTGTTCGCCGCGCGATTGATCGTTCAGCTGCCGCTGTACTTCGCCGGTGACGTCACCACCCTGGGCACCCTCAAGATCGTGATGGGCCTGCCGCTGTTCGCGCCGATGCTCGCCGTGACCTGGCTCGCCGTGCGCGCGCTCTCCCCCCGCCGCGAGTCCTGATATATTTATCTTGATATCAAGATAAATCTCCCGCCCACGCGGTTAGGTCGGCCTTCCTGGCATCCTGTTCGCCGCGTGGGGAAGATGGGAGACGAGCGGGCCGACGCTCGCGCATTCGCCGACGAAGGAGACGATCGTGTCCACGGTTGACAGCTTCGGTGCCAAGAGCACCCTGACGGTCGGCAGTACCGACTACGAGATCTTCCGCATCGACACCGTCGCCGGGTACGAGAAGCTCCCGTTCAGCCTCAAGGTGCTGCTCGAGAACCTCCTCCGCACCGAGGACGGCGCCAACGTCACCGCGGAGCAGATCCGCGCCCTCGGCTCCTGGAACCCGGATGCCGAGCCCGACACCGAGATCCAGTTCACCCCCGCACGCGTCGTGATGCAGGACTTCACCGGCGTGCCCTGCATCGTCGACCTGGCCACGATGCGCGAAGCCGTCACGGCCCTCGGCGGCGACCCCAACAAGATCAACCCCCTCTCGCCGGCCGAGATGGTCATCGACCACTCGGTCATCGCCGACCTCTTCGGCAGCGAGAACGCCCTCGAGCGCAACGTCGAGATCGAGTACGAGCGCAACGGTGAGCGCTACCAGTTCCTCCGCTGGGGCCAGACCGCCTTCGACGACTTCAAGGTCGTCCCGCCGGGCACGGGCATCGTCCACCAGGTCAACATCGAGCACCTCGCCAAGGTCGTCTACGACCGCACCGTCGACGGTGTGCTGCGCGCGTACCCCGACACGTGCGTCGGCACCGACTCGCACACCACGATGGTCAACGGCCTGGGCGTCCTCGGCTGGGGCGTCGGCGGCATCGAAGCCGAGGCCGCCATGCTCGGTCAGCCCGTGTCGATGCTCATCCCGCGCGTCGTCGGGTTCAAGCTCAGCGGCGAGATCCCCGCGGGCGTGACCGCGACCGACGTCGTGCTCACGATCACCGACATGCTGCGCAAGCACGGCGTCGTCGGCAAGTTCGTCGAGTTCTACGGCGAGGGAGTGGCCTCCGTGCCGCTCGCGAACCGCGCCACCATCGGCAACATGAGCCCCGAGTTCGGCTCCACCGCCGCGATGTTCCCCATCGACGACGTCACGCTCGAGTACCTGCGCCTCACCGGTCGCGACGAGCAGACGGTCGCGCTCGTCGAGGCGTACGCCAAGGAGCAGAAGCTCTGGCACGACCCGGCCCGCGAACTCGTCTTCAGCGAGTACATGGAGCTCGACCTCGGAACGGTCGTGCCCTCGATCGCCGGCCCCAAGCGCCCGCAGGACCGCATCCTGCTCTCCGAGGCCAAGTCGCAGTTCGAGAAGGACATCCTCAACTACGCCGCGGCATCCACGTCGGACTCGATCGTCGACCTCGAGGTCGACGGCACGTTCCCGGCATCCGACCCCGGCTCGGTTCCGGGCGAAGAGGCCGAAGAGGTCGCCGAGCCCGAGGTGCTGATCTCGTCCGGTCACCCGGCGAACGCCTCGAAGCCGGTCAAGGTCACCACGCCCGAGGGACAGTCGTACCTCCTCGACAACGGTGCGGTCACCCTCGCGGCCATCACCTCCTGCACCAACACCTCGAACCCGTCGGTCATGATCGCGGCGGGCCTGCTGGCCAAGAACGCGGTCGACAAGGGCCTCAAGCGCAAGCCGTGGGTGAAGACGACGCTCGGCCCCGGCTCGAAGGTCGTCACCGATTACTACGAGAAGTCGGGTCTCGACAAGGCGCTCGAGGGCCTGGACTTCTACACCGTCGGCTACGGCTGCACGATCTGCATCGGCAACTCGGGCCCCCTCATCGAGGAGGTCTCCGAGGCGATCAACGAGAACGACCTCGCCGTGACGGCGGTCCTCTCGGGCAACCGCAACTTCGAGGGCCGCATCAGCCCCGACGTGAAGATGAACTACCTCGCCTCGCCGCCGCTCGTCGTCGCGTACGCGCTGGCCGGCTCGATGAACTTCGACTTCGAGACCGATCCGCTCGGCAAGGACCAGAACGGTGACGATGTCTTCCTCAAGGACATCTGGCCGGCGCCCGACCAGGTGCAGTCGATCATCGACGCGTCGATCTCGCGCGAGCAGTTCATCCAGCAGTACGCCACGGTCTTCGAGGGCGACGAGCGCTGGAAGAACCTGCCGACCCCGACCGGTCCGGTCTTCGAATGGGATGCCGACTCCACGTACGTGCGCAAGGCGCCCTACTTCGACGGCATGACGATGGAGCCGGCGCCGGTCCGCGACATCACGGGTGCGCGCGTCATGGCGACGCTCGGCGACTCGGTCACGACCGACCACATCAGCCCCGCCGGCAACATCAAGGCGGGCACCCCGGCCGCGCAGTACCTCACCGAGCACGGCGTCGCGCAGAAGGACTTCAACTCCTATGGCTCGCGTCGCGGCAACCACGAGGTCATGATCCGCGGCACCTTCGCCAACATCCGCCTCAAGAACGAGATGGTCGCCGCCGTCAACGACGGTCAGATCGTCGAGGGCGGGTACACGCGCGACTTCACGCAGCCCGGCGGCCCGCAGTCGTACATCTACGACGCGAGCATGAACTACCAGGCGCAGGGCACTCCCCTCGTGGTGTTCGGTGGCAAGGAGTACGGCTCGGGCTCGTCGCGTGACTGGGCGGCCAAGGGCACCAACCTCCTGGGCGTCAAGGCGGTCATCACCGAGAGCTTCGAGCGCATCCACCGCTCGAACCTCATCGGCATGGGTGTCGTCCCGCTGCAGTTCCCCGCCGGCGAGAGCTGGAAGTCCCTCGGCCTCGACGGCACCGAGATCGTCTCGATCGCGGGCCTCGAGCAGCTCAACGAGGGTGTGACGCCGAAGACGGTCAAGGTCACCGCCGAGCCGAGCGAGTTCTCGCCCGAGGGCAAGCAGACCGTGACGTTCGACGCCGTGGTCCGCATCGACACCCCCGGTGAGGCGGACTACTACCGCAACGGCGGCATCCTGCAGTACGTGCTGCGTTCGCTCGTCTGATCTCCGCCCGATCCGCGCCCCGGGAGCCTCGGCCCCCGGGGCGCGGTCGCGTTCCCCCTGGCGACTCACGCGCTGGAGGTGGCGCCGCGCGCAAGCCGTTGCCGAGCCCGTATTCACTGCCGAGACTAGAATCGACTGACGCGCGGACCTCTGCGCGCACCGCACGAGAGGAGTCACATGGCTCTCCTACCCGGCATCCACGGTCCCCGTGACCTCGACGGACTCACGCCCGATGAGCTGCGGCAACTCGCCGCCGAGATCCGTTCCTTCCTCGTCGAGAACGTCGCCCGCACGGGCGGCCATCTCGGTCCCAACCTCGGCGTCGTCGAATTGACCATCGCCCTGCACCGCGTCTTCGATTCACCGGCCGACCCGATCATCTTCGACACCGGCCATCAGTCGTACGTGCACAAGATCCTCACCGGTCGACAGGATTTCGCGAAGCTGCGCTCCCGCGGCGGCCTCGCCGGCTACCCGCAACGCTCCGAGAGCGAGCACGACATCGTCGAGTCCTCGCACGCGTCGAGCTCGCTGAGCTGGGCCGACGGTGTGTCTCGGGCGTTCTCGCGCACGGGGCGCACCGATCGCCACGTCATCGCCGTCGTCGGTGACGGCGCGCTCACCGGCGGAATGACGTGGGAGGCGCTGAACAACATCAGCGACGACAACGACCGCAACCTGGTCATCGTCGTCAACGACAACGGCCGCTCCTACGCCCCGACCATCGGCGGC
Organism: Microbacterium mcarthurae; assembly: GCF_046064585.1. Lineage (NCBI taxonomy): Bacteria > Bacillati > Actinomycetota > Actinomycetes > Micrococcales > Microbacteriaceae > Microbacterium > Microbacterium mcarthurae. Next base: position 216,828 of record NZ_JAROCE010000001.1, on the reverse strand, counting down.
ATGGCCCGGTACCTCAACCGCGTCCGCACCAACGAGGCGTACCGCCACCTGCACCGCAGCTCCGACACCCTGTTCCGCCGCCTGGGGCCCGCTGCGCGCGCGGTCTACCGCGGCGTGCGGGGTGGCACGCACGGCTTCCTCTCGCGGTTCACCAACAACGAGGCGCTCTACAGCAACCTCGACATCAAGTACCTCGGTCCCATCGACGGCCATGATTTCGAGTCCCTCATCGAGACGCTCGAACTGGCGAAGTCCTACGGCGCACCGGTCATCGTGCACGCCATCACCGACAAGGGCAGCGGCTACGCGCCCGCCCTGAGCGACACGGCCGACCAGTTCCACGCCGTCGGCAAGATCGACCCCGTCACGGGCGAGGCGCTCGGCTCGGCCGGTGGGCAGCAGTGGACCGACGTGTTCGCGGAAGAGCTCACCGCCGTCGGATCAGAGCGCGACGACATCATCGCCATGACCGCTGCCATGCTGCGCCCCACCGGTCTGCAGTCATTCGCCGAGCGCTTCCCGGAGCGGGTGTACGACGTCGGTATCGCCGAGCAGCACGCGGTCGCCTCGGCGGCGGGCCTCGCCTTCGGTGGCCTGCATCCCGTCGTCGCCATCTACGCCACCTTCATGAACCGGGCCTTCGACCAGGTCATGATGGATGTCGCCCTGCACAAGGCCGGTGTCACGTTCGTGCTGGACCGTGCCGGGGTCACCGGCCCCGACGGCCCGAGCCACCACGGCATCTGGGATCTGGCGATGCTGCAGCTGGTGCCCGGCATCCGGATCGCCGCTCCCCGCGATGCGAAGCGATTGCGCGAAGAGTTCCGTGAGGCCGTCGGCGTCCACGACGCCCCCACGGTCGTCCGTTACCCCAAGGGAGGGGTCCCGGCCGATCTCGAGGCGATCGAGCGCCTGCCGGACGGTGTCGACGTCCTCGCCCGCGGGTCCTCCGACGATGTTCTCCTCGTGGGGATCGGCCCCATGGTCCATCTCGCAATGGAGGTCGCCGAGCGTCTGCGCGCGCAGGGGATCGGTGCCACGGTCGTCGACCCCCGCTGGGCGATCCCCGTGCAGCCGTCCATCGTCGACCTCGCGCGCGAACACCGCCTCGTGATCACGATCGAGGACGGAATCCGCGTCGGCGGCGTCGGCACCCGCGTTCGGCAGGTCTTGCGCGAAGCCGGCGTCGACACCGCGGTCGACGAGCTCGGCATCCCCGATGAGTTCATCGATCACGCGTCTCGAGAGCAGATCCTCGAGGATGCCGGTCTCACGGCGTCCAAGATCGCCCACGACGTGGTGGCCCAGGTGCTCGGGACGCGCATCCCGATGGCCCGGCAGACGCCGACCGGGGCCGTTCCCACGCTGGACGAGTGGGAGAAGTCGCGCCCGTAGGGCTTTTCCGTACACGACAGCGGCGCCGCCCCCTCGGGGACGGCGCCGCTGTCGTGTACGGGGACTCAGCCGCCGATGCCGCGGATGGGCGGGTGGTGGAACGTGTCGCCGAAGGCGCGCTCGGACGCCCCCTCGCGGTCGAGGTAGGGCGACGCACCGCCGTCGATGAACGGCCACCCGGCGCCGAGGATCAGGCACAGGTCGATGTCCTGCACTTCGGGGACCACGCCCTCGTCGAGCATGATCTTGATCTCCTGCGCAAGGCCGTCCTGCACGCGAGCGAGGATTGTCTCGGGCGCGACGGGCGTCTTGCCGGTGACGAGCACCTTCTGCGCGGCCTTGGTCCAGCCGGTGACGCGACCGCCCTTGTCCTTCTCGACGACTTCGGGGAGCGCCGCGAGCTCGTGGAAGTTCTCGGACGCGAAGAAGCGCTCCGGGAAGGCGCCCGCCATCGTGTCCTGCACGTGGGCGGCGACCTTCCAGCCGACCAGGTCGATGAGCTGGAACGGGCCCATCGGCAGGCCCAGCGGGGCGAACGCCTTCTCGACCACCGTGATCGGCGTGCCCTCGTACACCGCACGGGCGGCCTCGCCCATCACCTTGGCCAGGAGACGGTTCACCACGAAGCCCGGAGCATCGGCGGTCAGCACCGCGTTCTTCCCCAGGCCCTTGGCCACCACGAACGCCGTCGAGAGTGCGGCGTCGGAGGTGGCATCCGTCTTCACGACCTCGATGAGCGGCATGACCGCCACGGGGTTGAAGAAATGGAAGCCGACGAGGCGCTCAGGGTGCTCGAGTGCCGAACCGATCTCGGCGACCGAGAGGGACGACGTGTTGGTGGCGAGGATCGTGTCGTCGGCGACGATCTTCTCGATCGCGGAGAACACCTCCTGCTTGACACCCACCTCCTCGAACACGGCCTCGATCACGAAGTCGCAGTCGGCGAACTCGCCCCGGTCGGTGGTGCCGTGGACGAGCGCGCGCAGCTGATTCGCGGTGTCGGCATCGAGGCGGCCCTTCGCCTCGAGCTTGCCGATCTCCTCGCGGATGGATGCCACGCCCTTGTCGACGCGTCCCTGGTCGAGGTCGGTGATGACGACGGGGACCCGCAGCTTCCGCACGAACAGCAGCGCGAACTGCGAGGCCATGAGACCGGCGCCGATCACGCCGACCTTCGTGACCTTCTTCGCCAGCGCCTTGTCCGGCGCGCCGACCGGCCGCTTGGCACGCTTCTGCACGAGGTCGAAGGCATACATGGATGCCGCGAACTGGTCGCCCGTGATGAGGTCGGCGAGGGCCTCGTCCTCGCGGGCGAAGCCCTCGGCCTTGGTGCCGCTCTTGGCCTTGTCGAGCAGGTCGAGCGCGACGTAGGGGGAGCGGGGGACCGTGCCGATCTTCGACTCGAGCATGCCGCGCGCGACCTTGATCGCGATCGGCCACTTCGTGAGGCGCTCGATCTTGCCGGGCTCGTTCTTCCGCTCGACCTTGACGCGGCCCGTGAGCACGCCGTCGGCCCAGCGCAGCGAGTCCTCGAGGTAGGAGGCCGCCGGGAAGATGGCATCCATGATCCCGAGGTCGAAGGCCTGCTGGGGCTTGAGCATGCGGTTCTGCTTGAGCGGGTTGGACACCACGACCTCGAGCGCGTTCTCGATGCCGATGAGGTTCGGCAGCAGGTAGGCGCCGCCCCAGCCGGGGATGATGCCCAGGAACACCTCGGGCAGCGCGACCGCGGCCGCCGAGGCGTCCACCGTGCGGTAGGTCGAGTTCAGCGCGATCTCGAGACCGCCACCGAGAGCGAGGCCGTTCACGAACGCGAACGACGGCACGCCCAGGTCGGACAGGGAGCCCAGCACCTGGTGTCCACGCTGAGCGATGAGCCGCGCGACCTCCTTCGAGGGCAGCTTCGCGACGTCAGACAGGTCGGCGCCGGCGGCCAGGATGTACTGCTTGCCGGTGATCGCCACCGCGTGGATCTCGCCCGCCGCTGCGCGCTGCTTCAGCGTCTCGAGGGTGCGGCCGAGTTCGGCGAGCGTGGCCGGCCCGAGGGTGTTCGGCCGCGTGTGGTCGCGCCCGTTGTCGAGCGTCACGAGCGCGAGCACATTGCCCGAGGGCAGCCGCACGTCGCGGACGGGGGAGTGGGTGACCACCTCGTCGCCGGTGAGGGCGTCGAGGGGCGAGAAGTCGATCGTCGAGTAGTCGGTCACTTGCGCTTCTTCTTTCCGTCGAAGAACGGGTTCTCCCAGATCACCGAGCCGCCCTGACCGAGACCCACGCACATGGCGGTCAGGCCGTACCGCACGTCGGGACGCTCGGCGAAGTGCGCGGCGAGCTGGATCATGAGACGGACACCGGATGCCGCGAGCGGGTGGCCGAGGGCGATAGCGCCACCCCACGGGTTGACGCGCGGGTCGTCGTCGGCGATGCCGAAGTGGTCCAGGAGCGAGATGACCTGGATCGCGAAGGCCTCGTTCAGCTCGAACAGACCGATGTCGTCGATCGTGAGTCCGGCCTTCTTCAGCGCCTTCTCGGTAGAGGGGATCGGACCGATGCCCATGATCTCGGGCTGCACACCGGCGAAGGCGAACGAGACCATCCGCATCTTCGGTGTGAGGCCGAACTCCTTCACCGCGTCGGCACCCGCCAACAGGCTGATCGTCGCACCGTCGGTGAGGGGGGACGACGTGCCCGCGGTCACACGTCCGTGCGGGCGGAACGGGGTCTTCAGGGATGCCAGGCCCTCGAGGGTCGTCTCGGGGCGGCGCCCCTCGTCCTCGGTGGCGAGGCCCCAGGCGCCCTCGGCATCCTTCACGGCCACCGGGACGAGATCGGGCTGGAACTTGCCCGCCTCGTACGCGGCCTGAGCCTTGTGCTGGCTGGCCATGCCGAACCGGTCGGCGCGCTCCTTGGTCAGGTGCGGGAACCGGTCGTGGATACGCTCGGCCGTTACGCCCATGTTGAGCGCGCCGGGGTCGACGAGCTTCTCGGCCACGAAACGCGGGTTGGGGTCGGCGTTGGCACCGATGGGGTGATGCCCCATGTGCTCGACGCCGCCCGCGAGGGCGAGGTCGTACATTCCGACGCCGATCGAGGCGCCCATGGTGGTGACGCTCGTCATCGCACCCGCGCACATGCGCTCGATCGCAAGCCCCGGCACGGTCATCGGCAGTCCCGCGAGGATCGCCGCCGTGCGCCCGAGGGTGAGTCCCTGGTCACCGGTCTGTGACGTCGCGGCGATCGCCACGTCGTCGATCCGGTCCTTCGGCACGTCGCCGTTGCGCTCCATCAGCCCGATGATCGCCTTGACCACCAGGTCGTCCGCGCGGGTGTTCCAGTACATGCCCTTCTCGCCGGCGCGCCCGAAGGGGGTACGCATACCGTCGACGAAGAAGACGTCCGACATCTCGGCCACTCTGCCTCCATTGTTTGGGATGCAGCCAGCCTAGGAAATGCGGTCCGGCGCCGTGAATCGGTTGTCCGAACCTACGAAGTCGCCTCGGACTCGTCCGGATCGGGATTGAGGGAAGCTACAAAGCTATCGACGATCACCTGTGCAGTCTGCTCAATCTGCCACGGCCGGGCGCCAAGCTCCTCGAGGGCCGCGGAGATGGCCTCGACCGTCACGTCGGCGGGCGGAGACCACGCCACTCGGCGGAGCGTCTCGGGGGTCAGAAGGTTCTCGGTGGGCATCCGCAGTTCCTCGGCGCGCGCTTCCACGGCCGGTCGCGCCAGCTTGAGGCGCCGGTCCGCGTCGGGATTGCGATCGACCCACGCGCGAGGCGGAGGAAGAGTGTCGCTGGGCACGCGGTCCGGCGGCAGGTCCGTCGCCTCGCGTCCGGCGACGATCGCGTTCCACCACCGGTCGAGCTGCGTGCGGCTGGCTCGACCGTTGAACTCCTTCACCCCCGCGAGCGCCTGCTTGCTCTGCGGGTCGGCGAGCACGGCGGCCACGAGCGCCCGGTCCGGCACGAGCCGGCCGGGGGCGATGTCCTGCTCCCGCGCGTAGTCCTCTCGCGCCTGCCACAGCGCACGAGCGACGGCGAGGGACCGGCGTCCGCGCACGGTGTGCAGACCGCTCAAGCGGCGCCACGGGTCGTCGCGCGGAGGCTTGGGGAGACGCTCGAGCACGGCCTGGAACTCCTGCCGCGCGAACTCGGTCTTCTGCTGCTCGTCCAGTTCAGCAGCGAGTCGATCGCGCACGTCGACGAGATGTTCGACGTCGAGCGCGGCGTACTCGAGCCACGACGCCGGCAGCGGACGCGTGGACCAGTCCGCGGCGGAGTGGGCTTTCGCGAGGGTGATGCCCAGCGTCTGCTCGACGACGGCGCCGAGGCCGACGCGCTCGTGACCCAGCAGCCGCGCCCCGAGCTCGGTGTCGAAGATCGCGCGGGGCTCCAATCCCCGCTCGCGCAGAGAGGGCAGGTCCTGGCTGGCGGCGTGGAAGACCCACTCGGCGTCGCCGATCGCGTTCTGCAGCGGGGTGAAGTCCTCGATGGCCGACGGGTCGAAGAGGAACACCCCGGCCTCACGACGGAAGACCTGAATGAGATAGGCGCGCTGCGAGTAGCGGAAGCCCGAAGCGCGTTCGACGTCCACGGCCACGGGACCACTCCCGGATGCCAGCGACGTCGACGCCGCGGCAAGGCCCGCGGCGTCCTCGATGACGGTGTACTCAACCACGCGGGGGCCTCCGGGCTCCGAGGACGGCAACACCCTCGGACCCCGGCGGGAGTCCGGCGAGCATGCAGACCAGCTCAGCCCACGCCTCGAGGTGCGGGCGAAAAGGGCCGCGCGGCGACCAGGACGCGCGGAGTTCGATCTGTGACCCCTCACCCTGCGCCGCGAGCGCCCCGAACCCGGTCGACAGTGTCTTGGTCGCGGTTCCGGACTCGGAGTGGCGTTCGGCGCCGCGGGAATCCAGCGCGTCGATGAGCCAGGACCACGCCACCTCCGCCAGAAGCGGGTCGATGCCGATCTCGGGCTCGAGCGGTGCCTGCGCGAAGCACACCACACGCCACGCGCCGCCCCACGGTTCCGGTTCATCCGGGTCGTGGAGCAGGATGAACCGTCCCGTGCCGAAAGGTGAATCCGTCGCGTGCGCGTCGGGACGGACGTCGCCGGCCAGCGCGAGCGACTGGGGAGCCAACCCCGTCGGAGACGGAATCTCGCGCACGACGAAATCGTCGCGGAACGAAGTCGCGCGCAACTCGTCGGCCGCCCGGGCGAAGGGGGTCGCCGCCTCGGGTGAGCGGGGGTCAGTCACGGCCACAGACTAGAGTGAGGCCTCGATGAACGCTCCCAGGCGCGCCGCGAGGCGCCGTGCCCCGCACCCCGCGGCCGCACCTCTGCGGGTCGCGATCGCGGCATTGACCACGGCCCTCGGCCTGAGCGCGACCGCCCTCGGGGCGGTGTCCCTGCGGATGGCTCGCACCGTCGTCACCCCCGCGGGCCGCGTTCCCGATGTCGAGCTGGTGGGTCTGGATGCCGCCGCCCAGACGGTGACGCTGCGGCGCACGCCCGATACGGCGCTCCCGGGGAGGTACGGTCTGTTCACGACGGGCAGCACGTCCTACCTCCGCCTGGGCTCGGTGGTCAAAGAGGATGAGGCGAGCGTCACGCGCAAGCTCCTCACCCACGTACCGGCCGACGCACAGCTCGCTCCCGCCGCCGCGTTCAGCGGCTGGTACTACGACGAGCCCGACGACCTGCAGATCCCGTACCGCAACGCCTTGATCGGCACACCGGTCGGACCGTGCCCCGCCTGGGAGTTCCCCGCCGCCGTCGATACCGACGTCTGGGTCATCCAGGTGCACGGTCGCGGCACCACCCGCTCCGAGACGCTGCGCGCCGTCCCCGTCTTCCACGAGCTCGGCATCACGAGTCTGCTCGTGTCGTACCGCAACGACGGAGACGCACCGCGCAGCCGCACGGGCACCTACGGGCTCGGCGCGACCGAGTGGCGCGACGTCGACGCGGCGATCGGCTACGCGCGCCGACAGGGCGCCCGTCGCATCCTCCTCATGGGCTGGTCGATGGGAGGCGCGATCTGTCTGCAGACCGAGTTCTCGTCACCCCATCGCGACGTCATCGCCGGCCTCATCCTCGAGTCGCCGGTGGTCGACTGGCGCACGGTTCTGCGCTACCAGGGGCAGCTCATGCGCCTGCCCTCGCCCGTGCTGGCCTTCGCGCAGCAGATCCTCGGCTCGGACTGGGGCGCGATGCTGACGCGGAGTGGCTCGGCGATCCCCCTCGACCGGCTCGACGCCGTCGCCCGCGCGACGGAGCTGCGGCATCCGGTCCTCATCCTCCATAGCGACGACGACGGTTTCGTGCCGAGCGACGCATCGCACGCCCTCGCCGAGGCCCGCCCCGATCTGGTCATCATGGAGACCTTCACGGTCGCCCGCCACACCAAGCTGTGGAACTACGACGAGGCACGCTGGAGCCGGGTCATCCGGGACTGGGTTCGCAGCCACGGATTCGCCGCCGAAGAGTGAGGCGGATGCCGCGCGTCAGACGCCGGTCTTCGCGCGCACCTGGCGCTTCGCGCGCATGAGCATTCCCGTCATCCCGGCGATCCGCAGGGGACTCACCGCGCGGGTGAGGCCGATGCTCTGCGGGAAGTCGTCGGGCACGGCCAGCACCTCGTCGGTCGACAGCCCGGTCAGCCCCTGCGCCAGGATGCTGGCGAACCCTCGCGTCGTCGGCGCTTCCGCCGGAGCCGTCGCGTGCATCGCCACGACTCCGTCCTCATCGACGTCGACGACGATGTAGACCGGCGACTGGCACTCTGCCACGCGCTCGCACATCTCGGGATGGTCGGCGTACCGCGCGGGCACCTCGGGGAGTTCGTGCGAAAACTCCAGGAGCAACTGGAGACGGTCGGGCTCGTCGAGCTCGAGGAACTCGTCGCGGATCTCGGCGAGGCGGGCGGGGAGGGCGGTGTCGGACATCACCGTCATCCTCCCACGCCCGTGACGCGTCGGCTCAGCGGCCGGGGACCTCGCCCGGCTCGGAACCCGAGACGATCGGCACGCGCACCGCGCTGCCCCACTCGGTCCATGAGCCGTCGTAGTTGCGCACGTCATCGAAACCGAGCAGGTGCTTGAGCACGAACCACGTGTGGCTCGAGCGCTCGCCGATGCGGCAGTACGCCACGATCTTGTCGCCGTCCTTCAGTCCCGCGCCGTCGCGGTAGATGGCATCCAGCTCTTCGCGCGACTTGAACCCCCCGTCTTCGGCCACGGCCTTGGCCCACGGGACACTCTGCGCGCTCGGGATGTGACCGGCGCGCAGAGCACCTTCTTCGGGGTAGGCGGGTGCGGAGGTGCGCTCACCCGAGTACTCCTCGGGGGAGCGGACGTCGATGAGCGGGTTGCCGAGGTGCGCCAGCACGTCCTCCTTGTAGGCACGGATGAGGGCGTCGTTGCGCTCGACCACGGGGTACTCTGTCGCCTCGCGCTCCGTGCGGTCCGTGGTGAGGGGACGCCCCTCGGCGATCCACTTGTCGCGGCCGCCGTCCAGCAGCCGCACGTCCTCGTGGCCGAAGAGCGAGAACACCCACAGGGCGTAAGCGGCCCACCAGTTGTTCTTGTCGCCGTAGATGACGACCGTGTCGTCGCGAGAGATGCCCTTGCGGCTCAGCAGCGCCGCGAACCCTTCGCCGTCGACGTAGTCGCGCACGACCGGGTCGTTGAGCTCGGTGTGCCAGTCGACCTTGACGGCCCCCGGGATGTGGCCGGTCTCGTACAGCAGCACGTCCTCATCGGATTCCACGACCACCAGGCCCGGCTGGCCGAGGCGTTCCTGCAGCCAGTCGCCGGTGACGAGGCGGCCGGGTTCGGCGTACGCGGCGAACTTTGGGGAGCTTGTGTCGAACTCGACGGTCACGGTGTCTCCTCGGTCGGGGTGGGGGAGCGGGCGGCGTAGGGTGGACACCGCTCCTTCGACCCTAGGACCGCCGCGTCGAAGCAGACACCCCTCCGTAAGACTGCGACACAGGACGGCCATGACTTCTACGCCCGCGACGACCGGCGTCGTCCACCTCATCGATCGCGAGCCGGCCGTCTCGGGCGCCGAGATGGTGAGCGCACTCGTGCCGCCGCCGCAGTTCGACGGAGCGACGTTCGAGTCGTATCGGGCGGATGCCGCCTACCCCTCGCAGCAGGAAGCGAAGGAGCTGCTGCAGGCTTTCGCGGGGCGGCAGAGCGCGCCCGCGAAGAAGGGCGGCTTCTTCCGGCGCGCCGAGAAGACCCCGCCGGTCAAGCCGGGCGTGTACCTCGACGGCGGCTTCGGCGTCGGCAAGACCCACCTCCTCGCCGCGATCTACCACGCCATGCCTGCCCGCCGGAAGTACTTCGGCTCGTTCATCGAGTACACCGCGTTGGTCGGCGTCCTCGGGTACGCCAAGGCGGTCGAGCTGTTCCGCGGCTCCGACCTGCTGTGCATCGACGAGTTCGAGCTCGACGACCCGGGCGACACGATGGTCATGACGCGGTTGCTCGGTGAGCTGGTGGCATCCGGAACCCGACTGGCCGCGACCTCGAACACGCCGCCCAACGCTCTGGGAGAAGGACGCTTCGCGGCCCAGGACTTCCTGCGCGAGATCCAGTCGATGGCCGACAGCTTCCGGACGATCCGCATCGACGGCACCGACTTCCGCCAGCGCGCGATCGACGGGGAGGCCCGGACGCTCTCGGATGCCGACTACGCCGAGGCGATCGAGGCGGCCGGTGCGCGCGGCGTCGCCACCGACGACTCCTTCGCGGCCGTCGTGAGTCACCTCGCACGGGTGCACCCGTCGCGATTCATCCGCCTCATCGACGGCGTCGACACGATCGGACTGCGCGACGTGCAGGTGCTGCACGACCAGTCGGCGGCGCTGCGACTGGTCGCTTTCGTCGATCGCGCCTACGACGCGCAGATTCCCATTCGTGCCACGGGCGCGCCCTTGAACACGGTGTTCAGCGAGGAGATGCTCGCGGGCGGCTACCGCAAGAAGTATCTGCGGGCCGTATCGCGTCTGGTCGCCCTGACGCACTCCTGAGCGACCGCTTCATCGACGCTTCGCGGTGCTGCGAAACGCGATGTTTACACGGACTCCGTGCCTGTAACGCACTCGAAACACGACTCGAACGCCGGTGGAAACCGGGGCTGGGAACACTGAGGGGACCCGACGCTACACCTGCGTCCCTGCAGAGAGGTTCTCTTCGAGATGGATCAAGGCAACACCGCATTCATCCTGATAGCAGCGGCACTCGTGCTGCTCATGACGCCAGGACTCGCGTTCTTCTACGGCGGACTCGTCAAGGCCAAGAGCGTCATCAGCATGATGATGATGAGCTTCGGCGCCATGGGACTCATCGGAGTCCTGTGGGTGCTGTACGGCTACGCGATCGCCTTCCCCGCCACGGAGGAGGGAACCACTCAGTTCCCCTGGGCGATCGACTTCAACGAGCTCGGCCTGTCGGGGGTCCTCGAGACGCCGGAGGGCGCGGCCTACCCGCCCCTGGCCTTCGTCGCCTTCCAGGCCACATTCGCCATCATCACCGTCGCGCTCGTCTCGGGCGCCATCGCCGACCGCGCGAAGTTCGGCTCCTGGATGGTCTTCGCCTTCGTGTGGGCGACGGTCGTCTACTTCCCGGTCGCCAGCTGGGTCTTCAACTTCGGTCTCGCCGATGACGCCTCGTTCTCGTACGGCGGATGGATCACCCACGGCATGCAGGACGTCTTCGGCGTCGGCGCGATCGACTTCGCCGGTGGTACGGCCGTTCACATCAACGCCGGTGCGGCTGCCCTCGCCCTCGCCCTGGTGCTCGGCAAGCGGGTCGGCTTCCAGAAGGGCGCCCACGTCCCCCACAACCCGCCGTTCGTGCTCCTCGGCGCCGGCCTGCTGTGGTTCGGCTGGTTCGGCTTCAACGCCGGTTCGGAGCTCGCTGCCGACGGCACCGCCGCTCTCGCGTTCGTCAACACCATCGCCGCTCCCGCGGCGGCTCTGCTGGCCTGGCTGATCGTCGAGAAGTTCAAGGACGGCAAGCCCACGTCCGTCGGTGCCGCTTCGGGTGCCGTGGCCGGTCTGGTCGCCATCACCCCTGCCTGCGCGTCGCTGACGCCGTTCTGGGCCATCGTGCTCGGTCTCGTCGCCGGTGCCGTCTGCGCGCTGGCCATCGAGCTGAAGTTCAAGCTCGGCTTCGACGACTCGCTCGACGTGGTCGGCATCCACCTCGTCGGTGGTCTGATCGGAACCCTGTACCTCGGCATCTTCGCCAACGGCACGGGCCTCATCTACAGCGGTTCGCTCACGCAGCTGCTGGTCCAGGCGATCGCGGCCTTCGCGGTCCTCATCTACTCGTTCGTGCTCGCCTACATCATCGGCTTCGCGATCGAGAAGACCATGGGCTTCCGTGTGAAGAACGAGGACGAGATCGCCGGCATCGACACCGTCGTGCACGGCGAGGAGGGCTACGTCCTCACCGACAGCCGCGGCTGACACACCTCATCGGAACGGGGCGTCACGGATTCATCCGTGGCGCCCCGTTCTTCGTGCGCCCGGCGGCGCCGGCCGCGCTGTCTAGGGTGTGAGCATGGGAACAGCCACGCGCCTCGTCTCCGCCCTCCTGCGGGCCTTCCGGCCGTCGACAGCCTCGCGACCCGCTCCCCGCGCGCCGCGGCAGAGCCCGGGGGCTCAGGGGATCGCGACCGTGGAGGTCGCGCCTCCCCAACGCATGACGTTGTCGTACGCGCCGAACCGCGACGGCGCCCCCGACGGCGGCGAGATCGTGTGGACGTGGGTGCCCTACGAGGAGCGCGACGGGCGCGGCAAGGACCGGCCTGTCCTCATCATCGGTCGAGCGGATGCCACCCGCTCCTACGCCGTACGCCTGACCAGCAAGCCGCACGCCGGCGACCGCGACTACCTGGCGCTCGGCGCGGGGGAGTGGGACCCGCAGGGCCGCCCGTCGTGGGTTGACATCGAACAGCTCTACCTCGTGCACGACGCGGGCATGCGCCGCGAGGCCGCGGCCCTGGACCGCCGCCGCTTCGACGCCGTGGCATCCGCCCTTTCCGCTCGGTACGGGTGGCGGGTGGGGTGACCGCGAAACCGCATCGCGCTGACATCTGCCGCGCACGCTGCCGGTGACTTGTCAGCGCGATGAAGTCTCGCGATACCGGGCGGTCGCATCAACGACGAAGCCCCCGGCGAACCGGGGGCTGTGTGGTGGGCGATGCCGGACTCGAACCGACGACCTCTTCCGTGTGAAGGAAGCGCGCTACCAACTGCGCCAATCGCCCAACGTCCCGAACGGGACTCGACTACCTTACCGGATCAGCGAGGCCCGATCCGACCATCTCGGAGGACACGCGCGGGACGCGTCGGGTTTTGCGCACGCCCCGGAATCGGGTAATGTCTTACGAGTGCTCGGGGCAAGCCCCGGGAACGAAATGCGGATGTAGCGCAGTTGGTAGCGCACAACCTTGCCAAGGTTGGGGTCGCGAGTTCGAGTCTCGTCATCCGCTCGAGTGTGAAGATCGCCGTCAGGTCCCGACGGAGGATCACGACACGTGGGTCGAACCACACACGGTGGCGTGGCCGAGCGGCTAGGCACCGGCCTGCAAAGCCGTTTACACGGGTTCGAATCCCGTCGCCACCTCGCTCACAACTGAACAGCCTTTATAGGCGCGATTGGCGCAGCGGTAGCGCGCTTCCCTGACACGGAAGAGGTCACTGGTTCGATCCCAGTATCGCGCACCAGAAAAGCCCCGGAGTACCGGGGCTTTTTGCTTGTCTGGGCCGTGGTGTCGGACATACATGGGACAGCGCCAGGCGAGAATCAGCCCGTGGGAGACACCCGTTGGCTGACGTACCGCGAAGCAGCGCGCCGAGTGCGTCGCGACGTGCGCACCGTGCAGCGCTGGCGAGCAGCAGGGATGCCGATGCGATGGCGCGACGGCGAGCGTGTCGTCGACGAGGAAGTTCTCCTGGCCTGGTGGCGCGACCGGCTCGACGCGTGGCCGGCTCACCAATACCGGCTGCGGCGGATTGTAGACGGACTGAACCCCTAGATCATGCCCACGGCGGTGACCAATTCTCGCGCTCGGCGAGCTCATCGAACGGCATGACGAACGCTGCCTCGAGTTCTCCTCCCCGTTCCAGATCCGTGATGCGCGACCCCATCACCTCGAGTGGCGTCGTCGAACTGTCGGGCCAGGCCAAGTCACGTCTGATCGCTAGGAGGAGGTCCGCGGTGAGGCGCATCATGATCGCAGGCGGCGGGCCTGTCGTCGATCCGCGCCGAAAGCGGTAGAAGGCCTGAACCACGTCGTCAGACCCCCAGACCGTGACGAAGTTCTGGAAGTCCGCGATCACCGGCTCCATTCCCGCGAGCGCCGCCTGCTGGCGCGCGGGCGTGAGCAGGTCGCCGAGCGTGGAGACGAACGGGAGGTAGACGTCCGCGCGCCGTGCCGCAGTTCGCTCTTCGAGGGCAAGGAGGCGAGCTGCTTTACCCTCTGCCAGGCGAGCACGAGCAGCGAATCGCGCCGCGAGAATTGCAGCGGCGATGCTCGCGAGAGCTGGAACACCGATCGCCACGATCTGCAGCCATAGAGGAGTCGACGACATGAGTGGACGCTACCGCTTCCACTTTCTCTCGCGCCGATCCGCCTGGACCTCGATGGCAGGTGCATAGGCGTTGCCGATCGCCGAGCCGCGGAGCTCACCGCGGCACCAGCGCCGAAGGACCTGAGCCATGGCCTCGACGCCCACAGACGCGAGAGCGGTGTTCTCTTGTTCGCTGATCGCCTCGAACGCGAACGCCGTCACCTGCTGCAGCTCGTCTACGTCGCGGCGCGAAGCGGTCAGCAGCAGCCGCTCGATCGCGAGGACGCCCTCAGCATGAGCGACCGTGAAGAGCTCCCCGTCACCGCGCATCCTCGCGTGCAGGAGGCGGATGCAGACCTCGAGTAACGCGCCTGCTTCTTGCCGCTGACGCTCCGCTATCGCCTCACGCCGTCGAGCACGTGACGATAGCACCGGGACCACGGCCGTCGCCGCAGCGCCAAGACCGGCGCCGATCAGTGCTGCAAGTGTTGGATCCACGCGCGGAAGGGTCAGACGACGGTGAGGCCGGCGGACTCGTACGCGCTCGGCTGCACCTCGGCGAGGGCGATCGGGATGTTGTGGGTGAGTGAGAAAACGACTCGACCCTGGTCAGTGTCGACAGTCCAGAGCGCGCGGGCACCGGGCGCCGTCAGCATCTGACCGATGTCGTTCGCCGCCTTCGTGAGGTCGAGGTCTGGTGCGATGAAGGTGTTGCCGTCGTAGTAAATCTTTGTGGCCATGGCGTGAATGCCTTCTCTAATCGCGGGGTCAGCGTCGGTGTCGCTGTAGGCCCCCGCCAGCGACTCTAGAGCCAGCCGCCGACACGCCTAACTCGCGGGTGCGACAGGGGTGTGCTCGTCGACCAGTTCGCACCAGGTGTCGAGCTGCTGCTCGAGCTGGACGCCGAGCGTGATGATGTCGCCCCACTCGTCAGCCGCCGCGGCGACCGCCAGCCGCTCGATCGCCGTGTTGACCTCCGCGCCGGCCCGCTGCAGCGCGTCGAAAGCCGGGACCGGCACCACGAACGGCGCGCCGGCCGCCTTCGAGCTGCGGCCGGCCTCGTGCACCCTCTGCGCCTCCCTGCAGGCGGCGTCGATCGGCTCCCTGTCGCGGAGGTGCCGGCGATAGGCGGGGTAGATGCCGCAAGCGGCTCTCGGGCGGGGCATCATGCCCTCAAATCAGGGTGAGCGCGATTCAGCGTCGCGTTCGAATTCGTGAGGGGGGACTTTTGCCAGGCTCCGCAGGGCACCTGGCAGTGACCGGCGTTCGGGGTCTCCCCCCAGGGGTGTCGGGGGGTGTCGGTAGCGTGTGCGGCAACCAGCACCGACAGGGGGACACGTCATGAGTTCATCCAGCAACGGCAGCAGTGCAGCGACCTACGCGCGCCGCGCACGACTCGCGGCACACGACGAGGTGACCGAAAACCTCGCGAAGGCGGTCGAGTACTTGGGCAGCGCCGTCGCCGACCTCGGCCGAGAGCTTGACCAAGTGCGTCGCCAGATCGACTGAGCTCACGACGTCGGCGCGGGTAGCGGCTCGAATGTCCAGCCCTCACGGCCGGTCGATCGTCTCTGTTAGCGTCGGCTCATGGACGGATCCGGTTTCGAGAACTCGCACAGAGGGCAGGTCCGGTTCTGGTTGTGGCTCGTCGCCGGTGTCGTGGCCGTCACCGGGATCGTCCTCGCGGTCATCATGCAGTCGTGGCTGCCGTTGCTCTGCATCGCCGGCCTCGCCGTTCCGCTCCTGCCGGTTCCGGCCGACCGACGCTGATTCGCGACCCCGAGCCTCACCCGCGGCCGGTGTCCGAGACGGCCACCGTCGCGGTGCCGAGGATGGTCAGGCTCCCGCGCCTGGAGCGTTCAGCCGAGGCGCGCCCTACCGTTCGTCCCCGATCGACCGCGGGCGCGCGCGTCGCGTCGCCTTACGCATCGGTCCGCGCGCGTCGGCATCCGGCGTCTCTTCGATGGACGAGCTCGACCGTGCCGGTTCCACCGGCTGGCGCGCCGACTCTCGCATGCCCGCCGTCGCACCTCTGAGATACCAGCTCACCGGCAATTCCCGCGTACCGAACCACCCGCGACGGGACCGGATGATGGTGAACCCCCGGTCCCGCAGGGCGGCAGCCTGGTTCCCTGTCATGACGGTGGGGGAGATACGGACCCAGCCCGTACGGAAGTCGTAGGCGTGGGTCGCGATGTGGTGGCGAGACATGCGAACCTCCTCCATCGAGGGTCGCACGGCCCTTCGCCGCCGGCGAGGCGCGGCATGTTCCATTCACGTGAACAGTTCACGACGCCGCGGAAACAGGGCACGCCGCGCGCCACATGCAACCCCACCGCCGGTCGAGATGGTGCCGGTAGCGTCGCCGTATGACCATCCCCGACACCCTGTGGCGTGAAATCGCGTCCGCACCGTTCGTCTCGCTCACGACCTTCCGACGCAACGGCGCCGAGGTCGCCACGCCGGTCTGGATCGCGCGCGACGGGGACGAGCTCGTCGTCACCAGCGAACGCAACACCGGCAAGGTCAAGCGGCTTCGCAACGACGATCGGGTCATCCTGCGCCCCTGTTCGCGGATGGGGGCCGTCGCACCAAATGCCATCACCGTGCACGCCCACGCGCGGGTCGCCGGCCCGAGCACCGAGGACTCACGCGCCGATGCCGCCCTGCGCCGCAAGTACGGGTGGCAGTTCCGCGCCATCATCGGGTTCGAGGCGCTGCTCCGTCGCGTCCAACGCCGCCCGGGCGACCGTGTGATCCTTCGCATCTCCCGCGCGAGCTGACAGTGCGCGATACGGCCATACCCACCAAACGCACTCGACGCAAGAGGGTTTGCGTTCGGTGAGGGAGCGCGAGAGCGTGGGCACGAAGCGGTGACACCCCCCGGAACCCGCGTCCCCATTCTTGTCAGGAATGCGCGGCCGGGCTGTCCCCAGGAGGTTTCCATGGGCAAGTTCGTGTACGACGGCAACATCAAAGTGGAATTCGAAGATCGTCTTCTCGCGCATCTGCAGGCGGTGATTATGGCGAAGGTTCGCCGTGGCGAGAGTTTTCCCTTCACGTGGAAAGACGACATCAGCATCGGTGGTGGCCGGACGACGGTCTACATCCACCCGCACGTGTCGCTCGTGTTCAAGTACCACGGGAGCCGCAATCCCCAGTTGAGCAACGCGTGGTTGCAGGCCCTGACCTACAACGCCAACTCCGGGCGAGGTCTCTATGTTGTGCCCGAGCCGGATGACCACAGTGCGCGCGAGGCGGGCCCGCGTGAAGAGATGGTTTTCCGCGAGGTTCCCAACCCGAACGCCCCGGTGCCCGAGCCCGCCCACAGCTGACACTGCGGGGAATGCGCACGTCGCGTTCTCGTGTTGTGGAGGTCATGACGAATTGGAACGCGGCGCGGCCCTTCTTCGAGACGACAGCGGTCGCCCATCTGTCGACCCTGATGAGCGACGGTTCTCCGCACTCGGTGCCGGTGTGGATCGCCGTCGAAGGCGAGCGCCTCGTCTTCTTCACCGAGATCGACGCGCTGAAGGATAAGAACCTGCGCCGCGATCCGCGGGTCGCCGTCTCCGTGACCGCCGTAGACGACCCGTTCGCGATGGCATTCGTGCGCGGCGTCGCGGTCGAACGGCGAGAGGGCGATGACGCCCTCCCCATCGTCGATCACGTCGCGCGTGTGTACACCGGTCGCCCCTACCCGATGCGCGAAGGCCTGGCCGCGTGGGTGATCGAGCCGCGCCGGGCGTGGGCACGGGCGTACGAGAGCTGAGCTATCCCGCGGCCAGCGGGAGCACCGCAAGAACGAGGATGAGCGGGGCGATCACCGCGCCGATGAGCACGAAACGACTCCAGCGCACCCGAACGCCCGCCGCCACCAGACGGTCATGCCACAGCAGCGTGGCGAGCGAGGCCCACGGGGTCACGATCGGCCCGGCATTCACACCGATGAGAAGGGCGGCGAGCCGCACGGGCGAGCCGGCCACCGATTCCATCGCCAAGTAGGCGGGCAGGTTGTTGATGCCGTTCGCCGCGAGGGCGCCGACACCGGCGAGCTGCCACAGCGAGACGAGGTCGTCGCCGGACCCGGCGAGCACCGAGGTCACCCGCCCGATAC
This sequence comes from Microbacterium mcarthurae, assembly GCF_046064585.1. NCBI lineage: Bacteria > Bacillati > Actinomycetota > Actinomycetes > Micrococcales > Microbacteriaceae > Microbacterium > Microbacterium mcarthurae. Next base: position 198,721 of record NZ_JAROCE010000001.1, on the reverse strand, counting down.
CGACGGCCTCGAGAGCCCCCACCGCGAGGAACAGACCCCCCGCGAACACCAGGAGCGACCAGGGGACGAGACGGATGCCAAGGGCCCGCGGTGCACGCCACGCGAACACGACGATGAGCACGACGGCGGCCGCGAGTGCTGGCATCCAGGGTTCCAGTCCGATCACCAGGAGCGGGAGCAGCGCGACCGTGACGACCGCGGAGACGCGCAGCAGCACCGGATCCGCGACGGCGGGGGCCGTGGCATCCGGGTAGGTCCGTGGCAGCTTCCGCAGGAACACGGACGTGAGGACCGCGACCGATACCGCGATCGCGATGAGCGCCGACGGCCCGAGGAGGGTGAGGAACGCGATGGGGTCGTGTCCGCCCAGCGCATCGGAGGCCAGCAGGTTCGTCAGGTTCGACACGGGCAGCACGAGAGAGGCCGTGTTGGCGAGCACGACCGTGACGAACGCGAAGGGGAGCGGATCGAGCTTCCGGGTGACCGCCATCGCCACCACGACCGGCGTCAACAGGACGGCGGTGGTGTCCAGGGACAAGAAGGCCGTCGCCACCGTGGCCAAGGCCAGCACCAGCACCCACAGCCACATGGTCCGGCCCCGCGCGAGCCGCGCGAGGCGTGCAGCGACCACGTCGAACAGCCCCGCCTTGGATGCCAGTTCCGCCACGATCGTCACGGCGACGACGAACAGCAGGATGGGCCACACGCGGTCGGCGACGGCGAGGGCCTCGTCGCCGGGGAGGATACCGACGGCGAGAGCGACGATGCCGAGGAGCCACAGCACGCCGCCGATGATGGCCAGAGTCACCGCTCCACTATGGGGCACCGGGCGTGCCGTCGAGGTCACGCCCGGCGGGTAGCCTGGAACCGACCCATCCAGGAGACCGCCTTGACTGATGCCGCCCTGCCGTCGGAGCAGACCTATCCCGCCGACGGCTTCGCCCTCTTCCCCGACCGTTCGGTCGTCGCCCTGCGCGTGAACGGTGAGCTGAAAGACCTCGCCACGACCGTCACGGCCGACGACGAGGTCGAGCCGGTCACGATCGACAGCGCCGATGGCCTCTCGATCCTGCGGCACTCGACGGCGCACGTGCTCGCCCAAGCGGTGCAGCGGGTCAAGCCGCAGGCGAACCTCGGCATCGGCCCGCCCGTCACCGACGGGTTCTACTACGACTTCCAGGTCGACGATCCGTTCACTCCGGAAGACCTCAAGGTCATCAAGAAGGAGATGGAGCGCATCGTCCGCGAGAACCAGCGGTTCGTCCGCCGCGTGGTCACCGACGACGAGGCGCGGGCTGAGCTCGTCGACGAGCCGTTCAAGCTCGAGCTCATCGGCTTGAAGGGCGGATCCGCCGAGGCCGCCGAGGGCGCGAGCGTCGAAGTGGGCGCGGGCGAGCTGACGATCTACGACAACGTCAACCGCGACGGCGAGACGGTGTGGAAAGACCTCTGCCGAGGCCCGCACGTCCCCGGCACGCGCCTCGTCGGCAACGGCTGGGACCTCACCCGCATCGCCGGCGCGTACTGGCGCGGCAGCGAGAAGAACCCTCAGCTGCAGCGCATCTACGGCACCGCGTGGGCGACCAAGGACGACCTGCGCGCGTACCAGCACCGTCTCGAGGAGGCCGCCAAGCGCGACCACCGCAAGCTCGGGAAGGACCTCGACCTCTTCTCGTTCCCCGAGGAGATCGGGCCGGGCCTCTCGGTGTTCCACCCCAAGGGCGGCATCATCCGGTACGAGATCGAGCGCTACATGCGCGAGCGGCTCCTCGCCAGCGGCTACCAGGTGGTGAACACGCCCCACATCACGAAGGGCGACCTGTTCATGACCAGCGGCCACCTGCAGTGGTACGCCGATGGCATGTACCCCCCGATGGTGCTCGACGAGGTGGTGGATGCCGACGGGCACGTGTCACGCGAGGGCCAGGAGTACTACCTGAAGCCCATGAACTGCCCGTTCCACAACCTCATCTTCCGCTCGCGCGGACGCAGCTACCGCGAGCTGCCGCTGCGCCTGAGCGAGTTCGGTTCGGTCTACCGCTACGAGAAGAGCGGAACGCTCGCGGGCCTCACACGCGTGCGCGGGATGACGCAGGACGACACCCACATCTACGTCACCGCCGACCAGGTGAAGGCGGAACTCACGCACAGCCTCGACTTCGTGCTGCAGACCCTGCGCGACTACGGGCTGAACGACTTCTACCTCGAGCTGTCGACGAAGGAAGAGGGAAACCCGAAGTTCATCGGTGACGACGCCCTGTGGACCGAGGCGACCGACACCCTCCGCGAGGTGGCCGAGGCCTCCGGCCTCGAGCTCGTGCCCGACCCGGGCGGCGCGGCGTTCTACGGCCCGAAGATCTCCGTGCAGGCGCGCGATGCGATCGGCCGGACGTGGCAGATGTCGACGATTCAGCTCGACTTCAACCAGCCCGAACGCTTCGAGCTGGAGTACACGGGGCCCGATGGTGAGAAGCACCGCCCCGTGATGATCCACCGCGCGCTGTTCGGCTCGGTCGAGCGCTTCTTCGCGATCCTGCTCGAGCACTACGCCGGCGCGTTCCCCGTGTGGCTCTCGCCCGTGCAGGTGGTGGCCGTCCCGGTGGCGGCGGAGTACGGCGAGTACCTCGACGGCATCGTCGCGGAACTGCGCACCAAGGGCGTGCGCGCCGAGGTCGACCACAGCGACGACCGCATGCAGAAGAAGATCCGCACGCACACCACGCAGAAAGTTCCGCTCCAGCTCATCGCGGGCGAGGCCGACCGCGCGGGAGGCACGGTGTCGTTCCGGTTCCGCGACGGCACGCAGCTCAACGGCATCCCGGTCGATGAGGCCATCGCCCGCATCACCGGAGCGATCGCGGCGCGGACGCTCGTCGACACGGCCGAGGACCTCGCGTGACGACCGACCAGGATGCCTCCGCGGCCGGCGATGCCGAGATCATCGCGGCCGCGGAGCTCCCGGGCGTGCCGGACGAGTTCCAGCGGCTGTGGACCCCGCACCGCATGGCCTACATCCAGGCCGGACGCGAGCCGATGGAGCTGAACTGCCCGTTCTGCGCCGCTCCGGGCAAATCCGATGAGGACGGGCTGATCGTCGCGCGTGGGACGACCGCCTACGTTCTGCTGAATCTGTTCCCGTACAACTCCGGGCACCTGCTCGTGTGCCCGTACCGCCACATCGCGACGTACGACCAGGCCACCGAGGAAGAGGTCGCCGAAATCGGCGCCCTCACGCAGCAGGGGATGCGCGTGCTGAGGGCGGTGTCGCGCTGTGACGGCTTCAACCTGGGCATGAACCAGGGGGCGATCGCCGGCGCCGGCGTCGACGCTCATCTGCACCAGCACATCGTTCCGCGGTGGGCGTCGGATGCCAACTTCTTCCCGATCATCGCCAAGACCAAGGCCCTCCCGCAGCTTCTCGGAGACGTCCGCCGCGCCGTGGCCGAAGCCTGGGACGCCTGACGACTCCACTGCAAGCCCACCCGGGGTCGCGTCCCACGACGCTACGGTGAGGAGATGAAGGCTCGCCTGCGTCCCCTCGCCCTCTCCCTCGTCCTCGTCGCGGCGCTCGGCACGACAACCGGATGCATCCGGCTCCCGAGCCCGCTCGGACCCGATGCAGCAGGCGCGCCGCTCACCGCACCGGCCGAACCATCCGACCCCGCGCCGCTGCCCGACGACCCGACGAGCCCGGGCACGGACGACGACCTCGACGACCCGTTCGCCGAGCGCGAGCGCTTCTTCGAAGAACAGCAGCTTCCTCTGGACGGCACCCCGCTGGTCGCGGTCACCCCCGCGCAGAAGCAGTTCATCGACGAGCAGAAGGCCTACGCCCAGGAGCAGGGCGTGGAGTGGACGGCCCAGGACGAGAGCCTCTCGCTCGCCCTCGTCGCGGATGCGTGCGAGACGGCGATCCTCAGTTCACACGTGGTGGATGCCACCACGCTGCAGGCCCACGTCGCCACCTCGCCGATCTTCGCCCAGCTCGTCCCCGCCGAACTGCAGGGGAGCGAGCGCACGGCGGCCGAAGCCCCGATCGCGAGCCTCATGGTCTACGGAACGACGTTCCTGTGCCCCGACGACGGCGACGCGTGGATCGACGCCTACACGGAGGTCTACGGCGGCTGACTCCCCGCCGCCGAGGCGCGAGTTGCCAAGATTTGTCGCCCGGGCGCAGCCTCGGGCGACAAATCTTGGCAACTCGCGCCCGGTAGAGGTCAGCGCAGCTGACGGACGGAGAACTGGAGGCGCGGGTGCGCGTAGGCCTCCTGGGACTCGACGAGCCGCAGCTCGCGGGAACCGGACTCGTACGTGTTCGAAAGCAGATCGAACACGCTCGACGCGGTGCGCGCGAGAGCGTCGGCGGCATCCCCCGTCCGACGGAAGTGCGCGGTGAACAACGCAGCGGTCACGTCTCCGGAGCCGTTCGCCTTCATCGGGATGAGCGGGGTCTGCACGATCCACGCACCCGAGTCGTCGACGACCATCATCTCGATGGTGTCCGGCTCACGGTCGGGGCGCTCGACGCTCGTGACCAGCACCGTGCGCGGCCCGCGCGCGCGGACGAGGTCAGCCGACTCCAGGGTCGACTCGATGCTCCCCGGGTCGGTCCCGGTGAGGAATCCCAGCTCGAACTGGTTGGGCGTGATGATGTCGGCGACGGGGACGACGCGCTCCCGCAGCAGCTCGGGAATGGCCGGGGCGACGAAGCATCCGGACTTCGCATTGCCCATCACGGGGTCGCACGCGTAGACGGCATCCGGATTCGCCTTCTTCACTCGGGCCACCGTGTCGATGATCACGTCGGCGATGCCTTCGCCGCCCTGATAGCCCGACAGCACGACGTCGATGTCGCCGAAGACTCCGCGCTCTTCGATCCCCGTGATGACGTCGGCGACGTCGGCGGGAGAGATGAGCGGACCTCGCCACGCGCCGTACCCGGTGTGGTTGGAGAAGTTGACCGTGTACACCGGCAGCACCTCGACCCCGATGCGCTGCAGCGGGAAGACGGCGGCGGAGTTTCCGACGTGGCCGTAGGCGACGGCGGACTGGATCGAGAGCACCTTCATCCCTCGATCCTCCCACCTCGTGCGGACGGGCGGAGCGCGGCCACGGCGCTGGAGAGGTCGTCGGCGAGCGACGCCGCCTCGGCATCGTCGAGCTGATGCACGGTGAGACGGAGGTAGTCGCCGGCGGCCTCGGGGGAGAGGAAGAAGTGGTCCCCGTCGCGGACGAGCCACCCCCGCCGCATGAGGTCTTCACGCACCTGGGCGGCCGGTGCCGGGAGCGGCACCCACAGGTTCAGGCCATCGCCCACGACGAGAGGGAGTCCGCGCGCGGTCAGGGCCGCAGCGAAGGCGTCGTTGCGTCGCGCGTAGTGCGCCGCCGCCCGGTCGATACCGGCACGGACTTCCGGGTCGGTGACGAGAGCGAGCGTCAGACGTTGCAGGATGTGACTCACCCACGTCGTGCCGGGGGTGAGACGCAGCGCGAGGCGTTCGGCGGTTTCGACATCGGATGCCACGACGGCCAGGCACATGTCGGGTCCGAGGAACTTCGACACCGACCGGATCCGCGCCCACCGCTGCTGCGTCTCGCCGATCACGGAGTGCAGCGGCGCCCGTGAGAGCAGAGAGAAGTGGTCGTCCTCGATCACCAGCACGTACGGATGGTCGGCGAGCACCGCCCGGAGCTGCGCGGCGCGCTCCGCGGTGAGGCTCGCACCGGTGGGGTTGTGGGCGCGCGGCGTGCAGATGACCGCCCGAACGCCGTCCGCGAGCGCGGCACGCAGCCCGTCGACGGTCATGCCCTCGGCATCCACCGCGACCGGCACCGCGCGGTAGCCACCCTGCCGCACGGTGTGCAGGGCGGAGAGGAAGCACGGGTCTTCCAGCGCGACGGCATCCTCGCGCTGCAGGGCCAGGGCGAGCAGGCGCTCGATCGCGTCGCTCGCGCCGCTGGTCACGGTGATGCGCGGGGCACCGGAGGGAAGGCCCTCGGCCATCCATTCGCGCGCCCACGCCTCGAGCCCGGGGTCGACGACCGGCTCGCCGTACAGCACGGGGCGGCCGGAGCGAGCGAGCGCCGCGGCCGGGTCGGGGATGAGCGCCGGATCGGGGTTTCCGGTGCCGACGTCGCGCAGCACCGTCCCGGCGGCATACCCCTCCTGGGCCACGGGCGCGTGTCCCGCGACCCGTGTGCCACCGCGCCCGCGCGCCACGACGAGCCCCGCCTGCGCGAGAAGGCGGTACGCCGCGACGACCGTGTTCCGGTTGACGCCGAGCTCCGTCGCCAGCGCCCGCACGGGCGGCAGCGCATCGCCGGCCTGGAGGTGGCCGCGCTCGATGCGCTCGCGCAGACTCGCGGCGATCTCGGATGCCGAGCGCCCGATGATGTCGACGGCCATGCGCCCCCTTTCGCTTCCTTCAGCCTATGTCCTGCGTCATGCTACGGTTTGGCCTAAGCCAAACAAAGCGCCCCGAAGCGCGAAGGGAATCGACAATGACCGACACCGGAACCTCCCGCGTCAAGCGCGGACTCGCCGAGATGCTCAAGGGCGGCGTCATCATGGACGTCGTCACGGCCGAGCAAGCCCGTATCGCCGAGGACGCCGGCGCCGTCGCTGTCATGGCGCTCGAGCGCGTGCCCGCCGACATCCGCGCCCAGGGCGGCGTGGCGCGCATGAGCGATCCCGACCTGATCGACGACATCGTGGCATCCGTCTCGATCCCGGTGATGGCGAAGGCGCGCATCGGACACTTCGTCGAGGCGCAGATCCTGCAGGAGCTCGGCGTCGACTACATCGACGAGTCCGAGGTCCTCTCGCCGGCCGACTACGTCAACCACATCGACAAGTGGAACTTCACCGTGCCGTTCGTGTGCGGCGCCACCAACCTCGGCGAGGCCCTGCGCCGCATCACCGAGGGTGCGGCCATGATCCGCTCGAAGGGCGAAGCCGGCACCGGTGATGTCTCCGAGGCGACCAAGCACATCCGCACGATCACCGGCGAGATCAACGCGCTGCGCGCCAAGACGAAGGACGAGCTCTACGTCGCCGCCAAGGAGCTGCAGGCACCGTACGAGCTGGTCGCCGAGATCGCCGAGACCGGGAAGCTCCCCGTGGTGCTCTTCACCGCCGGGGGAGTGGCCACCCCCGCCGACGCCGCCATGATGATGCAGCTCGGCGCGGACGGCGTCTTCGTCGGCTCGGGCATCTTCAAGTCGGGCAACCCGGCGCAGCGCGCGGCGGCGATCGTGAAGGCCACCACCTTCCACGACGACCCCAAGATCGTCGCCGAGGCCTCGCGCGGTCTCGGCGAGGCGATGGTCGGCATCAACGTCGCCGATCTGCCCGCACCGCACCGCCTGGCCGAGCGTGGCTGGTAACAGCCCCCGCGTCGGCGTCCTCGCCCTTCAGGGCGACGTCCGTGAGCACCTTCACGTGCTCGCGGACCTGGGCGCCGACGCTCGGCCCGTGCGGCGGGCGTCAGAACTCGCCGAGGTCGACGGACTCGTCCTCCCCGGCGGCGAGTCGAGCGTGATCGATAAGCTCTCCCGCGCCTTCGACCTGCGCGACCCGATCCGCGCGGCGATCGCCGACGGCATGCCCGTGCTCGGCACGTGCGCGGGTCTCATCCTGCTGGCCGACCGCCTCGACGGCGCCATCGAGGGTCAGCTGACCTTCGGGGGCCTCGACGTGCGTGTCCGGCGCAATGCCTTCGGCTCCCAGGCGCAGTCGTTCGAGACCGACCTCGACGTCCCCGCCCTCGGCGATCCGCCGGTCCACGCCGTCTTCATCCGTGCGCCCGTGGTGACCGAGGTGGGACCGGATGCCACCCCGCTCGCGAGTCTGCCCGATGGACGGGTCGTCGCCGTCGAGCAGAACAACCTGCTCGGGCTGTCGTTCCACCCCGAATCCACCGGCGAGACGCGCTTCCACGCCCGGTTCCTCCACCGCGTCCGCAATCGCGCCGGGGTCTCGGCGCCCTCGTTCTAGACTGGAACTCATGTCCGGACACTCCAAATGGGCCACGACCAAGCACAAGAAGGCGGTCGTCGACGCCCGCCGCGCCAAGTCGTGGGCCAAGCTCATCAAGAACATCGAGGTCGCCGCCAAGCTCGGCGGGCCGGACCTCCAGGGCAACCCGACGCTCTTCGACGCGGTGCTCAAGGCCAAGAAGACCTCGGTCCCCAAAGACAACATCGACCGCGCCATCAAGCGCGGCGCCGGCATCGGCGGCGAGGCCGTCGAGTACTCCTCGATCATGTACGAGGGCTACGGCCCCAACGGTGTCGCGTTCCTCATCGAGTGTCTGACCGACAACAAGAACCGCGCCGCCGCCGAGGTCCGTACGGCGCTCAGCCGCAACGGCGGCACCCTCGCCGACCCGGGGAGCGTCGCGTACAACTTCAGCCGCAAGGGCGTCATCGTCGTCCCCTCCGAGGGAACGACCGAGGATGACGTCATGCTCGCGGTCCTCGAAGCCGGCGCCGAAGAGGTCGAACCGCACGGCGAGGGCTTCGGCGTCATCACCGAGGCGAGCGACCTCGTGACCGTCCGCTCTGCGCTGCAGGAGGCCGGCATCGAGTACGACTCCGCCGACGTGGAGTTCGTCCCCTCGCTCAAGGTCGAGGTCGACGCCGACACCGCGCGCAAGGTGTTCCGCCTCATCGACGCGCTCGAAGACAGCGACGACGTGCAGAACGTGTACACGAACTTCGACCTGACCCCCGAGGTGCAGGCCGAGCTCGAGAACGACGAGTAGGGCGCGCCCTGCTCGACTCCACGACCCCCGCGCGTAGCGTGGGGGTCGTGTCTCGTTCGCTGCGTGTCCTCGGTATCGACCCGGGCCTGACGCGCTGCGGCATCGGCGTCGTCGACGTGTCACCCGACCGCACGGCGTCGCTCGTGCACGTCGGGGTCGTGCGCTCCGCCGTTTCCGATCCGATCGAGAAGCGGCTCGCCACGATCGCGGCCGGCATCCGCAGCGTGCTCGCCGCGCACGGTCCGCACGTCGTCGCCGTGGAGCGGGTCTTCGCCCAGAACAACCGGCACTCGGTCATGGGAACCGCGCAGGCGAGCGGCATCGCGTTGCTTCTGGCGGCGGAGCACGGCATCCCGGCCGCCACTCACACCCCCAGCGAGGTCAAGGCCGCCATCACCGGGTACGGCTCGGCGGACAAGCTGCAGGTGCAGACGATGGTGGCACGCGTGCTGCGCCTCGAGGCACTTCCGCAGCCGGCGGACGCGGCCGACGCCCTGGCCCTCGCGCTGTGCCACGCCTGGCGCGGGGGACCAGCGACACCCGCAACCAGTGGCGCCCTGACCCCGGCGCAGAAGGCCTGGCGGGATGCCGAGAAGCGGCAGGCACCCCCCGCGGCGCGTGTCGCTCGAACAAAGGTCCGAACGGGCGCGTAGGCTCGACGCATGATCTCTTCGCTGCAGGGCGCGGCCGCGCACGTCGGCGACGACACGCTCGTCGTGGTCGTCGGGGGAGTCGGGCTCTCCGTCGCCGTGACGCCGCAGGTGGCCCGCACGACCCATGTCGGCGACCCGGTGCACCTGCACACGCATCTGGTCGTTCGGGAGGACGCACTGTCGCTCTTCGGCTTCGAGACCCGCGAAGAGCTCACCGTGTTCACGCAGCTGATCGGGGTGACCGGGGTGGGCCCGAAGTCCGCGATGGGTGTGCTGTCGTCTTTGACAGTCCCGCAGATCGCCCAGGCGGTGACCGACGACGACGATGCACCGTTCAAGCGCGTGTCGGGAATCGGCCCCAAGACCGCGAAGCTCATCGTCGTGCAGCTGGCCGGCAAGCTGGCCGTTGCGCCCGCACAGGCGCCGGCCGCGGTGGCCCCGCACGGGCAGATACCCGTCCAGGTGACGCAGGCGCTGGTCGGACTCGGCTGGAGCGAACGCGTGGCCGCCGAGGCCGTGGCATCCGTCGCGGAGAACGCCGCCGAGGCCGACCGCGCCTCGGTCCAGGCGTTGCTCCGACTGACGCTCGCGCTCCTCGGCCCCGCGCGCAAGGAGCCCGTCGGTGGCTGACGTCGTGCGCGACGCGGGCACACCCGACGACGAGACCGAGCTCGCGATCGAAGGCGCCCTGCGGCCGACGTCGCTGAGCGAGTTCGTCGGTCAGCAGAAGGTGCGCGGACAGCTGCAGCTCCTGCTCGACGCCGCCCGCATCCAGCAACGCTCGCCCGACCACATCCTGCTGTCCGGCCCTCCCGGTCTGGGAAAGACGACGCTCGCGATGATCGTGGCGCACGAGAGCGGGCGTCCGCTGCGCCTCTCGAGCGGACCGGCGATCCAGCACGCCGGCGACCTCGCCGCACTGCTGTCGTCACTGACGCCGGGCGAAGTCCTCTTTATCGACGAGATCCACCGCATGGCCCGCTCGGCCGAAGAGATGCTGTACCTCGCGATGGAGGATTTCCGCATCGACATCATGGTGGGGAAGGGCGCGGGTGCCACGAGCATCCCCCTCGACCTCGCGCCGTTCACCCTCGTGGGCGCCACCACGCGCGCAGGCCTCCTCCCCAACCCCCTGCGCGACCGCTTCGGTTTCACCGCGCATCTGGAGTACTACGAGCCGGAGGAGCTCGAGCGCGTCGTCTCGCGCTCGGCATCCATGCTCGACGTGGGGCTCCCCGGCACCGCTCGTTCCGAGATCGCCCGCCGCTCGCGCGGCACCCCCCGCATCGCCAACCGGTTGCTGCGGCGTGTGCGCGACTACCTCGTCGTCCACGGCCCCTCGACGGGCGCGGAGGCCGGCGACGCCGACGTGCGCACCGTCGACGCGGCGCTCGACCTGTATGACGTGGATGCCATCGGCCTCGACCGCCTCGACCGGGCGGTGCTCGACGCGCTCGTGCGACGCTTCCGCGGAGGTCCCGTGGGGCTCAGCACGCTCGCCGTCGCGGTGGGGGAGGAACCCGAGACCATCGAGTCCGTGGTGGAGCCCTACCTCGTGCGCATCGGGTTCATGGGACGCACACCGCGGGGCCGAGTCGCCACACCCGAGGCGTATGACCACCTCGGCGCTCCTCACCCGGACGGACTGCTCCGATTCAGTCAAGGGGGATGACCTATACTCGGCGAGGGATTCCCCGACCCCTCCAGGCAGTGCCGCACGGCGCGCCTGAATCGAAAGGTGCACCGCCTCCATGGATTTCGCGAACTTCTTCGCCAACTACGGCCTGATCATCCTGCTGATCGGCCTGCTGGTCTTCATGTTCTGGAGCTCGCGTCGCCGCATGCAGAAGCAGAAGCTGGAACTGGAAGAGAAGGCGCGGCAGACCGTGCCCGGCGCCGAGGTGCTGCTGCAGGGCGGCCTGTACGGCACGGTCGTCGAGTACGACGGGGAAGACCTCGACAAGCCCGCCCAGGTCGAGATCGCCCCCGGTGTGGTCATCAAGGTCCACAGCCAGGCCGTGCTCCGCGTCGTCAACCCCGCTCAGGGCTACGTCACCGAAGACGAGTTCATCGAGGCGGAAGAGACCGAGGCCGAGTACATCGCCGGTGTCGCCGACGGTGACATCACCTCGATCAGCGACGACCACCGCGCCGCCCGCCAGGCCGAGACCGACCGCGACGACAAGGACCGTCCGCAGGTCTGACGCCCGCTTTCGCTTTTTCCGTTCACCGCCGCACAGAAAGCCGACCACGTGGCGCCCTCGACTCCCGTCCGCCACGCCTGGCGCGTGCTGACCGGCCTGCTCGCCATCACCGGCGTGCTGTTCGGCATCAACGCGCTGGGCGTGTACACCTTCCAGGCCAGTTCCTGGACCCCCGACCTGGCGCTCGACCTCCAGGGCGGCACGCAGATCATCCTGTCGGCGCAGACCGTCGACGGCAGCGATCCCGACGCCGAACAGCTCGAGCAGGCGGTGGCGATCATCCGCCAGCGTGTCGACGCGTCGGGCGTCGGCGAGGCCGACGTGGCGACCGAGGGTGGGCGCAACATCGTCGTGCAGATCCCCGGCCAGGCCGATGAGGCGACGCGTCAGCGCATCCAGAGCTCGGCGCAGCTGCAGCTGCGGCCCGTGCTGTTCGCCGGGTCTCCCGCCACGTCGTTCGTCGGCGAGGACGGCAACTCCACGCCGTACCCGACGCCCGACCCGAGCCTGCCGGCGACACCCACCGCGTCGCCGACGAACGCGAGCGACCCGGCGTACATCACGCCCGCGCTCCAGGCGCAGTTCCTCGCCTACGACTGCGCCAACCCGCCGACCGACCCCGCGCAGGCTCCGGCCGACCAGCCGATGATCACCTGCGGCGTCGACGACGGGCAGAAGTACATCCTGGGGCCGGTCGAGCTCGACGGCACCGACATCACGGATGCCACGAACGGCCAGGAGCAGAACACGGGCCGCTGGGCGGTCAACCTGGCCTTCAACGACCAGGGCACGCAGACGTTCGGCGAGATCAGCCAGCGCCTCTACGGCGCACAGCCCCCGCTGAACCAGTTCGCGTTCGTGCTCGACGGGTCGGTCCTCTCGGCCCCGTCCATGAACGGCATCATCCTGGACGGCCGGCCCAGCATCACGGGCAACTTCACGCAGGAGTCGTCGAAAGCCCTCGCCGATCAGCTGAAGTACGGCGCGCTGCCGCTGAGCTTCGAGGTGGTCAGCTCCGACACCGTCTCGGCCACTCTCGGATCGCAGCAGCTGCAGGTCGGCTTCCTCGCGGGCCTCATCGGTCTCGGACTGGTCGCCGTCTACTCGCTCGTGGTCTACCGCGCGCTGGGGACGGTGATCATCGCCTCGCTCGGCGTGATGGCGGTCCTCACCTACGTGACGCTCTGCATCCTCGCCTGGCGCATGGGCTTCCGCCTGTCGCTGGCCGGTGTCGCGGGCCTCATCGTGACCATCGGGTTCACCGCCGACTCGTTCATCGTCTACTTCGAACGCATCCGTGACGAGCTGCGCGACGGCAAGTCGATCACCGCCGCGGTCGAAGACGGCTGGGCGCGCGCCAAGCGCACGATCTACATCTCGAAGTCGATCAACATCCTCGCCGCCGTCGTGCTCTACATCCTCGCGGATGCCACGGTGAAGGGCTTCGCGTTCACGCTGGGCCTCACGACCGCGATCGACATCCTGATCTTCATCCTCTTCACCCACCCGGTTATGCAGCTGCTGGCACGGACGCGGTTCTTCGGCTCGGGTCACCCGCTGTCGGGCATGGACCCCGCCGCTCTCGGCGCCGTGTATCGCGGTCGTGCCCAGTTCCGCGCCCCCGCGGCGGCGGTCTCGGGCCGGGCCTCGCGGTCCCGCGCCGAGGCGCAGCGCCGTCAGACGATCGCCGAGCGCAAGCGCGCTGAGCTGGCCGCCGCGCAGAGCAGTAGCCGCCCCACGAAGGAGGGAGACGACTGATGCGCTCCATGACGCAGCTCGGCAACGACCTCTACTCGGGAAAGACGTCCTTCCCGTTCGTCCAGCGTCGTCGCCTGTGGTTCATCATCGCCGCCGTCCTGGTGATCGGTGCGGCCCTGGTCCCGCTCCTCCGCCCCATCCAGTTCTCGATCGAGTTCACGGGTGGATCGCAGTTCACCGTCTCCAACCCCGCGTCGTTCGACCAGGCGATCGCCACCGAGGCCGTGGCATCCGTGGTTCCGGATGCCGCGACCCGCGTGACCACCATCAGCGATCAGGCCGTGCGGGTGCAGACCGACCAGCTGAACGATGAGCAGACGCAGGACGTCTCCGCCGCCCTGGCCGAGGGGTACGGGGTCCCGACGTCGGAGATCACCAACTCGTTCATCGGACCGACGTGGGGCGCCGACGTCACCCGCCAGTCGCTGTGGGGCCTGGCGATCTTCCTGGCCCTGACGTTCGTCATCCTGGCGGTGTACTTCCGCACGTGGAAGATGTCGGTCGCCGCGATCATCGGCCTGGTCGACGTGCTGGTCATCACGATCGGCGTGTACGCGATCTTCGGTTTCGAGATCTCGCCCGCCGCCGTCATCGGATTCCTGACGATCCTGTCGTACTCGCTGTACGACACCACGGTCGTCTTCGACAAGGTGCGCGAGAACACGAGGGACGACGGGGAGATCTCCGGTCGGACCTTCGCGGAGTCGGTCAACCTCGCGGCGAACCAGACACTCATCCGCTCGATCAACACCACGGTCGTCGCGATCCTGCCGGTGGGCGCGATCCTCTTCATCGGGGTTCCGCTCGGCGCCCGGACGCTCAGCGACATCTCGCTGTCGATCTTCGTCGGCACGATCGTCGCCGCGTACTCGACGCTGTTCGTCGCCGTCCCGCTCTACGCGCTGCTGCGCGAGCGCGAGCCGTCGATGAAGGAACGGGACGCCCGCGTGCTCGCCGCGCGCGAGAAGGCCGGTGTCCCCGCCTGACGGCGGGCACCGGCCTCGCCCGGCGTAGGATGGGAAGACTGACCGCCGCACACGGGGGAGGGGATCTGTGACCGAGACCGCGTCCTCCGCGCCGCCGCCGTCCTCCCTTCGTCGGCTGGTTCCGCGGATCTTCTCCCGCGCAGCTCGACGCGACGACGTCGACAAGCTGCTGCGCACCGTCCGCACCCACCATCCCAAGGGCGACCTCGGCATCATCGAACGCGCGTACGCGGTCGCCGACAAGGCGCACGACGGGCAGAAGCGTCAGAGCGGCGAGCCGTACATCACCCACCCGCTCGCCGTCGCGCAGATCCTCGCCGAACTGGGCCTCGGGCCCAAAGCCATCGCGGCAGCTCTGCTGCACGACACCGTCGAAGACACGGGCTACCCGCTCGACGAACTCGCCGCCGACTTCGGCGACGAGGTCGCGATGCTCGTCGACGGCGTCACGAAGCTCGACAAGGTCAAGTACGGCGAGAGCGCACAGGCCGAGACCGTCCGCAAGATGATCGTGGCGATGTCGCGAGACATCCGCGTTCTGCTGATCAAGCTCGCCGATCGGCTGCACAACGCGCGCACGTGGGGCTTCGTCCCGCCGCACAAGGCCGCCAAGAAGGCCACCGAGACCCTCGAGATCTACGCCCCACTGGCGCACCGTCTCGGCATCCAGGCGATCAAGAGCGAACTCGAGGATCTCTCCTTCGCCGTTCTGCATCCCAAGCTCTACGCCGAGATCGAGAGCCTCGTGCGTCAGCGCACCCCGCAGCGCGAGCAGTACGTTCAGACCGTCATCGACGCGATCGACGCGGACCTGCGCGAGCTGCGTGTCCGCGGACGCGTCATGGGCCGGCCGAAGCAGCTGTACTCGGTCTACCAGAAGATGGTCGTGCGCGGCCGTGAGTTCGACGACATCTACGACCTCATCGGTATCCGGATCCTCGTCGGCACCGTGCGGGACTGCTACGCCGTCCTCGGCGCCATCCACGCGCGGTGGACACCGCTACCGGGCCGGTTCAAGGACTACATCGCCACGCCGAAGTTCAACCTCTACCAGTCGCTGCACACCACCGTGATCGGCCCGAGTGGTCGGACGGTCGAGATCCAGATCCGCACGCACGAGATGCACCAGCAGGCGGAGTTCGGTGTCGCCGCGCACTGGAAGTACAAAGAGCGCATGGCCGGCGGCAAGACGGATGCCAAGGCCGCCGACACGGACATGGCGTGGATCGCCCGCATCTCCGACTGGCAGGCCGAGACGGCCGACCCGGGGGAGTTCCTGGACTCCCTCCGCTTCGAGATCGGGGCGAAAGAGGTCTACGTCTTCACCCCCAAGGGGCGGGTCATCGGGCTTCCCAAGGGCGCGACACCGGTCGACTTCGCGTACGCCGTGCACACCGAGATCGGTCACCGCACGATGGGCGCGAAGGTCAACGGGCGCCTCGTGCCGCTTGAGACCGAACTGCAGTCGGGCGACGTCGTCGAGGTGTTCACGTCGAAGAACCCCGACGCCGGTCCCAGCCAGGACTGGCTCGGATTCGTCAAGAGCACGCGAGCCCGCAACAAGATCCGCGGGTGGTTCACCAAGGAGCGCCGCGAAGAAGCGATCGAGCAGGGCAAGGACTCCATCGCCCGCGCGATGCGTCGGCAGAACCTGCCTCTTCAGCGCCTGATGAACCAGGACTCGTTCGCCGAGGTTGCGCGCGGCTTCCACTACGAAGACGTCTCGGCGCTGTACGCCGCCGTGGGCGAAGGACACGTCTCGACGCAGTCGGTCATCGAGAAGGTCACGGCCCTCGTCAGCACCGATGACACCTCGACCGGCCCGATCGACCTTCCGCAGGTCGGCCGCAGCCGGGCCCCGCGCGGCGGCGACTCGGGTGTGCTCGTGCGCGGAGCCCCCGACATCCTGGTCAAGCTCGCCAAGTGCTGCACACCGGTGCCGGGCGACGAGATCGTCGGCTTCGTCACGCGGGGGAGCGGCGTCTCGGTGCACCGCGGCGACTGCACGAACGTGAAGTCGTTGCGCGAAGACCCCGAGCGGCTGATCGACGTCGAGTGGGCGCCGACGACGAAGAGCGTCTTCCTCGTGCAGATTCAGGTGGAGGCCCTCGACCGGTCGGGCCTGCTCAGCGACGTCACCCGCGTGCTCAGCGAGCATCACGTCAACATCCTGTCGGCCACGGTCTCGACGACCAACGACCGTCTGGCGTTGAGCAAGTTCGTGTTCGAGATGGGCGACACCGTGCACCTCGACCGCGTGCTCAACGCCGTGCGACGCATCGATGCGGTGTACGACGTGTACCGCGTCACATCGTCCTGACGCTCGACAGCAACGCGTGCGCTCGTCGAGCGTGAGGGAATCGCGGATGCCGTTGCAGCCACGCACGCGCCCCCTCGGCGAGGTCGGGCACGGCTTCCGCCCACGCGCGCGCCGCACCCTGCTCGTCGGCCTCTCCCGAACGCGCCAGGTCGACGAGGGTGCGCTCGGGCCGTGCGACATGGACACCGGCGATCGCCATTACGTCTTCCGGGGCGATGCGCACGTCGTTGGCGAGCACGCCGGTTCGTCGCGGTGGACGTGCCCGCTCGGCGCTGGCGCGCTGGATCCGGTGCCGGAACGGTTCGACGCCGACGCCACCGTGCACCCACGCGGCGCTCGACCGGACGGCGGCCCACCGCTCACCGAGGAGCGGAGCGAGACTACGCGCACGCATCCATGCCGTCTCGACGGCGTCGGCCGGCATGAACCCTTCGCCGATGGGGGTGAGCAGACCGTCGAGGCAGGCCGCGGTGAGTTCCGCCATCGACAGCCGCTCTCCGGGGAAGTACAGAAAAGGAGAGACCATCCCGCCAGTGTGGCGGGATGGTCTCTCCTTACGTGCCCGTGAGCGCCGAGCTGTGGAGAACGCTCAGCCGCCGAGGGCGCGCAGCCACGTGCGGCGCGCTTCGAGGGCTTCGGCCGCCTGAGCAGCGGCGCGCTTGTCGCCCTTGGCTTCGGCGGCGGCGAGCTCGGCCTCGAGCTTGTCGATCGCGTCGGTGAGCTGACGCGTCATGTCGTTGGCTCGCGCCTTCTGCTCGGGATCGTTGCGCTTCCAGTCGGCGTCCTCGCGGGCACGCACGCTCTGTTCGATCTTGCGCAGTTCGTCGTCGAGAGCGCGCTCCTTGTCGCGCGGGAAGATGCGACCGATCTCGTCCCACTGACGCTGGATCGCGGTGAGCTTCTGCCGCGCGGTGGCCAGATTCTTCTCGTCGACGATGGGCGCGGCATCCGCGAGGAGGGCGCGCTTCTGCTCGATCTTCTCCTTGGACGCTTCGGCGTCGGCGGTCTCGCGCTCGATGCGCGCGCCGTACAGCGCATCGCCGGCCGCCTTGAAGCGGGCCCAGAGCGCGTCGTCGACCTTGCG
Organism: Microbacterium mcarthurae; assembly: GCF_046064585.1. NCBI lineage: Bacteria > Bacillati > Actinomycetota > Actinomycetes > Micrococcales > Microbacteriaceae > Microbacterium > Microbacterium mcarthurae. The sequence goes on along the minus strand of NZ_JAROCE010000001.1, from coordinate 180,951 downwards.
GCCCGCACGACCGGAGGCCTTCCACTGGTCGAGGAGGTCACGGTAGGCGGGGATGCCGTCCTCCCCGCGCGGTGCGAGGGCCTCGGCGCGCTCGACCAGGCGGGTCTTGACGTCACGGGCGGCCTTGTGGGTCTCGTCCAGGGCCGAGAAGAACTCGCGGCGGTGTCGATCGACCGTGGCCCGCGCATCGCGGAACCGGCGCCACAGCTGCTGCGCGGTCGACTTCGGCAGACGCGGACCGGTCTGCTGATGCGCCTGCCACCGGTCGAACAACGCCGACATGTCGGTCGTCATCTGCTTCCACTGCACCGACTGGGGGTCGCGGGCGGCGAGGGCCTCGGCCTGCTCGACGATCGCGGTGCGCTCGCGCACGGCATCCTCGACGGCTTCCTTGGCCGCAGCAGCCTCGGTCTCGGTGGCTTCCGCCAGTTCTGCGGTGAGCGCATCCAGACGCTCCAGCAGCGCGGCGAGATCACCGACGGCGGCCGCGCCGTCGACCTTGCCGCGCACCGTCGCGGCCGTGGAGCGGAGGTCGGACGCGGAGGCCCCACCACGACGGTGACGCACCTCCAGGAGCGTGACCTCGCCCGCCAGATCGGCGAACTTGCGCTGATAGTAGGCGAGAGCCTCGTCGGCGGTCCCGTCGGGGTACTGCCCGACGACACGCCACTGATCGCCCTCGCGCACCGACACGGTGCCGTCCTCGTCGACGCGACCCCACGGCTCGACCGGCGCCGCGACGCGAGCACCCGGACGGGGCCCGGGGCGGGGGCCGGGCGCGGGAACCACGGGCACGGACGCCGCGACAGGCGCCTCATCCGCGGGGGCCTCTTCGGCGGCGGACGCCTCACCCTCGGCCGTCGGGGCATCATCGGCGTCCGGCGCCACAGCCGTCAGGGCCGGGTCGGCGGAGGGGTCGGACGCAGCGGCGCTTTCGCCGACGCCGTCAGCGGGCGCCTCGACGACCGTCTCCGCGTCGTCGCTGACGTCGGCGGGGGTGTCGGGGGAGTCAGGGGAAGGAACGGAAGTCACGGAGAGCACCTCATCGCGGCAGGGCCGCCTGGGGGAGAAGGACGGTCCGAGCCTAGTACGACGGATGCCGTCGTCACAGGATCAGGGGGTGGGCGAGACCGCCGGGTCGGGTTCACCGGAGTCGGTGGCGGCGGGGCTCGGGGAGTCTGTGGCGGCGGGGCTGGGGGAGTCGGTGCTGGACGGGGCGGGCGTGGGCGCCCCAGGCCCGGCGACGAAGTACGCCGTCTGCAGTCCGATCGCCCCGGCGATCACCACGAGTCCGACACCGAGGCCCACGACGTTGTCGCGCACACGCCGGCGCACCTGAAGACGGTGGAGCTCCTGCCGCGCCTGGTACGCCCGGGCACGTTCTCGACTCTGCCGGTCCTTACCACCTGTCGCCACATCGACCTCTTCTCACCGCTCGTCGGCCGCCGTCGATCCTACGCATCGACGACGAGAGGCGACAAAGAGGCAGGATCCGATGTCCGACGTCGCGATTAGCCTGGATCGGTGACCAGTCCCTCCGCCCTCTTCCAGGGCCAGACGCCGCTCGCTGTGCGCATGCGCCCGACGAGCCTCGACGAGGTCGCCGGGCAGGGGCACTTGCTGCGCCCGGGCTCTCCGCTGGTCACCCTCGCGGGCACCGACTCCTCGGCATCCGGGTCCGCCGTCTCGGTCATCCTGTGGGGGCCGCCGGGCACGGGCAAGACGACGCTGGCGCAGGCGATCGCCCGCTCGTCGGGGCGACGGTTCGTCGAGCTGTCGGCGATCACCGCCGGGGTGAAAGACGTGCGCGAGGTCATGCAGGAAGCTCTCACCCAGCGCGACCTGTACGGGCAGTCCACCATCCTGTTTCTCGACGAGATCCATCGCTTCACCAAGGCGCAACAGGACGCGCTGCTCCCGGGCGTCGAGAACGGGTGGGTGGTGCTCATCGCCGCCACGACCGAGAACCCGTCGTTCTCGGTGATCTCGCCGCTGCTGTCGCGGTCGCTGCTGCTCACCCTCCGGCCGCTCGGAGACGACGATCTCGGTGCTCTGGTCGATCGAGCGGTCGCCGATGCCCGCGGTCTCGACGACCGCGTGGTCCTGAGCGACGAGGCGCGGGCGGCGCTCGTCCGCCTGGCTTCGGGCGACGCCCGCCGGGCCCTGACCGCTCTCGAGGCCGCGGCTTCGGTCGCCGCGGACGACGCCGCCCGCGACGACAACGCCGCCGACGCCGGCGACGGCGACACCGACACCGAGTCCGACGAAACCGATCCGGATGCCGCGGATCCCCGCCCCGTCATCACGGGCGACCACATCGCGCAGGCGGTCGATCGGGCCCTGCTTCGCTACGACCGACAGGGCGACGAGCACTACGACGTCATCAGCGCTTTCATCAAGTCGGTGCGCGGATCCGACGTGGATGCCGCCATCCACTACCTCGCGCGGATGATCGAGGCCGGCGAAGACCCGCGCTTCATCGCGCGGCGGCTCGTCATCTCGGCGGCGGAAGACATCGGTCTGGCCGATCCGCAGGCCTTGCAGATCGCCGTGGCGGCGGCGGATGCGGTCGCCTTCATCGGCATGCCCGAGGGGCGCATCCCGCTGGCCGAGGCCACGGTGTACCTCGCGACCACCGCCAAATCCAACGCCGCCTACAACGCGATCAACGCCGCCATCGCCGATGTCCGGGCAGGCGGGTTCGGTCGGGTGCCCCTTCACCTTCGTGACGCGCACTACCCCGGGGCGAAGAGGCTCGGCCACGGCAAGGGCTACAAGTACGCCCACGACAGCGACATCGGGATCGTCACGCAGCAGTACCTTCCCGACGAGCTGCGCGGAAAGCGGTACTACCAGCCGACCTCCCATGGCGCCGAACGCGACGTCTCCGCGCGCCTCGAGAAGATCCGCCGCATCCTCGACGGCGGCTGAAGCGGCCCGAGAACCCGCTCTGGTACGATGAATCGGCTCGAAACAGGGTTTTCGGGCATCCCCTCCTTCCAGTGATCACCTCTCGGTGCGCCCCGGCGTGCGTTCCGAAACGGGCGGAAGGGGGCGATACGTCCGTGAGCCGCGAAAGGCGCGGCCACGTCATCGGAAGGAGTACTTCGTGGCAACGAAGTCCCAGGACCGCCGCAAGGTCCGTCTGTCGCGCGCCCTCGGCGTCGCGCTCACCCCGAAGGCCGCCCGCTACCTCGAGAAGCGTCCCTACGCTCCCGGCGAGCACGGCCGCACCAAGCGCAAGGCCGACAGCGACTACGCCGTCCGTCTGCGTGAGAAGCAGCGTCTGCGCGAGCAGTACGGCATCCGCGAGAAGCAGCTGCGCATCGCGTTCAACGAGGCCCGCCGCACCGACGGCCTGACCGGTGAGAACCTGGTCGAGCTGCTCGAGATGCGTCTGGACGCTCTGGTCGTGCGTTCGGGCTTCGCCCGGACCACCGCGCAGGCACGCCAGCTCGTCGTTCACCGCCACATCCTGGTCGACGGCCAGCTCGTGGACCGCCCGTCGTTCCGCGTGAAGCCGGGTCAGCTCATCCACGTCAAGGCCAAGAGCGAGGGCCTCGAGCCCTTCCAGGTCGCGGCCGCCGGTGGGCACGCCGAGGTGCTGCCGCCCGTTCCGGGCTACCTCGAGGTCGACCTCTCGACGCTGCAGGCGCGCCTCGTGCGTCGCCCGAAGCGTGCCGAGGTGCCCGTCACGTGTGACGTGCAGCTCGTCGTCGAGTACTACGCCGCTCGCTGAGTCCCGCACTCACGAGCCGAAGGGCGTCGGGTTCTCCCGGCGCCCTTCGTCGTTCCCGGGCGCGGGCACCTGCCGTTTCCGGTCGCGTTCTTGTGCCGCCCAGATGGTTCCTGCGCAGCACAACTCCGGCATCCCGAGTCTCGGACGGCGAGCGGTGGTCGTTCGGGGCGTTGTTGCAGGAGTTGTGCCCACCGGCGGAGGGTCCCGGCGCGGGCCGGCGCCGGGCCGGCGCCTCACGGAGGGGGCCGGGGCGGGTGGCATCCACGGGTCCGGGCGCGCGCCCGCACGACACTGTCGCCTACGATGAAGGGATGCCGCGCCCGCGGCGCTCGCTCGAGGAAGAAGTGGTGATCGTGAGAAGCCTCGTCTGGTTCGTATTGGGCATCGCCGGAGGGTTCGTCGCCGCGCACCTGGTCAACAAGGATCCGCGCGGTCAGGAGCTTCTCGCCCAGGTCGACGCCCGCATCAGCGAGTTCACCGACCGCATGAGCGAGGCCTACCACGCGCAGGAGACGCGTCTGTCCGACGTTCTCGACGACGCCAAGACCGTGGCCGCCACCGCCGCCGATACGGTGGCCGACGCCGCCGCGACGGTCGCCGCGGCCGCCAAGAAGGCCGCCCCCACCGACTGACCTCCCGGCATCCCGCCCCGTCCGCCGGGGCGGATCCGCACGCCCACGGAAAGACCCGACATGAAAACCGCCGAGATCGCTCAGCGCTTCCTCGACTACTTCGAGAAGAAGAACCACACCATCGTGCCGTCGGCCTCGCTCGTCACCGACGACCCGGCCCTGCTGTTCACCGTCGCCGGCATGGTGCCGTTCATCCCGTATCTCAGCGGTGTCGTTCCCGCCCCGTACCCGCGTGCGGCCGACGTGCAGAAGTGCATCCGCACCAACGACATCGAAGAGGTCGGAAAGACGCCGCGCCACGGCACGTTCTTCCAGATGCTCGGCAACTGGTCGTTCGGCGACTACTTCAAGGAAGACGCGATCCGTTACGCGTGGGAGCTGCTGACCACGTCCGAAGAGGACGGCGGCCTCGGCTTCGATCCGAAAGACCTGTGGGTCACCGTCTACGAAGAGGACGACGAGGCGCACGACCTGTGGCGCACTCTCACCGACCTGCCCGAGGAGCGCATCCAGCGTCTCGGCAAGGACACGAACTACTGGTCGACCGGGCTGCCCGGACCGGCGGGCCCGTGTTCGGAGATCTTCTTCGACCGCGGACCGGAGTACGGCATCGACGGCGGCCCGGCCACCGACGACGACCGCTACGTCGAGATCTGGAACCTCGTGTTCATGCAGTACGAGATCACCAACGTGCGGTCGAAGTACGACTTCGACATCGTCGGCGAGCTCCCGGCGAAGAACATCGACACCGGCATGGGCCTGGAGCGCATCGCGTTCATCAAGCAGGGCGTCGACAACATGTACGAGACCGACCAGGTGCGTCCGGTGCTCGATCTCGCTGCGAAGCTGGCCGGCAAGTCCTACGGCGCGGAGTCGCACGAGGACGACGTACGCCTGCGCATCGTCGCCGACCACGTCCGCTCCTCGCTCATGCTCCTCGCCGACGGCGTCACGCCCTCGAACGAGGGCCGCGGCTACATCCTGCGCCGCATCATGCGCCGCGCGATCCGCTCGATGCGCCTGCTCGGCGTGGAGGGCCCGACGTTCCCGGAGCTCTTCGCGGCGTCGCGCGATGCGATGAAGGAGTCCTACCCCGAGGTCGCCTCCGACTACGCGCGCCTGTCGGCCTACGCGATCGCCGAGGAGCAGACCTTCCTCCGCACGCTGGCGGCGGGGTCGGCGATCCTCGACCAGTCGGTGATGGATGCCAAGAGCGGCGGCACCACGACGCTGTCCGGTTCGGAGGCCTTCCTGCTGCACGACACGTACGGCTTCCCGATCGACCTCACGCTCGAGATCGCCGAAGAGGCCGGGCTGAGCGTGGACCGCTCCGCGTTCGACGCCCTCATGCAGGAGCAGCGCGCCCGCGCGAAGGCCGACGCGCGCGCACGCAAGGGAGCGATCGCCGACCAGAGCGCCTACCGCGATTTCCGCGCGAAGGGCGAGACGGTCTTCACCGGCTACACCGACCTCGAGACCGAGTCGACCGTGCTCGGCATCCTGGTCGACGGCCGCAGCACCGATCACGCTGTGCAGGGTCAGATCGCCGAGGTCGTCCTCGCCGAGACCGCCCTGTACGCGGAGTCCGGCGGACAGGTAGCCGACAAGGGCGTCATCGTCGGTCCCGGATACGAGCTGGAAGTGCTCGACGTGCAGCGCCCTGTGCCGGGCCTGATCAGCCATACCGTCGAGGTCACCACCGGTGAGGTCTCGGTCGGCGCCCCCGCGACGACCGTGGTCGATGCCCTCAACCGCCACGCGGCGCAGCAGGCGCACTCGGCGACGCATCTCGTGCACGCCGCGATCCGCGACACCCTCGGCAAGAGCGCCACCCAGACCGGTTCGCTCAACCGCGCGGGCTACATGCGCTTCGACTTCAGCTGGGGCGCGGCGCTCTCGCCCGAGACGCGCACCGAGATCGAGGACATCGCCAACAACGCCGTGCGCGACAACCTCGAGGTGACCACGCGCGTGATGTCGCTCGACGAGGCCAAAGCCGCCGGCGCCATGGCGCTCTTCGGCGAGAAGTACGGCGACACCGTCCGCATGGTCGACATCGGCGGTCCGTGGTCGCGCGAACTGTGCGGGGGGACCCACGTCTCGCGCAGCGCCGAGATCGGCCTGGTCAATCTGGTCGGCGAGTCGTCCGTCGGCGCCTCGAACCGCCGTGTCGAAGCGCTCGTCGGTCTGGACGCGTTCCGCGACCTCGCCGCGGAGCGCGCGATCGTCTCGCAGCTCTCCACGTCGCTGAAGACTCCGCGCGACCAGCTGACGACCCGCATCGCTGAGCTGTCCGCGAGCCTCAAGGCCGCGGAGAAGAAGATCGCTGCGTTCGAGGCCCGCGCTCTCACCGACCGGCTGCCGCAGCTGGTGGAGTCCGCGACCGCGGTGGGAACCGTCCGCGTCGTGGCCCAGCCCCTCGGCGAGGGTGCGTCCACCGATGACGTTCGCACTCTCGCGCTGCAGGTGCGCGACCGTCTCGGCAGCGAGGCTGCGGTGGTCGCCCTCGGCAGCGTCGCCAACGGCCGCGCCACCGTCGTCGTCGTCACGAACGACGCCGCCCGCGAGCGCGGTCTTGCGGCCGGCGCCCTCGCGAAGGCGGCGGCGGGGGTCCTCGGTGGAGGCGGTGGCGGCCGGCCCGACGTCGCCCAGGGCGGCGGAACGGATGCCGCGGCCCTGCCGCAGGCGCTCGACGGCATCGTCGCCGATGTGCGGGCGATCACGGCGTGACGGAGTTCCGCCGAGGCATCCGGCTCGGGATCGATGTCGGGCGCGCGCGCGTCGGCGTCGCCCGGTCGGATCCCGACGGTCTGCTGGCGTTCCCGGTCGAGACGGTTCCGCGCAAAGGAGAGCCGGTGCGTCGCATCGTGGCTCTCGCGGCGGAGTACGAGGTGTTCGAGGTCCTGGTCGGCCTGCCCCTGAACCTGCGCGGTGAGGACACGCCGTCGACCACAGACGCACGACGCTTCGCGGGGGAGTTGGCGGCGGCGCTCGAGGTACCCGTCCGTCTCGTCGACGAGCGCTTGAGCACGGTCTCGGCTCATGGCGCCTTGCGCCAGGCGGGGCGCTCCCAGCGGGAGTCTCGTAGCATTGTGGATCAAGTCGCCGCTGTGGTGCTGCTGCAGCAGGCGCTCGACGTGGAGCGACAGTCCGGCGTGCCGGCCGGACCCGCCGTAGCACCGGGACAGGAGCCCGCCTGATATGCCCGAGAACGACCCGACAGACCCCTTCGCCGAGCTGTACCGCCGTCTGCCCGATCCCCGCACCGGAGCGATGGATGCCACGGCTCGCGGCGATGAGGCCGCCGGTGACGATCGACCCGAGACACCTCAGCCGCCTTCGCGCCGCGCCGCGCGCGAAGCGCGTCGCGCCCAGACCGGTCCGACTCCCGCGAGCGGCTCGGACACACGGGATGACGCGGCGCCCGCGGCGCCCGCCGGGCCGGTTCCCGCCGCCCGCCACACAGCGCCCGCCGAACCCGTCTCGGCAGCCCGTCCCGCAGCACCGGCTGAGCCGGTTCCGACACCGCGCCCCGCGGCACCCGCGTTCGAGCACGTCGCGCGCTCGTCCGAGCAGCTCGCTGCGCCGCGAACCGCCGCGCCGGCTTCGTCGGCGCGCGAGCCCGAGCCCGCCCGGCGGTCGTCGCCGGTGCACGACCGCGAGCCGGCCCTGGTCGGCGTGGCAGCCGCCGGCGGCTCCGGGGGTTCCCGCCCCCCGGCATCCGGCTCGCTCGAAGACCTCTTCGCGGGTCGCGCGAGCACCGACGAGGTGCGGGGAGCCGCTCGGCCCCCGCGTCGCCGTCGCCGCACAGGGGCCTGGGTCGCTCTGGCCATCGTCCTGGTCCTCGTGGGGGGCATCGTCGGCGGCGGAGTCGCCCTGTGGAACACCTACGGCGAGCGGGTGCAAGCGTTCTTCGGCGCGGGGGAGCCCACCGACTTCGAGCCGGGCATGGCCACGGGCGAGGCGCGCGTGACGATCGTCTCGGGCGACACCGGTGAGTCGGTCTCTCCCAAGCTCTTCGAAGCGGGGGTCACCAAGGCATCCGATTCGCTGTATCGGTACATGGTCGAGAACGCCGTGGTCTTCACCTTTCAGCCCGGGGTCTATCGCCTCCAGCAGCAGATGACCTCCGCCGCCGTTCTGGAAGCACTAGGCGACCCCGCGAACCGGCTCGACAACTCGGTCCAGTTACGAGAGGGCCTTACGCTCGACCAGTCCCTCGACGTCATCGCCGAGCAACTCAGCATGCCGCGCGAAGACCTCGACGCCGCCGTCGCAGACCCGTCGCAGTACGGCGTCCCCGCGGCGACCCTCGAGGGGTGGATCTTCCCCGCGACGTACGACTTCGACGAGGGCGTGACCGCGACCGACGTCATCGGGCGGATGGTGCAGCGCACCGTCCAGTCGCTCGACCAGGCCGGCGTCCCCGAGGCGGACCGCGAACGCATCCTGATCGTCGCGTCGATCATCGAACGCGAAGCCCGCAATCGTGACGACTTCTACAAGGTCTCGCGCGTGATCGAGAACCGTCTGCAGCCCGGCAACCAGGAGACCTTCGGCAAGCTCGAGATGGACTCGACGGTGCAGTACGGGGCCAACGAGCTCGGCAGCGGTTCGGTCAGCACGTCGACCGAGGCGCGCAACAGCGACAACCCGTGGAACACCTACATGTACCCCGGGCTGCCCATCGGCCCCATCGCGAATCCGGGTGACCTGGCGATCGATGCCGCCATGAAGCCGGTCGACGGCCCCTGGCTGTACTTCGTGACCGTCAACCTCGACACCGGCGAAACGGTCTTCACCTCCACCTACAGCGAGCACGAGCAGGCCGTCGCCCAGTGGCGGGCATGGTGCGCCGAGAACCCCGACGGCGGATGCTGACCGACGTTCGGCATCTTGCGGTCTGGGGTGACCCGATCGACCATTCGCGGTCGCCGCTGCTGCACGCGGCGGCCTACCGCGAGTTGGGCCTGCCCTGGGAGTACGGCCGCAGGCGCGTGAGCGAAGCGGGATTCCCGCAAGCGCTGGCCGAGCGGGATGCCACGTGGCGGGGCTTGTCCCTCACGATGCCGCTCAAGCACGCGGCGGCCGCCGCGGCGGTCTCGCTCGACGACGACGCCCGGCGCACGGGTGCGGTCAACACGCTGCTGCTGACCGACGACGGACCGCACGGCTTCAACACCGACGTCGAGGGACTCGCGCGTGCGTTGTGGGAGATCGGTGTGAGCGCGCCGCGCCGTGTGCGCATCCTCGGTGCGGGCGCGACCGCGACGTCGGCGGTCGCGGCGGCCGCCCGCCTGGGCGCCGGCGGCGTGGAGATCCGCGCACGCCGCCCCGATGCCGCGGCACCCCTCGTCGCGCTGTCCGAAACGCTCGATACCCCCGTCGAGGTCGCGCCGATCGACGAACCCGATCCCGGGCCCGTCGATGTCACGATCGCCACCCTGCCCGGCGGAACCGACCTCGGTCACGCGGCGGAGCACCTGGCATCCGTCGGTGGCCCGCTCGTCGACGTCGTCTACGGCGGGTGGCCCACGCCGCTCGCCCGCGCATGGGATCGTGCGGGCCGCCCCGCCCACGACGGACTCGGGATGCTGCTGCACCAGGCACTGCTGCAAGTGCGCGTGTTCGTTGGGGGCGACCCCTCCGTACCGCTCGAGCGGGAGGACGCGGTGCTCGCCGCGATGCGCACCGCCGTCATGGGAGGATAGGACCATGCTTCGCGTGCTCACGGCCGGGGAATCCCACGGCCCCGAACTGGTCGCCCTCATGGAGGGGATGCCGGCCGGTGTCCCGATCTCGCCCGCCCAGATCCGCGCCGACCTGGCGCGCCGCAAGCTCGGCTACGGTCGCGGCTCGCGCATGAAGTTCGAGGAAGACGAGCTGACGCTCTCGACCGGCATCGTCCACGGCTTCACGATCGGCAGCCCGATCGCCCTGCGCATCGGCAACACCGAGTGGCCGAAGTGGGTCGAGGTCATGAGCCCCGAGCCCGTCGAGCTCTCGGACCGCTCCCGCGGGCGCGGTGCCGCGCTCACGCGTCCGCGTCCGGGCCACGCCGACCTCGTCGGCATGCAGAAGTACGGCTTCGACGAGGCACGACCGATCCTGGAGCGCGCCTCTGCCCGCGAGACCGCCGCTCGCGTCGCGCTCGGCGCGGTGGCCCGCGCGTTCCTCGGCGAGCTCGGCATCCGGCTCGTGAGCCACACGCTCTCGATCGGCCCCGTGCGTGTACCCGAGGATGCCGCCCTGCCGGCGCCCGACGACGTCGATGCACTCGACGCCGATCCGCTGCGCTGCTTCCACGCCGAGACCTCCGCCGCGATGGTCGCCGAGGTCGACGACGCGAAGAAGTCCGGCGACACACTCGGCGGCATCGTCGAGGTCTTGGCCTACGGCCTGCCTCCGGGGCTCGGTTCGCACGTGCAGTGGGACCGCCGGCTGGATGCCAAGCTCGCCCAGGCGCTCATGAGCATTCAGGCGATCAAGGGCGTCGAGGTCGGCGACGGCTTCCTCACCACCACCCGCCGCGGATCGCAGGCGCACGACGAGCTGTTCGCCACCGCCGACGGCATCACCCGCTCGTCCGACCGCGCGGGCGGTACCGAGGGAGGTATGTCCACCGGCACGGTCCTGCGGGTGCGCGCGGGGATGAAGCCCATCGCGACGGTCCCGCACGCACTGCGCACCGTCGACGTCGCTACGGGCGATACCGCCGCCGCACACCACCAGCGCTCCGACGTGTGCGCCGTCCCGGCCGCGGGCGTCGTCGCCGAGGCGATGGTCGCGATCACCCTCGCCGACGCGGTGCTGGAGAAGTTCGGCGGCGACAACGTCTCCGAGACCCGCCGCAACCTCGAGTCGTACCTCGCGCACCTCCCCGAGACACTGCGCACCACGGACGCCTCGGACACGGCGCTGCTCGCGCATGACCTCGGCTGAGGCCGGTCAGGGCGCCCTCGTCTTCATCGGACCGATGGGTGCCGGAAAGACGAGTGTCGGGCGCCGGGTGGCCCGCACCCTCGGCTTGCCGTTCCGCGACAGCGACAAGATCGTCGTCCGGGACCACGGTCCGATCCCGGAGCTGTTCGCCCAGCACGGCGAGGCGCACTTCCGAGACCTCGAACGTGCGGCCGTGGCCGAGGCTCTCGCCGCCGGGGGAGTGGTCGCGCTCGGCGGGGGCGCGGTGCTCGACCCGCGAACCCGCGAACGCCTCGCCGACCATCGCGTCGTGCTGTTGACGGTGGCGCCGAACGTCGTGGCATCCCGGATCCACGGCGACGGGCGCCCGCTGCTACAGGGCGAGGACCCCGTGCAGCGCTGGCTGCGCATCTACGAGGAGCGGCGTCCGCTCTACGAATCCACCGCGCACATCACCTTCGACACGTCGTCGGGCCCGCTGTCGCGCGTCGTCGACGAGATCGTGGCCTGGGCGCAGCGCGCCCCGGCCCAGGAGACCCCATGACCGACACCACCACCATCACCGTCGCCGGTGACCCCGGCTACGACATCACGATCGGCCGCGGGCTGCTCGCGACCCTCGGAGAGGTGCTGCCTCCCGCGGCGCAGAAGGTGCTCATCGTGCACCCCCCGACCCTCGCGGCCCAGGCCGAGGCGTTGCGCGCCCAGCTCGTGGGCGACCGTCAGGTCCTTCTCGCGGAGATCCCGGATGCCGAGCAGGGCAAGCGCATCGAGGTCGCGGCGTTCTGCTGGCAGGTGATGGGCCAGGCGGACTTCACGCGCACGGATGCCGTCATCGGGTTCGGCGGCGGAGCGGTCACCGACCTCGCCGGGTTCGTCGCCGCCACGTGGCTCCGGGGGGTGGCGATCGTGCAGGTCCCCACGACCGTCCTGGCGATGGTGGACGCCGCGGTAGGGGGCAAGACCGGCGTCAACACCGCCGAGGGGAAGAACCTCGTGGGGGCCTTCTGGCCGCCTCACGCCGTCGTCTGCGACCTCGATCTGCTCGACACGCTGTCGCGCAATGAGGCCACGGCAGGGTTCGCCGAGGTCGTGAAGGCCGGGTTCATCTGGCATCCGGAGATCCTCGACCTCATCGAGGCCGACCCCGGGAACATCGTGGACCCGCGCGGCGACGCGTTCCGCCGGTGCATCGAACTCGCGATCGACATGAAGGCCCGCGTGGTGGGGGAGGACCTGCGCGAGGCGGGCCTGCGCGAGGTGCTGAACTACGGGCACACGCTCGGTCACGCCATCGAACACGCCGAGCGGTACCGGTGGCGTCACGGCGCCGCGATCTCGGTCGGCATGGTCTTCGCCGCCGAACTGTCGCGCCTGGCCGGCCGGCTGTCGGATGACGTCGCCCAGCGCCACCGCACGGTGCTGGAGTCACTGGGCCTTCCGACGACCTACCGCGCCGGGGCGTTCCAGACGCTGAAGGCGACGATGCAACGCGACAAGAAGAGCCGCGGCGCCATGCTTCGCTTCATCGTGCTCGACGACCTCGCCCGGCCCACGGTGCTGCAGGCGCCTGACGAGTCGCTGCTGTTCGCGGCGTACCAGGAGGTCGGGGCGTGAGCACGCCGCGTCGTCTTCTTCTGGTCAACGGACCGAACCTGAACCTGCTCGGAACGCGCCAACCCGAAATCTACGGTCGCGACACCCTCGCCGACGTCGAGCGCCTGACCGCCGAGGCCGCGGCGCGGAACGGTCTCGAGGTCCGGGCGGTGCAGAGCAACCACGAAGGCGTGCTCATCGACGCGATCCACGCCGCCCGGCTCGATTGCGCCGGCATCGTGATCAACGCCGGCGGGTACACGCACACCTCCGTCGCGCTGCGGGACGCCCTGGCATCCGTCGATCTCCCGGTGGCCGAGGTGCATATCTCGAACATCAAGGAGCGCGAGAGCTTCCGGCAGTTCTCGTACATCGAAGACGTCGCCGTGGTGCACGTCATCGGCGAAGGGGTGACCGGCTACGCCCGCGCGGTCGACCTCCTCGTCGAGGTCATCACCGGCCGCGCGGACGGCTGAGCGCCCCATCGCGTAGACTCGACCGCTGGGCGCGCGCCGCAGCGACGCGCCACCGACTCACGAAACGGAACATCGAAGCTCATGGCATCCACCGCAGACATCAAGAACGGCGTCGTCCTCAACATCGACGGTCAGCTCTGGAGCGTGGTGGAGTTCCAGCACGTCAAGCCCGGCAAGGGCGGTGCGTTCGTGCGCACCAAGCTGAAGAACGTCATGTCCGGCAAGGTCGTCGACAAGACGTTCAACGCCGGTGCCAAGGTCGACATCGAAAACGTCGACCGCCGCGACTTCACCTACCTCTACAACGACGGCGAGGGCTTCGTCTTCATGGACGTCGCCGACTACGACCAGATCACCGTGGGCGCCGCGACCGTCGGCGACGCCGCCAACTTCCTGCTCGAGAACCAGCAGGTGCAGATCGCCCTCAACAACGGCAACCCGCTCTACATCGAGCTTCCGCCGTCCGTCGTGCTCGAGGTCACCTACACCGAGCCGGGCCTTCAGGGCGACCGCTCGTCCGCCGGCACGAAGCCCGCGACCGTCGAGACCGGCTACGAGATGCAGGTTCCGCTGTTCCTCGAGACCGGCACGAAGATCAAGGTCGACACTCGCACCGGCGAGTACCTCGGCCGCATCAGCTGACCTTGAGCGCCCGCACCAAGGCGCGCAAGCGCGCCCTCGACATCCTGTTCCAGGCCGACGTCCGCGGCGAGGAGCTGCCCGTCATGCTCGCCGCCGAGGCCAAGCGCGCGGCATCCGAGCCCGATCGCCAGGCATCGTGGCTGTACGCCCGCGACATCGTGGACGGCGTCATCGACAACCGTGAGGCGATCGACGAGCAAATCACGACCTTCGCGAAGGATTGGTCGCTGCAGCGCATGCCCGCGGTGGACCGCGCGCTGCTGCGCATCGGGGCGTGGGAGATCCTCTACAACGACGACATCCCCACGGCGGTCGCGATCGACGAGGCGGTCGAGCTCGCCAAGGAGTTCTCGACCGACGACTCCGGTTCGTTCGTGCACGGCGTCCTCGCCCGGATCGCCCGCTCGTCCTGACGATCGGCGACGTGCTCTCGCGGCGGCGCCGGGCACGCGTAAACGCGATTCGCGCGCATAAACGCGTGGGCAGCGCGTTTCTGCGCGCCGATCGCGTTTATGCATGCTCGGACACCGCTGCCGGGCGGCCGGTGGTGTCGGTGGTCGAAGGCAGGATCGACATATGACCACGTGGCGCCGCCTGCTCCCCGACGCCGAACGCCCGGGCTTCGAGGCGCTCGCGCTCGGCATCGAGCTGCGCCAGCGCGAGGCGTACGACCCGTCGCGGTGGGAGGCGCGGTCCGTCGACCCCGTCACTCCGCGCATGCTCGCGCAGCGGCAGGACGAGCTGCAGCTCGTGGCGCGTCCGCTCGTGCGCGGCGCGCGCGAGGCGTGGATCCGGGCGGATGCCACATGGGACGCGGTCCGTCGATCCCGCGGACGCTTCGATCCGGCGCACATCGCGTGGTTCGCCGAACTCCACGCCCTCGCCCAGGCGATGCGGACCACCGGACCCTTCGTGGCCGCGAGCGACACGGTCGTCCTCGACACGATCGCGTCGCCGTTGCTGTGGCCGCACCTACGCGCGGCCGCGGGGCTCGGCATCCCCCTCGTCGCGATGCACCCGCAGCAGACCGTGCGGATGGCCGACGCGGCGATCGCCCGGGTGGCGGTGGAGACCGCGAGAGGCGGGGCACTGCGTCTTGCCGCCGCCATCGAGATCGACGGACAGACGGTGGATGCCACGCACGTGCGGCCCGTGGGCACGGCGGGGATCTTCTCGTTCGAGGTCGACCGCGACCCCATCCCGCTGGTCCTCGCCGCCGCGTCGCTGCCCGAGCCCCTGCCCGCCCTGCTGACAGACGGGCCGGTGGTCGTGCCGGGGGAGGACGCGGCCGAGTTCCTCCGTGAGGCGTACCCGCGGCTCGCACGACGGGTGCCGCTCGCCGTGGCCCCGGGTGTCCCCGCTCCGCCACCGCCGCGACCGACGCTCCAGGTGACGGTCACATACCGCGACGACGAGGATGTCGACTACGCGCTCGACTGGGTGTATCCGGGCGGGATCCGGGCCGCGTACGGCAGTCCGATGGATACCGAGCGCGACGCCCGAGCCGAAGCCGAGATCGCGGGGCGCGTCGACGCGGCGTGGGCGGAGCGCGCCGACCTGCCGGTCCGACCCCGCGCGACGCTGCGCGATGCCGACGCCGCGGTGTTCGCGACACGGGTGCTACCGGCCCTCGACCCCCTCGACGACGTTCGCGTCGTGACGCGGGGAACGGTTCCGGCGTTTCGCGAGCTGCGGGGAGATCCGGCGCTGACGATCACCGCCGTGCCGTCGCCCGACCGCGACTGGTTCGACCTCGGCATCGTCGTCGTGATCGACGGACGCACGATCCCGTTCGGCACGCTGTTCACCGCGCTCTCGCGCGGGCGCACTCGCATCAAGCTCTCCGACGGGGCGTGGTTCTCGCTCGCGCACCCCGCGCTGCAACGGCTTCGGGATTTGCTCGAGGAGGCCGCTGCGCTCGACGAGTGGGAGACCGGCCCTCGCATCCCGCGCCGCCACCTCGCCCTATGGAGCGACTTCGAAGACCTCGCCGACGAATCCGCCGCCGCCGTGGAGTGGCGCGATCTGGCGCGAGCGCTGCGGGACGTGTCGTCCGTCCCTTCCCCTCCGACGCCGCCCGGCTTCCGCGCCGAGCTGCGCCCGTATCAGCGCGAGGGTCTCGCGTGGCTCGCGCTGCTCCACGCGCACCGGCTCGGTGGCATCCTCGCCGACGACATGGGTCTGGGGAAGACGGTGCAGATCCTGGCGCTCATCGCGCACGCGCGCGGTGCGGGCGATCACCGCCCGTGGCTCGTCATCGCGCCCACGTCGGTGCTCCCCACGTGGGCCGCGGAAGCCGCGCGTTTCGCGCCGAATCTGCGCGTGGTCACGGTCGAGGCGACCGCCGTGCGGCGGACCCGGACGATCGCGCAGACCGCCGTCGACGCCGACATCGTCGTCGCGCCCTACGGGGTTGTCCGCATCGACGACGCCGAGTTCGCGGCGACGGAGTGGGCGGGCGTCGTGCTCGATGAGGCGCAGTTCGTGAAGAATCCCGCGACCCGGATCCATCGCGCCGTCGCTGCGCTTCGCGCGGACTCGGTCTTCGCGGTCACGGGCACGCCGATCGAGAACGGCCTCGACGACCTGTGGGCGCTGCTGGCCCTCACCGCCCCCGGGCTGTACCCGTCGGCGCGGCGCTTCCGCGAAGAGTACGTCCGCGCGATCGAGCAGCTGCCCTCCGACGCGCCCACCGAGCTCTCGGCCGCCGCCTCGGCAGAACACCGCCGCGGCAGCCTCGCGCGATTGCGATCGCGCGTGCGCCCGTTCCTGCTGCGACGCACGAAGGACGTCGTCGCCGCCGACCTCCCGCCCAAGCAGGAGCAGACGATCGCGGTGCCGCTCAGCCCCGCTCACCGGGAGCTGTACGACCGCGTGCTGCAGCGCGAGCGTCAGAAAGTGCTCGGGCTCCTCGACGATCTCGACCGGCAGCGCTTCATCGTCTTCCGCTCGATCACGCTGCTCCGGATGCTGGCCCTGGCCCCCGGTCTCGTCGACGAACGCGACGCCCACTTCGGGTCGGCGAAGCTCGACGTCCTGCTCGAACGCCTGGTCGAGGTGGCATCCGAGGGCCATCGTGCGCTGGTGTTCAGTCAGTTCACGTCGTTCCTCGATCAGGCGGCGGATCGTCTGGATGCCGCGGGCCTGGCCTATGCCCACCTCGACGGCTCGACATCACGACGCGGCGACGTCGTGGAGGGGTTCCGCGGGGGAGACGCCCCGGTGTTCCTCATCAGCCTCAAGGCGGGCGGCTTCGGCCTGACGCTCATCGAGGCGGAGTACGTCTTCCTCCTCGATCCGTGGTGGAACCCCGCCGCCGAGACCCAGGCGATCGATCGCACGCACCGCATCGGCCAGACCCGGAGCGTGTTCGTCTACCGGCTCATCGCGGCCGGAACCATCGAGGAAAAGGTGCTCGAGCTGCAGCAGCGCAAGGCCGCGCTGTCGCGCGCGGTGCTCGACGACGGAGAGGCCTTCGCCAGGGCGCTGGATGCCGACGACATCCGCGGCATCCTCGGCGGCTGAAGCCGCGCGCCGCGCCCACCGCGGCCTCAGGCGACCCGCGCGTAGACTCGATGGGTTCTCACGGACAGGAGCGACATGAAGATCACCGGCCTCGGCCACGCGGGCATGTTCATCGAAACGACGGGCGGCAGCATCCTCTGCGACCCCGTCATCGGTCCGAGCTTCTTCGGCTCATGGTTCCCGTTCCCCGACAACCGTGCGCTCGACTGGGAGCGCTTCGGTGCGGCCGACTTCCTCTACATCTCGCACCGTCACCGCGATCACTTCGATCCGGCGATGCTCGAGCGCTACGTCTCGAAGGACATCAAGGTCCTCCTCCCCGAGTACCCCACCGACGATCTCGAGCAGGACCTCATCGCACTCGGGTACACCAACCTCGTTCGCACCGAGGCGGGGGTTCCGCTGCAGTACGGCGACCTGAAGATCATGGTCACGCCGCTCCGCGCGCCCTCGGACGGGCCGATCGGCGACTCGTCGCTGTCGGTCGACGACGGCACCGCGTCGATCCTCAACCAGAACGACTCGCACCCGCTGGACCTCGAGAAGCTGTTCAACTTCGGCAAGCCCGACGCGTACTTCACCCAGGTCTCCGGCGCGATCTGGTGGCCCATGGTCTACGACCTGCCCGAGGACGCGAAGCAGAATTTCGCCCAGCTCAAGCGCGACGCGCAGAACAAGCGGGCGATGTACTACATCGAGAAGGTGGATGCCGCGCACGTCTTCCCCATGGCGGGCCCGCCGATGTTCTTGCGAGAGGCGCTCTTCCGCTACAACGGCACGGGCCTGGAGAACGACTCGATCTTCACCGATCAGCGGGAGTTCCTCGCGCACATGAAGGAGCTGCGCCCCGATCAGAAGGGGTACCTGTTCCTCCCCGGCACCGAGGTCGACGTGCAGCACTCCGACGTCACGGTCACGCAGACGCTGTACACGGACGCCGAGATCGACCGCATCTTCGGTGACAAGTGGGACTACCTCGCCGAGCAGCGCGACAGCCGCCAGGCCGAGATCCAGGCCGAGGAGGCCTCCCGCGCCGAGATCATCCCGCCCGCCGAGATGCTCGCGGCACTGAAGGAGTGGTGGGAGCCGCTCCTGCGCCGTGCCCGCACAATCCGCAACGGCGTGGGCGGCATGGTGCGGTTCCGCATCGGCGAGCTCGACATGGTCGTGGACTTCCCGAAGGCGAAGCTGCGCGAGTACGCCGGCGAAGAGTGCATCTACTGGTACACCATCCCCGCCGACCTGGTGTCGACGAACATCCGCGACCACGAGATCGACTGGTCCAACTCGATCTTCCTCTCGATGCAGTTCGAGGTGGGCCGCTCGGGCAAGTTCAACGAGTTCCTCACGACGTTCCTGAAGTGCTTGTCGCGCGACCGCATCGAGTACGTCGAGAACTGGTATGCCGAGCAGTCCGACCAGACCGAGGATGCCGAGATCGACGGCTGGACGGTCCAGCGCCGGTGCCCCCACCTGCGCGCCGACCTGACCAAGACCGGCAAGATCGAGGACGGCATCCTCACCTGCTCGCTGCACGACTGGAAGTGGGACCTGGCTTCGGGCCGCTGTCTGACGACCACCGGGCACCCGATCCGGTCGACCCCCTCGGGCCTGGCGAAGGAGAAGGCGGCGAGCGTCGCCGCAGGCTGACGCCGGCGGCGCTGAGCTCTCTCGCCCGCGCCCCGCCACGCATAAACGCTCTCCGCGCGCAGAAACACGTGCGCACCGCGTTTATGGAGGCGAAAAGCGTTTATGCGTGGCAGCCGGATGCCATCCCGAACACCCGGCACGCGAGGAACCCACGCGACACTCCCGCGCCCACCCGCTAAGCTGATCTCGAACCACGGCAACCTTTAACCCCGTCCCGTGAGGCGGAGAAGGGAGCAGCGGATGAGTACGCGCACCGTCTTGCACGATGCCGACATCGCCCGCGCTTTGACGCGCATCTCGCACGAGATCCTGGAGTCCAACAAAGGACCGGAAGGGCTCGTCCTCCTCGGCATCCCGACCCGCGGGGTCACGCTCGCGGAGCGCATCGCTCCGCTCATCAGCGAGTTCGGGGGAGCGGCCGTCCCGGTCGGCGCCCTCGACGTGACGATGTACCGCGACGATCTGCACCGCAACCCGACGCGCGCGCCGCACGCGACCCGCATCCCCGCGGGGGGCATCGACGGCAAGGTCGTCGTGCTCGTCGACGACGTGCTGTTCTCGGGACGCAGCATCCGGGCCGCGCTCGACGCCCTGCAGGACATCGGTCGCCCCTCCGCCGTGCGACTGGCGACCCTCATCGACCGCGGTCACCGCGAGCTGCCGATCCGCCCCGACTTCGTGGGGAAGAATCTGCCCAGCGCGCGGGACGAGCGGGTGAACGTGCGCCTCGCCGAGGTCGACGGCATCGAAGAGGTGACGATCGAATCATGAGGCACCTCCTCGACACCCGCGATCTGGCGCGCACCGAGGCCCTCGAGATCCTCGACGTCGCGGAGGACATGGCCGACACCCAGCGCCGCGAGGTCAAGAAGCTCCCCACGCTGCGCGGCAAGACCGTGGTCAACCTGTTCTTCGAGGATTCCACGCGCACCCGCATCTCGTTCGAGGCGGCGGCCAAGCGTTTGAGCGCGGACGTCATCAACTTCTCCGCGAAGGGATCCAGCGTCAGCAAGGGCGAGTCGCTCCAGGACACCGCCCAGACCCTG
The DNA here is from genome assembly GCF_046064585.1 of Microbacterium mcarthurae. Lineage (NCBI taxonomy): Bacteria > Bacillati > Actinomycetota > Actinomycetes > Micrococcales > Microbacteriaceae > Microbacterium > Microbacterium mcarthurae. The sequence goes on along the minus strand of NZ_JAROCE010000001.1, from coordinate 160,724 downwards.
CAGGCGATGGGAGCGGATGCCGTCGTCATCCGCCACGGAGCCTCAGGCGCTCCGCGCACCCTCGCCACCAGCGGCTGGATCACGGCCGGGGTCGTCAACGCCGGCGACGGCACGCACGCGCATCCCACGCAGGCCCTCCTGGACGCGTTCACGATCCGCAAGCGCCTGTTCGGCGACGACAGCCGCGGCCGGGGGCTCGACGGCATCCGGGTCACGATCGTCGGCGACATCCTCCACTCCCGCGTGGCGCGGTCGAACGTGTGGCTGCTGCACACGCTCGGCGCGCACGTCACGCTCGTGGCCCCGCCCACACTCATCCCGCAGGACGTCAGCGGCTGGCCCGTCGAGGTGCAGTACGACCTCGACCGCGCGATCGCCGCGGGGCCGGACGCGCTGATGATGCTGCGCATCCAGCTCGAGCGCATGAATGCCGCCTATTTCCCGACTGAACGGGAGTATTCCCGGCGCTACGGCCTTGATGCGCGGCGCCTGGACGCGCTGCCGGACGGTAGCATCGTTCTGCACCCGGGTCCGATGAATCGCGGCCTGGAGATCTCCGCCGAAGCCGCCGACTCCCCGCGCTCGACGGTTCTCGAGCAAGTGGCGAACGGCGTCTCCGTGCGCATGGCCGTGCTGTATCTGCTGCTGGCGGGCGCACGGACCGACTCCGAGAAAGAGGACCTCCGATGAGCCACGCCCCCTCCCACACCCTGCTGGTGCGCGGCGCGCGGATCGAGGGTCAGGATGCCACCGACCTCCTCGTGCGCGACGGTGTCATCGCCGAAACCGGCACGGGCCTCTCCCACGCCGGCGCGACCGTCGTGGATGCCGACGGCCTCATCGCTCTGCCGGGCCTGGTCGACCTCCACGTGCACCTGCGCGAGCCCGGGTACGAGGCATCCGAGACCGTCGCCACCGGGTCGCGCGCGGCCGCGGCGGGAGGCTTCACCACCGTCTTCGCCATGCCCAACACCTCACCCGTCGCCGACACCGCCGGCGTCGTCGAACAGGAGCTCGCGCTCGGCGAGGCCGCCGGGTATGTGCACGTGCAGCCCATCGGCGCGGTCACGGTGGGCCAGAAGGGCGAGCGTCTCGCCGAGCTCGGCGCCATGGCCGACTCCCGCGCGCGCGTGCGGGTGTTCAGCGACGACGGCTTCTGCGTCTTCGACCCGCTCATCATGCGGCGCGCGCTGGAGTACGTGAAGGCCTTCGACGGCGTCATCGCCCAGCACGCGCAGGACCCGCGCCTGACCGAGGGCGCGCAGATGAACGAGGGCGCCGTCTCCGCAGAGCTGGGCCTCACCGGATGGCCGGCGGTCGCGGAGGAGTCGATCATCGCGCGCGATGTCCTGCTCGCCGAGCACGTGGGCTCGCGCCTGCACGTCTGCCACCTGTCGACCGCCGGTTCGGTCGACATCATCCGGTGGGCCAAGAAGCGGGGCGTGAACGTCACCGCCGAGGTGACACCGCACCACCTGCTGCTGACCGACGAGCTCGTCCGCGGCTACGACGCCCGCTTCAAGGTGAACCCGCCGCTGCGGCGCGAAGAGGACGTCCGCGCGGTGCGCGAGGGCCTGGCCGACGGCACGATCGACATCGTCGCCACCGACCACGCGCCGCACCCCGCGGAGGTGAAGTCGTGCGAGTGGGCGGCCGCCGCGAACGGGATGGTGGGGCTCGAGAGCGCGCTGCGCGTCGTCCACCACGCCATGGTCGAGACCGGGCTGCTCGACTGGAGCGACGTCGCGCGCGTGATGTCGCAGAACCCGGCCCGCATCGGACGCCTCGAGGGCCATGGCACCCCGCTGGTGGCGGGTCTGCCCGCGAGCTTCACGCTGTACGACCCCCGCCCCGCCCGCACATTCGGCCTCGACGACCTCCGCGGGCGCAGCAAGAACTCGCCATACCTCGGCCGCGAACTGCCGGGTGAGGTCCGCTGGACCGTGCGCGCCGGCATCCCCACCGTCGTCGACGGCGCGGTGCTCGAGACCCCGGGGGTGCTCGCGTGACGCGCGAAGGCGCCCTGCTGGTCATGGCCGGCGTCGCCGTCGCGGTGCTGGCACTCCTCGCCTGGGCATGGGTGCGACGAACGCGGCGCGATGCGCGCTACACCGCCCCGGTGGGAGAGCTTCCCGACGGCGCCGTGGAGACGGGTGTGTTCCCGGGCCTCTACGTCGCGACCACGCGGCACGGAGAGCCCCTGGAACGCCTCGCGATCCGCGGCCTCGGGTTCCGCTCCCGCGTGGACGTCACGGTCACCTCGGCCGGGATCGCCCTCGACCTGCCGGGCCAGCCTCGCATCGCGCTCACCCGCGACCGCCTCGTGGATGCCGCTCAGGCCACGGTCGCGATCGACCGCGTGGTCGAACGTGACGGCCTGACCCGCATCAGCTGGCGCATCGACGATGACACCGTCGTCGACACCTACATCCGACCCCAGGATGCCTCGGCTCGATCCCTCGCCGACGCCATCCGTCCGCTCATCTCGACAGGAAGCGACGCATGACCGCCCTGATCTCCCCTCCGCGCATCTCGCGCGACCCCGCCGTCCTCGTGCTCGAAGACGGCACCCGTTACCCCGGCCGCGCGTACGGTGCCCGCGGCGAGACCTTCGGCGAGGTCGTCTTCGCCACCGGCATGACCGGCTACCAGGAGACCCTCACCGACCCGTCCTACGCGGGGCAGATCGTCCTGCAGACCGCCCCGCACATCGGCAACACCGGGGTCAACGCCGAAGACCCCGAGTCCCGCCGCATCTGGGTCGCCGGCTACGTCGTGCGCGACCCCTCGCGCGTCGTTTCGAACTGGCGCGCGGACCGCTCGCTCGACGACGCCCTCGTCGAGGACGGGATCGTCGGCATCTCCGGCATCGACACGCGCGCCGTGACCCGTCGCATCCGCTCCTCGGGCAGCATGCGCGGCGGCGTGTTCTCGGGCGAGGCCGCGAGCCTCGACGCCGACGAGCAGCTGCGCCGCGTCCTGGCGGCCCCGGGTATGGCCGGCCGCAACCTCTCGGCCGAGGTGTCCGTCACCGAAGTCGAAGTGACCCCCGCGACAGGGGAGCGCATCGGCAACCTCGCGGTGCTCGACCTCGGCGTCAAGCAGTCCACGATCGACAACCTCGCCGCCCGCGGGTTCGACGTGCACGTCTTCCCGCAGTCCGCGACGATCGACGAGATCCGCGCGATCGGGCCCGTCGCCGCGTTCTACTCCAACGGTCCGGGCGACCCGGCCGCGAGCGACCAGCACGTGCAGCTGCTGCGCGCGGTGCTCGACGACGGCCTGCCGTTCTTCGGCATCTGCTTCGGCAACCAGCTGCTCGGCCGCGCGCTCGGCTTCGGCACCTACAAGCTGCCGTTCGGGCACCGCGGCATCAACCAGCCGGTTCTCGACAAGACGACCGGCCGCGTCGAGATCACCTCGCAGAACCACGGCTTCGCCGTCGAGGCGCCGCTGGACGCCGTCGTCGACAGCCCGCACGGCTACGGCCGCGTCGAGGTGAGCCACATCGGTCTCAACGACAACGTCGTGGAGGGTCTGCGCGCCCTCGACATCCCGGCGTTCAGCGTGCAGTACCACCCCGAGGCCGCCGCCGGCCCGCACGACGCCAACTACCTTTTCGACCGCTTCCGCGACATGGTGCTCGCGACCCAGGAGACGAAGAAGAATGCCTAAGCGCGACGACATCCGCTCCGTCCTCGTCATCGGTTCCGGCCCGATCGTCATCGGTCAGGCCTGCGAGTTCGACTACTCCGGCACGCAGGCGTGCCGCGTCCTCCGCGAGGAGGGCGTCCGTGTGATCCTCGTCAACTCCAACCCGGCGACGATCATGACCGACCCCGACTTCGCCGACGCGACCTACATCGAGCCGATCACCCCCGAGGTGATCGAGACGATCATCGCGAAAGAGAAGCCGGATGCCATCCTCCCCACGCTCGGCGGCCAGACGGCCCTGAACGCCGCGATGGCGCTGCACGACCGCGGCATCCTGGTCAAGTACGGCGTGGAGCTCATCGGCGCGAAGGTCGACGCGATCCGCAAGGGCGAAGACCGCCAGATCTTCAAGGAGCTCGTCATCGAGTCGGGGGCCGACGTCGCCGACTCGGTGATCTGCCACTCGATGGAGGAGCTGCTCGCCGGCGCGGAGAAGCTCGGCTACCCGCTCGTGGTGCGCCCCTCGTTCACGATGGGCGGCCTCGGCTCGGGCTTCGCCTACGACGAGGCCGATCTCCGTCGCATCGGTGGTGCGGGTCTGCACGACTCGCCCACGCACGAGGTGCTGCTCGAGGAGTCGATCCTCGGGTGGAAGGAGTACGAGCTCGAGCTCATGCGCGACACCCACGACAACACGGTCGTCGTCTGTTCCATCGAGAACGTCGACCCCGTGGGCGTGCACACCGGCGACTCGATCACCGTCGCTCCCGCGCTCACCCTGACCGACCGCGAGTACCAGAAGATGCGCAACATCGGCATCGACATCATCCGGGCGGTGGGCGTGGACACCGGGGGCTGCAACATCCAGTTCGCCGTCGACCCGGCGACCGGGCGCATCATCGTCATCGAGATGAACCCGCGCGTCTCGCGTTCCTCCGCTCTGGCGTCCAAGGCCACCGGCTTCCCGATCGCCAAGATCGCGGCGAAGCTCGCCATCGGCTACCGCCTCGACGAGATCCCCAACGACATCACCAAGGTGACGCCGGCGAGCTTCGAGCCCACGCTCGACTACGTCGTGGTGAAGGTGCCGCGGTTCAACTTCGAGAAGTTCCCCGCCGCCGACACGACCCTCACGACCACCATGAAGTCGGTGGGCGAGGCGATGGCGATCGGCCGCAACTACACCACGGCCCTCCAGAAGGCGCTGCGCTCGCTCGAGAAGCGCGGTTCCAGCTTCCACTGGGGCGAGGAGTCGCGGTCGGTCGAGGAGCTCCTCGAGATCTCGAAGACCCCGACCGACGGCCGTATCGTCGTGCTGCAGCAGGCACTGCGCCTGGGCGCGACGCCCGCGCAGGCGTTCGAGGCCACCGCGATGGACCCGTGGTTCATCGATCAGATCGTTCTCATCAACGAAGTCGCCGAGATGATCCGCACGGCCGGCGAGCTGGATGCCGAGACCCTGCGCCTCGCGAAGGAGCACGGCTTCAGCGACGCGCAGATCGCGCAGATCCGCGGTCTCGACGAGGCCGAGGTGCGCGGCATCCGTCACTCGCTGGACGTGCGTCCGGTCTACAAGACGGTCGACACGTGCGCGGGGGAGTTCCCGGCGCTCACGCCGTACCACTACTCCAGCTACGACTGGGAGACCGAGGTCACGCCGTCCGACCGCACCAAGGTCGTCATCATCGGCTCGGGCCCCAACCGCATCGGTCAGGGCGTGGAGTTCGACTACTCGTGCGTGCACGCGTCGTTCGCCCTGTCGGACGCCGGCTACGAGACCATCATGGTCAACTGCAACCCCGAGACCGTTTCCACGGACTACGACACCAGCGACCGCCTGTACTTCGAGCCGCTGACGCTCGAGGACGTGCTCGAGGTCCTGCACGCCGAGAGCCAGTCGGGCACGATCCTCGGCGTGGTGTGCCAGCTCGGCGGTCAGACGCCGCTCGGGCTCGCCAAGGGCATCGAGGCCGCCGGATACACCATCCTCGGCACGAGCCCCGCCGCAATCGACCTGGCCGAGGAGCGGGAGCTGTTCTCGCGCCTGCTCGACGACGCCGGCCTCATCGCCCCGCGCAACGGCACGGCGATCGACGTCGAGGGCGCCGTCCAGGTCGCCGAGGAGATCGGCTACCCGGTACTCGTCCGCCCCAGCTTCGTGCTCGGCGGTCGCGGCATGGAGATCGTGTACTCGACCGATGCGCTGCGCGACTACTTCGTGCGCGTGGCCGACCAGGCGATCATCGGCCCCGGCCTGCCGCTGCTGGTCGACCGCTTCCTCGACGACGCGATCGAGCTCGACGTCGACGCGCTCTACGACGGCACCGATCTGTACATCGGCGGCGTCATGGAGCACCTCGAAGAGGCCGGCATCCACTCGGGCGACTCGTCCTGCACGCTGCCGCCGGTCAGCCTCGGCCGCACCGAGGTCGACCGCGTCCGCGAGGCGACACTCGCCATCGCGAAGGGAGTGGGGGTGCGCGGGCTGCTGAACGTGCAGTTCGCCATCTCCGCCGGTGTGCTCTACGTCATCGAGGCGAACCCCCGCGCGAGCCGCACCGTGCCGTTCGTGTCGAAGGCGCTCGGCATCCCGCTCGCCAAGGCCGCCAGCCGCATCATGGCCGGCAGCACCGTCGCCGAGCTCATCGCCGAGGGCCTGCTGCCCGAGAACGACGGGTCGCGGGTGCCGCTGGACGCCCCGGTCGCGGTCAAGGAGGCGGTGCTGCCGTTCAAGCGGTTCCGCACCGCCGACGGGCACACCGTCGACTCGGTGCTCGGGCCCGAGATGCGCTCCACGGGCGAGGTCATGGGCATCGACCGCGACTTCCCGACCGCGTTCGCCAAGTCCCAGGAGGCCGCGTACGGCGGCATGCCCACCTCGGGCACCGTGTTCATCTCCGTCGCCGACGCCGACAAGCGCGCAGTGATCCTGCCCGCGCACCGGCTGCAGGAGCTCGGCTTCGAACTCATGGCCACCGAGGGCACGGCCGAGATCCTCGCGCGCAACGGCATCCGGGTGGAGGTCGTGGAGAAGTACTCCGAGACGCATGGTTCCGGTCAGCCGAACGTGGTCGACCTCATCAACGCCGGCGAGATCGACATGATCGTCAACACGCCCAGCGGTGGCACGGCGCGCGCCGACGGATACGAGATCCGCGCCGCTGCCGTCGCCGCCGACAAGGCCCTGTTCACCACGATGGCCGTGCTCGGCGCCGCGGTGAGCGCTCTGGGGGCGATGAAGGACGGCTTCGAGGTGCGCAGCCTCCAGGAGTACGCCGTCGACCGCGCGAGCCGCCGATGAGCGAGACGTTCGGTCAGCGCCTCGCGACGGCGCTCGAGACCCACGGCGCCCTGTGCGTCGGCATCGACCCCCACGCCGCCCTGTTGTCGGCGTGGGGGCTGGATGCCACCGCCGACGGCGCGCGTGAGTTCGGTCTGCGCGTGGTCGAGGCCGCCGCCGGCCGCGTGGGGGTCGTGAAGCCCCAGGTGGCGTTCTACGAGCGGTTCGGATCGCGCGGCTTCGCGGCCCTCGAGGATGTCCTGGCCGCGGCCCGCGCGGCGGGACTGATCGTCATCGCCGACGCCAAGCGCGGTGACATCGGAACGACGATGGCGGGCTACGCCGCAGCGTGGCTCGAGCCCGGTTCCCCCCTCGAGGCGGATGCCGTGACACTCACGCCGTACCTCGGAGCCGATTCTCTGCGCGAGACGCTCGCCGTCGCTCTGCGCGCCCGCAAAGGTGCGTTCGTCCTCGCCGCCACCAGCAACCCGGAGGCGCGCGCGATCCAGAGCGCCGTCGTTCCGGACGCGCTGGCGGTCGGCGATGACGAGCACGTCGCCGCGCGCGTCGCGCACGATGTGAACGAAGCGAATCTGGGCCTCCCCGGCGCGCTCGGCTCGGTGGGGGTCGTCGTGGGCGCCACCGTGGACCGCGCGGCCTTCGGTCTCGACGACATCACCCTCGCGGGCATGCCGATCCTGGCCCCCGGTTTCGGGGCCCAGGGCGCCGACCCCGCCGATCTCGGGCGGCTGTTCGGCTACGTCGCGAAGGCCGTCGTGGCCAACGAGAGCCGCAGTGTGCTCGCGGTGGGTCCCGCGCGCCTGGCTGAGCGGATCGAGGAGCGCGCCGACCTGTACCGTAGATCACTGCATGTCTGACTCCCGCCGTCCCCCCGAAGTCGATCGCGCCGCTGCCTCCCGCCGCGCGGTCGCTGCGCGCCGCGAGCGCGCCGCCCTCAAGCGCGACGTCGCCACGCGCGTTATCACGCCGCAGGAGCTGCTGCGGCGCGGCCTGGCCGACCCGCTCTCGGCGGCCGGTGCCATGCGCGTGACCGAGTTCCTCACGGCGATCCCCGCGATCGGCGAGAGCAAGCGCGATCGCATCCTGGCATCCCTGGGCATCTCGCCCGTGAAACGGCTCGGCGGCCTCGGTTCGCGTCAGCGCGACGCGCTGCGCGCGTACCTCGACGCCCGGTGGCCCGAGCCCGGTCCGCGTGCGGGGCGAAGTCGCCTCGTCGTTCTCGCCGGACCCACCGCGGTCGGCAAGGGAACGGTGGCGGCGTACATCAAGGAGCATTTCCCCGAGATCCACCTCTCGGTGTCGGCGACGACCCGCGCGCCGCGCCCGGGAGAGGTCGATGGAGAGCACTACTACTTCGTCGACGACGCCGAGTTCGATCGTCTCGTCCAGACGGGGGAGCTGCTCGAGTGGGCGACGGTTCACAACACGCACCGCTACGGCACCCCGCGGGCGCCCATCGACCGTGTCCTCGCGGAGGGGGGAACGGCGCTGCTCGAGATCGACCTGCAAGGCGCCCGACAGGTGCGGGCCGCCGATGCGAGTGCCACGCTGGTGTTCCTGCTGCCCCCGAGCTGGGACGAACTGGTGCAGCGGCTGGTCGGTCGAGGAACCGAGGATGCCGAGGAGCGTGCCCGCCGACTCCGGACGGCTCGCACCGAGCTGGCGGCGCAGAACGAGTTCGATTACCGCGTCGTCAACGACGAGGTCGCGCGCGCCGCGACCGAGGTGGTGGCTCTCGCGGCCCAGTGAGCCGGCGCGCCGCCCCGTCGCGACGGCCCCGTGACGCTGCATTGCGAAAAATGACCGTGCGATTCGCGGGCGGGTGACCCGAGGCGCCACGCTGGGGCCATGCCCGGATCACCCGTCATCACGGACGCCGACACCGCTCGCGCCGCCGCGCCCGCGTCGCGCGCGGGCGTCGGCCGGGTCACTCTTTCCGGGGTGGCGCGCACGTTCCCGACGGCCCAGGGGCCGCACGCGGTGCTTCGCGGCGTCGACCTCGACATCGCCCCGGGGGAGATCGTCGCGATCGTCGGTGCGTCCGGATGCGGCAAGTCGACCCTCCTGCGCCTGCTCGGGGGACTGGATGCCGCGAGCGAGGGGACGATCGCCCTCGACGGCACCGCGGTCGCCGACACCGACGACCGCACCGCGAGCGCCTTCCAAGAACCGCGGCTCCTGCCGTGGCGGACGATCGCCGAGAACGTCGCGGTCGGCCTCCCGCGCGGCGTACGAGGCTCGGCAGCCCGCGCGCGGGTCGCGGAACTGCTCGACCTCGTCGGGCTGACGGCGGCATCCCGGCGTCGCCCGAGCGAGGTGTCGGGGGGCATGGCGCAGCGCGCCTCCCTCGCTCGTGCTCTCGCGCGCGACCCCGAAGTGCTCCTGCTCGACGAGCCCTTCGGCGCGCTGGACGCGCTCACGCGGCTGCGCATGCAGGACCTGCTGCTCGACATCCATACGGCCCGACCCACCACGATCGTGCTCGTCACGCACGACGTCGAGGAGGCGCTGTACCTCGCCGATCGCGTGCTGCTGCTGCGCGCGCTCGATACCGACCCGACGACGACATCGATCGCCCGGGTCACCGCGGTTCCCGGCATCCGTCCGCGCGATCGGGCCGACCGCACGTTCACCGATCTTCGCGCCGCCCTGCTCGACGGGCTCGGCGTCGACACCCATCACCGACCGCACCCGTCCCAGGAGAACCGATGACCCTTCCGCTGCGCCGCGCCCTTCCTTCGATCGTCCTCGTCGGGGCCCTGATGCTCGGCACGACGGGCTGCATCGCCGGTGAGAACGCCTCCGCGAACGACGACGCCGCCGCCGGCGAAAGCGGGTCGTGGTCGACCGACACGCTGAGCATCGACTTCGCCACGTACAACCCGCTGAGCCTCGTCGTGAAGGACCAGGGTCTCATCGAGAAGGCCCTGGGCGACGACGTCACGGTCGAGTGGGTGCAGTCCGCCGGCTCGAACAAGGCCAACGAGTTCCTGCGCTCGGGTTCGGTGGACGTGGCCTCCACCGCCGGCTCGGCCGCCCTGCTGGCGCGCGCGAACGGCTCGCCCATCCACGTCATCGACATTTTCTCTCAGCCGGAGTGGTCGGCCCTGGTCGTCCCCGCCGACAGCACGATCACATCGGTCGCCGATCTCAAGGGCGCGTCGATCGCGGCGACGCCGGGCACCGACCCCTACTTCTTCCTGCTGCAGGCGCTCGAGACCGCGGGCCTCAGCGTCGCGGACGTTCAGGTGCAGAACCTGCAGCACGCGGACGGCCGCGCCGCGCTAGAGTCGGGCGCCGTCGCGGCATGGGCCGGACTGGACCCGATCATGGCCGCCGCCGAGTCCGAGTCCGACGCGAAACTGCTCTACCGGAACGTCGACTTCAACTCGTACGGCTTCCTCAACGCCACCGAAGAGTTCGTCACGGATCACGCCGACGTCGCGCAGGTGGTCGTCGACGCCTACGAGGAAGCCCGCACCTGGGCCCTCGCCCACCCCGACGAGACGGCTCAGCTGCTGGCGTCGGTCGCCGGCATCGACCCGGCGGTGGCGACGACCGTGATCACCGAGCGCTCCAACCTGGACGTCAGCGGCATCCCGGGGGAGGCGCAGCTCGCCGTGCTCCGCAAGATCGCCCCCGTCCTGGTGGAGTCCGGCTCGGTGCAGGGCGGTGACGACGCCGTGCAGAAGGCGCTCGACGAGATCGTCGACGACCGCTTCGCCCGCGACGCCCTCGACGACTGATGACAGCGCCTTCCTCGCTGCGCTCCGACACCGCGGCTGCGACGACGCCGCGCGGCACGCGCGGTTCCGGGTCCCGCACGCTGTGGCGTGTCGCAGGCGGGCTCCTGCTGCCCGCGGTGCTGTTGCTGGCGTGGCAGACGGTCACGGCGACGGGTCTGGTTCCGGCGTACCGCCTGCCGCCCCCGGCCTCGGTGGTCACGGCCGCCGTCGAGCTGGCGCGCACGGGCGAGCTGTGGTCGAGCATCGCCATCTCGGTGCAGCGCGTGGTCCTGGGCTTCCTCATCGGCTCGACCGCCGGCGTCGCGGCGGCCGCGGCGGTGGGTCTGACCCGCATCGGCGACATCCTGCTGAGCCCCACGCTGGCGGCGGTGCGGGCGATTCCCTCGCTCGCTCTCGTGCCTCTGCTGTTGTTGTGGATGGGCATCGGGGAGGACTCGAAAGTCGCGCTGATAGCGATCGGGGCGTTCTTCCCCGTCTTCACGACCGTGAGCCTCGCCCTCCGTCACGTCGATCCGCGCCTGGTGGAGATGGGGCGCACGTTCAGCCTGCGCGGATGGCACCTGTTCCGCACGGTGCAGCTCCCGGCCGTGATCCCCTCCCTCATGTCGGGTCTGCGGCTGGCGATGGCCCAGTCGTGGCTGTTCCTGGTCGCCGCGGAGCTCATCGCGGCATCCATGGGTCTGGGGTATCTGCTGACCCTGTCGCAGCAGACGGGGCGGGTGGATCGCATCCTGCTGACGATCGTGCTCCTCGCCCTGCTCGGAACGCTGTCGAACGCCCTCCTGGGGCTCGTGCAGCGTCGCCTGCTCGGGAGATGGACATGAGCGAGACGACCGAGGCACGTCTGACCGAGAGCCGTTCCTACCCGGCTCCCGCGTCGTTCGCGGCGCAGGCGAACGTGACCGCCGAGGCCTACGCCCGCGCCGAGGCCGATCCGGTGGAGTTCTGGTCCGACGCCGCCCGACGACTCGAGTGGGCGCGTCCCTGGGACACCGCCCTGGAGTGGCAGCCGCCGGTGGTCGCGGACAATGGTGAGCTCGGCGTTCCGCAGGCGCGATGGTTCGACGGCGGCGAGCTCAACGTCGCGGTGAACTGCGTCGACCGCCACGTCGCCGCGGGCCGCGGCGAGAAGACGGCCGTGCACTTCGAGGGGGAGCCCGGCGACCGTGAGAGCGTCACGTACGCGGAGCTGCAACGCCGGGTCGCCCGTGCCGCCCACGCGCTCGAGGGCCTGGGAATCGGTCCGGGGGACCGCGTCGTGGTCTACCTGCCCGTCCTCCTCGAGACGCTCGTCGTCACGCTCGCGTGCGCGCGAATCGGCGCCGTGCATTCGCTCGTCTTCGGCGGGTTCTCGGCCGAGGCCGTGCGCTTCCGTCTCGAGGACACGGGGGCGAAGCTGCTCGTCACCAGCGATGGACAGTTCCGCCGGGGGAGTGCGGTCGAGGTCAAGTCGACCGCGGATGCGGCCGCCCGGGATCTGCCGCACCTCGAGCACGTCCTCGTCGTTCGTCGAACGGGTCACGACGTGCCCTGGACACACGGACGCGACGTCTGGTGGCACGACGTCGTCGACAGCGCACCCGATGTGCACCACGCGCGGGCGTTCCCCGCCGAGCACCCGCTGTTCATCATCTACACCTCGGGCACGACCGGAAAGCCCAAGGGCCTCGTCCACACGTCCGGCGGCTACCTGACGCAAGCGAGCTGGGCGCACTGGGCGCACTTCGACGCCAAGCCCGAAGACGTGCACTGGTGCACCGCGGATCTGGCCTGGGTCACCGCGCACACCTACGAGATCTACGGGCCCCTCTCCAACGGGCTCACGCAGGTGATCTACGAGGGGACACCGGATGCCCCCCGTCGTGAACGACACCTCGAGATCATCGAACGGTACGGCGTCACGGTGTACTACACCGCCCCGACGCTCATCCGCACCTTCATGACGTGGTTCGGAGACGATCTCCCCGACGGCTACGACCTCTCGAGCATCCGTCTCCTGGGCACCGTCGGCGAGGCGATCAACCCCGCCGCGTGGGTGTGGTTCCGGCGCACCTTCGGGCGCGACGAGGTCCCCGTGGTCGATACGTGGTGGCAGTCCGAGACCGGGGCCGCCATGATCGCACCGCTCCCGGGGGTCACGACCCTCAAGCCCGGATCGGCGACGATACCGCTCCCCGGCATCGACGCCGCCGTGGTCGACGAGACGGGGCGAGAGGTGGAACCCGGGCGATCCGGAACTCTCGTCGTGCGGCGCCCGTGGCCCGGCATGGCCCGCACGGTGTGGAACGACCCGCGGCGTTACCGCGACGCCTACTGGTTGACGTATGCAGGGCACGGTCCCTTCGGCGGGTACTACGTCGCCGGCGACGGAGCCACGCGCGACGCCGACGGATACATCTGGATCCTGGGACGCCTCGACGACGTCGTGAACGTCTCCGGCCACCGGCTCTCCACGATCGAGATCGAATCGGCGCTCGTCGCCCACGACGACGTCGGAGAGGCGGCCGTCGCGGGCGTGCCCGATGCGACCACCGGTCAGGCGGTGGTCGCGTTCGTCGTGGCCTCCGGCGAGCGCGACATGCACCCGGAGCCCTTGCGCCGCCAGGTGGCGCACGCGATCGGTCCCATCGCCAAACCCCGGCACGTCGTGTTCGTGCCCGATCTGCCCAAGACTCGTTCGGGCAAGATCCTCCGGCGGCTGCTCGTTCAGCTCTGGTCGGCCGAGCACGACCGTCGGGCCGGCCGCACACCCGCCCCCCTCGGCGACACCACGTCGCTGCAGAACCCGGATGCCGTCTTGCGCATCGCCGACGCGCTCACCCGCGTCTGACCCCGAAGGACACCCATGACCCAGGATCACCGTTTCGGCTTCCGAACGCGCGCACTGCACGCGGGCGGTACGCCGGACGCCGCGACCGGAGCACGCGCCGTGCCGATCTACCAGACGTCGTCCTTCGTCTTCGACGGAGCGGCGGATGCCGGGAACCTCTTCGCCCTGCAGAAGTACGGCAACATCTACTCGCGCATCGGCAACCCGACGGTCGCCGCGCTCGAGGAGCGTCTGGCCTCGCTCGAGGGCGGGATCGGTGCCGTCGCCACGGCTTCGGGGATGAGCGCGGAGTTCATCGCCTTCGCCGCCCTCGTCGGGCCCGGTGACCATGTGGTCGCCTCCGCTCACCTGTACGGCGGAACGGTCACGCAGCTGGATGTGACGCTGCGTCGCTTCGGCGTCGAGACGACGTTCGTGGCCTCCAGCGACCCGGCCGACTATGCCGCCGCCATCCGCCCCGAGACGAAGGTGCTCTACGTCGAGACCATCGGCAACCCCTCGGGGGAGATCGCCGACATCGCCGGCCTCGCCGAGGTCGCGCACGCGGCCGGCATCCCGCTCATGGTCGATTCCACGCTCGCCACCCCGTACCTCGCGCGTCCCCTCGAGCACGGGGCGGACATCGTCATCCACTCCGTCACGAAGTTCCTCGGCGGGCACGGCACCACCCTCGGCGGTGTGGTGGTCGAGAAGGGCACCTTCGACTGGGGCAACGGCAAGTTCCCGCAGATGACCGAGCCCGTGGACTCCTACGGCGGCATCCGCTGGTGGGACAACTTCGGCGAGTACGGGTTCCTCACGCGACTGCGCAGCGAGCAGTTGCGCGACATCGGACCTGCGCTGAGCCCGCAGTCGGCTTTCCTCCTGCTCCAGGGGATCGAGACGCTGCCGCAGCGCATCGATGCGCACCTGGCCAACGCGCGCATCGTCGCCGAATGGTTGGACTCGGATCCGCGGATCTCGTATGTGACGTGGGCCGGGCTGCCCGGCCACCCGCACCACGATCGCGCGCAGACCTATCTGCCGCTCGGCCCCGGATCCGTCTTCGCCTTCGGCGTGCGTCCTCCCGCCGCCGACACCGCAGCGGATGCCGCCCGGCGAGCGGGGGAGGCCGTCATCGACGCCCTGCAGCTGGCATCCCACCTCGCGAACATCGGGGACGCACGGACACTGGTCATCCACCCGGCATCGACGACCCACCGCCAGTTGACGGATGCGCAGCTCGCACAAGCCGGTGTCGCCCCGGACCTCATCCGGATCTCGGTCGGGCTGGAGGATGCGGAGGACATCCTGTGGGATCTGGACCAGGCGCTCGTCGCCGCGACAGGAGTGACCCGATGACCGACGTGACCGGCGCCGCGTGCGCCCTCCCCGCCGTTCCGGCACCCGAGACGCCTTCCGAGCGGACGTGGCAGGGGCCCGGGGCGCAGGCGCGCTTCGCGCTGCTGCGCTCGGCGCGTTCGATCGCGCTCGTCGGGGCCTCGGACAACCCCGCGCGTGCGAGCTACTTCGTCGGGACCTATCTGCTGAGCAGTTCGCCGTACGAGGTGTACTTCGTCAATCCGCGTGCTGAGACGATCCTCGGTCGCCCGGCGTACGCCTCGTTGGCGGATCTCCCGGCGGTGCCCGACATCGTGGACGTCTTCCGCCGCCACGACGACCTGCCCTCCGTCGCGGAGGAAGCCGTCGCGGTCGGCGCGTCGACGCTGTGGCTCCAGCTCGGCTCCTGGCACGAGGGCGCGGCGGCCATCGCCGAGGACGCCGGGCTGTCGGTGGTGATGGACCGGTGCGTGAAGATCGAGCACGCGCGCTTCCACGGCGGGCTGCACCTCGCCGGTTTCGACACGGGCGTGGTCAGCGCGAAGCGGCAACAGCTGAGCCGCCCCGCCGGCCTGTAGAATAGGTCAATGCGCGCTTTCGGGCGCGCCCTCAGACAATCCCGCCGAACCAGGAGGTTCCCCATGGCCGGACGTGACAAGGGCATCATCGACCCGCCCATCGACGCTCTCCTCGACAAGGTCGACTCGAAGTACCAGCTCGTCATCTACGCGTCCAAGCGCGCACGTCAGATCAACGACTACTACTCCGACCTGCACGAGGGAAACCTCTTCGACAACGTCGGCCCGCTCGTCGACTCCACGGTCGAGGACAAGCCGCTGACGATCGCTCTTCACGAGATCCACGAGGACAAGCTGCGCCTTCGCGCCGCCGAGTGATCCGTCCACAGAAGTGACAATGCCCCGGGCGGCTGTCCGCCGTCCGGGGCATACTTGTGCCCGTCCCCAGCCCGAAACCGACCGGGAGTCGTCTTGACCGACCTGCGCCTGTTCACGTCCGAGTCCGTCACCGAAGGACACCCCGACAAGATCTGCGACCAGATCTCCGACAGCATCCTCGACGCGATCCTCGCCGACGACCCCACCGGACGCGTCGCCGTCGAAACGCTCGTGACGACCGGCCTCGTCCACGTCGCCGGCGAGGTGTCCACGAGCGCCTACGTCGAGATCCCCGCCATCGTCCGCGAGGTGGTCAACCGCATCGGCTACACCTCGAGCGAAAAGGGCTTCGATGGCGACTCGTGCGGTGTGAGCGTGTCGATCGGCGCGCAGTCCTCCGACATCGCCGCGGGCGTCAACAAGGCGTTCGAGCAGCGCGAGCGCGGTTCGGTCGACCCTCGCGACCTGCAGGGTGCGGGCGACCAGGGCATCATGTTCGGCTTCGCCACCAACGAGACCCCGCAGCTCATGCCGATGGCGGCGTGGACCGCGCACCGCATCGCCGAGCGCCTCTCGGCCGTGCGCCGTGACGGCACGCTTCCGTTCCTGCGGCCGGACGGCAAGACGCAGGTCACCCTCGGCTACGACGGTCACACGCCCCGCACCGTGGATTCGGTCGTGCTGTCCACGCAGCACCACCCCGACATCTCGCAAGGCGAGCTGCGTGCGCTGGTGCAGGCGGAGGTCATCGACCCGGTCCTGCGCGACACGGGGCTCGCCCTCCCCGACGTGCAGTACTACATCAACCCCGCCGGCCCCTTCGTCATCGGCGGACCGAAGGGCGACGCGGGCCTGACCGGTCGCAAGATCATCATCGACACCTACGGCGGGGCCTCGCGGCACGGCGGCGGCGCCTTCAGCGGCAAAGACCCGTCGAAGGTCGACCGTTCGGCGGCCTACGCCATGCGCTGGGTCGCCAAGAACGCGGTCGCGGCCGGGCTCGCCGACCGCCTCGAGGTGCAGGTGGCCTACGCCATCGGCAAGGCGAACCCCGTCGGTCTCTACGTCGAATCGTTCGGCACCGCCCACGTGCCCGACGACACCATCGTCCGCGCCATTCGCGACGTGTTCGACCTGCGCCCCAAGGCGATCATCGATCAGCTCGACCTGCTTCGCCCGATCTACGCCCAGACCGCGGCGTACGGTCACTTCGGCCGCGAACTGCCCGACTTCACCTGGGAACGCACCGACCGCGTCGACGACCTGCGCGCGGCCGCCGGACTCTGACGTGCGGACGCCCACGCCGGGCGTGCACCGCGTCGCCGCGCTCCCGGCATCCGCTGCGCTGCCGGTGCGGTGGAGCCCGGATGCCGCGCGCCCGACCGCCGCACCCGCGGGGGCGGACGCGCCTCGGCGCAGGAGCGGAGACGGCGCATGAGCGCCCGGCGCGTGGCGCGCGTGCAGCTGGACTCCCCGGTGCCGCAGCTCGACCGGCTGTTCGACTACGCCATCCCGCATCCCCTCGTGTCCGAGGTCGTGCCCGGAGTGCGCGTCAAGGTGCCGCTGCGTTCCGCGGGCCGCATGATGGAGGCCTACGTCATCGAGGTCGTGGCCGACGACGGCACCGAGCGACCGCTGTCGTCCATCGAGGCGGTCGTCTCGTCGATGCCGGTGCTGCCCGAACGGCTGTTCACGCTCGCCCGGCGCGTCGCCGACCGTGCCGCCGGCTCGGTGAGCGACGTGCTGCGGCTCGCGGTGCCCAAGCGCATGGTGCGTGCCGAGAAGGCTTGGCTGGCCGCCCCACCACCCGAGGCTCCGGTCGTCGTCGAGGCCGCGCGCGTCCGGGCCGACGCCGTGCTCGCTCCCTATGCGGGACTCGTCGACACGCTCGATGACGGCGGACGTGTCGCGGTGGACGCCCCACCGCATCCCTCGGGCGATCAGCCCCGCGGAGCATGGGCGGATCTTCTCGCCGCCGCCGCCGTGCACACGCTCGCACGGGGCAGGAGCGCAGTGCTCGTGGTGCCGGATTACCGCGATCAAGCGCAACTGATGGCGGCGCTGTCCGAGCTGGGCCCCGACGAAGCGGTCGTGCGCGATGACGCCGACCAGTCGGGTCCCGCGCGTTACGCACAGTACCTGCGCACCCTCGCGCCGGTGCCGGTGATCGTCGTGGGCCGGCGCTCCGCCGTGTACGCACCGGCGCACGACACGGGCCTCGTCGCCATCTGGGACGACGGGGACTCGCTGCTGGCCGAACCGCTGGCCCCCGGCGTCCACGCGCGCGACGCGGCGCTGGTACGGCAAGAGCTCGAGGGATCGGCGCTGGTGTTCGCCGGGCACACCCGCACCACCGACGTGCAACGCCTGGTCGAGGTGGGTTACGTGCGCGAGTCCGCGACGAAGCGACGCACGAGCCCCAGGGTGGTGCTCAGCGCGACGAGGGAGGGCGAATCACGCACCGCGCGCGTGCCTTCGTCGGCGTTCGCCGCGGCGCGCGAGGCACTGGCCCACGGTCCTGTCCTCGTGCAGGTCGCCCGGCCCGGGTATGCGCCGTCTCTGGTGTGCGCGGACTGCCGTCGGCCGGCCCGCTGCGCGCACTGCGCCGGCCCGTTGCGCGCCGCCCGCCCCGGAGCGACGCCGGTGTGCGCTTGGTGCGGACGCAGCGCTCACGCGTGGACCTGCGGACACTGCGGGTCGGTCAAGCTGCGCATGGCCTCATCCGGCAGCGAACGCACCGCCGACGAACTGGGTCGTGCCTTCCCGAACACGCGCGTGATCGTCGCCGACGGCACGCATCCGGTGGCCGAAGTGGATGCCGATCCTGCCCTGGTGATCGCCACGCGCGGCGCCGAGCCCCTCGCGCGCGGCGGGTACCGCGCGGTGATCCTGCTCGATGGCGATCGCATGCTGCAGAACGAGGCCCTTCGCATCGGCGAGAGCTGCCTGCGCTGGTGGTCGAACGCGGCCGCCCTGGCCGCGCCCGGGGCGCCGGTCCATCTCGTCGGTGTCGCGGGTCCCGTCGCGCGCGCGCTCGCGACGTGGACGCAGCCCGCCTACGCCCGCGCCGAGCTCGTCGACCGGGCACCGCTGCGAATGCCGCCGGCCGTCCGGGTCGCGAGCGTCGAGGGACACGCCCGAAGCGTGGACGCACTGCTCACCGAACTGCGCGAGGCCGTACCGGATCTCGATGCACTCGCCGTTCTCGGTCCCGTCGACACCTCCGCACCCCCCGACACCCCGACGTCGCGCGCCCTGGTGCGATTCGACTACGCGCACGGACGCGCCGTAGCCGAGGCCCTGCGCGCGGGTGTGATCGCCGACGCCCTCCGCGCGCGGAAGTCGACGAAAGACAAGGGTCCGAGGCCTCGCAATACACTCAGAGTGCGGCTCGATCTCCCCGAGCCCGACCTCTGAGCGCCGCCTTCCGGTCCCACCCACCCGCATCCGAAGCGTGAGGAGAACCATGCGCCTCGTCTTCGCCGGCACCCCCGCCGTCGCCGTCCCCTCCCTGCGCGCCCTGGCGAGCGGTCCGCACGAGATCGCCGCCGTCGTCACACGGTCCGACGCACCGCTCGGCCGCAAGCGGGTGCTGACGCCGTCGCCGACCGCGCAGGCCGCCGAGGAGCTCGGCATCCCGATCATCAAGGCCGACCGTCTGGATGCCGACGCCACCGCCCGCATCACCGCGCTCGAGCCCGAACTGGGCGTCATCGTGGCGTACGGGGGGCTCGTGCGCGAGCCGCTGCTGTCGGCGCCCGCGCACGGCTGGATCAACCTGCACTTCTCGCTCCTTCCGCGATGGCGAGGTGCGGCACCGGTGCAGCGCGCGCTGATCGCCGGCGACCGCGAGACCGGAGCGAGCGTGTTCCAGCTCGTCGCTGAACTGGATGCCGGCGACGTCTACGCCGAGGAGCACTTCACGCTTCCCGAGAACGCCACCGCGGGGGAGGTCCTCGACGCCCTCGCCGATCTCGGCGCACCGCTGCTCGCCCACGTCGTGGACACGATCGCCGACGGCTCGGCGGTCGCGACGCCGCAGGGCGGCGACGCCACCCTCGCCCCGAAGCTGACCTTGGCAGACGGTGCACTCGACTTCACTCAGGATGCCGCGACCCTGCGGGCGCGCATCGCCGGGGTCACGCCCGAACCCGGTGCGCACACCACTCTCGACGGCACACGCCTGAAGGTGCTGCGCGCCTCGACGAGCGCGGCGGATCCGATCCCGCCGGGCCGGGTCGTGGCATCCGGCCGAGAGATCCTGGTCGGTACCGCCACCGCGCCGCTGCGCCTGGAGACCGTGCAGCCCGCCGGCAAGGGCGCCATGGCCGCGGGCGACTGGTTCCGTGGCCTGCGCGCGAGCGAACCGGTGCTGGGATCGTGAGCGTGCAAGGGGCGCGCGCGGTCGCCTACGACGTCCTGCGCGCGGTCACGACAGATGAGGCGTACGCCAATCTTCTGCTGCCGCACGCGATCGACCGGGCGAAGCTGGATGCCAAGGACGCCGGTCTCGCCACCGAACTGACGTACGGAACCCTGCGGCGCCGTGGCACCTACGACGCGATCATCACGGCGGCGGCCGATCGCACCGTCGACCGCATCGATCCGCCGGTGCTCGACGCGCTGCGGCTCGGGGTGCATCAGCTGCTGTCGACGCGGGTGGCCTCGCACGCCGCCGTCAACGAGTCGGTCGAGCTCGCCCGCCGCCACGGTGGCGGGCGCGGAGCCGCGGGGTTCACCAACGCCGTTCTGCGCCGCGTGTCCCGTGAGACCCCCGGGCATTGGATGGAGCGGATCACCGACGCGGCGCGCAGCGACGACGAGCGACTGGGTCTGCGCAGCGCGCACCCCGTCTGGATCGTGCGGGCACTTCGCCGCGCGCTGGCCGCCGAAGGACGCGCCGACGAGCTCGACACGCTCCTCGCGGCCGACAACGACGCACCCCGCGTGGCGATGGTCGCTCTTCCCGGACTCGCCGACATCCCCGACGACGCGAAGCACGCGCGCTACGCCCCGACGGCGTTCTTCACGCGCGGCGGCGACCCCGACGCCCTCATCCGCAGCATCGAGGGACGCATCCGTGTCCAGGACGAAGGGTCGCAGCTCGCTGCTCTGGCGCTCAGCCGCGTGCGTCCCGTCGTCGCGGGGGAGAGGTGGCTCGATCTGTGCGCCGGCCCCGGCGGCAAGACGGCGCTCCTGGCGGCCGAGGCCCTCGCCGCGGGCGCCCACCTCGACGCCAACGAGATCGCGCCCGCTCGTGCGGGGCTGGTGCGTCGGGCTGTGGCATCCGTTCCGCTCGAGGTCGAGGTCACGGAGGAGGACGGACGCGACCGCGCTGCCCGCGCGCCGGGGACGTACGACCGCATCCTGGTCGACGCGCCCTGCACGGGGATCGGGGCCCTGCGCCGTCGACCCGAGGCGCGGTGGCGCAAGACCCCGGCCGATGTTCCCGACCTCACCGCGCTGCAGCTCGAACTCGTGCGGGCGGGGCTCGGCGCGCTCGCGCCCGGCGGCGTGCTGGCGTACGTGACGTGCTCCCCGCACCTCGCGGAGACGGCGGGCGTCCTCGCCGAGGTGCGCCGCGAATTCGGCAGCACCATCGAGGAGCTCGACGCGCGCGCCGTCGTGCGCGACATCGCCGGAGCCGACATCGACCTCCCGCCGCAGTCCGACGGCTCCTTGCGCGCCCAGTTGTGGCCCCACCGCCACGGGACGGACGCCATGTCGATCGCCCTCCTGCGTCGCCTCCCCTGAAGCGCGAGTCGCCACGATTTGTCGCCGCCGAGCCCGGCGAGGCGACAAATCGTGGCGACTCGCGCAGGGCGGTTCGGACCCGACGCGGATAATGGAGCCGTGCCCCGCATCAATCCGAGCATCCTCGCCGCCGACTTCGTGAACATGCAGACGGAGCTCGCCCGCATCGCCGGCGCGGACTTCGTGCACGTCGATGTCATGGACAACCATTTCGTGCCGAATCTGACGTTCGGTCCGCAAATGGTGGGCCGCATTCAGGAGACGAGCCCCGTACCGCTGGACGTCCACCTCATGATCGACGACCCCGATCGGTGGGCCCCCGAGTACGCCGAGCTGGGTGCGGCGTCCGTCACCTTCCACCTCGAAGCCGCGGCATCCCCCGTGTCGTTGGCCCGCACACTCCGGTCGATCGGCGCGCGCGCCGGTGTCGCCGTCAAGCCCGCCACCCCCGTGGAGAACCTGTTCGAGGTGCTGAACGAGTTCGACCAGATCCTCGTCATGACGGTCGAGCCGGGGTTCGGGGGCCAGTCCTTCATGCCCGAGACGATGCCCAAGCTCCGCGCGCTCGCCGACGAGGCCCGGCGCCGGGGCTCCAGCGTGTGGCTGCAGGTCGACGGCGGGATCGGCGAATCGACCATCGCTCAGGCCGCCGAGGCGGGAGCCGACACGTTCGTCGCGGGGTCGGCGGTGTTCGGCGCCGATGATCCCGACCGCGCGATCCAGTCGCTCCGCTCCCTCGCCGCCCGGCACGCGCACTGACCCGGTCCCACGCCGCCCCGTCGCACGCATAAACGCGATCCACGCGTAGAAACACGCTGCCCTCGCGTTTATGCGCGCCGATCGCGTTTATGCGTCGCCGTGCACCGCGCAGCGTTCACGCACCGCCGCGCCCCGCGCAGCGCCCCGGCATCTCGACCGCCGCCCAGCCGATACCCTAGAAGCGTGAAGACCTTCGACGACCTGTTCGCCGAGCTGAGCGCCAAGGCCGTCGAACGCCCCGCCGGCTCCGGCACCGTCGCCCAGCTCGATGCGGGCGTGCACGCCATCGGCAAGAAGATCGTCGAGGAAGCCGCCGAGGTGTGGATGGCTGCCGAGTACGAGTCCGACGAGGCCGCCGCCGAAGAGATCTCGCAGCTGCTCTACCACCTGCAGACGCTCATGCTCGCGAAGGGCCTGACGCTCGAGGACGTCTACCGACATCTCTGAGCCGCTGTCTCCCATCCGACGCTCACGAACCACGAAAGCCCCCGTCATGTTGCGAATCGCCGTGCCGAACAAGGGGTCGCTCGCCGAAACCGCCGCCGAGATGCTCTCGGAGGCCGGATACACCGGACGACGCGACTCGAAAGACCTGTACACCGTCGACCCCGTCAACGAGGTCGAGTTCTTCTATCTCCGTCCTCGTGACATCGCGACCTACGTCGGCTCGGGCGCCCTCGATGTCGGCATCACGGGCCGCGACCTGCTCCTCGACGCCCGCATGCCGGGTGCCCGTGAGATCGAGTCGCTCGGCTTCGCCGGGTCGACCTTCCGCTTCGCCGGACGCCCCGGCCGTTTCACCGACGTCGAAGACCTCGAGGGTCTGCGCGTGGCGACGGCCTATCCGGGGCTGGTCGACGCGTTCCTCGACGAGCGCGGGATCGCCGTCGACATCGTGCCGCTGGACGGCGCCGTCGAGTCCGCGGTCCAGCTGGGCGTCGCGGATGCCGTCGCCGATGTCGTCTCGACCGGTACCACGCTGCGTCAGGCGGGCCTGGAGATCTTCGGGCCCGTGCTGCTCGAATCCGACGCGGTGCTCATCGCCGGACCGCAGGAGGTCGAGGGAACCGAGACACTCCTGCGGCGTCTGCGCGGCGTGCTCGCCGCACGCAAGTACGTGCTCATCGACTACGACCTGCCCACGGCGCTCATCGATCAGGCGATCGCCGTTGCTCCGGGCCTGGAGTCTCCGACGATCTCGCCCCTGCGCGATCCCGAGTGGGTGGCGGTACGCGTCATGAGTCCTCGCCGCGACGTGAACCGCGTCATGGATGAGCTCTACGCGATCGGCGCCCGGGCGATCCTCGTGACCGAGATCCTCGCCGCGAGGCTCTGATGACACTCGCGCGTCGCATCATCCCGTGCCTCGACGTCGCCGCCGGCCGCGTCGTGAAGGGCGTCAACTTCCTCGACCTGCGTGACATGGGCGACCCCGTGGAGCTGGCGAAGCTCTACTTCGAGCAGGGCGCCGACGAGATCACGTTCCTGGATGTGACGGCGACCGTCGACGAGCGCGCCACGACCTACGATGTCGTCCGGCGCACCGCCGAACAGGTGTTCATCCCGCTCACCGTCGGCGGCGGAGTGCGCTCGACCGACGACGTCGCGCGCCTGCTGTCGGTGGGTGCCGACAAGATCGGCGTGAACTCCGCCGCGATCGCACGGCCGGCACTCATCGACGAGATCGCGGACCGTTTCGGCGCGCAGGTCATCGTGCTGTCCCTGGATGTCAAGCGCGCGGCATCCACCCCCTCCGGCTTCGTCGTCACCACGCACGGCGGGCGCACCGAGACGACCCTCGACGCCCTCGAGTGGGCGCGCGAGGCCGTCGAGCGCGGCGCAGGGGAGCTGCTGGTGAACTCCATCGACGCCGACGGCACGAAACAGGGCTTCGATCTCGAGCTCGTGCGGCTCATGCGCCAGGTCGCGGCGGTGCCGGTCATCGCCTCGGGCGGCGCGGGAGCGCTGGAGCACTTCGCCCCGGCCGTCGCCGCCGGGGCCGACGCCGTGCTCGCGGCATCCGTGTTCCACTCCGGTCAGCTCACGGTCGGCCAGGTCAAGGACGCGATGGCCGCCGAGGGCATCGAGGTGCGCCGATGAACGTCGAGGCCGTCGAGCGAGTCACGTACGACGCCCAAGGACTCGTGACGGCGGTCGTCCAGCAGTTCGACTCGCGCGAGGTGCTCATGGTGGGGTGGATGGATGCCGAGGCCCTGCGCCGCACGCTGACCACCGGCCGGGTGACGTTCTGGTCGCGCTCGCGTCAGGAGTATTGGCGCAAGGGCGACACCTCGGGTCACATCCAGATCGTGAAGGGCGCACGCCTGGATTGCGACGGCGACACCCTGCTCATCGAGGTGGACCAGGTGGGCGCCGCGTGCCACACGGGCGACCACACGTGCTTCGACGCCACCGATCTCGAGCCCGTGGTGGGGCAGAGCTGATGCGTCGGGCGCGCTCGCTCGCCGTCGTCGGCATGCTGGGAGTCGGCGCCGTGAGCGTGATCTCCTCCACCCAGACGTGGATCGACGTCACCCTGTCCGACGGCGCGCAGCAGCCCCTCGCGGTGGCCGGGTCCGACGCCATCCCGGTGCTCACCCCATTGAGCCTGGCCGTGCTCGCGCTCGCGGCCGCCCTCTCGATCGTCGGTCCCGTCATGCGCTACATCCTCGCCGCCCTCGCCCTGGCGATCGCCGGCATCGTCGGCGTCGCGACCGCGCAGCTGCTGCTCACGATGCCGGTGTCCGCGACTGCCGCGACCGTCGCCGAGGCCACCGGCATCTCCGGCGGGGATGCCGCCGCCGATCTCGTCGCGTCGATGGTGCTGACCCCGTGGCCGGCCGTGACGCTTCTCGCGCAGATCCTCCTCGCGGCGGCTGCGGCCTTCACGCTGGTCACCGCCCGCCGGTGGCAGGGGAGCGCGGGGCGCAAGTACCGCACCGCTGCGGAGGCCCCCGCCGATGGATCGCGGCCGCACGACGCGATCGACTCGTGGGACGACCTGTCGCGCGGCGACGACCCCACCGCCTGATCGACGCTTCCGTCGACGTCGAAGCGTCGGCGCGGGTCGCGCCCGGTCGGTTCGATAGACTGGATCGACGCTGTTCCCCGCGCCCGCGCGCGACTCGAAGGAGATCCATGAGCAACCCCATCGGCGATCCCGGCCACGGACACTCGCCCGCTGCCTGGACGGCCGTGATCATCATGCTCCTCGCCGTCGCCATCGGCACGGTGTTCTTCTACCTCGAGATGCCGGTGCTGGTCTGGGCCTCGGTCGGCCTCCTCGTGGTGGGCGCGATCGTGGGCTGGATCATGACCAAGGCCGGCTACGGCGCGAACGGCGCGAAGTCCAACCCGAAGGCGCACTGACCGTGCTGGCCGACCTCACGGCCGGAGCGGTAGAAGACGCCGAGCAGCGCGCCGCGTCGCGTCCGCTCTCCGCGGTGGAGCGGGATGCCGTCGCTCAGGCCCCCGCGCGTGACGCCGTGGCGATGCTCGCCCCCGCCGACCGGGTGAAGATCATCGCCGAGGTCAAGCGTGCGAGTCCCTCGCGCGGCGATCTGGCGAGCATCCCCGATCCGGCCCGGCAGGCGCGCCTCTACGAGGAGGGCGGGGCGTCCGCGATCTCGGTGCTCACCGAGGGTCGGAAGTTCAAGGGCAGCCTGGCCGATCTCGAGGCCGTGCGCGCCGCCGTGTCGGTGCCGGTTCTCCGCAAGGACTTCATCGCGACGCCGTATCAGGTGCTCGAGGCCCGCGCGTCCGGGGCCGACCTGGTGCTTCTCATCGTCGCGGCCCTCGACCAGAAGACGCTGCGCGAGCTGTACCAGCTGACGACGGAGCTCGGCATGGCCGCTCTCGTCGAAACCCATTCCGCCGACGAGCTCGAGCGAGCCGCCGACCTCGGCGCGAAGCTCATCGGCGTCAACGCGCGCGACCTCTCCACGTTCGAACTCGATCGCGACCTCTTCGGCCGCCTCGTCGACCGGTTCCCCGCGGATGCCGTCAAGATCGCCGAGTCGGCCGTCCTCGCCCCCGCCGATGTCGCGCACTATCGCGGCGCCGGAGCCGATGTCGTTCTCGTCGGCGAAGCGCTCGTGACCGGCGACCCCGTCGCGACCCTGCGCGCCTTCCTCCAGGAGACTGCATGACCACCGCGAGCCTGCGCGACCAGAAGGGGCCGTTCTTCGGCGACTTCGGCGGCCGCTACATGCCCGAATCGCTGATCGCCGCGATCGACGAGCTCACCGAGGTGTGGGAGTCGGCCATGGCCGACCCGGCGTTCCTCGACGAGCTGAAGACGCTCCTGCACGACTACGCCGGCCGGCCCTCCGTCCTCACCGAGGTGCCGCGCTTCGCCGAGCACGCGGGCGGCGCCCGTGTCTTCCTCAAGCGGGAAGACCTCAACCACACCGGCTCGCACAAGATCAACAACGTCCTCGGACAGGCTCTGCTCACCAAACGCCTCGGCAAGACCCGCGTCATCGCCGAGACGGGTGCCGGGCAGCACGGTGTCGCCACCGCGACGGCGGCCGCTCTGTTCGGTCTCGACTGCGTGATCTACATGGGCGAGGTCGACACCGAGCGTCAGGCCCTGAACGTGGCACGCATGCGCCTGCTCGGTGCCGAGGTCGTCCCGGTGACCACGGGCTCGCGGACGCTCAAGGACGCCATCAACGAGGCGTACCGAGACTGGGTGTCGACGGTCGAGACGACGAACTACATCTTCGGCACCGCCGCGGGACCGCACCCGTTCCCCGCCATGGTCAGGGACTTCCAGAAGGTCATCGGCGAAGAGACCCGCGCGCAGTTCCTCGAGCGTCTCGGTCGCCTGCCCGACGCGGTCTTCGCGTGCGTGGGCGGCGGATCGAACGCGATCGGCATGTTCGACGCCTTCCTCGACGACGAGGGCGTCGCGCTCTACGGCGTCGAGGCCGCCGGTGACGGCGTCGACACCCCGAAGCACGCCGCCTCGATCGAGCGCGGGCGTCCCGGGGTCCTCCACGGCGCGCGCACGTACGTGCTGCAGGACGAGGACGGCCAGACGACCGAGTCGCATTCGATCTCGGCGGGTCTCGATTACCCCGGCGTCGGTCCGGAGCACGCGTGGCTGGCGGACATCGGGCGCGCCCAGTACATCCCCGCGACCGACGATGAGGCGATGCAGGCCCTGCGCCTGCTGTCGCGCACCGAGGGCATCATCCCCGCGATCGAGTCCGCTCACGCGCTGGCCGGCGCCCTGCGCATCGGCCGAGAGCTCGGCCCGGATGCCATCATCGCGGTGAACCTCTCCGGTCGCGGCGACAAGGACATGGACACCGCGGCCCGCTACTTCTCCCTCTACGACGCGGAGCACGCACCGGCGCCCGAGGGACGACCGGCCCAGACCGCGGGCGCCGAGGCCGTGGCATCCGCTCCCGGCTCGCCCGTCGAGGTCACGCCCGCCCCGGACGCCGCGAGCGGTGCGGGGGTCGAACTGTGACCTCGCGCGTCTCCGCGGCGATCGACGCGGCGCACGCCGCAGGACGCGGCGCCCTCGTCGGCTATCTGCCGGCCGGTTTCCCCGACGTGTCCACGAGCATCGAGGCGGCGGTGGCACTGGCCGAGTCCGGCGCCGACGTCATCGAACTGGGACCGCCGTACAGCGATCCCGTGATGGACGGTCTGGTCATCCAGGAGGCGACCCAGACGGCGCTGGCCAACGGTTTCCGCATGCGCGATCTCTTCACGATCATCCGCGAGGTGACCGCGCGCACCGACGTGCCGGTGCTCGTGATGACGTACTGGAACCTCGTCGAGCAGTGCGGCGTCGACCGGTACGCCGACGACCTCGCGGCGGCCGGTGGTGCGGGGCTCATCACGCCCGACATCACCCCCGACGCCGCGTCGGCGTGGATCGCCGTGAGCGAGCGCACGGGCCTCGACCGCGTGTTCCTCGCCGCCCCCACGTCCACCGACGAGCGTCTCGACATGATTGTCCGCGCGTCGACCGGGTTCGTCTACACCGTCTCGACGATGGGCATCACGGGGGAGCGGACACAGCTGGATGCCGCTGCCCGCGGCCTCGTCGCACGTTTGCGCGAGCACGGGGCCGCTCACTCGTGCGTCGGTATCGGCATCTCCAACGCGGAGCAGGTCGCCGGCGTCATCGAGTACGCCGACGGCGCGATCGTGGGAACGGCGCTGGTGAAGGCACTGCGCGACGGTGGTGTGCCGGCGCTGCGCGAGCTCGCCTCCGAACTGTCGGCGGGCACGACACGGCGCGCCTAGACTCGACTGCATGACGTTCGCCCTCTCGAGCGCTGCCGCCGGCGCGCTCGCCAGCATCCCGAGCCCTTCGATCTCGTACATCGACCTCGGACCCCTGCGCATCCACTTCTATGCCCTCTGCATCATCGCGGGCATCATCGTGGCCGTGTTCTTGACGAACGCGCGTCTGACGCGACGTGGGGCCGAGAAGTGGGTCGTCATCGACATCTGCTTGCTGGCGGTGCCGCTCGCGATCGTGTTCGCGCGGATCTACCACGTGGTCACCCACCTCGGGTTCTACTTCGGGCCCGGATCGAATCCGTGGAACCCCCTGCAGCCCGGGTCCGTCTGGGCGATCTGGGAGGGCGGCATCGCCATCTACGGCGCGCTCATCGGCGGTGCGATCGGTGCGTACCTCGGCTGCCGCTGGACCGGCATCCGCTTCTGGACCTTCGCGGACGCGCTGGCCCCGGGCCTCATCATCGCCCAGGCGATGGGACGCTTCGGCAACTGGTTCAACCAGGAGCTCTTCGGCCAGCCGACCGACCTCCCGTGGGGCCTCGAGATCGACCGGCCGAACCCGGCCATCCCCGTCGGGCTGCCATCCGACACGCTTTTCCAGCCGACTTTCCTCTACGAAGTGATCTGGAACCTCCTCGGCGCCGCGGTCATCCTGTGGGCCGGCAAGCGCTTCACGCTGCAGTGGGGGAAGCAGTTCGCGCTCTACCTCGTCTGGTACAGCGCGGGCCGGATCGTCTGGGAATCCATCCGTATCGACCCGAGCGACATCATCCTCGGGCTTCGCACGAACGTGTGGGCGGCGATCTTCGGAGTCGTGCTCGGACTCGTCATCTTCGTCGTGCAGTCTCGTCGCCACCTGGGGCTCGAGCCGTCGCCGTACATGCCCGGGCGCGAGTCGAAGGCTCCGG
This sequence comes from Microbacterium mcarthurae, assembly GCF_046064585.1. Taxonomy (NCBI): domain Bacteria; kingdom Bacillati; phylum Actinomycetota; class Actinomycetes; order Micrococcales; family Microbacteriaceae; genus Microbacterium; species Microbacterium mcarthurae. Next base: position 131,289 of record NZ_JAROCE010000001.1, on the reverse strand, counting down.
GGGCTGTAGAATCGACCGACCCCACTGACTTCGTCGACGTGAGCGAGCCGCCCGCGACGAACGACACCGTCGGCACCAGCGCCACAAGCAGCCTCGCCACGAAGTAACTCCCTGGGCCGACGTCGTCCCATTCGCAGCATCAACGTGAGGACGGTTGGTATGGCTTCGAGCTCCCGTTCCGGCGCCGTCGGCGGCGCCTTCCCCGCCCGGCAGGGCATGTACGACCCGGCGTTCGAGAAGGACGCGTGCGGTCTCGCCATGGTGGCCACGCTCCGCGGCGAGCCCGGGCACGACATCATCGACCTGGCGCTGACGGCGCTCCGCAACCTCGAGCACCGCGGTGCGATCGGTTCGGATGCCGGCACCGGCGACGGTGCGGGCATCCTCACGCAGATGCCCGACGCGTTCCTGCGCGAGGTCGTCGGCTTCGAGCTGCCGCCGATGGGCGAGTACGCCGCGGGCATGGTCTTCCTGCCGCTCGGGCACGAGGAGCGCGCCGCGCAGAAGGCCGGCATCGAGGAGATCGCCCGCGCCGAGAACCTCCACGTGCTGGGGTGGCGCGAGGTGCCGACCGAGCCCGAGAACCTCGGCAAGCTCGCCTTCGACGCCCGGCCCGCCTTCGAGCAGCTGTTCGTGTCGCACCCCGCTGTCGGCGACCAGCCCGCGCTGTCGGGCATCGCGCTGGACCGGCGGGTCTACCGGCTGCGCAAGCGTGCCCGTCACGAGCTCGACGCGTACTTCGTGTCGCTGTCGAGCCGCACCCTCGGCTACAAGGGCATGGTCACGACCCTCCAGCTCGAGCCGTTCTACCCCGACCTGCAGGACGAGCGTTTCGCCTCGGAGCTCGCGGTCGTGCACTCGCGGTACTCCACGAACACGTTCCCGTCGTGGCCCCTCGCCCAGCCGCTGCGCATGCTCGCGCACAACGGCGAGATCAACACCGTCAAGGGCAACCGCAACTGGATGCGTGCGCGCCAGTCGCAGCTGGAGTCCGAGCTGATCGGCGACGTGCGCCCGCTGCTGCCCATCTGCACCGAGGGCGCCAGCGACTCGGCATCCTTCGACGAGGTGCTGGAACTGCTGACCCTCACCGGTCGCAGCCTGCCGCACGCCATCATGATGATGGTCCCCGAGGCCTACGAGAAGCAGGCCGCCATCGACCCCGACCTGCGCGCATTCTACGACTACCACTCCATGCAGATGGAGCCGTGGGACGGCCCGGCGGCCCTGATCTTCACCGACGGCACGCTCGTGGGCGCCACCCTCGACCGCAACGGTCTGCGTCCCGGCCGCTGGACCGAGACCACCGACGGCCTTGTCGTCATCGGGTCCGAGACCGGCGTGCTGGACTTCGCGCCCGAGCGCATCAAGCGCCGTGGGCGTCTGCAGCCCGGCCGGATGTTCCTGGTCGACACGGCGCAGGGTCGCATCGTCGAGGACGAAGAGATCAAGAAGCAGCTCGCGACTCTCGAGCCCTGGCAGGAGTGGCTCGATGCGGGCCGCGTGCGTCTGTCGGAGCTCCCCGAGCGCGAGCACATCGTGCACCCGATCGCCTCGATCACGCGCCGTCAGCGCACTTTCGGTTACACCGAAGAAGAGGTGCGACTGCTCCTGACCCCCATGGGGCAGAACGGTGCCGAGCCGCTCGGCGCGATGGGCAGCGACGCGCCCGTGGCCGTGCTGAGCGACCGTCCGCGGCTGCTGTTCGACTACTTCACGCAGCAGTTCGCCCAGGTCACGAACCCGCCGCTGGACTCGATCCGCGAAGAGGTCGTCACGTCGCTGTCGCTGGGGCTCGGGCCCGAACGGAACCTGCTCGACTGGGGCCCGGAGCACACGCGCACCGTGACGCTCGACTTCCCCGTGATCGACAACGACGAGCTCGCGAAGATCCAGCACATCGACACCGCTCTGCCGGGGCGCTCGTCGGTGACGATCCGCGGCCTGTACCGCGTCGAGGCGGGGCACAAGGGGCTGCAGAAGCGCCTCACGCAGATGTGCACCGAGGTCGACCAGGCGATCGAGGACGGCGCGGAGTTCATCGTGCTCAGTGACCGCGACTCCAACAAGGACCTCGCACCCATCCCGTCGCTGCTCATGCTCGCCGCGGTGCACCACCACCTCATCCGCAAGGAGACCCGCATGAAGGTGGGTCTCGTGGTCGAGGCGGGCGACGTGCGCGAGGTGCACCACGTCGCGACCCTCATCGGCTACGGCGCATCGGCGGTCAACCCGTACCTGGCGATGGAGACGGTCGAGTACCTCGTCCGCGCGGGCTTCATCACGGGCGTCACCCCGCAGAAGGCCGTGAAGAACCTCATCTACGGGCTCGGCAAGGGCGTGCTGAAGATCATGTCCAAGATGGGCATCTCGACGGTCTCCTCCTACGCCGGTGCGCAGGTGTTCGAGGCGGTCGGGCTCTCGCGCGAGTTCGTGGATGCCTACTTCACCGGCACCGAGACCAAGCTCGGCGGCGTGGGTCTGGACGTCATCGCGGCCGAGAACGCCGCGCGCCACGAGTACGCCTACCCCGAGGATGCCGCCGCCCGCGCGCACGAGCGGCTGTGGACCGGCGGCGAGTATCAGTGGCGCCGCGACGGAGCACCCCACCTGTTCAACCCGGACACGGTGTTCCGCCTGCAGCATGCCACCCGCGAGCGTCGCTACGACATCTTCCGCGAGTACACCAAGCTCATCGACGACCAGGCGCACGAGCTCAAGACCCTGCGCGGCCTGTTCTCGCTGCGCACCGGCCAGCGGCCTCCCGTGCCCATCGACGAGGTCGAGCCGGTCTCGGCGATCGTCAAGCGCTTCCAGACGGGAGCGATGAGCTACGGCTCGATCTCCCAGGAGGCGCACGAGGTCCTGGCGATCGCGATGAACCGCATCGGCGGCAAGTCGAACACCGGTGAAGGTGGAGAGGACGTCGAGCGACTGCTCGACCCCGAGCGCCGGAGCGCCATCAAGCAGGTGGCATCCGGTCGGTTCGGTGTGACGAGCCTCTACCTCACCGAGGCGGACGACATCCAGATCAAGCTCGCTCAGGGCGCCAAGCCCGGCGAGGGCGGTCAGCTGCCGCCGGCGAAGGTGTACCCGTGGGTGGCGCGCACGCGCCACGCGACCGCCGGCGTCGGGCTCATCTCGCCCCCGCCGCACCACGACATCTACTCGATCGAAGACCTCAAGCAGCTCATCTTCGACCTCAAGCGCGCGAACCCGTCGGCCCGCATCCACACCAAGCTCGTGAGCCAGTCGGGCATCGGTGCGGTCGCGGCCGGCGTCGCGAAGGCCCTGAGCGACGTCATCCTCGTCTCCGGGCAGGACGGCGGAACGGGCGCCAGCCCGATGAACTCGCTCAAGCACGCGGGCACGCCGTGGGAGCTCGGGCTCGCCGAGACCCAGCAGACCCTCATGCTGAACGGCATGCGGGACCGCGTCGTGGTGCAGGTGGACGGCCAGATGAAGACCGGTCGCGACGTGATCATCGGCGCGCTCCTGGGCGCCGAGGAGTTCGGTTTCGCCACCGCGCCGCTCGTCGTCTCGGGCTGCATCATGATGCGCGTCTGCCACCTCGACACGTGCCCCGTGGGAGTCGCGACCCAGAACCCGGTGCTGCGTCAGCGGTTCACGGGCAAGGCCGAGTACGTCGTGAACTTCATGGAGTTCATCGCGCAGGAGGTCCGGGAGTACCTGGCCGCCCTCGGATACCGTTCCATCGACGAGATCGTCGGGCGCTCCGAGCTGCTCGACGTCAACGGCGCGGTGGAGCACTGGAAGGCCCGGGGCCTCAACCTCGCCCCGATCCTCGAGGGGCCGCGTTTCGCCGACGACGAGCCGCGCCGCCACGGGCGCAACCAGGACCACGAACTCGACGACCACTTCGACGTGCAGCTCATCGAACGGGCGCAGGACGTCATCGCCCACGGCGGGACCGTCGCCATCGATCTGCCCGTGCGCAACACCGCCCGTGCGGTCGGGACCATGCTCGGTCACCACGTCACGAAGGCGCACGGCGAGCACGGGCTCCCGGACGGGGCGATCGATGTGCGCCTCACGGGTTCGGCCGGACAGTCGTTGGGTGCGTTCATGCCCGCGGGCATCACGCTGCGCCTCGAAGGCGACTCGAACGACTACGTCGGCAAGGGCCTGTCGGGCGGCAAGATCGTCGTGCGCCCTCCGCGCGGATCGACCTTCGAGGCGTCCGAGAACGTGATCGCCGGAAACGTCATCGGCTACGGCGCCACCCAGGGACAGATGTTCCTGAACGGCGTCGTGGGGGAGCGGTTCCTCGTCCGCAACTCGGGCGCCACCGCGGTCGTCGAGGGCGTGGGCGACCACGCGCTGGAGTACATGACCGGTGGCCTCGCCGTCATCCTCGGGGCGACGGGCCGCAACCTCGGCGCCGGTATGTCCGGCGGACAGGCGTACGTCTACAAGCTCGACACCGACCTGGTGAACCGGGAAGCCCTGGCATCCGGCGAACTCGAACTCGGTCCCCTCGGATCGGGGGATGCCGAGATGCTGCGCGACCTGCTCGAGAAGCACGTCGCCGAGACCGACTCCACGCTGGCCCGTCGTCTGCTCGCAGACTTCGAGGTCGAGGTGGAGAACTTCGTCCGGGTACTGCCGCGCGATTACGCCGCGGTTCTGCAGACCCGCCAGGAGGCGGTCGCCGAGGGGCTCGACCCCGACGGCGACGTCGTCTGGACACGCATTCTGGAGGTGACGGGTGGCTGACCCGAAAGGCTTTCTCAAGGTCACGGAGCGTGAGCTCCCCAAGCGGCGCCCCGTGCCCGTTCGCATCATGGACTGGAAAGAGGTGTACGAGCCGGGCGACTCGGCCGTCATCCGCCGCCAGGCCGGACGCTGCATGGACTGCGGCATCCCGTTCTGTCACAAGGGCTGTCCGCTGGGCAACCTCATTCCCGAGTGGAACGACCTCACGTGGCGCGGGGAGGGTCGCGCGGCGATCGAGCGGCTGCACGCCACGAACAACTTCCCCGAGTTCACGGGTCGTCTGTGCCCCGCGCCCTGCGAGAGCTCGTGCGTGCTGGGCATCAACCAGCCCGCGGTGACGATCAAGCAGGTCGAGGTCTCGATCATCGACGAGGCGTTCTCGAACGGGTGGGTCGAGCCCGAGCCGCCCGAGCGTCTCACCGGCAAGACCGTGGCCGTCGTCGGCTCGGGACCCGCGGGCCTGGCCGCGGCGCAGCAGCTCACGCGCGCCGGCCACACCGTCGCGGTGTACGAGCGCGACGACCGGATCGGCGGACTGCTGCGCTACGGCATCCCGGACTTCAAGATGGAGAAGCGCCACCTCGAACTGCGGCTTCGGCAGATGCAGGCCGAGGGCACGCGCTTCCGCGCGGGCGTCGAGATCGGCACCGACATCTCGTGGAGCGACCTGCGCGCCCGCTACGACGCCGTCGTGGTGGCCACGGGTTCGACCGTGCCGCGTGACCTCGCGATCCCGGGCCGCGACCTCGACGGTGTCCACTTCGCCATGGAGTACCTCGTCGAGGGCAACAAGGCCGTCGCGGGCGACCAGATCCCGCAGCAGATCACCGCCGAAGGCAAGCACGTCGTCGTCATCGGTGGTGGCGACACCGGCGCGGACTGCATCGGCACCGCGCACCGTCAGGGTGCGCTGAGCGTGACGAACCTCGCGATCGGCAAGCAGCCCCCGTCGGAGCGACCGATGGACCAGCCGTGGCCGATGATGCCGAACCTGTTCGAGGTCGCGTCCGCGCACGAGGAGGGGGGCGAACGCACCTACCTCGCGTCCACCGTCGAGTTCCTCGGCAACGAGGCGGGGGAGGTGCGCGCGCTTCGCGTGGCCGAGACCGAGTACATCGACGGTCGCCGCGTACCCAGGAGCGGCACCGAGCGCGAGATTCCCGCCGACCTGGTTCTGATCGCCATGGGCTTCACCGGCCCCGAGCGGGAGAACCTGGAGCAGCAGCTGGGCGCGCAGTTCACCAACCGCGGCAACGTCGAACGCGACGCTACCTACGCCACGACCGCCCCGGGCGTGTTCGTGGCCGGTGACGCCGGGCGCGGCCAGTCGCTCATCGTGTGGGCCATCGCCGAGGGTCGCGCCGCGGCCGCCGAGGTCGACACGTTCCTCATGGGCGAAACGGTGCTGCCTGCACCGGTGCGCCCCACCGATGTCGCCATCGGGCTTCTGCCCGCCTGACGCCTGTCACGAACCTCTGGTGTCGATGCGCCGGGAGATACCGCGACGGTAGGGGCAAAGGGGGCGGTGGCGTCGTGGTTCATGGGCCGCACGCCACCGCTCACCGATCTCTGCATCTGTACGTATCTCGCTGACGTCAGCTCAACCAGATGATCCCGTCTGCGTCGGGAAGGCCGTCGAAGCTCTGGGCGGTTGTGTCGTAGACCTCGACGAGCTCCAAAATGATGGCGAGCGACGCCCACTCCTCGGGGTCGTCGTGTGTGACCGGGAATTCATTCCACCGAGGATCGCCCACGCGCTCTGGTGTCACGATTCGCACTCCGAAGCGCCCGGGCCGGATCTGAGGAACACCGTCGAACACCACGCGGAGGGTCGTCCCCTCTTGAGAAACGCTGACGACCTTCATCCCGAGGAGCCCGCCGGCGGGAAACCGATCTCGCACGAACGGTGAGAAATCCAGGGACGATGGTTCTTGGCCGTCCGGGGTAACGTCATCCTGCGACATCGCGAACCCATTGCGGGCAAACTGTTGGGCCGACACAGTACGCCGTGATGACACCCTTCGCGAAGTTGTCAGACTGGCGCGCGAGATCGTAGACGACCCGCACGTCCATTTGCCGGTCGATCGAGCAAGAAGCCATCCAGCATATGTATTTGATCGCGGGGGTTTGGTAATAGATGTTGGATCCGCTGACGGTGCGAGAGCGCGGGAACATGGTGGTCTTCTTGATCATGGACTGGGTCACACCATGTTTATCCCTGCTGTGGACCCATCCCCAGGTCGACGTGCCGTACCGAAGAACATTCTGAACGTACTTGTTGTCATTCCAGACGAGAAGGCGAGTGTACGCGCTCGTCGATGCGGGCGAGATCACGACTGATGCGGTCTCCACGGAGGCAGCCGTCTGCACGACGAAGTCTCTTGTTGAGGCATCCCCCGGGCGATCCCAGTTCAAAGAATGCTCTTCCCTCCCGGTCAGGCCCGCCTCCTCGAACGCCGGAACGATGTTCTGTCCGAGAGACTCAGCCTCCTCGATGAGTTCGTCGATCGGAACATCCTCGCCGAGCCGTTCCAACGAGCCACCCATCACAGCCACTTCTACCGGTTCAGGCAGGTAAATCTCTGAACCGTCTTCGGGAACGTAAGCCGTAAGTGGTTCACCCACGTTCGCGGGAAGAACCGACTCTTTCCCCATAGGAACGTTCTCTTCAAGGGTGACGACAGTCGTCAAGTCAGAGGGCGAATTGGATGCGCCGGCACAACCCGCCAGCAACGCACTGGCCGTGATCAGTGCGCAGAACACAAAAGTAGAACGCGAGAAAGCGTCGGGATGAAGCAAGTTATCTCCTATCATCCGGGGGCAAGACGCGGGCGTATGAGGCGCCTACCGCCTTCGGACGTTAGAGCCCGTTCAGTCGCTCCGAGGCACCACATCGCCGCAATGAGCGACGCAGACTGCTCCAGGATCGTCCGTAAGTTCACCCACCGGCGGAACTGGTAGGGCGGACACCCGGCCAGCAGGTCAAGGTCCACCCCAAGACGCAATGCACCGACCGCGGCAGGTGGCTGAGTCACCAACTCACGCGGTTCTTCGACAGGCCCTAAGCTGGTGAGGGCCGTTCGGCCACTTCCCGAATATCCTGACGGAGCTTGTAAACGGATGAGACGCGCCAAGATCGTCGCAACCCTCGGCCCCGCCACGTCGTCGTATGAGATGGTTCGCGCCATCATCGACGCCGGGGTGGACGTCGCCCGACTGAACCTGAGCCACGGAGACTACTCCGTGCACGATGCCAACTTCGCCAACGTGCGCAAGGCGGCGGAGGACGCCGGCCGCCCGGTCGCCGCGCTCGTCGACCTGCAGGGTCCGAAGATCCGCCTCGGAAAGTTCGAGAACGGACCCCACGACCTCGCCGCCGGCGACATCTTCAAGATCACCATCGAAGAGATCCTCGGAACGAAGGAGATCGTCGGCACGACGTTCAAGGGTCTCCCGCAGGATGTGAAGCCCGGCGACTTCCTCCTCATCGACGATGGGAAGGTGCGCGTCGAGGTCGTCGAGACCGATGGCACGGTCGTCACCACCCGCGTCGTCGTCGGCGGTCCCGTGTCCAACAACAAGGGCATCAACCTTCCCGGCGTGGCCGTGAACGTCCCCGCGCTCAGCGAGAAGGACGAGGCCGACCTGCGCTGGGGCCTGCGCGCCGGCGCCGACCTCATCGCCCTGTCGTTCGTGCGTGACGCGAAGGACATCGAGCGCGTCCACGAGATCATGGGCGAAGAGGGCCGGTATATCCCGGTCATCGCCAAGATCGAGAAGCCGCAGGCGGTCGACAACCTCGAAGAGATCATCGACGCGTTCGACGGCATCATGGTCGCCCGCGGCGACCTCGGCGTCGAGCTCCCGCTCGAGGCCGTGCCCATCGTGCAGAAGCGTGCGGTGGAGCTCTGCCGCCGCATGGCAAAGCCCGTGATCGTCGCGACGCAGATGCTCGAGTCGATGATCGAGAACCCGGTTCCGACCCGCGCCGAGACCAGCGACGTCGCCAACGCCGTCCTCGACGGCGCCGATGCGGTCATGCTGTCCGGAGAGACGAGCGTCGGGGCGTACCCGGTCGTGGTCGTGGAGACCATGGCGCGCATCGTTCAGTCGACCGAGGAGCACGGTCTCGAGCGCATCGCCCCCCTGACGAACAAGCCGCGCACGCAGGGCGGCGCGATCACCCTCGCCGCCGTCGAGGTGGCCGACTTCGTGGATGCCAAGTACCTCTGCGTCTTCACCGAGTCGGGCGACTCGGCGCGCCGCATGTCGCGCCTTCGCTCCACGATTCCGATGATCGCGTTCACGCCCGAGCCCGGCATCCGCCGGCGCCTCGCGCTGACGTGGGGCGTGCGCTCGACGCTCGTCGAGCACGTGTCGCACACCGACAAGATGTTCCTCCAGGTGGACGACTACCTGCTGGCCAACGACCTCGCCAAGATCGGTGACAAGGTCGTCGTCATCTCCGGTTCCCCTCCGGGAATCGCCGGATCCACCAACGACCTGCGCGTGCACCGCGTGGGCGATGCCGTGCACGGCGCGGCTCCCGGATATCAGGACAACTGACTCCGACGCGCTGATCGGCCCTGTGCGCTAGGGTCGATCAGCGCGACACCGGCCGGTGTGGCGGAATGGCAGACGCGGGGCACTCAAAATGCTCTGTCCGAAAGGGCGTGTGGGTTCGAATCCCACCACCGGCACGATAAGGGGTGGGCTCCGCTGCGGAGTCGCTCCGATAACCTCTTGGCCCTCGGTTGCGCAAGGGCGCCGCACAGATGCGCACCGTGACGGTGTTCATCGCACCCACAGTCTTAGGATGGAACCGTGACAGATCACGAAGCCGCGCCGGCGAGCGCGCCCACCGCACCCCGTCGCGTCGTCGTGGCGGAAGACGAGTCGCTGATTCGTCTCGACATCGTCGAGATCCTCCGCGATAACGGCTTCGACGTCGTCGGTGAGGCCGGTGACGGCGAGACCGCCGTCCAGCTGGCCACCGAGCTGCGCCCCGACCTGGTCATCATGGATGTCAAGATGCCGCAGCTCGACGGCATCAGCGCGGCCGAGAAGCTCAGCAAGAACCACATCGCCCCGGTCGTGCTCCTGACGGCGTTCAGCCAGAAGGAGCTCGTGGAGCGTGCGAGCGAGGCGGGCGCGCTGGCGTACGTCGTCAAGCCGTTCACGCCGAACGATCTGCTTCCCGCGATCGAGATCGCTCTGGCCCGCTACGAGCAGATCATCACGCTCGAGGCAGAGGTGGCGGACATGGTCGAGCGCTTCGAGACGCGGAAGCTCGTCGACCGCGCTAAGGGCCTGCTCAACGAGAAGATGGGGCTTTCCGAGCCCGAGGCGTTCCGCTGGATCCAGAAGGCCTCCATGGACCGTCGCCTCACCATGCAGGACGTGGCGAAGGCCATCATCGAGCAGCTCGCGCCCAAGAAGAGCTGACCCCCCGTCATTCGAAGAGGGATGCCACCGCGGTGGCATCCCTTTTTCGTTGGGCTCAGCGGGCCGGGGCGTCCTTGATCAGATTGGTGATGCGGATCGTCGAGCATCGGCGGCCCTGTTCGTCGGAGACGGCGATCTCGTGGACGGTGAGGGAGCGGCCGAGGTGGATCGGCGTGCAGACCCCCGTGACGATGCCCGAGGTCGCCGAACGAGTGTGTGTCGCGTTGATGTCGATGCCGACGGCCAGACGCCCGGCACCGGCGTACAGGTTCGCGGCCATCGAGCCCAGCGATTCTCCGAGCACGACGTAGGCGCCGCCGTGGAGCAGCCCGACGGGCTGCGTGTTGCCCTCGACCGGCATCGTGGCGACGCTGCGCTCGACCGAGAACTCGACCCACTCGATGCCCATCTTCTCGGCGAGAGCGCCCATTCCGCGCTGCTTGGCCCAGTCGAGTCCGGAGGTGGTGTCGGGGGTCGTGGAGGTCATCGTCGCCTTCGAGAAGCCGGGGCCGGGGGAGTGTCCGTGGTTCTCGTTACGCTGGACGAGTGACGGATGCCGAAAAGCCTACTCTCCTCGTCGTCGACGGCCACTCGCTGGCCTACCGGGCGTTCTACGCCCTGCCCGTCGACAACTTCTCCACGAAGGACGGCCAGCACACCAACGGCATCTACGGCTTCCTGTCGATGTTCGTGAACCTGGTGAAGGCCGAGAAGCCGACGCACCTGGCCGTCGCGTTCGACACGTCGCGACAGTCGTTCCGCACGCGCGAGTACAGCGAGTACAAGGCCAACCGCAGCGAATCCCCGATCGAGTTCAAGGGGCAGATCCCCCTGCTGCAGGACTGCCTCCGCGCCCTGAACGTGCCGGTGCTGACGAAGGAAGAGGTCGAGGCCGACGACATCCTCGCGACCCTCGCCACGGAGGCGTCGGCCGAAGGGTTCTCCGTCCTCGTCTGCTCGGGCGACCGCGACACGATTCAGCTCGTCACCGACGACATCACGCTGCTGTACCCCAATGTGCAGGGAGTTTCGCAGCTCAAGCGCTACGACACCGACGCCGTCGTCGAGAAGTACGGTCTGCCGCCGGCGCAGTACCCCGAGATCGCCGCTCTCGTCGGTGAGACGAGCGACAACCTTCCCGGCGTCCCCAAGGTCGGTGAGAAGACGGCCGTGAAGTGGCTCACCCAGTGGGGGTCGCTGGAGGCCCTCCTCGACAACGCCGACAAGATCACCGGCGTCGTGGGCAACAACCTGCGCGAGCACCTCGACGACGTCAAGCGCAACCGAGCGCTCAACCGCCTCCTGCGCGACGTCGAGCTCGAGGTCGGTCCGGCCGACCTGGCCGTGCAGCCCATCGACACGCAGGCGGTCCGCGACATCTTCGCGCGCCTCGAGTTCCGCACCCTGCTCCCGCGGGTGTTCGACGCGTTCGGGGCGGATCCCTCGGCGTCGTCCGAAGAGGCGCGCCCCACCGCGACCGCGCCCACCGCCACCGTCCTCGACGCGCCCGGTCTGGCGGCGTGGGCGGCGGATGCGGCAGGGCCGGTGGGAGTGACGCTGACCCTCGTCGGATCGCGGCCGACCCGGATCGGCCTCGCCACCGCCGACGCGGCGGCAGAAGCCGAGTGGACGGACGCGGTGCGCGATGCGCTCTCCGACTGGCTGGCATCCCGGGCGCCGAAGGTATTCGCCGCGGCGAAGCCGCAACTGAAGGCCCTGGCGCGCGAAGGCATCGTGGTCGGGGGGATCGCCGACGACGTGATCCTGGCGGGGTGGCTGGTGCGTCCGAGCTTCCCCGACAAGTCGCTCGCCGACCTCGTCGACCGTTACCTCGGCGAGAAGCTCCCCGAGGCCGATCCGACGCAACTCGTGCCCGAGACCGAGGGCGCCACCCCGGGCCAGCTCTCGTGGTACGTCCGTCGCGTCTCCGAGGCTCAGCGTGCCGACCTGCCCGACCGCGTCGCGGAGGTGCTCGACGACATCGAGCTGCCGACCCTCGAAGCCCTGGCCGACATGGAACTCGCCGGGGTCGCGGTGTCGCACGACAAGCTCGCGCAGTTCTCGGGCGAGCTCGCCGCCCGCGCCGAGGAGCTCGCGCAGCAGGCATACGCGTCGATCGGTCACGAGGTCAACCTCGGCTCGCCCAAGCAGCTGCAGGAGGTGCTGTTCGACGAGCTGCAGCTACCGAAGACCCGCAAGACCAAGAGCGGGTACACCACGGACGCCGCGGCCCTCGCCGATCTGCAGGAGAACGCGCATCATCCGTTCCTCGATCTCCTGCTCCGCCATCGCGAGGCGACCAAACTGAAGCAGATCATCGACGCTCTCGACGCGGCGATCGGATCCGACGGCCGCATCCACACGACGTACGTGCAGACCGGCAGCCAGACGGGGCGCCTGTCGAGCACCGACCCGAACCTGCAGAACATCCCGATCCGCACCGACGAGAGCCGCCGCATCCGCGCCGCCTTCGAGGTGGGCGAGGGCTACGAGACGCTGCTGACCGCGGACTACTCGCAGATCGAAATGCGCATCATGGCGCACCTCTCGGGCGACCCCGGCCTCATCGAGGCATTCAACTCCGGGGAAGACCTGCACCGCTTCGTCGGCTCGCGGGTGTTCGGCGTGGAGCCGTCCGAGGTGACGCCCGCCATGCGCACGAAGGTGAAGGCCATGTCCTACGGCCTCGTCTACGGTCTGTCGGCGTTCGGTCTGTCCAAGCAGCTGCGGATCGAACAGTCCGAAGCCAAGCAGCTCATGCTCGAGTATTTCGCCCGCTTCGGGGCGGTACGCGACTATCTGCGCGGTTCCGTCGAGCAGGCCCGACAAGACGGATACACCGAGACGATCTTCGGACGCCGGCGACCGTTCCCGGATCTCACGAGCATGAACCGCGTGCTGCGTGAGAACGCCGAGCGCGCGGCTCTCAACGCCCCCATCCAGGGCAGCGCCGCCGACATCATGAAGATCGCCCTGTTCCGCATCCGCGACGAGCTGGCATCCGCGGGTCTGCGCTCGCGTGTGCTGCTGCAGATCCATGACGAGCTCGTCGTCGAGGTGGCGGCGGGGGAGTGGGATGCCGTCGAGTCGATCGTCCGCGCGCGCATGGCGGATGCCGCCGACCTCTCGGTGCCTCTCGACGTGCAGATCGGCCGGGGCGGCGACTGGGACGAAGCAGGACACTGACAGCGGCCGACTCCCTGCCGCCGCGAGGTGCAGACGACCTCGGGCCGTGCACGCACGGTTCCGCAGCCGGGTGGTCAGGCACGCAGGCCTTCCCTGGGCTTCGGGGAACCTCTGGCCGTGCACGCGCGGTTCCGCAGCCGGGTGGTCAGGCCCTCGGGCCTTCCCTAGGCTCGACCTATGACTGATGCACAACGCACCCCCACGCCGATCGACAGGATCGCTGACGCGTGGGTGGACACTCTGGCCGAGCGTGTGCCGACGCTGGCCACCTACATCGGACGCACCGAGTACAACGACCGCTTCGGCGATTACAGCCCCGAGGGGGCGAACGAGCTCGCCGACCAGGCGCGGGCGACGAAGGCCGCCCTCGACAACGCCACTCCCGTCGACGCGATCGACGAGGTCACGCAGATGGACCTCGGGCGCGAACTCGACCTGCACCTCGAGCTGCACGCGGCCCAGACGCACCTTCGCGACGTGAACGTCATCGCGTCGCCCGCGCAAGACCTGCGGCAGGCGTTCGACCTCATGCCCACCGCGACGGTCGAGGATTGGGCGACGATCGCGGCACGCCTGAAAGCGCTGCCCGGTGCGATCGACGGCTACATCGCGACGCTGCGCGAGGGCATGTCGCGCGGTGTGGTGCCGGCGCGCCGCCAGGTCACCGAGGTCGCGACGCAGATCGCGCGCTACACCGCCGACACGGGCTTCTTCGCCGAGTTCGTCGGCGAAGCCGCACCCGAGGAGGGGCAGCTCCCCGCCTCGCTCGCCCGCGACCTCGACCAGAACGCCGGTGCCGCGCGCGTCGCGTACGACGCCCTGGCATCCTTTCTGTCGTCCGAACTCGCCCCGGTCGCCGGTGAGACCGACGGCGTCGGTCGCGAGCTGTACGCGCTGCATTCGCGCCAGTTCCTCGGCGCGACCATCGACCTCGACGAGACGTACGAGTGGGGCGTCGAGGAGCTCGCTCGCATGGTCGCCGAACAGGAGGCGATCGCCCACGAGATCCTCCCCGGCGCGAGCGTCGAGGAGGCCGTGGCGTTCCTCGAGAAGGACGAATCCCGCAAGCTGCACGGCACCGCCGCCCTACAGGAGTGGATGCAGCGCACAAGCGACCGTGCCGTCGAAGAGCTGGGACGCACCCACTTCGACATCGCCGAGCCGATCCGCCGCCTGGAGTGCATGATCGCCCCCACCAAGGAGGGCGGCATCTACTACACCGGCCCGACCGACGACTTCTCGCGCCCCGGCCGCATGTGGTGGTCGGTCCCCGAGGGCGTGGAGTCCTTCGACACCTGGCGCGAGTTGACGACCGTGTATCACGAGGGCGTTCCGGGGCACCACCTGCAGATCGCGCAAGCCGTCTACAACCGCGGAGAGTTGAACTCGTGGCGACGTCTGCTGGCGGGTACCAGCGGTCACGCCGAGGGCTGGGCGCTGTACGCCGAGCGGCTCATGGAGCAGCTGGGCTATCTCGACGACCCCGCCGACCGCCTCGGCATGCTCGACGGTCAGCGCATGCGGGCGGCGCGCGTGGTTCTCGACATCGGTGTGCACCTCGGCAAGCCGCGGCTCGACGGCGAGGGCGTCTGGGATCACGACTACGCTCTCGCCTTCATGCTGCGAAACGTCAACATGCCCGAAGAGTTCGTCCGGTTCGAGGTCAACCGTTACCTCGGGTGGCCCGGTCAGGCTCCGTCCTACAAGGTGGGTCAGCGCATCTGGGAGCAGGTGCGCGACGAGGCCCGCGAGCGCGCGGGCGCCGATTTCTCGATGAAGGCGTTCCACACGAAGGCGCTCGACATCGGCGGCGTCGGCCTGGACACGCTGCGCGCGGCGCTGGCATCCGCGTGATCCGTGTCGGGGCGTCACCGGCCGGTGGCGCCCCGATTGTCGGGAATAGCGCCGGGGGGCATAAAGTTCATTCATCCGAATGCAAGGAGACGCCATGAACGATCGCCCTCTCGAGCTCGGCCTCGACACTTTCGGAGACATCTCACGCGGCCCCGACGGGAGCCTGCAGTCCGACGCGCAGACCATCCGCAACGTCGTCGAACAAGCGGTTCTCGCCGATCAGGTGGGCCTGTCGTTCTTCGGGGTGGGGGAGCACCACCGCAAGGACTTCGCCGTCACGAGCCCCGAGATCGTGCTGGCGGCCGCCGCCGCGCGCACGACGAACATCCACCTCGGCACCGCCGTGACCGTGTTGTCGTCCGACGATCCGGTTCGCGTGTACGAACGGTTCGCCACCCTGGATGCCGTCTCGAACGGACGGGCCGAGGTGATCCTCGGCCGCGGGTCGTTCATCGAATCGTTCCCGCTGTTCGGCTACGACCTGCGGGACTACGAGCAGCTGTTCGAGGAGAAGCTCGAGCTGTTCTCCCTGCTCCTGGACGAGAAGCCCGTGACCTGGTCGGGTCAGACCCGTGCCGCGCTGCAGGACGCCGATGTTTACCCGAAGACCGAGAACGGCCTGAAGGCGTGGGTCGGGGTCGGGGGTTCTCCGGAGTCCGTGCTCCGCACCGCACGCTACGGCTACGGTCTCGTGCTGGCGATCATCGGCGGTTCCGCGGCCCGGTTCCGGCCGTTCGCCGACCTCTATCGCCGTTCCCTCGCGGAGCTCGGCAAGCCGCAGATGCCCATCTCCGTGCACTCGCCCGGTCACGTCGCCGAGACCGACCAGCAGGCGTGGGAGGAGGCGTACGAGGGCGTCGCAGAACTGAACAACACCATCGGCCGCGAACGCGGGTGGCCCGAGTACAACCGCCTGCGCTTCCAGCACGATGTCGGCCCCGAGGGCTCGATGTACATCGGTTCGCCGGAAACCGTCGCGCGGAAGATCGCCGCGACCGTCCGCGCCCTCGGCAATTCTCGCTTCCAGATGAAGATCGCCAGTGGCTCGATCTCGCACGACCGGCTGATGTCGAGCATCGAGCTGTACGGCACGCGTGTCCTCCCGCTCGTGCACGAGATGCTCGCCGAGACCGAGACGGCCGGCATCCGGTGACCACCACGACCGACGTCGCGCGCATCGCGGACCGCCTCGACGCCCTGCCCTTCACCCGGCGCCATGCGCGGGTGCTGGGCGGGTCGGGTCTGGGCTGGGCCCTGGATGCCATGGACGTCGGCCTCATCTCCTTCGTCATCGCCGCCCTCGCGGCTCAATGGCAGCTCGCTCCGACGGAAGCCTCGTGGATCGCGTCGGCGGGTTTCGCCGGCATGGCCATCGGCGCGAGCCTCGGCGGCCTGTTGGCCGATCGCTTCGGTCGTCGCCACGTGTTCGCCCTGACGCTCCTCGTCTACGGCCTCGCCACCGGCGCGAGCGCGCTCGTCGGGGGGCTGGCGGCGCTGCTCGTCCTGCGGTTCGTCGTCGGTCTCGGGCTCGGCGCCGAGCTTCCCGTCGCGTCGACCTACGTGAGCGAGTTCGCCCCCGCCCGCATGCGCGGACGCCTCATCGTGATCCTCGAGGCGTTCTGGGCCGTGGGGTGGACCGCCGCGGCCGTGATCGGTTACCTCGTCGTGCCGACCTCCGCCGACGGCTGGCGGTGGGCCTTCGCGCTGGGCGCCATTCCCGCCGTGTACGCCCTCATCGTGCGATGGGGGCTGCCCGAGTCGCCGCGCTGGCTGGCGAGCCGGGGGAGGGATGCCGAAGCCTCGGCCATCGTGCGGGATTTCGAAGCCGCGGCGGGCCGGGTGTCGCTCTCTCCCGCCCCGGCCATCGAGGAGCGCGCGGGGCAGGTGCAGCGCACCCGCGTGCGCGACCTGTGGGCACCGCGCCTGCGCGCGCGAACGGCCGCCCTCTGGGTGCTGTGGTTCTGCGTGAACTTCTCGTACTACGGCGCGTTCATCTGGATTCCGACGATCCTCGTGTCGCAGGGGTACGACCTCGTGCGGTCGTTCGGCTTCACGCTCGTCATCACCCTGGCGCAGCTACCCGGGTATGCCGTTGCGGCGTGGCTCATCGAAGCGTGGGGACGCCGTGCGACGCTCGCCGCGTTCCTCGCCGGCTCGGCCGTGGCCGCGGTGTTCTTCGGCACCGCTTCGGGCGAGGCTGCTGTGATCGCCGCGGGCATGGCACTGTCGTTCTTCAACCTCGGCGCCTGGGGGGCGCTGTACGCGGCGACCCCCGAGACCTACCCCACCCCTCTCCGCGCCACGGGATCGGGGTGGGCGGCCGGCGTCGGCCGCATCGCGTCGATCGTCGCCCCCCTGAGCGTGCCCCCTCTGCTGGGGCTGGGTGGCGCGCCGCTGCTCTTCATCGTGTTCGCGGCGTTCTTCGCTGTCGCGGTCGTGGCGGCGCTGTTCCTCCGCGAACAGCGCGGCCGCGCCCTCGCGGAGCGCTGACATCCGGCCACCGACCCGCCGCCTTGGCCAGCCCGCGCCCCCGTACCGGGGCCGGTACGGGGGCGCGAATCGTGCACTGGGGCGGGCATAGAGCGCCCCGGTGCACGATCCGCGCCCCGACACGCAGTGCGCTCGCGCGGCCCGCGTAGGCTGAGCGGATGGCATCCGTACGCTATGTCGCGCTCGGCGACTCGTTCACCGAAGGCGTCGGCGATGAGCTGCCCGACGGCACCGTTCGCGGCTGGGCCGATCTCGCAGCCCAGGGATGGGCGGATGCCGCGGGCGAGCCCATTCAGTACGCCAACCTCGCGATCCGCGGGAAGCTCATTCGGCCCATCGTCGAGGAGCAGCTGGAACCCGCCCTTGCGCTGAAGCCCACGCACCTGTCGTTCAACGGCGGCGGCAACGACATGCTGCGTCCTCGGACGGGAATCGACGGAATCGTCGACATCTTCGACCACGTGGTGCGCCGGTGCGACGAGGAGGGCGTGCAGCTCATCGTGCTCTCGGGCGCGAATCCGTCGGCGGGCCTGCCGTTCGGCCGGGTCGTCCAGGGCCGCGGCGATCGCCTGTCGTACGCCGTCGAGGAGCGTCTGCGTGCTCGGCCCGACGTGATCACGGCGTACAACTGGTTCGATCGCGAGCTGGCGGGGCCGGAGTTCTGGTCGGTCGACCGGCTACACATGAACGCCCGCGGACACCATCGTGTCGCCGCGCGCGTGCTGCAGTCGGTGGGTCACGAAGCGCCGGGGGAGTGGTGGAACCTCCCCGAGATCCCGGAGATCCAACGGTTGAAGGGCACGGCCTACTATCGCGAACACGTGGCCCCGTGGGTGCGTCGCCGTCTCACGGGCACCTCATCGGGCGACGGCCGCGCCGCCAAGTTCGGTGGCGGCTGGGTGGAGCTGACCCCGCTTCAGGACGGCGAGTTCCCCGGGGACGCGGGCCGGAGCGCGTAGACGAGCTCAGCGAATTGACCCGCACGCTTCGCATCGAGGAGCGTCAACCGCTCGGGTCCGAGGACGCGGGGCATGAGCGGCTTTCCCGAACCCAAAGTGGCCGGAGCGATCGAGAGACGGATCTCGTCGAGGAGATCCGCGTCGGCGAACTGACCGGCCAGGTCGCCGCCACCGACAATCCAGACGTCAGCGTTCTCCGCCGCCTTTCGGATCTCGTCCCACTGCTCGTCCACGCTCCCCGCCACCATTCGGATGTCGGCCCCATGGACGAGCTCGCGAGGACGAGAGGAGAAGACGAATGACGGTCGCCGGCCGTAGAGCTGTTGCCAACGTTCCGGCTCATCGTGAAGATTCTCGTTGCGAACCAGCCACTCGTACGTCGACGAGCCCATCACGAGCACACCGACGCCGTCGAGAAATGACCCGAAGGCGACCTCGGCCTCGGCGCTGCCTGGCGTGGCAAACAGCCAATCGAGGGAGTCCTCCTCTGTCGCGAGAAATCCGTCGACGGTCGTGGCGGTGTGGAAGATCACTCGAGTCATAGACGGACGATATCGACGACCTCCGACATCGATGCGCGCGACGAATGGGCCGCACTTAGCTCAACGCCTATTGAGGTAGTATCGCCGCTGTGGAGGGATGCCACCAATGTGAGCGCCTGCCACGCCGAAGGCGATGCACCCGAACGCGAAGGAGAATTATGTCTCGTCCCACCGTCCTGTTCGTCTGTGTCCACAACGCCGGCCGGTCGCAGATGGCCGCGGGGTATCTGGAACACCTCGCCGGAGACCGCATCGAGGTGCTCTCGGCCGGCTCCGAGCCGAAGGACCAGATCAACCCCGTCGCGATCGAGGTGATGGCCGAGGAGGGCATCGACATCGCGGGGAACACCCCCAAGATCCTCACCGTCGAAGCGGTCCGCGAGTCCGACGTCGTCATCACGATGGGCTGCGGCGACGCGTGCCCGATCTTCCCCGGGAAGCGCTACGAGGACTGGCAGCTCGACGACCCCGCCGGGCAGGGTGCGGACTCCGTGCGCCGCATCCGAGACGAGATCCGGGGTCGCGTGGAGGCGCTGATCGGAGAGCTCGCTCCGGTGTGACCGCCGCCGGGGAGGCCCGCCCGTCGAGCGCGGCGGCACGCCCGTCGACGAGGCCGAGCAGGGCCGCGAGCCAGGTCAGGCGCGGCAGCGAGCGTCCCGCGATCACACGTCCTTCGTGATCGAGTACTGGCGTTCGATGCCCGCCGTCACTCGACCCCACAGGCTTTGCGAAACCCGCCGTTGGTGGCGGTCGAACGCGTCGTCGTCGGCGAAGAGCTCTTCGACCCACCAGACGAGGGTGTCGTCCGTCTGCGCGACCACGAATCGAAGGCATCCGGGCTCTGCTCGCGTGAGTTCGACGTGTGCGGGCAGGTGACTGCGGACGATCTCCGCTTCTTGCGGCGTGGCACAGACGAGGCGGCCCCTCACGCGGACGGTGCTCATCTGAAGAGACTAGGCCCTACCCATGCCGCACGCGGAAACCGCCCTCAGCCGATGCGTGGGCCTCCGGAGAGCCCGCTGAGGCTCGTCATCGCAGTCGTCTCCAGCACCGCAATGTCCTCCAGCAGTCGGCTCGCTTTCGAAAGATGCGCTCGGTCATTCGTGACGCCGGACTTCTCGATGAGCTGCGCGACCATCGTCCACAGCAGAGCGGACTGGGCGAACAGGTCCCGCCCGTGGAAGACGAGCTCGGCCTCTCGCCGGTCATCGATGAGCTCGGTGCACTCCGTGAGGAAGTCGCGGTAGAGATTGCGAAACAACGCACCTCCCGTGCCCGCGCGTTCCATCATGAGGGCGATGAGGGGGAGGTCGCGACCCGGGTCCTCGATGCGGTCGAGCCACGCCGTGACGCGCTTCGCTGCGGTGCGAATTCCCTTGCTTCCGATGTTGCTGATGGGCGGTGCCAGGAAATCCTCGGCGCACGAGGTGATGGCCGAGATGATCGCGGGAAGGAGATGCGTGTGGTCCGCCAACGGGGCCGGGGCCTCCACGGTGAACGATCGATGGCGGGCCGACATGGGGCCGCGCGCTGCTCGCGCCTTGGCCAAGCTTTCCAGGCTCGTCGAAACGGCTCCACCTTGCTGGGCAGTGTCGACAAGGTATGCCCGGTCTTCGTCGTAACCGTACAAGGCGACGATGTGACCAGCGAAGTGCACGCGTGAACCGAAGTACTCCAAGTCGAAACTGTCGAGTTGGAGACCTACCGGGATGCCTTCGTCGATCCGGGAGCGCACCTGCTCCCACGCCTTCCGCGGGGAAGTGGTTTCTTGCACACGCAGGCCGAGCCCCAGCCTCCGCGCGATGTTCTCGGTGAGAGTGAAGGGCTTCACCCTGCCCCCGAGGAAAGGGAATTCCTGCTGCTTCGAGTCCCAGTAGATGAAAGACAGTCCGCTGCCGATCCCGAAGAGCATCGGTTCGGACAGTGCCACGCCGACGTGATGGAGAAGGACCCCGAGCGCCGTCGTCTCGCAGTGGGTGCCGCCGGCCGTGGGAATGTCGTCAATGAGCATTGGGGTCTTCACGGGGCACCTGGACTCGCGCGGCGAGCCACGACCTTTCTGCCTCGAGCAGGCTCAGGGAGTAGGAGAACACCTCACGCGCCGCTCGGGGGAGGGGTGACTGCCTCGCCTCTGCCTCTGTCACGGAGGAAATCCTCGCCTCGAGGAGCTGCAGCCTGTCCTGCAACGCACGGACGTAATCGTGCTCGGGCACGAGGGACGAGTTGGCCAGCCCGACGAGAAACGGGTGAGCAACCGTTTGCAGCTCCGAGAGGAAAGCGGCAGTCTCGGCCGCTGCGACCTCGTGCCCTGCTGCGGTCGCGCGGAAGACCCGCCGCGACTTCGCGCCGGCACGGGCCGCATCAGTCTCGACGAGGCCACGCCTTTCGAGCTTGGCGATGACGTAGTAGATGGAGGAGAACCCGATGTCCGTCCATTTTCGAACGCCGCGCTTCTCAATGACCCGTTCCAGGTCGTAGCCGTGCCGAGGCTGCTCGACGATCAGTCCGAGGATCGTCAACTCCGCGGGAGTCAATTGCGGAGCAGCTTGGTTCGACGATGTCACGACCACGCGGCTATTCTAGCGTCAGAATACAACGGGGCGGTAGGGGACCGCTTCACAGCCGTGGCGACGGCGACCCTCAGGAGTCACCGGTCGAGTCCGCGATGTGACGTGAGTCCGCGGCCGCAGGGGGGTCAGACGAGCAGTTTTGTGCGGCGTCGCTCGAGGAGGGTCATGCCCTGGCGCTCGTCGAGCTTGACGGCGCCGTCCTCGATCCATCCGAGACGTTCGTAGAACGTCGCGGCGCGGTCGTTGCCGTCGAGGACCCACAGGTAGGCAGATGTGAACCCGCCCTGCCGGAGGGCGGTCTCGGCGGCCGAGATCAACGCATGCCCGACGCCGGTCGAAAACTCGTCAGGGCGTGCGTAGAGCCCCCAGAGCTCACCCTGCCCGGAGGCCTCCGCGTCCCGGCCGGGTCCGAAAGAAGCCCATCCGACGATCGCGCCGTCGCGGTCGGCCACGATCGTGCGGCCCGTCGCGTGCGAGTCGTCCAGGATCCGGCGCCATCCTTCTTCGCGCTGCTCGATCGACAACCCATCGAGCACGTCGTCGGGCATGAGACCCCGGTATGCGGTCTGCCATGACGTGACGTGCACGACGGCGATGCCGTGCGCGTCGTCGACGGCGGCGGCCCGGATCTGCAGCGCGTGTCTCACACCACCTGTTGCTATCACATCGGCCGCCACCGCACTGCGACATGGGGGTGGGGATTGCTCACCGCGCGGAGCGCACGAGAGCGCAGAGCACGGTCGCTCGCTTCCAAACTGACATAATGCACATTATCGGCTTACGTTCAACCGCGCCGAGACTCGATCGCCGGAGCGGATGCCGCCCGGTCGACCGCCGATCGCAACCCTCGGCGTCGAAGGATCCACCGAGCACCACGAGCTCCGCGATGCCAGGATGAGCGCGTGGATCAGAGGACACGATGAGGATCGCGATCGCCGGCGCGACCGGAACGATCGGCCGGCACGTTCATGCCGTTGCAGCGGCGCGCGGCCACGACGTCGTGTCGATCTCACGCGCCGCCGGGCATGACCTCACGCGGGATGATCTCGTCGAAGCGCTCACGGGCGTCGACGGCGTGATCGACGTCGTCAGCATTTCTACGCTGTCGCGCGGCCGCGCGACCTCGTTCTTCGAGACCACATGCGGCGGATCCAGCGCGATGGAACGGCTGCCGGCGTACGGCACCTCGTGGCGCTGTCCATCGTCGGCATCGATGGCGTGGACTCCGGCTACTACGGAGCGAAGCTCGCGCACGAACGCCAGGTGACCTCGGGCGATCTGCCGTTCACGCTGCTGCGCGCGTCGCAGTTCCACGAGTTCGCGGAGCAGACCGTCTCGCAGGGACGGCTGGGGCCCCTGGCGATCGTGCCGAGGGCTCTCCTCCGACCCGTGGCCGCCCGCGAGGTCGCCGAGCACCTCGTCGACCTGGCCGAGGGCGCTCCGCGAGGGCGGGTCGACGACCTCGTCGGACCACGAGACGAACGGCTCATCGACATGGTCCGCGCGCTCCTCGCCCACGACGGCAGGTCGCTGCCGACATGGGAGGTTCGCCTCCCCGGAGCCATGGGCGCGGCGATGGCATCCGGCCGCCTCCGTGGGAACACGGACGCGCGTCGCGGCACGCTCTCCTACGCGGACTGGCTCCGGCAGCGCGACTCGCGCGCATGAGGGCGGGATGCCTGGGCCGCATCCCGGGCTAGGCTCGCCTCGATGGAATCGCGACGTCGCTCCCGCGACTCGCGGGCCTGCCCCGAGGTGCTCCGATGAGCGGCATCCTCACCGGGTTCGCCGTCATCGGCCTCGCCGTCATCGTCGGCTACGTCATCGCGCGCATCGACCTGCTCGGCCCGCACGCGCGTCCGGTGCTCAGTCGACTGACCTTCTTCGTCCTGTCGCCGTTCCTGCTCTTCGTGGTGCTCGCCCGGGCCGACGTGAAGACGCTGTTCTCCGCGCTGCTGCCGGTGTCGATGCTCACCGCGGCCGTGATCATCGTGGGGTACGCGCTGATCTCGTGGCTTGTGCTGCGCCGTCGCACGGCCGAAACGGTCATCGGCGCGCTGTCGGCGGGCCAGGTCAACAGCAACAACATCGGCATCCCGATCTCGCTCTACATGCTCGGCAACGCGGCGTACTCGGCACCGGTGATCCTCTTCCAGTTGCTCGTGCTCATGCCCATCGCTCTGGCGATCCTGGATGCCGCGACCTCGGGCTCGCGCTCCCCGCGACGCATCCTCACGCAGACGGCGAAGAACCCGATGCTCATCGGATCTGCGCTCGGTGTGCTCGTGGCGGTGCTCGACGTCGATCTGCCGCCCATCGTGATGGACCCGCTCGCGTTCTTCGCCGCGGCGTGCGTTCCGATCCTGCTGATGACGTACGGGATGTCGCTGTACGGACAGCGCGTGCTGACCGAGCCGGGACGCCGGATCGACGTCGTCCTGGCGGCGACGTTGAAGCTCGTCGTCATGCCCGCCGTCGCGTGGGGTATCGCCGTGGCGTTCGCGTTGCCACCCGATCAGGTGTTCGTCGTCGTGGTCTTGGCAGCGCTCCCCACCGCGCAGAACGTGTTCAACTTCGCGCAGAGGTACGGCGTCGGCGAGATCCTGGCGCGCGATGTGGTGTTCCTGTCGACGCTGGGCTGCCTTCCGGCGCTGTTCGGAATCGCCCTGCTGCTGGGCTGATGCCGCTCCCCCACAACCTTCATCAGAAGGTCTAAGGTGGGCGTCGAAGCTCCCAGCGTTCACACAGGAAGGCTCGCCATGACCACCACCACCCCGTCCAGCTCGCCCGCGGTCCGCGCTGTGCGCACGGCCCTGGCCGTCAGCGGCGTCGTTTCTCTCATCGTGGGTCTGTTGATCCTGCTGTGGCCCGGACGCACCGCCCAGGTCGCCGTCGGCATCATCGCCGTCTACGTCATCGTCGCCGGCCTGGTCAACATCGGGATCGGGATCTTCTTCCGATCCGGCTGGGCCCGCATCGGCTACATCGTGCTGGGGCTGCTCTTCATCGTGGCCGGCATCTTCTCGTTCGCCAACCTGCCCGCGGCGACGGCCTGGTTCGGCGTCTTCGTGGGCACCCTCGTCGGCATCCTGTGGATCATTGAGGGCGTGGTCTCGCTCACGACGCTCAGCCACGGTTCGGGGCGCGGCTGGACGATCTTCTTCGCGATCATCAGCATCGTCGCGGGCATCGTGCTGCTGTTCTCTCCCCTTCTCGGGGCCGTGACGCTCTTCATCCTGCTGGGTGCTTCGCTCGTCGTCCTGGGAGTGTTCCAAATCGTGCGAGCGATCCAGTTCGCAAAGACCGCCTAGCGGCGCGAACTTCACAGGGGCCCTGGATGCCACGGCATCCGGGCCCCTCTGTCGTTCATGTGACCGGAAGGTGACGCCCCCACCACTCCACCACCGCGTCGAACCGCTGAACGCGATGACGGGGGCGTCCGGCACGGGTGAGCTCGTGGTCCTCGCCGGGAAAGACCAGCATCTCCGTCGCGACGCCGTTCTCCTTCAACGCCGCGTAGTAACGCGTCGCCTGTTCGAGCGGACAGCGGAGATCGAGCTCCGAGTGCAGCACGAGCGTCGGCGTTCGCACCCGGTCGACGACGGCCATCGGGCTCTGCGCGGCAATCCGCTCGGGATCCGTGCCGACGTACTCCTGCCCGAAGAACGAGCCGATGTCGCTCGAGCCCGGAAAGGCGACCGGGTCGAGGAACCCGCGCTCGACGATCGCCGCCGCGAATCGATGATCGTGCGCGATGATCCACGCCGTCATGTAGCCGCCGTACGAACCTCCCATGACACCGACTCGGTCGGCATCCAGTCGCGCATCCGACGCCACCACGCCGTCGAAGAAATCGATGACGTCGAAGAAGTCGAGCGTTCCCATGGCGTGACGGATGACCCGACCGTGGGCGCGGCCGTAGCCCGCACTCCCCCGCGGATTGCTGTACACGACGGCGTACCCCGCATCGACGAGCACCTGGGTCTCATCGAACAGGTGCACCCCGTACGACGCGTACGGTCCGCCGTGGATCTGCAGGATGACGGGGAACGGCCCCTCCCCCTCCGGCACAGCGACCCAGCCGTGCACGGGATATCCGTCGCGGCCGGCGACGTCGCGCTCTTCGGGAACGACGATGCCCCGGTCGCGCGCACGCGCCCCGTGGGCGGTCAGTCGCCGCGGCTGGGCATCGCCGTCGACCATCACCAGTTCGCCGAAAGATGTCGGCGAGGCGATGGATGCCACCACGCGGTTCCCGGCGACGGCATGACCGGTCACCTCGACGTCTCCGCCCAGGACTTCCGTCGCCGCTCCCCCGCGGGTCACGCGCACGAGACGGACACGTCCGCGCGCGCGATCCTGCACGAGGACGTCGTCGCCGCAGACGGAGAGGTGCGAGCCGACCTCGCCGAGGTCCGTCGTCTCAGGGTCGGTGAGAGCGACCGGCCCCCGCTCCGTGACGAGCCACAGCGCCGTGCCCGGCGCGACGAAATCGACGCCGGAGGAGCCGACGTCGTATCCCCGGAGGAAGACCGCTCCGTCCGTCGCGACGGCGACCTCGTCGACCGCGAGGTTCGCGGTGCGGGCCAGGACCTCCCGCTGCCCCGGCGCGTCGACCGACACGGCGACCACGCGCGAGCGCAGATCTCGCGCGCGATCCTCGATCTCGTCCGGCACGCTGAGAAGCTCGCGGCCGTCCTCCGTCCACACCACGCCCGCCCAGCTCGCCACGCCCTCGGTGATCTGCTGCGGCACCGCGGCGACGACCTGTCGTTCGGGTGCCGCCGCATCCGGGGCGGGCTCGTAGAACGGTTCCGCGTCGACCGCGGGGGCGTCCACGACGAACAGATGGGTGGGGCGGTCGAGGTACCCCTGCCCGTTCGCGTGCCACCGGATGCCGGTGATCCGGCGCGGCGGCTCGGCCGCGGCATCCCTCCCCTCGACCGTGCCGTAGCGGCCGGGCTCGACGACACGGGCGGTGAAGGCCAGACGCGTCCCGTCCGGCGACCACGCGAGATCGGTCACGCCCCCGGGTTGGTCGGTGACCTGCACCGGCTCACCGCCCGCGGCGGATACGACGAAGAGCTGCGCCCGGCCGCGCCCGTCGGCGCGGATGAAAGCGACGGTCTCGTCGTCGGGCGACAACCGCGGGGTGTGGTCGGCGACGCCGCGGGTGATCCGCCGCGGCGCGCCGTCGGGCAGGTCCACGCGCCACAGCTGACCGACGGCCCGGTCGGCGGCGATGTCCGGACGCGAGGTGGCGTACACGGCGAACCCGCCGTCGGACGAGAGCGCGGGGCGCCCGACCGACACGAGAGACTCGATGTCGTGGGCGCGCACGCTCACTCGCCCCCGAACGAGTCCGTGTCTCCCACGAGGCGCGTGTGGTCGGCGGGCACCGGGTCGAGGGCGGCGCGGGCGACCTCGGCAGCGAACTCGGCGACGTTGTAGAGCTTGCCGGCGTCCTCGCGGCGGGCCGCGATCGCCCCGGGGTTGGCCCGCTCGAGCAGCGTCGCGGTGATCGTGCCCTCGATCATGTCGCCGGAGACGACGGTGAACCCGATCCCGCGCTCCTCGAGGGCCGGGATGCGCTCACGCAGAGCGTCCTCGCCGGCGCGCTTGGAGAGCGCGACGGGCTCGTACTCCGGCATCGTCGGCGTCGTGCGGATGAAGTGCGCCTGGTGGCTCGTGACGAACACGACCCGCGAGCCCTCCCGCAGCAGGGGCAGCGCGGTCTCGAGCACGTTGACCTGCGCGTCGCGGTTGAGCTTCAGGGCGTAATCCTCGGCCATACCCGACTCCATACCGCCCGAGGCGTTGAGCACGAGCACGTCGAGACCGCCGAACGTGCGCTCGACCTCGTCGAACATCGCCTGCACCGACGCGGGGTCGGTGAGGTCGGCGCCGACCACGAGCGCCTCGACGCCCAGCTCGCGCAGCTCAGCGGCGAGCTTCTCGGCGCGGGGGGCCTTGTTGCGGAAGTTGATGACGACGTTCGCGCCGGCCTCCGCGAAGTATCGAACCGTGTCGGCGCCGATACCGCGCGATGAGCCGGTGACGAGCGCAGTCTTGCCGCTCAGGGAGCCGGACGGGAGGGTCTGAGACACGGGAACTCCTGATGGTTCGAGATCGGATGCCGCGCGGCGACGGGGGCCGGGGCGACCTCCCCAGCCTACCGAGCCGCACCAGGGATGCCCGGAGCGGTGGAACGTCGCCGCCACCCGCTCGACCGGCGTGCGTGCTACGTTCGCCCGCGGAGGCCCCTGATGCACGCGCCGATCCCCACCCGCCACCCGTACCTCGCACCCGAGGGACCGCGCGTCCTCGCGCACCGGGGCCTCGTGACGACGGATGCCGCAGCGCTCGGGGTGGTCGAGAACTCGTTCGCGGCGGTGGCCGCCGCCCATGCCGCCGACGTCGACTACGTCGAATCCGACTGCCACCTGACCGCCGACGGGACGGTGGTGCTCTTCCACGACGACGATCTGTCGCGCGTGACGGGCGACCCTCGCGCCATCGCCGACGTCCGCCTGCCCGAACTGGAAGAGCTCATGGCCGAGCGCGGCGGTCTGGTGACGCTCGCGCAGGCGCTCGACGCGTTCCCCGAGCTGCGCTTCAACCTCGACGTGAAGGCCGAGAGGGCGGCCGAAGCAGTCGGGCGCCTCGTCGCCCCGCACGCGGCGCGCGTTCTGGTGACGAGCTTCTCCGACGACAGACGCGTGGCGGCTCTGAAGGCCGCCCACGCCGCGGGCGCCGCGCTCCGCCCCGCCACCTCGCCCGGATCGTCGACCGTCGCGCAGATCGTCGCGGCCCAGCGACTGGGGCTCCGCACGCGCCTACGGCGGCTCCTCAGCGGGCTCGACGCCCTGCAGATCCCGGAGCGGCAGGGACCACTGCCGGTGCTGTCGCAGGGACTCCTCCGCGCCGCACACGCCGCGGGTGTCGAGGTGCACGTCTGGACCGTGAACGACCCGGCCCAGATGACGCGACTACTCGGTCGGGGCGTCGACGGGCTGGTCACCGACCGCGCCGACCTCGCGCTCGCCGTCGTGAACGGACGTTGAACGCAAGATGTCCTGAGCATCGTCTGTGAATCCCGCCACGGGGCCGCCGGTTCGAATAAAGCGCACAGGTGCGGCCGTTATACATGGGGACCGACGAGAGGACCACACAATGGCAGATCGCAGTCTTCGAGGCATCCGACTCGGCGCACAGAGCCTTCAGAGCGAAGACGGGGTCGTGTTCCACGACCGGGCCCAGCACACCTACGCCTGCAGTACCTGCGGCCGCGAGACGGTGCTGACCTTCGCCGCCGACGCCGAGGTTCCCCCGGCATGGGAGTGCCGTACGTGTGGCGCCGAGGCGCTGCTGCGCATCGGCGAGGGCACCGCCACCGTCGACCACAGCGACGACAAGGCACCCCGCACGCACTGGGACATGCTTCTAGAGCGTCGCACGATCCCCGAGCTCGAGGAGCTCCTGGAGGAGCGCCTGGCCTTCCTGCGCGCACGCCGTGGCGGCGGCGACCAGAAGATCAGCGCCTGACGCGGATCACGAATCAGACGCCGGTTCCCTCGGGAGCCGGCGTCTTCTTCGTGCGCCTGCGCAGCCCGAGCAGCACTCCCGCCGCCGCGAGGCCGGCGATACTCCCCCACCCGAGGATGATCTTCACGGCTGGGCCGATCACGACGGCGGGGGTGAGTCCCGTCCGCAGCGGGACATCGGTGAGCATGTGCCCCGCGACGTCCACCGGCAGCTCGTCCAGCGTCGCACCGTCGGGAGCGATCACCTGGCTCGTTCCCACCGTCGAGAGGTTGACCACGGCCCGGCCGGTCTCGATGGCGCGCATGCGCGCGAAGGCCAGCTGCTGCAGGTTCTCGTCGGTTCCGCGGAAATCGGCGTTGTTCGTCTGGAACATGAACACCTCCGCACCCTGCGCCGCGCCGTCCCACACGACGTCGTCGTAGATGACGTCGAAGCAGATGGCCACACCGATGCCCACGCCCTCGAGGTCGAACACCGGGCTGGCGGTGCCCGGGGTGTACTCGCGCCCGATGAGCCCGATCAGGTCGGGAGCCAACGGCTCCCAGAACGCGCGATCGGGGACGTATTCGCCGAACGGCACCGGATGCCGTTTGTCGTACGTCTGCTGCGGTCCACCCTCGGCCGTCCACAGCAATGCCGAGTTGTACAGCTGTGATCCGCGCTCCGTCACCGCCGCGACGAGGAGCGGGGCGTCGACCCGGCGGGAGAGCTGGTTCAAGGTCGCTGCCGTGGCAGGGTACGCGGTCGGGTCCGAATCCACGCCACCCTCGGGCCAGAGCAGCACATCCATCTCTTCCCCGAAGAGCGGTGCGGATGCCGCGAGCTGCGCGTTGAGCACCGCATTGGGGCCGCGGGGGTCGAAGTAGCCGGCGGGCCCGTTTCCCTGAACCGCGCCGACGCGGATCGTCCCGGCTTCACCGGTCGGGAACTGCGGCAGCACGAGCAGCGCCGCCAGCAGCGCCGCCGCGGGAACCGCCGGCAGCACTCGGCGGGCGCGCGTCCGGCGCACGTACTCGATCGCCATGGCGCAGAACAGCACCACGAGGAAACTGAGGCCGGACATCCCCACCCAGGACGCGACCTCGGCGAACGGCCCGGTGACCTGCGAGACGCCGATGCGCCCCCACGGAAAACCCCCGTAGGGCCACGATCCCACGATCTGCTCGCGCAGCGTCCACAGACCCGCCACCAGCGCGGGCAGCAGCACGAGACGGCCGAGGCGTCCCGGAACGATCCGCGGCATCCATCGATATGCCAGCGCGATCGGTACCGCGAACACCGCCGTGAGGAGCGCTTCGAGCGCGGAGAGCGCGATCCACGGAATCGGCCCCAGGTAGCGCGCGGTGAACAGCAGGTTCACCGAGAAGAACGCCGCCCCGAAGAGGAACCCGACGAGCGCCGCCGACCAGACTCGGCGGCCAGCCAGGGCGATCAGGGCCATGGCCACCGCGGGGAAGGCCATCGGCCACCACGCGACGGCGGGATAAGCGGTGACCAGGAGGAGACCGGCGGCCGTCGACAGCGGGGCCGCGATCGCCAGCGGGACGATCGGTCGCGGCGGGTCGTCAAGCACACGTCCAGCCTAGGCGGGCGAAGGCGTCCGGAACTGTGTGCCGGCCGCGGGACACCCCTCGCTACGCGGAGGTGTAGGCCACGATGCCGCGACGAACCGCGTCGAGGGCGGTCCGCGCGGTCTTGGCGAGCTTCGGCTCGGCCACGAGCGAGATCTGATCGAGCAGGTCGATGGTCTGCTTGGCCCAGCGGACGAAATCACCCGCGGCCATATCGGCGAGGGTCAGCACACTGTCGAGCGGCAGACCGCGCGCCCAGCCGTGCATCGCCGGAGCCAGCCCGGAAGCGGGCGTCTCCGAACCGGGAAGGCGGTGGTCGCGCTCCAGGTCGTCGAGCTCCTGCCACAGCGTCTGAGTGGCATCCAGGGCCGCACGGAATGCGCCGCGCGGGAGACCCCGCTCCCCTGGCCCCGCCTCGTCGCGCCGCGGCTCGTACACGAGACAGCACGCGAGAGCCGCAAGGGCGGGTGCGTCGAGGTCTTTCCAGAGCCCCTGGCGCAGCGATTCGGCCACCAGGAGGTCGCGCTCACCGTAGATGCGGCGCATCGTGCGTCCTGCCGGGGTCAGTGTTGTTGCACCGTCGGCGTCGATCTCGACGTACTCCAGTGCCGCGAGCACATCGACGACGCGATCGAAGACGCGCGCCACGGTGCCGGTGCGCTGGTCGATCTGCTGGCGGGTCTTGTCCGTGGACCGCTTGAGCTTCCAGTAGCGCTCGGCCCACCGGGCATGGGCTTCCCGGTCGGGACAGGAATGGCACGGATGCCGTTGCATCCGACGGCGAAGGGACTGGATCTGCTGCTGACGTTCGTCACGGAGGCGGCGCGGTGCGGTCGCGTCTCGGCGATTGATCTTCTCGAGATCGGACAGTTCACGCCGGATCGTGGAGTATTCGCGGAAGTCGCCGCGGTCGCACGTCATCGCGTTCTCGTAGCCCGCGAGCGACTCCTCCGCCTCCTTCACCTGGCGGGCCAGGCCTACGACCGAGCGATCGGCTTGGAACTGTGCGAACGAGGACTCCAGGATCTCGCGGGCGCGCGCACGACCGAACCGGTCGATCAGGTTCACGGCCATGTTGTAGGTCGGGCGGAAGCTGGAGTTCAACGGGTAGGTGCGTCGCGACGCCAGGGCGGCCACGGATTGCGGCTCGAGTCCTTCGGTCCACTGCACGACCGCGTGGCCCTCGACGTCGATCCCCCGTCGTCCCGCGCGGCCGGTGAGCTGGGTGTACTCCCCCGAGGTGATGGCGACGCGCGCTTCGCCGTTGAACTTCTCGAGCTTCTCGAGGACGACGGTACGGGCGGGCATGTTGATGCCGAGCGCGAGCGTCTCGGTCGCGAAGACGACCTTGACGAGTTTGCGTCGGAACAGCTCTTCGACGACCTCCTTGAAGGCGGGGAGCAGACCGGCATGGTGCGCCGCGATTCCGCGCTCGAGATTCTCCCGCCACTCCCAGAAGCGCAATACGGCGAGATCCTCGTCCTTGAGCGCGAAGGTCAGCTCGTCGACGACCCGCCGGATCTCGGCGCGTTCCTCAGGTGAGGTCAGGCGCACGTCGGAGCGACGGAGCTGCTGTACGGCGGCATCGCATCCGGCCCGGCTGAAGATGAAGAAGATCGCGGGGAGCAAGTGGTTCCTGCGGAGCAGGTCGACCACTTGCGGGCGATCGATGCGCTCGATGCGGGGAGCGTGCGCCGCACGGACGGGGCGCTGGCCTCCGCGGGGCTGTCGACGCCCACCGGCATGGCGGGCCGATCGGTACTCCTGTGCACGTCGGTTGCTCTCGAACGTCGACGCGTGCCCGCCGCGGATGCGCAGCAGCTCCTGGTTCACCTGGGCCGTGGCCACCCCCGCGCGATCGTCGAACAGCGGAAGGAGGTCGCCGCGCACGAGCACGTGCTGCTCGAGCGGCACGGGGCGTGTCTCCGACACGATCACCTCGGTGTCACCCCGAACGGTGTCCAGCCAGTCGCCGAACTCCTCGGCATTGGAGACGGTCGCCGAGAGCGACACCAGCCGCACCGAGCGCGGCAGGTGGATGATGACTTCCTCCCACACCGCGCCGCGAAAACGGTCGGCGAGGTAGTGCACCTCGTCCATCACGACGAACCGGAGCCCGCGCAACGCCGACGAGTCGGCGTAGAGCATGTTCCGCAGAACCTCAGTGGTCATCACGACGATGCGGGCGGAGGCATTGATGTTCGTGTCGCCGGTCAGCAGCCCGACCTCGTCGTCGCCGTACACCTCCTGCAACTCGTGAAACTTCTGGTTCGAGAGTGCCTTGATGGGTGTCGTGTAGAACGCCTTGTCGCCCGGCTCCAGCATCGCCAGGTGGATCGCGAACTCGCCCACGATCGTTTTTCCCGCTCCGGTGGGAGCAGCCACCAGCACACTGCGACCGTCCTCGAGCGCCTGGCATCCGGCGATCTGGAAATCGTCGAGCTCGAACCGTTGCGACTCGGCGAAGTCGGCGGTCCGGGGATGTTGCGCGCGGGCCGATGCCCGAGCGAAACGGTCGGCTGCGCTCAGTCCACTCACACAGTCGATCCTGGCAGTCCCGCCTTGAGAGCACGACGGGCCTTGCGCCGATCGAACAGCATGGATAGACCCGCCGCGGCGAAGAACAGGACGATCAGGATGCCGGCGAGCATGAGCATGCTCACCACGTCAGCGGCCGGGGTGGCCAAGGCCGCGAACACGGTCGCGATGAGCACCGCCACGCGCCAGCCCTTGATGATCGCTTTGCCCGACATGACCCCCGCGACGTTGAGCGCCACGAGGAAGACGGGCAACACGAAGGCGACCCCGATCACGATCATCAACTTGAAGACGAAGTCGTAGTACTCGGTCGCGTTGTAGAAGTTGACCGCACCGTCGGGGGTGAAGGTCCACATGAGCTCGATCACGTGCGGAACCACGAGCGTTCCCACCCAGCAACCGAGGAAGAACAGCGGGACCGCGGCGGCGACGAAGCTCACCGTGTACCGGATTTCTTTTCGCGTGAGCCCGGGCATGATGAACGCCCAGATCTGCCACAGCCAGATCGGCGCGGAGAGGAAGATGCCGATCGAGAAAGCGATCCGCATGCGCAGATCGAAGGCGGACGTGACGTTTGTGAAGTTCAGCGCGGAGAAATCGTCGCCGCGCTGTGCCGTGATGTACCGGATGGGGCCGGTGATCCAGTCGATGACCGGGTCGGTGATGATGAAGGCCACCACCATGCCGAGGACGAGGCCCGCCGCGGCCAGCATGAGTCGCTTACGCAGCTCGATGAGGTGCGCGCCGATCGACATGCGCTTGTCGCGCCGCGGCCCCTCGGGCACCTCGAGCCGCGGCGGTCCTGCCGTCACCACGTGCTAGACGGAGGTGTCGCCGGACTTGCGCGGTTCGGAGACGGCGGATGACGCAATGCCCGAATCGGTCGGACGCGAGGGGTTGCTCGAGGAATCGGAGACCTCGTCGTCGCGCTTCATCTCTTTCATCTCGCTCTTGAAGACGCGAGCGGACTGGCCCACGCTCTTGGCGAGGGCGGGAAGCTTCGCCGCACCGAACAGCAGAAGGATCACAGCGAGAAGGATCAGCAGGTGCCATCCGTTCAGATTGCCGAGCATGAGTTCTCCTCGTTTCGTTCGGACTGGATTTCAGTGTAACCCGGGGATCCTGCCCTCCGGCAGGAGCGGGGCCAGGTTCACCCGGCGGGCGATGCGCCTCCCGTGTACTGCGCAAGACCCGCCGCGGCCCAGGCCGCAGCAGCCCGGCGGGCACCGGACGGCTCGAGTAGTTCCACCTCGCCCCCGCGGCGCGCGGCCAGTCGCTTGAGACTCTGCTCGTCCGCCAGACGCAGGGACGCCACCGCGGTCTCGCCGTCTCCCTCGATGGTGGCGCGCTCGAGGTAGTCGGACAGGAGCGGCGCCACCGCGCGGGGGAAGCGGAAGCGCGCGACGACCTCGTCGTCGGCGGGAGCGAACAGCTCCGGGACCGGGTCGGCGCCGTGCTCCGCGACGATGTCGGTCACCTCGGCATCGCTGACCCGTTCGAGATGGAACGTACGGACAGCCCGACGGGTGTGACACCAGCCCTGCAGGTACCACTGCCCTCCCGCGATGTGGATCTTGATCGGATCGACCGTGCGCAGTGTCGGCCCCGCGCCCGGTGCCCGGTAGGTGAACGACACCGCCTTCCGCGCTCGCAGGGCCCGGTCCACCACGTCGCGGACGCCGTCCACGGGGCCCGGGGCCACGATCACCGGTGGAGGAGTCGACGACGCACCGCGGGCGAGCTTGGCCAGCAGACCCGAGACCAGAGCGCTGTCTCCTACTCCGGGGATCGTTCGAGTGAGCTGAAGGCCGGCCAGCAGCGCGGCGGCTTCTCGCGCGGTGAGGCGCGGAGAACGTTCGAGACCCACCGTGTTGGTGATGCTGATGACTTCGTCGCGATCGAGAAGGTCCCAGTCGATGTCGAACAGCTCGTTGGGAAGCTGCCAGTAGCCGCCCTCGCCGGGAAGCCCGATGACGGTCAGCCGCTCGACCATGGCGCGCATCTGATCCAGCGTGACCTCGAAGTCGGCGGCCGCCTCGGCGAGGGAGACCTCGCCCTTGCCGATGATGTAGGGCACGAGCTGCAGGAGCAGGGCCGCGCGATCCAGCGCGGGCAAGGCACGCTCCGCACTCATGAGACACCCCCGTGCAGCTCGAGCGTCGCCCGCAACCGGCGGATGACTTCGTCGCGCAGGTCGTCGGGCGCGACGACGCGCACCTCCGGACCGTACGAGGCCAGCTCGTCGGCGAAGACGTGCCGGTCGACGTAGGGAACGACGATCCCCTGCGGAGCCTCACGGGCCCGACGCGACAGCCGAAGCGCCGCCTCGGTGCCGGGATGCACCTCCAGAAGGGCCTGCTGTTTCGAAGCGACGGCCTCGAGGCCCTCGATCGCGCGTTCGCCCGCGCCGGCCCTCAGTGCCTCGTCGAAGCGTTCGCGCGTGAGCGTCACGTCGCCCACGATCCGTGAGAGGAGGAAGGTGCGATCGGCATCCATCGCCAGGTCGAAGCCGAAGACATGCCACCGCGCCTCGTACTCCACGAGCGCGAGCGGACGGATACGGCGCTCCCGAGCGCGGGCGTCCCCCGGACGCAGATACGAGAACGTCACGACCCGGCACTGCTCGATGGCCCGCTGGAGCGCGGGGAAGGCGGCATCCCGGGCGCGGATGCGCGGCGCGTACCCGATGATCGGTTCGTCGACCGCGATCCCGAGAGCGCGGATCTTGCGCAGTCCGCTGCGCGCATCGGCGGAGAGGGATTCGCTCCCCCAGACGCTCCCCGCGATGTTCAGCAACGCCACCTCGGCCGGGCTGAACGAGATGTCCTCGGGAAGGGCGTACTCCGCGGTGGGCACCCGATACCGTGCTTCTCGCAGGTCCTCGGGATCCGCGCGGTCCCCGATGGTCTCGATCGGGACGCCGAGACCGCGCAGGTTCTCCTTGTCGCGTTCGAACATCTTCTCGAGCGCGTCCTTCGAGGCCCCTGCCTCGAACTGCTCCCGGTAGCCCGCGACCGTCGAGAGGATGGTGTCCTTCGTCAGCCCCTGCTCGGTCGCCATGAGAGCGACGACGAGATTGACCAGACGCTCCTCGGGAGCGGGTCGTGAGGAGGTGGCGGACACCCGCCCATCCTAGGCGCGGTGCGGACTCAGTCGTCGACGCCGATGACGTCGAAGACGTAGACGAGAGCGGTATCGGCCGGGGCTCGGAAGGCCTGCTGGTCGGCCGAGGTCTGATCGGCGGGGACGACCACGAGCACCTGCGAACCGACCGTCTGGCCCTCCAGCGCCGAGACGAGCTCCCCGGGGAGCTCCGACGGTGCCACCGAGATCGGGGTCTTGCCCCACGTCGTGGCGAACGTTTCGCGGTCGTTCCACGCGACGCCCAGGACGTGCAGGCGCGCAGTCGCATCGGCGGTGAGTGCGGGGCCGTCGCCCTTCTTGAGCGTCTGTACCGACACCTCGGACGGCGCCTCGCCGTCGGGGATCGTTACGCCGGGCTGTCCGCCGGGAGCCCGCACCACGGTCGGCAGACCGAAGCCGGCGGTGAACTGGTCGGCGCCGTCGGCGGCCGGCAGGTACACGCGCTCGACGTCCGCGACCACGACGGCGGAGCCGCCCTCCGGGATCCCCAGGCCCTGCGCGGCCTGCTCTCCGACGCTGTCGTACGGCATCGCCACGACGACGCGCGACCCCTCGGTCGCGCAGAGCATCGTCGACGAGAAATCGGGGAACGTGGCATCCCACCCCGACAGCGGCTGAGCGTTGGCGACGTTGCCGTCGTAGCGCGAGCCGACGATGCGTTCGCCCGTGACACCGTTGTAGACGGTCAGATCCAGCAGCACGAGCTGGTCGGCCTGCGTGATGCGCTCGCCGTCGCCTGCGACGACGGTCTGCACGGAGCGGGAGTCCGGGAGGAACGGGGACCGCACCTGGACGTCGGGCTGCGTGCCCACCTCACCGGAGACGGTGACGGCTTCCGCCGCACGCGGGTCGGCGGTGGGCGCCGCGCACGCGGAGCCGGGGGCGCCGGCGGATGCCGAGCACCCGACGAGACCGAATCCGGCCAGGGCGGTCACGGCAACGAGGGCGGGAAGTCTGCGCACCGGATCAGTTTAGGCGTTCGTCTCGGGCGTCTCTGCCGCGGTTCCCGCGTCGCCTCGCCGGCGCACGCCGTCGGCGGCCTTCTGCGCTTCGCGCACGCGCTTGCGAAGGTTCTTGTCCGTGATCTCGCGGTCACCGACGGCACCGGGAGTCCACAGTTCCACGTCCTCGTCGCCGTAGCTGGACTTCGACGCGCGCCGCTTCACCTCGGGCGGGACGGCCCCGGGGGCCAGGCGGCGCGCCGTGAGCAGGAATCCGGTGTGCGCGACCATGCGGTGGTCCGGGCGGACGGCGAGTCCTTCGACGTGCCAGCCGCGCACCATGGTCTCGGAGGCATCCGGGTCGGTGAACAGCCCGGTGCCGCGGATGTACTCGGCCACGCGGCTGAGCTGTGTCGCCGTCGCGACGTAGCAGAGCACGACCCCGCCGGGCGTCAGCGCATCGGCCACGGCGTCGATGCACTCCCACGGCGCGAGCATGTCGAGGACGACACGGTCGACGGATGCCGGCGACACAGCGTCCGGGAGACTCTCGACGAGGTCTCCCACGACGACCTCCCACGTGGCGGGCGGGGCACCGAGGAAGGTCTCGACGTTGGCCCGCGCGACGTCGGCGAACTCTTCGCGACGCTCGAACGACACGAGGCGACCCGCGGGACCGATCGCGCGCAGCAGCCACAACGACAGCGCGCCCGAGCCGACGCCGGCTTCCACGACCGTGGCGCCGGGGAAGATGTCGGCCTGCGAGAGGATCTGCGCGGCATCCTTGGGGTAGACGATCGCGGCGCCGCGGGGCATGGACATGACGAAGTCCCGCAGCAGCGGGCGCAGGGCCAGATAGTCATGACCCGAGCTGTTGGTGACGACGCTGCCGTCGGGCTGGCCGACGAGCAACTCGTGCTTGAGCACACCGTTGTGGGTGTGCAGCTCGCCGTTCTCGCGGAGCGTGATGGTGTGCATGCGCCCCTTGGGTCCGGTCAGCTGCACACGGTCGCCGATTCGGAAGGGGCCGCTGAGATGCGGGGTCTCGCTCATCGGTTCTCCTGCGGGTTCGAAAGGTCGGTGAGGGTGGGGGCGTGCTCGGCATGGAGAGCGGCGAGGTCTGCGGCTCCGCGGCCCTCCAGCGTGGGCCACAACGCGTGCGCCCCGACACCGTCGAGCGAGACCATCAGGGGAACGCCGAGGGTCACGGCCCCGCTGGCGATCGCCGAGCGCAGCCCATTGGGCGAGTCCTCGATCGCGACGGCGGACGCGATGTCGACCCCGAGCGACTCCGCGGCCTGGAGGTACGGATCGGGATGCGGCTTCGGGCGTTCGACGTCGTCCCCGGCCACGACCACGTCGAACGCCGGGAAGTCGATGAGGTCGACGATCGACAGGGCCATCCGCCGCATCGACATCGTCACGAGGGCGGTACGGACACCGGCCCGCCGCAGATCGGCGAGCATCTCGCGGGCGCCCGGTCGGAAGGGAACGCCGTGGACGGCCAGCTGACGCAGCACCTCGTCGGTCAGGTGCGCGATGATCTCGTCGACGCCCCACGGGACGCCGGCGTTCTGCAGGAGTCGTGCCGAGTCCTCGAGCGCGAGTCCGACCATCCCGAGCGCCTGCGCGTGGGTCCACGTGCCGCCGAACCGCTCCACGAGGGGGGTCTCCGCCGCCATCCAGAACGGCTCGGTGTCGACCAGGGTGCCGTCCATGTCCCAGAGGACCGCGGCGGGAGCGGAAGAAGTCATCGTTCCATCGTATCGAGCGCGTCGGGCGCCCCGAGGCGCTCCCCCGGGCGCATGCGCCTATCCTGGGTATCCAGCCCCGCAGGGGCAGAGGAGGTTGCGTGGACGCACTGGGTCGCCGGATCATCGTCGCCGCTTTCGACGGCTGGAACGACGCCGGGGAGGCGGCCTCGGCCGCCGCGTCGATGGTGCGCACGGGCTCCGATTATGAAGTCGTGCACTCGGTCGACCCCGAGCTGTATTTCGACTATCAATACACGCGGCCGCAGATCGGCTCGGATGCCGAGGGCCGCCGCAGCCTGACGTGGCCGGAAGCGACGCTGCTGCGCCCCGCCCATCGCACGGACGACCCCGAGATCTGGCTGCTCGTCGGCGTCGAACCGGCGCGCGCGTGGCAGGCCTTCGCCGCCGAGTTCATCGACGTCGCGCTTCGGGAGGACGTGACGGGATTCGTCGCGCTCGGTTCGATGATGTCGGACGTCCCGCACACCCGACCGATCTCGGTCTTCGCCGGCAGCGACAACGACGCTGTGCGGCAGTCGCTCGGCCTCGAACGCAGCCTGTACGAGGGCCCGGTCGGCATCCTCAGCGCCCTCGGCGACGCCGCCGAGCGCGCCGGCATCCCCACCGCGAGCCTGTGGGCGAGCGTTCCCCACTACGTCGCGGGACACACGCCCTCCCCCAAGGCGACCCTCGCGCTGCTGGACCGCCTCGAGGCGGTCTCCGGCATCCCCGTGCCGCGCGGCGAGCTCGCCGCGGAAGCCCTCGCGTGGGAGGCGTCGATCGACGCGGCCGCGGCCGACGACGACGAGATGCGCGAGTACATCCATCAGCTCGAGCAGACCCGCGACACGTGGGACTCGCCCGAGGCATCCGGGGATGCCATCGCCCAGGAGTTCGAACGGTACCTGCGCCGAGGCGGCGACGGACCCACCAAGCCGGGGCGCGACGAGCCGCCCCGCCGCTGAGCCGTCCGCACGAGAAGACGCCGCCACTCGGGACGGCGTCTTCTTCGTCTGACTGAGTGTCTCAGTACGGCTGCAGCACACCCACCGCGAGCAGCACGATGAGCACCGCGCCGAGGACCACGCGGTAGATCACGAAGGGCAGGAAGCTGCCGCGCTTGAGGTAGCGCATCAGGTAGGCGATGACCGTGTAGCCCACCGCGAAGGCGACCACGGTCGCGATCGCCGTCTCGCCGAGGCTGTACGGCCCACCGGGCTCCTCGAAGCTCTGGTAGAGCTCGTAGAACCCGCTCGCGAACACCGCCGGCACCGCGAGGAGGAAGGCGTACTCCGCGGCCGCCGTCCGCGAGTACCCCAGCGCCAGGCCCATCGTGGTCGTCGCCCCGGAACGGGAAACGCCGGGGATGAGCGCCAGAGCCTGTGCGGCGCCATAGGCGAATCCGTGCGGGTACGTGAGATCCGTGAGTTCGCGGGTCCGTCGTC
The DNA here is from genome assembly GCF_046064585.1 of Microbacterium mcarthurae. NCBI lineage: Bacteria > Bacillati > Actinomycetota > Actinomycetes > Micrococcales > Microbacteriaceae > Microbacterium > Microbacterium mcarthurae. The sequence goes on along the minus strand of NZ_JAROCE010000001.1, from coordinate 90,568 downwards.
CATAGCGGTCGGCGATGCCGAGGATGATGCCGAAGACGATCAGGACGATGGCGACGAGCCACAGGTTCCGGAAGGTGTCGCGGATGACGCTCTGGAAGAGGAAGCCGAGCACGCCGATCGGAATGGTTCCGATGATGATGAGCCATCCCATGCGGGCGTCGGGATCGTTACGCGGGACCTTTCCGCTCAGCGACTGCGCCCACCGCGTGATGATCCGCACGATCGTGCGCCAGAAGAACAGCAGAACCGCCAGTTCCGTACCGATCTGGGTGATGGCGGTGAAGGTCGCGCCCGGGTCGGTGGCCGACGGCAGGATCTCCCCGACGATGCGCAGGTGGGCGCTGGAGGAGATCGGGAGGAACTCGGTCAGGCCCTGGACGAGCCCGAGGATGATGACCTCGAAGATGTGCATGGGTTCCTTCAGTACGTCCGGATGAGGTCGGCGAGGACTCGACGACCGAACTCGAGCGCGTCGACGGGGACGCGCTCATCCACACCGTGGAACATCCCGGTGAAGTCGAGGTCGGACGGGAGTCGCAACGGCGCGAACCCGTAACCGGAGATTCCGAGGGAGGAGAGTGCCTTGTTGTCGGTACCGCCGCCCATGAGGTACGGGATCACCGGCACGCCCGGGTCGTGGCGACCGAGCTCCCCCACCATGGCATCCACCAGGTCTCCCGAGAAGGGCACCTCGAGGCCGATGTCCTGATGCACGATCTCGATCTCGATCGCGGGGCCGACGATGCGTCGGATGTCGGCGAGAGCCGCCTCTTCGGTGCCGGGAAGAACGCGCACGTCGATGAGCGCCTCCGCCCGGTCGGGGATGACGTTGTGCTTGTAGCCGGCGGTGAGCCCGGTGGGGTTGGTCGTGGTGCGCAGCGTCGAGCGCAGGAACCCGGATGCCGCTCCCGCGCGCTGCGCGAGGAGGTCGGGGTCTCCGGCGTCGTCGCCGGTCAGGTCGGCGAGGCCCGCGAGGAGTTGAGTCGTCGTGTCGGTCAGACGAATGGGCCAGTGCGTCCGGCCCAGTGCCGCCACGGCCTCGGCGAGGGCGGTCACGGCGTTGTCCGGGTGCAGCGCACTGCCGTGCCCGGCACGACCGCGCGCGACGAGCTTGATCCACAGCAGGGCCTTCTCCCCCACCTGCAACAGGTAGGCACGGCGGTCGCCGACGGAGATCGAGTACCCGCCCACCTCGCTGATCGCCTCGGTCGCTCCCGCGAACCATTCGGGACGATCCCGGACGACGAGCGCCGAGCCTTCGACGCCGCCGTTCTCCTCGTCGGCGAAGAACGTCACCACGATGTCGCGCTCGGGCTGCTCCCCCGCGCGCAGCACGTCGGCGACGGCGGTGAGGATCATGGCATCCATGTCCTTCATGTCCACCGCGCCGCGGCCCCACAGGATGCCGTCGCGGATCTCGCCCGCGAACGGGTCGACGCTCCAGTCCTCGGCGACGGCCGGCACCACGTCGAGGTGACCGTGGAGCACCAGGGCCGGCTTGTCCCGGTTGCGCCCCGGAACCCGCGCGCACACGTTGGTCCGACGGTCGACCGGCTCGTAGTAGTCGGTGTGGAGGCCCAGTGATTCGAGGTAGGCGCCGACGTACTCGGCCGCCTCGCGCTCGCCGCGCGACCGGCCGCCACCGAAGTTCGTGGTGTCGAAACGGATCAGGTCGGCGGCTACGCGGGCGACCTCGGGCGGGTCGGCGTCGTGCTCGGACATGCGCACTACGGTACCCGGAGCGGACACGGTGACCCGTCCACGGCGCTCGGCGGACGCGCCCGGGGTGCGACCTCGGTTTAGGGGCGGGACGCGGACATGGTAATGTCGTTCTTCGTTGCGAAAGCGACGAACACCCAGATGCGCGGGTGGCGGAATAGGTAGACGCGCTAGCTTGAGGTGCTAGTGCCCGTATAGGGCGTGGGGGTTCAAGTCCCCCCTCGCGCACAGAACGACGAAGGCCCCGGATTTCTCCGGGGCCTTCGTCGTTTCCCGCGCAGGCACACGACCGTGCACCTGTGACACCGGCGAAACGCCCGTGTGACATCCCCCGCCTAGCGTCGAGGCATCACGGAAGGTCGGATGCCTCATGTATCGGTTTCACGTTCCCACCATCGACATCTCCCCCTGGGTCGGGCGGGGGTCGGAGGATGCGCGCGCCGCGGTCACGGCCGCGGTCGACCACGCGTGCCGCACGGTCGGGTTCATGCAGATCGTCGGTCACGGCATCCCGGATGCCGTCCTCAGGGATCTCGAGCAGGGCCTCGACGCGTTCTTCGGACTGCCGCTGGAGGACAAGAAGAGATACGTCCGCCCCGCGGTCGAGAACCGCGGGTACACGCCTCCCAAGAGCGAATCGCTGAGCTACAGCCTGGGGATCGACCCGGTGACGCGCATGAACGACTTCTTCGAGGCGTTCAACGTCGGCACCTCGTGGCGGGAGTACCCGGGCACGGCGGCCACCGCAGCCGACTACGCCGAGAACACGTGGCCCGAGGCGGTCCCCGCCTTCCAGACCGCGGTGGAGACCTACTTCGACGAGGCCCGCCGCGTGGCACAGACTCTGACGCACGTGTTCGCCGCGGCGCTGCGTGTTCCCGAGGACTTCTTCCACGGTCTCACCGACCATTCGATCGACGTGCTGCGGATGAACAACTACGCGCTGCCGCCGGGTTCCATCGAACTCGGTGCCGAGCTGACCGGCATGGGCGAGCACACCGACTTCGGTCTGGTGACGGTCCTGTGGGCGGACCGCGTCGCGGGGCTGCAGGTGCTGGGGCTCGACGGCTCGTGGAACGACGTGATGCCGGCCGAGGGTGCGCTGCTGGTGAACATCGGAGACGTGGCCGCCCGCCTGACCAATGACAAGTGGCTGTCGACGCTGCACCGCGTCAAGCCGCCCGTGATCGACGGCACGATCGAGCGGCGCCGGTCGGCGGCCTTCTTCCATGACGGCAACGCGGACGCGGTCGTGGGGGTTCTCCCCCACTTCGCTTCGCCCGAGGCCCCGCCGCTGTACGAGCCCGTCACGGTCGCACAGCACATCGCCGCGAAGCTCGCCGGCTCCCGCGCGGGTCGCAAGAACGTCTCGGCCGTGCGCGAGGCCGCACGGGTGACGGCGAGCCGCGGCTGAGCGGCTCGGCCCGCGGGTCAGCGCCCTGCCGCGGCCGACCGCGCCGCGCGGATCAGCGCCCTGCGCGGCTCCGCGACGGGGCGTGAGCCGCTTCGCATCCTGCATAAACGCGATTCACGCGCAGAAACACGATGTCCACGCGTTTATGAGCGGAAATCGCGTTTATGCGTGACAATGGGACGATACGGTGCGCGGGGGGATGCCGGGGGCTCAGGCCGCGGACACGCCGAACAGCAGCCCGAGAACGTACGTCACGGCGGCGGCACCGAAACCGATCGCGAGCTGGCGCAGACCCCGCTTGAGCGGCGAGGCCCCGGAAAGCAAGCCGACCATCGCGCCGGTGGACAGCAGGGCGACACCGACGAGTGCGAGCGCCACGACGACCGCGACGATGCCCGACAGCCCGAAGATCCAGGGCAGCACCGGGATGACCGCGCCCGAGGCGAAGAACAGGAAGCTCGACACCGCCGCACCCCACGCGCTGCCCACGACCTCGTGCGAGGACTCTCCGGGCGCCGCCCCGGCCGGTGCCGTGGCGTGGCCGTTCTGCGCCGCCGAGACGACCTCGCGGGCCTTCGCGAACGCCTCGTCGGCGTCCATGCCGCGCGTGCGATAGACCAGCGCGAGTTCGTTGGCATCCAGATCCAGATGCGGGAGGGCGTCGTCGGCGTAGTCGCTCTCCTCGGTGGCCTGGAGGAGCTCGCGCTGCGAGCGCACCGACACGAACTCGCCGGCGCCCATCGACAACGCTCCCGCGAGCAGGCCCGCGATGCCGCTGAACAGCACGAAGCTCGGGGCGACGCCGGTGGCACCGACGCCCATCACCAGCGCGAGGTTCGACACCAGCCCGTCGTTCGCGCCGAAGACCGCCGCACGGAACGTGCCCGACAACCGCCGACGCCCCCGTGCGGCCAGACCCCGGACGACCTCGTGGTGCACCTGCTCGTCGGCCGCCATCTGCGCGGTGGCGTAGGGCTCATCGGCGTAGGGCGAGCGAGCCTCGGCGTTCTGCGCGAGGGCGAGGACGAAGATCGAGCCGAAGCGGCGCGCCATCCACGCCAGCATCGTGGTGCCGATACCGGGCCGAGGCAAGCGCTGCGGCGCATCGCCGAGCAGGTCGAGCCAGTGCTGCTCGTGGCGCCCCTCGGCCTCGGCGAGCGCGAGCAGGATCGCCCGCTCCTCTCCGGTGCGGCGGCTGGCGAGGTCGCGGTAGACGCGCGCCTCCGCACGTTCGTCGACGAGGTAACGCGCCCAGCGGCGGCGGTCGCGGGCGGTGGGTGTGGCAGCGGTCGTCACGGGTCTCCTTCGGGTCGCCCCCACGTTAGGCGGCGACATCCGCTCCCCCGGGCGCGTCGGTCGATACTGACAGCATTTCGGGGCTCCGAAGCCCGTGATCACGCGGATGCCGCGACGGCGGTGCCAGCATTTCGGAGCCTCGAAAGCGGCCCCCGGCTCAGGACCGCACGCGCTTGCGCAGCACTTCGATGCGCGCCTGCAGCTGCGCGACGGTGGCGTGCGAGACCGCGGGCCCGCCGCAGATGCGACGCAGCTCTGCGTGCACGAGACCGTGCGCTTCGCCGCTCTGTCGCGCGTACAGTCCGACGAGGCTATTGAGCAGCTGTCGTTGCTCCTTCAGGGTGCGGTGCAGGGGCGCGGGCAAGCCGCCCTCGTCGACGCTGGGGGGCTCCTGGCCGCTGGCCTTCTCCTTCGCCTCGCGCGAGGAGCGGTGGCGGGACTGGCGCGACGCCCGCGTCATGAGGACTTCGTGCACCTGCTCGGGTTCGAGCAGGCCGGGGATGCCGAGGAACTCCTCCTCCTCGACCGTTCCGGGCACCGCGAGCTGACCGAACTCCTGCCCGTCGAACAGCACGCGGTCGAAGTGCGCGAGCGATCCGAGAGCCTGGTACTCGAACTCCTGCTCGAGCGCGTCGGATGCCTTGTCCTCGCGCTCGGCGGCATCCATCATGTCTTCTTCGGCGTTCCACTGGTCTTCCGCGTCGCTGTCGCGGTCGAGCGCGTGGTCGCGCTGAGCCTCCATCTCGCCGGCGAGGGCGAGGAGCGGCGGGACGTTCGGGAGGAACACACTCGCGGTCTCACCGCGGCGGCGAGCGCGGACGAAGCGTCCGATCGCCTGAGCGAAGAACAGCGGCGTCGAGGCGCTCGTGGCATACACGCCGACGGCGAGCCGGGGCACGTCGACGCCCTCCGACACCATCCGGACGGCGACCATCCACCGGCTCGTACCCTTCGAGAACGTCTCGATCCGGCCCGAGGCCTCGGCCTCGTCGGAGAGGACGACGGTGACCTTCTCACCGCTGATGTCTTCGAGGATCGTGGCGTAGGCGCGCGCGGCGGTCTGATCGGTCGCGATGACGAGGCCCCCGGCATCCGGGACCGTCTCGCGCACCTCGGTCAGGCGTCGGTCGGCGGAGCGGAGGACCGCGGGGATCCAGTCGCCGTTCGGGTCGAGCGCGGTGCGCCAGGCCTGCGACGTGATGTCTTTGGTGTTGTCCTGCCCGAGCTGGGCCTCCATCTCTTCGCCCGCCTTGGTGCGCCAGCGCATCTGGCCGGCGTAGACGAGGAAGAACACGGGCCGTACGACGCCGTCGTCGAGCGCGCGGCGATAGCCGTACGCGTAATCGGTGCGCGAGAGGCGGATGCCTTTGTCGTTCGGGTGGTACTCCACGAACGGGATGGGGGCGGTGTCGCTGCGGAACGGCGTGCCCGACAGCAGCAGACGACGGGTGGCGCGCCCGTACGCCTCGCGCAGCGCGTCCCCCCAGCTGAGGGCGTCGCCTCCGTGGTGCACCTCGTCGAGGATCACCAGGGTCCTGGCATCCATCGTCAGCCGCTGGTGCACCTCGGCTTTGACGGCCACCTGCGCGTAGGTGACCGCGACGCCGTGGTACTGCCGCGAGGGGGTGGCGTGCCGGTTGGAGAAGTACGGATCGAGGCGGATGCCGACCCGCGCCCCCGCCTCGGCCCACTGGGTCTTGAGGTGCTCGGTGGGGGCCACCACGACGATGCGGTCCACGACACGGCGGCGCATGAGCTCCGACGCCAGGCGGAGCGCGAAGGTCGTCTTTCCGGCGCCGGGCGTGGCGGCGGCGAGGAAGTCGCGCGGGCCCTTGCCGACGCCGTCGGGGCCGTCGGAGCCGAAGTACTGGTCGAGCGCCTCGGCCTGCCATGCACGCAGGCGCTGCGCGGTTCCCCACGGCGCGCGCTGCGGGAACGAGGGCGAGAGGTGCTCGGCGGCGAAGCTTCCGAAGTGGTGATCCTCGGCGCCGTCGGCGCTGTGCGGACCCGGGGCGGGGGCGGCGGCGAGAGGGGCGGTGGTGTGCGGGAGGGCCGGGGTACGGGCTTCTTCTTCCAGCATCGAACCTCCATCCCTCGCGAGCGCGAACATCCACGATAGGCGGTTCCGCCGTCGCGCGGCTTCGCCCCGTGGATCGTTCCGTCGTCCCACCGGCCATAAACGCGATTCACGCGCGAAAACGCGAGGGGACCGTGTTTGTGCGCGCGGATCGCGTTTATGCGTGAGGACAGGACGCGGACCTTGCCCCGTCGGGGGGCGGCGTTAGCCTGGGGGCGGAGGTTTCGATGACACTCGATCCACACTCGCCCGACACCCCGTCCGAATCCGACAACCCCGGCCCCCACCCCTGGCGCCGATTCGTCGCCCTCGGCGACTCGTTCACCGAGGGCATCGGAGACCCGCTGCCCGACGGCGGCCACCGCGGGTGGGCCGACCGCGTGGCCGAGGTGCTCGCCTCGCAGGTCGACGACTTCGCGTACGCCAACCTCGCGGTCCGCGGCAAGCTCATCGGTCAGATCGTCGCCGATCAGCTCGAGCCCGCCCTCGCCCTCAAGCCCGACCTAATCACGTTCTCGGCCGGCGGCAACGACGTCATCCGACCGGGCACCGACCCCGATGCGGTGTCGCAGCAGTTCGAGGATGCCGTGGTGCGCCTGCGCAGCGGCGGCGCCACGGTCGTAGTGTTCACGGGCATCGACACCGAGTTCACGCCCGTGTTCCGCGGTATCCGGGGCAAGGTCGCCATCTACAACGAGAACATCCGCTCGATCGCCGACCGGTACGACTGCATCGTCGCGAACCAGTGGGGCTTGAAAGAGGTGCAGGACATGCGCTTCTTCGACGACGACCGCCTGCACTACAACTCCCTCGGTCATCACGAGGTCGCGCGCATGGTGCTCCGCGCGCTCAACGTGCCCAATGACCTGCAGCCCATGCAGCCCGAGGCGCTGCCCGCGACCACGTGGCGCGCCGCACGAGAGAAAGACCTCGTGTGGGCGCGGTCGTATCTGGTGCCGTGGGTGCTGCGCCGCCTCCGCCACCAGTCCTCGGGCGACCACATCCTGCCCAAGCGTCCCGAGCCGCTGCCGGTGATCACCCTCGCCCCGGGGCAGGATGCCGCGGCCTCGCGCCACACCGACGTCTGAGCTCAGCGCAGCCCGCGCCGGAGCTCCCACAGCGCGACGGCGCTCGCAGCGGCGACGTTGAGGGAGTCCACTCCCCCGGCCATCGGGATCGTCACGACCGTGTCGGCGGCCTGCAGCGCGCCGCGACTCAGGCCGTCGCCCTCGGCTCCGAGCAGGAGCGCGACCCTCTCGTGCCCCGCGGCGGCGAAGTCGTCGAGCGCGACGGCATCGTCGGCGAGCGCCAGGGCCGCCAGATGCAGGCCCGCTCCCTGCAGCAACGGCTTCGCGTCGGGCCACTCCGGCAGCCGCGTCCACGGCACCTGGAACACCGTGCCCATGCTCACCCGGACGCTCCGGCGGTAGAGCGGGTCGGCGCAGCGCGGCGTCACGAGGACGGCATCGGCACCGAGCGCGGCGGCGGAGCGGAACGCCGCCCCGACGTTGGTGTGGTCGACGATGTCCTCGAGCACGACCACGAGCCGGGCTCCCGCGACGACGTCGGCGACGGAGTCCAGGACGGGCCGGTGCATGGATGCCAGCAGCCCCCGGTGCACCGTGTACCCGGTGACCCGCTCGGCGACCTCCGCCGGAACGACGTACACCTCGGCATCCGGTCCGACGAGGGCGAGGGCGTCGTCGAGGAATTTCTCCTGCACGAGCACGGATCGCGGGCGGTGTCCTGCCCGAAGGGCCCGGTCGAGCACCTTGGACGATTCGGCGATGTAGAGGCCGCCCGCGGGCTCGGCGACGCGCCGCAGCGACACGTCGGTGAGGTCGCGGTAGTCGGCCAGGCGCGGGTCGTCGGCGGAGTCGATCGGCGTGACGGGCATCGTCCCACTCTGCCAGGCCGAGGCGCCCCACCCCCGCTCGTTCGATGTCCAGGACACGCGGACGCGGCGCGAGGGTGTCCGCGTGTTGTGGACACTGAACGGTCGGAGCAGCCGTCGCCGCACGACCACCGCTCGCCGTCGCGGCGTCCCGGGCTCCCGGGCTCCCGAGCTCCCGAGCTCCCGAGCTCCCGGACCATCGTGTCCGCGGGCGGTCCTAGACTCGATTCGATGGAGGTGGGCATGACCGACACGACGAAGGATGCCGAGATCGTGGCATCCATCGATCGGGCTGTCGAGGTGCTCGCCGGACGCCGTGTCGCCGTGCTCACCGGAGCGGGGGTGTCCACCGATTCGGGGATTCCCGACTACCGCGGCAAGGGCGCACCGACGCGCACGCCGATGACGGCGCAGCAGTTCCTCGCGAGCGCCGACGCACGCCGCCGGTACTGGGTGGGGAGCCACCTGGGGTGGAAGGTCTTCGCGGCGGCCGAACCGAACGACGGGCATCGGGCCCTCGCGGCGCTCGAGAACACGGGCGTCTCCAACGGGGTCATCACGCAGAACGTCGACGGTCTCCACGTCCGGGCGGGCAGCCACCGCGTCGTCGAGCTGCACGGGACCATGCGTCGGGTCGGATGCCTGCACTGCGGCCAGGTGTTCGACCGACGCGATCTCGCGGCGCGCGTCGAGGCCGACAATCCCTGGATCACCCTGCCCGAGAACGTCGAGCTCGGGCCCGACGGCGATGTCACCCCCGCGTCGGCCGAGGGCTTCGTCGTCCCGGTGTGCACCGTGTGCGGCGGAACGCTCAAGCCCGACGTGGTGTTCTTCGGCGAGTACATCCCGGCCGAGAAGTTCCGCGAGGCCGAGCAGCTGGTGCACACGAGCGACGCGCTGGTCGTGGCCGGGTCGTCGCTCGTGGTGAACTCGGGCATCCGTCTCGTGGAACGTGCACGGCGCCGACGCCTCCCCGTCGTCATCGTGAACAGGGGTGTGACACGCGCCGACCAGCGCGCCGCGGTCAAGATCGACGCTGGCACGAGCGACGTGCTCGCGGCCTTCGCTGAGCGCCTGCCCGGATTGCTCTGAGCGTGCACGGCGTCGCCGGCACCCCGCCGACCGCCTCGCACCCGACGCCCCTCCGCGCGGCCCGGGCTAGGCTCGAACGGTGACGATCCTCACCCTCGTACGACACGGCGAGACCGACTGGAACGCGGGCGGACGTATCCAGGGCTCGACCGACATCCCCCTCAACGACACCGGCCGCGCGCAGGCCCGCGAGGTCGCCGCGACACTCGCCGCCGACCTCGCCGGACGCGACGTCGTCGTCGTCTCGAGCGACCTGTCGCGCGCCGCCGAGACCGCGGACACGATCGCCGACGCCCTCGGCACCGCGGTCACGCGCCGCCTGCCCGGGCTGCGTGAGCGGTCGTACGGCGACGCCGAAGGGATGGATGCCGTGACGTTCGCCGAGGCCTTCGGGCCCTGGCACGCCGCTCAGGTTCCCGGGGCCGAGGAGTGGCCGGTGGTCCGCGAGCGCGCGCTCGCCGCGATCGCCGAGGTCGTCGCCGAGACACCCGAGGGTGTGGACGTCATCGCGGTGGCGCACGGGGCGCTGATCCGCGAGGTCATCATGCACGCGACCGACGGCGAGTTCCCGCGCGTCGGCGAGCGGCTGCCCAACTGCTCCGCCACCGTGTTCCGCCTCGACGGCGACGCGTGGGAGATGCTGGCCTACGCCGGCGTCGCCGGCTGAGCCGGCGGTCTCACTCCCCCGCGCGGCGCAGCAGAGCGCGGGCGTGGCGCAGGATGGGCTCGTCGATCATGCGCCCGTCGTACCGGAACACGCCCCGCTCGCCTTCCGCAGCGGCGAGCACACCCTCTGCCCACGTGCGCTGCTCCGGCGTCGGGGCATAGGCGGCACGGATCGTCGCGACCTGGCCGGGGTGGATGCACGCGGTCGCGCGGAAGCCCGAGGCCGCGGCATCCCGCGCCTCGTCCGAGAGACCCTCGAGGTCACCGATATCGACGTGGACGGCGTCGATGGCGGCCTTGCCGAACGCTCCCGCCGCCAGCAGCACCCGCGCGCGGGCGACCCGGGCGACGTCGCGGTACGCTCCATCGGCCCGTCTACTGGACGTGCCGCCCATGCTCGCCACGAGGTCCTCGGCGCCCCACATCAGGGCGGTCACCTGCGGGAGCGCGGCGATCTGCTCCGCCACCACCACGCCACGGGCCGTCTCGCACAGCGCGATCACCTCGTACCCCTCCAGGGGAGCGAGGGATGCCGCCGACTCGGCCTTCGCGACCATGATGCGCCGGACGCGGGTCCGCGACAGCGCCGCCAGATCCGCCGCGAAGTCGGCGGTCTCCGGGCCGTTGACACGGACGATGAGACGTTCGGGGTCGGGGTCGGCCGCGACGAGGGCCGCACGCGCCGCGTCCTTGGCGCCCGGGGCGACGGCATCCTCGAGGTCGAGGATCGCGGCATCGGACCGGTCGAGCGCCTTCGCGAGCCGCTCGGGACGATCGCCCGGCACGAACAGCAGTGCGGGGCCGAGGTCGAACGGCGCGGTCACGCCGCCGCGTCCTTCGACCACACCAGCACGGTCCGGGTCGCGGTGGCCACCACCTCGTCGTTCTGCGAGCGACCCGTGTGCGCGAGCACGACCACCCCCTGACCGGGGCGCGAGGCCGAGGGACGGACGGACACGACCTCGGTCTCGGCGGTGAGGGTGTCGCCGACGAACAGAGGCGCGGGGAAGCTCACGTCGGTCAGGCCGAGCTGCGCGACGAGGGTTCCCTGCGTGAGCTGCGCGACCGACAGACCCACGAGCGTCGACAGCGTCCACATCGAGTTCACGAGGGGTCTGCCGAAGGGCTGAGTCGCCGCGAAAGCGGCATCCAGATGCAGCGCCTGCGCGTTCATTGTCAGGGTCGTGAAGACGACGTTGTCGGCGTCGGTGACGGTGCGCCCGGGTCGGTGACCGTAACGCTCACCGACGACGAACTCCTCCAGGTACAGGCCGCGCTGCTCGATCATGCCGCAACGGTACTCCCCGACAGGCCGAGGGCCCGAGAGATCACCATGAGCTGCACCTCGGTGGTGCCCTCCCCGATCTCGAGGATCTTCGAGTCGCGGTAGTGCCGCGCCACGGGGTACTCGTTGATGAAGCCGTTCCCTCCGAAGATCTGCGTCGCGTCTCGCGCGTTGGCCATCGCGGCGTCGCTCGCGGTCATCTTCGCCACCGCGGCATCCACCGAGAAGGGCTTGCCGCTGTCGCACAGGCGGGCGGCGTGCACCCACGCGAGCCGCGCGGTGTGCACCCGCGCGTGCATCCGCGCGAGCACGAACTGGACGTTCTGCCGCGTCGAGAGGCGCTCACCGAACACCGTGCGACTGCGGGCGTAGTCCACCGCCGCCTCGAGGCATCCCTCGGCCGCTCCCGTGGCCAGAGCCGCGATCGCGACGCGGCCCTCGTCGAGGGTGCGCAGGAAGTTCTTGAGCCCGTGTCCGCGTTCGCCGAGGAGGTTTCCCGCCGGGACACGGACACCGTCGAAGGTCAGGGGGTGGGTGTCCGACGCGTTCCACCCGACCTTGTCGTAGGCCGGTCCGACCGTGAATCCCGGGGTGTCGCGGGGCACGATGATCGTCGAGATCTCGGGGCGGTCACCGCTGCGGTCGGTCACGGCCGTGACGGCGACGTAGCTGGTGATGGCCGTCCCCGAGTTGGTGATGAACTGCTTCGAGCCGTCGATCACCCACTCGTCGCCCTCGCGTCTGGCCGTCGTGCGGGTGGCTCCCGCGTCGCTTCCCGCTTCGGCCTCGGTCAGCCCGAACCCGGCGAGCGCGCGCCCGGCCACGAGGTCGGGGAGGTACTGCGCCTTCTGCGCGTCGCTGCCGAAGCGGAACAGCGGCATGGCGCCGAGGCCCACACCGGCCTCCAGGGTGATGGCGAGCGACTGGTCGACGCGCGCGATCGCCTCGATGGCGACGCACAGCGCCGCGTAGTCGCCGCCCTGCCCGCCGACGTCCTCAGGGAAGGGGAGGCCGAACAGGCCCAGCTCCCCCATCTGCGCGACGATGTCGAGCGGCAACTCGTGCGCGCGATCGGCCTCGTACGACCGCGGCGCGATCACCTCGTCGGTGAATTCGCGCACCATCGCGGCGAGTTCGCGCTCGTCGTCGGTGAAAGCCTGCTGGCTGTCGATGCTCACGGGGATCCTCCTGGGGATCGAAGAGAAGGGGGATGCCGCGGACGGCGGCGTTCGGAGGGGGGCGGGGTACGGGCTCGTCAGCGCAGCAGCATCGCTCGTCCCGGCTCGCGCAGCACACCCGCGACGTCGGTGAGGAACCGCGCCGCTTCGGCTCCGTCGACGAGTCGGTGATCGAACGAGAGGCTGAGGGTCATCACGTCGCGCAGGGCTATTTCGCCGCGGTGCTCCCATGGGGTGCGGCGCACGGCTCCGACGGCGAGGATCCCGGCCTCGCCCGGATTGAGGATGGGGGTACCGGCATCCACACCGAAGACACCGACGTTGGTGAGGGAGAACGTCCCGCCGGTCATGTCGGCCGGTGCCGTGCGTCCGGCGCGGGCGGTCGCGGCGAGATCGGCGATCGCGTCGGCGAGGTCGACGAGCGCGAGGGTATCGGCATCCCGGATGACGGGGACGACGAGGCCGCGGTCGGTCGCGGCGGCGATGCCGAGGGCGACGTAGTGGTGTTCGACGATCTCCCCCGCCTCTTCGTCCCACCGCGCGTTGAGCGCCGGGGTGCGGCCGAGGGCGAGACACACCGCCTTGGCGACGATCGCGAGCACACCGATGCGGTGACCGTCCAGGGCCCGATCGGTCTTGAGCGACGCGAGCAGCTCGGAGGTGGCGGTGACATCCACGGTGAGGAACGTCGTGGCGTGCGGTGCCGTGAAGGCGCTGCGCACCATGGCGGCGGCGGTGTGCTTGCGCACGCCGCGGATCGGGGTGCGGGTGACGCGCGGATCGGAAGAGACAGCCGGGGGGACCGTCGACGGAACTGAGGGAGGCACGGATGCCGCGCGCCCGGCGAACTCCTCGACGTGCGCGCGCGTCACGACCGCGCCGGGGTGTGCGGCGGCGACGAGCGCGAGATCGACGCCCAGGTCTTTCGCGAGCTTGCGCACGGGCGGGGTCGAGCGCGGGCGCTCGAGCACGGGTTCGGCGGGGGCGGGTCGGACGATGTCGTGCGGCGCGGCGGCATGCACGGAGTCCTCGGTGTCGAGAACGGCGCGACCGGCCCCGCGGGCGCGGCGACGAGGCCGCGCACTCCCAGCCGGCGCCGCGCCGTAACCGACGAGGTTCGGCACGGCCGCCGAGACCACCGGGCGATCCTCCGCGACGATCTGCCGATCGGCGTGTGCCGGTGCCGACTCCGCAGGACGGTGGGGGGCCACCTCTGGTTCCCCGTCCACGGCGAACGAGACCAGCGGCGAACCGACGGCGACGACGTCCCCCGCCGCGGCGTGCAGACCCTGCACGACCCCCGCGTAGGGCGAAGGGATCTCGACGACGGCCTTGGCGGTCTCCACCTCGGCGATCGTCTGGTTCAGCGACACCGTGTCTCCCTCGGCGACGTGCCAGAGGACGATCTCGGCTTCGGGAAGCCCCTCCCCGAGGTCGGGAAGCAGGAACTGCGCGATCATCGGACGCTCCCCTCCGTGGCGGCGAGCGGCGCCTCGCGCTCGAGCACCCGATCGACCGCGTGCAGGATGCGGTCGAGGTCGGGCACGTGATGCTTCTCGAGCTTGGACGGCGGGTACGGAATGTCGTGCCCGGTGACCCTCGTGGGCGGCGCCTCGAGGAAGGAGAAGCACTGCTCGGTGATGCTTGCCACGATCTCCGCCCCGAGCCCCGCCTGCCGAGCGGCCTCGTGGGTCACCACGACACGACCCGTCTTGCGCACGGAAGCGGCCACGGTGTTCAGGTCCAGGGGCGACAGCGACCGCAGGTCGATCACCTCGAGCGACAGTCCCTCGTCCTCGGCGGCGACCGCCGCATCGAGGGCGGTTCTCACCAGCGCGCCATAGGTCACGATCGTGGCGTCGCTGCCCTCGCGGGCCACGCGCGCCAGGTGCAGGGGCGGGGCGTCGGCGAGGTCGGCATCCACGTCGACCTCCCCCTTGGAGTGATACAGAAGCTTGGGCTCGAGGAAGATGACGGGGTCGTCGGATGCCACCGCCTGCCGCAGCATCACGTGCGCGTCCTGCGGGTTCGAGGGGGCGACGACCCGGAGCCCCGCGGTGTGCACGAAGTACGCCTCGGGCGACTCCGAGTGGTGCTCGGCGGCGCCCACACCCCCGGCCCAGGGGATCCGGATGACGAGCGGCATCCGAATCCGCCCTCCGCTGCGGTAGTGGAGCTTCGCGACCTGGCACACGATCTGGTCGAACGCCGGGTAGACGAATCCGTCGAACTGGATCTCGACGACGGGACGATAGCCGCGCACCGCAAGGCCCACGGCGGTTCCCACGATCCCCGCTTCCGCGAGCGGAGTGTCGATCACCCGCTGCGCACCGAACCGCGCCTGCAGGCCATCGGTGACGCGGAAGACACCGCCCAGCTTGCCGATGTCCTCGCCCATCAGCAGCACCCGGTCGTCATCGGCGAGCGCGCGGTCCAGACCGGCATTGATGGCGGCGCCCAGGGTGAGCGCGCTCATCGGGCGTCCTCCGCGACGAACCCGGACAGATAGTCCACGTAGGCTGCGCGTTGCGCGGCCAGCGGCGCATGCGGCTCGGCGTAGACGTGGTCGAAGATCGTCTCGGCGGCGCGCGTCGTAGCGCCGATGCAGGCCGCGCGCACCTGCCCGGCGAGCGCGTCGGCGGCGGCGGCGACCTCGGCGAGCCCGGAGTCGTCCAGCACGCCCTCGGCACACAGGTAGGCCTCGAAGCGGGAGATCGGGTCGCGTCCGGCCCAGTGCTCGACCTCCTCGGCCGTGCGATAGCGTCTCGGGTCGTCGGAGGTCGTGTGCGGCCCCATGCGATAGGTCACCGCCTCCAGGAACGCCGGTCCCTCTCCGCGGCGCGCGCGGTCCAGCGCCCACCGCATCGCGGCCACACACGCGAGCACGTCGTTGCCGTCGATGCGGAGACTCGGGATGCCGAATCCCGGCGCGCGCCCCGCGATCGGGAACTTCGCCTGCACCGTGACGGGTTCGGAGATCGCCCACTGATTGTTCGAGCAGACGAACACGACGGGCGCACGGAACGACGAGGCGAACACCATCGCCTCATTCACGTCGCCCTGGCTGGTCGCACCGTCGCCGAAGTAGGCGATCGCGACGTCGCTCGAGCCGTCGCGCTGGGCGCCCATCGCCCACCCGGTGGCGTGCAGCGACTGCGCTCCGATGATGATCTGCGGCGGAGCGGTGTTGATGGCGGTGTGGTCGAAGGCCGAGTGCTCCTCGCCGCGCCACGCCAACACGAAATCGGCGGGCTGTGCGCCGCGGGCGAGCAGAACACCGTGCTCGCGGTAGCTGGGGAAGACGAAGTCACCGGTGGCGAGCGCGTGGGCGGTCCCGATCTGCACCGCCTCCTGGCCCCGGCACGGCGCCCAGAGGGCGAGCTGCCCCTGACGCTGCAGCGCGACGCCCTCAGCGTCGACCCGGCGCGTCAGGACCATGTCGCGGTGGAGGGCTCGCAGCTCGTGCGGCGACAGATCAGCGATCCACGGATCGAGCACGGCGTCGGGCACACGGGAACCGTCGGGCTGAAGGACGCGGGCGACATCCTCCCCGTCATCCGCGCGGTCGGCGGCGTCATGGTCCGGCGTGGTCTGGGTGTACGTCATCGTCATCCCTCCAGGTGCGGCCCGTGGTCCTTGTGGGAGCGGGGCGGTCCGGGCGCCGGCAGCGTCGCCGACAGGGCCGACCGTACGCGGAGAAGGCAGGGCGCTCAAGACCTCCGCAGAAGGTTCAGCAAAGTGCCCATTGCGGCACGGGGGCATCCTGCTAATCTTTCGCACCATGACCAAGCTCGACGCGGTCGACCTCGACCTCCTCCGCGCCCTGTCTCACGACCCCCGCGCCACCGTCGTCGCGCTCGCCGAGAAACTCGGGCTCTCGCGCAACACCGTCCAGGCGCGCATGAGCCGCCTCGAGAAGGGCGGGGTCTTCCTGTCGTTCGAGCGCACCCTGTCGGCCGAGGCCCTCGGGTTCCCCATCGAGGCGTTCCTGCAGGTGACCGTGCGGCAAGCAGAACTCCCGACGATCCGCGCGGCGCTCGCCGAAGTCCCCGAGGTCCTGCAGGCGCACGGACTGAGCGGCCAGGTGGATCTGCTGGTGCGGGTCGCCTGTCGCGACACCCAGCATCTGTTCGACACCGACGCGCGCATCCTGTCGATCGACGGCGTCGAACGCACCGAGACCTCACTGGTGATGGGCGAGGTGATCGGCTACCGCGTCGGCCCGCTCATGAATCTCGCGCGCGAACAGCTGTAGGCCCGCGCCGCCGGGCCCCCGCGGGGCGTTTCCGGTCGCTCACCGCCGAGGCTACGGCGCCGGTACCACCGGCACGCTGGCCGTCTCGGTGCTCTGCTCGACCGGGTCATCGGCATCCAGTCGCACCAGCACGACCCCCGCGAGCACGAGCGCTCCGCCGACGAACTGCACGGGTGCGGGGGTCTCCCCCAGCAGCAGCCACGCGAACCCGAGCGCGAAGAGCACCTCGCTGAGCCCGACGAACGACGCCACGCGCGATCCGATGAGCGGAACGGCGATCACGCCGAGGGCGTAGCCGAGGGTCGTCGCAACGCCGCCAACCCACAGCAGCGGCAGGATGCCGGGGACCTCGACCCCCAGCATCGACACGGTGATGGCGGGGGCGGCGAACGGGAGCAGTCCGCTGACGATCAGCACCCCCATCACGAGCGTCCCCGTGACGAGGCCGCCGGCCGCCAGGGCGAGGGGCGGCAGATCGTCGCCGGCGCGTCCGGCGATGACGAAGTAGGCCGCCGCGCACACCGCCGCGCACAGGGCGAACAGCGTGCCCAGCAGATCGAACCGGGCGCCGCTGATGTCGACGACGAGCACAAGCCCGGCCATCGCGACGATCGAGCCCACCATTACGAGCTTCGACGGCGCCCGCCGCGTGCGCGCCCACACCGCGACGACCAGGAGCACCGGGGCGATGTACTGGATGAGGAGCGCCACCGCGACCGGCATTCGCTGCATGGCCGCGAAGTAGAACACCTGGCACCCGGCCACCGCGGTCAGCCCGAAAGCGACGATGAGCAGCCCGTGGCGTCGCAAGAACCCCGGCTGGCGGCGGATCGCCCGCACGAGCGCGGGAGACAGCAGCAGGGATGCCAATCCCATCCGCACCACGAGGACGGCTCCGAGCGACCAGCCCCCGTCGAGCAGCGGCTTGACGAACGGCCCGCTCGACGAGAACGCCAGCGCCGACGCAACGGCGATCGCCAGGCCGGTGACGGCGCCCGAGCCGCGGTGCGTGGGGCGAGGGAGGGCGACGGAGGATGTGGTCATGCGAGCCCGCTGTCAGGAGTGAAGTACGTTTACACTCGTGACAGTAGAGCCTTCGCCTGTCAGGAGTCAACATGGTCTTCATTCGTGACACCGAGCTCGTCCTCCGCGCCACGGTCGAGCTGGTCAACACGCTCCCCGAGACCGATGCGAGCGGCGTCGACGGGCTGACCGGCGAGGACGAACTCGAGGCCTTCACCGCACGCCACGGATACACCGGTTCGCGCACGCACGACCGCCGGGAGCTCACGGCGGTCCGCGGCATCCGGAACCGCCTGCACGACCTGTGGAGCGTCGATCGCGACGGCGCCGTGCCGCTGGTCAACGCGATGCTCGCCGACGGCCGCGCCCTGCCCCAGCTGGTACGCCACGACGACACCGATTGGCACATCCACGCGAGCGATCCCGACGAGCCGTTGGCCCGTCGCATGCTGGTCGAGGCCGCGCTCGCGTTCGTCGACGTGATCCGCGCCGACGAGTATGCGCGTGTACGGGTGTGCTCCGCCGACGACTGCGCCGGGGTCTACATCGACTTCTCGAAGAACGGGTCGAAGCGCTACTGCGACGCCGGCAACTGCGGCAACCGCATGAACGTCAACGCGTACCGGCGACGCAAGGCCGACCAGCCGGCCTGAGGCGCTTCCTCTCACGCCTCGGGAGGGCGACCCCGCTCACGCCTCGGGAAAGCGCTTCCCCTCACACCTCGGGAGGGCACTCCCCCTCACGCCTCGAGAAAGCGCTTTCCCCTCACGCCTCGGGAAAGCGCTTCCCCTCACGCCTCGAGAGGGCGACCCCGCTCACTCGGCTTCGCCGCGTCCGCTTTCGTCCTCGAGGAACGACCGGATCGCGGATGCCGCGGCGGCGGGCGTCTCGTAGTGGATCAGGTGCCCCACCGCGGCGATCTCGACCAGCGTGGCCCGCGGGAACAGGGTGGCCAGGTGTCGCTCGGCCTCGATGGGGGTGATGTCGTCCTTCTCGGCGGCGACGAGCAGCGTGGGCTGCGCGATGCGGGGCGCGAACTCACGGACATCGTGCGAGACGCTCGTCACGAACGCCTCGTGCAGCACGTCGCGGTCGGCGAAGCGCGAGAAGTAGGTGTCGTGCTGCTCGTGGACGAAGCGGCGAAGCCCGGGTTCGCGGGTCTTGACCATCGCGACGCTCATCACGCGCACGATGGCGGGATTGCGCAGCAGGGCATCGCCGATCGCTCGCGGCAGACGCGCGCCGGCGAGGTAGTAGAACACCGCGAGACGGGTCAGCAGACCGCGAGGACCCTCGAGCGCCGGGGCACCGATCGGGTTCACCAGGATCAGCCGCGGCGTCGGAAGGCCACCCGCCACGGCCGCCGAGGCCACGATCGAGCCGAACGAGTGACCGAGCACCACCGCGCCGGGAGCCACCGCATCGACGAACGCGCGCAGCCACGCGGCGAACGCGTCGAGGTCATGCCGCCGGCCCGGAAGCGGCGGCGTCTCACCGAAGCCGGGGAGGTCGGGAGACACGACCCGGATGCCGGGCAGGTGCGCGACGACCGGTTCGAGGCCGTGGTGCTCGCCGCGGAAGCCGTGGACCGCCACGATCGTGGTGGCGGCGTCCTCGTCACCGTACGTCCAGTACGCCGTGGTGCCGCCGAGGATGTCGGCCGTCCGCCTCTGGACGGGGATCTCCGCCAGTCGCGCGGCGTAGGGGTTCGGCATCCCTCGATTCTAGGAGGCGGTGCCCGGGCGCGCCCGGCGAGCATGCGCGACGCCGCGCGGTGCGCCTCGGTGTCCGTGTCGGAGCCCCGCCCTACTCTGAGCCCATGACCACGTGGCAGGCCGAGCCGCTTCCGCTCTTCCGGACGCCGGAGTGGGCCCGCGTCGTCGGGGTCTTCGACCTCGAGACCACCGGGGTCGACGTGGTGAACGATCGCATCGTGACGGCGCACGTCGGGGTACTCGACGCCTCGGGGCGGGTGATCGATGCGCGCGACTGGCTCGCTGACCCGGGTATCGAGATCCCGGCCGGCGCGGCCGCCATTCACGGCGTCTCCACCGCGCACGCCCGCGCGCACGGCGCGCCGGCCGCATCGGTGATCGACGAGGTCGTGGCGTCCCTGCGCGCGCTCTTCGACGCCGGCATCCCGGTCGTCGCGTACAACGCCCCCTTCGACTTCTCACTGCTGAAGTACGAGGCGCTGCGCCACGGCATCCCTCCCATCGATGCGCCCTCGCCGGTCATCGATCCGCTCGTCGTCGACAAGACGTACGACCGCTACCGGCGCGGCAAGCGCAGTCTCACGCACGTCGCCGCCCACTACGCGGTGCCGCTGGACACGGCGCACGAGGCATGCGCGGACGCCGTCGCCGCGGGGCGCCTCGCCCTCGCCCTCGCCGAACGCTACGCGGCGTGGCTTCCGCCGACTGTCGACGAGCTCCACACCCGGCAGATCGCGTGGGCACGCGCTCAGGCGGCGAGCCTGACCGAATACTTCGTCAAGATCGGGCGGCTGGATGCCACGGCTCCCCCGCTCGACGGGGCCTGGCCGATCCGCTGAGCGCGGGCATCGGGCATCGCGGGGCTGACACGGGGTGCGTTAGGGCGGCCGCGACCGTGGGGATCGGGCATCGCGAAGCTGACCCCGGGGTGCGTTCAGGCGGCCGCGGCTACGAGGTTCGGCATCACGGGGCTGAACCCGGGGTTCATTAGGACGGCCCTCGCCACGAGGTTCGTGCCGACACGAGTGTCGGTGGATCAGGGCGCGTGCGGCGTGGGAAATCGTGCCGGGATACGTGTCGCGCGGTGCTACCGCCGGTGCCCTCGGCGATGTCGGACCCCCTCGGTAGTGTTCGAGCATGGTGGTTCCGGCATCCGCGACTGATCGGTCTGACCCGACCGATGTCGGTTGTGCGCCGTGGCCCGACGACGATGTCGTGCAAGCCGATGCGGATGCCGCATGGGCCATCGACCTGGGCCTCGTCGACCTCGTTAATGGGGCGTTTCCGAGCACCGATCCCGGCCATGGTCCGGCGGAGGACGCCCTGGCCTGTCTGCTGGAGCGTCTGGAGGACCGCTCGCGGGAACGTCATCGCGCCACCGCCGCCGAGTACGACCTCATCTTTCAGGTGATCGCCGACGCGTCGGCCGACCCCGACCCGTGGGTCGGTCCTGATCCGACGCTCGACCGGCTCTGGAGCGACCCGCGAGGACGAACGGTCACCGCGGTCCGGCGCGACCGCATCGACATGGCCGAACGCGCCGCCGTCGCCGAGATCGCCGTGCGCCTGCGCGTGGCCGAGCAGACGGTCCGCGCACGAGCCGCCCACGCCGGGATTCTTCGCAACCGGTGCCCCCGCGTGTGGGCGGCGTTCGTCGACGGGCGACTGTCGGAGCGGCACGCGGTCGAGACCGCGCGCCTGGCGGCCTCATTGCCGGATGGCGACCCCGGAGCCTGGGCGGCGTTCGACGACGGGGCCCTCGATCGGGCTCTGCGACTCTCTCCCGCGCGGTTTGCCACGTCAGCACGCGTCCTCCGCGAGCGGGTGCACAGCGAGTCGATCCAGGAGCGGCATCGGCGTGCGCGCGACGAGCGGGGAGTGTGGCTGACTCCCGACCTCGATGGCATGGCGACGGTCACCGCATATCTCCCCGCGGATCGCGCTGCCGCCGCCCTGACGCGCCTCGACCACGCCGCTCGGCATCTTGCCGCCGTGGACGGCGAGGAGCGCACCTTGGCGCAGCTGCGTGCCGACGCGTTCGCCGATCTCCTCACGGGGACGGATCCGGCCCCGCGGAGCACCCCCGGACGATCGGGCGTCGCTGTCGGCGGCACGAATCGCCCCGGCGTCGTCATCACGATCCCCGCCCTGACGCTCCTCGGAGCCGACACCACCCCCGCCACCATCGATGGCTACGGCCCTGTCGACCTCGATACCGCGCGTCGCCTCGCCGGAGAAGCGTCCTCGTGGATTCGCCTTCTCACGCACCCGGTGACGGGCGCGCCGCTGGCACTGGACCGCACGGTGTATCGGGTCACCGCGGCGCTCCGTCGTTGGCTCGGCGTCACCTCCCCCACGTGCGCGTTCCCCGGCTGCGGGCGCCCTGCCCGCGAGTGCGACCTCGACCATCGGCGAGCGTGGAGCAAGGGCGGCACCACCGACGCCGACAACCTCGAACCCGAGTGCCGCCATCACCATCGGATGCGTCACGAAACGCGCTGGACACCCGCGAGAGACCCCGACACCGGCGACCTGACCTGGACATCGCCGCTCGGCGCACGCATCGACGCCGACCCGCCGCCCTTCTGAGCGGGTTCGGTGGCCTGAACCGGCATAGTCACGGTGTTCATTGCGGTCGAAAGCCCGGCGTTGCCCCCCCTGCCGTTCGTGACCTCCGCGGGTGCGTCGTGCGGGACCTCGCGCGGGCGCGCAGGTGCGTGGGCGCGCAGGTGCGTGGGTGCGAGGACGCGCGGGCGCGTCGTGCGGGACCTCGCGCCGGCGCGCGGGGGCGAGCGCGCGGGCGCGTCCCGCGGGACTTCGTGCGAGCGCGTGGGCGCGGGAACGCCCGCCGGGGTACCCGCTCCCGTACCCTCTGGTCATGGATCGCCCCCAAGAAGCACCCCGGCGGGACTTCCCCGCGCCTCTGCGCACCCAGCCGGACTCGGCCGCGCCCCTCGTGCGACCGGCTCGCCTCGCCGACGCCGAAGGTATCGCGCACGTGCACGCGGCATCCTGGCGGGAGACGTACGGGAGATTCTTCGACGACCCCGACAACAGCCCGTGGTTCCGCGTCGAAGGGCGGATCACGATGTGGCGGACGACTCTGAGCGAAGATCCCTCACAGACCGTCGTCGCCGAGGGAACCACCGGAATCGTCGGATTTGCGTCCACCGCCCCGACGCCAGAACCGGATGCCGCCCGCCCGGAAGAGCTCACGATGATCTACGTTCTCGAGAACGCCCACGGAACGGGCACCGGTCAGGCGTTGCTCGACGCGGTCCTCGGTGACCGCCCGGCCTCGCTCTGGGTGGCGGCCGACAACCCGCGCGCGCACGCGTTCTACCGCCGAAACGGCTTTCGCCCCGACGGCACCGAATCCTCCTTCGGGCCGATCCCGCGGACGGTCAGACTGGTGCGCTGACGCCCGGAACCGACCGCCACCGCCAGCCGAACGCCGCCCCCGAGCTCACGCCCGACAGGAACTGACGCCCGCCCGTACCGTCGCCCTGCCCAGCCGACTCCACCGCTCGATGCGCGAGGAGGACCTGGGCTCCCTCTTCTCGACGGTGGCGTTCCAGCAACGACGAGAGCCCCCGTCCCGAAGGACGAGGGCTCTCGACGAAACCGCGTGAACTCAGCGCGAGCCGAAGTTCTTGAAGCGCTGGTTGAACTTCTCGACGCGACCGGCCGAGTCCATGATGCGCTGCTTGCCCGTGTAGAAGGGGTGCGAGGCCGAAGAGATCTCGACGTCGATGACGGGGTACTCCACGCCGTCCAGCTCGATCGTCTTGTCGCTGCTCACCGTCGAGCGGGTGAGGAAGGTCTCGCCCGAGCCGAGGTCGCGGAACACGACGGCGCGGTAGTCCGGGTGGATGTCAGTCTTCATGGGAGGTCCTTTGAGAAGTGGTGCCCTGGATTCTGCCAGGACGGTCAAAGTCTGCGGCGCCGGAGGCACCAAAGGACGAGTCTACCAGGCTCTTCGCCCCGCGACGACGCCGGCCGTCCGAAGCTGAACGGAGCTCAGGACGACGCACGGGCCGCGTAGCGCCCGGCATCCTGGGTCAAGGTGATGTCGACCCCGAACGTTGCGCTCAGGTTCTCGGCCGTGAGCGCCTCGGACAGGGGCCCGGCTGCCACGACCTCGCCGTCACGCAGCAGCAGGACGTGAGTGAACCCGACCGGGATCTCCTCCACGTGGTGCGTCACCATGATCATGGCCGGAGTGGTCGGGGCCTGCGCGTAGCCCGAGAGCAGCGCGAGGAGCTCTTCGCGCGCGCCGAGATCGAGGCTCGCCGTGGGCTCGTCGAGGAGAAGCAGTTCGGGATCGGTCATGACCGCACGGGCGATCTGCACACGCTTCTGCTCGCCGTCCGACAGCGTGCCGAAGGTGCGGTCGGCGAGGTGGTCGAGGCGCCACTCGGCGAGGACCCGGAGCGCACGGCGTTCGTCGATGTCGTCGTACTGTTCGCGCCAACGGCCGGTGACCGAGAACGCGGCGGTCAGTACGACATCGAGAACCGTCTCTTCCGGCGGCACGCGGCGCGCCATCGCGGACGAGGCGAAGCCGATGCGCGGACGCAGCTCGAACACGTCGGTGCGCCCGAGACGCTCGCCGAGAATCGTCACCGATCCGGACGTCGGGTGCAGGAGCGTGTCGGCGAGCTGGAGCACCGTGGTCTTGCCGGCGCCGTTGGGGCCGAGCACCACCCAGCGTTCGTCGTCCGAGACGTTCCAGTCGAGGTGGGACACGATGTCCCGGGCGTTCCGGCGGACGACGACGTCGGAGAACTCCAGAACCTGCGGCATGCGTCCAGCCTAACGGGCAGAGTCCCCTGGCATCGGCGCGCCACCCCGGACTGTGGACCGACGCCGCGGACGACGCCCGGGCGCCGCGCCGGCGCGAGGACGGGCCCCGCCTACCTCCCGGCGATCTCCGCGTACAACGCCGCTGTGGTCTGCGCGATCGCGGCCCAGCTGAAGTCCTCGATCGCACGCCTGCGGCCGGCCGCGCCGTACTCGGATGCGCGCGCGGCATCCGACACGACCTCCGTGAGCACCCGGGCGAGGTCGTCGACGAAGCGGTCGGGATCGACCGGTGTTCCGGTGCCGTCCTGCACCTGCTCGATGGGCACCAGGCGCCCGGTGACGCCATCGACCACGACCTCCGGGATGCCGCCGGTCGCGGTGCCGACGACCGCGGCTCCGCACGCCATGGCCTCGAGGTTGACGATGCCGAGCGGCTCGTACACCGACGGGCACACGAACGTGGTGGCGGCCGTCAGAATCGCGCACAGCTCATGCCGCGGCAGCAGCTCGTCGATCCACACGACACCGTCGCGCGTGGCCTGGAGCCCGCGCACCAGGTCTTCGACTTCGGCGAGGATCTGCGGGGTATCCGGCGCCCCCGCGCAGAGCACGAGCTGCACATCGGGGGGAAGCTGCTCCGCGGCGCGCAACAGATAGGGCAGACCCTTCTGACGGGTGATGCGCCCGACGAAGACCACGGAGGGCCGCGCGGGATCGATGCCGAAGCGGGCGAGCACGTCGGGATCGTCGACCGGATGCCATGCCTCGGTGTCGATGCCGTTGTAGATCACGCGCACCTTGGCGGGGTCCAGTGACGGGTAGCTGCGCAGGATGTCCTGACGCATGCCCTCGCTCACGGCGACCACGGCGGCGGCGCCCTCGTACGCGGTCTTCTCGATGAAGCTGGACACGGCGTATCCGCCACCGAGCTGCTCGGCCTTCCACGGGCGCAACGGCTCCAGGCTGTGCGCGGTGACCACGTGGGGGATGCCGTGGAGCAGGGAGGCGAGATGCCCGGCGAAGTTCGCGTACCAGGTGTGGGAGTGGACGACGTCGGCACCGGCGACGTCGGAAACGATCTCGAGGTCGGTTCCGAGCGTCTGGATCGCGCCGTTCGCGGAGGAGAGCTCGGCCGGCACCGCATAGGAGGTCGTATCGGCCTCGTCGCGGGGTGCGCCGAAGGCACGGACCTGCACCTCGGTGCCCTCGGCGCGCAACGCCCGCACCAGCTCGGTGGCGTGGACACCGGCTCCCCCGTAGATCTCCGGCGGGTACTCCTTGGTGACGACGTCGACGCGCATGAGACGAACCGTAGCGCAGCGCAAGCCCCGCCGCGCGCCGGTTCCCGCGATCGCGCCCGCCCCCTAGGGTGGTGCCATGCCTGCAGCGCCGAAGGTCTTCGGAATCATCCTCGCCGGCGGCGAGGGAAAGCGACTCATGCCCCTGACGGCCGACCGAGCGAAACCGGCCGTCCCCTTCGGAGGCCAATACCGCCTGATCGACTTCGCGATCTCGAACCTCATCAACTCGGGATTGCGTCAGCTCGTGGTGTTGACGCAGTACAAGTCGCACAGCCTCGACCGCCACATCTCTCAGACGTGGCGCATGTCGCCCATGCTCGGTTCGTACGTGGCATCCGTCCCCGCTCAGCAGCGGCTCGGCAAGCGATGGTTCTCGGGTTCGGCCGACGCGATCCTGCAGTCGATGAACCTCATCCGCGACGAGAAGCCGGACATCGTCGTCGTCATCGGCGCCGACCACGTCTACCGCATGGACTTCGCGCAGATGCTCGACGCGCACATCGCCTCGGACGCGCGGGCCACGATCGCCGGCATCCGTCAGCCCATCTCCCTCGCGAACCAGTTCGGCGTGATCGACACCGATCCGGCCGACCCGACGATGATCCGCGAGTTCCTCGAGAAGCCGCAGAACCCCACGGGGCTCTCCGACGCCCCGCACGAGGTGCTCGCCTCCATGGGCAACTACATCTTCGACGCCGACGCGCTCGTCGAGGCGGTCACGCACGACGGTGAACTGCCCACCTCCGCGCACGACATGGGCGGCGACATCGTGCCGTACTTCGTCAATCGGGGCGAGGCGGCGGTGTACGACTTCCAGCGCAACGACGTGCCCGGTTCGACACCGCGCGACCGGTCCTACTGGCGTGATGTCGGCACGATCGAGTCGTTCTACGACGCGCACATGGACCTGATCTCGACCCTGCCGATCTTCAACCTGTACAACGACGACTGGCCGATCTTCTCCCAGACCTTTAACGCCCCGCCGGCGAAGTTCGTGCGCGACTCCGTCGGCCGTATCGGCAACGCGATCGACTCGATCGTCTCGCTCGGATCGGTCCTGTCCGGCACGCACCTCGAACGCAGCGTCGTGGGCCCCTGGGCGCTGGCCGGCGGCGGCTCGACGATCACGGACTCCGTGCTGTTCGACGGCGTCCAGGTCGGTGCGGGAGCACGCATCCACCGCGCGATCCTTGACAAGAACGTCACTCTGGCACCCGGGGCGACGATCG
Organism: Microbacterium mcarthurae; assembly: GCF_046064585.1. Lineage (NCBI taxonomy): Bacteria > Bacillati > Actinomycetota > Actinomycetes > Micrococcales > Microbacteriaceae > Microbacterium > Microbacterium mcarthurae. The sequence continues at coordinate 63,618 of NZ_JAROCE010000001.1, read as the reverse complement.
GCGTCGACCGCGAGCGCGACCTCGCGCGCGGGTTCACCGTCACCGAGACGGGCATCACCGTGGTGGGCAAGGACGTCCGCGTCGACGCCTGATCCCGGATGCCGGAAGGGGCGGTGACCATGTCGGTCACCGCCCCTTCCGCTTTCGCCGGCCGACGTCAGACGCCGACCCGGGCGAACGCGTCGCGGCTGATGCCCTGGGCGAGCACGGCCTTCGACCATTCGCGCGCCGTGTGAAGACTGTGGTCGCGGTAGTTGCCGCAGCTGAACGCGTCCGTTCCCGGAACGTCCTCCCACTCCACCTCTTCCGCGATAGCGCGCAGCGAATCGCTGACGGCGGCGACCACGTCACTCAGGTCGGGCTCGCCCCACATGATGAGGTGGCATCCGAACGGCGAGATGTCGATGACACCGTCGATGCTGTCGCGCAGCAGGCTTGCGAGCAGATGCTCGATCGTGTGGATGCCCGCCGTGGGGATCTCCCCCTCGTTCGGCTGCACCAGACGCACGTCGAAGTTCGAGATGACATCTCCGCGCGGCCCGGACTCGGTGCCGATGAGGCGGATGTAGGGGGCGAGGACGGCGGTGTGGTCGAGCGTGAAGCTCTCGACGTCGGCCATGGGGATCCTTTCGGCGGCGGACGGGACGATCCGAGCCTACGCGCGCGCTCACGCCTCCGCGTCGCGTGCGTCCTCCGGTGACGCGCTAGGGTCGAGGCCGTGCCGGACCCCGCTCGTTTCCTTGTCGTCCTCGACGCCGATTCCACCCTGATCCGCAATGAGGTGATCGAGCTCCTCGCGGACGAGGCCGGTCGCGGACCCGAAGTGGCCGCGGCGACGGAAGCCGCCATGCGCGGCGACATCGACTTCGCCGCGAGCCTGCGGTCGCGCGTCGCGGCCCTGGCGGGTGTTCCCGTCACCGCGTTCGCCCGAGCCGTCGCGCGCATCGAGCCGACACCGGGCGTGCGCGCGCTCATCGACGCCGTCCACGACCGCGGCGGGCGCGTCGGAGTCGTCTCGGGCGGGTTCCACGAGGTGCTCGACACCGTCGCCCCCGACCTGGGCATCGACATGTGGAGAGCCAATCGTCTCGCCGTCGCCGACGACGCGCTCACCGGCGAGGTCGATGGACCGATCGTGGATGCCGCCGCGAAGGCCGACACTCTCCTGCGTTGGGCCTCCGAGCACGGCGTGCCGCGGTCGCTGACCTTCGCGATTGGTGACGGGGCGAACGACCTGCGCATGATGGAGGTCGCCGGTCTCGGGCTCGCCTTCAACGCCAAGCCCGCCGTCCGCGCGAACGCCGACCTCGTCATGGGACGCGTCGATCTCGCCGACGTCGTCGCTCTGCTCCCCCGCTGACGAACACCCCTCCCGGATGTCGGAGGGGCTGCCTACAGTGGCCACATGGACGTGATTCTGGTTCCGGGCCTGTGGCTCGATGCATCGTCGTGGGATGCCGTGACTCCTGCTCTCACCGATGCGGGGCACCGCGTGCACCCGCTGACCCTTCCCTCCGCTCCCGAGGCGCGCATCGGCGACTGGGTCTCGGCGGTCGTCGCCGAGATCGACGCCGCGGAAGAACCCGTTGTGCTCGTGGGTCACTCCGGTGGCGGCAACGTCGTCTGGGGTGCCGCCGACGCGCGGCCCGATCGCGTCCACCGGGTCGTCTTCGTCGACACGATGCCCCCGCCGCCCGGCGCCATAATCTCGGAGTTCCCCGTCCGAGACGGAGTCGTTCCCTTCCCCGGGTGGGAGTTCTTCGACGAGCCCGACGTCGCCGACCTCGACGACGCGACGCGGCAGCGGGTCGCCGCGCGCGCCGTCGATGTACCGGGAGCGGTCCCGACCGATGCGCTCGCCCTGTCGGACGACCGACGCCACGGCATCCCCGTCACGGTGCTCTCGGGCCAGCTCGATGCGGAAGCCGTCACCGCGGCGTTGGCGGAGTGGGGTGCCTGGGCAGACGAGTTCGGCGCGATCCGCGACAGCGAGGTCGTCACGCTCGGTTCCGGCCACTGGCCGCAGTTCTCGCAGCCCGACTCTTTCGCGCGGACGCTGCAGAAGGTGGTGCGCTGAGGCCGTCGCGCTGCGTCAGTGCCCCATGCCCAGACCGCCGTCGACGGGGATGACGGCCCCCGAGATGTAGGCGGCGTCGTCCCCGGCGAGCCAGGTGACGACACCGGCGACCTCGTCGGCCGAGGCGAACCGACCGGCCGGGATGTTCTTCTTGTACTCCGCCTGGGTGTCGGCGGGCAGTTCCGCCGTCATGTCGGTCTCGATGAAGCCGGGAGCCACCACGTTCGCCGTGATGCCGCGACCCCCCAGCTCGCGGGTCAGCGAGCGGGCGAAACCCACCAGTGCGCTCTTGGACGCGGCGTAGTTGATCTGGCCCGCCGAGCCGTAGAGACCCACGACACTCGAGATGAGGATCACGCGCCCCCAGCGCGCCTTGAGCATGCCCTTGGACGCACGCTTGACGACGCGGAATGCGCCGCCGAGGTTCGTCGACACCACGCTGTCGAAATCGTCCTCGCTCATCCGCAGCAGCAGCGTGTCCTTGGTGATGCCCGCGTTGGCCACGACCACGGCGATCGGTCCGAGCTCCGCCTCGATCTGCGTGAACGCCGCGTCCACCGCCGCGGCATCCGTGACATCGGCGCGCACCGTGAGCGTCCCCGCCGGACCTTCGCCCGAGCGCGCGGTGACGGCCACGCGCCACCCCTCGGCGACGAAGCGTTCCGCGATGGCGCGGCCGATGCCGCGGTTTCCTCCGGTGACGACGACGACGCGGTCCTGAGACATGTGAGACTCCTGCGATGCGAGGGACGGAACCGGCCCAGCCTACCGATCGCCGCCGCATGACCCGGTGCGGGGACGTTTGACACGGCCCCGGCCACGCTGAAAATCTGAGGGACAGCACCGACGAAAGGGACGACCGTGAGCGACGACCAGAACCCTGCCCCCCGCAGCGAGGACGCAACGCCCGCCGCTCCGGGAGCGCCCGAGGCCCCGACGGCACCCGCCGACGCCGGAACCCCCGCCGCTGCCGCACCGCCCCACGCCACGGACCACTCCGCTCCCCCCGCGCCGCCGGCTCCCCCGGCACCCGCTCCCGGCGCACCGCCGGCGTACGGCGCCCCCTCCGCCCCGACCTACGGCGCTCCCGCCCCCACACCGCCCGCCTACGGCGCCCCCGCCCCCGCGGCCCCGAACTACGGCGCCCCAGCCTACGGCGCTCCCGCCGACTCGGCCTACGGCGCGGGTGGCTACAGCAGCGGTGGCTACGGGACGGCGGTGCGCACGAACGTGCTCGCGATCATCTCGCTCGTGGCATCCATCGCGGGGTTCCTCTGGATCGTTCCCGTCATTGGGCCGATCGCCGGTGTCATCACGGGGCACATCTCGCTCGCGCAGATCAAGCGAACGGGCGAGAAGGGTCGCGGCATGGCGCTGGCCGGCACGATCGTCGGCTGGGTCGGCATCGGCGTGATGGTGCTGTTCCTCATCGTGCTGTTCATCGGGCTGGGCATCGCGGCGAGCAACTCATCTCGATACGGCGCCTAATCGGATCCCACCCCATGGCGACGGGCGTACCCTGGGTTCACCGTGAAGACATCGCCCCGCGCCCAGTCAGCGACGTCGCTCCCGCAGGCTCCGCGGGAGGACGCCGGATCTCGTTTCGCCAAGTACATGGTGATGATGGGGATCCGCATCGCGTGCTTCATCGCGATGGCGGTGGTGACGCCCTACGGGTGGTACACCTTCGTCTTCGCCGCCGGGGCGATCTTCCTTCCCTACCTCGCGGTCATCGTCGCGAACGTCGGGCAGGATGCCGAGGTCTCGAGTGCCGTGAACCCGGAACGCATGATCGAGGCGGCGCAGCCCGCGCCCGCGGCGGCCGCCCCCGACGCCCCGACGGTGATCCGCATCGCCGAGACCCCGCGCCTCGAGCAGCCGCGCGACGACCGGTCGTGATCGACGAGACCGTCACGTGTTCCCGCGCCGGCTGTCGCGCACAGGCCGCGTGGGCCATCCGGTGGCGTAACCCGCGCATCCACGCGGTGGACCGTCGCAAGACCTGGGTGGCCTGCGACGAACACGTCGGGTACCTGCGCGATTTCCTGCGCGCTCGGGATTTCCCCGTGACCGTCACCGCTCTCGAAGGAGATCCGGCGTGAGCGCGCGCACGATGCCCGCCGCAGCGCGGTGGGCGACGTATGTCGGCGTCGCGATCCTGTTCGCCATCGCGTGCGGGTTCCTGTCGAACTGGCAGTTCGCTCGGAACGCCGAGCGATCCGAGCAGCTCCAGCTGGTCGCCGGCAACTACGACGCGCCACCGGTCGCGCTGGGCGATCTCCTCGCTCCCGACGCCGACCTCGCGCCGGGAGATGAGTGGCGCCCGGTCCGCATGACCGGCCAATACGAGTCCGAGAAGCAGCTCTTGGTGCGCAACCGCGCCCACGGCGGATCGGCGGCGTACGAGGTTCTCGTCCCGTTCCGTCTCGACGACGGCCGGATTCTGCTCGTGGACCGCGGGTGGCTGCCTCCCGGCGATCGCCAGCCAGAACCGGATGCCATTCCGGCGGCGCCGAGCGGACCGGTGGAAGTGGTGGTGCGCCTGCGCCCCGGCGAGCCGGTACCGGCATCCGGGCGCACCGCCGAGGCGGGGCAGGTGCCGACCATCAATCTCGGCCTCGTCGCGGAGCAGACCGGACCTCTCGAACAGGGCGCGTACGGCCTCCTGGTGTCCGAGAATCCCGCACCCGCGCAGGCGCCCCTGCCCATCGACCCGCCCAGCGAAGACCCCGGGCCGCACCTGTCGTACGCGATCCAGTGGATCCTTTTCGCCGTCATGGGCTTCGGCTTTCTCACCTACGTCATCGTCAGCGAGCGTCGCATCCGGCGCGAAGAGATCGAGGAGGCCCGCGAGCGCGGCGAAGACCCGCCCGCGCCCACACGGACCAAGCTCGACCCCATCACCGCCCACCGTTCCCGTAAGCGTCCCCGCGACCGGGACGGCGCCGACGAGGACGCGCTGCTGGACGCCCGCTGACGGCGGAGGCCCGAAGATCGAGCGCAGGGGCTCCCGCTTGCCGAAGTCGGCGAGCCGCGGTCAGGCGCGGAGGTCCGAAGATCGAGCGCAGGGGCTCCCGCCTGCCGAAGTCGGCAAGCCGCGGTCAGCGCGGAGGCCGTCCGCGCGACCGGGCGAACCGACGCGAGCGTGCGCGGAAACGTGTGCGCGTGCCCGGGTCAGGCCAGCGTCACCAGGTCCGCGTAGTCGCGGCCCCAGATGTCTTCGACACCGTCCGGCAGGATGAGGACGCGTTCGGGGTTGAGCGCCTCGACGGCCCCTTCATCGTGCGAGACCAGCACGACGGCGCCCTCGTAGTGCGCGAGAGCGCCGAGGATCTCCTCGCGCGACGCGGGGTCGAGGTTATTCGTCGGCTCATCGAGCAACAGCATGTTCGCCGAGGAGACCACGAGCGTCGCGAGCGACAGGCGTGTCTTCTCGCCGCCGGAGAGGACACCGGCGGGCTTGAGGACGTCGTCGCCCACGAACAGGAACGAGCCCAGGACCTTGCGGGCCTCGGTCGCGGTGATGTCGGGGGCCGCCGACATCATGTTGTCGAGCACCGACCGATTCACGTCGAGGTTCTCGTGCTCCTGGGCGTAGTAACCGATCTTCAGGCCGTGGCCGGGCTCGAGCTGGCCGGTGTCGGGCTTGTCGACGCCCGCGAGGATGCGCAGGAGGGTCGTCTTTCCCGCACCGTTGAGTCCGAGGATGACCACGCGCGATCCCCGGTCGATCGCGAGGTCCACGTCGGTGAAGATCTCAAGCGAGCCGTAGGACTTGGAAAGGCCCGATGCCATGAGCGGGGTCTTGCCGCACGGCGCCGGCTTGGGGAACCGGAGTTTGGCGACCCGCTCGTCCTGACGCACGTCATCCAGACCCTTGAGCATCTTCTCGGCGCGCGCCACCATTTGGTGCGCGGCGGCGGCCTTCGACGCCTTGGCGCCGAAGCGCGCGGCCTGCTGCTGCAGCGCGGTGGCCTTCTTCTCGACGTTGGCGCGCTCCTTCTTGCGGCGCTCCTCGTCGGCCACCCGCTGGCGCAGGTAGTTCTTCCAGTTCATGTTGTAGACGTCGATGACCTGGCGATTGGCATCCAGGTAGAACACGCGGTTCACCGTCTCGCCCACGAGCTCGACGTCGTGCGAGATCACGATGAGCCCGCCCTTGTATCCCTTCAGGAACTCGCGCAGCCACACGACGCTGTCGGCGTCGAGGTGGTTGGTCGGCTCGTCGAGGATCATCGTCTGCGCGTCGGAGAACAGGATGCGCGCCAACTCGATGCGGCGGCGCTGGCCGCCTGAGAGCGTCTTCAGCGGCTGGTCGAGGATCCGGTCGGGAAGCGACAGGTTATGGGCGATGGATGCCGCCTCGGCCTCGGCCGCGTAGCCGCCCTGCGCCTCGAACCGCTCGGTGAGGTTGGCGTACTTCTTCATCGCCTTGGCCGCGACCGCGGCATCGTCGCTGCCCATCGCGAGCGACGCCTCCTGCATGCCCAGCGCGAGGGTGCCGAGTCCGCGGGCGTCGAGGATGCGGGTGCGCGCGAGCATCTCGGGATCGCCCGAACGGGGATCCTGCGGGAGGTATCCGAGCTCTCCGCTGCGGTCGACGCCTCCGGCGGAGGGCAGCAGATCACCGGCGAGCACCTTGGTGAGCGTGGTCTTTCCGGCGCCGTTGCGACCGACCAGCCCGATCTTGTCGCCGTCCGAGACGCGGAACGACACCTCCGACATCAGCACGCGCGCGCCGACGCGGATCTCGAGATCGTGCACGGCGAGCACAGCAGACGTCCATTCGCTAGAGGAAAGGGAGGAGCGGCCGATGATGGCCAGCCACCCAGTATACGTCGACCGGAGAACACACCACCGTCGAGCGGATCCGCGCGGGAGACGGCATCCGGCTCGCGTCGCTCGGGCGATACCCCACGGTCGAGACAATCCGCGGAGGGAAAGGGCATCGGGTTTGCGGTCACCCGTTCCGCGTGATCTAAACTAAGCCTATCCTTACCTAACCCGCAGGAGGTCTTCTGTGTCCCGTTTCCGCGCGTTGGCAGCGCTCGCCGCCACCACGGCCCTCGTCCTGACCGGCTGCGCCGGCACCGCCGCCACGCCCGGCGCCCAGGATGCCTCTCCCTCGTCCGACGGCGAGTTCCCCGTCACGATCGAGCACGCCTTCGGCGAGACGACGATCCCGGCGGAGCCCGAGCGCGTCGTCGCCGTTAGCTGGGGCAACCAGGAAGCGGCCCTCGCGCTCGGTGTCGTGCCCGTGGCGATGCCGAAGGTCACGTGGGGCGACGAGGACGGCGACGGCATGCTCCCGTGGGTCAAGGACAAGCTCGACGAGCTCGGCGTTGAGACGCCCACGCTCATGGACGAGACGAACGGCTTCGACTACGAAGCCATCGCCGACGCCCGCCCCGACGTCATCCTCGGCGCCTACTCCGGCATGACGGAAGAGGAGTACGAGACCCTGAGCAAGATCGCGCCCGTCGTGGCCTACCCCGACATCGCCTGGGGCACGTCTTGGCAGGAGATGACGCTGACGGATGCCAAGGCCCTGGGCCTCGAGAGCGAAGCCGAGACGCTGGTCGCCGACCTGGAGAAGCACGTCACCGACGAGGCCGCGAAGTACCCCGCGATCAGCGGCAAGGCCACGCTGTTCACCTACCTCGACCCCACCGACCTCAGCACCGTGGGCTACTACTCGCTGAAGGACCCCCGCGCCCTGTACCTCAGCGAACTCGGCATGACCCCGGCGAAGGCCGTCGAGACCTCGAGCGCCGACAGCGACACGTTCTGGTTCACCCAGAGCACCGAGAACATCGAGAACTTCTCGGACGTCTCCGTCGTCGTCAGCTACGGCGACGAGAAGACCCTCGCGCAGCTGCAGGCCGACCCGCTGTGGTCGCGCATCCCGGCCATCGCCTCGGGTGCGGTCGTGATGCTGCCCGACAACACCTCGATCGCCGCCGCGGGCAACCCGAGCCCCCTCTCGATCGGCACGACCTTCGGCGACGAGTACATCGGTCTCGTCGGCGCGGCCGCCGAGAAGGCCGGCTCCTGATGTCGCTTCCCGACAGCTCGGCGCGATGACCGTTCTCGCCCCGACCCCGACCGCCCCCGGCGACGCGCGTCCGCGTCGTTGGGGGCGGCGCCGGGTCGTCGGCGTCGCCGTCCTGGTGACGGCACTCGTCATCGTCGCCGTGCTCTCGGTGACGTTCGGAGCCCGAGACGTCGCCCCCGCCGACATCTGGGCCGGGCTCGGCGGGTCGACCGACACCGCCTCTGCGGCCGCCGTGGGCAAGCGTGTGCCTCGAACCATCCTCGCGATGCTCGTCGGCGCCGCGCTCGCGGTCGCGGGCGCGGTCCTCCAGGGCGCCACCCGCAATCCTCTCGCCGACCCTCAGATCCTCGGGATCAACGGCGGCGCCTCGCTCGCGATCGTCACCGGCATCGCCTTCTTCGGGCTGAGCACGGCGTCGGCCTACATCTGGGTGGGCTTGCTCGGCGCGGGTGCGGCCGCGGTGCTGGTATACGCGATCGGTTCGCTCGGACGCGGCGGCCCGACGCCGCTGCGGTTGGCCCTCGCCGGGGCTGTGACCGCCGTCGCCTTCAGCTCGCTCGTCAGCGCCATCCTCCTGCCGCGCATCAACGTGATGAACGTGTTCCGCTTCTGGCAGATCGGCGGCGTCGGCGGCGCGACGCCCGAGACGATCCTGCAGGTGCTCCCCTTCCTCCTCGTCGGATTCGTGGTCTGCTTCGCGAGCGCATCGGCGCTGAACACCCTGGCTCTGGGCGACGAGCTGGCCGCGGGCCTCGGGGCGCGCGTTCGCACCGCTCGCCTGCTGTCCTCAGCCGGTGCGGTGATCCTCTGCGGAGCCGCGACCGCCGTCGCCGGTCCGATCGGCTTCATCGGCCTCGTCGTCCCGCACATGATCCGCCTCGTCGTCGGCGTCGACCACCGCTGGCTCCTCCCCGTCTCGGCGCTGGGCGGCGCCGTGCTCCTGACCCTCGCCGACGTCCTCGGCCGCATCGTCGCGCGCCCCGAGGAGATCGAGGTCGGAATCATCACGGCCCTCATCGGCGCCCCCTTCTTCATCGCCCTCGTCCGCCGTCAGAAGATGAGGGCCCTGTGACCACCGTGCTGGCTCCCCCCGCCCCCGCCGCGCTGAACGCGGTCGCCGCCGGTCGGCGTCGGCGTCGCCGTCGCTGGACGCTGGTGACCGGCATCCTGGCCGTCCTCCTCATCGTGGTCTTCGCGCTCTCCCTCATGCTCGGTCAGACCTCCTACTCCCCCGCCGAGGTCCTCGGGGTGCTGACGGGGCAGACGGTCCCGGGCGCCTCCTTCACGGTGGGAGAACTGCGGCTGCCGCGTGCCCTCACGGGTCTTCTCACGGGCCTGTGTTTCGGCATGGGCGGCGTCGTGTTCCAGACCATGCTCCGCAACGCCCTGGCCAGCCCGGACGTCATCGGCATCAACACCGGCGCCAGTGCGGCCGCGGTCATCGGCATCGTCGTCCTCGGCCTCAGCGAGACCGCCGTGTCGTTCCTCGCGATGGTCGCCGCCCTGGGCGCGGCCCTGTCCATCTACCTGCTCGCCTACCGCAAGGGCGGCTCCGGCGCCCGCCTCATCCTCGTCGGCATCGGCGTCGCCGCGATGTGCCAGGCGGTCGTGTCCTACGTGATCTCGCGCGCCGCCGAATGGGATCTTCCCGCCGCCATGCGCTGGATCACCGGAAACCTCAATGATGCGACATGGAACCGGGCCCTCCCCGTCCTCGGCGCCGTGGCGATCCTGGGCCCGGTGCTCCTGATCCTCGCCCGGCGTCTGGAGATCCTGCGCATGGGCGACGACACCGCCGCCGCCGTCGGCCTCCCTGTCGAACGCAGCCGACTGCTGCTCATCGTCGCGGCCGTGGGCCTTCTCGCCTTCGGCACCGCGGCGGCCGGGCCGATCGCTTTCGTCTCGTTCCTCGCCGGCCCGATCGCGGTCCGCATCCTCGGCCCCGTCGGGTCGCCCGTGCTCCCCGCCGGGCTCGTCGGCGCCCTCCTCGTCCTCATCGCCGACTTCTGCGCCCAGTACGCGTTCGGCACGCGTCTCCCCGTCGGCGTGATCACCGGCGTCCTGGGCGCTCCCTATCTCATCTACCTGCTCGTCCGCAGCAGTCGATCCGGAGGAACCACGCTATGACCACCGAGCGCACCCTGCGGGCCGAGGGGGTCACCCTGGGCTACGGCGATCGCACGATCGTGGAGTCTTTGACCCTCGACGTCCCCCCGGGCCGCGTCACCACCATCGTCGGCGCCAACGCGTGCGGAAAGTCGACGCTGCTGAAGGCGATGGCGCGGCTGCTGAGCCCCGCGCGCGGCGAAGTGCTGCTCGACGGCAAGGCGATCCACCGGCTGCCCACCAAGCAGGTCGCTCGCATCCTGGGCCTTCTCCCCCAATCGCCGCTCGCACCCGACGGCATCGCCGTCTCCGACCTGGTGAGCCGGGGACGCCACCCCCACCAGGGCGCACTGTCGCGGTGGACCCGCGCCGACGACGAGGCCGTCGCTCGCGCCTTGGATGCCACCGACACCACGCACCTGGCCGACCGGCACGTCGACGAACTCAGCGGGGGGCAGCGTCAGCGCGTGTGGATCGCGATGGCCCTCGCACAGGAGACCGACATCCTGCTGCTGGACGAACCCACGACGTTCCTCGACATCAGCCATCAGATCGACGTGCTCGATCTGCTCACCGACCTGAACCGCCACCGCGGGACGACCGTGGTCATGGTGCTGCACGACCTCAATCTGGCCGCGCGGTACGCCGACCACCTCGTCGCCATGTCGGCCGGACGGGTGATCGCCGCCGGAGACCCGGGCGACGTGCTCACCGAGGACACGGTGCGCGAGGTCTTCGGTCTCGACAGCCGTGTCGTCCCCGATCCGCTGACCGGGCGCCCGATGGTGATCCCCCTGGGGCGGCACCACACCGTGAGCGAGACCACCCCCGTGGTTCGCTGAGGAGCGCGCCCTCCGGGCGCGTCACCCTTCCGACCGGGCTCACCGCTCCGGTCGGGAAGCGCTCAGCCCGTGCGCTCCACCTGACCGGCGCGCCAGTACCCCATGAACGCGACACGCTTGCGGTCGACGCCGCAGCCCTGGACGAGGAGCCGGCGCAGCACCTTGACCGTCTGCGACTCGCCCGCGATCCAGGCGTAGAACTCGCCCTCGCCGTCGTCGGGGCTGTCCCACAGCAGGTCGACATCGACGTCGATGTCTTCCAGCGCCTGCGGGCGGGGTGCTGCCGCCCGTGCGAGCAGTTCTCCGGACACCGCGGTCCACGCCTCGATGGCCTCGATGAGGGCCTCGCCATGCGGGCGCTCGTCGCGAGCGAGCCAGCGCACGCGCCCGCGCGCCGCGGTGAGCGGCAGCGCATCGTCGACCGAGGGAACCTCGATGAACGCCTCGGCCTCGACGCCCGGACCGAGTCCTTCCAGCACCGCGCAGATCGCCGGGGCCGCGGTCTCGTCGCCGGCGAGGAGGATGCGCCGAGCCGTGCCCGGGTGGAAGTCGATGCCCTGCGCGGATTCGGGGCTGCGCGCGTCAGGTCCGACGACGATGAGGCGATCGCCCACCGCCGCGGTTTCGGCCCAGCTGCCCGCCGGTCCGGCATCGTGGTGGAGGACGAAGTCGATGTCGAGCTCGAGAGCCTCCGGGTCGATGCGGCGCACGGTGTACGTGCGGAACGGCATCCGCTCCGCATCGGGAAGGTCACGCCAGCGCGCGTACCACTCGCCGTTGTCGATCGCCTCGGGGTCGGCCTGTCCGATGTCGCACAGTCGGCCGTCGGGCCCAGGCAGCACGATCTTCACGCGCTGGTCTCGACGGTCCACCCCGAAGACGTCGAAGTCGGGCGACGTGAGCGTGATGCGGGCGAAGTGCGGTGACAGCAGCCGCGCGCTCTTGACCACGGCGACGTACGGGCGGTAGGCGGGACCCGTGGCTGTCTTCACCCGATAAGGATATCCTTACCTATCCTCGGATGCCACGCCCGGGGCGGGGGAAGTCTCGTCACCGAACTACCCGGTGAGGGTCGCCGTACGCTCGATGGCCTCGCGCAGCACCTCGGGAGAGCAGCCGAAGTTGATGCGGACGTGCCCGGCGCCCTCGACGCCGAAGTACGGGCCGAGGTGGAACGCGACCTTCGCCTCTCGCCGGATCTTGGTCGCCGGGTTGTCACCCCAGCCGTAGGCCGAGAGGTCCACCCACGCGAGGAATCCGGCATCCGGGACCCGATATCGCGCGAGCGGCAGATGATCGGCGAGGAGACCCGCCAGGAGGTGTCTGTTCTCGTCCAGCGCCGCGCGCAGCCCATCCAGCCAGACGTCGCTCTCGAGGGCGAACGCCGCCACCGCGGCGCGCGCACCGAACAATCCGGTCCGCCACTCCACCTCGGCGGGGAGCCCCGCCACCACGGCCGTGCGCTCGTCCGACGCCGTGACCATGAGAGCGCACTTGAGGCCCGCGAGGTTGAAGGCCTTGCTCGCGCTGACGAACGCGAAGCCCACGCGCGCCGCGAGGTCCGAAGCCGCCAGGAACGGCGTGAAGGTGGCGCCGGGATGGACGAGAGGCGCGTGGATCTCATCGCTGAGAACGACAGCCCCGTGCCGGTCGGCGATCTCGGCGAGACGCGCGAGGGCGGCGCGGGAGTGAGCGGTTCCGGTGGGATTGTGCGGGTTGCACAGCAGCACGGCGCGGGCTCCGGATGCCAGGGCGGCAGCGATCGCGTCGAGGTCGAGCGCCCACCCGTCCCCGGTGTCGCGCAGCGGCACCCTCTCGACCACTCCGCCGGCCTCGGGGATGCAGTCGTAGAAGGGCGGATACACCGGCGGCGTGACGACGACGCGGTCGCCCGGCGCGATCGACGCGCGCAGAACCTCGACGATCCCCATCATCACGTCGCACGTGCTCCGCACACGTGCCGGGTCCACCGTCCATCCGAAACGGCGCTCGGCGAATGCCGCGTAGGCGCGCGCAAGACCCGGGTCGGGCGGTGTGTACCCGGTGTCCCCGCGCTCCACCAGGCTCGCAAGCTCGCGAGAGATGGCGGGTGCGAGGGGGAAATCGGTCTCGGCGACGAACAGGGGCAGCACGTCCTCGGGATACGTCCGCCACTTCGAGCTCGAGCGCTCGCGTAGACGTTCGAGCGGAAGGGCACGAAGAGGGGCGACGCTCATGCTCCGAGGCTAGCGAATCGCCCGCGCCTCCCCCCGTGGCCGGTGTTACACCACGTCATCCCGAACACGACGAGAGCCCCGGCATTGCCAGGGCTCTCGGACAGCGTGCTCCACCAGCCGATGGGGTTCGGACCCTTCGCTGCGGAGAAGCGCCGCGTCGTCAGATCGCGAAGCCGAGGGCGCGCATCATGTCGCGACCGTCATCGGTGATGCGCTCGGGACCCCACGGCGGCATCCACACCCAGTTGATGCGGAACCGGTCCACCACGTTGTCGAGAGCCTGCGCGGTCTGCTCCTCCAGCACGTCGGTGAGAGGGCAGCCCGCCGACGTCAGCGTCATGTGGATGACGAGAGCGTCGTTCTCGTCGTCCCACGCGAGGTCGTAGATCAGGCCCAGGTCGACGACATTGATCCCCAGTTCGGGGTCCATGACGTCCTTGAGGGCCTCGGTGACCTCGTCGTATTTCTCGGGAGCGAGGGTTGCGGTCATGTAACGATCCTACGCGTCGATCGGAGTACCGGCCTCGAGGAAGCGGTCGTAGCCCTCTTCCTCGAGTCGGTCGGCGAGCTCCGGCCCGCCCTCTTCGACGATGCGGCCCTTGACGACGACGTGAACGTAGTCCGGGCGGATGTAGCGCAGGATTCGCGTGTAGTGCGTGATGAGCAGCACACCGAGGTCGGTCTGCTCCTTGGCGCGGTTCACGCCCTCGGAGACGATCTTGAGGGCGTCGACATCCAGGCCGGAGTCGGTCTCGTCGAGCACGGCGATCTTCGGCTTGAGCAGCTCCAGCTGCAGGATCTCGTGACGCTTCTTCTCGCCGCCCGAGAAGCCTTCGTTGACGTTGCGCTGGGCGAACTTCGCGTCCATGCGCAGGTTCTCCATGGCGCCCTTGACGTCCTTGGTCCACGACCGGATCGCCGGCGCTTCGCCGTCGATCGCCGTCTTGGCGGTGCGGAGGAAGTTGGTCACCGTGACACCGGGGATCTCGACGGGGTACTGCATCGCGAGGAACAGACCCGCACGGGCGCGCTCGTCGACGCTCATCTCGAGGACGTCCTCACCGTCGAGCGTGATCGAGCCGCTCGTGACGGTGTACTTGGGGTGACCGGCGATGGTGTACGCCAGGGTCGACTTGCCGGAGCCGTTGGGGCCCATGATGGCGTGGGTCTCGCCGGTGCGCAGCGTCAGCGTCACACCGTTGAGGATCGGGGTCGTGCCGGCATCCGTCTCGACCGTCACGTGGAGGTCGCGGATCTCGAGGACAGACATGGTGTTCCTTACTCGGTAGTTCGGGGAGTCGAAAGGGGGCGCGGGCCGTCAGGCCGACGCCTTGGTGACGGCAGGGTCGATGAGCACGTCGTCGCCGTCGATCACGACCTCGTACACGGGGACCGGCTCGAAGGCCGGGAGATTGAGGGGGCGACCGGTCTTCAGCGAGAAAGCCGAGCCGTGCGCCCAGCACTCCAGCGTCTCGCCCTCGACGAAACCGTCCGAGAGCGAGATGTCGCCGTGGGTGCACACGTCGCCGATCGCGTGGACCTCACCGTTGCCGTCGAGCACGACCGCGATGGCGACGCCATCGACCTCGACCCGGCGGGCCTCGTCCTGCACGAGCTCACTGAGCCCGCACACGCGCGACGCGCTCACGCCGCCGCGCCTTCGGCCAGCTCGCGCTCGATGGCCTCGATGAGCTCGGTCTCGAGCTCGGGGATGCCGATGCGCTGGACGATCTCGCTGAGGAAGCCGAGCACGACCAGGCGCCGAGCCTCGTCCTCGGCGATACCGCGCGCCTGCAGGTAGAACAGCTGCTCGTCGTCGAAGCGTCCGGTGGCGCTGGCGTGGCCGGCGCCCTGGATGTCGCCGGTCTCGATCTCGAGGTTCGGGATCGAGTCGGCGCGCGCGCCGTCGGTGAGGACGAGGTTGCGGTTGGCCTCGTACGAGTCGGTGCCGGTGGCATCCGGTCCGATGAGGACGTCGCCGATCCAGACGCTCCGCGCGCTGGCGCCCTGCAGCGCGCCCTTGTACAGGACGTCGCCGACGGTGTGCGGACCCTTGTGGTGCAGGTACACCTGCGACTCGAGGTGCTGGCCGGCGTCCGAGAACGACAGGCCGTAGAGCCGTCCCTCGCTGCCGGCGCCCGAGAGCTCGACCGACGGGTTCACGCGCACGACGCCGCCCCCGAAGCTCACGACGACGTGCGTGAGCTTGGCGTCACGGTCGACCCGCGCCTGATGCGAGGAGGCGTGGATCGCGTCGTCGTCCCACTTCTGCACGGAGACGACCGTGAGGTCGGCGCCGTCGCGCACCAGGATCTCGACGTTCTGCGCGTGCTGCGCGGTTCCCTCGTGACGCAGCACCACCGTGCCGCGCGAGTTCGGCTGCGCTTCGATGACCACGTGCGCGTGTGCGAGCCCACCGGTACCGGTCAGCCGCACGACGACCGGCTCGTCGAGCTCGACGTTCGCCGGGATGCGCAGCAGCGGCGCCTCGGGCTCGTGCACCCAGGCCAGAGCCGCCGTCACGTCCTCCGGGCGGAAGTGCTCGCCGCGCGGAGCGCTGTCGGGAGCGAGCCGCAGCTGCTCGACCGCGTCGGGTGCCGAGACCTCGACCCGCATGACGCCCTCGGCGCCGGCCTGGTCGACGAACAACGGAGCCAGCCGGTCGATGGGGGTCAGCTTCCAGTTGACCTCGCGGCCGGTGGGGGCACCGAAGTCGCTCGGGTCGAACGAGGTCGGACGCTCCGACCGGGTCTGCACGGGAACAACGGATGCCACCAGGGCGGCAGGGTCGATGTGACCCTCCGCGGCACCGGCGGGGGTCTGGGTCGCTGTCGTCATCAGCCGACGGATCCTTCCATGCCCATCTCGATGAGCTTGTTCAGTTCGAGCGCGTACTCCATGGGCAGCTCGCGGGCGATCGGTTCGATGAACCCGCGCACGATCATCGCCATCGCTTCGTCCTCGGGGAGACCGCGGGACTGCAGGTAGAACAGCTGCTCCTCGCTGACCTTCGAGACCGTGGCCTCGTGACCGAGTTGCACGTCGTCGACGCGGATGTCGATCGCGGGATACGTGTCCGAGCGGGAGATCGTGTCGACCAGGAGCGCGTCGCAGCGCACGGTGTTGGCGGAGTGGTGCGCATTGGCATCCACCCGCACCTCGCCGCGGTAACCGGCGCGACCGCCGCCGCGGGCGATGGACTTCGACACGATCGAGGACTGCGTGTACGGCGCCATGTGGATCATCTTGGCGCCGGCGTCCTGGTGCTGACCGGGGCCCGCGAAGGCGACGGAGAGCGTCTCCCCCTTGGCGTGCTCGCCCATGAGGTAGATGGACGGATACTTCATCGTCACCTTGGAGCCGATGTTGCCGTCGACCCACTCCATGGTCGCGCCCTCGTGGGCGACGGCGCGCTTGGTGACGAGGTTGTAGACGTTGTTCGACCAGTTCTGGATCGTCGTGTAGCGCACGCGAGCGTTCTTCTTCACGATGATCTCGACGACGGCCGAGTGCAGCGAGTCGCTCTTGTAGATCGGGGCCGTGCAGCCCTCTATGTAGTGCACGTAGCTGTCTTCGTCGGCGATGATCAGGGTCCGCTCGAACTGACCCATGTTCTCGGTGTTGATGCGGAAGTACGCCTGGAGCGGGATCTCGACGTGCACGCCCTTGGGGACGTAGACGAACGAGCCGCCCGACCAGACGGCGGTGTTCAGCGCGGCGAACTTGTTGTCGCCCGCCGGGATGACGGTGCCGAAGTACTCCTCGAAGAACTCGGGGTGCTCGCGCAGAGCCGTGTCGGTGTCCATGAAGATGACACCCTGCTCCTCCAGGTCCTCACGGATCTGGTGGTACACGACCTCGGACTCGTACTGCGCAGCGACGCCCGCGACGAGGCGCTGACGCTCGGCCTCGGGGATGCCGAGCTTCTCGTACGTGTTGCGGATCTCCTCGGGGAGGTCTTCCCACGTCTGCGCCTGCTTCTCGGTGGAGCGCACGAAGTACTTGATGTTGTCGAAGTCGATCTCGGAGAGATCGGCGCCCCACGTCGGCATGGGCTTGCGGCCGAAGAGCTGATACCCCTTCAGACGGGTCTTCAGCATCCATTCGGGCTCGGACTTCAGCGCGGAGATACCGCGCACGACGTCTTCGTTGATTCCTCGCTGGGCGACGGCGCCGGCGGCATCGGTGTCGTGCCAGCCGAATTCGTACACCCCCAGTCCCTCGAGTTCGGGACGGTCGATGAGCACATCGGTCATGGTGGTCACTCTCCTTCTCGGGCCTCAACGGTGTCATCCGCCCCGACATTCCCCGTCGGACTCCGGTCGGAGTCTCAGGAACGTCGCTGGTGGGCCCGCTCGAAGGCGCTGGCTTCGCGCCTAGAATGTCAAGGGTGCAGAACGCGCGAGCGCTGCACCAGAAGACCCTTCGATTCTACAGGCAACACCCGCTCCCGGCACGGCGCAGACCCGCCGCCGCGGCCCGAGAGCCCGCCGCCAGGAGGCTGCGCGCATGTCCCCCTCTTCGTCCCCCCGCGTCCTGCGACGCGTCGTCGACTGGCTTCCCGCCCACGTCGATCGTCGCCTGCGGGTGTTCGCCTGGCTGTCCTTCCTCGCGGAAGTGCTCATCATCGGCACCGGCGGCGCCGTCCGCCTCACCGGCTCGGGGCTCGGCTGCCCGACGTGGCCGCGCTGCACGCCCGACTCGCTCGTGAACACCCCCGAGATGGGAATCCACGGAATCATCGAGTTCGGTAACCGCACGCTGACGGGGGTCGTCGGCATCCTGGCCCTCGCGGTCGTGGTGCTCATGTGGCGTCTGCGGCGCGAGCGCCGCACGATGTTCGTGCTCGCGCTCGTCGTGCTCGGGGGCATCGTCGCGCAGGCCGTCGTCGGCGGGATCACCGTACTGACAGGCCTGAACCCGTTCATCGTCGGCTTCCACTACCTCGCTTCGGTCGTGCTCGTCACCGTGTGCGCGGCGTTCCTCACCCTCATGTACCTCCCGGCGGGTCCGCGCGAGCGCGTCGTGCCGACCTGGTTCGCGGGCCTCGTGCACGCCACGACCGCTGTCTTGGCGCTGACCATCGTCTTCGGCGTTCTCACCACCGGCGCGGGGCCGCACTCGGGTGACGCCGCCGCCGTACAGCGCAACGGCTTCGATGCCGAGGTCCTCGAGCACGTGCACGCGTGGCCGGGGTACGCGCTGTTCGTGCTCACTCTCGTGATCGTCGTGCTCGCGTGGCGTCAGCGCCTCGCCGTGCGCCGGTGGGCGACCGCGCTCCTCGCTGTCGAGCTCGTGCAGATCGCGGTCGGGCTGTATCAGGCCCGCAACGGCCTGCCCGAGCTGGCGGTCGGCGTCCACATGGTGCTCGCGGCCCTCACCGCCGCGGCGATGACGGTCGTGGTGCTGCGGCTGAAGGCTCCCCTCGCGGTCGTCCGCCCGGCCGAGCGCGATGTCGTCGAGGCCGTGCGGCGCTGACCTTAGCGCCTTCATAGGCGATTCATCGAGCGCCCAGGGGCGATGCACCGGCGGGTGCGAGACTGTGGACCCTCCGGTGCCGACCGTGCCCGGAATCGAAGGAGTTCATTCCATGCAGACCCGCCCCCGCCTGCTGACCAGCGTGCCCTTCTGGGCGCTCCTGGTCCTTTCTCTGGCCGCAGTGTTCGGCGGACTCGTCATCGTCCTGCGTCAGATCGACGCGATGCAGGCCGTGCTCAACGACCCGAACGCCACCGTCGTGACGGTCTACGTCGCTCAGTCGTGGGCGATCCTCGGTGCCGCGCTCCTGAGCGCCGGCGTGATCGGCATCCTCGCGACTCTGGCGGTCGCCGCCGTGGTCTCCACCCGGCACCGCCCGGATGTGTCGGTCGAGACGATCGACTGGAGCAGCGACGACGAGAGCGCCCCCGAGGCGGCCTTCGCCACCGCACCGGCGAACCCCGCGGCCGCGTCGGCCGCTCCCGCGACTCCGCTCGTCCTGGAGGACGCGGACATCGAGACCACGTCCGACACGCCCGCTCCCCCGCAGGCCACCGCGTCGCGTGACGCCGACGAGGACTCGACGCGCCGCTGACCGCGCGCGACACGAAGAACCGCCCGCCCCGATGACCGGGGCGGGCGGTTCTTCATGTCTCGGTGATCAGAACGGCAGCAGCGGGTCGACCGCGATCGCGACGAAGACCAGGGTGAGGTACGTGATCGAGGCGTGGAAGACACGCATCGGACGCGACTCGTCCCCCTGCACCGCACGCGCGTAAAGACGGTGCGACTCGTAGATGAACCAACCGCCGAACACCAGGGCGGACACGGTGTAGACGACGCCCATGGATGCCACGGGGATCAGCAGGAGCGAGCACGCGACCGTTGCCCACGCGTACAAAATGACCTGGAGACCCACCTGAGAGCCGCTGCGGGTGGCGCCGAGCATGGGGACGTCGACCTCGTCGTACTGGTCCGCGTACTTCATCGACAGCGGCCAGTAGTGCGGGGGCGTCCACAGGAACACCAGCGCGAACAGGATGAACGGCGCCCACGAGAGCGAGCCGGTCACCGCGGACCACCCGATCAAGACGGGGAAGCAGCCCGCGATACCGCCCCACACGATGTTCTGCTCGGTGCGACGCTTGAGGATCATCGTGTAGATGACGACGTAGAAGAAGATCGCGCCCGCCGACAGCGCCGCCGCGAGCGGGTTGGTGAACGCCCACAACCAGACCGTGGACACGATGGCGAGGGTCCACGCGAACGTGAGGGCACCGCGCGGCGACACCTCGCCGGTCACGAGCGGCCGGTTCTCGGTGCGCTGCATGTGGGCGTCGATGTCGCGGTCGAGGTACATGTTGAACGCCGCCGCCGACCCCGCGCTCAGCGAGCCGCCGATGACGGTCGCGAAGATGAGCCAGATGTCGGGGAGTCCGCGGGCGGCGAGGATCATCACCGGCACGGTCGTGACGAGCAGGAGCTCGAGAACGCGGGGCTTCGTCAGCGCGACATAAGCGCGAAGGGTGCGTCCGACGGAGCGGCGATCGGTCGTCGCAGTGACGTGCGACGTCGTCGAGATGTCCATCGTCCCCCGGGGTAGAGCGTGAGTATCCCCACGATTCTATGGCATCGCGTACATACGACCGGCCGCCTGTCGACCCCCGTCACAGGATGCCGTGCGCCTCGGCGTTCTCGCTATGCTGGCGATACGTGCGCCCCGCGCCGACCACCCCACCCCACTCTCGCTCCGACGGCGAGGCGTGCGGCGTCGGATCGTGACCCGGGCGCACAAGATCGAGAAAGGCACCGTGTTGTCGGACTTCGAATGGGACGAGATCGATCGGCGCGCGGTGGACACCGCTCGCATTCTGGCGGCAGACGCTGTCGAGAAGGTGGGCAACGGACACCCCGGCACCGCGATGTCGCTCGCACCGGCCGCCTACCTTCTGTACCAGCGGGTCCTCCGCCATGACCCGGCCGACACCCACTGGCCGGGCCGCGACCGCTTCATCCTCTCGGCGGGGCACTCCTCGCTCACTCAGTACGTGCAGCTCTACCTCGGCGGCTTCGGTCTCGAGCTGAAGGATCTGCAAGCCCTGCGGACGTGGGGCTCCCTCACCCCCGGCCACCCCGAGTTCGGCCACACCGACGGCGTCGAGATCACCACCGGGCCGCTCGGCCAGGGGCTCGCGTCGTCCGTCGGTTTCGCCTACGCGGCCCGCTATGAGCGGGGTCTCTTCGACCCCGAGTCCCCCGCCGGCGAAAGCCCCTTCGACCACTACGTCTACGTCATCGCGGGCGACGGCGACCTCCAGGAGGGTGTCACCAGCGAGGCATCCTCGCTGGCGGGTCACCAGGAGCTCGGCAACCTCATCGCGATCTACGACTCGAACCAGATCTCGATCGAAGACGACACCAACGTCGCCTTCACCGAGGACGTGCAGAAGCGCTACGAGTCGTACGGCTGGCACGTCCAGACGGTCGACTGGAAGAAGACCGGCCAGTACGTCGAAGACGTCGCCGAGCTGAACGCCGCGATCGAGGCCGCCAAGGGAGAGACGAGCAAGCCCTCGCTGATCATCCTCAAGACGATCATCGGGTGGCCCTCCCCCGGCAAGCAGAACTCCGGCAAGATCCACGGCTCGGCTCTCGGGGCCGACGAGCTGCGCGCGACCAAGGAGGTCCTCGGCTTCGACCCCGAGCAGCACTTCGCCGTCGCCGACGACGTGCTCGCCCACACCCGCCAGCTGGTCGAGCGCGGCGAGGCCGAGAAGGCCGCCTGGCAGGAGAAGTTCGACGCGTGGGCCGCGAAGAACCCGGAGCGCAAGCAGCTGTGGGATCGCCTGCAGGCGCGTGAACTCCCGGCCGACATCGCCGATGCGCTCCCCGCCTTCGAGGCCGGCAAGGATGTGTCGACGCGCGCCGCCTCCGGTGCCGTGATCAACGCGCTGGCCGCCGAGCTCCCCGAGCTCTGGGGCGGTTCGGCCGATCTGGCCGAGTCGAACCTGACCACGATCAAGGATGCCAAGTCCTTCATCCCCGAGTCCTGGTCGACGCACGAGTGGTCGGGCGACCCCTACGGCCGCGTGCTGCACTTCGGCATCCGTGAGCACGCGATGGGGGCGATCCTCAACGGCATCGTCCTGCACGGCCCGACCCGCCCGTTCGGCGGCACGTTCCTCATCTTCAGCGACTACATGCGCCCGCCGGTGCGCCTGGCCGCGCTGATGAACATCCCGACGATCTTCGTCTGGACGCACGACTCGGTCGCCCTCGGCGAGGACGGCCCGACGCACCAGCCGATCGAGCAGCTGGCGAGCCTGCGCGCCATCCCGAACCTGGCCGTGGTCCGCCCCGCGGATGCCAACGAAACCTCGGTCGTGTGGCTCGAGATGCTGCGCCGCACCGCCGGACCCGCCGGAATCGCCCTGACCCGCCAGAACATCCCGGTGTTCCCCCGCGGTGAGGGCGAGGCCTCGGGCGACGAGTTCGCCTCGGCCGCCCACGCGGTCAAGGGGGCGTACGTGCTCGCCGAGGCCGCGAACGGCGAGCCGGACGTCATCCTCATCGCCACGGGCTCGGAGGTCCAGCTGGCCGTCCAGGCTCGCGAGACCCTCGCCGCCGAGGGCGTGCACGCGCGCGTCGTGTCGGCACCGTCGCTGGAGTGGTTCGCCGAGCAGGACGAGGCGTACCGCGAGTCGGTGCTGCCCGCCTCGGTCAAGGCCCGTGTGTCGGTCGAGGCCGGTTCGGCCTTGACCTGGCAGGGCATCGTGGGCGACGCCGGCCGCTCGGTCGCGATCGACCACTTCGGCGCCTCGGCCGACTACAAGACCCTGTTCCAGAAGTTCGGCATCACCGCCGAGGCCGTGGTGTCGGCCGCGCGCGAGTCGATCGCCGCCGCGAAGTAAGTCCAGGAGAGAACAACGATCATGAGCACTCCCACCGAACAGCTGTCCGCTCAGGGCGTCAGCATCTGGCTCGACGACCTGTCGCGTCAGCGCATCCAGTCGGGCAACCTCGCCGAACTCATCGAGAAGCGCAACGTCTCCGGTGTGACGACGAACCCGACCATCTTCGCCGGCGCGCTGTCGAAGGGCGAGGCCTACGAAGGTCAGGTCCAGGAACTGGCCGGCCACGGCGCCGGCGTCGACGAGGCGATCTTCTCGATCACCACCGACGACGTGCGCGACGCGTGCGACATCTTCCTGCCGGTGTTCGAGGCCACCGGGGGCGTCGACGGCCGCGTGTCGATCGAGGTCTCCCCCGACCTCGCCCACGACACCGAGGGCACGATCGCACAGGCCAAGGATCTCGCCGCGCGCGTCGATCGTCCGAACGTCCTCATCAAGATTCCCGCGACCAAGGCGGGCCTGCCCGCCATCACCGAGGTCATCGGTGCCGGGATCTCGGTGAACGTCACGCTGATCTTCAGCCTCGAGCGCTACGCCGAGGTCATCGACGCCTACCTCGCCGGCGTGGAGAAGGCGCGGGAGGCGGGCCACGACATCGCCACCCTGCAGTCGGTCGCCTCGTTCTTCGTCTCGCGCGTGGACACCGAGGTCGACAAGCGCCTCGCCGCGATCGGCACCGACGAGGCCGCCGCGCTCAAGGGCAAGGCGGGCCTTGCCAACGCGCGCCTGGCGTACGAGCTCTATGAGCAGAAGTTCGCCGAGGACCGCGCGAAGGAGCTTCTCGCCGCCGGCGCCACCGTCCAGCGCCCACTGTGGGCCTCGACCGGCGTCAAGGACCCCGCTCTGCCCGACACGCTGTACGTCACGGAGCTCGTCGCGCCGGGCACGGTCAACACCATGCCCGAGAAGACGCTCGAAGCCACCTTTGATCACGGCGTGATCACCGGTGACACGATCACCGGCGCCTACGCCGATGCACACGAGGTCTTCGACCAGCTCGCGGCGGCCGGCGTGGACTTCGCCGCGGCCACCCAGGCGCTCGAGGACGAAGGCGTCGAGAAGTTCATCGCCTCGTGGCACGAGCTTCAGCAGACGGTCGCCACGGCGCTCGAGGCCGGAAGCGCCCAGGCCGCGAAGTGACCTTCGCCGTCAAGGTCAGCGGCCACGTCAAGGCGGTCGTCGACGCGGAACTGCCCGAGCTGATCGAGTCGCTCGTCGCTTTGGGGATCACCGCCCAGGATGCCACGCTGTGGGGTCCTGCGGCGGAGGACGAGGCGTCCCGGCGACTCGGGTGGGTGCAGGCGGTCTCCGTCTCGCGCCCGCTCGTGCCCGAGATCACCGCCCTGCGCGACGCGTACGTCGCGCAGGGCGTGACCCGGGTCGTGCTGGCCGGCATGGGCGGCTCGTCGCTCGCGCCCGAGGTCATCGCGCAGTCGGCGGGGGTTCCCCTCGTCATCCTCGACTCGACCGCCCCCGGCCAGGTGCTCGCCGCCATCGACGGCGACGCCGAGTCCGGTGGTCTGCGAGAGACGGTCCTGGTGGTCTCGAGCAAGTCCGGTTCCACGATCGAGACGGATGCGGCCAAGCGCGCGTTCGAGACCGCCTTCCGCGACGTCGGCATCGACCCCGCGGAGCGGATCGTCGTGGTCACCGACCCCGGGTCTCCCCTCGAGCAGTCGGCCCGCGCGGACGGCTACCGCGTCTTCACCGCAGACCCCACCGTGGGCGGCCGCTACTCGGCGCTGACCGCGTTCGGCCTGGTGCCCGCGGGTCTCGCGGGCGTCGACATCGACGACCTGCTCGACGAAGCGGATGCCACGCTGCTCGAGGTCGCGATCGACTCCCCCGAGAACCCGGCGCTCGTGCTCGCGGCGGCCATCGCCGGCGGGGGCGCACAGCGTCGCGACAAGCTCGGGCTCGTCACCGACGGCAGTCACCTCCCCGGTCTCCCGGACTGGATCGAGCAGCTGATCGCCGAGTCGACCGGCAAGGACGGCACGGGCATCCTTCCCGTCGTCCTCCTCCCGGTCTCGCCCGAACTCGAGACGAAGCCCGCAGACCTCCAGGTCGTGCGCTTCGTCGACCACGCCGACGCCTTCCACCTGTTCGAACGCCACGAGGGCGAGGTGCTCGTCAGCGGCTCGCTGGGGGCTCAGTTCGTCGTGTGGGAGTACGCCACCGCCATCGCGGGGCGACTCCTCGGGATCGACCCGTTCGATCAGCCCGATGTCGAAGCGGCCAAGGTCGCCGCACGGACGCTCCTGGCCGCGCGCCCCGCGCCGACCGAACCTGCGTTGGTCCTCGACGGCGTCGAGGTCCGCGTGTCGGACCCGGCCCTGGCATCCGGGGGCACGCTCGCCGGCGTGCTCGATGCGCTGTGGGCGTCCGTGCCCGCGGACGGCTACGTCAGCATCCAGGCGTACGTGAACCGGAACGACCTGCCGCAGCTGGCGGGCCTGCGCGAACTCGTGGCGGCCGACTCCGGCCGCCCGACCACGTTCGGGTGGGGACCGCGATTCCTCCATTCCACGGGCCAGTACCACAAGGGCGGACCCGCCAACGGCGTCTTCCTGCAGATCACCGAGCGGACCGAGGTCGACCTGGAGATCCCCGGTCATCCGTTCACGTTCGGTCAGCTCATCCACGCACAGGCCGCGGGCGACGCGAGCGTGCTGTCGGACGGCCACGGCCGCCCCGTCGTCACCCTCACGCTCACCGACCCGCAGGTCGAGGTGCTCTCACTCTTCGAGGCGGCGCAGTAAAGCATGGTCGTAGAGATCTCACCCGGTCACAATCCCCTCCGCGATCCCGACGATCGCCGTCTGAACCGCATCGCGGGCCCCAGCGCGCTGGTCATCTTCGGCGTCACGGGCGACCTGTCGCGCAAGAAGCTCATGCCCGCCGTGTACGACCTGGCCAATCGCGGGCTCCTCCCGCCCGGCTTCGCCCTCGTCGGCTTCGCGCGGCGGGATTGGGAGGACCAGGATTTCGCGAAGGTCGTGCACGAGTCGGTGAAGCAGTACGCGCGCACCGAGTTCCGCGAGGAGACCTGGCAGGAGCTGCTGGAAGGCATCCGCTTCGTCCAGGGCGAGTTCGACGACCCCGAGGCGTTCCGCCGTCTGCGCGAGACCGTCGACAAGCTCGATGTCGAACGCGGCACGATGGGCAACCACGCCTACTACCTGTCCATCCCCCCGAAGGCCTTTCCGCTCGTCACGACGCAGCTCAAGGCTTCCGGTCTGGTGGGCGAGCGGGCGGACGACACCACGGGCTGGCGCCGCGTCGTGATCGAGAAGCCCTTCGGCCACGATCTCGCCTCGGCCCGCGAGCTGAACCAGGTCGTCGAGAGCGCTTTCCCCGCCGACTCGATCTTCCGGATCGACCACTACCTCGGCAAGGAAACCGTCCAGAACATCCTCGCGCTGCGCTTCGCCAACGAGCTGTACGAGCCGATCTGGAACCGCAACTACGTCGACCACGTGCAGATCACGATGGCCGAGGACATCGGCGTCGGCGGTCGCGCCGGCTACTACGACGGGATCGGCGCCGCACGCGACGTCATTCAGAACCACCTGCTGCAGCTGCTCGCCCTCACCGCGATGGAGGAACCGATCAGCTTCAACGCGGCCGACCTGCGCGCGGAGAAGGAGAAGGTCCTCGCGGCGGTGCGCCTGCCGGAGAACCTCGCCGAGGCGACCGCTCGCGGGCAGTACGCCGGCGGGTGGCAGGGCGGCGAGAAGGTGCTCGGCTTCCTCGAGGAAGACGGCATGAACCCGCAGTCGGTCACCGAGACGTACGCCGCGATCAAGCTCGAGATCAACACGCGTCGCTGGTCGGGTGTTCCGTTCTACGTCCGCAGCGGCAAGCGTCTGGGCCGCCGCGTCACCGAGGTGGCCGTGGTGTTCAAGCGCGCCCCTCAGCAGCTGTTCTCGCGCAGCCAAACCGAAGAACTGGGACAGAACGCGCTCGTCATCCGTGTCCAGCCCGACGAGGGCGTGACGATCCGGTTCGGCTCCAAGGTTCCCGGCGACGGCACGCAGGTGCGCGACGTGACGATGGACTTCGGCTACGGGCACGCCTTCACCGAAGCGAGCCCGGAAGCCTACGAACGACTCATCCTCGACGTGCTGCTCGGCGATCCGCCGCTCTTCCCGCGGCACGAAGAGGTCGAGCTCAGCTGGAAGATCCTCGACCCGATCGAGGAGTTCTGGGCCGCCCAGGGCGGGCCGCTCGAACAGTATTCGCCCGGGTCGTGGGGACCGGCATCCGCCGATGAACTCCTCGCCCGCGATGGCCGCACGTGGAGGCGCCCGTGATCATCGACCTGCCCGACACCACCGTCAGCGCGATCTCGAAGAAGCTCGTCAGCGTCCGTGAGGAGGGCGGTGCCGTCGCTCTGGGCCGCGTGCTGACCCTCATCATCGTCACCCGACACGGAGCCGAAGAAGAGGTCATCGAGGCGGCGAACGACGCGTCGCGCGAGCACCCGATGCGCGTGATCGCCGTCCTGTTCGGTGACGAGGACGAAGAACCCCGCCTCGACGGGCAGATCCGTGTGGGCGGCGACGCCGGGGCGAGCGAGGTGATCGTGCTGCGCGCGCACGGT
The DNA here is from genome assembly GCF_046064585.1 of Microbacterium mcarthurae. Lineage (NCBI taxonomy): Bacteria > Bacillati > Actinomycetota > Actinomycetes > Micrococcales > Microbacteriaceae > Microbacterium > Microbacterium mcarthurae. Next base: position 36,324 of record NZ_JAROCE010000001.1, on the reverse strand, counting down.
GCCGCCGCCTCGAACGCCGAGAGCCTGGTCACCGGGCTCCTCCTTCCCGACGCGCCGGTGGTCGCGTGGTGGCCGGCCGAGGCCCCGACCGACCCGTCGCTGTCGGCGATCGGCCGTATCGCGCAGCGTCGGATCACGGATGCCTCGTCCCAGGCCGATCCCACCGCGTGGGTCGCGCACCTCGGCGAACACTACGCGCCCGGCGACACCGACTTCGCGTGGACCCGGGTGACACGGTGGCGCGAGCAGCTGGCCGCGGTGCTCGACCAGCCGCCGTACGAGCCGGTGACCGCGATCACGGTGTCCGGCTCGAGCGACTCTCCGTCCACGGCACTTCTGGCGGCCTGGCTCGGACTCAAGCTTCAGGCCCCCGTCGACTACAGCTACCTGCCCTCGGAGGAATGGTCGAGCGGGATCAAGTCCGTGCGGCTGACCCGGGCCAGCGGCGACACGCTTCTCGAGCGGCCGACGCCGGGCGTGGCCATCCTCACCCAGCCCGGACAGCCGACGCACGAGCTGGACTTCCCGCGTCGCACTCTGCGCGAGTGCCTCGCCGAAGAGCTGCGTCGCCTCGACCCGGACGTGCTCTACGGCCGTGTGCTGACCCAGTGCACCGAACTGCTGCACACCCTCGACGAGCGGAGCGAGCGATGACGGAAAACGGCTCCGCGAAGCGCGTCATCATCAAGCGGGATGCCGAGACCCTCGCCGACTACGTGGCGACGCGCTTCGTCAATCGCATCGTCAAGCGGGTCGCCGAGGGCAAGCGTATGCACATCTGCCTAACGGGCGGCACGATGGGCGGCGCTGTACTTCGCTCCGCCGCGCGCGACCCGCGGGCGTCCGAGATCGACTGGTCGTTGGTGCACTTCTGGTTCGGCGACGAGCGCTTCGTCGCACGCGACTCCGACGACCGCAACGACCGTCAGGCGCGTGCCGCCCTACTGGACGGTCTGGACATCCCGGCGGCGAACATCCACACCGTCGCGTCGACCGATGACGGCCTCGACCTGGATGCGGCGGCGATCGCATACGCCGACGAGCTGGCGCAGTTCGCCCCGTCGGACCGCAGCGAGACGGGTCCCTGGCCGTCGTTCGACATCTGCTTCCTCGGGGTCGGACCCGACGCGCACATCGCCTCGCTGTTCCCCGACAGGCCGGAGATCTCCGTCACCGACCGCGCCACCGTGCCGGTGCGCGATTCGCCCAAGCCTCCGCCGGAGCGCATTTCCCTGACGCGTCCCGTCATCAACTCGTCCAAGCGCGTGTGGATGGTGATCGCCGGCGCCGACAAGGCCGCGGCTCTGGGTCTCGCCCTCGCCGGAGCGAGCTATCAGAGCGTCCCCGCGGCGGGGGCCAAGGGGCGGCGTCGCACGGCGTTCTTCGTCGACGAGGCGGCCGCCGATCAGGTGCCGCCGCAGCTGATCGACCGCGAGTACTGACGGACGATTTCCGTTCCCGAGGGCTGGATGCGTGGCATCCGGCCCTCTTTCGCTTGCCCGGACGAAAATCTCTTGTTTTTCACCCGAGTGCGGCTCTACAGTTTCACCCTGGGGGCATCCAGGACGGAGCGGCGACTCGCCCGCTGCGCCGTCGGCCGACGCAGTTGGGAGCGTTCGGATGCCGTTCATCGGTCGTGAGCGAGAAGTGCACCTCGCCGACGCGATCATCGCGTCGCGCGTCGGGTCCGCCTGCCTATTGACGGGCGAAACGGGGATCGGGAAGTCCGCGCTCGCGCGCGAGATCGCCCGGAAGCACGACACGACCGTCCTCTCCGTCAGTCCGAGCGAACGCATGTGGCCGCTGTCGGGCCTGTCCGCCGTCGCGGCGGCGCTCGGCGGCCGTCGCGGTGCCGCGCTGGACAGCGTGCTCGCGCGCGGGCGTGATTGGCCCGAGCACATGCTCGCCGAGGAACTGAGCCGGACACTGCATCTCGTCACCGACGAACCGGGGGTCCTGGTGATCGACGATCTGGACGAGATGGACAGCTCGAGTCTGACGGTGCTGTCCTTCGTCTTCGGTCGGCTTCGGGGCACGGGCGTGAGTGTCGTCGCGACGGTGCGCACGATGGAGGGGCGGCACGACTTCGCCGGGATGACGCACACGCGCATCGAACGCCTCTCGTTCGACGAATCCGTGGAATTGGCCCGCGCCACCATCGGCCCGGGGACGGCATCCGCCGTGCTGCACATCGTCGCCGCGTTCACCGGGGGCGATCCGTGCGTTCTGTCCCACGTGCGCCTGACATCGGGCGAGGCCACTGGGGAGGACGCGCTTCCCCTCCCTCTGCGCGTCGTGGACGATCCCACCCGTCGACGCCCTCGGGTGGCCCGCCCCACCCGCGATCCGCGGTCGTCTGCGCTTCTGGATCTCCTGTCCGTGGGACCCATCTACGCGTACGACCGTCTCTCCACAGCGGCGGCCGAGATCGGCTTCGACATCGACGAGCTCATCGACGCCGGTGTCGTCTCGGCGCATGGCGAGTACGCCCGAATGACCGACCCGGCCCTGCGCCTCCGGCATCATGCCGCGCTGTCCCCCGAGGAACGTCGACGTCTGCACGCTCGCGCCGCGGACGATCACGAAGGCGACGCCCTGTCGGTTCGCAAGTGGCACGAGAGCTTTCTCTCCCCCTCGGGCGATCGGCGGCATCTGCTCGGCGCCGCAGTCCGGTTCGCTCGGGACGGCGAGATCCCCGTGGCGATCGAGTTCGCCGAGCGGGCACTTTCCGGTGAGCTCGAGGAGACGCCCCGGCAACGGGCACTGGTCGAGCTGGGGGACGCGCTGGTGTTGCAGAGCCACGACCTGCTCGGACAGCACTACCTGCGTCGTGCGGGAGGACGCCTCGACCCGGACGTGCGCGTGCGCGCGGCGACCGCGGCGATGCGAGCCGGCACCACGGTGGACCACGTCGTCGACGACGCGCTCGTGGCCTGCTCTTCCGCCGGTGACGACCCCGCCGCGATCGAGCGGCTGCTGTGTGAGAGCGCACGCCTGCACCTCTCGCTCGGCGAAGTCGCTCCCGCCGTGGAACGCATCGTCGCCGCCGTGGATCGCGGCGTCGCGGGTGCGGAGACGCGATTGCTGGTGGAGCTCCTGGACCTCGCCGGCATCCCGGTCCCGGTCCGCCACACCGGCCGGGACGTCGCCGCCCCGAGCGTTGATGTCGACACTCCGATCGAGCACGCGACACTCTCCATCGCTGCGCGCCTGCTGCGGGAAGAGTACCCGGCCGTCCGCCGCGAGCTCAGGGCCCTCCTCGTCCGGAATCCGCGCCCGGCCCCGATGTGGCGCGACCGGCTGCTTCGCTTGCTCGTCACCGCGGAGGTGCGCGCGGGCGACCCCGTCGGCGCTCGCGAGGCGGTCACGGCATGGCGCCAGGAATGGTTGCCCGGGCGGGAGCCGGATGCCACGACGACCCTGCTCCTCGCCCAGGCCGCGTCGATCGACCCGGCCGATCCCTTCGCCGCAGATCTGGTGCGGAGGGGGCGCGACCAGTGCCGCCGGGAGGGGACCCCCGCCCTCCTCGCGCATTTCGCCGCCATCGAGGGCGCGCTGGCGTTGACGGACGGCCGCTACGACGATGCGGTCACCGCGCTTCGGGCCGCGCGGGACGCCGCGCCGCGCGACGACCCGGCCGTGCTCCGGACGGACGCCGACCTCATCGAAGCCCTCTGGCTCAGCGGGCGTCGTGGGGACGCGCGCCGGGAGATGGAGCGTCTCGAGCACGCCGGCGCGCGGCGAGAGCGCCGGTGGACGACCCTCGCGATCGCCCGCAGCCGGGCGGTGTGCAGCTCCGACCGCGACGGGGACGCGGCGTTCCGTGACGCGGAGGCGGTGTATCGAACGGACGACGCACCGTATGAGCGGCTGCGCTTGCGGTCCTCGTGGGAGCGGTGTGTGCCGCGCGTCGAGGGGACCACGGTGCGCCCGGCCCCGCTTCGGTCGGACATCGGAACCGCCCTGTCGCGCGACGAGCAGGAGATCATCGCGCTCGTCGAGCGCGGGCTGCGCAACCGCGAGATCGCGGCGGCACTGTTCATCTCGCTGCGCTCGGTGGAGCTCCGTCTGACCCGGATCTATCGGGCCCTGGGGGTCAGTTCGCGTGCGCAGCTCGTGGCGTATCTGCACGGAGCCGCGACCGCGTGACCTGCGCGCCGGCGGAGATCTCCGCGACATCGTCCGTCCCCGCCCGAACGGAGACGGCGAGCCCCGGTTCCGACGGCCCGCGGGGACGGCGGTCAGGACTCTTCCACTTCCCATCCGACGGCCGCCCGAGGGCGGCCAGGAGCGCCCGTAGACACAGCATCGCATCCCAGAGCCGGAGGAGAGGGAACGCCAGCATGTACAGGCGCGGACGTCGACGGCCCACGGCGCACGCGAACGCCGTCATCGCGGTGTCGACGAGCAGGAGTCCGACGATGATCGGGAGGACCGGCACCGCGGCGGCGATGTCCGCCGACACCCGCGCCGCATCGGTAGGAAGGACGCCCGCGCCCACGGCAGCGATCGCCGCGAGCACGAGGACGGGGACGACGGCCGCCAGGACGACGCTGGCGATGACCGTCTCGGCGGCGAACAGACCAACCGATGTCCAGAACAGACCGCGGTGCACACCGTGCCGACGCACGGTCTGCCAGAAGCCGAGGCTCCATCGCCGCATCTGCGCGGAGTAGTCGCGAAGGACGGCGGGGTCCTGTGTCTCGGCCACCGCGTGCTCCGGGTGGAAGGCGATTCGTCCAAGGCGCTTCGCGTGCACCTCGAAGGTCATGTTGAAGTCCTCGATCGACAGTCCGGGTGCGTCGATGTCGATGCGGTCCAGGACATCGGTGCGGTACAGGCTCGCGAAGCCCGGAACGATCGCGACGGCGTCGGCGGCGGGCGCCGCCTGACCGAACTTGTGCAGATACTGCGTGCACAGGTACGTGCGTTCCCGATAGGACGTCAGAACGCGCCCCATCCCCGTCTTCGGGGCGTCGGGCGCGGTCGTGGCCCGACCGGCCACCGCGACCACGCCGGGATCGGTGAACAAGGGCAGCGCCGTCCGCAGGTAGTCGGCGCGCGGCCGCGAGTCGGCGTCGAGTAACAGCAGAAGAGGGAAGCGCTCGGGGATACGGAAGCGCTCGACGCCCGCGCGGATCGCTCCGGCCTTCCCCCGGTTGGGAGTGAGATCCCACGTCGTCGCGCCCGCGGCCCGCGACCGCTCGACCGTGGCGTCGTCCGAACCGTCCGACACCACGAACACGTTGCGAGCGGGAACGAGCCCGCGCGCGGCGGCCACCGCGTCGCCGATGACCGGCTCCTCGTTGTGTGCCGCGATGAGGACCGCCACTTCCTCGGGCCGGTAGAACATCGAGGGAACGAGGAGTCCGGGAACCCGTCGCCGCTCCGCCGCGAGACGCCACAGGCCCACGGTTCCCCACACCAGCGTCGAGACGCCGACCGTGCACACGGCGACGACGACGGCGACGGTCATGGCATCCTCCACTTACGGCTCACGCGTGGCTCGAAGCTACGCGAGCCACCCTCCGTACGGCACGCGCGGCGCCCGCATGCGGGCTTGCGGTTCCCCGCAATCCGGAGTGCGGTGCGCGGGTTCCCGCAGGATGGGTCCGACTTCCTTGACCCTGGCGCGCGGAGGGGAACAGTGTGGGCCGCGGATCAGCACCGATACCCGATCGGACTCTCCGCACCCGCAGCACCCGCCCTGTCCGGGGGAGGCGACGTTCTGCCGTCATGCCCTCGGACCCCGCAGTTGGAGGATGAAGATGTCCACACTCGATGTCCGCGCCGACGTGTTCACCGCGCCCGTCCTGCCGCCGACGTCTCCCCCGGTCTTCGACTTCGATGTCGCGATCGTCGGGCTCGGTTACGTCGGCCTCCCCACGGCGCTGGCGTATCGGGCGAATGGGTCGCGCGTCCTGGCATTGGACGCCTCTTCCCGACGTCTGCGCACGATCGCCGCCCGGGGCGCGGACCTCCTCGACTCCGATCGCGCACGGCTGGACGCCGCCCTGCGCGAGCCGGCGAGCTTCCGCCTCACCGGCGATGCGAGCGAACTGAGCCGGGCCGCGGCGATCGTCGTGTGCGTGCCCACCCCGGTCGATCATCAGCAGGTCCCCGATCTGGCCCCCCTGCGGGCCGCGTGCGCCACCGTCGTCGCCGCGGCCCGCCCCGGGCAGGTCATCATGCTGACCTCGACCACGTATGTCGGCTGCACCCACGACCTCGTCGAACAGCCGCTCCGCGAGCGGGGCTTCGAGATCGGACGGGACGTGTTCGTCACCTTCAGCGCGGAACGCATCGACCCCGGAAACGCCGGATTCGCGCAAGAGGAGGTCCCGCGCGTGGTCGGCGGCGCGACGCCGCAGTGCCAGGAAGAGGGCGTGCGTCTCCTCTCGCGGTACGCCGCACGCGTGCACCGGGTGTCGAGTCTGGCCACGGCGGAGATGACGAAGCTCCTCGAGAACACCTTCCGCGCGGTCAACATCGCGCTGGCGAACGAGTTCGCCGACATCTGCGGGGCCCTCGACGTTCCCGTGACCGAGGTGATCGAGGCCGCGAGCACGAAACCGTACGGATTCATGGCGTTCTACCCCGGCCCGGGGGTGGGAGGCCACTGCATCCCCTGCGATCCGCACTATCTCCTTTGGCAGCTGAAGGCCCTGCACGTGGATGCCGGGGTCATCACCGAGGCGATGACGCGCATCGCCGCGCGCCCCCGCCGGGTCGTCGACCGTATCCGCGACCTCCTGGGACGCGCGGGGAAGGGAACGCTCGGCACCCGCATCCTCATCGTGGGCGTGACCTACAAGCCCGACGTCGCCGACCTCCGCGAATCGCCGGCCCTGGAGATCATCGACGCGCTGATCGACGCGGGCGCGGAGGTGCAGTACGTCGACACGCACGCCCCGCACATCCATCTCGATTCCGGCCGGGAACGCGACTCGCTGCCCGACCCCGCCGCGTTCCATCCGGACGTCGTGCTCGTGCACACGCGTCACCATGACTGCGACCTGAGCTGGCTCGACGGCGAGGCCGTCGTCCTGGACGGCACCTACCGCAGCTCCGACATCGCGGGACGGGTGCTGCTGTGAGCGGCGTCCCCGTCTTCCCGGCGCTCGACGGGAAGAGCATGCGGACCCTCGTCACCGGCGGCGCCGGATTCGTGGGCAGCCACCTCGTCGAACACCTGCTCGCCCTCGGCGACGAGGTCGTCGTCCTCGACGACCTGTCCACGGGCTCGGCTCGCAACCTCGCGGGTGTCGCGGACAATCCGCGTTTGGAGATGATCCACGGGTCGATCCTGAACTCCAAGACGGTGGGCACCGCGATGGAGGGGTGCGACCGTGTGTTCCATCTCGCCGCCGCGGTCGGGGTCAAGCTCATCGTCGAGCAGCCGTTGCGCGGCCTGCGGATCAACATCCACGGCACGGAGAACGTGCTCACAGCGGCGATCGAACATCAGGCGGCGGTGTTACTGGTCAGCACGAGCGAGGTGTACGGCAAGAACACGGCCGATCGGTTGCGTGAGGACTCCGACCGGGTCCTCGGCGACCCGCTGCTGTCGCGGTGGACCTATGCGGGAGCGAAAGGCATCGACGAGGCGTTCGCAAAGGCCTACTGCGACCAGGAGGGGCTCGACGTCGCGATCGTCCGCCTGTTCAACACCGTCGGTCCGCGACAGACGGGCCGATACGGCATGGTGTTCCCTAACCTGGTGGGTCAAGCGCTGCGGGGCCGCCCGCTGACCGTGTTCGGCGACGGCCTGCAGACCCGTTGCTTCTCGGCCGTCGAGGACGTCGTGCCCGCGATGGTGCGCATTCAGGAAGACGCCCGCGCGCGGGGGGAAGCCTTCAACCTCGGTGGCGCGAGAGAGATCTCGATCCTCGACCTCGCGAACGAGATCATCCGCACGCTCGACAGCCGCAGCGAGATCGAGCTCGTCCCCTACGCGCAGGCCTACGCCCCGGGTTTTGAGGACATGCGCCGACGGGTCCCCGACAACACCAAGGCGTACGAGCTCGTCGGCTACGAACCCCAGACGCCGCTGACCACGACGATCCTGCGTGTCGCCGCCGATCTGCTGGCGCGGGAGCGTCTCGGTTCGGACGCGATGCCGCTCGCGGGCGCACGAGCCTTCCAGGGGGTGCTGTGATGTGCGGCATCACCGCCTTCCGAGGACCCGCCGCGGCCGGGCACGCGCGGACTGCCCTCGAGCGCCTCGAGTACCGCGGGTACGACTCGGCCGGGATCGCCGCCCGGCGCCCCGACGGCACCGCGTTGCACGCCCGGACCCTCGCGGGGGTGGCGGCGCTCGCGACCGCTCTCGACGAGGGCGCGACGGATGCCACGACCGCGGCGATCGGGCACACCCGGTGGGCCACGCACGGCGACGTGAGCGAACGCAACGCGCACCCGCTCGAGGACTGCGGGGGGCGGCTGTTCGTCGTGCACAACGGCATCATCGAAAACGCCGACGTCCTCCGTGCCCGCCTGATCGCGGCGGGCCACCGCATGGCGACCGACGTCGACACCGAGGTCATCGTGCATCTTCTCGAGGAAGAGGCGGCGCACGGACGAGGACTCGGCGACGCGCTCGCGGACGCGACCGCACAACTCGAGGGGTCCTGGGCGATCGTCGCGCTCGATACCCGGACGGGCGATCTCGCCGGCACGGCGCACGCGTCGCCGCTCGTCCTCGCGGAGGCCGCGGACGGGGTCTACTTCGCCAGCGACGTGGGCGCTGTCGCGCCGTTCGTCGGCACCTTCCGCGTCCTCGAAGACGACGACATCGTCGAGATCGGCGACGAGGGGACCCGCTGGCACCGTCCGGGAGGAAGCTGTCGACCGCGCGGACTGTGGCCGGTTCCCGAGACCGCTCTCCTGGCGAGCGTCGGCCGGCACCACGACCACATGGGCAACGAGATCGACGAGCAGCCCGCGGTGGCTCAGCGCGTGCTCGACATCCTCTCCCCCGGCATCGACGGGGGAACGCTGTGGCGTGGTCTGGGGCTGCCGCCGCTGGATCGGATCGATCGGATCGCGGTGCTCGGCTGCGGCACCTCCTTGCACGCGGGACGTGCCGTGGCGGGCGTGTTCGAGCGCCTGGGGCACATGCCGACCCGCGCCGTCACCGCGAGCGAGGCAGCCCACGAAGTGTGGGAGCCACGCACGCTCGTCGTCGCGCTGAGCCAGTCGGGAGAGACCGCCGACGTCTTGCGCGCGCTCGACACCGTCCCCGCGGACCGCGGTACGGTTCTCGCGCTCACCAACAATCCGTCGTCGTCGCTCGCACGCCGCGCGCATGCCGTCATCGATTGCCTCGCCGGTCCCGAGATCGGCGTCGCCGCGACGAAGACCTTCGTCGCGCAGATCGTCACGGGAGCCTGCGTGGCCCTGTCGGGGCTAGCGGTCTCGGCGCGCCGCGACGTCGCCGCTTTCGACGCCGATCTGCTGGCGCTCGGAGCGATCCCCGAGACGCTCTCGGCCGCCCTCGATGCATGGCACAACCGCGCCAAGCGACTCGCCGCCGACCTCGCCACGGCATCCGGTTTCCTGTTTCTGGGGCGCGGGTCGGGACTCGTGTACGCCGCCGAGGGCGCTCTCAAGCTCAAGGAACTGTCGTATCGGTGGGCCGAGCACCAGCCCGCGGGCGAACTGAAGCACGGACCGCTCGCGCTCGTGGATGCCGGGACGCCGGTGTTCGTCGTCGACGACGGCGACCCTCGACTCGACGTCGACATCGCCGAGGTGCGGGCACGCGGGGGTCGCGTGCTCCGGATCGGCGAGCGGACCCTCCGCGTGGGAGGGATGCCGTTGCATCTGCCACGCCGCGGTCCTTCCTGGGGCCCGTTGGAAACCGTGGTCCCGCTGCAGATGTTCGCTCGCGAGCTGGCCCTCCGGCTCCATCGCGATGTGGACAAGCCCCGCAACCTCGCCAAATCGGTGACCGTCTCCTGACCCCGGAAACGCGATACCCCCTTTCGAGAAAGGCACTCCGCATGCTTCGTCGATCTCCCTCGCCGCCGCGGCGACGACCGGCCGTGCTCGGCGCCCTCGCCGTCGTCGCCGCCGCCGCGGTCAGTCTCGGCGGTGTCGTCGCCGCCGTTCCCCCTCCGGCGCAGGCCGCCACCCGCACGGTGGTCAGCCTCACCTTCGACGACGGCAACGCCAACCAGATGAGCGTCCTCCCCGCGCTGAAGTCGAACGGCATGAAGGCCACCTTTTACATCCCCTCCGGTTTCGTCGGCGCGACCGGCCACATGACGCGCGCCAATCTCACGACGCTCGCGCGCGCGGGCCACGAGATCGGCGGCCACACCGTGAATCACCCCGATCTGGCGCAGGTGAGCGTCGATGAGGCCAAGAGGCAGATCTGCACGGATCGGAAGAACCTCGCGTCCTGGGGGTTCACCGTCCGCAGCTTCGCCTACCCATTCGCCTCCAGCACCCCCGAGGTCGAGAAGGCGGTGGCCGACTGCGGCTACAGGAGCGGACGGCTGCTCGGCGACATCCGCAGCCGGTTCGGATGCCCCGAATGCTCCTACGCGGAATCCACGCGGCCGGCCGCCCGGTTCGCGCTCCGCGCACTGGACCAGGTGGACGCGAGCTGGACCCTCGACGACCTCAAGCAGGGCGTCCTGAACGCCGAGAGCAACGGCGGCGGGTGGGTGCAGTACACGTTCCACGACGTGTGCGCCGATGCCTGCAGCGACCTCGCCGTCACCCCGACGGTGTTCTCCCAGTTCGTGACCTGGCTCAAGGCCCGTCAAGCCACGGGGACCGTGGTCCGCACGATCGGCGATGTCATCGGCGGCACGGCGAAACCCCTCGTCGATGGACCGGCGGTTCCCGCTCCCACCGGGGCCACGAACGGCATCGTGAACCCCAGCATGGAGGTCGGAGCCCCCGACTGCTGGATGCGCGGAGGGTGGGGAACCAACACTCCGGCGTTCGAGACGGGGTCGCCGGCACACACGGGCGTCATCTCGAGCGGCATCGCGATGACCGGCTACGTCGACGGGGACGCGAAGCTGCTGCCGCAGTTCGACCTCGGTCAGTGCTCGCCGACCGTGACGCCGGGCAAGACCTACACCCTCAGGGAGTGGTATCTCGCCAGCGGCGTGACGCAGTTCGCGGTGTACCTCCGGTCGACCTCGGGAGCCTGGTCGTACTGGACGTCGAGCCCGTGGTACGCCGCGGCCACGGAATGGACGGAGGCCGACTGGACGACACCGGTCATCCCCGAGGGCTACAACGGGATCAGCTTCGCGCTGACGATCTTCGGTAACGGGACATTGCGCACCGACGACCTCGCGCTGTACGACAGCTCCGGGGCGCCACCGCTCTCCCCCGACCTGAGCGTCACCCGGGTCGCCCCGGACGCGGCGGCGCCGCCGCAGGGACCGGTCGAGGTCTTCCGCCCGACCGAGAGCGACGTCACCGAATGACACGCCGGACGGCGGCGGGCGCCCTCGGGGTGCTCGTCGCCGTCGGTGCGGTCGCGTGCGCCCCCACGCCGATCGACCTCCCCGACACCGGATACCCCTGGCACACGCGCATCGTCGCGACGACGTTCTGGGTCGGTGAAGTCTTCGACCCGGCAGCGCCCGACGGCAGTCAACGCGTGTCCGCCTACGATTCGATGTGGCTGGAGTCCTATGGCGGATGCGACGGCGTCGTCGTCGACGAAGAGTGCCGGACGGAGCCGCGCACCGCGGTCAATGGCTTCTTCCCGACCCGCATGACACCCCGGCAGAATCCGTTCTACCTCGACCTGCCCTACGACGACGTCAACGACGACAAGGGTTTCGCCCATCGGGGCGACGTCATCCCCTGGGCCGACGAGCCCGGCTACATCGACGACGTCGACGACCGCTCCGTCAGCCTGATGAAGAACCGCTGGGTGATCCTGCACCGCGAGGGTCGCGTGTGTTTCGGTCAGATCCAGGATGCCGGCCCGGGCGAGTACCGCGACGCCGCCTACGTCTTCGGCGACGACGACCGCCGCCCCGACAACACGCGGTACAACGGGGCGGGCCTGGACGTCTCCCCCGCCCTGAACGGCTGCCTCGGGTTCACCGACCTCGACGGTCAGGACGATCGCGTCGACTGGGCCTTCATCGATGACGAGGACGTCCCCGACGGTCCGTGGAAGAGGATCGTCACCGACAGTCCCGTGCAGTGACCGAGAGCGCGGAAGGGCCGGATGCCATGGCATCCGGCCCTTCCGTTCGGTTCTGCTACTGACCCCGACGCTCGCGCAGCTGCTGCAGCGCGTCGTCGAGGAGCGAGGCGGCTTCCTCGTCGGTTCGCCGCTCTTTCACATAGGCGAGGTGCGTCTTGTACGGCTCGGTCTTGGCCAGCGCCGGCGGGTTGTTCTTGTCGCGGCCCGCGGGAAGACCCGAGTGCGGCGAGTCGATCGTCTCGGGGATCTCGTCGTCGGGGATGCCGGCCGCGAAGTAGCGGACGGTTTCGTTCCCGAGAGCGTCCCAGTACGACACCGCGACGCGATCGGCGTGGAAGCCGTGGTCCTGTTCTCCCATCGGGCCCGCGCCGACGCGCGTGCCGCGGATGGCGTTGCCGCCAGTGGCCATGTCAGAGCTCCGCGAACTTGGTGAGGAGACCGAGCCCGACGATGGTGACGAACCACACCAGCGCCAGCACGATCGTGAATCGGTTGAGGTTGCGTTCGGCCAGGCCCGACGAGCCGAGTGCCGAGCTCATGCCACCGCCGAACATGTCGGAGAGGCCGCCACCGCGTCCTTTGTGGAGCAGGATGAGCAGGGTCAGCAGGAGGCTGGTCACGCCCAGGAAAACCTGCAGGACGAACTCGAGAATCTGCACTGTCGAAAGCCTTTCGCGAGCGGACGGGACGACCGCACAAGCGTCAAGTGTATACGGGGAGCCGCGCCGGACACACGAATGCCCGCGGCGCGCGGCCGCGGGCATTCGGTTCGGTCAGACGCCGACGTGCTTCTGGTAGCGGATGATCGCCGCGAACTCGTGCACGACGAGGCTCGCGCCACCCACGAGCGCACCATCCACGTCGGGCTCACGCATGAACCCGGCGATGTTGCCCGACTTCACCGATCCGCCGTAGAGGATGCGCGTGCGCGCCGCCGCGTCGGCGCCGAGCTTGTCGGCGACGACGGCACGGAGCTTCGCGCACACCTCTTGTGCCTGATCGGGAGTCGCGGCCTGTCCGGAGCCGATGGCCCAGACCGGCTCGTACGCCACGACGATGTCGGCATCGGATGCCACGCCCTCCAGGGCGACCTCGAGCTGCCCCACGGGGACCGCGCTGGCTCCGAACTTCTCGAGGTCCTCCGAGGTCTCGCCGACGCAGATCACGGGGACGAGACCGTGACGGAGAGCCGCCTGCGTCTTCGCCGCCACGACCTCGTCGCTCTCGTGGTGGAACTGACGGCGCTCGGAGTGTCCGATGATGACGTAGCGCGCGTCGAGCTTGGCGAGGAACTGGCCGGAGATCTCGCCCGTGTACGCACCGGAGTCGTGGGCCGAGAGGTCCTGACCACCGAGGGCGAAGTCGATCTTGTCCGCGTCGAGCAGCGTCTGCACGGTGCGCAGGTCGGTGAAGGGCGGGAAGACCGCGACCTCGACGGACTCGCTCTCGTGCTTCGCCTCCTTCAGCGTCCAGTGCAGCTTCTGGACGAACGCGACCGCCTGCAGGTGGTCGAGGTTCATCTTCCAGTTGCCGGCGATGAGGGGGGTTCTGTTCACTGCCATCCGAGGACCTCCAGTCCGGGGAGCTTCTTGCCTTCGAGGAACTCCAGGCTGGCACCGCCGCCGGTGGAGATGTGACCGAACGCCTCGTCCGCGAAGCCGAGCTGGCGCACGGCGGCCGCGGAGTCCCCGCCGCCGACGACGCTCAGGCCGTCGACCTCGGTCAGAGCCTGGGCGACGGTCTTCGTGCCCGCGGCGAAGGCGGCCATCTCGAACACGCCCATCGGGCCGTTCCAGAACACGGTGCGGGAGTCGCGAATCGCCTCGGCGAACAGGTCCGCCGTGCGCGGACCGATGTCCAGACCCAGCCCGGACGCACCGAAGGGTGTGTCCTCCAGCCCGACGGCATCCGCCACGACGTGCTCGGCATCGGCCGAGAACGACGCCGCGACGACGGCATCCACGGGCAGGACGATCTCGACGCCGCGCTCCTTCGCCGAGGCGAGGTAGCCCTTCACGGTGTCGATCTGATCCTGTTCGAGCAGGCTCGATCCGACCTTGTTGCCCTCGGCGGCGAGGAAGGTGAACATCATGCCGCCACCGACGAGGAGCTTGTCCACGCGCGGCAAGAGGTGCTCGATGACGCCCAGCTTGTCGCTGACCTTGGATCCCCCGAGCACGACCGTGTAGGGGCGCTCCGGGTTCTCGGTCAGGCGGTCGAGGACCTCGAGCTCCTTCTGGATGAGGAGTCCGGCGGCCGACGGCACGATCTGCGCGAGATCGTAGACGCTCGCCTGCTTGCGGTGGACGACGCCGAAGCCGTCCGACACGAGCGCGTCGCCCAGCTCGGCGAGCTGACGGGCGAACGCCTGTCGCTCGGTCTCGTCCTTCGAGGTCTCCCCGGCGTTGAACCGCAGGTTCTCGATGACAGCGACCTCGCCGTTCTCGAGCGACGCGACGGCCTCGCGCGCGGACTCGCCCACGGTGTCGCGAGCGAACGCGACCGGCTGCCCGAGCAGCTCGGACAGGCGCTGCGCGACCGGCTCGAGGGAGTACTTCGGGTCGGGCGCCCCGTCGGGGCGCCCGAGGTGCGAGCAGACGACGACGCGCGCGCCGGCGTTGATCAGGGCGTTGAGAGTCGGCAACGACGCGCGCACGCGGCCATCGTCCGTGATGACGCCGTCCTTCAGGGGGACGTTCAGGTCACAACGGACGATGACGCGCGTGCCGGCGAGCGACCCCAGCGATTCGAGGGTGCGCAGAGCCATGAGCGATCAGAGACGCTCGGCGACGTACTCGGTCAGGTCGACGAGGCGGTTGGAGTAGCCCCACTCGTTGTCGTACCACGCCGAGACCTTCACCAGGTTGCCGGAGACGTTGGTCAGCTCGGCGTCGAAGATCGAGGAGTGCGGGTTGCCCTGGATGTCGCTCGAGACGATCGGGTCCTCGGTGTACTGCAGGATGCCGTTGAGGCGCCCCTCGGCGGCGGCCTTCTTGTACGCCTCGTTGATCTGGTCGGCGGTCAGGCCCTCGGTGGGCGTGACGATCGTGAGGTCGACGATCGAGCCGGTGGGAACCGGAACGCGGTACGACGAACCACTGAGCTTGCCGTTGAGTTCGGGCAGGACCAGGCCGATGGCCTTCGCGGCACCGGTGGAGGCGGGGACGATGTTGATCGCCGCACCGCGTGCGCGGCGGAGGTCGCCGTGGGGGCCGTCCTGGAGGTTCTGGTCGGCGGTGTACGCGTGAGCGGTCATCATGAAGCCGCGCTCGATGCCGAAGGCGTCGTTGAACACCTTGGCCAGCGGAGCCAGGCAGTTCGTGGTGCACGACGCGTTCGAGATGATGACGTCGGTCTCGGGGTTGTACGTCTCTTCGTTCACGCCCATGACGATCGTGGCGTCGTCGCCCGTGGCGGGAGCCGAGATGAGGACCTTCTTGGCGCCGCCGGCGACGTGCTTCTTGGCGTCCTCGGCCTTGGTGAAGCGACCGGTCGACTCGATGACGATGTCGACGCCGAGCTCGCCCCAGGGGAGGTTCGCGGGGTCACGCTCTTCGAAGACCTTGATGGTCTTGTCGCCAACGGTGATGGAGTCTTCGGTGTACGAGACCTCCTCGGCGAGCACACCCCCGACGGAGTCGTACTTGAGGAGGTGGGCCAGGGTCTTGTTGTCGGTGAGGTCGTTCACCGCCACGATTTCGAGGTCTGCACCCTGCGCGAGAGCCGCGCGGAGGTAGTTGCGTCCGATTCGGCCGAAGCCGTTGATTCCGATCTTGACGGTCACGGAATATCTCCTGAATCAGTTGTGCGCGAGAAGCGCGTGATTGCGATGTTCGCTGGCGGACAACGGCGTCCCGGCGGGGTGTCCCGCCGGGACGCCCACACCGTTTACGACAGTACCAGCAGACCCGCAGTCTTCTCACGGGCGGCCGCGAAGCGCTCCTGCGCATCGGCCCAGTTGGCGATGTTCCAGAACGCCTTGACGTAGTCGGCGCGCACGTTCTTGTAGTCGAGGTAGTAGGCGTGCTCCCAGACGTCGAGGAGAAGCAGCGGCACGGTGCCCGCGACGATCTGCCCCTGCTGGTCGAAGAACTGCTGGATGACGAGGTTCTGGCCGATCGAGTCCCAGAACAGGCCGGCCCAGCCCGAGCCCTGCACGCCGAGGGCGGCGGCGGTGAACTGGCCGCGGAACGCATCGAACGAACCGAACTGGTCGTCGATCGCCGCCTCGAGGTCGCCGGTGGGCTTGTCGCCACCGTTGGGCGACAGGTTCGTCCAGAAGATGGAGTGGTTCGTGTGGCCGCCGAGGTTGAACGCGAGGTCCTTCTGCAGACGGTTGATGTTCGCGAAATCGCCCTTCTCGCGCGCTTCGGCGAGGAGGTCGAGCGTGGTGTTCGCGCCGTTGACGTACGTCTGGTGGTGCTTGCTGTGGTGCAGCTCCATGATGGTCGCGCTGATGTGGGGCTCCAGCGCGGAGTAGTCGTAGGGCAGTTCGGGCAGCGTGTACTTCGCCATGTTCTCTACTTCCGAATCGGCGCCGCACCGAGACCTCGGCGCAGCGAGGGTGACGTCTTCATCCTAGTGAGAGGCAACGCACCGACCACGGGGTTGCTTCCCCGGATGACGCGCAGTAACGGAAGAACGGATGCCGGGTGTCGGCATCCGTTCGTCATCGTGGGCGATCAGTCCTCGGCGCCCACCGGGACGGCGGACTCGGTTCCGGGGATGCCTTCGGCCTCGGCCTTCTTGTCCGCCATCGCCAGGAGACGACGGATGCGCCCGGCGACAGCGTCCTTCGTCAGCGGCGGGTCGGCGTGGTGGCCGAGCTCGTCGAGGCTCGCATCGCGGTGGGCCAGACGAAGCTCGCCGGCCTGCTGCAGATGGGCGGGAACCTCGTCGCCCAGGATCTCCAGCGCTCGCTCGACGCGGGCGCACGCGGCCACGGCCGCCTGCGCGGACCGGCGCAGGTTCGCGTCGTCGAAATTGACGAGCCTGTTCACGCCCGCGCGGACCTCGCGCCGCTGGCGCATCTGGTCCCACTCCCCCGCCGTGCGTCGGGCCCCCATCTCGAACAGGGCCCCGCGGATCGCCTCACCGTCGCGCACCACGACGCGCGGAACACCGCGCACCTCGCGAGCCTTGGCCGGGATGCCGATGCGGTGCCCCGCGCCCACGAGCGCCATGGCGGCCTCGGACGACGGGCAGGAGATCTCCAGAGCGGCCGAGCGGCCCGGGTCGCTCAGCGAACCGCTGGCGAGGAACGCGCCGCGCCAGATCGCGCTGAGATCGGGACGCGAACCCGTGGTGAGCTTGTTCGGCAGGCCGCGCACGGGACGCCGGCGCTGATCGAGGAGCCCGGTCTGCCGCGCGAGCGTTTCGCCGGCCTCGATGACGCGCACGGCGAAGTGGCCGCCGGTGCGTCCGCCGGAGCCCTGCACGTGATGCAGTTCGGGGCGCACGCCGTAGAGCTCCATCAGGTCGCGAGCGACCCGCCGCGCGAGGATGTCTGAGTCCAGCTCCGCCTCGACCGCGACGCGGTTCGCGATCGAGTGCAGACCGCCGGAGAAGCGCAGGATCGCCGTGAGCTCGGCGACGCGCGCCGTCGGACGCGGGTCGCGTACGGTGATCAGCTCGGCCTTCACGTCGGCGGTCAGCGGCACGGTTCTCCTCGGTTCAGGACGGTGGGGCAACGCCGGCGTCAGCGCGGGTGGGGCTGTCGCGGCGGCGGGGACGAGGGTACAGCCTACTCGCGGCCGAGGTCACGGTGAGTCACCCGGACGGCGACCCCCGGCTCGTTCGAGAGGCGAGCGGCCAGTTCGCGCGCCATGACCACGGAGCGGTGCTTGCCCCCGGTGCACCCGATCGCGACCACGGAATGGCGCTTGTTCTCGCGCTCGTAACCGGCCAGAACGGGCCTCAGGGCCGCCGCATAGGAGTCGAGGAAGTCCTGCGCACCCTCTTGCCCCAATACGAACTCGCGCACGGCGGGGTCTTCCCCCGTGAGAGGGCGCAGGTCTTCGTTCCAGAACGGATTCGGCAGGAACCGCATGTCCGCGACGAGATCCACGTCGGTGGGCAGTCCGTACTTGAAGCCGAAGCTCATCAGGGTCAGCGTGTGCCGCGCGGCGCCCTCCTCGCCGAAGAGCTGGACGGTCCGCAGCGACAGCTGGTGCACGTTGTAGGTCGAGGTGTCGATCACGACGTCGGCTGCCTCGCGCACGGGGGTGAGACGCTCACGCTCGCGCCGGATGCCATCGAGGATCGTGCCGTCACCCTGCAGCGGATGCGGACGCCGCACGGCTTCGAATCGACGCACGAGCACCGCATCGGAGGCATCCAGGAACACCACCCGCACCTGGCGCGCGGCCTGCAGGGCCCGCATTGCCTCGGGCAGGTCGCCGAAGAGCGAGCGTCCGCGCACGTCGACGACGACGGCCACGCGCGGAACGGCCCCGCCCGCACGCTCGGTGAGCTCGAGCAGGGGCCGCAGCATGCGCGGCGGGAGATTGTCGACGACGTACCAGTCCAGGTCTTCCAGGGCGTTGGCGACCGTCGATCGACCGGCGCCCGACATCCCCGTGACGATCAGCACCTCGCCGGGCATGTCCCGTTCCGCCTGCATGACCATCGCCCTTCCGTCGGGTTCCCAGCCTAGCGAGACAACCGGGCGTGGATCGCCTCCGCCAGGGTCGGACCGATGCCGGGAAGCGCGGTGATCTCCTCGGGCGTGGCGTTCTTCAACGCCGTCACCGAACCGAAGTGGCGCAGCAGTGCCTTGATGCGCGCTTCTCCGAGACCCGGCACCTCGGTCAGCACGCTGGAGATGTCGCGCTTGCGGCGCTTGCGCTGGTGCGTGATCGCGAAGCGATGCGCCTCGTCGCGCAGTCGCTGCAGCAGATACAGCGCCTCCGACGTCCGCGGAAGGATCACCGGGTAATCCTCGCCCGGCAGCCAGACCTCCTCGAGGCGCTTGGCGATGCCGCACAGCGCGATCTCCTCGTGGCCGGCGTCGGCGAGAGCGCGGGCGGCCGCCGCCACCTGCGGCTGACCGCCGTCGACGACGAGGAGCTGCGGTCGGTAGGCGAACCGCGGCCGTTTGCGGGTGGTCACGACCTCGCCCTCGGCCGTGGCCTCGGGGCTTTCGGCATCCGCGACGATCGCTCCGCCCACCGTCTCGCGCTCATCGTCGTCGGGCCGGTCGAGGTAGGCCAGCCGCCGGGTCAGCACCTGATACAGAGAGTCGGTGTCGTCGGTGGTCTCGGCGACTCCGAAGGAGCGGTACTGGTCTTTGCGCGGCAACCCGTCCTCGAACACGACCATGGATGCCACGACGTTGGTGCCGGCGAGATGGGAGACGTCGTAGCACTCGATGCGCAGCGGCGCTTCGGCGAGTCCCAGTGCTTCCTGCAGATCGGTGAGCGCTTGCGAGCGGGCGACGTAGTCGCTCGTGCGCCGGGTCTTGTGCAGCATGAGCGCCTGTTGGGCGTTGAGCGTCGCGGTCTTGAGCAGATCGGACTTCGGACCCCGCTGGGCCACCTGCAGAGAGACGGGTCGCCCGCGCCGCTCACGCAACCAGGCCTCGAGCTGCTCGGCGTCGTCGGGAAGCTCGGGCACCAGCACCTGACGCGGGATGTCAGCGGCCGCCGCGTCGCCGTAGGTGCGCTGCAGCACCTGATCGACGAGCTCGGCACCGGAGATGTCGATCTCTTTCTCGATCGTCGTCGCGCGCACGCCCCGGACACGCCCGCCGCGGACGACGAAGTGCTGCACCGTCGCGGCCAGTTCGTCCTCGGCGATACCGAAGAGGTCGGCATCCGTGTCGGCGGGCAGCACCAGCGCGCTCTTGCCGAGGACGGCGTCGATGGCCTGCAGCTTGTCGCGGTAGCGCGCCGCGGCCTCGTAGTCCATCGCGGCGGAGGCCTCCATCATGCGCGCCGTCAGCGCCTTGGTGAAGCGCTGGTCACCGCCAGACATGAAAGCGACGAAGTCGTCGACCATCGCCCGATGCTCCGCGATCGTGACCTTCATCGAGCACGGCCCGCCGCATCGCCCGATCTGGCCGGGGAAGCACGGGCGCCCCGATTGCATCGCCTTCTTGTAAGAGGCGTCGCTACAGGTGCGGATCGGGAAGACCTTGATCATCAGGTCGATCGTGTCGTGAACGGCCCACACCTTCGGGTACGGACCGAAGTACTTCGCGCCCCGGATCTTCGGGTTCCTCGTGACGATCACGCGCGGGGCCTCGTCGGCGAGGGTGATCGCCATGAAGGGGTACGACTTGTCGTCGCGATAGCGCACGTTGAACGGCGGATCGAACTCCTTGATCCACATGTACTCCAGCTGCAGCGAGTCGACGTCGCTGGGCACGACCGTCCACTCGACCGACGCAGCCGTGGTCACCATCCGCCGTGTGCGTTCGTGCAGCGAGTACAGCGGAGCGAAGTAGTTCGACAGACGCGCCCGGAGGTTCTTCGCCTTGCCGACGTACAGCACGCGCCCCTCGGCGTCGCGGAACCGGTACACCCCCGGGTTGGTGGGGATTTCGCCCGGCTTCGGACGATAGGGCAGGTGCGACACCCGTTCTCGGGATGCCACGACTCAGACTCCCGCGCGGGCCAGTTCCGGCTCGCGCTCGGCGGTGTTGCGCTGCGCACCGGTGCGACCGGTCTCGAGGAGCTCGGCGAGGAACGCCCCCGTGTGACTCTCGCTCACCATCGCGACCTGCTCGGGTGTCCCCGTCGCCACGATCGTTCCCCCACCGGCACCGCCCTCGGGACCGAGGTCGATGACCCAGTCGGAGCTCTTGATGACATCGAGGTTGTGCTCGATGACGATCACGGTGTTGCCCTTGTCGACGAGGCCGTTGAGCACCTTCAGGAGCAGCGACACGTCTTCGAAGTGCAGACCCGTCGTGGGCTCGTCGAGCACGTAGATCGACCGCCCGTTGCTGCGCCGCTGGAGCTCGGTCGCGAGCTTGACGCGCTGCGCCTCGCCCCCGGAGAGGGTGGTGGCGGACTGCCCGAGCCGGACATAGCCGAGACCCACGTCGACGAGGGTCTTGAGGTAGCGGTGGATCGCTTGGATCGGCTCGAAGAACTCCGCGGCCTCCGAGATCGGCATCTCGAGCACCTCGGCGATGTTCTTGCCCTTGTAGTGCACGGCCAGGGTGTCGCGGTTGTAGCGCTTGCCGTGACACACCTCGCAGTCGACGTACACGTCGGGCAGGAAGTTCATCTCGATCTTGAGCGTGCCGTCGCCCGAGCACGCCTCGCAGCGCCCGCCCTTGACGTTGAAGCTGAAGCGACCGGCCTGGTAGCCCCGCACCTTGGCCTCGGGCGTCTCGCTGAACAGCGTCCGGATCCGGTCGAACACCCCGGTGTAGGTCGCCGGGTTGGAGCGCGGCGTGCGCCCGATGGGCGCCTGATCGACGTGCACGACCTTGTCGAGGTTGTCGAGACCGGTGACCCGGGTGTGCTTGCCCGGCACGCGCCGGGCACCGTTGAGCTTGGAGGCGAGCACTTCGTACAGGATGCCGTTGACCAGCGTCGACTTCCCCGACCCGCTGACCCCGGTCACCGACGTCAGCACTCCGAGCGGGAAATCGACCGTCACGTTCTGGAGGTTGTTCTCGCGGGCCCCCACGACCGTGATCTGGCGCTTCTTGTCGACCTTGCGGCGCGTCGCCGGCGCCTCGATCGATCGGCGCCCCGAGAGATAGGCGCCCGTCAGGGAGCGAGAGTCGTCGAGCAGTTGCGCGAGGGGGCCGGAATGCACGACGTTGCCGCCGTCGACACCGGCGCGAGGACCGATGTCGACGATCCAATCGGCCGCGTGGATGGTCTCTTCGTCGTGTTCGACGACGATGAGCGTGTTCCCGAGGTCGCGCAGGGTCTCGAGCGTCTGGATCAGGCGACGGTTGTCGCGCTGGTGCAGGCCGATCGACGGTTCGTCCAGCACGTACAGCACGCCCGTCAGACCCGATCCGATCTGGGTGGCGAGACGGATACGCTGCGCTTCACCGCCGGAGAGCGTGCCGGCGGCGCGCCCGAGGCTGAGGTAGTTCAGTCCGACCTGCAGCAGGAAGTCCAAACGCGCGCGGATCTCGCGCAGGACCGCGGCCGCGATGGTGGCCTCGCGGTCGGTCAGGGTCAGCTTCGAGAAGAACTCGCGCGCGTCGGCGAGACTCATTCGCGACGCCGCCGCGATGGACGTTCCGTCGACGAGCACCGCGAGGACCTCGGGCTTGAGGCGGTCGCCGTCGCACACCGCGCACGGCACCTCGCGCAGGTACTCCGACCAGCGCTGGCGTTGCGTGTCGGACTCGGCCTGCAGGTACTGACGCTCGATGTACGGCACGACGCCCTCGAAGCCGGACGAGTACCGCATCTCGCGCCCGTAGCGGTTCTTCCACTTGACGGTGACTTTGTAGTTCTCTCCGCGCAGCACGGCGTTCTGCACGTCCTTCGACAGCTTCTTCCACGGAGTGTCAAGGGAGAAGTCGAGATCGCGAGCGAGCCCTTCGAGCAGACGCTCGTAGTACTGGAAGAGTCCCTTGCCCTGCGTCGTCCACGGCAGGATCGCCCCGTCTCGGATCGACAGGTCTTCGTCTCCGAGCATCAGGTCGACGTCGACCGACATGCGGGTGCCGAGACCCGAGCACACGGGGCAGGCCCCGAACGGCGCGTTGAACGAGAACGTCCGCGGCTCGATCTCGGTGAGCTGCAGTGGGTGACCGTTCGGGCAGGCCAGCTTCTCAGAGAACGACTGCCACGCGGCATCCCCCTCCTCGTCGACGAAGTTGACCTGCATGATGCCGCCCGCAAGTCCGAGGGCGGTCTCGACCGAGTCGGTCACACGGCTCAGAATGTCGCTGGATGCCACCAGTCGGTCGACCACGACGGCGATGTCGTGCTTGTAGCTCTTCTTCAGCGTGGGCGGCTCCGCGAGCTGGATCAGCTCGCCGTCCACGACCGCGCGCGCGTATCCCTTGGCGCTCAGCTCCTTGAAGAGGTCGACGAACTCCCCCTTCTTCTGCGTGACGACGGGGGCGACGATCTGATACCGCGTGCGGTCGGGCAGCTCCATCAGCTGGTCGGCGATCTGCTGGACCGTTTGCCGCTGGATGCGCGCCCCACAGTCGGGGCAGTGCGGCACACCGATACGCGCCCACAGCAGACGCATGTAGTCGTGGATCTCGGTGATCGTGCCGACGGTCGAGCGCGGGTTGCGGTTGGTCGACTTCTGGTCGATCGATACCGCGGGACTCAGCCCCTCGATGAAGTCGACGTCGGGCCGGTCGACCTGCCCGAGGAACTGGCGCGCGTAGGCGCTCAGCGACTCGACGTACCGGCGCTGACCTTCGGCGAAGATCGTGTCGAACGCCAGGCTCGACTTCCCCGACCCCGAGAGGCCGGTGAACACCACGAGCGAGTCACGCGGAATGTCGAGGTCGACGTTCTTCAGATTGTGAACGCGGGCACCGCGAACACTGAGCTTTCCGCTGGTGTTTCCGGGGGACGAGACAGGAACGATGGGCACCCGACAAGTCTAGGTTCCCCCTCCGACATCGGTCCCGGGTTCGCCCCGGGCGCACACGGACGCCCGCGGCGACGCTGCCGCCGCGACCGGAAGCGTCTCACGGCGCGGGGTCGATCCCCTTCGCGAAGGGGGCGAGCCCGTCGCGCAACGCCTCGAGCGCGCGCTCGTCGACCCCGACGCGGGCCATGATCTGGGCGGGCACCGCGAGCGCGCGATCGCGCAGAGCACGACCCTCGTCGGTGAGGTCGATGTCGAGGACCCGCTCATCGTCGACCCGGCGCGCGCGGCGCACACGTCCTTGCGCCTCGAGCCTCTTCACGAGGGGGGAGAGCGTCGCCGGCTCCATCGCCAGTTCGACGGCGAGAGCCCCCAACGACCGGGGAGCGCGCTCCCACAGGGCGAGCATGACCAGGTACTGCGGGTGCGTCAGCCCGAGCGGTTCGAGCACCGGCCGGTAGACCGACACGATGTTGCGGGCCGCCGTGACCAGCGCGAAGCAGACTTGGTTTTCCAATCGCAGCGGATCATCCACGCGCGGACCCCTCAATCGTTAG
Organism: Microbacterium mcarthurae; assembly: GCF_046064585.1. Taxonomy (NCBI): domain Bacteria; kingdom Bacillati; phylum Actinomycetota; class Actinomycetes; order Micrococcales; family Microbacteriaceae; genus Microbacterium; species Microbacterium mcarthurae. The sequence continues at coordinate 12,042 of NZ_JAROCE010000001.1, read as the reverse complement.
TACACTAATAATCATGGCACACAGAGATGCCGACCGACCCCCGCTCCGCGAACGCGTTCGGGCCGCCGGCGGGTGGTACCAGTACCTCAACACGCGACTGATCCGGGTCGCCGGCCCGGCCTCTGTCGGCCCGTACGAAACGACACCCGAGCCGGTGCGGACGGAGCGTCCGTGTCCGTTGTGCGGCCACCCGATGTCCGCGCACAGCGTCGACCGCACTGGTCCGAAGCCCCTGCTGCACTGTCCCTGAAGTCGAGCGGCGATGGCGGCAGCCGCCGCGGGGTCGCGGGATGCCGCACCGGGCACGTGACCTCCCCGGCTAACGAAGGTGCGGACGGCCGGCGTCGTCCAACGGCCAGTCGGGGTTGACCGCGATCTCCCAGGGGTGACCTTCGGGATCGAGGAAGACCCCCGAGTATCCGCCCCACGATGTGGGCGCACCCGCGCGGCCGAGGTGGGCGCCGGCCGCGACCGCCGCCTCGAGGATCGCGTCCACCTCATCGGCGGTGCGCACGTTGTGTGCGAGTGCCACACCACCCCAGCCGCCCGGATCCACCACCATCGAGTCCGCCGCGAGCTCGTCGCGCGCCCATAACGCGACGACCATTCCGCCGGCGTCGAAGAAGGCGACGTCGCCCTCGACCGACGACGGGTGCTCGCGCCACCCCAGCTGACGGTAGAAGCTCAGGGCGCGATCGAGATCGCTCACCCCGAGCGTGACCAGGGAGATCCGCTGCTCCATCGCCGTCTCTCCGTCGCTCGTCGCGAATCGCCGGTCAGGCGTGGCCGGCGCGTTCCATCGCGCGCAGCTCCTTCTTGAGGTCCTGCACTTCGTCGCGGAGACGTCCGGCCAGCTCGAACTTCAGTTCGCTGGCGGCCGCGAGCATCTGCTGCGTGAGGTCGGCGATCGTCGACTCCAGTTGATCGGCGCCCTCGGCGGCGATCCCGGTGCGGCGCAGCTGCGGTGTCGGCGACTTGCCTTTGCCCGCCTTGTCGTTGCGCGACAAGAGGCTCCGCGTGTCGGACGCCTCACGAGCGAGTACCTCGGTAATGTCGGCGATCTTCTTCCGCAACGGCTGCGGATCGATGCCCTTCTCCTTGTTGTAGGCGATCTGCTTCTCGCGGCGCCGCTCGGTCTCGTCGATCGCGCTCTGCATGGAATCGGTGATCTTGTCCGCGTACATGTGCACTTCACCGGAGACGTTTCTCGCGGCACGACCGATCGTCTGGATGAGGGACGTCCCGCTGCGAAGGAACCCCTCCTTGTCGGCATCCAGGATCGCCACGAGCGAGACCTCGGGCAGGTCGAGACCCTCACGCAGGAGATTGATGCCGACGAGGACATCGTAGACGCCGGCGCGCAACTCGGTCAGGAGCTCCACGCGACGCAGCGTGTCGACGTCGGAGTGCAGGTATCGGACCCGCACACCGTGCTCGCCGAGGAAGTCGGTCAGTTCCTCGGCCATCTTCTTGGTGAGGGTGGTCACCAGCACGCGCTCGTCGCGGTCCACACGGATGCGGATCTGCTCCAGAAGGTCGTCGATCTGCCCCTTCGACGGCTTCACCACGATCTCGGGATCGACGAGCCCCGTCGGCCGGATGATCTGCTCGACCACCCCGTCGGCGATACCCATCTCGTACCGGCCGGGGGTCGCCGAGAGGTACACGGTCTGTCCGATACGGTTCTTGAACTCGTCCCAGCGCAGGGGGCGATTGTCCATCGCACTCGGGAGACGGAACCCGTGTTCTACGAGCGTCCGTTTGCGGGACGCGTCGCCCTCGTACATCGCGCCGATCTGCGGAACCGTCACGTGCGACTCGTCGATGACGAGGAGGAAGTCGTCCGGGAAGAAGTCCAGGAGCGTGTGCGGCGGGTCACCGGCATTGCGCCCGTCGAGGTGCCGCGAATAGTTCTCGATGCCCGAGCAGAATCCGAGCTGTTGCAGCATCTCGAGGTCGAACGTCGTACGCATCCGCAGTCGTTGCGCCTCGAGCAGCTTGTTCTGCGACTCGAGTTCCTTCAGACGCTCACCGAGCTCGTGCTCGATCGTGCCGATCGCACGTTGCACCGTGTCGGTTCCCGCGACGTAGTGCGACGCGGGGAAGATCGGCACCGAATCCATCTTCTGGATGACGTCGCCCGTGAGCGGATGCAGCGTGTAGAGCGCCTCGATCTCGTCACCGAACATCTCGATGCGGATCGCGTACTCCTCGTACACGGGGATGATCTCGATCGTGTCGCCGCGGACGCGGAAGTTCCCGCGCGAGAAGTCGACGTCGTTGCGGTTGTACTGCATCGCGATGAACTTCCGGATGAGCGCATCACGGTCGTACCGCTCCCCCACCTGCAGGGCGACCATCGCTCGCAGGTACTCCTCTGGCGCCCCGAGGCCGTAGATGCACGAGACGGTCGACACGACCACGACGTCACGGCGCGACAGCAGCGAGTTCGTCGTCGAGTGGCGGAGACGCTCGACCTCGGCGTTGATCGACGAGTCCTTCTCGATGAACGTATCGGTCTGGGGGACATACGCCTCGGGCTGGTAGTAGTCGTAATACGAGACGAAGTACTCGACGGCGTTGTGAGGCATGAGTTCACGGAACTCGTTCGCGAGCTGCGCCGCGAGGGTCTTGTTGTGGGCGAGAACGAGCGTCGGACGCTGCACGGCTTCGACCAGCCACGCGGTCGTCGCCGATTTTCCCGTTCCCGTGGCACCGAGCAGCACGACATCGGTCTCGCCGGCGTTGATGCGCGCGGCGAGGTCGGCGATCGCCTGGGGCTGATCACCCGAGGGCGAGTATTCGCTGACGACCTCGAACGGGCGGACGGAACGCGTGGCCTGCATGCCTCCAGCGTAGGTGGGGCCTCCGACATCGAGGGCGGGTCTGCGTTCGCCGTGCGCGAGCAGCCCCGACCGCAGGCAGGACGATCAGGCGCGAAGGCGCTCCCAGAGATCGTCCACCTGTCGGCGAGTGGCATCCACGTCGCCGGCCGTGTCGATCACGACGTCGGCCAGGGCGAGGCGCTCGTCGTCACCGACCTGCGCCGCGATGCGCGCGCGGGCGTCGGCTTCGGTGAATCCGCGCTGCGAGACGAGCCGCTGCACCCGCTGCTCGGCGGGCGCGTGAGCCACCACCACGAGATCCCACTCCCCCGTGCCCCGAGACTCCGCGAGCAACGGCACGTCATACACCACGACCGCGTCGGCGTCGGCGTCGAACGCCGCGCGGAAACGGCGCTGCGACTCCTCCCGGACTGCGGGGTGCACCAGGGCGTTCAGGGTCGCCAGCCGCTCGGGGTGCCCGAAGACCTGCGCCCCGAGGACGGGACGATCGAGGCTGCCGTCCGGCCGCAGCACGTCACCACCGAACTCCGCGACGATGGCCGCCAGCACCGGCGACCCCGGGGACTGGACGTCGCGCACGATGGCATCCGCGTCGACCACCACCGCTCCTCGTTCGGCGAGCATCGTCGCGATCGTCGACTTGCCCGAGGCGATTCCGCCGGTCAGTGCGAGGAGGGTCACCCCTCGAGGATGCCACAGCAGCCCCGGGGTCCCCGGGCCGCCTGCGTGGTCTAACATCGCCTCAGGGCCGCGTCTGCGCCTTCCGACCGGCGCGAGGGTGTCATCATGCCGAATCCGAACGTCGTGGTCGTCATCGAAGACGATGTCGACATCCGATCACTCATCATCGCGATACTCGAGCCCCACGGCTTCTCGGTGCACCCCGCAGCCGACGGGTTGTCCGGCATCGAGGCCGTCCGCCGCAGCGACCCGGCTGTCACGACGCTCGACGTGAGCATGCCGGGACTTGACGGCTTCGCGACGGCGCGACGCATCCGCGAGTTCAGCGAGACGCGCATCCTCATGGTGAGCGCCCGAGTGGATGCCACGGAAGAACGCCTCGCCCGCGAGGCCGGCGCCGACGACTACCTCACCAAGCCGTTCCGTCCGCGTGAGCTGCGTGCGCGCGTTCAGGCGCTCGCCGATGAACTGCCGCCCGGCGACGAAGGCTGACCGGACCGTCACTCCGCCGCGAAGCCGAACGGTTGCTCGCCGCTCATGGCCGCGTGACGCGCCTTCGCATCGGCGCGGTCGACGAGCGTCGGACCGTCCCGCCCGTCCTCCGACGCCAGCGCGACCCCGATCCCGACCACCGGCACGACCGAAGTGCCCAGGTCGGACAGATCGTCCACGAGGCGTTCGTGGAGCACTCGGACGAGCCGACGATGGTCCGTGGCGGGAGGGGTGGAGAAGGCGACGGACAGACCCGTCGCGTCCGTCACCCCCACCAGCGCCATGGTGGGGGCATGTCGGCGCACGGAGGCACGGAAGGCACGCGCCATGTCCTCCGCTTCTTCCGGACCGAACGCGGTGGCCACGCGACGCAGATCGTCCACCCGGATGCCGATGACGCACAGGTCTTCGCCGGCGGCGTCGGCGCGAGCCACGAGGATCGTCAGGACCGCCCCGAACGACTCCCGCAGCAGCACCCCGGACCGATCGACGATCAGCTGACGGGTCTCGGGGTTGCCCCGCAACGCGGACTCGTTCGTGCGGAGCACCGAGGTGACGACGACGGCGGCGACGACCAGCGCCATCGTGAGGAATGCCGAGACACTCGTACCGAAGTACGTCTGGAAGACCTCGCTGTCGGGACCCTGCGCCAGGAACACGACCGTTCGCAGGCTGAACCACACGGCCTCGATGCCCATGATGACGGTCAATCCGGCTGCACTCCATCGTCGAGCGATGGCACCGCGGCGCGTCTCGATCGCGCCGAGGACGGCGAACAGCGCGTTGGCGAGGAACAGCGGGACCGCCCCGGCCCAGTCCCCAGCGCGGGACCCCTCGACGAGCGCGGCGATGACGACACCGACCAGCGCGACCGCGGTGACCACGACGGGGACGCGGAGCGGCCGGCCGTTGAAGGCGACGCTTCCCAACCAGATGAATGCGGTTGCCGCGACGAAGGCGCCGTTGCCCAGCGCGATGGCGATGAACGCTCCGGGCACGGCGATCCAGACCAGGTACGCGACCGCCGAGAATACGCCGGAGAGGAAGGCGGTGGCCCACAGCCGGCCCGGCAGCGCATCCTTGAGCATCAGCGTGTCCAGCAGGTACATCACTGCCGACACCACGATGACCAGCGACGCCGCCATCTGCAGGCTCAGGACATCGAGGACCATGACGCCGCTCCTTCCTTGTGGGGCAGACGCACCGTGAACACCGAACCTCTGCCCGGTTGCGTCGCTACCGTGATGTCGCCGCCGTGGGCGCGCGCGATGTCGCGGCTGATCGCGAGACCGAGGCCGCTGCCGTGCACCGTGGAGTTGCGAACGGCATCCGCCCGGAAGAACCGCTCGAAGATCCGCCCCTGTTCACTCGGGGAGATACCGGGACCGTCGTCCGCGACGCGGAGGACCACGGTGTCCTCCTCCCGATCGACGGTCACGGTCACACGTCCGCCCCGGCGGTTGTACTTCACCGCGTTCGACAGCAGGTTGTCGACCACCTGCCGCAGGCGGTGCGCATCGACGACGGTGGGGCACGACCGCACCGCGCTCGCATCGATCTCAATGCCCTGTGCCGCCGCGCGGGGAGCGACCGACGTGACGGCGGCCCGAACGATGGCTTCGAGATCCGCCGGAGCAGGCTGCAGGGCGAAGCCGACCCCGTGCCGGGACGCTGCCGATACCGCCAGGATGTCGGCTACGAGCTCCCTGAGCCGGATGGCGTTGCGCTCGGCGATCTCCAGTTGCTCACGGGTCGAGGGCTCGAGGCGGTCGTCGTCGAGAGCGAGTTCGAGATAGCCGATGATCGAGGTGAGCGGGGTGCGGAGTTCGTGGGACACGCTCGCCACGAGGTCTTCGCGAGCGCGCAGCGCCGTCTCCTCCGCGGTCACGTCTCTCGAGACCACGACCCGGCCGCCATCTGCTCCGTCGCGCGGACGCAGGCGTCGAACGGTCACGTTCAGCGCGCGTCGATCCTCACCCGGCATCCCGTACCAGACGAGCTCGCCGTCGAAGACCTCGCCGGCGCGCGCGCGCGCGAACGGAGTCTGCCGCGACTCCAGGGGGGTGATGCCGTCCGCGGCGAACACGGCGGAGGACGGCCCGACGGCGTCGGTGCCGGCTTGAAGACGAGCATGGGCTTCGTTGCTCACCGCGAACTCGCCACCCGGCGTGATGTGGATGACGCCGAAGTCGACGGCGTCGAGCACCTCGGTGACGAGGTCCTCCTGTCGGCGTGCGCGCTCGAGGGAGCGCCGCAGTTCCGCCGACTGCTTCTCCAGGAGCGATCGTTGCGCCCGCGTGCGCTGCGTGGCGAAGTGCGACATGGTCGCCAGGGCCGCGAGCGTGAAGGGCAGCACGAACGTCGACGCGGCAACGCGGTGCGACTCGTCGAAGGCCTGGTAGGTGATGATGGCCGACACGGCAACGGTCACGCCGATCACACCGCGGATGCCGAAGGCCGCACCGATCCATATCGCGGGAAACGCCCAGAGCAGGCCGATCCCGGCGACGGGCGCACTACCGCGCATCAGCCCGATCGCGATCACGTCGATGACGGGCACGGCGAGCGCGATCCATGACGGCAAACGATCTCGCGGTGACAGGACGATGACTGCGGCGCAGGTGAAGACGATGCCCGCGCCCGAGACGAACAAAGTGACGTCCTGGATCTGTCCGAGGAATGAGGTCACGGCCGCGGCGAGGATTGCGGCAGCCGCCTGCAGCAATTGATTGGTCAGCAGGCTGCGATGCAGACCGAGCCGCTCGCTCGGCGACGAGCCGGACATGGCCTCGACCATATCGCGCGCGCAGGCCGACGGGGTGGTGCCCACGCGGTGCGGGCCGGTGTCGGCGTGCGCCCCCTGGTCAGGACGTCGGGAGCTGTACGCCCGGAGGGTCGTCAGAACCCGAAATCGCCGCCGAGGTCGCCGCCGAAATCGCCGAATCCTCCCGCGTCGGTCATGCCGGGATCGTCCAGAGCGGCCGCGTCGCCGCCGTCGGCGGCCATTCCGTCCTCGAAGCCCGCGGCGTACCCCGGGTCGAAGAGCGATCCGACAAGAGCGGAACCGATGACGTAGCCTCCGATCGTCCCCAGCATCGACGCTCCGAGCATCGATCCGAAGCCCGGGCCCGCGCTTCCTCCGCCGAAGGAGCGCCCACCGAACGTGCGTTCCATGAATCCGGGACGCGTGTACTCGGCACGCGTCGCGGCGCGCGCGAGCGACCCGGGGTCGTCGGAGGTCGGTCGTTCCGAGGCGGGCAGACCGGCCGACAGCTCCTGCAACACTTGCTGACGCTGTGCGGGGGTCAAGCGGCCGAAGGCCTCCGCGTGCACCTGCTCGACCGTCTCCGGCGGGGCGGTGCGCAGAAGATATCGATAGCGCTCGACGGCCTGCGCGTCCTCACGTGTCGACGCGGAAGCGGATGTCGGATCACCCGGCGGCGGCGGGGGCGAGTAGCGTTCGTCGCCACTCGAGTGGCTTCCGGGCGCATGCGCCGCGGTGGGGGCGGTCGTGCGACGACGGTCGTCGCCGCCGAAGAGTCGGTCGAGGAAGCCCATGAGTACCTTCCCGGGGTGAGGGGATCTCACCGTAGAACGGTCGCCTTGGAGTCCCCTGAGCCACGCGGCGGGGGCGAGAGTCTCTCATCCTTGGCGGGCGAAGGCTTCGCTCGTCCACCGCGCGAAGAGGTCCCAGGGATCGGTGACACCTCCCGCCAACGCTGCGATGTGGGTGTCGAGGGCCTCGCTCCGAGCGAACCACTCGGACCCCCCGAGTCGCTCGGACGCGAACTGGAGATGACGGCGCCTTTCGAGCGAGCGATCGCCGCGTTCGAGCGCGAGGAGCTCGTCGTGCCGTATCGCACGGAGCCGCTGACGTGGCTGAGCGCTCGTCCCGATCTTGATGCGGTCGCGGAACCGCACGTAGTAGACGACGTCGACGCGCGGCGGCGGAAGGTCAGTGTCGAGCGGCTCCCCGTGGCGCCACTCGCACACCGCGCACAGCCATCCGGTCGGCCAGCGCACGCCGAGCCGCGACCCGCACAGCCGGCAGGGCGTGGGCAAGACATCCGTCACGCCGTCACGCCGCCCCGCCCACTCGGCTGCAACGGAGAGATGCTCGTCGCACAGGTCGAGCGGGGCATCGAACGCGACAGAGACACGGCACCCGGGTACGACGCACGACACCTTGCTCATGCGCGAAGCGTATGTCCGACCACCGACATGCCGCCGGGGTCAGTCTTCGGCCACCTCCGGCGCCTGCATACGGAGGAACAGGCCCGCGTACGGCCCCAGCTCGAGGGCGAAGCTCTGCAGTTCATCGACGCGACCCACGACATCGCCGGTGGCGGCATCGACGGCGGTGCTCTGCGGAACCAGCCACTCCGACCGGACCGTCCCCTCGATGCTCTCTCCCGAGAAGTTGAGCACCGTGATCTGCAGTGGTGCGTCCTCGAGGCGACGGTCTCCGCCGTCGAGCCGGTGCACCATGACGAGCATGCTCGGGTGCCCCACCTGCGGGATGTCGACCTGGGATGCCACGGCGATCCCGTTCTCGCTGCGGATCTTCAGGATGTCCCGCAGGCCTGTGAGGAACGACTCGGGATCGGCCTGCTGCCGCGCGAGCGAGCCGTAGAGCGCCCGCGCCCGCGGCATCCCCGATGCCGACGTGGACGCATCCGGAGCGACATCGAGCAGGTCGTGCGCACCGCGCTCGATCCAGCGGGTGTCGCCCGAGGCGATCAGGTGCCGCACCTCGTCGGCGGGGAGCGTGAGCGACCCCGTGAGGTCCCAGCCCGACAGCGCGAACACACCCGGCTGCCACGAGTTGTACTTGGCGAGCAGGAGGTGAGCGTCGCGGATAGCCGGGACATCGGCGTCCGTGATGGCGTCGAGGGTGGCCTTCCCCTGGGTCGCCGCGATGAGCGAGGCGGTCGTGCACGCGATGCCGTTCTGCGTGAAGACCAGGTTGTAGTCCGCGTCGACGGTCAGAGCCTGCGTCAACTCGGCGCGGACGGTCTCGGCGATCTCCGCTCCGGTCGATTCCCCGTGTCGGAACGGGTAGACCGTGTCGCGATGCGTGGTGGCCCAGTGCACGAGCTCGTAGGTCAGCTCGTCGTGGTTCTGCATGCCGTGGACGAGCTGCACCGGCTCGACCCCCGTCTCCAGCGCGGTCGTCAGGGCGAGCCGGAGGAACTCGGTGTTCGCTGTCGCGAGAGCGTGGTGGTATCCGGGCCGGGTCACGAAGTCATACGACAGGTCGGCACCCACGGCGCCGGTGTCACGGATGTCTTCGATGGTGAGGTTGAGCTCCTGGAAAGTGAATCCCCCGACCTTGCGCACCATCCCGGCGATGATGTGGTTCGCGGCGTGCGAGAGCGGATGACCCTCCGACCACGCCGGCAGCCCCTCCGCGCTCTTCTCGACGCCCAGGAATCCATTGGCGTCCAGTCGGAGCGCACTCGTCCCGAGGTCGCCGAGGGAGTGCAGGGCGTCTCCGATGACGAGGCGCATACCCGCGAAGGTGGGGTCCAGCCAGTTGATCGAGGGCTGTCCCTCCTTGAAATAGTGCAGATAGACCCATCGGCGCTCGAGTCCGTCCGTGCCGACGACCGGCGCCGTTGCGCTCCAGTTGGTCTCCTTCACCCCCGGGGTGTAGAAGATGACGCGCTGCAACTCGCCGATGATGTAGCCCCGGGCGCTCAGTTCGCGTTCGGTGTCGGCATCCAGATTGACCGAATCGCGACCGGCGGGAACCTCGGGAAGGAGGCTCCAGTCCTCGCGCGGAATCTCGACCATGTGGTAAATGCCGGGGTAGTCCTTGTACGCCATCTCGGCGAGCCGGAAGTCCGCTCCCTTGCCGGTGTGACCGGGAACGATGTCGTCGATCACACTGCCGCCGTGCGCGTCGGCCACGTCCGCCATACGCCGGAAAGCGTTCTCATCGCCGAACTCAGGGTCGATCTGCGTGCTGATGCGGTCGAAGTGACCGTCCACGCTGGGCGTTTCCTGCCACCCGCTGATGCCACCGGCGCGCTTGACGGGGCCCGTGTGGATGCCATTGATGCCGACCCATTCGAAGGCCTCCCACAGGGCTTCGTCGCCGAGCGCATCGAGGAAGGACTCGCCGGGACGCGCCATGAGGGAGATCGGGTACGCGGTGAACCAGACATCCGTGGATTCGATGGCTCGCCGCGCATCGGGGCGGGCGTAGGGATTGCGCCACATCGACGGCTGCCCGGAGAGCTGCCGGCTGAGCACATCGGCATCCTTCAGCATCGACTGGCGAACCAGCCACTCCACATACGACGGGTTCGCTCCGTTGGCGTTGCGCGGATCCGTCAGGAAACGGCGCAGTGTGCCGCCGCGGAACTGGTCTCGCGGTCGCAGACGTCGGGGGCGGGCCGGATAGCGTTGTTCGTCGTAGCTGATCTCGACCACGGGTTCGGCAGAGTCCTCGGCCGTTCCGTCGTCGATACCGTCGTGCGGCGTCCGTGCTGTCGTCAGCTCGTCGGCGTCATCCACTCGCGACCTCCTCATGTCGTCGTAACGACGCTAGTCGCCATCGGTGACATCGTGGTGAGGGATTGACCCGGGCGCGCAAACCCCCGCCTCAGCCGGCATGCTTCGGACGCAAGGCCAGCGAGGCGAGGACAGCCCCGAGCCCGCAGAGGACGACGACTACAGCGACGAACGCCTCCCATCCGACGCCGGCATACACGATTCCGAGAGCCCACCCGAACACACTCGAGCCGCCGTAGTACCCGAGGTAGTACAGCGACGACGCCTGCGCGCGCGCCTGGGGCTCCGCGGCGATCGGCGTCCAGCCCGACGCCACCGCGTGAGCCGCGAAGAAGCCCGCGGTGAACACGATGAGACCGGCGACGACCGCGGGGGTGAAGGGCACCACCAGAATCACCGCGCCGAGCGCCATGACACCGATCGAGCCGATCAACACCGTGAATCTCCCCCGGCGCACCGCCAGGACGCCGGCACGGGGCGAGGAGACGGTGCCCGCCAGGTAGGCGAGGAACAGGAGCGTGACCGCGCCCGGAGCGAGCAGAAACGGCGCTTCTCGCAGGTGGAAACCGAGATAGTTGTACACGGCCACGAATGCACCCATGAGAAGGAAACCTTGCGCATACAGGGCGAGCTGCACCGGAGAGCGCAGGTTCGTGCGCAGGCGTGCGGCGAGGGACGGTCCGGCCACCAGCGCCGACCGGCCCGGCACGAAGCCACGAGCGCGAGGCACCAGCGCCAGGAACACGGCGGATGCCAGCGCGCACAGCACGATGACGGAACCGACCCCCCATCGCCAACCGAAGAGCTCGCCCACCGGACCGGACAACAGACGCCCGCTCAGTCCGCCCACCGTCGTGCCCGCGATGTAGGAACCGGCCGCCGCGGCGACATGGCGCACGTCGACTTCCTCGCTCAGATACGCGAGGGCGACCGCCGGAACGGCCCCGAGCGCCACCCCCTCCCCCAGGCGTAGTGCCAGGAGAACACCGACGTCAGGCGCCAACGGAGCAAGTCCGCCGAGAACCGTGGCGGCCACGATCCCGACCGCCATTGCGGGCACGCGGCCGACGCGATCCGCCACGACGGACCACGGGATGACCGCCGCCGCAAGGCCGAAGGTGGATGCCGACACGGTCAGCGCCACCGTCGCGGCATCCGCGCCGGTGTCGGAGGCGATCTGCGGGAGCAACGCCTGCGTCGCGTACAGCTGCGCGAACGTGGCGACTCCCCCGAAGAACAGACCGACCAGGAGCCGGCGGTAGTCGCGGCTCCCCGGAAGATGCCCCGCGAAGTCGCTCACGATGCGACCCTACCCAGGGAAACACTCTTCTGAAGAAACGACGACGGCGCCGGGCGCCCCCACTGGTGCGGGGACGGCCGACGCCGAAACGACGATGTGTCCGTATATGCGAAATGGCCACCCAGCATTGGGTGGCCATTTCGTGTGAAGAAGTCCGGCGGTGTCCTACTCTCCCACAGGGTCCCCCCTGCAGTACCATCGGCG